>NZ_FZNT01000004.1 GCF_900188235.1 Lutibacter agarilyticus | reverse complement strand
CTATCAGCGCAGATGGTACTGCCACTATGGTGGGAGAGTATGTCACCGCCTTTCTTTTGAAAAACCTTCAACTTAAACGTTGAAGGTTTTTTTTTGTCAAAAACTTAAGGTTTATTGCTTTTATTGGGCTTTAAAGTAAGAGATAATAGTTGATTAAGTCATTAAGTTGTGGAATACCTACATTTATAGTTACAGTTAAAACAGCTCATAAATTAATATATTTGAATTATGAGTAAAACAAAAAGGTACGACAAGGAATTTAAAGTTATGTTAGTAGAATTGATGCTTTCAGGTCATATTGCAGAAGATTTGGGAAAAGAATATGGTGTCCATCCAGTAAGTATACGTGGTTGGAAAAGATCCTATTTATCAAACAAAGAATCTTTTACTGGCTCAGGAACTCCAAGCTTAACACCAGAAGAAAAAGAGATTCGAGAATTGAAAAGGCGTCTTAGAGATGCTGAGATGGAGAGAGATATCTTAAAAAAGGCGGTGAGTATCTTCTCCAAGAACGACAGGAAAAGTACAGGTTTATAAATAAATATAGAACCAATTACCCTGTTGAGAAGATGTGTGAAATTTTAAGAATCAGTAGAAATTCATATTATCAATGGCAAAGAAATAGTAACAAAATAAAGATCTCTAAAACAAAAATACTTAAAGCTAAAATTAATCAGATATGGATAGAAAATCGTAAAGTATATGGAAGTTATAAAATTACTAAAATCTTAGCTAAAGCGGGCTATAATTATCATCCATCATATATTTCAAGACTTATGCAACAAATGGGAATAAGGAGCCAGTCTAAAAGAAAATATGTAGTTACTACTGACTCTAATCATAAATATAATATTAGTCCAAATGTTTTAGATAGGAATTTTAAGGTTGAGGAATTAGGAAAGGTCTGGGTCTCCGATATTACCTACATAAGATGTAAAAATAGATGGATTTACTTAACAACAATGATAAATTTAGCGGATAGAAAAATTATAGGATGGTCTTTAAGTAATGATATGACAGTAAAAAACACTGTTTATAAGGCTTGGGTAAAAGCTAGAAAAAACAGAAATATCGCAGATGATTTTATTTTCCATTCAGACCGAGGGATCCAATACGCTGCGGATAAAATGACATCTATATTTAATACTAATAAAAAAATAACCCAAAGTATGAGTAGAAAAGGGAATTGTTGGGATAATGCAGTCGCTGAAAGCTTTTTTAAAACGATTAAATGTGAATTAGTTTATAGGACATACTTTAATAATTTTATTCAAGCACATCAAGAAATTAGTGGCTACATTCTTTGGTACAATACTAAAAGAATACATCAAACACTTGGTTATTTAACTCCTTTAGAAACAGAAAGAAGATTATTAAAAAACAAGATAAAACGAGCCGCTTAAATTTGTAATCTTTTTTGTAGGAATACCATTGTGGAGTAACTAAAAAATACAATTATTGAAAGTTCTAAAAGTAGTAGTAAGTGGATTATATATAAGGTATTACATTTAAAATCTACTATTTAGCTTGTTATTCTCGATTTTTTTATTGTATTCACTTGTTCTAGATATTAACTACTAATATATAAATTATCAATTGTTTATTGATATAAACCTGCGTTAGTGTTTGAAGCGGCATCCTTTTTTACAATATAACGCAGTGGAATTGTAAAAAAGATACAGCGGAAAGCACGACCCGTAGGGAACGCCCTAATAATTAATAAAACTTAAGACTAATTTATAGTAATTAAAGACTACCTAATGAATTTATACTCTATTTTATTGAATAATATAGATTAAAATGAAAAGGTATAAATCACGTTTAAGATTATTTTACTAACTTTATATATAACAAAAAGATAAGATATTATGAAACGTCAAAATTTTCAAAATCACAGTAAAATTGTAATAGGTTTTCATGGCTTTACATTTTTAGCCATTATGGCATTGGTTATAGGCTCTATTATGGCTTTAGCAAAGTCAAGTAATGATACGTTTTATACTTCATCTTTGCTTGTTTTGAACTCTTTTATTTTGTTGCTTTTAGCATTCTATTTGAGAAGTTTTTCTTTAAAAGCACAAGATAGAGCTATTCGAGCGGAAGAAAAATTAAGGTATTTTATTTTGACAGGTAAGGCTATGAGTAATTTTCTATCTACTAGACAAATTATAGGTTTGCGATTTGCTTCAGATGAAGAGTTTGTAGATTTAGCTCATAAAGCTGAAAAAGAAGGACTAAGCGAGAAGGAAATTAAACAAGCAATTCAAAATTGGAAGGCTGATACTTACAGAGTTTAAAATGAAGAATCTAATACAATAAAAAAACCTCAGACTATTGTGAGTTTTTTTTTGTTAAGTTTTCTTTCTCTTTTATTGTTTGAATTTTTAGTGTAATTGCAGCAAGTATGAAATAGACAACTGTTAAAACCCACAGATGGTTCCATTCTTGAAGTACCTCATTAAATGTAGCTTCCATTTGTGTTAACTTTACAAATCCGTTAATACCAGGTGTTGAAGGTATTGTTTCTGCTAAATTTCGATAAAATTTCGAAAATGCTTCCATAGGAAAAGATAAACCGCTTAACATTAATGAGGGAATTGATGTAAGGACTAAAAATACGATTGAATCTTCTCTGCGTTTAAATAGAGAGCTTATAGCAATTCCAAAGAATACCACCGATAGTAAATAAGGTAAAGAAAATAGTAGGATTATCCATATGGATGATCTTACGGGTATTGAAAAAACACTGTAAACAATACCAACTTGTATTGGTAATATTATTGAAAACATTAAGGTATATACAAATGATTTACCCAATAATACTGGAATTGTTCCTCTTTTATGAAGTATTCTAGGGTAATTTTTCAAAACTTTTTTGTCTTCTTGTTGCGTTCCATTAATAAGTCCTATTCCCATTAACAATACTAATTGAACTATTAAAGCTGTTAAAATTGGCGTTATATAGGTTGCGTAACCTGAAGATGTATTGAATAAACTTGTTGAAATGGGTTGTATAGGAGCATAATTTGCTTGTGCTTGAGTAATTGTTTCTCCTTGTGCCATATTTTTTTTGATGACAATACCTGCATTAAAATACCCGGTTGTAACAGAAACATCTTGTAGAACTCTTTTATAAAAAATCATATTTGAAGCATCTGCATAAGTTGTAACTGTTGTTTGTCGAGATCTTCTGATATCTTTTCCAAAACCTTTAGGAATAATCACAATTCCCATTACCTTTTTTGAATAGTAATCTTGTTTAGCTTCTTCTAAATCTGCATAATTTGTTTTGGTAATTATTCCTTCCGAAGAATTAAGCATTGAAATATAATCTCTGCTTGTTTTTGAAGCATCTTGGTTTACTATTGCTACAGGAACTTCAGTTACTATTTCTTTAGAATAAATAGCTGTATAAACTATTAAAATAAGAAAGGCTACAGATATAAATGTACTTATTACAGCTTTATCTAATTTTACAGCATTCCATTCAGAAGTAACAGTATTCCAAAATGAAATTTGAGCACGATGATATTTTTTATAAAATGATTTCATATTTATGTGCGTTGAATAAATGAACCTTGCTTAAATAAAACGGTTAATTTTTTGTAGCTAATAGCTAACAGAACTATGGTTAGTACAATTAATAGGCTTATTGATTTTACAGAATAATATATTGGAATTCCACGTTGTGTTTGATCAACAAATAATTCAAAAAAGTGTGTAAACGGAAAAATTTGACTCAGCCATTGCATTATTTTAGGCATTCCAAAGATTGGAAATGTGATTCCTGAAAAAGATAAACTAACGGCAGCAAATCCTGACCCAAAGGTTAAAGCTTCTCTAAAACTTTTGCTTATAGCTATAAAAAATAAAGAATATGCTTGTGTTGAAATTATTAATAATAGTAACGATAACAGTATAATTAGTTTATTTCCAAAGAGCGGGAAATCTTGAAATACAAACATGCTATACAACATTACGATTCCTATAAATAAAAACCATAAAGTATATGGTAACGTTTTTGCCAAAATAATTACTAGTAGGTTTCCTTTTGCAATCGTATAAATTTTTTCTCCTTTACTGTATTTTAAATCTGCTCCAAAACAATAAATGGTTGTTAAAATCACAAATATTTGTAGAAATAAAGTTAAAAAACCAGAGTTTAAATAGTAGGAATAATTGGTGTATGGATTTGACAGAATATGATTACCAGAAGTTATAGGTTGGTAATTAGCTTTTGCCTGGTTTATATTTGTTCCTTTAGCTATTTGTTTTTGAATATTTGCACCTGCTGAAAGTGTACCAACAACTTTTCTAAAAGCTTTATTTTCTAAACCAGAAGCTAACAATATATTGCTATTATACTGATTGATAACTTTTGTTTGTTTTCCTCGCTTAAGATCGCTTCCAAAGTTTTTAGGTATGGTAACTAATCCGTAAACTTTCCCTTCCTTAATTAAATTTTCACCTTCTAATTGACTAACAGGTTTAAAATTTACTTTTAATTCAGGCGTTGCATCTAATTGACTTATTAAGTTTCTTGATAATGCAGAGTTATCTAGGTCTACTACCGCAATTGGTAAATCTCTGGGCACTCCTTTACTTAATAGTGTGTTAAAAAAAAGTATAGAAATAATAGGTAATATAACCGAAAAAATAAATATAGCTTTATTATAGAAAAGCATTCTAAATTCTCGTTTAATTATATATAAAAACGACTCCATTTTAGTTTTTAAATTGAGATGAATCAATTAAAATACTCATACCAGGGCGCAATTCAATTTCTGTATTTACAGGTGAAGCTTTTATTTCAAATGTTCTAATGTCAAAATCTCCGGTAGATTTTGTTGCATTCCAAGTGGCATAATCTCCTAAAGCAGCTACAGAATATATTTTAAATGTTACAGCCTTATTTTGTAATGCAGGGATCGTTGCAGTAAATTCTGAATCTTTTTTAAAATTATACAAACTTGTTTCTTTTACATTTACAATTGCATAAGAGTTTGTAAGATCAACTAAATGTACTACAGGATATCCTGCACCAATTAATTCACCTTCTTCAGGTAAAAAATTTAATACTTCAGCATTTATTGGACTAGAAATTAAGCGTTCACTTTTATAACTTTCTAATTCGTCTAATGCCCCTTCAGCTCTTTTTACCATTGCATCTGCAGCGGCTACGTCTTCCTTTCTGGCACCTTTTAAAGCAATTTGATATTGATTGTAAGCCGCTTCTTTATCTTTTAAAGCAGCGTTTTTCTTAGCCAACACTTCATCTCTTTTTTGTTCAGAAACTACGCCATCTTTATATAAATTTTCAATTCTATTGTATGATTTTATCATTAAATCTGCACCTACAGTTGCTTTTTCATACACACTTTTATACGCATTTATTTCTTCAGTTCTAGCTCCGTTTGTTGCTTTGTTTTTTTGTGCATTTGCAGCATCTCTAGCAGCTAAAGCTTGTCTTTCTTTTGCATCAATTTCTGGGCTTTCAAGGGTAGCAAGTAGCTGTCCTTTTAAAACACTTGCGCCTTCTTTAACTTCTGTTGTTTTTAAACGTGAAGGAATTTTAGCCGAAAGATATATTTCTTTAGCTTCAATTCTTCCTTGAAACACAACTTCTTTAGGTTTATTTAATAGCCAAATACTAACCAGTACTAATATGGTAACTACAACAATGCTTACAAGAGATTTTATATTATTTGAATTTTTCATTTTAATTTAGTTTTGATTTATAAAAGTTGTTGTTTGCCCCAAATGAACCATTAATTCTCCATAGGTAACATTATATTGGTACAATGCTTTTAATTTCAATAGTTTAATTTGATTTAATTTTAAAGTAGCATCAATTACTTCTAAGGAAGTTCCTGTGCCTTCTTCAAAAGCACGTGTTCTCATAAATTTTAACTTTTCAGCTAAAGCTTCATCAGCATTTAAACTTTCGTATTGCTCTTGTTGTTTTTGAATTTCACCATATAATTTTTGTGTATATGTAAGAATATTTAAACGCGCTTGTTTTTCAATTTCTTCAACTTGAGAAACCTTGTGTTTAGATGCTTTTACTTTATGCTCTCTTTTAAGTCCGTCAAAAACATCCCAAGTTACACCAATACCAGCCAAATATTTATAATCTTCAACTAATGGTAAATTGTCAGTCCACAATAAATAGCCTCCATACAACCCTACTTTTGGAAAATAATCACTCTTTTCTACTTTAACACCTACTTTTGCTAATTCGTAATTTTGCTCAATTTGTAGTAGTTGTTTATTGTTTTGCAACATTTCTTGTTGAAATTCGTGTAAAGGCGGCAAAATTATTGGAGTCATAAATTTAGTGGAGACAACATCAAAATTACTACCTCCTACTAAATTTTGAATAGCAGTTTTTGCAAGCGCAACATCTTTTTGACTCGATAATACTTCTCGTTTAGCATTTGATAAAGCAACTTTTGCATTTAAAGTTTCAACTTCAGGTATTATACCGTTATTGAATAGTTTTTGAGCGTGTTCATTATGTATTTCAACTGTTTCAAGAACATTACTAAATAGTTCATGTGCTTGTTTTACAAGTTTCAGTTTAAAATAATAATCTATTAAACTTACTGTAAACGTATCCTCTTTAAGATGATGGTGGTTTTCTGAAATGTTGGTTTTTATTTCAGCAGCTTTGTTAGCAGCATTAATTTTACCACCAGCAAAAATTGGCCAAGTTATATTAGCTGCAGCAAACCCAAAATTCCGTTCTTGTAGCGTAACATTCCAATCACCTAATCCTCCCGGAGGAAGTCCGCCAATAATACCGCCAATAATATCTTGTACTGGATTTAAATCAATAGCAATATCTTGATCTAGAGTTAAATACGTTCCTGAAACACTAACGGAAGGATATCGTAAGCCTTTCATAGCTTTTCCTTCTTCTTCAACAGCTTGACTTTCATAATGAGAAGCCTTCAAATCTCCGTTTGAACTGAGCATTAAATCGTATGCTTGTTTTAAACTAAGCTCTTGTGCATTCATTATAAATACATTTAATAATAAAAGTGCAGGCACGGATTTTTTCAAAGTTGATTTTAAAACCCTTTTTAATTTGTCACGTGACATTGTTAATTATCTTTTTTTAAAATTGTTAAAATATTATTTACTAAATAGTCAACCTCTATATTTACAGATGCTTCAGTCCCTAAAAAGTTTTTTCTTTTGAAGTGCAAATAATCAACCACATATATAATGATATGGTATTGTATTTGGAATAGGCTAATGTTTGTTGCAATTTCACCTGTTTGCTCACCAATTGTTTTGATAGTTTTCATTAGTAAAACACTGTTTTCTTTTAATTCATCATTTAAAACAAAATTATCATTATGAAGTAATTGATAAAAAAACTTAGACCCGTCGGGTTCATTTTGAGCATAAACAATTCTATTTTGAACAAATGCTTGTAAAATAGATGCAACGCTTGTTTGGTTTAAACCAATTAAAAACTCTAATTCTTTATTTAACGAGTTTATTTTATCTAAATATAATTCATTAATTAAAGCTTGTTTACCAGTGTATAAATGGTATAAATAACCACCACTTACATTCGCGTTTTTAGCAATCATAGCAATGGTTGCTTTCTCAATTCCAACATCTACAATGGTTTTCATGGTAGCTTGTTTAATACGCGCTAATTTATCTTCATCTATTTTTCGAGCCATATTTTTTATTAAAATTGCTGTGCAAATATATAAATAAACATTCATTCATTAATTATATTTGTATTTTTTTATTTACTATGCATTTTCTTTCTAATTTTGTAGAAATTTAAAAGTGATGTATGCAATTTTAGATTGTAATAGTTTTTATGCTTCATGCGAGCGTATTTTTAGACCCAATTTAATAGGTAAACCAATTGTGGTTTTATCTAATAATGACGGTTGCGTAATTGCGAGAAGTAGTGAAGCTAAGCAATTTGTGCCAATGGGAGCCGAAGCTTTTAAATATGAAAAAGTATTTGCAGATCATAAGATTCACGTATTTTCTTCTAACTATTCTTTGTATGGCGATTTAAGTACAAGAGTTATGAATGTATTATCAGAATTTACACCAGCTATTGAAGTGTACTCTATTGACGAAGCTTTTTTTAAATTAGATGGTATTAAAGAAGAAGAATTAAATGCCTATGTTCTTCATATAAAAACCACCATTGAAAAATGGGTTGGAATTCCGGTAAGTATTGGTGTTGCACCCACAAAATCACTATCAAAAGTAGCCAATAAAATCGCCAAAAAATATACTGTTCAAACAAAAGGAGTTTATGTTATTTCAACAGAAGAACAGCAAATTAAAGCTTTAAAGTGGACCAAAGTTGAAAATGTTTGGGGAATTGGGCGGCGTATTTCAGAAAAGTTAAAAAGCAGACAAGTTAACACAGCTTACGAGTTTACAAAGTTACCCGATGCTTATGTGCGAAAACAATTTTCAGTTGTAGGTTTACGTTTAAAACAAGATTTATCAGGTAAAGCTGTTATTGGATTTGAAGCAGTTAAGGATAAACAAAATATTGCCACTACCCGAACTTTTGAAAAAGCAATAAAAGAGTTTGAGCCCATAAAAGAACGCATTGCTACGTTTGCAAATTCTTGTGCTGAAAAATTAAGAAGGCAACGTTCTGAATGTAGCTATTTATATGTGTTTTTAAGAACAAGTAGTTATTCAGATGTAAAAAGAAATGTAGGTATAGTGGTGCATTTACCTTATGCCACAAATTCAAGTATTACAATTTGTAACTTTGCAATTAAAGGAATTACACAATTGTATAAAAAAGGCTTTAATTATAAAAAAGCAGGTGTAATTGTTATGGGAATTAAGCCAGAAAAAGACCACCAGTTTTCGTTGTTTAATGATGAAAATCCAAAGCATAAATCTATTATGAAAGTAATAGATACGGTAAATTTAAAATACAGAAGTCCTAAAATTAAAATTGCAAATCAAGATTTAGATAAAACGTGGAAAATGAAGCAAGAATATTTATCGCCCAGATATACCACCGCAATTAATGAAATAATTGAAATAAAATGCAATTGAAGAAACTAAAAGATTTTAAAAATATAACAATTTGCATTCCTGAAACTTCACATACAATTGAAAGACCAATTGTTAATCAAGATATTGCAGCGGGTTTTCCTTCTCCTGCGGAAGACTTTAAGGAAGTTAGAATAAGTTTAGATAAAGAGTTAATTAAAAACGAAAATGCCACTTTTTATGCGCGCGTTCGTGGAAATTCGATGATTGATGCCAATATTGAAGATGGTGATTTATTGGTGATTGACAGAAGTATAGAAACCAGAAATGGTAAAATTGCTGTATGCATGATTGATGGTGAATTTACCATAAAAAGACTAAAAATTGAAAAAGAACAAGTTTTTTTAATGCCAGAAAATAAGGCTTTTAAACCTATAAAAGTAACTGAAGAAAACGAATTGATAGTTTGGGGTATAGTTACCTATGTGATTAAAAAGGTGTAATGCGTGAGCGGTTGAAGCGGCATCCTTTTGCTTTTTTTAGCAAAAGATATAGCGGAAGACGCGACGGCAATTTTTATTGCCGGCACGCCCAATAAAATTATTTAATCGCTTAAAATACTTCTTGAAATTACAATTTTCTGAATTTCAGAAGTACCTTCATAAATCTGTGTAATTTTTGCGTCACGCATTAAACGTTCTACGTGGTATTCTTTTACAAAGCCATAACCACCATGAATTTGAACAGCTTCAACAGTAACATTCATGGCCATATCTGCAGCATACAGTTTTGCCATAGCGCCACTTAAATCGTAATTTAAATGTTGATCTTTTTCCCAAGCAGCTTTCATACACAGCATACGAGCCGCTTCAATTTGAGTTGCCATATCGGCTAATTTAAAGGCAATTGCTTGGTGTTTACTAATTTCTTTTCCAAAAGCTTTACGTTCTTTAGAATATTTTAAAGCCAGTTCATAAGCTCCCGAAGCAATTCCTAAAGCTTGTGAAGCAATTCCAATTCTTCCACCGGCTAAAGTTTTCATTGCAAATTTAAACCCAAAACCATCTTCTCCAATTCTATTTTCTTTGGGTACTTTCACATCGGTAAACATTAAAGAGTGCGTGTCTGAACCTCTAATACCTAATTTATTTTCTTTGGAACCAATTTCAAAACCTTCCATTCCTTTTTCAAGAATTAAGGCATTTATACCTTTGTGTCCTTTTTCAACATCGGTTTGTGCAATTACCAAATATACACTTGCATTGTTACCATTGGTAATCCAGTTTTTTGTACCGTTTACCAAATAATAATCACCTTTATCAATGGCAGTTGTTTTTTGAGAAGTAGCATCTGAACCTGCTTCAGGCTCACTCAAACAAAAGGCACCAATAATTTCGCCTTTGGCCAATGGCACTAAATATTTTTGTTTTTGGGCTTCGCTACCATATTTTTCTAAACCCCAACATACAAGTGAATTGTTTACCGACATAACAACTGAGGCTGAGGCGTCAATTTTTGAAATTTCTTCCATCGCTAGCACATAAGATACGGTATCTAATCCGCTACCACCATATTGTGGATCTACCATCATTCCTAAAAAACCAAGCTCTCCCATTTTTTTTATTTGTTCAGCAGGGAATTGTTGTTTTTCGTCTCGTTCAATTACTCCAGGTAATAACTCAGTTTGTGCAAAATCGCGTGCGGCATCGCGAATCATTAGTTGTTCTTCGGTTAAATTAAAATCCATAATTAGTAGTAGTTATAAATAAAAGTTTAAGATATAGTAAATATAAGTCTTTTTTCAATAAAATTTTATTAAATATGTAAACTGTAAGAAAACGTAAATAAATATGAAATGGATATAAAATGTTGGAATGTTATTGGACTAATGTCAGGAACGTCTTTAGATGGGGTAGATATTATTTTTGTTCGAATTTTTAAAAAAGAAGGTAAATATGATTTCAAATTAATACAAGCTGAAACCATTCCTTATTCAACAGTATGGGAAAATAATTTGCGAAATGCATTTTCTGCTTCAAAAGAAGAAATTGAAAAACTAGATATTTCTTATGGAAATTATTTAGGCGAAGTTGTGAATACTTTTGTTGAAAAAAATCATATATCAGCAATTGATTTTATAGCATCTCACGGGCATACTATTTTTCATAAGCCTAATGAGGGCTATACATTGCAAATTGGAGATGGTGAAACTTTAAGAGATACAACGGGTTTAAAAGTTATTTGCGATTTTAGAACGCAAGATGTTAATTTAGGAGGGCAAGGAGCTCCGTTAGTTCCTATTGGCGATCAATTATTGTTTTCAGATTATGAATATTGTTTAAATTTAGGTGGCTTTGCAAATATTTCATTCGAAAAAAATAAAGAAAGAATTGCATTTGATATTTGCCCAGTAAATATTGTAATGAACCATTATGTAAAACAATTAGGCTTCGATTTTGATAACAATGGCGACATAGCACGTTCAGGAAAAATAAATGAAAACTTACTTGAAGAATTAAATAATTTGCCATTTTATAGAGCGTCTATTCCAAAATCATTAGGATTTGAATTTGTAACAACAACTATATTTCCAATAATTCAAAAGTATCATTTAAATATAGCTGATATTTTAAGAACATTTATTGCCCATAGTGTAATACAAATATCGAATAGCTTAAATAATTCAAATAGTTCAAAAGTATTAACAACAGGAGGTGGTGCTTTTAATGTTTTTTTAATAAGTGAATTAAAAAAAGCAACCAATTGTACTATTATTATTCCTTCGGAAGAAATTATTGATAATAAAGAAGCTTTGATTTTTGCTTTATTAGGTGTTTTAAGGTCTGAAAATCAGGTGAATTGTTTAAGTAGCGTAACAGGAGCAGCAAAAGATCACAGTTCTGGTAAAATATTTAATATTTCAGAGTAGGTTTTATTATTTTTATTAGCTTTGGAAATAATTTTTACAATAACAATAATTTAATATTTAATGGAAACACTGATCATACTAATATTCATAGTTGGATATTTAGCAATTGCTTTAGAGCATAATTTAAAACTAGATAAATTAATTCCAGCTTTAGCTATGATGGCTATTTTATGGGCATTAGTTGCCTTTGGAATTGATAGTTTTCCGAACTGGTTTGATTCTGGAGCACATAAATTAATTGAAGGATTCTCGAGTTTTTCTAGTGAAGAAAAACATCACCTATTAGAAGAAACGTTATTACATCATTTAGGAAAAACAGCAGAGATCTTATTTTTCTTGTTGGGAGCAATGACAATTGTTGAGATTATAGATTACTTTGACGGTTTTGCAACGTTTAAAAACTACATTGTAACTAAGAACAAAAAGAAATTATTATGGATTTTTACAGCTTTAGCTTTTATACTTTCTGCAATTATTGATAATTTAACAGCTACCATTGTTTTAATTACAATTCTGCAAAAAATTATTGACGATAAAAACACACGTTTATGGTTTGCAGGTTTAATTATAATTGCTGCAAACGCAGGTGGTGCTTGGTCTCCAATAGGTGATGTTACAACAACAATGCTTTGGATTGGTAAAAAAGTAACCACCGCTAAATTAATAGAGTATTTAGTAATACCAGCACTTTTATGTATGGTAGTACCTACATTTATTGCTTCATTTATGAAACCATTTCAAGGTGAAATAGATACAATAATTGTTAAAGAAGATAAAACTACAAATAAATACGGACCAATAATGCTTTATTTAGGTTTAGGTGCAATTATGTTTGTTCCAATTTTTAAAACCGTTACACATTTACCTCCTTATGTAGGTATGATGTTGTCTTTATCTGTAGTTGGTGTTTTTGCTGAAATTTACAGTAGGTCTCAGTTCAATATTTCACATGTAGTTGATACTGATGGAGATGATTCAGAAGGTTTTCATAGCCCTGTTCATAAATCTTTGGGGAAAATTGAAATGCCAAGTGTCTTATTTTTCTTCGGAATTTTAATGGCAGTAGCAGCTTTAGAATCTTTAGGAATGTTATTTTTAGGTGCTGAGTCCTTAAAAACAATTATTCCTAATACTGATGTTGTTGTAATGTTATTAGGTGTTGGATCTGCAATTGTAGATAATGTACCTTTAGTAGCAGCAAGTATGGGTATGTTTCAAGAACCAGTTGATAGTCCGTTATGGCATTTTGTTGCTTTTGCAGCAGGTACAGGAGGTAGTATGTTAATTATTGGTTCTGCAGCTGGAGTTGTTGCAATGGGAATGGAAAAAATTGATTTTTTCTGGTACTTCAAAAAAATTAGTTGGCTAGCAGCAATTGGCTTTGTAGTTGGTTCCATTGCATTTATGGGAATGCGGGCTATCTTATAAAACAAATAAAAAAACCAAGAATTATTTCTTGGTTTTTTTTATTTAAAATTATTAATTACAATTTTCAATCAGTATTTTCGTTTTAAAATTAAATTAAAAATTTAGTATGCTATTAACAGTCTTACAAGATTCAAGTGACATGCTTGAAGAAACTATTTCCGAAGAAAAAACATTGTCTATTTATAAGCTAATAATGGATGGTGGTATAGGCGGACAAATAATAATTGCAATTTTAGTAGTGTTATTGGCCGTTGCATTATATATTTATTTTGAACGTTTTTTTGCCATAAAAGCCGCTTCAAAAACAGATAGTAATTTTATGAATCAAATTAAAGACCACGTTTCTCATGGGAAATTAGATGCTGCTAAAATGTTGTGTGCGCAAGCTAGTTCTCCTGCAGCACGTTTAATTGAAAAAGGAATTTCACGTATTGGAAAACCTTTGGAAGATATTAACACAGCGATTGAAAATGCCGGACGTTTAGAGATTTATAAATTAGAAAAAAATGTACCCGTTTTAGCAACTATTGCCGGTGCAGCGCCAATGATTGGGTTTTTAGGAACTGTTGTAGGTATGATTGTCGCCATTCACGAAATTGCAAATGCAGGTGGGCAGATTGATATTAAAATGCTTTCTGACGGTTTATATACTGCAATGACAACTACTGTTGCAGGGCTTATTGTTGGTATTATTTCATACATACAATACAACCATTTAGTGGTGCGTACCAATAAGGTTGTTTACGAAATGGAAGCAAAATCGGTTGAATTTTTAGATTTATTAAACGAGCCTATTTAAGATGGATATTAGAGGTCGAAATAAAATAAATCCAAATTTCAATATGTCGTCTATGACGGATATTGTTTTTTTATTACTTATCTTTTTTATGATTACTTCAACCTTGGTAACAACAAGTGCATTAGATATTTTGTTACCGAAAGCAAGTGGTAAAACCGAGAATAAAAAATCAACTTCGGTAACTATTACTAAAAAATTGGACTACTATATTGATAATAAAAAGATTAATGAAGTTAATTTGGAGCAAGACTTGTTAGTAAAGTTATCAGGAAAAGATAGTCCTACCATTGTTTTAAGAGCAGAAGAAGGTGTGCCAATTGAAAAAGCAGTAAAAATAATGGATATTGCAAATCGTAATCGGTTTAAAGTAATTTTAGCGGTTAGACCCAAATAAGTATGTCTCATTTTTTAGATACAAAGCATAAGAAACAATCAGCCGCAATAACAACTGTTATTATGAGCTTACTATTGGTGCTTATTTTCTTTGTTGGATTAAACTATTTAGATCCTCCGGAAGAATATGGTATTGCGGTAAATTTTGGAACATCAACAGTTGGAATGGGAGATATTCAACCAGAAGCACCACTAAAAGCTGCTTCCGAAGAAATAATTGAAGAAGAACAAGAAGAAATTATAGAAGAAGTTGTTGAGCAAGTTGAACCAGAAGTAACCGAAGAAGAAACTGAAATAACAGAAGAAGTTGCTACACAAGAAACAGAAGAATCTATAGCAATTAATAGGGCGGCAGAAGAAAAAAAGAAGACTGATGCTCTAGCTGAGAAGAAGCGCATAGAAGAAGAACGTATTGAAAAAGAGAAACAAGCTGAAATAGCCAAGCAAAAAGCAGAAGAAGCTGCAAAGCGAGAAAAAATAAATGCTATGATGGGTGGCATTAATAATGCTGATGGAACCGCAACAGGTGGAGAAGGAGATGATAATGAGTCCGGAGATAAAGGGAAAATCACAGGTGATCCAAATGCAAGTGGTTATTATGGTAATGGAGGAACAGGAAGTGGTGGAGATTATCAATTAGGAAATAGAAAACCTATGAATAGGCCAAAACCAGCTTATATTTGTAATGAAGAAGGTTTGGTAGTTGTAGAAATTGAAGTTAATACACAAGGAAGGGTAATAAAAGCCACACCAGGTATAAAAGGCTCAACCAATACGGCGGCTTGTTTATTGTCGCAAGCTAAAGAAGCTGCTTTAAAAACTACTTGGCAACCAACAAAAGCACCTTCAAAACAAATAGGGACTATTAAATATAGGTTTACTTTATCTCAATAATTTTAATGAACTATCAAGAAACACTGGACTGGATGTTTTCTCAGTTGCCAATGTATCAAAGGCAAGGAAAAACCGCATTTAAAAAGGATTTAACAAATACCTTAGCTTTAGCTAAACATTTAAATTTTCCTGAAAAAAAGTTTAAAACCATTCACGTGGCAGGAACCAACGGAAAAGGTTCTACAAGTCATATGTTAGCTTCAGTTTTACAAGAAGCAGGGTACAAGGTTGGTTTATATACGTCGCCTCATTTAAAAGATTTTAGAGAACGTATTAAAATTAATGGCGAACCAATTGAAGAAATTGATGTAATTAATTTTATTAAAGAGCATAACTTATTTTTAGCTACGCACAAGCTTTCTTTTTTTGAAATGACAGTAGGCTTGGCTTTTGATTGTTTTGCGAAGCATAAAGTTGATATTGCTGTAATTGAAGTAGGTTTAGGCGGAAGGTTAGACTCTACCAATATTATAAATCCTGAAGTTTCAGTAATCACCAATATAGGATTTGATCATACACAGTTTTTAGGTGAAACTTTGCCTGAAATTGCGTTTGAAAAAGCGGGGATTATAAAAGAAAATATACCTTTAGTTGTAGGGGAATTTCAACAGGAAACATTTTCAGTTTTTGAAAAAATAGCTTCAGAAAATAAAGCGCCTATTTATTTAGCTGAAGAATTAGTAACAGAAAATTACAAAACGGATTTAAAAGGAAGCTACCAATTAAAAAATGTAAAAACAGCGGTACAGGCGGTTTATCTTTTAAGAGAAAAAGGGTTTGTTATTTCTGAAGAAAACCTTAAAAACGGACTTTTAAATGTTGTGAAGAATACCAGTTTGTTAGGAAGATGGCAAGTTTTACAACAAAATCCAAAAGCAATTTGCGATACAGGTCATAATAAAGAAGGTTTAGATTATGTTTTTAAACAGCTAAAAGAAGAAAAATACCATAATTTACATTTAGTTTTAGGAGTTGTTAATGATAAAGATTTGAATTCAATTTTGCCTTTATTTCCAAAAAATGCAATTTATTACTTTTGTAAACCTAATATACCACGCGGATTACCAGCCGAAGTTTTACAAGAAAAAGCATCTGAATATAATTTAAATGGAAGTATTTATACATCGGTAGATGAAGCATATAAAAATGCATTAAAAGCAGTTTCAGACAACGATTTAATATTTATTGGAGGAAGCACTTTTGTTGTTGCTGAAGTTATTTAGAAAATTTTACATTTATGTTTAGACTTAAACCTACATTTTTTTTAATGTTCATTTTTTAAAGTATTGAAATTTAACTAATTGTAGTTGCCTTTTTTTTCTTGAAGAATTTAAAGTAAAATAAAATAAGTTTTTAGTAGAAAAACCTTTGCCAGAATGAAAATAGATGCTATATTTGCAACCGCTTAGGGCAATTAGCTCAGTTGGTTCAGAGCACCTCGTTTACACCGAGGGGGTCGGGGGTTCGAATCCCTCATTGCCCACTTAAGTTTAAAAGCTTCCTTTTTAGGAGGCTTTTTTTATGCTTATTATTTTCCTCATTAGTTTATTTTTCTAGGATTTTAACTTTTCAATAAAAGTTAATTTTTCTTCAAGATGTATCAATCCAAAAAAATATATTAATGATAATGGTGAAATGAAAATATTGTTTTCATAATAAAAACGAGGATCAGGAAGTAAATAAATGATTATGGTCATTAACTAAATTGATTCATCTCATAGGGAAAAGAGGTTGTTTGAAATAAATTTATGGCAAATGTTAATTAAACTTGAGACATTATGAAAACAAAATACATTAATCCAATCTTCATTTGTATCATCCTATGTACAATTATTACAAGCTATTCACAAAATATTTTAACTGACGGAGACTTCAGTTTAACAACTAACATTGTTTCTTTTGTTGATGGACTTCCGCCTGCAAATGTTTGGTCAACATGGCAAGGGGACAATATAGAGGCTAATGCAACTGTTATAAATTCCGAATGTAATTACCAGATACTTAGCTCTGGAAATCAGAGATATGAAGTGCAGCTGGTGCAGGCGGGTTTCTCATTGGTACCTGAGCATTCATATCAACTTTCATTTGATATCAAAGCAAATTCAAATCGCACTTTTGGTGTTTTTCTAGGTGAGAATGGAGGAAACTGGATAAATTTTCTAGGGGCGAATAACTATAAACAAAATGCGACTACTGAATGGAGAAAAATAAGTATTGAGTTTGATGTTTTTACAGTATTTCCATATCATAAATTAAGTTTTGAGTTAGGAACCAGAAATATAAGTATTTTTTTAGATAATGTAATATTAATTGACCTTGGTGTTAAGAAACAAGCTGTTAGTTCTAAATTAAACACTTTTAATAAAAATATAAGTAATCCAGGATTCAGACCTAAATCAGACTTTGATCAAGCATTTATAAATTCATATAAAGAGTCAGCATTCATCATTTACCCAACTATAACTAGATCAATTGACACTATAACTTGGTCTACATTATTGTCAAAAAAATTTGCTGAAAATTTGAAAAGAGATGTGAATTTAAATATACTTTTAAATGAAAATTTGTTTAATCCGGGTAAATTAATGGGAGAAAGTCAGTTTGAATTCTTTAACAATGATATGGTGAGACTTGGGAATGAGATTAAGATGAAAAAGGAAAAAACAGATTATTGCATAATTCCAGAAATTTTATTTGAACCAGAAAGAGAGGGGACTCTTTTTGTATTTGGAATTCATATTTTTATACTTAACAATGAGGGTGAAAATGTATTTTCTTTTTTACTTAATTCTCATCATGAGCTTTTTGTTGAGGCAAAATTATATGCTTATAATCCCAATGAAAATGATTTAGAAAAATTGAAACGAAGGTGTTTAGATGTAGGGGGAAAAGCTTTTAAACTAATGGTTAATTGAGAAAAATTAAAAATTATAAAAAAGCAGTGACTAGATTATTAAAATGGGACAAATTAGTGAAACCTCTAGTAATCCTTCGTTGCCCACCAAAAAAAATCCTACTAGAAATAGTAGGATTTTTTTATGGATAAAACTCATATTAATGAAAGCTTTAAATATCGATGTAACAATAATTATTCAACAAAAACTTTTAGATTCTCTTATAATAACTTTCATAATCTCCATCATTAGTTTTCATCTCGTCATTACTTATAAACGTGAATTTTAAGGTTATTGTTTCTTCTCCTAAAGTCAATTTATAATTATCACTCCCTGAATTTACCCAAGTACCATCAAAGCTTATATTCAAACCTTCCTCAGAAAAGCTAATTAACAGAATTCCATTTGAACTAAAAGTGATTTTTTCAATGTCAGAATCGCTTAATTCATATAACTCAACAGAATTATCTTCTAAATCAATATCTTTATAAAGATACCATTCGCCTATAATTTTATCTGACTCAATAGAATTATTATCATCATCATTATCACTACAAGAGATTAAAAACATTGCAATAATCAATAAAATAAATTTTTTCATAATTTGAAAGTTTAGTTAGTTTAGTAATAATAGTAAATTTATATGATAAATATCACACAAATACGTTTTAGTACTATTTTTTTTAACAATATCTATAGGTAAGCAGAGTAAATCCTTTTAAAAATAGTATTCTTTTAGTGTATAAAAGTTTGATGAGTAGCTTATTCAAATCCAATCTTAAGGGAGTCATGGATCGTTCCTGAAAATTAAATTTAATCTTAAAAGGTAATTACCTGAAAATTCCTTAAAAAATTACAAGTAAGACCTTAAAAAGACTTTCTTTTGTGAAAATTTAAAAATAATTTTTACATATAATCTGCTGATTATTAGTTTTTTAATCTTTTATTTTGATTTTTTTTGTTTTTGTATCGTACGTTTTTAAAAAAATGTAACAAAAGTTACATAAAGTTCGGTTTATTTGAGTAAATTTGTATCGTAGGCATTAAGTCCTACATCTTTTTCATAGCAATTTTCCCTCTCAAGCATAGCTTTAGAGGGTTTTTTTTTTAAATAGCCTTAATAACAGGTTTTTAATCATCTCTAGTTTTAATAGATATATAAAAAGCAAAATAATATAGTGAACTAAACTAATAACGAGACTACCCCGTAAAGTGTGTAAGCTCATTTTTAGTTTTCCTATTTATTCAGCAAATCTTTATGTAATATCATTACCTTTTTACATTAATTTCACCAATTATTGAACCTTATGATATTTAACAGGCGGTGCCTAAGGTAGTATCTTCGTTTTCGGAAATATAGGAGATATATCCATTATTAAATACTGGGTAAACATTGGTGTTAGCTTCTATATTTTCAAGATATTCTTCACTGTATTGCGCATCAATATTTATTAAATATAATTCATTGTTTTTTACTTCATAAGTAATGGTTACATCGCTTTCAAAATCTAAATTTTGTATATAGTTATCTGGAAGATTGAATTCATATCTAAGTGTAGTAATTTTAGATCCTAGCGCTATAATTCCATCGGTTAATTTCGTATTTTCCTTAATTTGCTGTTCAGCAATAAACTTATCATTAATAATTTCAAAATTATTTAATCCGTTAAAGTTATTAAAAATTGGAACTTTTATTATTCTATAGTTATTATTTGTATCCATAAGAGTATTTTTTTTAATTGTATACTCAAATGTATGTATAGTTTTAATGAATACGTACGACATTAAGTGTCGGGTAGTTAGCTGAATAAAAAAAGAGCGCAAGTTAATTTTGCGCTCTTTATAATTATTTGATAGTTGAATAGGTGTTATTTAATCAGTTTTAAAATCCCAAATTTGACCAATGGTTTGACCTCCCTTGTCATCTTTAACAACAACTTTCCAATAGTAAGTTGTAGTACCTGATAAATTAACACTTAATGAATTAGCAGTTATATTACTACCTTCTTTTGTTGTTGGTGGATTTGTAGTTCCAAAATATACATCATAAGTTAAAGTGTCTCCAGTATCTACATCACTTGCAGTCCAAGATAGAGTAGTGGAAGTTCCAGCTACGGTTTCGTTTAATTCTGGTGCAACTAATACAGGTGCAAATGGTAAATGGTTTGATACTCCATCACCTTCAGTATAAAACTGAACAACTGTAGAGTTTGCACTTGAATCATTTTTACTGTCTTTAGCACGTACTCTCCAATAAAAAGGAACTCCTTTTTCTAATGAAATAGTTGTTGAGGTAGTACTTGTTGTTTTAGTTTGGCTAATAGGACTAAAAGAACTGTTTTCTGAAACTTCAACAGTATAAGTTATAGCATCTCCTTCAGGATCTGTGGATGCATTCCAATTAAAGTTAACTGAATTATCAATACATAAATCATTATTCGCTGGGTAAATCGTTGTTGGCGTTGTAGGTGGTTTATTTTCAGCAGGAGGAGTTGGAGGATCATCTCCACCGCCACCACATGACCAAATAACAATTCCTATAATTGCGATATATAAAAATTTCTTCATTACTATTGTTTTATAAGTTTAAGTATAACAGGGTTAGCTGTAATAATTTTTGCAAGGTACAAACCTTTGGGTTTATTTTCAATATTTAATTGCACTTTTCCATACCTAACAGGGTATGTTTTTGAAGAAATTAATTGAGATTGCGTATTGTACAATTCAATTGTAATTTCTTTTTCAGCAAATGGAACAGCAATTTCAATAAAACCTTTTGTTGGGTTAGGATAAGCAGTAACACCTTCATATAAATCTATGCTTTTAGAGAAGAGCCCTTCACAAGCTACAGTTGTTGAAACTTCAACTAAATCTCCATGATTTACAGCAACATTAAACGATTTGTTAGAAGTTTCTAAAACTTGTTTCCCATTAATAAGAACGTTAAATGGTGCAGTACCTTTTGTAATTTCAATGGTTGCTTTATTTGCTTTTACAGTTGTTTTACCAGCAATGGTTTCACCTGCTTCAATAGTAACTTCATAACATTGTTGGTAAGTTTCACCATCAACTAAAATACAAAACTCATAAATATCTGGTGCTAAACCTTCAACAGTTAAATTAGTGCTAAATTGGTAAGTAGTACCATTTATGGTAGTTGTGTAGTTTAAAGCTTCATTAGCTAAAATTATAATTTGGCCGTTGTTTTTACCTGTACAAGTTTCTCCTATGGCTTCTATTTCAAAATTATCTGGAGCAAGATTAAATATTGGACAACCTGTTGCATTTACAGCAATACCTTCCATAGTATTTGGGCATAAATCTTCTGTATCTACTACACCATCATTGTCACTGTCATCGGCTGAAGTTCCACCTCTTGGATCTACTAATTTTACGGTTGAATACATTTTATATTCTCCAGGTTTTAATGAAATACTTTCAGAAGTAGCTGTCACATTTTTTTCTTCACCTGTAAAATATTCGTACCAAGTACCAGTTTTAGTAAATGTTGTTGAAACACTTTTAGTTGAAATGTCAAAATTCCCAATAATTACAACATCCATACTTGTATGTTTCAACACTATAGATTTTGTGAGTGTGCTTCCAACATTTAAATCAAAATTTGAGGTATTAAATACTTCAGGATATTTCGTTTTAAAAGCGATAAGTGTTGCCCAGGTATTGTAAATATGTTTTCTATTCACACTTTCTTCATAATCCCATTTAATAGGTTTTCTAGACAATCGGCAATCATTACTTACAGACCCGTCAGTACACGTATTTATAGAAAAATCGTACCCTAATTCACCAAATTGCCAAATCATTTTTGGACCTGGAATGGTAAAAAAGAACATTCCGGCAGTTTCTTGTCTAGACAAAGCTGTAGTTAAATCTCTTACATTATAATTGGTATTTGAATTACCATTATTAATGTTTTTATACATTAAACGTTCTTCATCATGACTTTCCATATAACCAACTACGTTTGGATTGTTCCAGCCGCGTTCAAGGTACGACATCCAAGAAATACTAGAATCACTTGTAAAACCCATAGTGTTTTGGTTGTAACTATGATTTAGATTTCCCCAAAACATGAAGCCATAATTAGCTAGTTCTTTTTCTTCACTATTATCCGCAAAATGTTCTAAAATTAAATAAATAGTATTTGAAGTATTTGCCCAAATAGTATCGGCATAGTCTTTTAAAATTGCAATTCTGGAAGCATCGTACTGACTCCAAGCATCTACATTATTAGGGTTGTTTGTTTGCGTAAATCCTTTTGATAAATCAAATCTAAAACCATCAATTTTAAACTCATTTACCCAATGTTCTAAGGTTTGGTTTACATAGGTTTTAGTGTGTTCGCTCTCATGATTAAAATCGTTTCCTACATTAAATGGATGTGTGGCATTTACATTTAACCAAGGATTATTTGCCGCAGGTTTGTTTGTAGAACTATCCCAATACATTTGTGCTAGCGGACTTTGACCAAAAGCGTGGTTATAAACAACATCTAAAATTACAGCAATGCCTCTTTTATGGCATTCATCAACAAAAAGTTTAAACGTATTTTTTGAACCATAAGCTTTGTCTAAAGCATTGTGAAATGAAGGGTTATAACCCCAGCTATCATTTCCTTCAAACTCACTTACTGGCATTAATTCAATAGCATTGATACCTAATGATTGTAAATAATCAAGTTTTGTAATTGCAGTTGTTAAATCTCCAATATCATTGGTTCCAACAACTGTAAAATCTCTTAGTAATAATTCGTAAACTATTAAATTGTTTTGTAGAGGTTTTGTAAAATCGGTAACAGTCCAAGTGTACTCCTCTTCATTTATTTGAAAAGTTGAAACAATTCCTGTTGTTAAATTAGTAGGGTAGGCCTTTAAGTTAGGGTATGTTGATTCAGGAATGTATTGGTCGTTCCAAGGATCTAATATTTTTTCAGAATAAGGATCAGCAACTTTCAGTCCGTCATCAATTAAATACTGGTATGCATATTCAGTATTGATATCTAATCCAGCAATTGTTAGCCAAAAATCGTCACCATCTTTTTTCATTTGGTATGCTGTGCCTAATTTCCAATTATTAAAATCTCCAATAATAAATACATCATTTTTTAGTGGAGCTTTTAATAAAAAAGTGACTGAATTATCTGAGTTTTTATTCAAACCATATTTTAAGTTAGAAGGTTTGGTTTCAGTTTCAGTAGGTGCTTTTACAAATATTGAAATTTCTGTTTCAGCATTTTCAGTAGCAGCTTTGGCTGTAGCTTTTAAAGTATGATAACCTGTAGTATTTAATACATAGGTTGTTGAAATATTTTTTGAAGCACTTTCTGTTTTTATTGAAGTGCCATTAAATAGTAATTCTAAATCAGCATCAATTGAAGCTTCCGCTGAAATAGTGATATTATTGTTTAAATTTAACACACTATTGTTTGAAGGTGTTGTAAAAGTTACATTTAAACCTTCTTCATAAATTTTAATAAAATAGTCTGGACTTGTTTGTTTAGATCCATCAGATGAGCGAAATACAAGTGCTAAATCGGTTACCTTGTCTCCATTTGTAATATTATAAAAGTCAGCAATTTTTGGAGTAATAACAAAGGTGTATGTATCTGTTGCTGTTCTCGTAAGTTTGGCTTTATCGGTATTTACATTCCATTCAGCAATTACGTATTTCCAATCAGAAGTACTTGTAGATTCTGTAGTTAAAACACCTGTATGTGCATACACATCTCCTGTATAACCTTCTAATCCAGTTCCGGTAGCATCAAGTGTTATGGTAATTTCAGTTGTTGAAGTAGGTATTGCAGGAACAGTACTAACTTGAGAAAAAATGAAGTTTGAAACTATTAGAGATAATAAGCGTACTGTTTTTTTCATTAGTGCAGTATTTATGTAATTGAAATTTAAAAAAAAAGGCTGCTGAACCAGCAGCCTTTTTAAGTAGTTATTTACAGTAATTAAATTGCTGTAATTGTATATGTTGGAGCGTCAGGATCTGTAAAATCGATAGCGATATCATAGATGCCTTCAACTACCTGAATGTTGTCACCTCCAGGTTCTAATACTCCATCAGCACCAGTATCTCCTAAGTTTAAGTCCCAACTGTCATTAGCTCGGAATTTAACTTCACCGTCAGATAAAGGGAATGCTTTTAGCACCCACACATCATCTGTGCTAAAATCAATAGTAAGTTTGTCATCTGGTACAGGGTTGTTATCATCTGGCCATCCTATAGGTGTTCCGTCTCCTACAATTCCCCAAATATTAGGTATTTCTTCTAAAGTGTACTCCAAAGTTTTAAAGTCAATAGTTATAAGATAATTCCCTGCAGTTACCGCAATATTATCACCACTAGGTTCTAATATTCCATCAGCACCTGTGTCTCCATAATTTAAATCCCAAGCATCATTTGCTCTAAATTTAATTTCACCATCAGATAATTTAATAATTACCTTCCAAGTGTCAGAATATGAATCATATACCAATTGCTCATCTGGAGGTGTTGTATCACCTGGCCAACCTATCGGAGTTGCATCTCCTACAATTCCCCAAGAATATGGGTCAATACTATATGCTAAAGTTGAAGTGTTGAATGTAATTTTATATGTTCCAGCAGTTACAGGTATATCATCACCTCCAAGATCAAGAACACCGTCTAAACCTGTATCACCATAATTTACATCCCAAGAGTTGTTTGAACGAATTTTCATCATTCCGTCTATTAATGTAACATAACAAACCAATACATTTGTTTCAGAAGTAGTAAAGAAAGGAGCATCTGGACGCTCATTTCCCCAATCGTTATAAGCACTTCCAACAACACCCCATTCAGTAGATAAGTCTAATTTATCTTCGTAAGCAGTAGCTGTAAATGTTGTTGTATTTGAAACAATTTGTTTATATGCACTTAGTACAATATTTATAGTTACATTAACTTCAGTAGGTGTATTTCCTGCTACGCCAATTCCTAATAATATTTTATTTAATTGGACAGTTTCAAATACTTTAGATAAATCTGCCCCTGCTGAAATAGTGTTAGATTGGTCTTCATTGGTAAATGTTACTTGATAGGAAGCACCAGCGTTGTATCCAAAATCAGGATCAGTCCAAGACACTATTAAAGCATCTTGATCTGCGTTTTCAGGTAATAATACAACTTCAGAAACATTTAAGCTTGCTGTTGTATTTGCATCAGGGTTTAACACCGTGAATTCTTCTTTGTCACAGCTTACTATAAGTGCAGTAAGGCTGAACAGCATTAATATATTATTTAATATTTTTTTCATTTTTTCCTAGTTTAAAGATTAGTACCCTGTGTTTTGAGTTAAATTAGGGTTTGCATTTAAATCGGTTGATGGAATTGGGAAAATGTCTAAATGTGCTGAAGTAGCTGTTCCTTCTTTAACACCACCTTTCCAAGGCCAAACATAATCACCGTTACTAAATCTACCATAACGAACTAAATCAGTTCTACGGTGTCCTTCCCAGTATAATTCTCTAGCTCTTTCATCTAAGATAAAATCTAAATCAATTGAAGTTACTTTTCCAAAGTTATCTGCTCTATCTCTTAATTCATTTATATATCCAATAGCTTCAGATTCGCTACCTCCACCACCTCTTAAGGTAGCTTCAGCATACATTAAATAAACGTCAGCTAATCTGAATAAAGGGAAATCAGTATCGGTAAAATTTCCTGTTGAATCTCCTCCAGCTAGTCCATTTTGATCTACATTTTTGAATTTAGCAATGGCATATCCATCTGTAAATGTCCCAATTTCTTCAATTTCTAAATTTTGCCCATCTGTATGGAAAATTCCTCTAGGATCACTTTCAATAGTAAAAGCTTGTGTTACCACATTTACAGTGATTTTATATAAGCCAGCTGCTACAGCAATATTACCATTTTCATCTCCGAAATCATTACCCCAAGTATTGTCTGGTCTAAATTTAATTTCACCATCAACTAAAGTAGCAAAGCATTGTTTTACATCAGCATCAGAAGTTTCGTATAAAACAACATCTGGACCACCCCATCCGTTTGGAGTTGCAGAGCCTACAATTCCCCAATTTGAAGCAGCGCCAATAGCGTTATTAGAAGCTGTTAGGTCAATTCCTGTATTAAATTTGTTTACTAAAGCACTTGTAGTTCTGTTACCACCCCAACCACCGTTGATACCAAAATCATCAGGGTCCATTGAGCCACCAACAGCAGCGTGTATTAAAAATGTTGTTCCACCGTATGATTGTGTTCTTAAGCCATCAAATGCCACTGGAAAAATAACTCCTGTTGTAGTGTGGTTATCAGCTAAAAATAAATTATCATAAGTGTCTTCTAAAGTATATCCTGCATTAATAACCTTGCTTGCGTAAGTAACACAGTCACTGTATCTATTTGTTCCAGTATAAACTTCAGCATTTAAATATAATTTTGCTAATAATGTCCAAGCAGCTGCTTGATCTGCTCTTGCATATTCGTTTGATTTTGGAGCAGTCATATTACCTTCAATAGCTAGTAGTTCACTTTCAACAAAATTAAATAATTCAGTTCTATTACTTTGTTGAGGTGTCCAATAACCAACTTCATCAGCTTCAGTTACTAATGCAATATTTCCATACAAGTCAATAGCGTGTGCATAACTTAAAGCTCTTAAAAAACGCGCTTCATTTCTGTATAATTGCACCTCAGCTAACAAATCTCCAGTAACACCTCTGTCACTTAATTTACTAGCAGTAGTTTCTCTTAAGAAAGCATTACAAGATGTAATTTGGTACATAATTCTGTTATAAAGTGCCGCAATAAATTCGTTACTAGAATTCCAACTTTGGTTATGGTAATCAGGTAAACTACCATCAGCCCATCCAATAACAGCTTCATCAGTTGTAACTTCTTGAGCTAACCAATATTGTCTTATATACTGGCTAAACCCTTCATCAATACCTGTAATATCAGGTAAACCTGCAGGACCTTGTTGTCCGCTAATTGCTAAACCTGCATATAGTTTAGCTAGTACTTGTTTGTATGCAGCTGGATCGTTAAATAACTCATCAGCTAATACATAATCGTTATCTTTAGGAATTTGATCTAAATCGTTAAGACAAGATGTAAAAGTAAACAGTGTTACTAAAGCTCCTATTAATATTTTAAAAGAATATTTTTTCATTTGTTACTAATTAAAAAGTTAAGTTAAGTCCTAACATAAATGTAATAGGTCTTGGGTAAATATTATAATCAATACCACTACCAACTTCAGGGTCTAATCCTGTGTAGTCAGTTATCGTCCATAAGTTTTGTCCTGATAAAGATAAAGAAGCATTAGCTTTTTTATCATTAGGATTGTTAAACCTGTAGCTAATATTAATATTATCTAATTTTATGAAAGAGGCATCTTGAATGTAGTAGTCAGATAAGTATCTTTCAGCTCCACCATTTACAAATCCTGATTCTAAAACGTTTTCTACTCCATTTGAAATTACTTCCGGGAAAGCAGAGTTGAGTAACTGTAAACCATATCCTAAATTAGAGTCAATATTATTGTACACGTAGTTTCCAACGTTAGCTCTCCAAGCCATTGTGAAATTCCAGTTTTTATAATCTAAGTTAGCTGCTAATCCAAATGTAAGATATGAAGCAGGATTTTTATACCTGTATTTGTCGGCTATTGTAATTTCACCATCATTGTTTCTGTCAACATAAACACCCTCAATAGGTTTGTTATTTTCATCATATACTTGTTCGTATACAAAAAATGAACTTGGAGCATATCCTACGGTATGTCTTTGAATTGTATTACCAACACCTCCACTAAATCCACCAGTTTCAACACCTTCATAATTAGGGTCGTTGTTGGTTGTTAATTTGGTAATTTCTGTATCGTTATAAGTTGCGTTAAATGCAATGTCTAAATTTAAATCGTCTTTTCTAATAGGGTTTACATTTAAACTTAACTCAACACCTTTATTTACCATAGTTCCAATGTTTGCATTACCAGCGTTTGAAAGTGAAGAACCTCCAGGGAATGGAATAAAATTTAATAAATCTTTAGTTTCTCTATAGTAAGTATCAACAGAACCTGTTAATAAATCGTCCCATAAACCAAAATCTATACCTAAGTTATAAGTAGTCGTTTCTTCCCATTTTAAAGTAGTATTAAATGGTTCGGCTCTGTAAGTATTAATAAAACTATCTCCAAATTGATATTGAGCAGTTTCAGTACTTCCTAAGTATTGCGCAATTGCAGGATAGTAAGGACCAATATCTTGTTGTCCTGTAATACCCCAGCTTAAACGTAATTTTAAGTTTGTTACAGTTTCTGAACCAGACATAAAGTCTTCTTCATAAATTTTCCAAGCAAATGCTGCAGAAGGGAAGTTACCCCATTTGTTATCTCCAACAAATCTAGAAGAACCGTCGCGTCTGTAAGTAAGAGTTAATAAGTACTTGTCAGCAAATCCGTATTTTAATCTTCCAAAGAACGATTGTAAGTTTAATACATTATAGAAATCAAAAAATTGAGTAATAGTTGGGTCTTGAATATCAGAAACACTAGAACCTTTATTTTCAAAGTTTTGGTAAGAATATCCTGCCATAACATCAAGTGAACTGTCAATTGACTCAAGGTCGGTTGCATAGTTTAAATAGAAATCCCATAGTAAGTTAGTTTTACTTTGCTCATAGGTTCTTTCGTTACCTAATTTAGCAAGTTCAACATTACTTGCCGTAGCTGAATTATAAGTATTGTCGTGACCATCACTAGAAGAAACATCGTACCCTAAATTAAGATTAGCTCTTAATTCTGGTAAAAAGTGCATTTTATAATCAAATTGAATATTTCCAATACTTCTTGTTGCATAAGCTGAATTATCTCTTTGCTTTAATAAGGCAACAGGGTTTTTAGGAGCTCCAACAGCAATTGGATTACCATTTGTTTGTAACCACTGCCAGTACCCACCGTAAGGAGAGCTGCTGTCGTAAACAGGTTTGGTAGGATCCATTGATATAGCGCTACTAATAGCACCTGTGTCAGCAAATCTATTGTTTACTAATGCAAGATTTGCGTTTAAATCAATTTTTAAATGTTCATCTAATAATTTAGTATTACCACCAATAGCGTAGGTAGCTCTTTCAAATCTTGAAGTTTTTATAGTACCTGTTTGGTTGGTATACCCCATTGAACCTCTTAAGTTGTAATGCTCATTTCCACCTTGTAAACTTAAGTTATGATCCGTTCCAACTCCTAACTGAAATAATTCGTCTTGCCAATCAGTTGATGCATCTCCTAATAAAGCAATATCCGAAGCTGTCCCGTTAGTTGTTATATAATCTCTAAATTGTTGTGTAGATAATGCATCAACAGTTCTAATGTTTTGGCTTACAGATACGTTTCCTGTGTATGTAGCTTTAAATCCGTCACTAGTACCTTTTTTAGTAGTAATAATAATTACCCCATTTGATGCTCTTGAACCATAAATAGCGGTTGCAGATGCATCTTTTAAAATAGTATATGATGCAATATCATTTGGGTTAATAGTACTTAAAGGGTTACTAATCCCATCAATATTCCCACCATCAACAGGTACACCGTCAATTACAAAAAGCGGGTTGTTAGATGCCGTTAAAGAAGAACCTCCTCTAATTCTAATGGTTGAACCTGCTCCAGGAGCTCCACCTTGTGAAACTACGGTAACACCAGCAACTTTACCGGTTAACATTTGGTCGGCAGTTACAATAGCACCTTTGTTTAAATCCTCTGCTTTAACAGATGTAACAGATCCTGTAGCATCTTTTACCGTTGTAGTACCGTATCCAATAATTACAACTTCATCTAAAGCTTGTGAATCTTCTTGTAATACAACATTAATAGTAGTAGAACTACCTACTGTTACTTCTTGAGTATTGAAACCCATGTAAGAGAATATTAAAACATCTCCAACTTTTACATTGTTTATGGTATAATGACCATCAAAATCAGTTGTAGTACCCATTGTACTTCCTTTAATAATAATGCCAACGCCAGGTAAACCACCGTTACCTTCAGATTCTGTTACGGTTCCTGATACTGTTTGTTGCGCAAACATTAGTGCTGGAACTAGAAGGATGACATTAAACAAAAAAATTCTAAAATTTTTCATCTATTTTAAGTTAATTAATAATTAAGGTTTGTTTTTAAAAATTTGTACTATTTATTCACTTTTCACAGTGTGAAATTACAATATTAACATAAATATAACAGTATTTAATATGTTACGCAAACGTTTTCGTGTTTATAACTTTATCACTCTAACGTTAGAGTTGATCATCTTTTTATTGAAAAAAATATCAATTATCTACTTTTTAGGGGTAAATAAGAACAAAAATAACGTTATATATGGATCAATTAGTTTATATATTAAAAGTATAAACTCTATATTTGTAGCAAACAGATTAAAAAATTAATGAATAGATGAAGCAAAGAATTACTTTAAAAAAAATAGCAAAGGAATTCGGCGTGTCCATTTCTACAGTATCTAAAGCTTTAAAAGACAGCCATGAAATTAGTGAAGAAACTAGGGGAAGAATAAAAGCTTTTGCTGATTTTTATAACTATAAACCTAATAGTTTAGCACTACAACTTCGCAGTCAAAAAACAAAGGTAATTGGTGTAATTATTCCTGAAATTGTGCATCATTTTTTTTCTACAGTAATTGATGGTATTGAAAGGTATGCTATAGAAAAAGGGTACAATGTTATGGTTTGTTTATCTAATGAATCATACGAAAAAGAAGTTTCAAATTTCAACTTACTAACCAATGGTAGTGTTGATGGGTTAATAGTGTCTATAGCTAGGGAAACGCAAGAAAATCAGCAGTTTAAACATTATGAAGGCTTGATTAAAGATGATTTTCCTTTGGTATTATTTGATCGAATTAATGATGACTTAAATTGTGACAAGGTAATAATTGATGATATTGGAGGAGCTTATAAAGCAACCAATCATTTAATTGAAATAGGTTCAAAACGCATAGCTTTATTAACTACGCAAGATTTTATAACAGTAGGTTCTCTTCGGAAAGAAGGTTACCTATATGCGTTAAAAAGTAACGGAATTGAAGTAGATGAAAGTTTAATTTATAAAATTGACGACAATCAAAACCTATACGATCAAATTGAAAAAGTAATCAATGTACCAAATCCACCAGATGCCATACTTGCTGTAAACGAAATATATGCTGCAAACGCCTTAATTTGCGCTAAAGAAAGAGGGCTAGTAATACCAACAGATATAGCAATTATAGGGTTTACAAGTGGTTTAATTTCTGAATTTACATCACCGCCTTTAAGTTGTATTGTTCAGCACGGGTATTTAATGGGACAGCAAGCTGCTGAATTGTTAATTAATAGAATTGAGCATACAGGACCTAAAGAATTTCAAAAAGAAGTCATTTCACCTAATTTGAAAATTAGAAAATCTACACTTTTAGATCATTAATTTTTTAAAATATTGGAAAATAGCTTGTTAATTGTAAAAAAAAATCAAAAAAAATTAACATAACTCAAAGGTTATAGTACTGCAAATTTTAAATTTAGTGTATAAAACCAATATCTAAATTTAGAAATTCTCAAATAAATTAATATCTTTGTTACGTAAAATTTATTTTACACTCACTATTTTTTCACACTTCACAAAAATCAGTTTAAACCTTTTTTAGGGTTTTAAATTGTTGTAATCATTTAATATTATTATAATATGGAAAAACGGAGACTAAGTTTCTGGGATATCTGGAACATGAGTTTTGGTTTCTTAGGAATTCAAATGGGATTTGCATTACAAAATGCCAATGCAAGTAGAATATTGCAAATTTTTGGAGCTGACGTTCATGAATTATCATGGTTTTGGATTGTCGCGCCATTAACAGGTTTAATTGTTCAACCAATAATTGGGTATTATAGTGATAAAACTTGGACTCGATTAGGAAGAAGAAGGCCCTTTTTTTTAACAGGAGCATTATTGGCCTCTGTTGGATTAATATTAATGCCTAATGCAGATATGTTTACGGCATTTATGCCCGCTCTTTGGGTTGGTGCAGGTATGTTAATGATTATGGATGCATCATTTAATGTTGCTATGGAGCCTTTTAGAGCTTTAGTAGCAGATTTGTTGCCTTCGGATCAAAGAACCCTTGGTTTTAGTGTTCAAACGGTGTTAATTGGTATTGGAGCTGTAGTTGGTTCTTGGTTACCTTATGTGTTAACAAATTGGTTTGGTGTTTTAAACAATGCAGGTCCAGGTGAAGTTCCAACAAACCTTTTATTATCATTTATTATTGGAGCTTCTGTTTTGGTAGTAAGTATTTTAATAACCGTTTTTACCACAAAAGAATATTCTCCTGAAGAGGTAGCACAATTTAGTTCAGATGAAGATGAAGAGGTTGAAGAAGAATCAAGTTTACTTGATATTTTCTCAGATTTCAAAAAAATGCCAACAACAATGAAGCAATTGAGTTCAGTTCAATTCTTTTCTTGGTTCGGACTTTTTGGAATGTGGGTTTTTACAACACCTGCAATTGCACATCATGTATATGGGTTGGGATTAGATGACCACGGTACAGCATATCAAGAAGCAGGTGATTGGGTTGGAATACTTTTTGGAGTTTATAATGCAGTTTCTGCAGTTTATGCCTTCTTTTTACCAGCAATAGCTAAAAAAATAGGTCGTAAAATGACACATACGGTTTCTTTAATATTAGGTGGTTTAGGGTTGATTTCAATTTATTTTGTTCCAAATGAAAATTGGTTGTTCCTTTCAATGTTTGGAATAGGAATTGCTTGGGCTAGTATTTTAGCAATGCCTTATGCAATTTTAGCAGGTTCAATTCCTGCAAAAAAAATGGGTGTATATATGGGAATATTTAATTTCTTTATTGTACTTCCTCAAATTTTAAATGCCTTAATAGGAGGGCCAATGGTTAAATACCTATATGGTGGAAATCCAATTTACGCTTTAGTTGTTAGTGGAGTTTCTCTATTAATTGCAGCAGTATTGGTAGTAAGAGTAAAAGACGTTGACGACGAAGTAATTACAAGTAATTAAAAAGATGAAAAAAGAAATAGCATTTATTTTCGATTTAGATGGTGTAATAGTAGATACAGCAAAGTATCACTTTTTAGCCTGGAGAAATTTAGCCAACTCATTAGGTTTTGAATTTACTGAAGAACACAATGAATTGTTAAAAGGAGTTAGTAGAGTTCGTTCTCTAGAAATTTTACTAAATATTGGTAAAGTTGAATTAACCGATGAGGAAAAACAACCATTACTAGTTCAAAAAAACACCGAGTATTTAGAGTATGTAAATAAAATGACTGCCGATGAAATTCTGCCAGGAATTAATGGATTGTTAGATTATTTAGACGAGCATTCAATAAAATATGCATTGGGTTCAGCAAGTAAAAATGCGCCGTTAATTTTAGAAAAAGTAGGTCTTTTTAATCGTTTTGCAGCCATTGTTGATGGAAACGATGTTTCAAAAGCAAAACCAGATCCTGAAGTGTTTTTAATTGGTGCTCAAAAATTAAATATGAAACCTGAAAACTGTATAGTTGTTGAAGATGCCATTGCTGGTGTTGAAGCTGCTAATGCTGCAAAAATGGTAAGTATTGGAATTGGAGATGCCAATTTATTAAGTGAAGCAACGTTTGTTTTAAGTGATACAACAGGCTTTACAATTGATTTTTTAAGAAATATAATGAAATAAGAAAATGAACAAGAATTATATTATACCAAACGAGTGGTCTATTATTGAAGACGGATTTGATGCTGAAAATGTAGAAGCTTCTGAAAGTCTGTTTAGTATAGGTAATGGATCTATGGGCCAACGCGCCAATTTTGAAGAAGATTATTCAGGGAAAACATTCCAAGGAAGTTATATTGGAGGAATTTATTACCCAGACAAAACTAGAGTGGGATGGTGGAAAAATGGCTATCCTGAATATTTTGCAAAAGTATTAAATGCTCCAAATTGGATTGGAATTCAGGTTCAAATCAACGGTGCTAACTTTGATTTAAATACGTGCGAAATTTCAAATTTTAAACGTGAATTAAACATGAAAGAAGGCTGGTTAAGTCGCTCTTTTCAAGCTGTATTGCCTTCAGGTGAGCAAATTGAATTGTTTACAAAACGTTTTATAAGTGTAAAATACAACGAAGTTGGAGCCATAGAATATGCCGTAAAAGCATTAAACTTTTCAGGTGAAATTACTTTTACACCGTATTTAGATGCTGGAATTGAAAATGAAGATTCAAATTACGATGAGTATTTTTGGGAAACTTTAGAAATTTCAGAAAGTTTAAACAAAGCTTGTATTTTATCTAAAACTTTAAAAACAGAATTTCACGTAGCAACAGCTATGGAAGTTTCATTTGCATTAAATAATAAAGCTGTTGAATTAACTCAAGAAAATAAGGTTGAAGAAAAAGCGATTTATTATTCGTACAAATTAGCTGTTTCTGAAGGAGATACTGCTACAATTTATAAGTACGGAAGTTATGTAAGTTCTTTAAATTATGCTAACGACGAATTAGTAAAAGCAGCTTATGAAAATGTAACCAATGCAAAAGACCTAGGTTATCAACAATTATTGGAAGCGCAAATAAAGTCTTGGGATGAAATTTGGCACACTGCTGATATTATTATTGAAGGAGATGTAAAAGCGCAACAAGGAATTCGATTTAATATTTTTCAATTAAATCAAACCTATATGGGTACTGATGCTCGTTTAAACATTGGTCCAAAAGGGTTTACAGGTGAAAAATATGGAGGAAGTACCTATTGGGATACTGAAGCCTATTGTATTCCATTTTATATGGCTACTAAAGATGCAAATGTTGCCAAAAACTTATTATTGTATCGTTACAACCAATTAGATAAGGCTATTGAAAATGCTGAGAAATTAGGATTTAAAAATGGGGCTGCATTGTATCCAATGGTTACTATGAATGGTGAAGAATGTCATAATGAATGGGAAATTACTTTTGAAGAAATTCATAGAAATGGAGCTATGGTTTATGGTATTTACAACTATGTAAATTACACACAAGACTTTGAATACGTTCCAAAAAACGGATTGGAAGTAATGATTGCTATTGCTCGTTTTTGGCATCAAAGAGCTAATTTTTCAGCAGCTAAAAATCAATATGTAATTTTAGGTGTTACGGGGCCAAATGAGTACGAAAACAACATAAACAATAACTTTTACACAAACTATTTAGCAAAATGGTGTATTGAATATGCTGTAGAATGTTTAAATAGAGTGAAAAAAGAATATGCTAACGATTTTGAGCGTGTTATTGCAAAAACAAATTTAACTGCTGAAGAAACCGCTAAATGGTTAGAAGTTTCAAATAATATGTATTTCCCTTTTGATGAAGGTAAAAATGTGTATTTACAACAAGACGGATTTTTAGATAAAGAAATAATCCCTGTAGATGAATTGCCAAAATCAGAAAGACCAATCAACCAAAAATGGTCTTGGGATCGTATTTTACGTTCGTGCTATATAAAACAAGCCGATGTTTTACAAGGAATGTTTTTCTTTGAAAACAAATTCAGTAAAGATGAACTTGAACGTCATTTCGACTTTTATGAGCCTTTAACTGTTCATGAATCTTCATTATCTCCTTGTGTACACTCAATTTTAGCAGCGTCTATTGATAGAATGCCAAAAGCGTACGAACAATATGTAAGAACATCTCGTTTAGATTTAGATGATTATAACCACGAAGTTCACGAAGGTTGTCATATTACAAGTATGGCCGGAACTTGGATGTCTATTGTTCAAGGTTTTGGAGGAATGCGTGTTTGGGAAGATGGTATTTTAACCTTCAATCCACAAATTCCTGCAGAATGGAAATCTTATTCTTTTACTATTAATTTTAGAGGAAATATTATAAAGGTTTACAAAAGTCAAACTGAGTGTAAATTCTTTAATGAATCAGAAAATGAAGTTCACCTATTTATTAAAGGTGAAAAAATTTCAATTCCAGCACAACAATTAGTTACAGTTTAATTAAACACAGTATTATGCATAAATTCAATTATTTAATTATTTTATTTTTTATGGGATTACAAATTAATGCTCAAAAAATAGAACGTGTTGAGCCTCCAAATTGGTGGGCCGGAATGAAACACAGTCAATTAGAATTATTAATTTATGGCAAAGATATTGCTGAATTAACACCTTCAATTGAAGGTGTTAATTGTAGCTTAGTGAATAGTGTTAAAACAGAAAATGAGAATTATTTGTTTTTAACGGTTGATGTTTCTAAAGCACAGGTTGGAACGTTTTTAATTCATTTTTCAAAAAAAGGAAAAGTAAAAACAACGTATGAATATGAACTAAAACAACGCAAAACTAATTCTGAAAATAGAGAAGGATTTAATAGTTCTGATGTGATTTATTTAATAACGCCAGATCGTTTTGCAAATGCAAATAAATCGAACGATGTTGTTAAAGGAATGAAAGAGCAAGGCATCAATCGTAAAGATGATTATGCTAGACACGGAGGCGATATTGAAGGAATTACAGAACATTTAGATTATATTGATGAAATGGGGTTTACCGCAATTTGGTCTACACCTGTTTTAACAAACGATATGAATAACAGTTCGTATCACGGATATGCAATCACCGATTTATATCAGCCTGATCCAAGATTTGGAACTATGGAAGAGTATATTGAGTTGGCTGCAAAATCTAAAGAAAAAGGGCTGAAATTTGTGATGGATCAAGTTGTAAATCATATTGGTTTAGAACATTGGTGGATGAAAGATTTACCAGCTAAAGATTGGGTGAATTTTCAAAAAGAATTTGAAGCAGGAGAGTTAATTGTTACTAACCACAGAAGAACTACCAATCAAGAGAGTTATGCTTCAAAAGCTGATGCAAATTTAATGAACGATGGTTGGTTTGTTGATACAATGCCCGATTTAAACCAAAAAAATCCTCAAATGGCTATGTACTTAATTCAAAATAGTATTTGGTGGATTGAAACATTAGATTTAGGTGGAATTCGTCAAGATACCTATCCATATCCTGATAAGGAATTTATGAGTAAATGGGCGGGAGCTATTATGAATGAATATCCAAAATTTAGTATTGTAGGTGAGGAGTGGAGCTTAAATCCGTTATTAGTTGGGTACTGGCAAACAGGCGCAAATAATAAAGATGGATATGAATCTAATTTAAAATCTCCAATGGATTTTCCAATGCAAAGAGCCATTGTTGATGCTTTGAATGAAGATGAAGAATGGGATAAAGGATTCGTAAAAATGTACGAAGGTTTGGCAAATGATTTTCATTATACAAACCCAAGTGACCTTATGATTTTTCCAGACAACCATGATATGAGTCGTATTTTTACGCAACTAAATGAAAATATTGAAAATACAAAAATGGCTTTAGGCTATATGTTGGCTTTACCAAGAATTTCTCAAATTTATTACGGTACTGAAATTTTATTGAATGACACTGCAAAACCAGGAGATCACGGTTTAATTAGAACCGATTTTCCGGGAGGATGGAAAGGCGATAAAGTAAATGCATTTACAGGTAAAGGGTTGTCTAAAGATCAAAAATCAATGCAATCTTATATGAAGAAAGTATTGAATTACCGTAAAAATAGTGAAGCAATTCATAACGGAAAAACAGTTCATTTCGCACCTAAAGACGGTGTTTACGTATTGTTTAGAATTCAAGGTAATGAAATTGTAACGGTAATTTTAAATAAAAATCAAAAAGCAATCGAATTAGATTTAGAACGATTTAACGAGATTGGTTTAAAAGGCAAAAAAGTAAAAAACATCATTTCTGAGAAAGATTTTACTTGGAAAGAAACGTTAAAAATTGAAGCCAAAGGAATTACGCTGTTAACCACAAAACTTTAGAAAATGAAAATTTTCAAACGTTTAATTTTTGTTCTTTGTTTAGGTTTTGCCTTTTTTTCTTGTAAAGAAAAAATTGCAAAACCTTATTCAAACGTAAATTTTGTTGAATATCCTGTTAATTTAGCCTCGGGAACTATTCAAAGAGTTGATAGTTTTCCTTCAAAATATGTAAGACCTAGAACCGTTGATGTTTGGCTTCCTAATAATTATTCAGCAAAACAAAAATACGCCGTTTTGTATATGCACGACGGGCAAATGCTTTTTGACAGTACTTCAACTTGGAATAAACAAGAATGGAAAGTTGATGAAATTGTGAGTGATTTACTTCAAAAAGAAAAAATTAAAAATACCATTGTAGTAGCAATTTGGAATCATTCAGACATTCGGCATACAGATTATTATCCTCAAAAACCATTTGATTTATTACCTCAAAAGTTTAAGGATTCCATTTTTGAAACAGCAACAAAACAATTTGGAACCGATTTTAAAGGTTTACAATCTGATAATTATTTAAAGTTTATTGTTGAAGAAGTAAAGCCAGTGATAGATGCTAATTTTTCTGTAGCTACCAATGCTGAAAATACAGTTATTGCAGGTTCAAGTATGGGTGGGTTAATTTCTATGTATGCTATGTGTGAGTATCCTAATGTATTTGGCGCTGCAGCTTGTTTGTCAACACACTGGATTGGATTTATGCCACAAGAAAATAGTCCAGTTCCAGCATCTTTTTTTAGCTATTTAGAACAAAATTTACCTTCAGCAACCAATCATAAAATATATTTTGATTATGGTACCGAAACACTAGATCAATATTATTTACCATTTCAACACAGGGTTGATGAGGTGTTAAAAATGAAAGGATATACCAATATAAATTCAAAAAACTTAAAATTTGAAGGGCACAATCATTCCGAGAATTCTTGGAATCAGCGACTTCAATTACCTATAGAGTTTTTATTAAGAAAATAATCATTTTGTCATTCTAAACGAAAGTGAAGAATCTTAGAGTACAAGTAAAAACTAAAATAAGAAACATATGAAGTTTATAAAATTTAACTTAATCACTTTTTTACTTATTGGATTTGTAGTAAATGCTCAAAATTCAACACGTAAATTTGAGAGTGTAACCAATCATAAAACCTATGTTGAAGTAAAAACCAACGATGGACTTTATAGATTTCAACCTTATGGAAATGAAATTATTGAAACATCATTTATTCCAAATGGAGAAGCGTTTAATGAAAGTTCTCATGCAGTAGTTTTAAAGCCAACAGTTGTTGAAATGCAATTGATAAAAAGTGTAAACGAAACTGAAATAAAGATGCTAGATATTTCAGTTAAAATTAAGCACGCACCTTTTCAAGTGTCTTATTATTACGAAGGTAGACTATTGACTTCAGAAAAAAATGGGTATTCAAAAAATAAGGAATATGAAGTGTTAGATTTTAATTTAACTTCTGAAGAAATTTTATATGGAGGTGGAGCAAGAGTTTTAGGAATGAATAGAAGAGGGTATCGTTTAGAATTATACAATAAAGCACATTACGGCTACGAAACACATTCGGAGTTAATGAATTTTACGATGCCATTGGTGTATTCATCAAAAATGTATGCAATTCATTTTGACAATGCTCCAATTGGTTATTTAGATTTAGATAGTTCAAAAACAAATACGCTTGCTTATGAAACTATTTCAGGGCGAAAAACATATCAAATTATTGTTGGTGATGATTGGAAAGAGTTAGTTGAAAATTATGTGAGTTTAACAGGGTTTCAACCACTAATTCCTCGTTGGGCTTTGGGTAATTTCTCAAGCCGTTTTGGCTATCATTCACAAGAAGAAACTATAGAAACTATTGATGCTTTTATAGAAGAAGAAATTCCTGTTGATGCCATAATTTTAGATTTGTATTGGTTTGGAAAAACAGTACAAGGTACTATGGGGAACTTTGAGTTTGACAAAGATTCATTCCCAAATCCTGAAAAAATGATGAAGGAATTGAAAGATAAAGGCGTAAAAACTATTTTAATTACTGAACCTTTTGTGTTAACAACTTCTAGCAAATGGAACGATGCTGTTGAGAAAAATATTTTAGGACTTACAAAAGAAGGAAAACCATATACGTATGATTTTTACTTTGGAAATACAGGTATTATAGATATTTTTAAACCTGAAGGAGCAGATTGGTTTTGGAATGTTTACAAAAAACACATTGATCTTGGTGTTGGTGGCTGGTGGGGCGATTTAGGCGAGCCAGAAGTACACCCTTCAGATTTATTACACGCTACAGGAACTGCTGATGAGGTTCATAATATTTATGGGCATAATTGGGCTAAATTAGTGTACCAAGGTTATCAAAAATACGTTCCTGAACAACGACCATTTATTTTAATGCGCGCAGGGTATTCAGGATCACAACATTATGGAATGATTCCTTGGACGGGTGATGTAAATAGAACTTGGGGAGGTTTACAACCACAAGTTGAAATAGCATTGCAAATGGGAATGCAAGGAATGGGGTATATGCATTCAGATTTAGGAGGTTTTGCAGGACCAAATTTAGATGATGAGTTGTACACACGTTGGTTACAGTACGGAGTTTTTCAACCAATTTATCGTCCGCATGCGCAAGAAGATGTGCCTTCCGAACCTGTGTTTAGAGAGTCAAAAACAAAAGCATTGGCAAAAAAATCTATTGAATTACGTTACAGTTTGCTACCTTATAACTATACCATTTCTTTTGAAAATAATCAATTTGGAACACCTTTAATGCGTCCGTTGTTTTTTGAAGAGCCAACAAATTCGGTGGCATTAAATTCAAAAACGACTTATTTATGGGGAAATGAAATTTTGGTGAGCCCTGTGGTAGAACCAGGATTAAAACAACAAGAAGTTTATTTTCCTTCAAATTCAAATTGGTATAATTTTTATAACGATGAAAAAGTTGAAGGTGGACAAACAGTTACTATAGATTTAGTTGAAGAAAGTATTCCAACGTATGTGCGTGGTGGTGCTTTTATTCCAAGAATTCAGCCAATTCAAAACACAGCAGCTTACAGTTTAAAATCGTTCGATGTTCATTTTTATTTTGATGAAACAGTTTCAGAAAGTGAATACGAATTGTACAATGATGATGGTGAAACACCTAATGCTTTTGAAAAAGGATTGTATGAAATTATTGAATTTGACAGTGAATTTAAAAAGAACAGTTTAACTATTGAAATTGAACAAGAGTTAGGTGATAATTATGATTTTTCTTCCAAAGAAATTCAATTGATAATTCACAATATTTCAAAAAATCCAAAGAAAATTAAAGGATATAATTATACCTGGAACGAAGCTGAAAAAACAGTGGTTATTACAGTTTCATTAAATGATTTAAAAGAGAAAAATATTAAAATAAAATTATAAGCATATGAGAATTTTCACAAGTATTCTTTTACTAACAATTGTTTTTAGTAGTTGCGCACCAAAAAAACAAGAAAATGTTGAACTAAAACCTGCAGCGCCTTTTGTTTGGGAAGGTGCAAATATTTATTTTTTATTGACAGATCGTTTTAACAACGGTAATACTGCAAACGATTTAAATTATAATAGAACCAATGAAACTGGTGTTTTAAGAGGTTTTGAAGGTGGTGACATTGCCGGAATTACGCAAAAAATCGAAGAAAACTATTTTACAGATTTAGGTATCAATGCCATTTGGTTTACGCCAGTTGTAGAGCAAGTGCACGAATCGGTTGATGAAGGAACCGGTGTTACCTATGCATATCATGGGTATTGGGCAAAAGATTGGACAGCTTTAGATCCTAATTTTGGAACTAAAGAAGATTTGAAAAAAATGGTTGAGGCTGCACATGCAAAAGGAATTAGAGTTGTAATGGATGGTGTAATAAATCATACAGGTCCAGTAACTGCACAAGATCCTGTTTGGCCAAGCAATTGGGTGCGTACAAGCCCGCTTTGTAAATATCAAGACTATGATTCTACAGTAAATTGTACTTTGGTTGAAAACCTTCCAGATGTGTTAACAGCAAGTACCGAAAATGTTGAACTTCCAACTCATTTAGTTGAAAAGTGGAAAGCTGAAGGACGTTACGAACAAGAAGTAAAAGAACTTGATGAATTTTTTGCAAGAACAGGTTATCCTAGAGCGCCAAAATTTTATATTATTAAATGGCTAACCGATTATATTAGAGAGTTTGGAGTTGATGGTTATAGAGCTGATACGGTTAAACATACAGACGAATTAGTTTGGCAAGAATTTAAAACAGAATGTGATGTAGCCTTTGCAGAATGGAAAGCTAATAATCCAGAATTAGTATTAGACGACACTAATTTTTACACCGTTGCTGAGGTTTATAACTATGGTATTTCAGGTGGAAGATATTTTGATTTTGGAGATAAAAAAGTAGATTATTTTGATAAAGCTTTTCAAAGTTCAATCAATTTTGAATTCAAATGGAATGTAGCTCAAACTGATACTTATGAAGCATTGTTTTCAAGATATTCATCTATATTAAATAATGAATTAAAAGGATACGGAGTGTTGAATTATTTAACGTCTCATGATGATGGACAGCCTTTTGATAAAGACAGAACAAAAACTTTTGAAGCAGCTACAAAATTATTGTTAAGTCCGGGTGCATCACAAGTTTATTATGGCGATGAATCTGCTAGAAATTTAATTGTTGAAGGAGCTGTTGGAGATGCTACTTTACGAACTTTTATGAATTGGGATGCTATTGCAAATAATTCAGAAACAAAAATGTTATTAACGCATTATCAAAAATTAGGGCAGTTTAGAGTGAATCATCCATCAGTTGGAGCAGGTGTTCATAAAATGATTACTGAATCACCGTATGTTTTTCAAAGAACCTTTTCAAAAGGAGATTATAGTGATGCTGTAATTGTAGCTTTAGATTTAAAAGAAATTAAAAAAGAAATTTCAGTTGGAACTATTTTTAAAGATAATGAGGTGGTGTATGATGCTTATTCAGATAGCGAATTGATTGTGAAGAATGGAAAAGTTGTATTTAGCTCTCCATATCCTATTGTTTTATTAGAAAAAAAGTAGAAATATGAAATTTCTTAAATTAAGTATCTTGCTAATTAGTATTTTCTTTTTTTCTTGTAATGAAGAGAAAATATCTACCATTTCTTCACCAGATAACAACCTTAAAGTTATATTTAAACTGGGAGAAAAGGGAACGCCAAATTATGAAGTTTCTTTTAAAAATGAAGCAATTATAAAGTCTTCAACTTTAGGGTTTGAATTAAAAGACCAGCCAGCTTTGGCTAATGATTTTAAAATTGTAAATGTCGCAATTTCTAATTTTGAAGAAACTTGGGAAATGCCTTGGGGAGAGCAAAAAGAAGTTGAGAATAAATACAACCAACTAAAAGTTGAACTACAAGAAACTTCAGCATTAAAAAGAAAAATAAACGTAGTTTTTAAAGTTTATAATGACGGTTTAGGTTTTAGGTACGAATTTCCACAGCAAAAAAATCTTTCAGAAGTTTTAATTGCTGAAGAAAATACTCAGTTTAATTTAACAGGGAATCATAAAGTTTGGTGGGCACCAGGTGATTGGGATATTTATGAGCATTTGTACAATACATCTAATTTTAACGAAATTGATGCGTTGTCAAAAGCCAATCATCCTAATTTAGGAGAACACACCTATATTCCTGAAAATGCTGTAAATACACCAGTTACTATGAAAACTGAAAATGGTTTGTATTTAAGTTTTCACGAAGCTAGTTTGGTAGATTATTCAGGAATGACTTTAAAAGTTGATACTGAAAATTTAGCTATGACTAGTAATTTAGTAGGCTCTAGAAATACAGCTTATAAAGTAAAAAGAACAGTACCGTTTAACACACCTTGGAGAACAATGCAAATTGCTGAAAAAGCAGGTGATTTAATTGAATCTAAGCTGATTGTTAATTTAAATGAGCCTAACAAATTAGGAGATGTTTCGTGGTTTAAGCCTGCAAAGTACACTGGTATTTGGTGGGAAATGCATTTAAATAAATCTTCTTGGGATTATGGAATGACCTTGGTTGATGGAAAATGGGTTGACACAGGTAATGCACACGGAAAACATGGCGCAACTACTGAAAATGCAAAAGCTTATATCGATTTTTCAGCAAAAAACAACATTGGAGCTGTTTTAATTGAAGGTTGGAACACTGGTTGGGAAAATTGGATAGGCTTTGATGATAGAGAAGGTGTATTTGATTTTGTAACCCCTTATCCAGATTACGATTTGGAAGAAGTTGCACGTTACGCCAAGGAAATAGGAGTAGAGATTATCATGCATCATGAAACTTCTGCAGCTACTGAAACTTATGAAAAACAACAAGATACTGCTTATGCTTTAATGCAAAGTTTGGGAATTCATGCAGTAAAAACAGGTTATGTTGGTAAAATACTTCCAAAGGGAGAATACCATCATGGGCAACATATGGTAAACCATTATAACAATGCCGTTATAAAAGCGGCGAATTATAAAGTGGCTATTAATGCGCATGAACCAATTAAAGCAACAGGTTTACGCAGAACGTATCCTAATACCATTTCAAGAGAAGGTTTACGCGGACAAGAATTTAACGCTTGGGCTAGTGATGGTGGCAATCCGCCAGAGCATTTACCTCTTGTAGCTTTTACTAGAATGTTAGCTGGGCCAGTTGATTATACACCAGGAATATTCGATATAAAATTTGACAAATGGAAAAAAGAGAATCAGGTAAATACAACCATTGCACAGCAATTGGCGTTGTATGTAGTAATTTACAGTCCTGTTCAAATGGCTGCAGATTTAATTGAAAATTATGAAGGCAATCCGGCATTGCAATTTATTAAAGATGTGGGTGTTGATTGGCAGCAAACAAAAGTATTAAATGGTGAGGTTGGAGATTTTTTAACCATTGCTAGAAAAGAACGAACTTCTGAAAATTGGTTTGTTGGTGGAATTACTGATGAAAATGCAAGAACTATTGAAATAGAATTTAGCTTTTTAGATAAAGATGCTACGTATGAAGCAATTATTTATGAAGATGGAGAAAATGCTCATTGGGATAAAAATCCAACAAGTTTAAATATCAGAAAAGTAGAAATTAAAAATACCTCAAAAGAAATAATGCAATTGGCCCAAGGTGGTGGTTTTGCAATTAGTTTAATTAAAAAATAATGATAATGAAAAAAACACTCATAGTTAGTTTTGTAAGTCTATTTGTTATTTTTGTAGCTTGCAATCAAGAAAAAAAAGTAACAAAAGAAACTATGGAGGCTAAAAAAAATCATAAAGAAGTTGTTTATCAGGTGTTTACTCGGTTATTTGGAAATACCAATACAACCAATAAACCTTGGGGAACTATTGAAGAAAATGGCGTTGGAAAGTTCAACGATTTTACAGACAAGGCACTTCAAGAAATAAAAGACTTAGGAGTTACTTATATATGGTACACGGGTGTGCCGCACCATGATGTAATTAGAGATTACACAGCTTACGGAATTTCAAATGATGATCCTGATGTTGTAAAGGGTCGTGCAGGTTCACCATATGCTGTAAAAGATTATTACAATGTAAATCCAGATTTGGCGGTTGATCCTTCAAAAAGATTGGAAGAGTTTGAGGCTTTAATTGAAAGAACACATAATGCTGGAATGAAAGTGATTATTGATATTGTTCCAAATCACGTTGCTAGAAATTATGAAGGAAAAACAAATCCTGAAGGTGTGGAGGATTTTGGTGCTAGTGACGACAAAACAAAGCAATACGATGTAAATAATAATTTTTATTACAATCCAGGAGAGTCTTTTGAAGTTCCTGAATGGAGAGATGGTTATTTGCCACTAGGAGGTGAAAAGCACCCGTTAGCAGATGGTAAGTTTGATGAAAATCCTGCAAAATGGACAGGTAATGGATCACGTTTATCAAAGCCAGATGTAAATGATTGGTACGAAACCGTAAAAATTAATTATGGAATTAGTCCTGACGGAAGAAAGGATTTTGATGAATTACCTGAAGGGTTTGATAACGAAGACTACAAAGCACACTTTGAATTTTGGAAAGACAAAACGGTACCTAGTTCTTGGGTGAAATTTAGAGATATCGCTTTGTATTGGACAGCAAAAGGTGTTGATGGTTTTAGATATGATATGGCTGAAATGGTGCCTGTTGAATTTTGGAGTTATATGAATTCATCTATAAAAATGGTAAATCCAGAAGCTTTTTTATTGGCAGAAGTTTACAATCCAGATATGTACAGAGCCTATATTCATAAAGGAAAAATGGATTATTTATATGATAAGGTAGCTTTGTATGATACGATTAAAAATATTATGCAAGGTCACGGATGGACAGACCATATCACGGGAATTCAAGATTATAAAGCTGATATTGAGCATAATATGTTGCATTTTTTAGAAAATCATGATGAGCAACGTATTGCAAGTCCAGATTTTGCAGGTTCAGCTGAAAAAGGAAAACCAGCAATGGTAGTTTCTGCAACAATTAGTACTTCACCAACAATGATTTATTTTGGGCAAGAAGTAGGAGAGCCAGGAGCCGAAAATGCAGGGTTTGGATCGCCAACAAGAACTTCAATATTTGATTATATAGGTGTGCCAAATCACCAACGTTGGTTAAATGATAAAAAATTCGATGGAGGTCAATCAACTGCAAATGAAAAAGAATTGAGAGATTTCTACAAGCGTTTGTTAAACTTTACTATTAATAGTGAAGCGTTGATGGGAAATTATGCTGAGATTCATCATTACAATAGAGCAAATGTAGAAAATTATACACGTAAAATATTTTCGTTTGTTCGTTGGTCTGAAAATGAAAAACTAATTATTATTTCAAATTTTGATGATTTAGTAAATTACGATTTAGATTTACTAATTCCTTCAGAAGTTATAAATAAATGGGAGCTTGTTGATGGTAACTACACTGTTACCGATCAATTATATGGAGAAATTTCAATACCGCTAGTTATAAAAGACGGAGTTGGGACACTTAATATTGAATTAGACACATTAACATCATTTATTTTTAAGTTAGAGAAATAATAATTTATGCTCACTTTAATTATTATGAAAGCTCCCCGTTTTGGGGAGCTTTTTCGTTAATAAAACATTAAATAAACGCTATATTTTTGAAGTAAATTAAATGGATTTTAATAAACAGTTTAATTTGTGTAAATTTGTTTTTCAAAATTTAAAAAAATAGTTTAAGTGCCTGAAAAAAAGGGATTTTAATAAGACCTTTACACCGAAATCGTTTTAGTGAATAAAGGATTAAATTGTAGGAAAAAGAGGGATTAAAAAGTAATTTTGAACAATAATTTTAAAGAATGAATGAACCAATAAAAAAGATCGCATTATTAACCTCAGGAGGAGATGCTCCGGGGATGAATGCAGCTATACGAGCCGTAGTTAGAGCTTGTACTTATTATAGAATTGAGTGTGTAGGTGTTTATCGTGGATATGAAGGGTTAATTGAAGGTGATTTTGAGGTGTTATCAGGTCGTCACGTAAGCAATATCATTAACAAGGGTGGAACTATTTTAAAATCTGCTCGTTCTATGGAATTTAAAACTGTAGAAGGTAGAGCTAAAGCTTACGAAAATTTAATAGAAGCAGGTGTTGGAGCCTTAGTTGTTATTGGTGGAGACGGAACTTTTACAGGAGGTTTAAAATTTATACAAGAATTTAACTTTCCAGTTGTAGGAATTCCAGGGACAATTGATAACGATATTTATGGAACAGACTTCACTATTGGTTACGATACAGCGTTAAATACAGTTGTTGAAGTAATTGATAAAATTCGTGATACCGCAGGTTCTCATAACCGATTATTTTTTATTGAAGTAATGGGGCGAGATGCAGGTTTTATTGCATTAAATACGGGTATTGGATCTGGGGCAGAAGAAATCTTAATTCCTGAAAAGGACATAGGATTAGATAAATTAGAAGAATCTTTAGCCAAAGGAAGAGATAAAGGAAAAACATCAAGTATTGTTGTTGTTACTGAAGGTGAGAAAATTGGTAAAAGTGTTTTTGAACTTGGAGATTATATCAAAGAGAAGTACCCTGCATACGATATTAGAGTATCAGTTTTAGGACATATGCAAAGAGGAGGTTCTCCAAGTTGTTTTGATAGAGTGTTGGCTAGTAGACTAGGTGTAGCAGCAGTAGAATGTTTGTTAGATAGAGTTTCAGGAGTTATGGTTGGAGTTATTAATAACGAAGTTATTTTAACAGGTTTAAACAAAGCAATCAAACTTAACAACGAAATAGATAAAGAATTACTAAGAGTGGCTGAAATAACTTCAGTATAAAATAAAAGAATAACAAAAATTAAGAATAAAAAAATGGGAACAATTAAAATTGGAATTAACGGATTTGGTAGAATTGGTAGAATAGCTTTTAGAGTAGCTGTAGCAAGACCAAATGTTGAAGTTGTAGGAATTAATGATTTATTAGATGTAGAACACTTAGCTTACTTATTAAAGTACGATTCAGTTCACGGTCAATTTGACGGAACTATTGATGTAAAAGATGGTAACTTGGTAGTTAACGGAAAAGCAATTAGAATTTCTGCTGAACGTAATCCAGAAGATTTAAAATGGGATGCTGTAGGAGCTGATGTTGTTTTAGATTGTACAGGTATCTTTACAAATTTAGAAGGAGCTCAAAAACACATTACTGCTGGAGCTAAGAAAGTTGCAATTTCTGCACCATCTGCTGATGCACCAATGTTTGTTATGGGAGTAAACCATAAAGAAATTACAGCTGCTGATACTATTGTATCTAACGCTTCTTGTACTACAAACTGTTTAGCACCTATCGCTAAAGTATTAAATGATAAATTTGGTATTGTTGAAGGATTAATGACTACAGTTCACGCTGCAACTGCAACTCAATTTACAGTTGATGGACCATCTAGAAAAGATTTCCGTTTAGGTCGTGCTTCTTTAAATAACATTGTACCTGCATCTACAGGGGCTGCAAAAGCAGTAGGAAAAGTAATTCCAGAATTAAACGGGAAATTAACAGGTATGGCATTTAGAGTACCAACTGTTGATGTATCTGTAGTAGATTTAACTTGTCGTTTAGAAAAAGGTGCTTCTTTTGCTGAAGTAAAAGCAGCTATCAAAGATGCTTCTGAAAACGAAATGGCTGGTGTATTAGGTTATACTGAAGAAGGTGTTGTTTCTCAAGATTTCGTATCTGAGCCAAGAACTTCTGTATTTGATGCAAATGCTTCTATGGCATTAAATGATAACTTCGTGAAAATCGTATCTTGGTACGATAATGAGTTTGGTTACTCAACTAAATTAGTTGATTTAGCAACTTACATCAACGACGTTAAATAATAAATAAAGCAGTAAAGAATGATTCTAATAGCTGATGGTGGCTCAACAAAAGCCGATTGGATTTTACTTGATAAATCAGGTGCTCAGGTTCTTAAAACTAGAACAGGAGGTTTAAATCCAGCAGTTTTTGATGAGGAATTAATGAAGAAACGTCTTCAGGAAAACCTTGATTTGGTAGATTATAAAGATAAAGTTACAAACGTATATTTTTATGGAGCCGGTTGTGGTACTGAAAAACCTACATTAGTATTAAAATCAATATTTGAATCATTTTTTACCAATGCTGTTGTTGAAGTAAAAGAAGATACTTATGCAGCTGCATATGCAGTAACAACGCAACCAGGAATTGTTTGTATTTTAGGTACAGGTTCAAATAGTTGTTATTTTGATGGTGAACAAGTTGATGTAAGAATACCTTCACTTGGTTACATTCTAATGGATGAAGCTAGTGGTAACTACTTTGGTAAGAAGTTGTTAAGGGATTATTATTATCAAAAAATGCCAAAAAAGGTAGCAAAACTTTTTGAAGAACAATTCAATGTTGATGCTGATACTATAAAAAGAAATATTTATAAAGAAGATAATCCAAATACCTATTTAGCGCATTTCGCAGAATTTTTATTGAGAAATGAACGCAATGCATATTTTAATAAAGTATTGCATAAAGGAATGAAGGATTTCTTTAAAAATAGAATTATACCATACAAGGAGTCTGAAAATATTCCAGTACATTTTGTTGGTTCAATAGCGTATTTTGCACAAGACATTATAAAAGATGTTGCAAGATTTTATATGATTGAACTAGGAAATATTGTTAGAAGACCAATTGATGGTTTAATTGAATATCACAGAGAATTATTAAAATTAGAAGAGGTCTAAAGTTCTTTCTAAAGCCATTCCTCGTGAACCTTTAATTAGAACCGTTCTATTTATATTCGACTTAAAATTAACGGAACTCTTAAAATTTTCAAAATTTTCAAAAATGAAAGCATTTTTTACACTTGTTGTAGAGAATGCTTTTCCTATTAAATACACTTCATTAAAATTAAAAGAAGTTGCCAATTCAGCTATTTTTTGATGTTCTGTTTTACTGCTTACCCCCAATTCAAACATATCTCCGAGAATTACAATTTTATGTTCATCTTTTAGCTGACTAAAATTTTCAAGGGCAGCTTGCATACTGCTTGGGTTTGCGTTGTAAGCATCTAAAACAATTTTGTTATTCTTGTTTTGTATTATTTGTGAACGGTTATTTTTTGGTACATAATTTTCTATAGCTGTTTTTATAGTAGCTACCGGAATGTTGAAATATGCGCCAATAGCAATAGCTACTGAAATATTTTTGTAATTGTATTTTCCTATTAATTGACTTTCTATAATTGTGTTTTCAAATTCAACACTTACAAGTGGATTTGCACTAATAAATTTGATAGTTTTATTATTGAAGTAAATCTGTTCAATTCCTTCTGCTTGTTTTAATTGTGTTTCATCATCTTCATTAATAAATGCTTTTCCTTTTGTTTTTCTCAGGAAGTCATACAATTCCGATTTTCCTTTAATAACCCCTTCAAAACTTCCAAAACCTTCTAAATGTGCTTTTCCAAAATTAGTGATATAGCCAAAATTAGGTTCAGCGATGCTACATAACAATTCAATTTCTTTTTGATGGTTTGCGCCCATTTCAACAATGCAAATTTCAGTTTCTTTGGTCATTGCTAATAATGTTAATGGTACTCCAATATGGTTGTTGAAGTTTCCAACTGTTGCTGAAGTTTTATATGTGGTTGAAAGAACAGCATTAATCAATTCTTTAGTAGTGGTTTTTCCATTACTTCCAGTGAGTGCAATAATAGGAGTTTTCAGTTGTTTTCTGTGATAATTAGCTAACTTTTGTAGCGTGCCTAAAACATTTTCTACTAATATAGTATTGCTACCTTCAAGGTATTCTTCTTCATCAATAATAGCAAAAGCAGCGCCTTTTGTTAAGGCCTCTTTAGCAAACTTATTTCCATTAAAATTATCGCCTTTTAGAGCAAAGAATAAACTATTTTTTCTAATTTTTCGAGTATCCGTATCAATTAATAAGCGCTCAGAATATAGTTGGTGTAATTTTTCAATTTTCATAAAACAAAGATAAAAAAAAACCTCACTGAATTCTCAGTGAGGTTTTAACTATTTAAAAATTTTATTAATATCTTATTTTTGTTGTAGTAGGTTTTCTACGTTTATAAGTCATAGAACCTAACCTATCAGTTGCACAACGGAAACCAATAAAGTTTGTAGCCATATACTGAGGTAAATAACGACGATGAGCAGGATCAAGCCAATAAGCACGATCTTTCCAAGAACCACCTTTATAAACACGAGTTTCGTTACTAATTAAAGTAGTTCTAACTTCTTCATCATATTGTTGTTTAATTAAACCACTTTCACCGATTTCTCTTGGTTTTACAGGTGAATTATACATTCTAGGTTTTGTGTCTAGTTCATCTTCATCTTTTGCATAAGATTTAGTAGAAGCTAAGTCACCATCTCTAGCATCAACATTGTACGCTTTTTCGTAATTATTACGCATATAAGCATCACGCTTTGTAACAGGAATGTATTTAACACTACCAGGTATTGTTTTAGGAATTAATTTACCATTATCAAGCGTGTCATATTCAACAGAAGCATCATCAACAATAACTACTTTACCTTCAGCATCAATATATTTTTTAGTGAATATATTTCCTCTAAAATAATTAAAATCATTGGCATCATTATCTATAATTGGTCGGTAAACATCAGCCACCCATTCAGCAACATTACCAGACATATCATACAATCCAAAAGCATTTGGGTTGTATGATTTTACTTGAATTGTAATATCGGCACCATCATTACTCCAACCAGGAACACCACTATAATCACCTTTACCTTGTTTGAAGTTTGCTAACTGGTCACCTTGATATTTATTGTTTTTGTTACGTGTATATTTACCATCCCAAGCATATTTTTTTCTACCTCTAATATCATTATATTCTCGGTTTTCAACGATTGCTTTAGCGGCATACTCCCATTCAACTTCAGTTGGAAGTCTAAATTTAGGAGCTAAAACACCATCGGCAATTTTAACCTGTTTTAACTCTCCACTTCTATCATAATTGTAAATTGTAGAGTCTCCTTGAAATAATAAATCAGGATTTGTTAAATAAGTATCAGTGTTAAAGTTGTTTCTCCCTTTAATATTTAAAGAATCCATTTCATAAATAGAATTTAACACACCGTTGTCCATTAAAATTTTCTCGTTAACACGATCGCTTCTCCATTTACAATATTGAGTTGCTTGCAACCAACTTACTCCAACAACAGGATAATCTGCATATGAAGGGTGCCTTAAATAATTTTCGGTAAGTAATTCGTTAAACCCTAAAACATCTCTCCAAACTAACGTGTCAGGAACTGCAGATTGGTAAATGTTTTTATAGCTTGGATCGTTAGGAGGGAATACTTTTTCCATCCATTCTAAATAAAATAGGTATTCAGAATTGGTAACTTCTGCTTCATCAAGGTAAAATGATCGTACTTGTTGCTTTACAGGAGTTGTATTCCAATCAAACATTACATCATCTTGAACTTGTCCCATAGTAAACGCACCACCCTCAATTAAAACCATTCCTGGAGGCGCTTCTTGACCTTTATATTCAGAATCAGCTGTAAAACCAGCGTTTTCTTTATCTTTTGAACTCCAACCTGTTAGTGATTTGTTGTTACGTGGATTTCTGTTGTGACAACTAACAACTACAAGCGATATAAATGTTAATAAAAAAAGTCTACTAACATTAGAAAAATTTCTCATATTCATTTTAAACTTAATAGGGTTTTTCATGTTCTGCAATTTACATTAAATAAATTTTTTCGCAAGAAATAAATTTAATAAAATAAATAATTATGTGTAATTAATGTAACGATTGTATTTGTACTTTATTATATGTAATGTTGTATTATGTAAAAATAACATTAAAATTTAAGCGTTATTAGTTGGATGAGACAGTTGAGTAAAATATTTTTTTTCGTATTATTTATTGCATTAAACGCTTTATATTCACAAGAAAAGGAGTTTAAGAATATTCAATTGAATTGGTTGAAAAGTGTTGATTTTGAGGTGAGTACGTCGAGCGTCTTTAAGGTGGATTTGGTTGAAGGCAATACTTTAGACGCTCATCTAAACCCAACCTTTTCTGAAGCATGGAAAATTTCGAATACGGCTACTTTAGTTAATTTTTCCTATAAGAATGTAGTTTATGAAACTGTTTCAGCAAACGAAATTTCCAAGTTTAACGCTGAAAAAATCCCTACAGAACTTCAAATTTCTTTTAATTTTTCAAAACTAAGAGCTGATAAATGGGCAATTTTAGAGTTTTCACCTTTAATTAAAGAGGGAAATTCAATAAAAAGGATTACATCTCTAGACTTAGAATACGAAATAATACAAACTCAAAGTAAGCAAACCACAAAAACTACAATTAAAAATTCTGTGTTGGCATCTGGCGAATGGTATAAATTTTCAATAGATACTACAGGTGTTTTTAAATTGGACCGAGGTTTTATAGAAAGTTTGGGTTTAGATTTAAATGGTGTAAATCCAAAGAATATTCAAATTTATGGTAATGGAGGAGCAATGTTGCCTTTCAATAATAGCGATTTTAGGCAAGATGGCTTGCAGCAGAATGCTATTTTAATTTCAGGAGAAGATGATGGTAGTTTTAATAAGGATGACTATATTTTGTTTTATGGTCAAGGTCCGCATCAATGGGAAAATTCATCAAATAATTTAGCTAGCTTAGAGCATCAATTTAATATTTTTTCTGAAGAGGCTTTTTATTTTATTACTGTTGGAAATTCTGAAGGGTTAAGAGTAAGGACGAGTGATGAAATTTTAGAAACGGCTGCTTCACAAATCACCGATTTTGAAGATTATATTTTTTACGAAAAAGATGAAGTTAATTTGTTTGCCGTTGGCCAGCAATGGTTTGGCGATAGCTTTTCTATTGAAAATACACGGAAATACTCAATCCCATTTAATGATCTAGAAAATTCTAAAGATTTAATTGTTAGAGTTAGAGGAGTGGTTGAATCATCAATCTCTTCTACAATGGACGTTAAGGTAAACAACCAGAATTTGTTTTCAATTAATTATGGTGCAAGTAGTGGTTTAACACATGCCTATGCAAATAGGGGAAGTGGAATTACTCAGTTATCTGGAAATTCTGTAAATGTTGAGGTTACATTTAATAATAACGGAAACCCATCAGCAAATGCATATTTAGATTATATTGAAGTTTTAGGAACTAAAAAGTTAATAGCTAGCGGAAACCAATTTTCATTTAGAAATTTTGAAGTAATGAATACCAATGAGGTTTTTGAATTTTCAATAGAAAATGCTTCAAATATTGCATCGGTTTGGAATGTCTCAAATTCTTTAAATCCAACTATTATAGAAAATGAATCCGATAATTCAAATTTTAATTTTAAAGTAAAAGGAGGGGGAACTCATGAGTTTTTAGTTTTAAATGAAGGTGATTATTATAAACCAAGCAGGCTTACAAATTCTCGAGTTGAAAATCAGAATTTACACAGTTTATCTAATTTAGATTATATAATTATTACGCAAGATTATTTAATAAATAGTGCGCAAAAATTAGCAAATTATCATAATGAAAATTCAAATTTAAAGGTACAAGTAATTCCTTTAAACCAAATATATAACGAGTTTTCGTCTGGTTCACCCGATTTGACAGCGATTAGAGATTTTGCAAAGCATTTATATGACAACGCTTCAACAAATAAGTTAAAATACATGTGTTTATTTGGAGATGCCTCTTATGATTATAAGGATAGAATTGGAGGTAATAACAATATAGTTCCAGTTTTTGAAGCTTACAAAAGCTTTAATTTGGCATCATCTTATGTTACCGACGATTATTACGGCATGATGGATGATAATGAGGGTGATTTAGGGTCTTTTGATCGTCAAGATATTGTGACCGGTAGAATTCCTGTAACAAGTGCTCTTGAAGCGGATCAGGTAGTTGATAAGATATTGAATTATTATAGTGAAGATTCCTTTGGAAATTGGCGTTCAAAAATTACATTGGTTGCCGATGACATTGATGAAAGAGGAGAAGAAACCATACAGGTAAATATGGAGAAATTAGCAGATACAATTCTAGCTAATAAACCCTTATTTAATTTAAAAAAAATATATGCAGATGCCTATGTTCAAGAAACATCCTCTGGCGGACAACGCTATCCTGCAGTTAATATTGATATTGTAAATCAGGTTGAAAAAGGTACTTTATTAGTTGATTATTTTGGGCACGGAGGTGAAGATGGGTGGGCTAAAGAAAGAATTTTTGAAGTGCCTGAAATACAAAGTTTTAAAAACAAGATAAAATTACCACTTTTTGTAACGGTAACTTGTGAATTTACACGATTTGATAATCCATTAAGAAAAACCGCAGGTGAATATTTATTATGGAATCCTAATGGAGGTTCAGGAGCATTAATTTCAACTACTCGAGCAATTTTTATAAGTGTTGGTCAAGCGTTTAATGAGCGGTTAATTAAACCCTTATTAAACTTCAATAACGAAAACTATACAATTGCTGAAACATTAATGAATGTTAAAAATCAGTTTTCAACAAGTCAGCGATTTTTTATTTTTTTATTTGGAGACCCTGCAATGGTATTGCATGTTCCGAAACCAGCTGTTAAAATAACAAAAATGAATGGTATTGATGTTAATCAATCATTAGATACTATAAAAGCATTGTCTTATGTGGAATTTGAAGGTGAAGTAACCAATGAAGCAGGAAATTTATTGTCTGATTTTAATGGTGAATTTGAAGTGACCGTTTTTGATAAACCAATTCAGAAAAAAACATTAGATAATGATAATTTTAACTTTATAATGGAATTTGACGTGTTGGAAAGTAAAATATTCACAGGAAGGTCTACTGTTGAGAACGGAAAATTCACATTTGATTTTATAGCGCCTAAAGATATTAAAATAGCCTACGGAAAAGGAAAGCTTAGTTTTTATGCTTCCAATAAAATAGAAGATAAAGCAGGTTATAGTTTTGATGTTGAAGTTGGAGGTATAAATACCAACGCTCCTGAAGATGTAATTGGGCCAACTGTACAATTATACATGAACGATTTAAATTTTGTTGATGGGGCTAATACCAACGAATCACCAGTTTTTATCGCGGTACTTGAAGATGAAAGCGGAATTAACACATCAATTACAGCTGTAGATCACGATATTATAGCAATATTAGACAACGATCAATCGAATCCAATAATTTTAAATGATTATTATGAAACAGATCTAAACGACTTTAAAAAAGGGCAGGTTTCCTACCCTTTTAGAAATCTTTCTCCAGGTTTACACACAATTACATTAAAAGTTTGGGATACTTACAATAATATGTCTGAATCAACGTTTTCTTTTTTTGTAGTTGATGATAGTGATTTAGTTTTAACAAATGTGCTTAACTATCCAAACCCATTTATTAGTCATACAGAGTTTTGGTTCAATCATAATAAACCAAACCAATTATTAAATGTACAGGTTCAAATTTTTACCATTTCAGGGAAGTTGGTAAAAACCATAAATCAAACAGTACAATCTGAAGGTAATCTGTCAAGAAGTATTACTTGGAATGGATTGGATGATTTTGGATCAAGAATAGGAAAAGGTGTTTACGTGTATAAATTAAACGTAACAGCAGTTAACACAAATATTAAAGCAGAAAAGATAGAAAAATTAGTAATACTTCAATAATAATAAGATATTTGTTGAGCTAAATAATTTGAATAAATGAGAAAAATATTTTTATGTACCCTTACAGCTTTAGTTGCATTTTCAACATTAAAAGCACAAGAACAACCAAATCCAATAACAACAGCTGCGCCTTTCCTATTAATAGCCCCAGACGCAAGATCGGGAGGTATGGGAGATATAGGAGCTGCTACTTCAACTGATGCGTTTTCTCAACATTGGAATCCTTCAAAATTGGCATTTGCACCAGCACAGTTTTCTGTAGGAGTTTTTTATACGCCTTGGTTAAAAGAATTGACAAACGATGTTTTTTTAGGTGGATTTACATTTTCTAACAGAATAAACGATAGAAGTGCTTGGGGGGCAAGTTTAAATTATTTTAATTTAGGTCAAATAGATTTGACAGATAATATTGGGCAACCAATTGGTACTGAAAAGTTAAATGAATTTTCTTTAGACGGATCTTATTCTCTAAAATTAAGTGAAACGTATTCAATGGGAGTTGCATTGCGTTATATTCGCTCAGATTTAGGTATAGAGTCGGCTAACTCAGATATAAATGCAGTAAATACATTTACAGTAGATATTTCAGGATATTATCAATCTGACGAAGAAAATTATGGTGATTTTAATGGAGTTTGGAGAGCAGGGTTTAATATATCTAATATCGGTCCTAAGGTTTCTTATTCAAATGATAGTGAAGAGAATTTTATGCCTACTAATTTAAAGCTAGGTGGAGGGTTTGATTTTATTTTAGATAACTATAATAAAATTACACTTAATGCAGAGTTTAACAAATTACTAGTTCCTACACCAAGTGTATCTGTAAATGATGATGGTGAACCACCTTACGTTCAAAAAGATATTAGTTTCTTTAGTGGAATGTTTGTCTCGTTTGCAGATGCTCCAGGCGGATTTGAAGAAGAAATGCAAGAAGTAACTTGGGCATTAGGAGCTGAATATATGTACGATGATTCGTTTGCGTTAAGAGCAGGATACTTTCACGAAAGTGAAATGAAAGGAGCTCGACAATTTTTTACCATAGGAGCAGGTTTTAAATTTAAAAGTGCAAAATTAGATGTTTCATATTTATTCAATGCTTCAGACGTAAACAATCCTTTAGAAAATACCTTACGATTTGCAATTGCTTTTGATTTTGGTGAAATATTTGAAATATACTAAACCTACTTGCTAATGAAAAAAGTTACGCTAAAAACTGAAATTGAGGTTTTCGATTCTGTTGAAGAGCTTTCAGAATCTTCTAATTTACTTATGAAAAAGGCTATTGAAGCTAAAGCTACAGCTTATGCTCCTTATTCAAAATTTAAAGTAGGAGCAGCTTTCTTGTTAGATAACGATGTAATTGTAACAGGTAATAATCAAGAAAATGCAGCATATCCTTCAGGAATATGTGCTGAACGTGTTGCTATTTGGAAAGCAGCGTCTGATTATCCAAACACAAAAATACTAGCTTTAGCAATTACAGCCAGTTCATCTTCGCAAATTACAAGTGAGCCTGTTGCTCCTTGTGGGGCTTGTAGGCAATCTCTTTTTGAATATGAGATAAAACAAAAAGAAGCAATTGAAGTATATTTTATGGGAGAAATAGGGAAGGTAATTAAAACAAATTCGATACTAGATTTACTTCCTATAGCTTTTGATAAGTCTTTTTTGTAAATTCAATCTATGAAGAAAGATATTGAAAATAGAGAAGATATTTATCTGCTTGTTAAAACTTTTTATATGAAGTTAATGAGCGATGATTTAATGATTCCTTTTTTCGAAGATTTTAAAAATCCGACACATTTAGAAACCCATTTGCAGACACTTGTAGACTTTTGGGATAATATTCTCTTTTATTCAGGTGGGTATCGTAAAAATGCAATGCAGCCTCACCTTAAAATGCAACAACAAAAACCTTTTACAGAAGCACACTTTAGTCATTGGTTATCAAGCTTTAATAATTCTGTAGATGAATTGTTTGAAGGAGATAATTCACACGCGGCTAAGTCACGAGCACTTTCAATAGCCACCGTAATGAAAATTAAAATATTTGAGCAAAATAATTAAAATATTTTTACCTTTGCACCTTACTTTTTAAATAATGAATGTACACTCAAAAATTACCGGTACAGGAAGTTTTATTCCGTCCGTTGTTAAAAAAAACGAAGACTTTTTAAACGAAACTTTTTTAAATGAAGATGGTAGCCCTTTTGAACAAGATAATGGAGTTATTATTGAAAAATTTAAAGCAATTACGGGTATTGAGGAAAGGCGTTATGCAACTCCAGATTTAAATTCATCAGACTTAGGTTTTTTTGCTTCAGAAAAAGCAATTAAAGATGCAGGAATTGATAAAGAAGAGTTGGATTATATAATAGTTGCACACAATTTTGGGGATGTTAAAAGTGGTTCTATACAAAGTGATATGTTGCCAAGTTTAGCGTCTAGAATAAAATTTAGATTAGGAATTAAAAACTCTAATTGTGTAGCGTATGACATTTTATTTGGTTGCCCAGGTTGGGTACAAGGAGTTATTCAGGCTGAAGCATTTATCAAGGCTGGTATTGCTAAAAAATGCTTGGTAATTGGTACTGAAACACTTTCACGTGTTGTTGATAAATATGATAGAGATTCAATGATTTTTGCTGATGGAGCAGGAGCTTGTATTGTTGAAGCTGAAGAAGGAAGTACTGATAAAGGTATTTTAAGCCATGCTACTGTTACTGATGTAATGGATGAATGCTATTATTTGTATTCTGGAAAGTCTTTTAAAGAGGATTCCGATTCTAATGTACATTACATTAAAATGTTAGGGCGTAAAATTTATGAGTATAGCCTAACAAATGTTCCTTTAGCTATGAAAACCGCACTAGATAAAAGTGGAGTTGACATTACTGATGTAAAAAAGATTTTTATCCATCAAGCTAATGAAAAAATGGATGAACAAATTATAAAACGTTTTTTCCGTTTGTATAAAACGAAAGTTCCTGTAGGAGTAATGCCTATGAGTATCTATAAATTAGGAAATAGCTCTGTTGCTACAGTGCCTACTTTATTTGATATGGTTAAACGTGGCGAAATGGAAAATCAAGAAGTTAATAAAGGAGACGTTGTTATTTTTGCTTCAGTTGGAGCAGGAATGAATATAAATGCAATAGTTTACAGATACTAGCATTTCCTTTTTAATATATAGCTAAGAAAGACCTCAGTAAGAGGTCTTTTTTTTATTTTAATATTTCTGCGCAAATTAAAGAGAAGATGAATTTAGTACGTGTAATTGATTCTTTTCATAAATTAGGTTCTAATAAGAGAATTTAAAATGTAATAATTTTTTATACAGAAGAACCATTTTTATGTTTTAAAAACTTTAATCATCATATTAATTTGATATTTTAGCAAAAAAGATAGTAAATGAATTACGTTGAACACGTTGGGAAGTACTTTTTAATGCTTAAGCAAGTTTTTAAAAAGCCTCAAAAATGGAAGGTCTTTAGAGAAATGTTGTTTAGAGAAATTGAAGATTTAGGACTTAAATCATTAGGGATTGTAATGTTTATTTCTTTCTTTGTTGGTGGTGTTGTTGCTATACAAACAGCACTAAGTGTTGAGAGTCCATTTATTCCGAAATACCTGATTGGGTTTGCAACAAAACGATCTGTAATTCTTGAATTTGCACCAACCTTTATGTCAGTTATTTTGGCAGGTAAAGTAGGTTCGTATATTACATCAAGCATTGGAACCATGCGCGTAACTGAACAAATTGATGCGCTGGAGGTTATGGGTATAAATTCATTAAACTATTTAGTGTTGCCTAAAATAATAGCAGTCTTATTTTTTTACCCACTGTTAATTTTGTTAGCGATGTTTTTAGGAATTTACGGAGGTTATGTTGCAGGTTCTATAACCGATATGTTTTTTACAGAAGATTATGTTTATGGTATTCAGTTAGATTTTAATCCGTTTTTTGTGCAATATGCAATGATTAAGACAGTTATTTTTGCTTTTGTAATTGCAACCATTCCATCTTATCACGGGTACTATGTAAAAGGAGGCTCATTGGAAGTAGGGCGGGCAAGTACACAGGCAGTTGTTTGGACAAGTATTGTAATAATTTTGTTGAATTATTTTTTAACTCAAATGCTTTTAGGATAAATGATAACAGTTACAGACTTATATAAAAAATTTAACGGTACACCAGTTTTAAAAGGGATTTCAGCAACTTTTGAAAAAGGTGAAACAAGTATGATTATTGGAACAAGCGGCTCAGGTAAAACGGTGTTTCTAAAGTGTTTGTTAGGATTGCATTTGCCTGAAGAAGGTACTATTTCTTTTGATGGTAGAATACATTCTAATTTAAGCATAAAACAGCATAGACAATTACGTCAAGAAATTGGTATGGTTTTTCAAGGAGGTGCATTGTATGATTCTTTAACAGTTGAAGAAAATGTAATGTTTCCTTTAAAAATGTTTACTAACAATACATATACTGAAATGTTGAAACGTGTAAACTTTGTGTTAAATAGAGTGAACTTGTACGATGCAAATAAAAAATTTCCGGCACAATTATCAGGTGGAATGCAAAAAAGAGTTGCTATTGCAAGAGCAATTGTAATGAATCCTAAATACCTTTTTTGTGATGAACCAAATTCAGGTTTAGATCCAGTTACTGCAACAGTAATAGATAATTTAATAAAGGAAATAACTTCGGAATATCAAATTACAACTGTAATAAATTCTCATGATATGAATTCTGTGATGGAAATTGGTGAAAAAATAATTTTTTTACAAAATGGAGTAAAAGCTTGGGAAGGGAGCAATAAAGAGATATTTAAAACTGAGAATGAGGCAATTGTAAATTTCGTATATTCTTCTAATTTATTTAAGAAAGTTAGAGAAGCATATTTAAATGAAATTAAATAGTAAATTTGTTTGGATGTTTGAAAAAAATAGATATCTTTGCAGCCGCTAAAAAGGAATACAATGACCTGGTAGCTCAGTTGGTAGAGCACCTCCCTTTTAAGGAGGTGGTCCTGGGTTCGAGCCCCAGCCAGGTCACATAAAACTTCTCGACTTAGAGAAGTTTTAATTTTTTTTAGTAATGGTGAGATACTCAAGTGGCCAACGAGGGCAGACTGTAAATCTGCTGCGCAAGCTTCGAAGGTTCGAATCCTTCTCTCACCACAAAGTCCTAGATTTTTAAGTTTAGGACTTTTTTTTACGAATAAATTAAAATGTTTAATCAATTAACATTTGAGTTAAACAAAAAAATGTATATTTGCTTAAAAATAAACTTTATTATGAAAAAACTATGCTGTTTTTTATTGTTAATTGTTACCGTATCTACCATTAATGCTCAAGATTTGGGTGTTATAAGAGGTAAAGTTATCGATGCTCAAACAAGAGAGGCTTTGCCTTTTGTGAACATACTAATTTTAGGTACAAATACAGGAGTTATTTCTGATGAGAGTGGAAATTTCTTAATTAACAATTCGCCTTTGGGGTATATGAAGTTACAGGCTTCATTTATTGGCTACCAAACGGTTGTTTCAGAAGATTATTTGGTGACCTTAGAAAAATCACCTTATATTATATTTCAAATGAATGTTGATAATGAACAATTAGAGGAAGTTGTAATACAGAGTAAGCTTTTTAGAAAACCTGTAGAAAATCCACTATCATATCAGTCTATTGGAATTGCTGAAATTGAAAAAAATCCAGGTGGTGATCGAGATATCTTGAAAGTGATACAATCTTTTCCAGGTGTTGCTTCAAATCCAGGTTTTAGAAATGATATCATTATTCGTGGTGGTTCGCCTGCAGAAAATAAGTTTTATTTAGACGGAGTTGAAGTTCCTGTTATAAATCATTTTCAAACACAAGGTTCTACAGGTGGTCCTGTTGGAATTATAAATGCCGATTTAATTAGAAAAGCCGATTTTTATTCAAGTGCATTTAGTGCAAATAGAGGAAATGCATTGAGTTCTATAATTGAGTTCACTATGAAGGAAGGAAACCCCGAAAAATTAGACATTAGAGCTACTTTGGGTACTTCTGATGCAGGAATTACTGCAGATGGTCATATTGGAGAGAAAACAACTTTTATTGCCTCTGTGCGTCAATCTTACCTAAGTGGATTGTTTCGACTTCTGAAATTACCATTTTTGCCTACTTACAACGACTTTCAATTAAATGTAAAGCATAAGTTTGATGATAAAAACGAATTATCTTTAATTGGTTTAGGGGCTATTGATAAGTTTAAGTTAAACGAAGATGTAAATGATGGTATTACAGATGAAGATGATTTAAAAAGAAACAATTATATTTTAAGCAATATTCCTGTTCAAAATCAATGGAATTATACGGTGGGATTGTCCTATAAACACTATGGAGAAAAATCAACACAGCAAATTGTTTTAAGTAGAAACGAATGGGATAATGTTGCTGATAAGTATGAAGATAATACTGGGAATTCTGAAGACTTACTATTGAAGTATTCATCAAGAGAAACAGAAAATAAACTACGTTACGAGAACTTTTCAACTTTAAAAAATAACTATAAGTTAAATTTTGGTGTAGGATTGGAGCAGGTGAAATATTACAATGCAACCTACCAAAAGTTTGCAAATTCTTCAGGAGTTGAAATCATAGATTTTTCTTCAAACTTATCATTGTTTAAATATGGAATATTCGGTCAAATATCAAAAGCTTATTTCAACTCAAAATTAAACGTTTCGTTTGGAGTTCGTTTTGATGGAGTTGATTATGATGATGAAATGTCTAATTTATTTAAGCAGTTTTCTCCAAGACTTTCTTTGGCTTATGCTTTAACAGAAAAATGGGCTGTAAATGCTTCCGCAGGAATTTACAATCAATTGCCTTCTTATACCGTAATGGGATATAGAGATAATGATGGCGTTTTAGTAAACAAAGAAAATGGTTTAGAATATATTACTGCTGAGCATTTGGTAGCTGGTTTAGAGTTTAAACCCAACACAAGTTCAAAAGTAACTTTAGAGGGGTTTTATAAAGGTTATAATAATTACCCTTTTTCGGTAGAAAATCAAATTAGTTTAGCCAATTTAGGTGCTGGTTTTGGTGTAGTAGGAAATGAAGAGGTTACATCCACTTCAGAAGGAAGGGCTTATGGTTTTGAGGTATTATTGCAGAAAAAATCGTACAGTGGATTGTATGGAATTTTGTCGTACACTTTTGTTAGAAGCGAGTTTAAAGATTTAAACAATGAGTACATTCCTTCAAGTTGGGATAATAGAAATTTATTAACAGCAACTGGAGGAAAAAAGTTCAATAAAAATTGGGAATTGGGTGCTAAATTTAGATTAGTTGGTGGGCGGCCATATACGCCTTATGATTATGAAGCTTCTGCTGATATTGCAAATTACAATGTGAATAATAGTGGTATTTTAGATTATAGTGAATTAAATACATTGCGTTTTGATTTATTTCACCAGTTAGATATAAGAGTAGATAAAACCTGGTATTGGAAACATTTTTCTTTAAACCTGTACTTAGATATTCAAAATATATTAGGTTCTGAAAATCAAGAACAAGGATTCTTAACTCCACTAACAGATGCAGATGGAAATGCGTTAATAGACCCTTCAGATCCTTCAAAATATTTGTTAGAAGAAGTTGAAAATACCTCAGGTACTGTATTGCCTAAAATTGGTGTTATTATGGATTTTTAGTGACTACCAGCGTATCTAAATTTAAACGAGTTTTCAACCATTTTTCTAATTGTAATTGTTGCAATTTAGTATCAGGAATTGAGTCGTACCAAGTAGTGTTAAAAACAGTAATTGTATCTACGTGTTGAAAATTTGTTTTAATTAACTTAGAATAACTTATTTCAGCCAAGCCAGTATAATTAATTCGTGCTTCTTTGCTAATTTGTAGAAATGGAACTTCATTTTCATAAAATTTCGATATTTCTGATTCTAAGAGTTTAATTTTTATTTCTTTTTCTTTAAGATCTTCATCACGCGTATTAATTAATTTTTGATTTTGAGCATATAAATCGGTTAAATTTCTCACCTCATTTCTTAGGTCAGAATCATCTACTCCTTGTTGAAATTCAAGTTTTGTTCCTTTTAGTCCATACTCAGGGAGTCTTGAATTCCAGTTTTCTATTTCGTTATAAGTAAGTTTATGGCCATAAATAAATATGGTTATTGTATTATTCTTATAATCAATATTTTCAGCTTTTTCATCAATAATACTAATTCCGTTACTTTTAATATCATTTATTAATAATTGTGCAGCTTGTTGAAATTGATTTTGTTTAAATAAGTTAAAAAACATATAAATACTACCAGCAAAAACAATTAAAGCAACAAAAGAGGCCATACTTGCAATTCTTTTTCTTTTAGCAGAATTAATGTATCTTACCATTGGAAATCGCAAGAATTTGACAATTACAAAGGTTGCTAAAGCTATAAAAATAGTGTTAATTGTAAATAAAAACATAGCGCCTCCAAAATAGGCTAAATTCCAAGTAGCTAATCCGTAACCAGCTGTACAAAGAGGAGGCATTAAAGCCGTTGCAATTGCTACACCTGCAATGGTATTCGTTTGTTTACTTCTTCTGCTAATGGCTATAATTAAAGCTAAGCCACCCGCAATAGCAATAAAAACATCCCTAACATCAGGAGCTGTTCTGGCTAAAAGTTCAGGAGTTTCATTTCTGAATAAGGGGATTAAAAAGAACGTAAATGATGTAGCTAAACTCAACCCAATCATAACTCCTAAATTAATTAAAGAGCGCTTTAAGGTGTCAATATCATTAATTCCAATTGAGAGTCCAATTCCAAGAATTGGCCCCATTAGGGGAGATATAAGCATCGCTCCAATTACAACAGCAGTAGAACTTACATTTAAACCAATTGATGCAATTAATATCGAAAAAACCAATACCCACGCTGTGTGACCTTTCATTGAGATATTTTCTTTAATATCCTCAATAGTACCTTTTTTATCGGTATCTGATCGAATATCTAATAATTCAAATAAAAACTGTTTGATGCTTGCAAAAATAAATTTAGCATCACTAGCAGGTGTTGGGTTGTAATCCGGATTATTTTCAGTTTGGTTGTTTTTAGTTTCTTCCATAGGTAATTAATACAAATTGTTGGTAATTGGCATCACTTTGAATTTTATCACAAGATAAACAATTTTTGTAAGTTATTGAAGTAGTATTACTTCTGCATTTTGATTGAATAAATAGGTTTTTTTGCTGTTTAATTCAATACATTCAATTCTGGTTCTTCTAGTATTACCTTTTTTATAAGTTTTATTATTATACATAAATAAACTTCCGTGCGCTATTTCAACCATAATAGTTGTATTAGATGCTGTATCAAACTGTTTTAGTGCGTAGGTTAAATGTACATCAGAACCTGTGCTGGCTTTCGGATTTTTTAAATAGTTAGCTAAGTAAGGTAATAGTTCTTCAGGAAAAATAGATGGCTGTAAAAAAGGCAACATTAAATGTTGAAAACTTCGTTTCCACTCAATTCCATGTGGTTTTACTCTTTTGTGTTTTTTGAAGGTTGTAAAATGTGCAATTTCGTGAATAAGTGTCAATAAAAACTGATACTGATTTAAACTGTTGTTAATTGTAATTTGAGTTTTACCAGTATGCATTATTTTGAAATCTCCATGTTTAGTAGCCCTTTTGTTTACTATTTTTATAGTAATAGGATGTTCTGCAAGTATTTCAAAAACTAATTTTACTGAATTTTCAGGAATGTATTGAGAAAGCGTTTTACTCATTTATTAAGGTGTACTTGAAGATACTTCTAAAATTTTTCCGTTGTAAAATTTATTTCCTGTAAGTGCAAAATTATAAATGTATTCGGCCATTTCAATTGCTGAAACTGGTGCTTTATACCCAGGAAACGCTTCGTTCAACATTTCAGTTTGTACAGCGCCTAAAGCAAGTGCATTAAAAGAAATTCCTTGTTCTTTGTATTCTTCAGCAAGCATTTCAGTAAGTGTTAATAAAGCGCCTTTTGATGAGCTATACGCTGCAAGTCCTGGAAATTTCATGCTTCCTTGAACACCTCCAATACTGCTAATATTTACAATATGACTTCCTTCTTTAAAGAAGGGAAGTAGTTGTTTGGTTAGTTCAGCAACGGCAAAAACATTTACTTGGTAAACTTCCATAAAATCTTTAGTAGAAAGTTCTTCAAAAGGTTTGTTAATTAGCTTACCAGCATTGTTAATTAAAATATCTACAGTTTTCCAATTCTTAGCAATAAAAGCAGTTACTTTTTGCAAATCGGCATCATTAGATAAATCAACCGAAAGCGTTGAAACATTTTTAAGCGCTAACTTATTTAAAGGTTCAGAATTTCTTGATAATGCTAAAACATTGCAATTGTTTTTTGCGAAAAGCTGTGTTAGTTCAAAACCAATTCCTCGACTTGTTCCTGTGATTATAATGTTTTTCATAAGTTATTTTTCAAAAATGATATGTTGGTAAGCTCCAATATCTGCAGGAGAAGTTCTTGTAACTCCTAAAATATCAGTTGGTACTTTAGCACTTCCGTCTAAATTTGCTTTTTCAATTCCGTCAGATGCTTCACCAATTATAAATTCGTTGTTTTTGGTCGATTTAAAATCTGCTTCTCCGTTTAAAATTATTTCAGAATAATGACTGGTATCTTCAAAATCGTACTCAGGAATTCCTTCATAAGAATTGGTGAAATCATTAAATTTCAATAGGATATTTTTAAAATTGTAATTAAATATAGCTCCTTCAACCTTATTTAAAATTAATTCAATATTATTATTTCCATCAATAATGCAATTGGTAAAATTTGCTTCGTATAAATTTCGAGTTTCAATAATTTCTTGTCCGTTTTCAACATATGAGAAGAAATTATTAATCAAAACACTAGGGTATTGGCGTATACTGTTGTTCCAAAAATTAACAAATGTTGAATGTGTAAAATTATAAGTTCCGCCAATTGTACAGGCTAAAGAAACTTGTCCTGAGTTGTTAATTACCACATTTTCACCTTCAATATTTGTTTCTCTAGCTAAAATTCCAAAATTAGAACTGTTGTAAATTTGGGTGTTTTTAATAGTCAAAGTAGGCGAATTGTTGTTTCCAATAGAATCTATAATTATTCCTGCGGAAGCATTTTTAATAATAGCATGGTTTATACTGTGATTTTTACTGCCTGCACGTAACCAAATAGCACCCCATTGTCCTGGGGTATCACTAAATATTGGTTCTAATCGGTCTCCTTCAATAAGAACTTCATTGTTAACTTCACCATTAATTAGTAGCGTAGCATTTTTATCAACTATTAAACCTGAGTTAGAATGAAAATAAATTTTAGCACCAGCATCAACAGTTAATGTTTTATTAGAAGGAACCCCGCAATAACCATAAATAACATAGGGTTTTTCGTTTGTAAAAGTAGTATTGTCTTCTAAGTAAAATCCGTTCACATTTATTTCTTCACCTTCAGCATCAATACCAATTGTAATGATTTCAATAATATTGTTAGCGTCTTTTGAAGGGAATAAAAAATGAGCGTCTTGCACAAGTGTTACCAGTTTTACATCTTGTAAGTAACCACCGCCACTAAATACAATGGAATCTGTGTAAATAGGATCTGGAATTTCATTGTAATCTATTGTAGTTTCAATAAAAATAAAAATGCTGTCTTTGGCTAAAACTTCAATATTTTCAAATTTTTTTCCCGGATTTCCATCTACATTTAAGCGATAAAATGAATTTTGACCTCTTCCTAATGCAATACTAGGAATCGATATGTCCTCATTACTTTTATTATACACCTTTAAATTATAGGTGCTTGAGCCAATATTTGTAAAAACAGTGTCTAAATAAACCGTGTCTTTAGAAAATGAAACTTCACCTGAACTTAGTTCTTCAGAAAAATCTTTTCTACACGAAGAAAAAAAGATGAGAACAGTGAAAATAATAAAAATGGAGAGGTTACGCATTCAGTTGTTTTTGTAAATATAAAAAATAGTTAAAGAACATTATTTTTTAATCAATTCAATTTCATATAATTTGCTCCAGTGTTTTCCTGTAACAAATAGTCTGTTATTTTCTTTATCAAAAGCAATTCCGTTTAAAACATCATCGCTGTCATCTAAAGCTTGCTCTTTTTCAATTAATTCTTTTAGCGAATTTAAATTGGCAACGCCTTCAACTTTACCGTTTGTAGGATTTATGATTAAGATTGAATTCAACTGCCAACGGTTGGCATAAATTTTTCCGTTAATGTATTCAAGCTCATTTAATTTTTCAACTTTTTGTTTGTTGGTATAGGCTTCAATATAACTTTCTTCAATTAAAGTTTTAGGATTTAAAAACCAAATACGCTCTGTGCCGTCAGTTTTTATAAGTTTTTCACCATTATGAGTTAAGCCCCAACCTTCACGACTTTTAGTGTATTTAAATTCGTTTTCTTTTTCAAAAGTATCTAAATTGTACACAAAGCCAATACCACTTTGCCAAGTTAACTGGTATAATTTATTGTTGAAAATAGTAATACCTTCTCCAAAATATTTTTCATCTATATCTTTTTGTTGTACAACTTTTCCAGTTTCTAATTCAACTTTTCTAATAGACGATTCACCTCTTTGACCAGTTCCTTCATATAAAAATCCATTGTAATATTCTAAGCCTTGTGTATAGGCATCTTTATCGTGTGGATAGGTGTTTATAATTTTATAGGTATAAATTTCAGGTGCGGTATCAGCCATAATATAAATAGGCTTTGTCACTTTTTTAGTTTTACTTTCATAAAAAACAATAGCTGTAACGGTATGTTTGCCTAATTTATAATCGGCAACCTTTAAAGTTGCTGAATTATTAGTACTTTTAATTTTTTTGTTACCAATAGAAAATTGAACCGAGTCAATAGCTTTATTTCCTTTTTCTGAAATAGAAACAGTAAGTTCTTGGTTAGATTGAACGCTTTTAGGAGTGTTTAATATAAATTTGTATTCACTTTTACACGAGGATATTATAAAAAGAATTACTGCAAAACCTATAAATGATTTGTATGACATAATCTTAAACTGCTTTTTTTTAAATTTTATGTAAATAAACTAAAATATTTGTTTGAAGTTTCAAAAATATGGTTAAATTTGCAGTCTTAAAAATAAAAACAGAATTAAAACGAGTTCAAAATGAAAAAAGGTATACACCCAGAAAATTATAGAATGGTAGCATTCAAAGATATGTCAAACGACGATGTGTTTTTAACTCGTTCAACAGTAAATACTAAAGAAACTTTAGATGTAGATGGTGTTGAATATCCTTTAGTAAAATTAGAGATTTCAAGAACTTCACATCCTTTTTACACTGGTAAAACTAAGTTAATTGATACTGCAGGACGTATTGACAAGTTCAAAACTAAATATGCTAAATTTAAAAAGTAATATTTTAGTTTACAATATTAAAAACCTTCATAGCAATATGAAGGTTTTTTTATGCTTAAAATTTGGGCGTTTCCCTACGGGTCAGGCTTTCCGCTAAATCTTTTTCTTTTGTTCCACTTTGTTTCACAGCTAAAAAAGGATACCGCTGCAATCCTTAACGCAAAATGTTCACGAGATATAACCAACCCTAACAGGTTTTTGAAACCTGTAGGGTTAGAAAAATTAAGGCATTAAAAAAGCCCATTGTAATAAACAATGGGCTTTTAAATTTATGTATTTTAAACTATGCAATCATAGTTACTGGATTTTCAATATACTGTTTTAAAGTATTCATAAAAGCAGCACCAATAGCACCATCAATAGTTCTATGGTCACAAGCTAAAGTTAATGTCATTACATTTCCAACAACAATTTCTCCATTTTTAACAACAGGCTTTTGTTTGATTCCTCCAACTGATAAAATAGCTGAATTTGGTTGGTTAATGATAGATGTAAAGTGATCTACACCAAACATACCTAAGTTAGAAACCGTAAAAGTAGATCCAGACATTTCATCTGGAGTTAATTTTTTGTTTTTCGCTTTGATTGCTAATTCTTTTACTTCAGCACCAATTTGAGTTAAACTTTTAGTGTCTGTAAAAGGAATTACAGGAACTAACAATCCATCTTCAATAGCAACAGCCACACCAATAGAGATATGGTTGTTATAAATGGTGTGTTCGTTTGTCCATTCAGTATTCACTTGTGGATGTAATTTTAATGCCATAGCACAAGCTTTTACAACCAAATCATTAAATGAAATTTTTGTATCAGGAATAGCGTTGATTACTTTTCTAGAAGCAATAGCGTTGTCCATGTCAATATCCATGGTCACCGTAAAGTTTACAGCTGTAGTTTGAGAATTGTCAAGAGCTTTCACAATTGCTTTACGCATTTGAGAATTCTTTACTTCAGTTTTGCTAATTTCTCCAGTAGGAGCAGCAATAACAGTTGCAGCAGCAGGAGCAGTTTCAACTACAGGATTGTAATTTTCAATATCTATTTTCACAATTCTTCCACCTTCACCAGTACCAACTACTTTTGCTAAGTTGATTCCTTTTTCTTCAGCCAAAGCTTTCGCAAGAGGAGAGGCAATGATACGCCCATTTTCAGAATTAATTGCACTTACTCTTTTTGTAGCCGTAGCTGTAGTGTTTGTATTGTTTGCGGTAGTTGTAGCTTTTGGAGCTTCCTTTACAGCGGCAGGTTCTTCAGTAGCCTTTTTTTCAACAGCAGGTGTCACAGCAGCAGGACCAAATCCAGCCACAACTGCAGTTACGTCAGTTCCAGCTTCACCAATAATTGCTAATAAAGAATCTACAGGAGCGTTTTCACCTTCTTGTAAACCTACGTATAATAATGTTCCTTCGTTAAAAGATTCAAACTCCATTGTAGCTTTGTCAGTTTCAATTTCTGCAAGAATATCTCCTTCTTCAACTTTATCGCCTACTTTTTTCAACCAAGATGCTACAGTTCCGTCAGTCATAGTATCACTTAAACGAGGCATTGTAACAATGGTAATATTTTCTGGAACTACAAAAGCTTCTTCAGTAGTAGGTGCAGCTTCAGCAGGAGCAGCAGTTTCTTCAGCAACAGGTACTGCTGTTTCTTCGCTTGCAGTTGTTTCTGGAGCACCTCCAGCTAACAATGCTGATATGTCTTCACCTTCTTCACCAATAATGGCTAATAAGCTATCAACAGGAGCAGTTTGACCTACTTCTAAACCAATATGTAATAAGTAACCTTCGTTAAAAGATTCAAATTCCATAGTTGCTTTGTCAGTTTCAATTTGAGCAAGAATATCTCCTTCTTCAATTTTATCACCTACTTTTTTTAACCACTCAGCTACAACTCCTTCAGTCATTGTATCGCTTAATCGGGGCATTGTAATTATTTCTGCCATTTTTATCTATGTTTTAAAAAAGGATAATCTTCTTGTTCGTACACCATATCATATAATTGCTGTTTCTCTGGGAATGGAGATTCTTCTGCAAATTTTTGACATTCTAACACTTTCGATTTCACTTCAGCATCCCACTCTTTCACTTCATCTTCAGAAGCATATTTTTTCTTATAGATAATGTCTAGAACTTGTGAAATAGGGTCGATTTTTTTGTATTCATCAACTTCATTTTTCGTTCTATATTTTTGAGCATCACTCATAGAGTGCCCTCTATATCTATAGGTTTTAATATCTAATAATGTTGGTCCGTCACCTCTTCTTGCACGTTCAATAGCTTCGTGCATTGCTTCAGCAACTTTCATAGGATTCATTCCATCAACTGGTCCACAAGGCATTTCATACCCCAAACCTAGTTTCCAAATTTCATCATGGTTTGCAGTTCTTTCTACTGAAGTTCCCATTGCGTATCCATTGTTTTCACAAATAAATACCACTGGTAATTTCCAGTTGATTGCCATGTTAAAAGTTTCATGCAAAGAACCTTGACGGGCAGCACCATCACCAAAATAGGTTAGGGTTACACCATCTCTATTAAAATACTTATCAGCAAATGCCAATCCAGCACCTAAAGGAATTTGTCCTCCTACAATACCATGACCGCCATAAAAATTATGTTCTGGAGAAAAAATATGCATTGAACCACCCATACCTTTAGATGTTCCAGTTACTTTTCCTAATAACTCGGCCATAATTCTTTTTGGATCAACTCCTAAACCAATTGGTTGAACGTGATTACGGTAAGCTGTAATCATTTTATCGTTTTCTCCCATTGCATGCAAAGCACCTGCAAGTACAGCCTCTTGACCGTTGTACAAATGCAGAAAACCTCTAACTTTTTGTTGAATGTAAAGAGCAGCTAATTTGTCTTCAAACTTTCTCCAAAAAAGCATGTCTTTATACCAATTGATATAAGTTTGTTTCGTGAATTTTTTCATTTATTTAGTGTAATAATAGATTATTTCGAAGCGCAAAAATACGACTTTACTAAGAAGTATAAAAATTATGGTAAATATTTTTTACTTTAAAGCCTTTTTGAGATGTTATTCTTAAAAATAAAATAGTTTTGTTGAAGTAATTTAATTAAAAACTACTTTAAAATGAGGAAATTATAAATTGAGGTTTTAATTTTTTCTATAAAATAAAAAATCCCGAGTTAAATCGGGACTTTTTTAGTATTGGTATGTGTTTTTAGAGACTAAATTAGTCCATATAATCTTCAATAGGGTTACAAGAGCAAATTAAATTTCGATCTCCATAAGCATCATCAACTCTTCTTACCGAAGGCCAAAATTTATTCTCTTTTATGTATGGTAAAGGGAACGCTGCATGTTGACGAGTATAAGGAAGATTCCATTCGTCAGCAGTTAGCATTTCTTCAGTATGAGGTGCGTTTTTTAAAGCAGTATTTAAGTCGCCATTTTCCATAGCATCAATTTCACTTTTAATACTAATTAATGCATCACAAAAACGATCTAATTCTTCTTTGTTTTCGCTTTCAGTAGGCTCAATCATTAAAGTTCCGGCAACAGGGAATGATACTGTAGGTGCGTGGTAACCATAATCCATTAAACGCTTGGCTACATCAGTAACTTCAACGCCATAGGCTTTAAAGGCTCTAAAATCTACAATCATTTCATGGGCTGCAAATCCGTTTTCACCAGTATATAAAATATCATACGATTTTTCTAAACGCGCTTTTATGTAGTTTGCATTTAAAATTGCTTTTATGGTTGAATCTTTCAATCCGTGTGCACCTAACATTTTAATATAACTATATGAAATTAATAACACCAAAGCAGAACCCCAAGGAGCAGATGAAATTGCTGTAATTGGAGTTTCTCCACCTGTTGGAATTATTGGGTTCGAAGGTAAAAATGGCGCTAAATGTTTTACAACACAAATTGGTCCAACACCAGGTCCTCCACCACCGTGAGGAATTGCAAATGTTTTATGTAAGTTTAAGTGGCAAACATCGGCGCCAATTGTAGCAGGATTGGTCAATCCAACCTGTGCATTCATATTTGCACCATCCATATAAACTTGTCCGCCACGTTCGTGAATAATCTCGGTAATTTCTTTAATTGTACTTTCAAAAACTCCGTGTGTAGAAGGGTAAGTAACCATTAAAGCAGCTAAATTATCTTTGTGTAATTCAGCTTTTTCTCTTAAATCATTTACATCAATATTTCCTTCTGAAGTAGATTTTGTTACTACAACTTTCATTCCGGCCATTACTGCAGAAGCAGGATTTGTTCCGTGAGCAGAAGCAGGAATTAAACAAATATTCCGATGATGATTTCCTTGAGATTCGTGATATGCTTTAATTACCATTAAACCGGCATATTCACCTTGTGCTCCAGAATTTGGTTGTAATGATGTTGCGTAAAAACCTGTAATTTCGTTTAAAGCATTTTCTAAACCAACAAAAACATCTTGGTATCCTTGCGCTTGTTCAATAGGTACAAATGGGTGCATATTTCCCCAGTTTGGAGAACTTAAAGGTAACATTTCTGATGCTGCATTTAATTTCATAGTACAAGAACCTAAAGAAATCATAGAATGATTTAGCGATAAATCTTTACGTTCTAATTTTTTAATATAACGCATCATTTCAGTTTCTGAATGGTATTTATCAAAAACTTCATTCACCATAAAATTAGATGTACGTTTTAATTCTGCAGGAAGTTCACTTTTAACAAGTTCAGATAAAACAACCGTTTCTTTACCTTCAGCTTCAGCTAAAATTGAAAGAATTTCATTAACATCATCAAATGTTGTAGTTTGATTGATTGAAATACTAACTTGATTTGTAGTTGGGTAAAAGAAATTCACACCTTTACTTTCTGCTATTTCTTTCACTTTTGAAGTGTTAGTAACTTCAACCGTTAAAGTATCAAAATAAGTACAATTTAGTTGTGTTAAGCCTAATTTTGTAAGTCCGCTGTTTAATGTAGTAGCTAAATTCTGAATATTTTTAGCAATATATGTCAATCCTTTTGGACCGTGATAAACACCATACATACCAGCCATAACAGCTAACAAAACTTGAGCAGTACAAATATTTGAAGTTGCCTTTTCGCGTTTAATATGTTGCTCACGTGTTTGTAAAGCCATACGTAAGGCGCGGTTTCCATCTTTGTCTTGTGTAACACCAATTATTCGCCCTGGAATATTACGCTTGTAAGCTTCCTTGGTTGCAAAATATGCTGCGTGTGGGCCACCGTAACCCATTGGGATTCCAAAGCGTTGTGTGGTTCCAACAACAACATCAGCACCCCATTCACCCGGAGGTGTTAATAAAGTTAAACTTAACAAATCTGCAGCTACAGCAACTCTGGCTTCAACAGCTGCAGCTTTTTCTACAAAACTTTTATAATTGTGTACCTGACCGTTTTTTGAAGGATATTGTAAAATAGCTCCATAAACGTTCTCTGTAAATTCAAATTTTAAATGATTTCCAAAAACCAATTCAATTCCTAATGGAATTGCTCTTGTTTTTAAAATATCAATGGTTTGAGGTAAAATTTCTTCTGAAACAAAAAATTGTACAGCATTTATTTTTTTCTGAGCTCTAGAGCGTGTGTTAAACAACATAATCATTGCTTCAGCAGCAGCAGTTCCTTCGTCTAATAACGATGCATTTGCTAACTCCATTCCTGTTAATTCAGTAACCATTGTTTGGTAATTTAACAGCGCTTCTAAACGACCTTGAGCAATTTCAGCCTGATAAGGAGTGTAGGCAGTATACCATCCCGGATTTTCTAAAATATTACGTTGAATAACACCTGGAAGTATGGTTGGGTGGTAGCCTAAACCAATATAGTTTTTAAAGAGTTTGTTTTTATTTGATAACTCTAAAATATGACTAGCATATTCAAACTCACTCAATTCTTTTGGCAAGTTTAAATCATTTTTTAATCTAATATCCGCAGGAATTGTTTTATCAATTAATTCGTTTATTGAAGCAACTCCAATAGTTTTGATCATTTCTTTAACGCCGTTTTCACGTGGTCCTACGTGTCTTAAAACAAAAGAGTCTGTTCTCATTTTTTATAATTAGTATATAAAGTTTATGGAACGCAAAAATACTTAAAAAGCAACTAGTCAATTACTATTTTTAATACTAATTATAATATTTTGTTAACCATTATTTTATTGAATATTCAAATAGTACATTTGTGTAATGCAATTTTTAAAGAAAATTATTGATTTCTATATTTTTAGTAACATTCATGTAGCCTTAGCTGGGTTTTGTTTAACTAAAGTCACTTTGCTCAAATTTGGGTTTAATACATTTATTTCACCATTATTTGTGGCGCTTTCTATAATTGTGTCTTATAATTTTATTCGGTTTTATGAAATTAAAACCAATAGATTAGGTTGGTTAAAACAGTGGTTTATTGAACAAAAGAAGGTTTTAATTTCGTTGTCTATTGCTTCAATTTTAGGACTTATTTATTTGTTGTTTTTTACTGAATTTAAGCTGAATTCATTAGTAATTGTACTGCCTTTTGCTTTTATGACTCTTTTTTATGTGATTCCCATTTTTAAAATAGGTAGTTTAGAAGTTTCTTTTCGCAATTTTCCTGGTCTTAAAATTTTTAGCATTGCCATTGCTTGGGCAGGAATATCGGTTTTATTTCCGTTATACCAAGAAGGTTTTAAATTTAACCAAAGTGTATTTATTGAATTTATGCAGCGTGTTTTATTTTTGATTGCAATAACACTTCCTTTTGATATTAGAGATTTGCCGTCTGATTCAGAAGAATTAAAAACAATACCACAGGTTTTAGGTGTTCACAATACTAAAATAATAGGAACGCTGTTGTTAGTATTTTTTGTGTTGTTAGGATTTGTAGTGCAAACCAATTTAATAACAACGTTTATAATAGCCATTGTTACAGGTTTGTTTTTATGGTTTTCAACGGTAAACAATTCTAGGTATTATGCAAGTTTTTGGGTAGAAGCAATTCCAATTTTCTGGTTGTGTTTAATTGTGCTATTTTTAAATAATTAAATTTGAAGAAATGGAGCGTAAATACAAACAGTATTTTGAAACAAATAAAGAAACTTGGAATAAAAAAGTAAATATTCATGCAAAATCTGAGTTTTATGATGTTGCTAGTTTTTTGGAAGGAACAACATCTTTAAATGCATATGAGTTAGAAGAATTAGGAGATGTAAAAGGAAAATCGTTGTTGCATTTACAATGTCATTTTGGGCAAGATACGTTAAGTTGGAGTAGGTTAGGAGCTAAATGTACTGGGATAGATTTGTCTGGTGAAGGAATAAAAGAAGCTATAAAATTAAATAATGAATTAGGGTTAGATACAACATTTATAGAAAGTAATTTGTATGATGTTCCTGAGAAAGTAGTTGGAGAATTTGATATTGTTTTTACATCTTACGGTGTTGTTGGCTGGTTGCCCGATTTAAAAACGTGGGGCGAAATTATTGCAAGTAAATTAAAAAAAGGAGGCGTGTTTTATATGATTGAATTTCATCCAATTGTTTGGATGTTCGATTTTTTACAAACACCACCAAAATTAACGTATCCTTATTTAAATAGCGGAGTTATTTATGAAGAATACAAAGGAACTTACACCAATTCTGACGCAGATATTTTAAGTAAAGAATATGGTTGGAATCACGGTTTGGGTGAAGTTATTACTTCATTAACAAATGCCGGATTGCAAATTGAGTTTTTACATGAATTTGAAAAATCTCCTTACAATAGTTTTCCTGAAATGGATGCAACAGATGACGGCATGTTTGTATTAAAAAACGAACAGCGAATGATTCCTTTATTGTATTCAATTAGAGCTACAAAGAAATAAAAAAGGCTTCCGTAATTGGAAGCCTTTTTTATAATATGTTGTAGATTCTTAACTTAATAGTTTGTCGATTTTAGCTTTTTCTTCTTCTGCTAAAGCACCATCAACTAAAATTCTACCACTGTGTTCATCAGTAATAATTTTTCTACGGCTTGCAATTTCAACCTGTCTTTGAGGTGGAATTGTAAAGAAAGAACCACCAGAAGCACCTCTTTCAATAGAAACAACAGCCAACCCGTTTTTTACAGTTGATCTAATTCTTTTATAAGCTTTTAATAAATGATCATCAATAGATTCAGCATATTCAGCAGACTTTTCAAGTAATAAAGTCTCTTCTTTTGCAGTATCACCCATAATATCATCTAACTCAGCAACTTTATGTTTTAAAAGATCTTCTTGCTTTGCAATATTATCTTTAGTGCCAGCAATTACTTCGTTTTTTTGCTCAATTTTAGCTTTAAATTCTTTAATTCTTTTTTCAGCTAATTCAATTTCAAGCTCTTGGTATTCAGTTTCTTTAGCAATAGAGTTAAATTCTCTGTTGTTACGAACATTTTTTTGTTGCTCAGCGTATTTTTTTACTAACGCCTTAGCATCTTCAATTACTTGTTTTTTGGCAGTTATTTCACTTTTAAAATTAACCACATCTGTATCTAAATTTGCAAGTCTTTTATTTAAACCTACAATTTCATCTTCTAAATCTTCAATCTCTAAAGGTAATTCACCTCTTACGCTTTTAATTTCATCAACTCTTGAATCGATTAATTGTAAGTCGTAAAGCGCTCTTAGCTTTTCTTCAACAGTAACTTCTTTCTTTTTAGCCATATTATAAGTAATATATTGGATTTGTGTTTCTTTGTGATAAAATGATTGCAAAATTAGGAAATTTTTTTGTAAGAATCTCAACTAAAAGATTTTTTGTGAATTGTTCACTCTCATAATGTCCAATATCTGCAATAATTAGTTTACCTTCTGCTTTATAAAACTCGTGATATTTTATATCAGCAGTAATATATATATCTGCTCCTTTATGTATAGCATTATCTATTGCAAAACTTCCTGAGCCACCTAAAACAGCGACTTTTTTAATAGGTTTGTCTAAAATTTTAGAATGTCGAATTCCTTTTGCATTCATTGTTTCTTTTACAAAACTTAAGAACTCTAAAGCCGATTTTTCTTCAGGTAATTCACCTATCATTCCCATACCTATTTCTTGGTGAATATTGTCTAAAGGAACAATGTCATACGCAACTTCTTCATAAGGATGTGCACTAAAAAGCGCAGATAAGATATTTCGCTCTAAATGTTTTTCATAAATAACACTTATAAAAGTCTCTTTCTCGGTGTGTAATTTTCCTTTTTCACCAATTACCGGATTTGAATGTTCGTTTCCACGGTAAGTACCTGCTCCTTCAGTATTAAAACTGCAAAAATCATAATTACCAATATTACCAGCACCTGCTTTAAAAAGTGCTAAACGGACTTCTTCAGCGTTTTCAATAGGAGCATAGGTAGTTAATTTTTTAATGGTATTTTTTTGAGGAATCAATATTTTTTTATTCTGAAGACCTAAAACTTCACAGATTCTTGCATTTACACCTTGAAAGGAATTATCTAGCGCTGTGTGCATTGCATAAATAGCAATGTCATTTTTTATAGCTTTTAAAACAACACGTTCCACATAGTTTTTGCCATTTAATTTTTTTAAGCCTGAAAATATAATTGGATGAAAACTTACAATTAAATTACATCCTTTTTCAATAGCCTCATCAACTACATTTTCTAAGGTGTCTAGGGTAACCAAAACACCTGAAACATTATCATTATAATTTCCAACTAAAAGTCCAACATTGTCAAATCCTTCAGCATAATTTAAAGGTGCAATTTCTTCAATACAAGCGGTGATGTCTTTTATTTTCATGATAGGTTTTAAGTGGTTTTTACAAAGATAAATTTTACTTCAGAAAGTTAAAGAATTTAACTAGAAATTTAGTGATTTGTTTTGTATTTTCGCTTTTGGTGAAAGTGATAAGAAAAATATTAGTTCCGTTTTCTTTGTTGTATGGTTTAATTACAACAATCCGTAATTTTTTATACACTAATAATGTTTTAAAATCAACAAAATTTAAAACACCAACCATTGTAGTTGGGAATTTAAGTGTTGGTGGAACTGGTAAAACACCTCAAATAGAATATTTAATTCGTTTGTTACAAAACCATTATAAAATTGCAGTTTTAAGTAGAGGGTATAAACGAAAAAGTAAAGGTTTTGTATTGGCTGATGAATTTGCAACTGCTGAAACTATTGGCGATGAGCCTTTTCAGTTTTATAAGAAATTTAAGAATGTAATAGTTTGTGTTGATGCCAACCGAACCAACGGAATTCAACAATTAGAAAAACTTAAAACACCACCCGATATTATTTTATTAGATGATGCTTTTCAGCATAGAAAAGTACAAGGAGGTTTTAATATTTTATTAACCTCTTATAATAATTTATATGTTGATGATTTTATGTTGCCAACAGGAAATTTAAGAGAAACAAAGTTTGGAGCAAATAGAGCACAGGCTATTATTGTAACTAAATGCCCTGAGACGCTTTCGGTTGAAGTGCAACAAACCATTTCAAAAAAACTGAAACCAGCAAGCAACCAACCTGTGTTTTTTACAACAATTACTTACGACGAAACTTTAAAAGGTTCAGCCGAACTAGCGTTGCAAGATTTAATAAATACTGAAATTTTATTAATTACGGGTATTGCAAATCCTGTTCCTTTGATTAATTATTTGAGAAAGAAAGAGGTAAAATTTAAGCAGCTAAACTATCCAGATCACTATCATTTTAAAGATAAAGATATTAATGAAATTCAGCAATCTTTTAACGCTATTCAATCAAAAAATAAGATAGTTTTAACTACCGAAAAAGATTATGTTCGTATCTTTGACAGGTTGAAAAATGTGTATTACATTTCAATAAAAACAACATTTATAACTAATAAAAATAGTTTTGATACTATTGTAAATAATTATGTGGGAAAAAGTTCAGGACACCGTTAAATTTCTTCAAGATAAAGGAATTACAACACCAGATTATGGTATTATTTTAGGAACAGGGTTAGGAAATTTAGTTGAAAAAATTACCATAGAAATTTCAATTTCTTATGATGAAATTCCAAATTTTCCAGTTTCAACTGTTGAAGGTCATTCAGGAGAATTAATTTTTGGAACTATTGGAAATAAAAAAGTATTGGCAATGCGAGGTCGTTTTCATTATTATGAAGGTTGGACAATGGAGCAAACCGTTTTTCCAGTAAGAGTAATGAAATATTTAGGTGTTGAAAATCTAATTGTGTCAAATGCCTCAGGTGGTGTAAATGCAAACTTCAAAGTTGGTGATATTATGATTATTACCGATCATATTAATATGATTCCAGAACACCCGCTTAGAGGTAAAAATGAAGAACGTTTTGGACCGCGTTTTGTTGATATGCACGAGCCATATTGCAAAAAAATGATTTCGAAAATGGAAAATGTAGCCAATAAATTAGAGGTGAATGTTCACAAAGGAATTTATTTAGCATTGCAAGGACCAACTTTTGAAACGCCTGCAGAATATAAAATGGTGAAAATTTTAGGAGCTGATGCTGTTGGAATGTCAACCGTTCCTGAAGTTATTGTTGCAAAACATATGGGGATGACGTGCTTTGGAATTTCAGTAATTACAGATTTAGGTGTTGAAGGAATTGTAGAGTCAGTATCTCATGAAGAAGTACAACAAGTAGCAAAAAAATCTGAAAAAGTGGTAGGGCGATTGGTTGAAGAGTTTATAAAATCGTAGTAAAACAATCCTATATATAATAAAAAAACCGCTAATAGCGGTTTTTTTATTTTATAATTGATTATTATATAAACTTTTAATAATACCGTCGGCCAATCCAACCTTTGGTACGTATATTTTTTTTGCACCGCTCCATTTCATGGCATTTAAATAAATTTTGGTTGCAGGTATAATTACATCGGCTCTATCAGGATTCAAATCTAATTCTGAGATACGTTCATCATAAGTCATTTTTTTTAGAAAATGAAATTGTGATTTTACATAAATATACGAAAGTGGTTTACCTAACGGTTTCCCAGAAAGCTTAAACAACTTATTGATGTTTCCTCCAGAACCAATCATAGAAACTCTTTTAAGGTTTAATGTATTCGATTTTATCCAAACTTCCATGTTTTCCCAAACATGCTTAAAAGATTTTTCTTTATTTAATAAACGTACAGTACCTATTTTAAACGATTTTGAATTGATAATTTTACCATTTGAGAAAATGGTTATTTCAGTACTACCACCACCAACATCAACATATAAATACGATTTATCTTTTTCAATAATAGTTGATAAATCTGTAGAAAAAATAATGGCGGCTTCTTTTTTTCCATCAATAATATTGATTTTCACACCTGTTTTATCTAAAATATCCTCAATAACTTCTTGTCCGTTTGATGCATCTCTCATTGCAGAAGTTGCACAAGCATAATAATTTGTAACACCATGAACATCCATTAATAATTTAAAGGCTTCCATAGCTTTAATCATTCGACCTTTATTTTCTTCTGAAATAAAACCTTTAAGAAATGAGTCGGCACCTAAACGTATGGGCACCCTTACTAGAGCTGATTTTTTAAAGCTTGGTTCAGTGCTGTTTTTCTGAGTAATAATGTTTGAAACTAACAATCTAATTGCATTTGATCCAATATCTATTCCTGCAAGTTTTTCAATTTTCAAAATAAGATTATTTATAATGTTTTGGGAATTCAGTTATAATTGTTTTTCCAGATTTGATGTTTTTCCAATGGCTAGCTTCAAATTTAATACCAATTACACCACAAGTAGGTACGTGATCAACTTGAATGCTGCCAAACTTATTTACAAAATCGCTGATACCGTGATCGTGGCTAAAAATAATAGCAGAATCAAAACTGTCATCGAGCGCTTTTACGGTTTTAATTAAATAGCCATCGCTAAAATTGTACAACGATTTACTTATTTTTAGGTTGGCAAGTGGGTAGTTAAAACTGTAACTAAAAATCATAGCTGTATGTAAAGCTCTATTTGCACAGCTTGAAATAAAAACATCAGGTGTTGCAATTTTTTTATTTAATACACTTGATATTAAATAGGCGTCATTGATTCCTCGTTGTTTTAAAGGCCTGTCAATATCCTTGATACCTTCATATTCCCAAGAAGATTTTGCATGTCTAACAATATAAAGTGTTTTCATATAGTTTGTAGTTGGTTTTTCAAATATAAAAAATTATGGTGCCAAACGGTCAATTTTCCAATCATAATCTTCTTGTAAAGTATATCGTATTCTATCGTGCATTCTATTAGGTCTTCCTTGCCAAAATTCAATATTTATAGGTTTTACAATATAACCTCCCCAATTTTTGGGTCTTGTAATTTCTTTATTTTTAAATTGTTCTTCAAAAGAAGCTAGCCTGTCATCTAAATACTTTCTTGATGCAACAACTTCGCTTTGGTCTGAAGCCCAAGCTCCTAATTTGCTTCCGTCAGGTCTAGATTCAAAATAACCGTCTGATAAATTTTCAGTAATTTTTTCAGCAGTTCCTTTTATAATAACTTGTCGTTCAATATGATGCCAAAAAAAAGAGAGGCATACATTTGGGTTTTCTTCAATAGCTAATCCTTTTTCGCTATTGTAATTGGTGTAAAAAATAAAGCCTTCCCAGGTGTATTTTTTTAGTAAAACCACCCGGTTTTTTGGAAAACCATCTTTTCCAATGGTTGAAATTGTCATAGCATTGGCTTCAACATCACTTCCAAATTCTTCAACTTCATAAAACCATTTTTGAAATAATTCAAGAGGATTTTCAGAAATATTATTTTTTGAAAGCTCACTTTTCTGATATACTTTACGGTAATTACTTAAATCATTCTCCATTCAACAAAAATAAAAATTCTTTTGTAGGTTCAATTTGTTTTATAAACTATTTATCCATTCTTTTTTGAATAGTTAAGAGTCCTAAAAACGTGAATAGCCCGTTTACAATTAATAATTCGTACCCAAATACATAGCCATCAAATAGTGTTTGTGAATACAAGTTTAAAAAATAAGTTGCAATCACTGAAATAATAGCTATAAACCAAACAAATTGATCTTTAATGTTAATTTTTGTAAAAATTCCAAAGGCAAATAAGCCTAAAAGTGGTCCGTAGGTATAGGAAGCTACTTGTAGTAAGCTGCTTATTACGTTGTCTTGAAGTACGTGTTTGAAAATAATAATAACAACAATTAATAAAATTGAAATTGCAATATGAGCTCGTTTTCTTAATGTTTTTTGTGTTGTTTTTTCTTTATTTTCAATGTCTAAAAAATCAATACAATAGGAAGTAGTAAGCGATGTCAAAGCACTATCGGCACTTGAATAAGCCGCCGCAATTAAACCTAGAATAAACACAATTCCTATGGTAATTCCTAAGCCGCCTTTTAATGCGATTTCAGGAAAAAGTAAATCTGTTTTTGGTTTACCGTCAACTAAAGGTATTTGTATTCCAAATTTTTCGGCATATATAAAAAGTAACGCTCCTAGTGTTAAAAATATAAAATTGACAATAATCAACACAAAACCAAGTGAAATTACATTCCATTGTGCTTCTTTTGTGTTTTTACAAGTCAAGTTTTTTTGCATCATATCTTGATCTAAACCTGTCATCGCAATGGCAATAAACATTCCGCCAAGAAATGATTTTAAGAAGAATGTTTTATTATTAAAATCGTCAAAAAAGAAAATTTTGCTGTAACTATTAAATTCAGATGAAGCAAAAAGTTCTGAAACCGTCCAATCTAATTCGCCTAGAATAATAAATATGGTAGCAAAAACAGCAATTAACATGAACAGTGTTTGTAAAGTATCAGTCCAAACAATGGTTTTAATTCCGCCTTTAAACGTGTAAATCCAAATTAATAAAATGGAGAGAATTACGGTAATTTCAAACGGAACATTCCAAGCGTCAAAAATAAAATATTGCAATACTGATGCTACTAAAAATAGTCTAAATGAAGCGCCTAAAACTCTGGAAATGAAAAAGAAAAAAGCTCCTGTTTTATGTGTCTTTGGTCCAAATCTGTGTTTTAAAAATTCGTAAATTGAAGTGACTTTTAATCTATAATAAATAGGAATTAATACATACGCAATTACAAAATAACCAAATAAATATCCAAAAACAATTTGCATATAGCTAAACTGAGAACTTTGCACCCAGCCAGGAACCGATATAAATGTTACGCCTGAAAGCGAGGCGCCAATCATTCCAAAAGCTACAACATACCAAGGTGATTTTTTATTGGCTTTAAAAAAAGTATCGTTGCTATCATTTTTACCAGTAAAATAGGCAATTGTAAGTAGCACGCAAAAATAAACAGCAATTAGTAAAAGTATATAAATTGGTTTCATGAATAAGTTTCATTGTTTGAGTAACAAAGAAACTAAAATTATTGAGAATATCGTTTCCTAATTGTACATTTGCTGCATGAATTTTTCGTCTAAACTTTTAGAAAAAGCTGTAAATGAAGTTTCTCAATTACCAGGAATTGGTAAGAGAACTGCCTTACGTTTGGTATTGCACTTATTAAAACAACCAACAATTAATACGCATCATTTAGCTAACTCTTTAACCACTTTAGTTGATGAAATAAAGTTGTGCAAGCAGTGTCATAATATTTCTGATGTTGAAATTTGTGAAATATGTAGTGCTGTTTCAAGAAATTCAGAAATTATTTGTGTGGTTGAAGATGTTCGTGATGTTATGGCAATTGAAAACACAGCACAATATAAAGGTTTATACCACGTTCTTGGTGGTAAGATTTCACCAATTGAAGGAATTGGCCCTCATAATTTAACCATTGAAAGTTTGGTTGAAAAGGTACAAAAAGGGTTGGTAAAAGAGGTTATTTTTGCATTGAGTTCAACTATTGAAGGCGATACAACTAATTTTTACATTTTTAAACAATTAGAAAAGTATCAAATAAAAACATCAACAATTGCACGTGGTATAGCTGTGGGCGATGAACTTGAATATGCAGATGAAGTAACTTTAGGAAGAAGTATTTTGAATAGAATACCTTTTGAAAACTCTCTTTAAAGCTATTTTTCCTCTAAACACAATGAAATCTTTTAACCATTGTAGTAAAATTTTTGAATAACTTGTTAGATATATCGGTAGTAATAGTAAATTATAATGTTCAATATTTTTTAGAACAATGTATATTAAGTGTACAAGCCGCTTCCATAAATTTAGCCGTAGAAATTATTGTTGTTGATAACAATTCAACAGATGGAAGTTGTAAAATGCTTTTGGAGAACTATCCTAAAGTACATCTTATTCAAAACAAAAATAATACTGGTTTTTCAAAGGCAAATAACCAAGGAGTTGCTATTGCAAAAGGTGAATATGTTTTAATTTTAAACCCAGATACTGTTGTTGCAGAAGATACATTCAATTTAATTTTAGATTTTGCTAAATCAAAACAAAATTTGGGGATTTTGGGGGTGAAACTGATTGATGGAACTGGTAACTTTTTACCTGAAAGTAAAAGAGGAATTCCTACACCAAACGTTTCATTTAACAAACTTTTTGGAATTTCAAGCAAACAAACAGGTAAATATTATGCTGCCCATTTAAATGAAAATGAAACTGGAATTGTAGATGTTTTGGTTGGAGCTTTTATGCTTTTAAAACGATCGGTTTATGTAGAAGTACATGGTTTTGATGAAGACTATTTTATGTATGGTGAGGATATTGATTTAAGTTATAAAATATTGAATAAAGGCTATCAAAATTTCTATTATGCAGATACATCTGTGATTCATTATAAAGGTGAAAGCACAAAAAAAGACATAAAATATTTAAAGTATTTTCATGAAGCTATGAAAATATTTTATAGAAAGCATTTTAAGTTAAACCGTTTGTACGATTTTATAATGAGTATTGGAATTGAATGCTGGTTTTTACTTAAATATTTTCAATACAAAACAACTGATGATCGCTTTGATAATGATACAAGTAAAGTGTTGTATTTCGGTAAAAATGAATTAATTACGACTTATTTAAAGAAGAAGTATTTGTTAGTGAATGAAATTTTAATGGATGATACTGAGCTTATAAAAACATTGATTAAAACAAATGCTATTGATACTATTGTTTTTGATAATTCAGTACTTTCAAATAAAAAAATCATCACCCATTTTGAACTATTAAAAAACGAACAAGCGAACTTTAAAATACATCCTAAAAATACCAATTATTTAATAGGAAGTAATTGTTCAGTGAATAGAGGTGAAGTAGAATTAATTACGAAAAGTTAATTTTTTTCGATTTTAATTCTAGCATCAACAGCCATAATTTCTTTTGAATTTCCTAGTAACGGATTTAAATCTAATTCAATAATTTCTGGAGCAATAGTCACTAAATTTGAGATTTTTTCAATGATTTCTGAAAATAATAATTCGTTAACACCTTCCTGGTTTCTAATTCCTTGTATTATTTTATACGATTTTAATTGTTGAATCATAGTTTTGGATTCTTCTTTTGAAACGGGTACTAAACTAGCCTTCATATCTTTTAATATTTCAATATAAATTCCGCCAAGACCACATAAAACAAGATGCCCAAAATTGCTTTCTTTTTTTGCGCCAACAAATAATTCAATGCCTTTTTTCATAGGTTGAATTAACACTGAAGTAGCTCCTTTAATTTTCATGATAGTATCAAATGATACTATCATTTTTTCTTCAGAAGTTATATTTAAAATAATACCACCAACATCACTTTTATGAATTGGTCCAACAACCTTCATTACAGCAGGAAATCCAATTTTTTCGATTTCAGCAATGCATTCTTGCTTTGTTTTACAAATAACTTGTTGAACAATCGGTATTTTTGAAGCAGTTAGTAATGCTTGTACTTGCTGAGGTTCTAAATACCCATTTTTAGCATTTTTAATAATTTTTCGTATTTTAATTTCATCAACTTTAAAATTAGAGTGGGTTGTTTTTAGTGGTTTTGGGGTGTTAAAAATAGTACCTAATGCTTCTCCAAATAATACTTCATCAGGAAAACACCTATTGCCTTTTGCAATAAAATCGTCAATTTCATTTATTACATTTACAACTGATGGTAGTACTGCATAAATAGGTTTTTTACAAGTTCTCATTTTTTCATCAATAACATTATATGCATCGTAAACTTCAAACAATCCGGGACTTCCAAAAATCACCACCATAGCATCAATATTATCGAATTTATGTTCGCAATAATCAATAATGGTTGAAAGCTGATTGGCATTTCCTGTTGCTAAAAAGTCGATAGGGTTTGAAACCGAAGAACCTTCGTATAACTGCTCTAAAAGTTCAATGCTTTCTTTTCCTTCAATTATTGGAACGTTTAAACCGTTTTTTGAAAGCGCATCAGTCAGCATAACTGCCGGGCCACCAGCGTGTGTAATAATTGCAATGTTTTTGCCTGTTAGTTCAGTATTCATAAAAATAGAAGCTATGGTAACCAATTCATTTCTACCATAACATCTTACAATTCCGGCTTTTTTAAATAAAGCATCAACAGCTACATCAGAACTTACCAAAGCACCTGTATGTGAACTTGCAGCCCTGCTTCCTGCGGAAGAACTTCCTGCTTTTATTGCAGCAATTTTACAGCCTTTTTGTATTAAAGAGGTTGCATGTTTTAATAATTTTTGTGGATTTTCAATACTTTCAATATAAAGCAATTTCACTTTTGAACTTGTTTTACTATTAAAAGTTTCGTCTAAATGCTGCAGAACTTCTTCTACGCCAATTTGAGCAGAATTTCCTACCGAATAAACACTAGAAAATGTGAGTCCGGTTTGTTTAGCTGTTTCTATAATAAAAACTGCTGTTGCTCCAGAACCTGAGATGAAATCTACACCTTTAGCATCTAGTTTTGGAATGGGAGTTGTAAAAACTCCTGCATAATTCTGATTGATTAATCCAATATTGTTTGGTCCAAGTAGCGTACCGCCAACCTTGTTTATTTCTACTACTAGTTGTTGTTCAAGTTTTTTTCCTTCTGCATCTTTTTCGCTAAACCCTGCTGAAAAAATAATAAATCCTTTCGTGTTTTTTTCTCTACATAAAACCTGTACGGTTTCCAACGTGAATTTTGCGGTAATTGCTATAATGGCAACATCAACATTTGGAATTTCTGAGACGTTTTTAAAGCATTTAATATTTTGAACCGTTGTTTCTTTAGGGTTTACAGCAACTAATTTACCTTTAAAATTATGGTCGATTAAATTTTTTAAAACGCGTCCGCCAGGTGTATGTATGTTATTTGAAGCGCCTATAACGGCAATACTTTTTGGGTTGATTAACTTGTGGTGTAGCATACTTTAAAATACAATTTATGAAACAATTTCAGCTGCAATTTCTTTTCCTTTATAAAATGCTTTTAGGTTTTTGTTTACAATGCGTTCACCTTTTCGTTCAAAAAGTGATTTTATAGCGTTTATTATTTCAGCTTCATTTAAAGGGATTAAGGCTGAGGCTGCGCCTAACAAAACAATGTTTGTAGCTTTTGAATTGCCAAGATCTTTCGCTGTTCCTTTAGCGTCAATTATAATACTGTTTGGATGTGAATTTATGACATCCTTTAATTTTTCTACTTCAGGATAATTTACAATATTTTCAAACGGATTTGAATCTGTAATTAAATAACCGTCTTCTTTCAAAAAAGGGATATAACGCAATAATTCCATTGGTTCTACAGAAATAATGAGGTCTGCTTTTCCTAGCGGAATTAAGTCTGAAAAAATTTCTTTATCTGAAATTCGAACATGACATTGCACAGCACCACCTCGCTGACTCATACCGTGAACTTCAGATTGTTTAATGTTTAAATTACCGTTGAGCGCAGCAGTATCTAAAATTGCTGCAATAGTTAAAATTCCTTGTCCGCCAACACCTGCTAAAATTATATTTGTTTTCATGTTGTTTTGTTTAAAGTGTTTTTTGAAGTTCTTTTAAAGCGTCTTTTCTTTCTTTTGGAAGTTGCACACAAGGCCGCTGTGCAATAACAACCGAAACGCCTGGGTAATTAATTTCCTCCCTAATTACATCAATATTTTTAGCTAAATTTTTGTGTAGTGGTGTAATTACTTTTAAATGATTTTCATCAACACCAATACCTTTACAAATTGAAATCAATCTTCCCGAAGCTGAAGAATCCTGTGCGCCTGTCATTGCAATTGCTGAATTGTCTGAAATAATTACGGTGATAGGTGTGTTTTCAATAACAGCATCTAACAACCCGGTCATTCCAGAATGTGTAAATGTTGAATCTCCAATAATTGCTATTGAAGGATGAATTCCGGCATCTGAAGCGCCTTTTGCCATGGTAATTGATGCACCCATATCAATCAAAGTATTGATACTTTTGTACGGAGGTAAAACGCCCAAAGCATAACAGCCAATATCTCCAAAAACTTGTTGATTGCTGTGTTCTTTACTCAGTTGGTTAATGGCTTCAAAAAGATCTCTATGTGCGCAGCCAACACATAATTCAGGAGGGCGATCAGTTACAATGGTTGGAATATCTTCAGGGTAAGTCATTTCAAACCCTAAAGCATCCGAAATATTATCAGGATTTAATTCACCTACACGATTTAAATGACCAGTTAAGCGTCCCATTACTTTTTTATTTCTTCCGAAGTAATCATGAACTAATTCTTCAATAAAAGGAGCGCCATCTTCAAGAACTAGTATTTTTTTACAAGTGTCAAAAAGTTTTGTTACTTGTTTTTTTGGAAGTGGGTATTGACCAATTTTTAATATTGGAAAAGGGCAGGTGTCATCATCAAAATTTTCCATTAAATAATTGTAGGCAATTCCTGAAGCTATAATTCCTAATGAATTATTTGGGCCGCTAATGTATTTGTTGAAATTACTATTTTCTGAACTTTCTCTAGAGTCACTTTGAATAGCTACCAAATGTTGATACCTATTTCTTGCATGTATTGGTATTAGTTGAAATTGATGCGGGTTTTTAGGTAAATGAATAGTGTTTTGTGGCTTCGGTTTATAAGTTTCAATACCAGCTCTTGAATGTGATAAACGTGTAACCATACGAATCATAATAGGTAAGCCTATTTGTTCAGATAAATAAAAGGCATATCTAGTAATGTCATAAGCTTCTTGTTGGTTTGAAGGTTCTAAAATAGGAATCATTGCAAAGCGGCCATAATTACGAGAATCTTGCTCGTTTTGAGAAGAATGCATAGAAGGATCATCGGCAACCACAACTACCAAACCACCATTAATACCTGAAATAGCCATATTCATAAAAACATCAGCAGCTACATTTAAACCTACGTGTTTCATTACAGTCATGGCACGTTTTCCGGCATACGACATGCCCAAAGCAGCTTCCATAGCCGTTTTTTCATTTACCGACCATTTAGAGTGAATTTTTAATTCAGTGGCTATTTTTGATTGTTGGATGTATTCTGTAATTTCGGTTGATGGAGTTCCTGGATATGCATACACACCAGAAATTCCTGCATCTATGGCGCCTTGTGCTAAAGCCTCGTTTCCTAATAGAAGTTTTTTCATAATTTATAGCTTATAAAAGAATGTTGTTCTGTGCTATAAATTTACGAAATCGTTTTCGATTACTGCTTGATTTTAATTGAAATGTAACATTTAATACCTTGGTATTTAATGTGTTGAATTGTTAGTTTTTTAATGAGATGATTAAATAGTATTTAATGATTCAAAGTGAAGTTTTGTTATTTTTTATGAAATTAAAAGAAGAATTATTGTATTCGCAATTTAGGTTTGTTGTTAATTTTTATCCCAACTATTCTTTTTCCGAATGTTTTTATACAATTTAACACCTAACATTAATAAAACAGAAACACCTACAATACCTGTTACGCCAAAAATCCAACCAAATGAAGTTTTTAAAACCACTAAAAATACACAAGCAAATAAAATAATAGTTGCCACTTCGTTCCAAATACGTAAAGCGAATGAAGAGAATTTTAAATTTCCCTTTTCAATTTGATTGTACAAAATTTGGCACGACCAATGGTATGCAAAAAGAGCAGCTACAAATCCTAATTTAATTTGCATCCAACCCATTTGAAGCCAAGCAGGTTGTAAAATTAGCAGCCAAACTGCAAAAACAGTAGCTAAAACAGCTGAAGGCCAGGTAATAATATACCATAGCCTTTTAATCATTAACTGATATTGTTTGGTTAAAATATTTTTTTCAATTGCAGGCTTTTCTTCGGCTTCTTTATAATAAATAAATAAGCGAATAATGTAAAATAAGCCAGCAAACCACGTGGTTATAAAAATAATATGGAGCGATTTAATATAAAGATAATCCATAAACTATATTATTTTTCAGCCCAAGTATTTATCCAGTTTGAAAGGGTTTTAATCCATTTTTCGTCTTCATTTAAACAAGGAATTGCTGTAAATTCTTCACCGCCATTTTCAATAAAAGATGCTTTAGCTTCCATTCCTATTTCTTCCAAGGTTTCTAAACAATCAGATACAAATGCAGGCGTTACAACGGCTAAGTTTTTTAAGCCATCTTTGGCTAAATCATCTATTACAAAATCGGTATAAGGTTTTATCCAAGGATCTCTTCCTAATCTAGATTGAAAAGAAACACTGTAAAAATCTTCTTTTAAATTTAATTTTTCAGCAACTAATTTTGTTGTTTCATAACATTGATGTCTGTAACAAAATTCGTGCGCAGGAGAAGGTGTATTACAACAACTTCCATCTAATTTACAATGTGATTTTGTAACATCAGATTTGCGAATATGACGTTCAGGAAGTCCGTGATAAGAAAAAAGTAAATGTTCTGGTTTTGCAGTATCTAATGATTTTTGAATGCTTTCACTTAGCGCTTCAATATAATCGGGTCTATTGTAAAATGCAGGTAAATCATTTAATGTAACTTGTGGAAAATATTTTTTCACTAATTTATCAGCCAAAGCTAAAATAGTTTCAGTTGAAGCCATCGCAAATTGTGGATATAACGGAACCAAATAAATTTCAGTAACACCTTGGTCAACTAATTTTTGAATACCACTTTTTAAAGACGGTTTACCATAACGCATTGCCAATTCAACGGGAATATCAACTTGCTTTTTAACTTTCTCATGTAATCTTTCTGATAACACAATTAGTGGAGAACCTTCATCCCACCATATTTTTTTATAAGCTGCCGCTGATTTTTTCGGACGAGTATTTAAAATAATCCCTTTAACTAATAATGCTCTAAAAATATAAGGTTTGTCAATAACGTATTCATCCATTAAAAATTCATCTAAATAATTTCTAACATCTTTAACTGATGTGCTATTTGGTGATCCTAAATTAATTAATAAGGCTCCTTTCATGGTGTTATGATTTTGCAAATTGTTTTGGTGTAGTACCGTATTTTCGTTTAAATGCTGCAATAAAGTGGCTTGAGTTGCTATACCCTAAGTTTAAAGCTACTTCATTTACGTTTAATTGTTGTTCTAGTAAAAGTTTTTTGGCTAATTCCATTTTGTAGTTCAATAAAAATGTAAAAACAGGAACTCCGTAAAACTCTTTAAAGTCATTTTTTAATTTTTTAATATTCAACCCAACTTTTTTTGCCAATTCATCTAATGAAGGTGGGTTGTTCATTTCTTCAATAATTATTTCTTTAGCGTTTTTAATTTTTGTAATTGTTTCTTCGCTTGCAATATACGGGCAATTTTCAGTTTCGTTTTCAGAAGTTGTGCTAAAATAATAACTTAACAATTCGTATACCTTTCCTTTTATATAAACGGGTCTCAGCGATTGGTTCAATTGCTTGGTTGTTAATTGGTTCAATATTAAACTAATAGATGTGTTCATTTCTTTTGGTTCAATAATTGGTTTACCTGTTTTAAAACTACTGAAATTAAATAAAAAATTTCCTTCAATAGTAAATAAAGAATGAAAATATTCAATTGAAATTAGGATCCCAATAAGTTCAGATTTTGGTGCTAGATTAAAAAGGATTTTCATTTTTTCATCCTTAAAATAAACCATACTTGAATTGCCAGTACTTAAATCTATGGCACAATGCTCCATATTAAAAGCAACTTTACAATGTTTATGTATTGAAAAGTATAATTGAATATAATTATTACTTAAATCGTGCTGAAATAGTTGGTTTTCTTCAGTTAAGTTGTTGAAATAAAATACTTTAAAAGACCCTTTTTCATTAAAAATTAAATGAGAACTTTTGTCGATATTTTTATAGAGATCAAAATTGGGTTTCATAAAGCATTTTTATTAAATGAAGATAAAAACTCGTGTAAAAATACAATAAAAAAACAAATAAATGGGGTAATAAAATATAGTTTATATGATAATTATCACCCTTAGTACAGGCTTATTTTACTGATACTTATTGTTTTGTGAATGTTAAATAGGCTATTTAGACGTGTTCTAAATTAGTAATAATAACTTATTGCGATAATAAAAGTACTTTTAGCGTTGTTTTTCAAAAGTATAAGGTTGTACTTTTGTCGATACTTACTGGTAATACTTTTTTTATGAATCACGAAAATATAGCTACAAAATTTTACAATGTAGGTTTAAGTTATAAAAAAGCAGATGCATCAATGCGTGGTGCTTTTAGTATATCTAAAGAAAATCAAAAATTATTATTAAAGGAAGCTAAAGCAACGGGTATTGATGGTATTTTTGTGTTGTCAACTTGTAATAGAACCGAAATTACTGGTTTTGCAAAACACCCTTTTGAACTGATTAGCTTATTGATAAAATATTCAAATGGGAAAGTTGAGGATTTTATCAATGTCTCAAATGTATATTCCAATAAAGACGCTGTAAAACATTTGTTTAAAATTGCGACTGGTTTAGAAAGTCAAATTTTAGGTGATTACGAAATTGTTGGTCAGTTAAAAGAATCGTACAAACAGGCCAAAAAATATAAAACAACCAATACTTACATTGAACGTTTAATGAATTTGGTTTTGCAGGCAAGTAAAGATGTGAAAAACAACACCAAGTTAAGTTCTGGAACTACTTCGGTTTCTTATGCTGCTATTCAATATATTATTGAGAAAATACCAAATCACAAAGATCAAAAAATTCTTATTTACGGATTGGGTGATATGGGGAAAAATACGTGTAAAAATATTCTAGAGTACACATCTAGCGAGCACATTACATTGGTGAACAGAACGTATGATAAAACCTTGAGTTTTGTTGAAGAACATCCAACAGTAAAAGCGGTTCCTCTTGAAAATTTAGCAACAGAAATTCAATTAGCGGATATTTTAATTGTTTCAACTGGAGCTAGTTTTCCAACGGTTCAAAAAGAACATTTAAAAGGTCATAACAATTTATTGATTTTAGATTTATCGATGCCTGAAAATGTTGATGTAGCTGTAAAAGAAATGAAAGGAATAACGTTGGTAAATGTAGATGAGCTTTCTAAAATTACTGAAAAAACTATTGAAACACGTAAAAGTGAAATTCCGGCAACGGAAAAAATAATTGAAAAATATAAATCCGAATTTAACGACTGGATTTCTCACCGAAAGTTTGTGCCAGCGGTAAATGCGTTGAAAGAATCATTACAGTCAATTCAGCATGATGAAATAGATTTTCATTCAAAAAAAATTAAAGACTTTAATATTGAACACGCAGAGTTTGTAACAAACCGTATGATTCAAAAAATAACTACACAATTTGTAAAGCATTTAAAAGCTGATGAAACATCAGTTGATCAAAGTATAAATGTAATTAGCAAAATTTTCAATACAGAAATAACAGAAATATAGAATGGATAAAATAATAAGAATTGGGACACGCTCTAGTGATTTGGCGATGTGGCAAGCTAACACTGTGGCGCAACAATTAGAACATTTTGGTTGCGAAACCGAAATTGTAAAAATCGATTCTATTGGAGATGTGGTTTTAGATAAACCCTTATATGAACTAGGAGTTACAGGTGTTTTTACCAAAAATTTGGATGTTGCTTTATTAAATGGTAAAATTGATATTGCTGTACATTCTTTTAAAGATGTACCTACCCAATTACCAGAAGGAATAGTACAAGCTGCTGTTATTAAAAGAGGTGATTTTAATGATGTGTTGGTAATGAAAGATGGTGAAGATTTTTTTGGTGAAAAAAATGCAGTAATCGCCACAGGAAGTCTACGTAGAAAAGCACAGTGGTTGTATCGTTACCCAAATCATACCATTGTTGGTTTGCGAGGTAATGTAAATTCACGCCTTCAAAAGTTAGAAGATAATGATTGGGATGGAGCAATTTTTGCTAAAATTGGTTTAAAAAGATTGAGGTTATTGCCTCCACAAGAAGAACATATAATTTTAGATTGGATGGTTCCTGCGCCTGCGCAAGGAGCGGTAATGGTTGCTGCACTTGATAAGGATGAAGAATTATTAGAGTTTGTAAAACAAATTAATCACGAAGAAACTGCAAAATGTGTAAAAATTGAGCGTGATTTTTTACGTGTTTTAGAAGGTGGTTGTACAGCTCCAATTGGAGCATTGGCGTTAATTATAAAAGAAGAAGTAAAATTTAAAGCTTGTTTATTTAGCCCTGACGGAAGAAATAAAATGGAGTTTTCAAAAACGGTTCCTGTAGATAATGCTTGGGATTTAGGAGAATATGGTGCTAAATTTTTGTTAGAAAGAGGCGCTAAAAATTTAATGCGCTCTATTCATAATGAAGACATTGAAAAATCAACGCTTATTTATTCAACCAAAAGTTTATCCTTAGATCAAACAAATCAATTAGATTCAAAAATTGGGGTTGCAAGTAGCGATTTTATAACTATTAGAAATAATAGGTTAAAACCCGTTATTGTTAAAAAGCCAATTAAAAATGTGGTATTTACCAGTCAAAATGCAGTTGAAGCATTGTTAAATAACTTTGATGCTTTAGAACTAAATTTTGAAAATATTTATTGTGTTGGTAGAAGAACAAAAAGACTTATTGAAAAAAGAATAGGAAAAGTTAAGCAATCAGAAAACGATGCTCAAAAGTTAGCTGCGTATTTGGTTGATAATTTAGAAGATAAAAACATTACATTCTTCTGTGGAAATAAAAGAAGAGATGAATTACCTACTATTTTAACTGAAAACAGTATTACAGTAAACGAAGTGGAGTGTTATAAAACACAATTAACACCTCGAAAAATTGAAGAAAAATACAAAGGAATTCTTTTTTATAGCCCATCAGGGATTGAGAGTTATTTAAAAGATAATTCAACAAGTACAAGTGTTGCTTTTTGTATTGGAGATACTACTGCAGCCGAGGCTATAAAACATTTTGAAAACGTAATTGTTTCAAAAGTTTCAACAGTTGAAAGCTTATTGAAATCTGTAAATGCACATTTTGAAGAAATAGAAGAATCACAAAAAAATCAACAATGATAAATAGAACCAGACGTTTAAGGAAAACGGAAAACATTCGTCGTTTAGTTAGAGAACATAAATTAACTATTGACGATTTAATTTATCCTTTATTTATTGAAGAAGGAGAAAATATTGAAACGGAAATTGTTTCGATGCCCGGAATTAAACGTTTTTCATTAGATACTATTTCAAAAGAATTAGATGAGGTTGTTGCTTTAGATATACCAGCAGTTTTATTATTTGGAATTCCTTCTGAAAAAGATGATACTGGTTCTGAAACTTGGAATGATGACGGAATTATGCAACAAGCGGTTCGTTTCATAAAAAAGAATTACCCAAGTTTATATGTAATTACGGATGTTTGTTTTTGTGAATACACAAGCCACGGACATTGCGGAATTATTCACGAAAATGACGTTGATAATGATGCTACACTTGTAAATATTGCAAAACAGGTAATATCTCATGCAAAGGCAGGAGTTGATATGGTGGCGCCTTCAGGAATGATGGATGGTATGATTTTAAGTATTCGTGAAGCATTGGATAATACAGGTTTTCCAAACTTACCAATCATGTCGTATGCGGTAAAATACTCATCAGCTTTTTACGGTCCTTTTAGAGATGCGGCAGATTCTGCTCCAACTTTTGGTGATAGAAGAACCTATCAAATGGATCCTTCAAACAGAGATGAAGGTTTGCGTGAAGCTACTTTTGACGATCAAGAAGGTGCTGATATTTTAATGGTAAAACCAGCATTGGCTTATTTAGATATTATTCGTGATTTAAAAAACAATTTCGACCGACCAATAGCGTGTTATAATGTAAGTGGTGAATATGCCATGATAAAGGCTGCAGCTGAAAAAGGTTGGATTGATGGTGATCGTGTAATGATGGAAAGTTTACTATCTATGAAAAGAGCAGGAGCCGATATTATTATTACGTATTTTGCGAAAGATGTTGCAAAATTATTATTGAAAAAATAAAAACTATTGAGCAAAAATAGGTTACTGAGTCTTTCGATTAAGCTCAAAATAAACTAATTAGAAGTGATGAGTAATTTCAACTTCGCTCAATTACCAAAAAATAACAGATTATGAAGATAGATAAATCAATTGAATTATATACAAGAGGTAAAAAAAATCTAGTTGGAGCGGTAAATTCACCAGTAAGAGCATTTAAGTCTGTTGGTGGAGTTCCTATTTTTATTGATCGAGCTAAAGGAAGTAAAATATTCGATGTTGATGGCAATGAGTATGTAGATATGGTACTTTCTTATGGACCAATGATTTTAGGTCACAGAAATAGCACTGTTGAAAAAACGGTAAAAAAATACATGAAAAATGGTTACACTTTTGGGGCTTCTACCAAAGGTGAAATTATAATGGCAGAGTTAGTTTGTGATGCTTTTCCAGGAATGGATAAAGTTCGTTTTGTAAACTCAGGAACGGAAGCAGTTTTAAGTGCAATTCGTTTGGCGAGAGCTTTTACAGGAAAAAATAAAATTATAAAATTTGCAGGCTGTTACCATGGGCATTCAGATGCATTATTAGTTGCAGCAGGTTCAGGTTTGGCAACATTAAGTATTCCAGGAAGTAAAGGAGTGCCAGATGAAGCTGTAAAAAATACTTTAATTGCAGAATTCAACAATATTAAAAGTGTAGAGCGCCATTTAAGAAATGATGATGTTGCTGCCATAATTATTGAGCCAATTGCTGGTAATATGGGGGTAATTCAACCTTCAGCTAAATTTATAAAAGAATTAAAAGAACTTACAAAAGCAAGTGGTATTTTACTAATTGCTGATGAGGTTATGACAGGTTTTCGTTCTCAATTTGGTGGAGCTCAAGAGTTATTAGGTTTTGAAGCAGATATTACTTGTTTAGGTAAAGTTGTAGGTGGTGGTTTTCCAGTAGGAGCTTATGGAGCTAGAAATGAAATTATGGAAATGGTAGCGCCGTTAGGAGATATGTACCAAGCCGGAACTTTGTCAGGAAACCCAATTGCAATGAGTTGTGGAATTGCGACTTTAAAAGAGTTGAAAAATCAAGATCCTTATAAAGATTTTGAAAAAACAGCAGCGTTTTTAGAGCGTGAAATGAAAATGGCAGCAAAAGCAAATGGTATTGATTTACAAGTGAATAGATTCGGTTCTATGATCAATCCATTTTTTACAAAAACAAGAGTAGTTGACTTTAAAACAGCTCAAACAAGTGATACCGATAAGTTTAAAACTTTCTTCTGGAAGATGATGGAAAATGGTGTGTTTTTGCCTCCATCTCAGTTTGAATCTTGGTTTTTATCGACTGCAATGACAAAAAGAGATATTTACAAAGTGAGATCTGCAATTCAAATAGCAATGAAAGCTGTTGCAAATAAATTTAATAAATAAGAGTATACACCTAACTAAAAATACGACATAAGATAGATGATTAAGAACGATTTATTTTTAAGAGCCTTAAAAGGTGAAACAGTTGAGCGTCCACCAGTTTGGATGATGCGTCAGGCAGGAAGATATTTACCTGAGTTTATTGCAATTCGTGAGAAATACGACTTTTTTACACGTTGTAGAACTCCAGAATTGGCTTCGGAAATTACAGTACAACCAATTCGAAGATACGGAATGGATGCCGCTATTTTATTTTCTGATATTTTAGTAATTCCGCAGGCAATGAATATTGAGGTTGAAATGAAACCTGGAATAGGACCTTGGTTGCCAAATCCTATTCGTTCTCAAAAAGATGTAGATAATGTAATTGTACCAGATGTTACTGTTGAATTAGGCTACGTTATGGAAGCTATTAAAGCTACTAAAGAGTTGTTGAATGATGAAATTCCTTTAATTGGTTTTGCGGGGTCTCCTTGGACAATTTTATGTTACTGTGTTCAAGGTCAAGGGTCTAAAAACTTTGATAAAGCCAAAGAGTTTTGTTTTACACAACCAGTTGCTGCTCATACTTTATTACAGAAAATTACAGATACCACTATTGCTTATTTGAAAGAAAAAGTAAAATCGGGCGTAAATGCTGTTCAAATATTTGATTCTTGGGGAGGAATGTTATCTCCAACTGATTATCAAGAATTTTCTTGGCAGTATATCAATCAAATTATTGAGGCATTGAAAGATGATGCTCCGGTAATTGCCTTTGGAAAAGGATGTTGGTTTGCTTTAGAGGATATGGCAAATTCAAATGCATCAGCTTTAGGTGTAGATTGGACAGTTGCACCACAAGTTGCAAGAAAGTTAACAGGAAATAAAATAACTTTACAAGGTAACTTTGATCCGGTTCGTTTATTATCACCCCCAAAAGTGATTAAAACCGTGGTGAAAGAAATGATTGATGGTTTTGGAAAAGATAAATATATTGTGAATTTAGGTCACGGTATTTTACCACATGTACCATTAGACCACGCCAAAGCATTTATTGATGCTGTAAAGGAGTATAAATAGTTGTTAGTTTTTAGTTGTTAGTTTTTGATGAATATGAAACTAACAATAAGTAGCCAACAACCAACAACTAGACGCAAATGAAAAACTTAATTCAAAAATATAACATTCCAGGACCAAGATATACTAGTTATCCAACGGTGCCTTTTTGGGATAAAGAAGGTATAGCTCAGCAAGATTGGGAACGTACAGTTAAAAAATCGTTTGACGAAAGTAATCAAGTAGAAGGGATTAGCTTATATATTCATTTACCGTTTTGTGAAAGTTTATGTACGTTTTGTGCGTGTCATAAAAAAATAACCAAACGTCACGAAGTTGAACAACCGTATATGGATACCGTTTTAAAAGAATGGGATTTATATTGTGATTTATTGGTTGAACGACCAAAAATTAGAGAAATTCATTTAGGTGGTGGAACTCCTACTTTTTTTTCTTCGAAAAATTTAAAAAAGCTAATCAACGGTATATTTAAAAGAGCTGATAAGTTTGAAACCTTCGACTTCAGTTATGAAGGACATCCAAATCATACTTCCGAAGAACAATTGCAAACTTTATACGATTTAGGTTCACGTAGAAATAGTTTTGGAATTCAAGATTATGATCCTAAAGTTCAAAAAGCAATTCATAGAGTTCAGAGTTTTGAGCAAGTAAAACGTGTAAATGATTTGTCACGTAAAATTGGATATGAATCTATAAGTCACGACTTAATTTTCGGATTGCCGTTTCAAACAGAAGAAAGCATTAGAAATACCATAAAAAATACTATTGAATTAAAACCAGATAGAATAGCGTATTATAGCTATGCACACGTACCTTGGATAAAAGGTGTTGGTCAGCGTGGTTTTGATGAAAATGATTTACCTAAAGACAATGAAAAGCGTTATTTATACGAATTAGGAAAGCAGTTGTTTTTTGATAATGGCTATATTGAAGTAGGAATGGATCATTTTGCTTTACCAACTGATTCATTACACAAGGCTATGGAATCTAAAAAGTTACACCGTAATTTTATGGGTTATACAGCTGGTAAAACCGAATTAATGATCGGTTTGGGGATGTCTTCAATTTCAGATTCTTGGTATGCGTTTGCTCAAAATGAAAAAGATGTTGATGTATATACCGAAAAAGTAAATAGTGGTGTAATTCCAATATTTAGAGGTCATTTATTAACCGAACAAGATTTAATTGTAAGAAAACACATTTTAAATTTAATGTGTAACCTAGAAACTGAATGGAAAATTGGTTTAGACGTTACAATTAAAAATGAAATTATTGAACGTTTGCAAGAAATGATTGATGATGGTTTACTTGAAGTTTCTGATACTAAAATAACAGTAAAAGAGGAGGGAAGAATGTTTGTACGTAATATTTGTATGGCTTTTGACCTTAGACTACTTGAAAATAAACCTGATACGAGGGTTTTTTCAATGACTATATAAAAAAAGATTATAAACAAAAAAACCGAGCTAAGAGCTCGGTTTTTTTGTTTATAATATAGTGTATTATTCTCCTAAGGTTCTCATATAGCTTACTATGTACCACATATCATCTTCGTCTGGCATTTTCTTTTCAAAGTTAGGCATGTCATCTCTACCAATATAACTTTTGTAAAATAAAGCTCCATCAGATTGTGCTTGAAATTCTTCCGAAGAAAAATCTCCTAAATCGCCTTCAACTTCATCAGCTTTTTGACCATCACCTAAACCTTCTTTACCGTGGCAAGATTTACAATGTTTACCGTATAACATTTTTCCGTCAGAAATGTTGTCATCACTGGCTTCGGTAGGATTCGTCATTTTTTCATATTTAGCAGGTACAACCCACTCTTCTTGCACTAATTTAGTGAAAGAAAATAGACCAAGGGTAATTACCCCAATCAGCATTAAGATTTTGAATTTTTTCATTTTTTTAGGATTTTATTTTATTCGTTATTAATTAAATATCAAAAACAATACCAAATTTTTTAGGTTTTGTTGTGTTATTCTTCTGTTGCTAAATTAATACTTTTTCCTTCTTTTTTTATTTTAAATAGGTTAAAAATTGTATAAATGTAATTAGCCCAAACACCTAAAAGTAAAATACTTAAAACAATATACATCCACAGTGGAGCTGATTCAGACCATAGGGTGTTTTTTACTTTTTTTACAGGTGTAATTTTATGACTACCCCAATTTATAAATTTTTCTTGAGCTACGTTACCAAATTCATCGTGATCTTCAATGTTTGCTATAACAGTTACATCACCATCACCGTCGCCTGGGATATTGGTTGGGAATTCAAATTCAAATACACCATCTTCAATACTTCCTTCTTTAATTGGCATATTAGACAACATACCTTTAACAAAAATTGTAATATCAGCTTCTTCTAAAGGTACTTTTGTTTGTAGGCTGTCAAGGGTAAGCGTATAAGCTTTAACTATAACTGTTTTAACACTATCAATTTCTTTCAAATTTAGTTCTAAGTGTAAATCTTTTACAGCTAAACTTTTTTTAGCGCTTTTTAATCCTTTAGAACCTATAAAACGTGCTGTTAAATTTATGAATCCATCTTCATCTAATTCATAATTTTGGCTTGAAGGAAGCGTGAGTTTAGCTATTCCTTCTTTTGAAGTGAATGCTGTTCCTAATAATAATTCTTCATCGTTTAAAACATTGTAAAAATAAATTTCAGCTTCAAAAACTGGTATTTTATCTTTTCTGTCTTTTTTGTTTTGAACTATAAAACTAACTTCTAACAAGCGTGAATTATCACTTTGTTTGAACGAATTAAATTTATAAACCGTTTTATATTTACGAACATCAAATTCTTCTTTTTGTTCTTCTTGCTGTGCAAAACCTAAGTTGCTGAACAATAGAATTGCAATAAAAGAAGCGTAAAATGTATGTTTCATGAGATTACTTTTCATAATTTCTAATTTTATGACTATTACTTAACTGCTTTTTTAGGCTGCCTTTTATTATACTTTTTTTGGTCTCTTTCATAATCTATTATTCCAGACATTGGTATAATAGGAACAAACTTAATAAGCAATGTAAATAGCAAACAAAATGCTGCAATACCAGTTAGGCTTAATGAATATTCAACCCAAGTAGCAGAATAGTTTACAAATTCAGCTCTAGTATCTTGAATTGGTAAATAAGGTGTTTCTAATGTTGGAACAACAATTAAAAAACGATTTAACCACAATCCTAATACGGCAATAATGGCTGCAAAAGTGATGGATTTTATAGTTCTAAATTTTTTAAAAAACAAGATCACTATTGGCACTAAAACTCCAATGTAATTTGCGAAAATAAATTCCCAAAAATAACGGTTAAATAATGTATCTAACAAATGAACATCGTTTTCTTTATGACTAAACCAACGTGCGAAATATTCACTAAATGTAAAGTATCCAAAAAGTAACGACATTACGAGTAATACAATACCTGCAGCAATAAAATGTACTTTTCTAATATATCTTTCTAAATGAAAATATTTTCTAATAGCATACATTGAAATAATAATAACACCAACGCCAGAATACAAACCAGCAATAATAAAGTAAGGTGCAAATATAGTGCTATTCCATCCTGGTTGAAGGGTTAAACTAAATATCCAGGCAAGTACGGTATAGGCTACAATTGCCAATACAATTATCATTACAGACATTGTTCTTGTAATTTTATGTAACCGTTCTCTTTGTTCGGTTGTGTCTTGGTAATTTAATGCTAAAATTCGGTAAGCTTTCTTTTGCCACTTAGCGACTTTTAACTCTTTATTGTCTCTAAGGATTGCAAAATCTGGAATAAAAGTTAAGTATAAGTAAATAAAACATCCAACTAAATCTGTCATAATAGCAATAATATCCCAAGTAATAGGTGATTGAATTCTTGGGTATAAAAATAAATAATGAAGCCTATCCAATCTACCAATACATAGTAATATGAAAATAGGGCCAATTATTAAAGACAATACTGTAATTAATTCTACAATTCGAGACACAGAATTTTTCCATGGAGTTTTAAAAAAATGTAATATTCCTGAAATAAATGCTCCCGAATAACTAATTCCAACAAAAAATATAAAGTTAATAATGTAAATACCCCAAACTACATTGTCTCTCATTCCTGTTACAATATGACCATTTATCAATTGTACTAAAAAAGCATAAAATCCTACTAAAATAATTGCAACTAAGCAGCCAATCCAAATTTTAGTTTTTAAGCTATAATTTTCTAAAGCCGGAGAAAATTCTTTAACCAATTCTCTTTTTCTTTTATCTATATCCATAATTAAGAGTTGTTAAATTAAATTTTTCCGTCTTTTTTTAATTGTTGAACATAAGGAACGTCTTTATAACGTTCAATAATATCTTCATCTACATTAAATCCACGTTCAAGTGGAAATTGTCTATTCACAGCAGGTAAGTAATACACATTTGGCTTGGTACCTAAATGCTCTAAATGACGATAGCCACCACGATCTTTAATTAATTCTGAAAAACGAACAGTTTCATCTCCATTGGTAACAATGTCTTCATTTTTATCTCCAAAATAAATGACGCCCATAGGACATGATTGTGCGCAATGTGGTAATTTTCCTTGACGTAACATATCCGGACAAAAATCACATTTCATAACGGTGCCTTCTGCTGCGGGAACGCTTGTTTCTGGTGAATATGGTTGAGAAGTGTCTTTAAATTTATCTTTATGTCCCCAGTTGAATTGACGAGCAGAGTATGGGCAACTTGTTACACAAAATTTGCATCCAATACACCGGTCGTTATCAACAAGAACAATATTGTCATCTCTTTTAAATGTTGCACCCGTAGGACAAACAGTAACACAAGGAGGTTCATCACAATGAAAACAAGGTTTAGGTAACCAATAAGGTGAAGCTTCTGGATTATCTTGAATTAGTTGTACTTTCATAAACTCTTCATTATAATCTAAATCATGAGCTTTTTGACAGCCTTCAACGCATTTTCGTGCATTTTTACATTTAGCCAAATCTATTACCATTACAAATTTTCTATCTGGAATACCTTTTCTAGATTCTGAAGGTGTAATGTGAGCTTCTGGATATTTGTTAACATTTTCAGCGTCAACTTCAACCATTTTTCCGTCAGGAGTTAATAGTCTAATTTTTTCTTTTGAAGTTGATGTTTCTTCAGAAGTTAAATTTGAAATAAGTGAAGTACCTGCAACAGCTGTAACACTTGACAGTAATCCCAATTTCAGGAATTTACGTCTATCTGTGCTACTCTTTTCATTTTTATTGTTTTTCATAATACATCTTGTCAAATAAATTTAACATTTAATACAATGAAACAGGCTGTTTTTTATTATGAAAAAATAGTTTAAAGATAAATTATGTTTGAGTATCAGCCTGTTTCAGTGTGTATATTATTTTTAAAAATTGTAAATTCGGGTAATATTAAATCCAATTAAAATATCTCCTTTAAAGAAATCATTTTGATTGTACACATAGTTTTCTTGTGGAACTATACCCCAGTAGTTTGTAGCGAAAATTTGAAATGCGTGTGCTGCAGTATTAAATTCAGCACCTATACTAATCCCTGGTTTAGGTGTTTTTAAAGCATTTGAGCTAATAGGGTCTTGGTAACTAACTAAAGGCTGACTGTAATCAATTAATATATTTGTTCCTGGAGATACTTTAAATTTACCACCTAGAGCAATTCCAAACACATCATTTTTCATAGTTGTAGGAACCGCATTTACATGCGATAAACTAGCCGCAAATTGTAATGATACATTGTTGCTAAAACGTCTGGCAATTATTATTTGGTTGAAGAAAGAGTATCTATCTTGAACCATATTAAAATCTCCTTTAGGAAGTGCACTTATAGTTGCATTTCCATAATAAGTTATACTTAAAGGTGTACTGTTAGATCTTGTTTGTTGTAAAATAGCCCCTTTTATACTAAAATCTTGAAGCCTTTTATCTTTAGTTGTACCAAAACCAACTGATAATCGGTTTAAAATTGAGTAAGCTACGCCTATTCTAATATTTGAACGCCCCCAAAAACCAACTAAATCATTGGTTCCAGTTACCAATCCAAATCTATGTTGCATTGACACTTCAAAAGAGCCTTTATTGTACAAGTTTACACTTGGATTGTCAATAACAGCTGAGCTTTCAAAAGTAGGTCGAGCAAGCTTTTCTTTCACTTTTTTTTCTTTAACATCTTCATCTTGGGAAAACCCTATGAAAGGAAGCATTAAAAAAATAAAAAAGAAGGTTGTATATTTTTTCATAAGTAAAGTCTTAAATATTAATTGTTCTCAGCGCCTTGGTCAATCCATGCGTAAATTATTGCAACATCTTCATCACTTAATTCAAAACCTACATTTAATGGGTGTCCAATACCCGGAAGACTTTGAAAAAGTTTGCTGTTTAATGGGTCACCAGCAATAACATAATCTGGAACCAACGCATTATATGAATATCCTGCCCTTAAATCAGGGTTTAATGAACTTGTATGGCACGTAATACAATTGGTTGTAAATATTGGTTGAACTTGAGTGCTAAACGAAACATTTTCTGGAAGATCTGGTATTTCAGGAATATCAATTGGTCTATCAATCAATTCATCATAATAACAAGAAAAGCACAGTAAACTTAAGCTGCTAACGAGAACTATTTGGAATAGTTTTTTCATTTGTTTTTATTTTTAATGTTAGATTAACTTTTACTTATTAATCTCAATTTTGAAATTATAAGTTAAAAATAGCAATCTATAAATAGTTAAATAATAAGGTTTAGGAAGGAAGAAATCTACTTCCTAAACCTTTATCAATATCTAATAATTATTGCAATGCTTGTATTGAATTTTTAAGTAAAGCTTTAGCATATTTTGGATTATGAACACCATTACTTTTATCTTCTTGTAAAGTTTTCCAGTTCCAAGTTGCCTGAGCAACAGCAATAGGATAAGTTCCTGAAACGGTACTTCCTGATTCTGTTAATGAGCCAGCGGCAATTAATAAACCTTTTAAAGTTTCAAAATCAGCAGTAAAATCGGTAACTTCAGTTGGAGCTCCGTTTGTATGGCAAGTTGTACATGCATTTTTTGTTGGCCACATTGAATGTAATCCATCAGTGTCGTCAGTCGTAGTACCCATATGGCAAGAAACACAATTTGATGCAACTCCATTTAATCCTGTTCTATGACTATTATCTCCATCAGCTCCAATTCCTGGATATGCTTCAGAACCAGCTATATTTGCTCCTAAAATCCCTTCTAATATAGTAGATTGAGGTCCGTGGTGAGGCCCAAATCGTGAACTTGTAATTGTATAATCATCAACCCCTGAAGGAATCACATAGGAATTTCTTGGTTGATGACATGTAGTACAATTATTACTAGTTCCTTCAAAATCAACAACAGTTGTTCCATCATATACTAATACAACAGGATCAATATTTCTTAAAGCGAAATCTTGTCCATCAGTTTCGAAATCAAATGTACGATGTTCACTATGGCAGGTTTTACAACTTATAGTTTGTTTGCCAAATGGATATGATAAATCATCTGGGTATCCATCGCCTGGGTTAATAGGATATCCTGCAACATAGTCCTTATAACCATCACTAGTATGGCATTGCGCACAAGATCCTCTATTTGTATAATCTGATGTGTTTATTTCATCACCAGTACCACGATCGGTATGAAGAGGATCTAAGCCGTGTAATGATAAGTCATATGAAGCATAAATAGGGTCTCTATGGCTGTCTGAGTGACAGGCTAAACAAGAGGCCGTACTATCAACACCATCAATACCGTCAATACCATCAATGCCATCTATACCGTTTTCACCAGCTATTCCTTGTTCACCCTGTATAGGGTCGCTAGTACATTGAATAAACATTAAACTTGATGCTAAAATGATCAAGAAGCCTATTAATTTTAAATTTTTCATAATATTAGATATTTGTTTGATTTTAATTTCTATATAAATTTAGCTACAACTATTTTTAATTTATATGATATTTGTCATAAATAATAAAACATTAAAACTCAGTAAATCAGCTGATTAAGTCTTATTTAGATTGGTTAAAAGTAATATTTATGACTTTTGAGGATATAATGTTACTATGTACTGTAATTTTTGTTACTAAAACGTTTTTTAATTTTGTTTATGAGGTATTGGTTATTTTAAAAAATTATATTTTTATTATTTGTAGACTAGATATGCATATAATTAGGTAAATATTAGACTGTAAATAGCTTTTAAATTTAGATATGTTTAATTTCTCATATAGCAGATTTTTAATAACATATTTGTTATACTATTTTTGAGCTAATATTTTTGTAAATTTGCTCTTCTAAAAAAAACATCATGTCAAGATTTGAAATAAAGCTTCCAAAAATGGGTGAAAGTGTTGCAGAAGCAACTATTACTTCATGGTTAAAAAACGTTGGAGATCGTATTGATTTGGATGAAGCCATAGTTGAAATTGCTACTGATAAAGTAGATTCAGAAGTGCCTAGTGAAGTTGAAGGAACCATAGTAGAGATTTTGTTTGATGTAGATGCTGTTGTTAAAGTAGGAGAAACTATTGCTATTATTGAAACTCTAGAAGATGAAGCTAATTCGGGAAACCAAGTTACAGAAGAAGTTCAGAAAGTTTCTGAAGTTGAAATGTTAGAAACTGAGATTCATAATGTAATTGAAGCTTCAACTATTCAGAAAGTATCTGACTCAGGGAAATTCTTTTCGCCTTTAGTACGAAATATTGCCACTAAAGAAGGAATTTCAATGGAGGAATTAGAAGCAATTATTGGTACAGGTAAGGATGATAGAGTTACAAAAAATGACATTTTAGCTTACATTGATAGCGGTAGACAATCGGAAGATCAAAAAGTAGCTGTAACTAAAAAGGCTCTAGAAACTAAAATTGAAGTAGTGTCAGAAAAAGTTCCTTTAGCAGTTGTAAAAAAATCAACTACACCAGTTTCAGTAAATGGAGAAGATGAGATTATAGAAATGAGCCGGATGGGGAAATTAATTGCGCACCATATGGTTGAGTCTATTCAGACTTCAGCACACGTACAATCTTTTATTGAGGTTGATGTAACCAATATTGTAAATTGGAGAAATAAAGTTAAAGATGAGTTTTATAAGCGTGAAGGTGAAAAAATCACTTATACTCCAATTTTTATGCAGGCTGTAGCGATTGCTATTAAAGAGCACCCAATGATTAATATTTCAGTAGATGGTGATAAAATTATTAAGCGTAAAGCTATTAATTTAGGAATGGCAGCTGCCTTAAGCGACGGAAATTTAATTGTGCCAGTGATTAAAAATGCAGACCAATTAAATTTAGTTGGTATTACAAAAGCTGTGAATGATTTAGCTTCAAGAGCTAGAAAAGGAAAATTAAATCCTGATGACATTCAAGGAGGTACCTACACCGTTACAAATGTTGGTAGTTTTGGAAGTGTTTTTGGAACACCAATTATCAATCAACCACAAGTTGCAATTTTAGCTTTAGGAGCCGTAAGAAAAGTGCCAGCAGTTATTGAAACACCTGAAGGTGATTTTATTGGAATAAGACATAAGATGTTTATTTCACATTCTTATGACCACAGGGTGGTTAATGGCGCTTTAGGAGGTATGTTTATAAAAACAATAAAAGATAGTTTAGAAGCTTGGGATATAGATACCAAATTCTAAACTACCTTTATTAGTATAATCTCAGATTGTTTTTTCTGATTTAAAACTTTTCAGTCTTAAATTTTTGTCCGCCTAAAGATGCTTCATACATTAAGCCTCCAATTGCTTTTGTAAATACCATTATTCCATCTCTGTATTCAGCATCTAATGAAACGCCAGATTTTAAAGCAATAGCTGAAACTTGAGCGGCAAATTCAAATTTATTACCAACAAAACGTTCATAAGCTTCTTTATTTTCAAAAAAGATGACTTCAGCATATTTTTGACCACCAGCCTGAAACCCAATAGTAACTTGAGTCATTTTACAATCTGCTACGGCGGTACCTCCTTTAAAAACAGTTCCTCTGCCTGTTGCTCCACCAACCCCTAAGCCACCCTTTCCAATTCCTGAAAAAATAGCATAGCCATATGCTGAGTTAAAATATTTAGTTATTTCACTATTTGTTTTTTTAAAATCGGCAATTGTTTTAGTTGCTTTGTTAACATCATTTTTTTGAGCAGTTCCAATAAAAGAACAGCATGCAAAAACAATGGTTAAAAGTGTGATTTTTATTTTCATACGAATAATTTTAAGTTAAACACAAAAATAAATATAGTTTAATTTTCTTATATTTTTAGAAACAAATAAAGTATTTAACTTTCATTTACTTTAAGTCTAGCAGTTGCGCTTGTTTTATTTGTATCGTATTTGTTATTTATAAATTTTAAATAACCAACAATTGCAATCATAGCAGCGTTATCTGTAGTAAACTCAAACTTTGGAATATAGGTTGTCCATCCATATTTAGACTCAGTTTCTTTTAAAACTTTTCGTATTTCTGAATTAGCACTTACTCCACCAGCAATTGCTACGTGTTTAATACCAGTTTCTTTAACGGCTAATTTAATTTTATCAAACAAAATTTCAACAATAGTATGTTGAATAGATGCACAAATATCGTTAAGGTTTTCTTCAATAAATACTGGGTTTTCTTTTACTTGCTTCTGAAGAAAATATAATATAGCTGTTTTTAATCCGCTAAAACTAAAATTCAATCCATCAACTTTGGGTTTGGTAAATTTATACGCTTTAGGGTTTCCTAAACGGGCATATTTATCAACTAAAGGTCCGCCAGGATAAGGAAGTCCTAATATTTTGGCAGACTTGTCATAAGCTTCTCCAACAGCATCATCCAATGTTTCACCTAAAACTTCCATGGTAAAATAATCAGAGATTTTAACAATTTGTGTATGACCACCACTTATGGTTAAGCATAAAAAAGGAAATGGAGGTTTTTGTTGGTTTTCATCTTCAATAAAATGCGCTAAAACGTGTCCTTGCATATGATTTACAGCAATTAAAGGAATGTTTAAAGCTAATGAAAGTGACTTGGCAAAAGAGGTTCCAACTAATAAAGAACCCATTAATCCAGGTCCGCGCGTAAAAGCTATGGCATTTAAGTCTTTTTTGTCGATATTTGCTTGTTGAATTGCTTGTTGAATAACAGGAACAATGTTTTGTTGGTGCGCACGTGAGGCTAATTCAGGAACAACACCGCCATATTTAGCGTGAATTTCTTGGTTAGCAACAACATTTGATAGTATTTTGCCGTTGCAAATTACTGATGCACTGGTATCATCACAAGAAGATTCAATACCGAGAATATAGGTTGATTTATTTTTAATCATTTAATAACAAATTAGGGCACGAAAATTGCCTTAAAAATGCAAATTTAACGCAAATCAAACGAATTAAAAAAATAGTAGTTAGGATATTAAAAGTTTTGCTAATTATATTAGCTGTACTTAGTCTATTATTGTCGCTTCCTTTTGTGCAAACAAAATTAGGAAATAGCGCTACTTCATTTCTTCAAAAAGAATTCGACGTGGATATAAAAGTTGAAAGAATTGATATGTCAATTCTAGGAAGTGTTCAGTTTGAAAATGTATTGATTAAAGATCACCATGCCGATTCATTAATTTATGTTGAAAATTTAGAAAGTTCATTATATAGTTTCACCAAAATAATGAATAATAAATTAGAGTTTGGAAGCATTTCATTAGATAACTTTATGCTAAATATTAAAACCTACAAAAATGAAGTTGATGATGGTTTAACTGTTTTTGTAGATAAATTTAGTAGTGAAGATGATAGTGAAACACCTTCAACGTTTAAATTAACTTCAGATGCGCTTTTTTTAAATAAAGGTTATGTTGAAATTATTGATGAAAATATTGAAAATGTAACACCTATATTTTTTAAGAACATAAAAGGTTTGGGTAACGATTTTAAAATTGAAGGCCCTAATGTGAGTGTGGCAATTTCCGATTTTAGTTTTGTAGAAAATCATAATATAAATGTAACCTCTTTTTCTTCCAATTTTTATTACACAAAATCAGCGATGCAATTTCTAAACACAATTTTAGAAACAGATACATCAAACCTTGCTGCTGATATTGAATTTAATTATAAAAGAGAAGATTTTTCAGACTTTAATAATAAAGTAAATATTTTAGGAACTTTAAAAGAATCTCATATTTCATTAACCGATTTAAAATCGTTTTATAATGAAATTGGGACTGAAGATGTACTTTATTTAACAGCAAATATTTCGGGACAGTTAAATAGTTTAGTTATTAAAAATTTGAAGTTAAAATCAGAAGCCAATGCAATTATTGATGGAGATTTACATTTGGTAAATTCGTTTAATACTGAAAATGGTTTTTCGTTAGAAGCAGATTTTAATAATTTAACATCAGATTATGAGCATTTAAAAATATTGTTACCAAATTTATTGGGAGCTAATTTACCGGTAGCCTTAAAAGACTTAGGGAATTTTAAATTAAAAGGAAAAACGTATGTTACTTCAAACCTTATAAGTGCTAAGGTTTTAATTGACACAGAACTAGGTGTAGCAGAAACAGATCTTGAGCTTTCTGATCTTCATAATATTGAAAATGCTTCTTATAAAGGTTCCATAAAAACAATCGATTTTAAATTAGGTACAATTTTAAATGATGATTTAATGGGGATTGTTTCTTTGGATGCTGAAATTGACGGAGAAGGCTTTAGTTTTGATAATATAAATAGTTCAATAAAAGGTGTTATTTCTAAATTTGAATACAACACCTATCCATATAAAAATGTTTCTGTAAATGGGATTGTTAAAAACAAGCATTTTAATGGTGAAATGGAAGTAAATGATGATAACATTAAGTTGAATTTTAATGGTTTGGCAGATTTCTCAAAAGATGTCTATAAGTTTGATTTTAAAACAGCAGTTGATTATTGCGATTTATACAAACTAAATATATTTAAAAGAGATACAATTTCAATTTTAAAAGGAGATATAGATATTAATTTCACAGGAAACAAATTAGATAATTTGGTGGGTGAAATTAATTTTAAAAACTCATTATATACAAACCAAAAGGGAGATTATTTCTTTAAAGATTTTGCAATTACTTCTTCTAATATCGATAGTATTAGAACGGTTACCATTAATTCACCTGAAATAATACAAGGGGAAGTTACGGGGCAATTTAAATTTAATGAATTAGGTAAATTAGTTCAAAACTCCATAGGAAGTATTTATACAAATTATGAGCCTTTTAAAGTTACGCAAAATCAATATTTAGATTTTAGGTTTGAAATTTATAATAAAATAGTTGAATTGTTTTTACCTGAAGTGGTACTTTCGGCAAATACATTTATTAACGGAACCATTGATGCAGATAAAAACCTATTTAAGTTAAAAGTTAAATCGCCAAGAGTAAAGGCTTATTCAGCGCAAATTGATTCTGTACTATTACAAATTGATAATAAAAACCCGTTGTTTAACACACAGTTAATTATCGATAATATAAAGTCGAATATTTACAACGTTTCGGATTTGTATTTGGTAAATAAAACATTAAACGATACACTTTATTTTGGAGCTCAATTTAAAGGAGGTAAATATAAAACAGAAACATATAATTTAGCATTTTACCATACGTTTAATAAAGAAAATCAATCAGTTGTTGGTGTACAAAAATCCAGTTTTAATTTTAAAAACAATGAATGGTTTATAAATCCGAATAATAATGACGATAATAAGTTAGTTGTTAACGCTGCTAGCAAAACCTATACCTTTAGCCCATTTTTAATAAGTTCAAAAGAACAAAGTATTGATTTTTCAGGGGTTATAAATGATACCATTTCAAAAGATTTAAAGTTTAATTTTAAAAATGTTAATTTAGATGCTATTACCCCCGAAATAGATAGTTTAAATTTAGAAGGAATTATAAATGGAAATATTCAATATACCGAGTTTAACGAAATGGTGCGTCCTTCAGTAAATCTCTCAGTTACAAATTTTAACATCAACAATTCTTACCAAGGAAATTTAGATATCAATGTTGAGGGTAAAAACTCCGTAACCCAATATTTGTTAGATATTTCTTTAGAGCGTGAAAATGAGGTTAATTTTTCAGCAATAGGTGAAATTGATTTTGCAACACCAAAACCTACACTTGATGTTGTTATAAACTTTGAAGAATTCAAATTAGATGCTTTTAGTCCTTTGGGAGAAGATGTGTTTAATAAAATACGAGGGTATGCCTATGGGACTGTTCATGCAACAGGCCTAGTTTCAAACCCAACAATGGAAGGCGACTTGTTTTTAGATGAAGCAGGAATGTATTTTCCTTATTTAAATGTAAATTATGACTTTTTAGGTACAAGTGTAATTAACTTCCGTAACCAAACATTCGATTTTGAAGATGTTACTTTGAGAGATGTTAAACACGGAACAAAAGCCAGTTTAACAGGAACACTAAAACATCAAAATTTTGAGGTCTGGAGCTTAAATTTAGCTGTAGAATCAAATAATATATTGGTACTAGATACCGAGGAAGAAGAAACGTCACTTTATTATGGAACTGCCTATTTTGACGGCAATGCGACCATAGTTGGTCCTACCGATAAATTGCTGATTGATATCACAGGAAAAACCAATAAAGGCACACATTTTATTATGCCAATTAGCGATGTGAAAACTGCGGAAACATCTCAGCTAATTCGTTTTATAAACACAGATCCTTTTGTTGAAGATGAAGAAATTAGAAAGGCTTTTATTTCAGATAAATTAAAAGGATTAACGATGAATTTTAATTTAGAAGTAACAAAAGAGGCTGTTTTTGAAATGGTAATTGATAAAGTTTCACGAAGTTATTTGAAAGGAAGTGGTGAAGGGAATTTACAAATTGAACTTGATACTAAAGACAAGTTTAATATGTACGGTGATTTTGTGATTGACAATGGTATTTATGATTTTAAATATGGAGGTTTTATAAGTAAACCTTTTTCTGTTAAAAAAGGAGGTGTTATTTCTTGGAGCGGAGATCCTTTAACTGCAAATATGGACATACAAGCCATATATAGAGTTTCAGCAAATCCTAGAACACTGCTAGAAAACTTAAATTCTAGTCGAAAAATACCGGTTGATTTAATTACTCGTTTTACAGGAGAATTATTCAATTCAACTATAGATTTTGATATTGAAATACCTAATTCAAGTTCAACAGTAGCATCAGAGTTAGCTTTTAAATTAAGTAATGATAAAACCACACAGTTTATAGCGTTACTAGTTACGGGTAGTTTTTATAATGAAGGAGATTTAGGCGCAAATAGCAATACCGTTTTGTATGGTACAGGTATGGATATGCTAACAAATGCTTTTGATAATATTTTGAATAGTGACGATAGCCGATTTAGATTAACACCTGTTTATACTGTTGGAGAAAACAATGCTGTTGATAATTTAGATATCAATGATCAAGTTTCATTAGCGCTAGATTATCAGGTAAATGAAAGGATTTTAATCAACGGAAAGGTTGGAATGCCAATTGGTACAGGAACACAAACGGATATTATAGGTGAGGTAAATGTTGAGTTTTTAATGAATGAAGCAGGAACACTGCGTTCATCCGTTTTTAATCGTCAAAATGACATTCAATATTCAAATCAAGATGAAGAGGGCTATACGCAGGGTGTTGGTTTAAATTATCAAATTGATTTTGATAATAGCAAAGAACTGTTAGAAAAGTTATCTTTGAAAAAGAAAAAAGTAATAGATTCGGTTGGAATAAACAACCAAGCGATTGACACTATAAAAAACCAAAAATTAGTTAATTTTAAAACCAAAAAAAAGCAAGAAGATGAGTAAACCAACATTAGTAATTTTAGCAGCTGGAGTAGGAAGTAGATACGGGGGATTGAAACAATTAGATACATTTTCAGATCAAGGAGATACAATTTTAGATTTTTCAATTTACGATGCAATTCAGGCTGGTTTTGGAAAAGTAGTTTTTATTATTAGAAAATCTATTGAGGAAGATTTTAAAGCCTTTTTCAATCCAAAATTAGAAGGAAAAATAGATGTTGAATATGTTTTTCAAGAAACAGATAGTATTCCAGAAAGATTTAAAGAAAACAACCGAGAAAAACCTTGGGGAACGGGTCATGCATTGTTGATGGCTAAAGATGCGGTTACTGAAAATTTTGCAGTGATTAATGCTGATGATTTTTATGGAAGAGAAGCTTTTGAAGGAATTGCTGAAGCATTAAGAAATACCGATAAAAATTCAACAAGTTTTAATATGATGGGCTATGTATTAAAAAACACAATTTCTGATTATGGTTTTGTATCAAGAGGCGAATGTACTGTTAATCACGAAGGTTTTTTAGCAGGAATTGTAGAACGTACGCATATTGAAAAAGTAAACGGAGAATTAGTGTTTAAAGACGCTAACGAAACTTTAAAGCCAATTTCAGAGGAAACCATTGTAGCAATGAACTTTTTTGGGTTTACACCAAAATATTTCGATATCTCAGCATCTATGTTTGAAGCCTTTTTAGAAAAAAATTACAAAGAACCAAAAGCTGAGTTTTTTATTCCGTTGGTGGTAAACACTGTAATTGTTGATAAAACAGCGACTATGGAAGTGTTGAAATCAAACGCACGTTGGTTTGGGGTTACTTATAAAGAAGATAAGCCGTATGTAACTTCTGAAATTCAAAAATTAAAAGATTCAGGTGTGTACCCTAAATATTTATGGTCTTAAATTATAATAAGATATCTTTTTATTAAACATTAGTTAAAGGTTGTTTTATGAAAATAATGAATCTTTGAGTAAAATTAAAAAGAAATTAGCAAGTTAAAATAGCTGATAAATTGCACAATTTAAATAATGTAAAAATTCAATTTTAATTTGTAGATTCGATAAATAAAAATAAGAAGTAGTTTTTATACATATTAGTATTTTGTAAAAAAACAATATTCAAAAACATAACTATTAACTAATGAGTAAAAAAATAAAAAAAATTGGGGTAATGACTTCTGGAGGTGATGCTCCAGGAATGAATGCCGCTATTAGAGCAGTTGTTAGAGCTTGTTCATATTATAATGTAGAATGTGTGGGTATTTATAGAGGATACCAAGGGATGATTGAAGGAGATTTTGAACCAATGTCTTCTAGAAGCGTAAGTAACATTATAAACCGAGGAGGAACCATTTTAAAATCTGCACGATCAAATGATTTTAGAACAGTTGAAGGACGTGCAAAAGCCTATAAAAATTTAATAGCAGCAAATATTGATGCTATTGTTTTAATTGGTGGAGACGGAACATTTACAGGTGGAATGGTATTTAATGAAGAATATAAATTCCCTTGTATAGGAATACCAGGAACTATTGATAACGATATTTTTGGAACAAATTATACTATTGGATACGATACAGCTTTAAACACAGTTGTTGATGTTATTGATAAAATTAGAGATACAGCAAGTTCTCACAATAGATTGTTTTTTGTTGAAGTAATGGGGCGTGATGCTGGATTTATTGCTTTAAACGCGGGTGTTGGCGCAGGTGCCGAAGAAATATTAATTCCTGAAGAAGATTTAGGTTTAGAGCGTTTATTAGAATCATTAAAGCGAAGTAAGCGCTCAGGGAAATCTTCAAGTATTGTAGTGGTTTCTGAAGGAGATAAAATTGGTAAAAATGTTTTTGAGTTAGCCAATTATGTTGAGGAGAACATGCCAAAATACGATGTGAGAGTATCTGTTTTAGGTCATATGCAACGTGGAGGTTCACCAAGTTGTTATGATAGGGTTTTAGCAAGTAGATTGGGTGTAAAAGCTGTTGAATTATTATTAGATGGGCAAACAAATTTAATGGTTGGAATTATTAATAATAAAATTGAAACTACAGTTTTAGAAAAAGCTATAAAAGAGCATCATAGTATAAATAAAGAACTTTTAAGAGTTAGTGATATTATGTCTATTTAATTGAAATGATTAAAGTAGGTATTAATGGGTTTGGAAGAATAGGTAGCCTAGCTTTCAGGTCAATTATAAATCGAAATAATATTGAGGTTGTAGCTATAAATGATCTACTTTCTGTAGATCATTTAGCGTATTTGTTGAAATATGATTCTGTTCACGGTAAATTTAATGGTAGTATTCAAACAACTGAAAATTCGTTAATTGTTAACGGAAAAGTTATTAGGATTACTTCTCAAAAAAAACCTGAACTCATAAAATGGGACGATTTAAATGTAGATTTTGTAATTGAATCAACAGGTAATTTTACCAACAAAGATCAGGCGCAGTTACACCTTAAAGGAGGTGCTAAAAAAGTGGTAATTTCAGCGCCATCAAAAGATGCACCTATGTTTGTAATGGGAGTAAATCATACCAATTTATTGAAGACGGATGTTGTTTTTTCAAATGCTTCTTGTACAACCAACTGTTTAGCCCCAATTGTAAAAGTTTTACATAATAATTTTGGAATAGTTGAAGGCTTGGTTACAACCGTGCATTCAACAACAGCCAGTCAAAATACAGTAGATGGACCTTCAGAAAAATGGAGGAGAGGAAGAGCCGCTTTAAATAATATGATACCAACATCAACAAGTGCTTCAGATGCCTTGTTACATATTATTCCTGAAATGAAAGGTAAAATATTAGCAATGGCAGTTCGTGTTCCTATAGTTGATGTTTCTTTGATAGATTTAACGGTCCGTTTAGAAAACGCGACTTCTTACCATGAAATTAAAAATGCAATGAAACTTGCTTCTGAAAATGAATTGAAAGGCATTTTAGGATATACTGAAGATGAAGTGGTTTCTCAGGATTTTGTATCTGAATCTAGAACTTCAGTTTTTGACGCAAGTGCAGGGCTTGAGTTGAATAAAAACTTTTACAAAATTATAGCTTGGTACGATAATGAATTTGGCTATGCAACTAAAATAGTAGATTTAATACAATATTCAGCTTCATTATAGAAAAATAGTAAATACAAGAATAATACAACATAATATGGAAATAGCAATTATTGCTCACGATGGTAAAAAAACCGAAATGGTTCAGTTTTTAATGGATTTTAAAGCTTTGATAATAGCTAAAAATATTCAACTAATTTCTACAGGAACAACAGGTAAACATGCTGAAAAAGCAGGTTTGAAAGTAAGTAAATATTTATCGGGGCCTTATGGTGGAGATGCCCAAATAGCCTCAAGAGTTGCTGAAGGAAAAACAGATATGGTGTTCTTTTTTAGAGATCCGTTAGGAATGCATCCGCATGAACCAGACATCGCTATGCTTATGCGATTGTGTGATGTTCATGACGTGCCTTTAGCTACAAATCCTGCAACTGCTGAATTATTAATTAAAGCATTATAATAACGCCTTATTTTACTGCAATCATAGAAATTTCAACACCAACAAATTTTGGTAAGTTGGCTACTTCAACAGTTTCGCGAGCCGGAGCTGTTTCTGCATTAAAATAAGTACCATAAATAGCGTTTATTTTTGAAAAGTCATTCATATCAGCAATAAAGATTGATGATTTAATAACGTTTTCAAAAGTCATATCGGCGGCATCTAAAACAGCTTTCAAGTTTTCCATAACTTGTGTTGTTTCGTCTTCAATGGAAGCATTATTTAATGCTCCTGTTAAAGGGTTTAATGCAATTTGACCAGAAGTGTATAAAGTGTCTCCAGTTAATATTGCTTGGTTGTATGGGCCAATAGGAGCGGGTGCATTGGTGGTATTTATTATTTTTTTCATAATATCTAAAAATTAAAATAATCTTCTATCAGGTAATTGTCTTTGGTCGTATTTTAAATCACTTAGCATAGATGATTTAATTCCTATAAAGAAATAGTAGGTTTGTCTATTTCCAAAAGGAACCCAGTTGAACGACATCTTCCAACTATCTAAATCTCTTGCAAATCTTAATTGGGTATAACTAAAGCCTCCACCTTTAAAATCGTAACCCGAAGAAACTCCAACATCCCATTTAGGTGTTAGCTCAACATCTCCAGAAAACATAATGGAATTAGATGAGATTTCATTTTGTCTATTAGAATTTAAGTAATTAACAGCGTACGCAATTTTCAATGTCCACGGAAATCTAGCTGCATATAGTTTCGTTTTTTTAGTTTCTCTTTGACTGCTTTTATCTCTTCTGTCATTACTAAGATCTAGATCTTCACCAAATATACCGTCCGAGTTGTTATCAATAGCATTTTGTTGCTGAGAATTTGATTTTCCTTTTAATTCTTTACTAGAGAAGGAGTAATTCATTGTTAGACCAGCATTGGTTAATCTAAAAAGACTTCCTCCATTTTTTATATTGGCAGTATTTATTCTTTGACCATTAATACTTAACGCATAAGGATCTAAGGTTGCATTAAAATTAACTTGCATTTTTTTATCAAAAAGAAAAGTACCAGCACTCATTCTAACAGGACTCCATTTCATTGAGTCTGAAGCTATGTTATATGAGGTGCTAAAATTCAAGTTGTTAAGTAAAGTTACTTTTCTTGCTTCCGCTTCAACTGAATCTTTTGATGCCATTTTAGCTTCAAGAGTGTTGTTTAATGTAAAGTTTAAACTGTTTGAGATACCTCTACCAGGACTTCCATAAATACCATTTGCATAAGGAGAGTATTCTAGAAAATCATCATCAGGATCTGAACTTTGTTGCACTTCTTCGTAATATTCAAAATCAGGTCGATAACTGTATGAAACAGAAGGTCTCATTACGTGTCTAATGGCTTGTAAATTTCCTTTCTTGAAATTAACCATTCCGTAAACTGTAGTCGAAAGTGAAGCTCCTGCGGAAACTTCCCTAAAGGCATTAAACCCTTGAATAGTATCTGATACAACAGTGTCTTCGGTTTGGTCATAGGTTTTATTAATTCTATCAAAATACCAAACTTCTTTATAATTAGCATTTGGCGAAACTGTAAAATATTTCAAAAGTTTTAAATTGGTATTTAAAGAAGCATTGTGTTGCATTCCCGCTTTTGCAGTATCAAACATTTCTTTTTTGAAAAAGAATTCATCTGTAGTTGACATTCTCACATCTCCTCTTAGCGCATAGGTAAGTCCCATTTTTTGAATTGCATTCTTTTTTGCACCAGTTTTTCCTGCAAAAGGATAAATACGATCCATATTTAATAATAAGGAAGGTAGTGACATATTAATTACTTCGGTATTGGTGTTTTGAGAATGTGTTGCCGAAGCTGAAAAATTAAAAGGAGTACCTACTATTTTTTTATAAAATGAAATAGAGGAACTTAATGTGTTGTTAAGGAACGAGTTGTTGTTGAATTCATTTAAAGATTGTCTGTAATATTTACTACTACCTAAATTTACAGAAGCTGAAAACCTTGAATTTGGACTGGCTTTCGAATCTTGACTATGACTCCAACTAATATTGTAATTAGATGATTTTGAATAATCTTCAAAACCACGCAACCCATTAATTAAATATTCATACCTAAAACTAAAGTTTCCACTAAATTTATAGCGATAAGAATAGCTTGATTGCGTTCGAACTCCCCAACTTCCATTGGTGTAAATGTCGGCTAATACCGCTAAATCTACATAGTCATTTACGGCAAAATAATAACCTCCATTTTGTAAGAAAAATCCTTGCTCCTTACTATCACCCCAAGTTGGCATTAAAAAACCAGAGGCTCTACCTTCAGTTAAAGGAATGTATGCAAATGGTAAAAATAATGGTGTTGGAACATCTTGAATAACTAAATTACTAAAACCAACTACAATCTTTTTGTCTGGTACAATTTTAGCTTTTTTAGTTTGTATATAATAATCAGGTTTTTCTTTGTCTGAAGTAGTAAATTTGATATCTCTAACATAAATTACACTATCATTCTCTTTCTTAGTTACCTGACCTTTAATAATAACACCTTCCTGTTCTGTTAATAAACCAAAAATCTTTGCTTTTTCAGTTTTAAAATTAAAAATAATAGAATCTTGAGTGGTAGATTCTGCGCCTTGGGTAAATACAGGTAACTGAGAATATGTACCAATACTATCTTTTATACCTTTCGCTACAACTATATTGGTATTATTGTCTATTTCAATAAAACCAGCAACCAAGTCAATATCTTTATAATGTACGTGTGCATTATCGTACAAAAGTATTTTATTGTTTTTAATATCTTGTCTTATTAAACTGTCAGCGGTATGATCAATAATACCTTCTAAAAGTTCTTTTGGTTTTGAAATACTATCTTTTTTCTGAAGGCTTAAACTATCTAGTTTAGGAGCAACAAGCGTGTCTTTTGTGAAAACCTGGTTAGTATCAACTTTAGTAATAGGTATTTCAATATTGGAACTTTGCTTAATTTCTTGCGAATAAGAATTGGTTTTAACGCCACATAAAGCAACAACTAAAACTAAAATAGAGAATATGTATTTACAACGTATTATAATAATGATTTTTTATAAAAGTATGGTTAAAATTGGGCAGAAACCATAAGTTTTTTTAAATTAGCGTACTTAAATTTTATTCATATTTTTACGGTTGTAAATGTATGGCTCAATAATTGTATCACCAAATTACAGCAGACAAAAATAATTAAAATAATTGATGAACTCACTACTCTTTTATAAAATTAAAATAAGCGCAAATTTTAAACTGCTTTTTACATTTTTTATTTCATTTTTATTCTTAAATAATGGAATAATTGCGCAAAACCAAGATTTTATTGTGGTGCTTGATGCTGGTCATGGAGGTAAAGATCCAGGTAAAGTAGGTTATAAAAATCATAAAGAAAAAGACATTGCATTAAAAATTGTTTTAGAGGTAGGTAAATTGTTAGAAAACGAAAAAAATATTAAAGTAGTTTATACGCGTAAAACTGATGTTTTTATAGGTTTAAAAGAACGTGGAAAAATTGCCAATAAAGCTGATGCTAATTTATTTGTTTCAATTCATTGTAATGCTCATCATACACAAGCTTCTGGAGCTGAAACTTGGGCTTTAGGAACACACGCAAATAAGCAAAATTTTGAGGTAGCAAAAGCTGAAAACTCAGTAATTTTGTTAGAGGATAATTATAAGGTAAATTATAAAGGGTTTGACCCAAACTCACCAGAGTCTGTAATTGGATTGACATTAATGCAAGAAGAATATTTAGATCAGAGTATTTTATTGGCAAGTATGCTTCAAAATGGCTTTTCAACCGATTTGAAACGAAAAGATAGAGGTGTAAAACAAGCAGGTTTTGTAGTTCTACATCAAACATATATGCCAAGTGTTTTAATTGAAACAGGTTTTATCACCAACAAAGCAGAAGGTACTTTTTTAGGTTCTAAGGCAGGTCAATCAAAATTTTCAACATCTATTTATAACGGAATTTTAAAATATTACAAACAGTTAACTTTAAACACTGTAAATGGAGATAATATTGTTGTGAATTCAACCGAAAATAAAGTTGTTGAGAACACTTCAAAAGAGCATATGCATTCAGCTCAATTTAAGGTTCAGGTGGCTTCAGGTACTCGAAAACTTGAAACAAAATCATATAATTTTAAAGGTCTTAAAGGTATTGAAAGAGTAAAAGTAGGCAATAGTTACAAATACTATTTAGGAAATACTTCAAATTACAATGAGATTATAGATCTACAACGTTTGGCTAAGTCTAAAGGATATAAGACTGCATTTATAGTGGCTTTTAAAGATGGTAAAAAAGTTGATTTAGAATACGTCTTAAAAAAATCGTAGACTGTTTATTTACTACTCCCAAAAATTATTAGTAATATTGCTCTTCATAAAATAAGCATTTTGAAGATTTCTAGAGAATTAAAAACAGGTATTGTTTCAGTTAGCGTAATAGCTTTATTTATATGGGGTTATAACTTTATGAAGGGGCTTAATTTATTTGATGGCCAACTAAAAACATACTATACTGAATATAATAATGTTCAAGGTTTAAATACAGCAAGTGTTGTAACTATTAATGGTGTTGATGTTGGTAAGGTAGTTGATATAAAATTTAATAAAGACCCAAAAAAAAGAGGTCAATTAATTGTTGAATTTAGTGTTGTTAACGACTTCCAGTTTTCGAAAAAAAGTGTTGCTAAAATTTACAGCGCCAGTTTAATGGGGGGGAAATCTTTGGCAATTATACCTTCTTATGAAGGTGAAATGGCAGTTCCAGGTGATAATTTAAAAGGGGAAATAGAATCTGATATCTTTTCTTCGGTAACAGAAAAATTAAATCCGCTTCAAGCTAAGGTTGAGCATGTTATTGTGAGTGCAGATTCATTAATGACTGGTTTAAACAATACGTTAGATTATGAAGCTAGAGAAAATGTAAAATTAAGCCTAGAACGTCTAAACGTTTCTATACTAAATATTCAAGATTTAACCGTTTCATTAAATAAAATGGTTCAAAAAAATGGAGATAAATTAGAAAGTACATTATCAAATGCAGAAGTTTTAACAGCAAACTTGGCAAAATTATCAGACACATTGGTAAATGCAAACTTTGGTGTTACAGTTAAAAATTTAGAGACTTCAATTGCTAGTATAAATTCAATTTTAGCAAATTTAGAAGCAGGTGAAGGTACTATGGGTAAACTATTAACCGATGATGAAATGTACTTAAACCTTACAAACGCTTCAAAAGAATTAGAAGAATTACTACGTGAAGTAAAATTACATCCAAAACGTTTTGTACATCTTTCTGTTTTTGGAAAGAAAGATAAAGGTTATAATCCTGAAGTTGAACCAGAACAAGAAAACAAAGAGTAGCTTTTTAGTAAGCCATTATTCTAAAATAGTATGAAAAGATTGTTAAATGCTGAAGAAATAGTTGAAAATATTCTACTAAATTTACATTCTCATCAATTTTGTGAAATATTTGGCATGAAGTATGAGAAAGCGTTAAATAATGCTAAATTGCCTTCCTTAAATTCGGCATCAATAATAAAAAGGAATTGAGAAGATAATAATTGGAACCATTAATAATTAAATTGTATGAATTATATAGATAACATACTGTTTGCAGTGCTTCTTTTTTTAGGAATCGGATTTTTTATACGAAATATTAAAAAAATTAGCAGAAATATTAAACTGGGGAAAATTGTTGATAGGTCTGATAGAAAAAAGAATCGATTAAAAAATATGGTAATGATTGCTTTAGGGCAATCTAAAATGGTAAAACGACCTATTTCAGGAATTTTACATATAATTGTATATGTAGGTTTTATTATAATTAATATTGAAGTAATTGAAATTATTATTGATGGCCTTTTTGGAACACATCGTGTTTTACGATTTTTAGGTGGTTTTTATAGTTTCTTAATAGGTTCTTTTGAAATATTAGCGTTTTTAGTGTTAGTTTCCGTAATTGTTTTTTGGATAAGAAGAATGGTGTTAAGAATTCCTCGTTTTTGGAATAAAGAAATGAAAGGTTTTCCAAAAAATGATGCTTTGTACATTTTGTATTTTGAAATGATATTAATGTCGTTATTCTTATTAATGAATGCAACCGATGTACCTTTTCAACAAGTAAATGCAGGAAATCCTATAAGTCAGTTTTTAGTTCCTTTTTTCGAAAATTTTAATGCTGGTACTTTATTTTTAATAGAGCGTTCAGCTTGGTGGCTACATATCATAGGTGTTTTAATTTTCTTAAATTATTTATATTACTCAAAGCACTTACATATTTTATTAGCATTTCCAAACACCTATTTTGCTAATTTAAATCCAATAGGTCAGTTAACTAATTTGGAAGCTGTTACTAATGAAGTCAAATTAATGATGGATCCAACAGCCGATCCATTTGCTTCAGCTCCTGAAGGATCCGAGGATGAAGTTCTAGGGAAATTTGGAGCAAGTGATGTAACCGATTTAAACTGGGTACAATTAATGAATGCTTATACCTGTACAGAATGCGGGCGTTGTACATCATCTTGTCCGGCAAATTTAACAGGAAAAGAATTATCTCCAAGAGCTATTATGATGAAAACGCGTGATAGGTTAGAAGAGGTTGGAAAAAATATAGATAAAAATGGTGAATTTAAAGACGATGGTAAGCAATTACTAAACGATTATATTGCTCCTGAAGAATTATGGGCTTGTACAAGTTGTAATGCCTGTGTTGAAGAATGCCCGGTAAATATTGATCCACTTTCAATAATTATGGATATGCGTAGGTATTTAGTGATGGAGCAGTCAGCTGCTTCACCAGAATTAAATATGATGATGACAAATATTGAAAACAATGGAGCACCTTGGCAATACAACCAAATGGATAGATTAAATTGGAAAGACGAATAACAGAACTATAAAAATTAAAATTTAAATTAAAAACAAGAAGAATGAAAAAAGAAGATGTTGAAAAACTTTTACACGACAAAGTTGAAGATGGATTACATATTAGTCCTATTTTGCCTGAAGGAATTAAAAATTATTTAATTGATATTGACGGAACTGTAACCGAAGATGTACCTAATGAAGAGCCAGAAAGAATGGGGACTTGTGAGCCATTTCCAGATGCTTTAGCTACTTTAAACAGATGGTATGATGAAGGGCATATGATTTGTTTCTTTACATCAAGAACTGAAGAGCACAGAGAAGTTACTGAAACTTGGTTAAACAAACACGGGTTTAAATTCCATAGCTTATTAATGGGGAAACCTCGTGGAGGAAACTATCATTGGATTGATAATCACTTAGTAAAAGCAACAAGATACAGAGGTCAATTCACAGATTTAGTAGCAAAAGAAGTTACTATTGAAGTTTTTGACGACGGAAAACACGAATAAAAACCAATAAACAAATGAAAGTACCTACAATGGCAGAAATGTCAGCACAAGGAAAACACCCCGAAGTTCTATTTTGGGTGGGTTGTGCTGGAAGTTTTGATGATAGAGCGAAAAAAATTACAAAAGCTTTTGTGAAAATTTTGAACAAAGCAAATGTAGCATTTGCTGTTTTAGGTACAGAGGAAAGCTGTTCAGGAGATCCCGCAAAACGTGCAGGGAACGAATTTTTATTTCAAATGCAAGCAATGACTAATATTGAAGTGTTGAATGCATATGAAATAAAAAAAATTGTAACAGCTTGTCCTCATTGTTTTAATACCCTTAAAAACGAATATCCTCAATTAGGTGGTAACTATGAAGTAGTTCACCATACCGAATTGTTAAAATCATTGTTAGATGATGGTAGATTAACTATTGAAGGAGGTAAGTTTAAAGGGAAACGTATTACTTTTCACGACCCTTGTTATTTAGGAAGAGCAAACAATGTGTACGAAGCACCACGTGACTTAATTCAAAAATTAGATGTTGAATTGGTTGAAATGAAGCGTTGTAAAACAAACGGTTTATGTTGTGGAGCAGGAGGAGCACAAATGTTTAAAGAACCTGAAAATGGTAATAAAGACATTAATGTTGAGCGAACTGAAGAAGCAATTGAAGTGCAACCAAACATTATAGCAACAGGATGCCCGTTTTGTAATACAATGCTTACAGATGGTGTAAAAGCAACTGAAAAAGAAGATACTATTGAAGTGTTAGATATTGCTGAACTTATTGCTAACGCTGAAGATTTATAAAATTATGATACTAAAAAAAGGATTCTTTTTCATTATTGTTTTTATTTCATTAAATGTATTTTCTCAAGAAACCACTTTAGACAAAGTATCACAAGAAACTTGTGAATATTTAGATAGTGATGAAATGAAAAGTTTAGACGTGGATAAACGCACTGAAAAACTAGGTTTGTTTATTCTTAATTTATACAATAAATACGAAGAAGAATTTAATAAAGATGGTATTGTTGTAAATTTTTATGACGGAAGTGATGCAGCCTCAAAATTTGGAGAACAGGTTGGTATTAATATGGCTAAATTTTGTCCGGATGCTTTAATCGCTTTAGCTGAAGACATTAACGAAGAACCTGTTGAAGAACTTTTTGAAGTAACTGGTTCACTAGTTGGTGTGGTTGGAGATGAGTTTAGTACCGTAATTTTAAAAGATGAAGAAGGTAAAACACAAAAGTTTTTGTGGTTACAAAATTTTAAAGGTTCTGATCAATTAATTCAATCATTAGAAAATTTAAATGCATCATCTAACGTTACTTTGATTTACAATAACATTGAATGCTACTCACCTCAATTAAAAGATTACATCATTAGAAAGGTAATTGTGGAATTAACTTTTGTTGACTAATAAACAAAACTTTACCATCGTTTTTTAAGTTATAAAATGATAAAAAACTATATTCAGGCTGCTCGTTTAAGAACCTTGCCGTTATCCCTTTCAGGAATTATTGTTGGAAGTTTTATCGCTGCTTCCGAAGGGTTTTTTAATTGGCTTATTTGCTTACTCGCTTTATTAACAACCACCGGATTTCAAATTATTTCAAACTTTGCAAATGATTATGGTGATGGTGTAAAGGGAACTGATAATGAAGACCGAATAGGTCCAAAAAGAGCCATACAAAGTGGGGCTATTACACCAAATCAAATGCTATCGGCTATTAAAATTTCAGTAATAATTACTTTCATTGTTGCAATAGCCTTAATTTATGTTTCTTTTGGAAAAGATGATTTCTTAAACTTACTTTTGTTTTTTGTTTTAGGAATTATGAGTATTGTTGCTGCAATTAAATATACAATGGGTAAAAATGCATATGGTTATAGTGGATTTGGAGATGTATTTGTATTTTTATTTTTTGGTTTATTAAGTGTTTGTGGAAGTTATTACTTATATACAAAAACAATAAATTACACCGTTTTTTTACCTGCAATTTCAATAGGTTTACTAAGTGTAGGTGTTTTAAATTTAAATAATTTAAGAGATAGAGCGTCTGATATTAAAGCTGGTAAAAATACGCTGGTTGTAAAAATAGGAGCTGAGTTTGGAAAGTATTATCATTATTATTTATTAATAGCGTCATTATTAGTAGCCTTATTATACACAATGCTTCAATATACATCGCCATTTCAATTGTTGTTTTTATTGGCTTATATACCAATTATGAAGCATTTTCAAGTAGTGTATCAAAATAAATTTCCAAAGTTATTAGATCCAGAACTTAAAAAGTTAGCCTTAAGTACGTTTTTATTTGCATTACTTTTTGGAATAGGATTACTATTAAGTTAAAATAGCGTTATAATTATTACATAATTTATCGTTCTAAAAACTATATTTGTAACTGCAAATTTCAGGAATGAAAAATCAATTTTTTGGCATATTTTTCTATTTATTATACTTGTTGGCTATGATCAGGCCAATAATGCCTATTATTGAGTACCATGCCAATTACGATTATATTGCCAGTGTTTTATGTGAAAATAGAGACAAACCTTATTTGCAGTGTAACGGAAAGTGTTATTTAGAAAAACAGCTAAAAAAAACAAACCACAACTCTCACGATCATAAATCTACAATTCCTCAAATAAATTTTGACGATTATCCAGTAAGCCCTATCAATGAGTTTACGTATCAGTTACTATATACAAAAGAATATAATAATGAGTCAAATTCTATGATTCATTACAGTAAGCAAGAGTTTCTAATTACTGAATTTAAGCCTCCACAATTAATTGTTTCCTAAATATTTTACGAAAATTAGTAATAAATAGACAACTTTTTATCAAGCTTTTTCTTGGTTTAAAGGTGTTTTAGCTATGCGTAATTTTTAAATTAAATCTATAATTAATGCATTGTGTTTTTTATAAGAAGCCAATTCATTAAAAATTATAGATACATATTATGTAGATTACTACTAAAAAACAATCAAAATAATTTATTTTATAATGAAACAAAATATACTGCTATCTATAATAGCATTCATGTTTGTGTGTTTATTAAACGCGCAATCAACCAAAATAACAGGGAAAATTATTGATGAAAATTCAAATACACCAATTGAATTTGCAACCATAAAAGTATTAAAAACAAACAAATTTTCAATCTCAAATTCTAACGGAACATTTGCTATTGACGCTAATGAAGGAGATGCAATTGAAGTAACTCATCTTAGTTATAAAACTAAAAACACCAATCTTAAAAACAATCAAACTATTTCATTACAATTAGCACAAATTGAATTGAATGAAATTATTGTTTCTTCGAACCCTTTAGAAGATATTTCACATTCTGAAGTAATTGTAGATCAATTAAAAAGAGTAACACAACCAAGAAGTGTAGGCGATTTATTTAGAGATATTAAAGGATTCGGAATTGTAAAAAGAGGTGCTTATGCTTCTGAACCTGTATTTAGATCTTTTAAATACGAACAATTAAATGTTCAGTATGATGGAGGTATGAAAATTTTAAATGCGTGTCCAAATCGTATGGATCCTATTACAACGCATGTAATTCCAGAGGAAGTTGCTAAAATTGAAATTGTAAAAGGACCTTTTACAGTTCGTTTCGGTCAAAATTTTGGAGGGGTTATAAATATTGTAACCAATTCAAGAGCAAATACCGATAATGGTTTTCGAGGAAGCATTCAATCGGGTTTTGAATCTAACGGAGAAAATACTGCAACTGCAGCTTCCTTTTCATATTTTGCAAATAAAGTAGATATCCACGTAGTGGGTTCTTATCGCGATTTTGGTAATTATAAAGATGGAAACGGTACAGAAGTTCCTTCTTCATTTAAAACAGCTGATTATTCTGTAAAAATAGGTGTTGACCCAACCGAAAATCAACGTGTACAATTTACATGGAGACAATCTTTTGCACGTGATATTTTACATGCAGGTTTGCCAATGGATTCGCCTTTTGATAATAGTTTACTAGGAGGAATTGATTATAAATTAACTGAAATTTCAGAAAAAATAGAAAGCTTTACAGCTAAAGTATTTTATTCGTATGTAGATCATTTAATGACAAACGAAGAGCGTCCTAGTTTTAAAATGACTGACGCAGCTTCTCCTGTTCAATCAACAACTTATGGTGGAAAAGTAGAATTGGTAATTCGTCCTTCAGAAAAAACAAAGATTTTTACCGGAATTGATGCGAATTTCATTGGAAGAGAAGGAAACAGAACACGAATTGTGAAAATAATGAATGGTATGCCATTGCCAACACCAAAAACTTTTGTAGATAAAATTTGGCAAGATGCTACCCTAAATGATGTTGGTGTTTTTGGTGAAGGAAAATTTATTGTTGCCAATAATTTAACATTAACCACCGGAGTTAGAGCCGATTTTATTAATACCGGTATTGATGATCCTGCTGCAGATTTTGAAGCGTTGTATGGTGGTGAAATTAAAGATCAAAATGAAGTAAATATTAGTGCAAATGCATCATTAAAATATCAGCACAACAAATTTCAAGCACAATTTGCGTTAGGAAGAGGTGTAAGAACAGCGAATATGATAGAGCGTTATATCAACCATTTTAATGTTGGTGTAGATCCTTATGAATATGTTGGAAATCCAAACTTAAACCCTGAAATTAACAATCAAATTGAACTGTCTTTTATGCAAAATTTCAAGTTTATTGAAATAGGAGCTTCTGTGTTTTATTCGTTCTTACAAGATTATATTTCTGCGGAAGTAAATCCTGATATTCCACGTAAATTTATGCCTACTACACCACCAGTATACGCAAAACAGTTTATAAATCTAGACAAAGCTATGCAAACCGGATTTGAGTTTAACTTTAAATTAAAAGCTACCAAAAAATTAGCATTCACTTCAGATTTATCATATACCTATGCTCAAAATAAAGATTTTGATGAGCCGCTTCCTCAAATACCACCATTCATGGCAATTTTAGGATTGAAGTTTGAAGAAAGTAACTACTTTTTAGCGCTAAGTTCTAGGCTTGTTGCAAAACAAGACAGAATCTCAACTACGTTTATGGAAGAGGAAAGTCCGTCTTTTACAACCGTTGATTTTAGAGCTGGGTACCAACCTGTACAAGGGTTGTCAATTGGTGCTGCCGTGTTAAATATCTTTGATGAAGCGTATTATGAGCACTTAAATTATTCATATAAAAATTCAAGCATACTTTCGGGCAGAATTTATGAACCTGGAAGAAATTTTACCGTATTTGTTAAGTACAGTTTTTAATTGCTACTTAGTTGTTTATAAACCTCGAAAATAGAAATGTTTTCGAGGTTTTTTTTGTGAATTATTTTAGTTAAATTGCATAAACAACTAATTATACTACCACATGAAAATAACATATTTAGGACACGCAAGTTTAAGTATTGAAACCAAAGACAAAACATTATTAATTGATCCATTTATTACAGGAAACGAATTAGCTTCTCACATAGATATAAATAAGCTACAAGCTGATTATATTTTAATAAGCCACGCACACGAAGATCATATTTTAGATGTAGAAGTCATTGCCAAACGAACAGGAGCTAAAATTATTTCAAATTACGAAATAGTATCTTATTTTGGAAATAAAGGAATTGAAGGGCACCCTATGAACCACGGTGGTAAATGGACGTTTGATTTTGGTACAGTGCATTATACAAATGCCGTGCATTCAAGTTCTTTTCCTGACGGAAGTTATGGAGGACAACCAGGAGGTTTTGTAATAGAAACAAATCACCATAGATTGTATATTGCTGGAGACACCGCTTTAACCTATGATATGAAGTTAATTCCAGATGTAATTGGAGAACTAGATATTGCAATATTACCAGTTGGAGATAATTTTACTATGGGGGTTAAAGAAGCTTTAAAAGCAAGTTCATTTTTAAACTGTAATAAAGTTTTAGGTTATCATTTTGATACGTTCGGTTATATAAAAATAGATCATAAAGCTGCTATTGAACGCTTTTCAAAATCGAAAAAGGAACTATTTTTATTGGAAATTGGAAAGTATTTAAAGCTATAATTTTATAAAAAACGATACGATCTAAAATTTTAAAACTATGACTATCTTTTTTTATGTGATATTAATTCTAATTTTACTTGTTATTATTTTAGCAAACATTGCTCCTAAAAATTACGATGTAAGTAGAAGTGTCATTATTAAAAAACCGTTGCCTGAAGTTTTTACTTTTTTAAAACTATTAAAAAATCAGGATGAATGGTCTCCTTGGGCAGAAAAGGATCCTGCTATGAGAAAAACATTTACAGGAACAGATGGTGAAGTAGGTTTTGTATCTGCATGGGTTGGAAACAAGGAAGTTGGAGAGGGAGAGCAAGAATTAACAGGTATTATTGAAAATGAAGTAGTGAAATCACAATTACGTTTTTTAAAACCATTTAAATCTACATCTGACGCCTATTTAAAAGTTTTTGAAGATGAAAATGGAACTAAAGTTGTTTGGGGTTTTTCTGGAAAAAATAAATTTCCTTTGAGTATAATGATGCTGTTTATGAATATGGATAAATCTGTTGGGAAAGATTTTGAATATGGATTAAAGAAATTAAAAGAAATTTTAGAAGCTTAAATAATGAAAACATATAAAAATTGTCAAAGTTGTGCGATGCCTTTAAGTAAAGATCCTAAAGGTAAAGGAGGAGGTAAAAATGCAGATGGAAATCCTAGTTATAAGTATTGCAGCTATTGTTATGATGATGGAAAATTTTTGCAACCAGATATTACAGCCATAGAAATGCAGGCTTTTGTAAAAGAACAGCTTATAGAAATGGGTGGTTTTATGAAACTGTTTGCAGGTTTATTTTCAAAAGGAATTCCAAAATTAGAACGTTGGAAAAGTAAATAGAGTTTTCAATATTTTTTATCGTACAAGTTTTTAAATAGTTGTATTTTTCAGCTTTAAATATACAATGAAGGCAGCATTCAAAAAATACAGCTTAAATTTTAAGCAAGCCAGCGGTACTTCTCGTGGAATTTTAAAAACAAAGGAAACTTATTTTTTAAAATTAGCGTCTGCAAATAAAATTGGCATTGGAGAATGTGCTATTTTTAGAGGATTAAGCATTGATGATAGACCTGATTATGAAGATAAACTAAAATGGTTATGCAATCATATTCATTTAGATGAAGCTGTTTTATTGAATGAATTAATTGAGTTTCCTTCTATTCAATTTGGATTAGAGCAAGCATTTTTATCTTTAAAAAGCAGCAATCCATTTAAATTATTTCCTTCAAAATTCACTGAAGCTGAAGCTGCTATTAATATCAACGGATTGATATGGATGGGGAATGAAGCTTTTATGAATCAACAAATTCAAGATAAAATTGAAGCTGGATTTTCAACCATTAAAATGAAAATAGGCGCTATTGATTTTGAAACCGAATTAAAACTGTTAAAAAGTATTCGGGCTAGTTTTTCTTCCGAAGAAATTGAACTAAGGGTTGATGCAAATGGTGCTTTTCAACCGAATGAAGCATTAGAAAAATTAAAGAAATTAACTGATTTCGAAATTCACTCTATTGAACAGCCTATAAAACAAGGTCAAGTTGAAGAAATGGCTGAACTATGCTCAAAAACACCCTTGCCAATAGCTTTAGATGAAGAATTAATAGGTGTTTTTAATGTAACAAAAAAGGAAAAACTACTACAAATAATACAACCTCAATACATTATTTTAAAGCCAAGTTTAGTTGGCGGAATTAAAGGAAGTGAAGCGTGGATTCGCTTAGCTGAAAAACAGCAAATTGGTTGGTGGATAACTTCTGCATTAGAAAGCAATATTGGTTTAAATGCAATTGCACAATGGACCTATATTTTTCGAAATAAGATGCCGCAAGGTTTAGGAACAGGTAGTTTATTTACAAATAATGTAAAAAGCCCTTTGGAAGTAAAACAGGGACATTTAGTTTATAGCAAAAGTGAAAACTGGAATTTTAATATTTTATAACGCATGAAATTTATACAACAAGCTTACAAAGGAGAAAATAATTGGTGGGCATATCTTTTAACCATTTTTCTACTGTTTTTTGGTTGGCAATTAATTGGAATTCTTCCATTAGTTGGCGTTGCATTTTTTTATTCTGAAGATGTGGGTGAGTTTTCAAGTGCAGCGCTTGATAATTTTACAACATTAGGCATCAATTCAAATTTGTACTTAGGTTTAATGATTTTCACCTTTTTTGCTGGACTAGTATTTTTGTTGTTAGGTATTAAAACTATACACAAACGAAAAATAATTTCAGTAATTACAACACGTAAAAAAATAGATTGGAGTCGGTTTTTTTATGCATTTACAGTTTGGGCAATCATTGGGCTAGCTACTTTTTTTATAGACTATTTTATGTCGCCAAACGATTATGTTTTCAATTTTCAACCAATGCAATTTTTTATATTATTGATCATTTCCCTTTTATTTCTACCACTTCAAACAAGTATGGAAGAGGTGTTGTTTCGAGGTTATTTAATGCAAGGTTTTGGAACGTGGTTTAAAAATAGTTTTGTAGCACTTTTAATAACCTCAGTTATTTTTGGATTGTTACACGGTGCAAATCCTGAAGTTGAAAAATTGGGTTGGATTGTAATGATCTATTATATTGGAACCGGTTTTTTATTAGGGATTTTTACATTAATGGATGAAGGAATTGAATTGTCTTTGGGATTTCATGCAGCAAATAATATTATTGCAGCGGTGTTGGTAACTTCAAAATGGGCTGCGTTTCAAACTGAAGCATTGTTTTTAGATATTGCAGAACCGAATATTGATTTTGAATTCTTTTTGCCTTTTATTGTATTTTATCCGTTTGTTATTTTTGTGTTTTCAAAAAAATATGGTTGGACTAATTGGAAAGAAAAATTGTTTGGCACTGTAAGAAAACCAATCGTGTTAAATGAAGATGAATTTATAGCTTAAATTTTTTAAATCCTTTGAATTCAAACTAAATGAACGAATCAAAACCATTTCATAAGGCATTTAAATTACAAGGTAAATCTTTTAATTCTGCGGAAGAACTGATTGGTTTTTCGTTGTCGATTTCAGATGAAATTCATTTGTTTTTAAAAGAGTGGTTCAATAAAAAACAGTTTGTTGAAGTTAAAACTTCAGGATCAACAGGAACACCAAAAAAAATTAAACTTCAAAAGTCGCACATGAGACAAAGTGCGAAAGCAACCGGAGATTTTTTTAATTTGGGTGAAGGAACTACTGCGTTGTTGTGTATGTCTTCAACATATATTGCAGGTAAAATGATGTTAGTTAGAGCGCTAGAATTAGGGTGGGAGTTAGACGTAGTTGAGCCAGAATCTAATCCGTTAAAAGGAATTAAAAAGAATTATGATTTTTGCGCAATGGTTCCAATTCAGTTGTACAATTCATTAGATAAAATTTACAAGGTGAAGCAATTAATTGTTGGAGGCGGTATAGTTTCAAATGATTTGTTAAGTAAAATTCAACATTGTTCAACAGCTATTTTTGCAACTTATGGAATGACAGAAACGGTTACACATATTGCAGTAAAAAAGTTGAATAATTTTAAGAATGTTATTTCGAGTTCAAATGTCATTTCGAGCGCAGTCGAGAAATCTAACAAAAACGAAAACGCCAATGTTATTTCAAATGAATCTAAGCAATCACTTTATAAATTGTTGCCAAACATTTCAATAAAAATTGATGATAGAGGCTGTTTAGTTATTAAGGCTCCAAAACTTTCAAATGAAGAAATTATTACCAACGATTTGGTTGAAATTATTTCAGACACAGCATTTAAATGGTTAGGACGGTTTGATAGTGTTATAAATTCTGGAGGAATAAAGTTAATACCCGAACAAATTGAATTAAAAATTTCAAGTGTAATTCAACCTCGTTTTTTTGTAGCAGGAATTACAGATGCTGTTTTAGGAGAAAAATTAGTACTAATTGTTGAAGGTGAAAAAGAGGATACTATTTTAAACGATGTTAGAAGTTTAAAAACACTTTCTAAATACGAAATTCCGAAGGAAATTTTCTTTGTTAAAAAGTTTAAAGAAACACCTACTCAAAAAATAAATAGAATTAAAACGTTAAAGTTAATTAGTAGTACTTGCTAAGAATTTTAATGATCACTAATAATTTTATTGCAACAACGCCAATATAAAACCAAAAAGGGGTTTTAGTAACTTCTTTTAATTCGTAATACGCCAATTTAATTGCATCGGGCATTGTACTTAAATCATAAGTTTGTTTGCAATTATTACAAACCGATTTTCCAAATTTAGAACCTGCAAAAAAAGGGATTTGTAACAAGTGCTTGTAACTACCAAAAACAAAAACTACGGTATTGTTTTTAGTAGTGCAATTTGGACAAATTACTTTAGAAGCCGTTTCTCTATTTAATTCAGTGTTTTTTTTACCTGCTAAGAACATAGCTTACATTTGCAAAGAATGATACACATTTTGTACATCATCATCTTCCTCTAAACGTTCTAATAATTTCTCAACATCGGCTTGTTGATCTTCACTAAGCTTCACGGTAGTAGTTGGAATTCTTTCAAATCCTGAAGATAAAATTTCGATATTATTATCCTCAAAATAACTCTGAAGCGCTCCAAATTGTTCAAAAGGAGCATAAATTACAATTCCATCTTCATCTTCAAAAACTTCCTCAACATCAAAGTCAATTAATTCAAGCTCTAGTTCTTCTAATTCAGTAGTAATATTTTCTTTATTTAAAGTAAAAGTACACGTATGGTCAAACATAAAAACTACAGAACCAGAAGTTCCTAAGTTTCCGTCACATTTATTAAATGCAGCTCTAACATTAGCAACCGTTCTATTGTTATTATCTGTGGCAGTTTCAACAACAACAGCAATACCGTGTGGTGCATAGCCCTCAAATAAAACTTCTTTATAATTACTAGTATCTTTATCTGCAGCTTTTTTTATGGCGCGTTCAACATTTTCTTTCGGCATGTTTGCTGCCTTTGCATTTTGCATTACAGCCCTTAAACGAGCGTTTGTATCAGGATTTCCACCTCCATCATTAATAGCCATCACAATATCTTTACCTATTCTGGTAAAAGTTTTTGCCATTGCTGACCAACGTTTCATTTTTCTTCCTTTTCTAAGTTCAAAGGCTCTTCCCATAATTTGTGTTTATTTAAGTGGTGCAAATGTAAAAATAACTCGGTGTATTCACAATAAATTTACACTTGAATTACGCCTAAATTAAATTGTTTTGTAATAGGCGCGTGGTTTGCGGCTTCAATACCCATACTAATCCATTTTCTAGTGTCTAACGGATTGATAACACCGTCTGTCCATAAGCGTGCAGCGGCGTAATAAGGTGAGGTTTGTGCGTCGTATTTGGCTTCAATTGAGGCTAAAATTTCTTGTTCTTTTTCAGGTGTAATTACTTCACCTTGTTTTTTTAAGGAAGCAGTTTCAATTTGTAGCAAAACTTTAGCCGCTTGTGAACCACCCATAACAGCCAGTCGTGCCGATGGCCAAGCAACAATCAATCTAGGGTCGTAAGCTTTCCCGCACATTGCGTAGTTTCCGGCTCCATAAGAATTCCCTATAATAATGGTAAATTTTGGAACTACAGAATTACTTACAGCATTTACCATTTTGGCACCATCTTTAATAATTCCTCCATGTTCACTTTTACTTCCTACCATAAATCCGGTAACATCTTGTAAAAATACTAGAGGAATTTTCTTTTGATTACAATTCGCAATAAAACGCGTGGCTTTGTCTGCACTATCTGAATAAATGACTCCACCAAATTGCATTTCTTTTTGTCCGTTTTTTACAACTTTTCGTTGATTTGCAACTATTCCAACGGCCCAGCCATCAATGCGAGCATAGGCGCAAATAATGGTTTTTCCATAGTCTTTTTTATATTCTTCAAATTCTGAGTTGTCTACAATACGTTCAATAATTGATCGCATTTCATATTGATCGGTTCTTGTTTTTGGTAGAATTCCTAAAATATCTTCAGGATTTTCATTAGGTTGCTTTGCATTAACTCTGTTATAACCGGCTTTTTCAAAATCGCCAATTTTGCCAACAATTCTTCTAATTTTATCTAAAGCATCTTTGTCATCTGCAGCTTTATAGTCGGTTACGCCACTAATTTCACAGTGTGTTGTTGCACCACCTAAGGTTTCATTATCTATGCTTTCTCCAATAGCCGCTTTTACCAAATAACTTCCTGCTAAAAATATACTCGCTGTTTTATCTACAATCATAGCTTCATCGCTCATAATTGGTAAATAAGCACCTCCAGCTACACAACTTCCCATAATTGCAGAAATTTGTGTAATTCCCATACTGCTCATGATCGCATTGTTTCTAAAAATGCGTCCAAAATGTTCTTTATCAGGAAAAATCTCATCTTGCATTGGTAAATAAACACCTGCACTATCTACCAGATAAATAATCGGAATTTTATTTTCAATAGAAATTTCTTGAGCTCTTAAATTCTTTTTTCCTGTGATAGGAAACCAAGCTCCGGCCTTTACCGTTGCATCATTGGCAACTACAATACATTGCTTGCCTTCAATATATCCAATTTTTACAACTACACCACCAGACGGACAACCACCGTGTTCTTTGTACATATCTTCACCAACAAGCGCACCTATTTCAATAGATTCAGCATCTTTATCAAACAGATAATCAATACGTTCTCTGGCTGTTAATTTGCCTTTTGCTTTGTGTTTTTCAATTTTAGCATCACCACCACCTTTGTAAACCTTTAAAAGTTTTTTTTGTAAATCTTTTAGTTGAAGCTTGTTAAAATCTTCGTTTTTATTGAAGTTAATGTCCATTTATTTATGCAATTTATACGACTGCTAAAGTACAAAATGAATGTTAAATAACGTTAAATATATACCTAAACAATAATTACCTGGGTAATTATTAAATATTTTGCGTATTATTGTATAGAATTTAAAGCTAAAAAATAAAAACAATATGAGTAAAACAACTAAAATTATTTACTGGAGTTCAACAATTTTATTAAGTGCATTATTAATAACGTCCGCAGGAATGTATGTGTTTAACAATGTGGTTGTATCAGAAATGTTTAAAACATTTGGTTATCCAACATATATAATATATCCATTAGCAATTGCAAAAGTAGCTGCAGTTATTGTACTTCTTTCACAAAAACAATCAAATATTAAAGAATGGGCATATGCAGCCTTATTTTTTGAATTTATATTAGCATTTTTTGCACATTTTATGATTGGTGATGGTGAGCAAATGGGTGCAGTAATGGCAATAGCATTGTTATTGATTTCTTATTTCTTCGGAAAAAAAATATTTATTTCTAAAACAATTTAATTATGAAAAAAATTATCACAATAGGAGCAAGTTCAAGTAAAGCATCTATCAACAAAATATTAGCCGAATATACTGGCGATTTAGTAAACAATGTTGAAGTATTAAAAATAGATTTAAATAATTACGAAATGCCAATTTTTTCAGTTGATATTGAAGCAGAAAGTGGTCTTCCAGAGAAAGCAATTGAATTAAATGAAGTGTTCAATAAAGCTGATGGTTTTATAATTTCTTTTGCTGAACACAACGGTGCATACTCAGCTGCTTTTAAAAATGTTTTTGATTGGTTAACACGAATTGAAGGGAAGATTTGGAGAGAAAAGCCTATGTTGTTATTAGCAACTTCGCCTGGAGCTAGAGGAGGCTCAACAGTTTTAGATATTGCTTTAGGAAGATTTCCTTATATGGGTGGAAATATTATAGGAAGCTTATCGGTACCTTCATTTTTTGATAATTTTAAAGAAGGAGTATTGGTAAATAAAGAGTTAAAATCAGCTCTTGATGCATTAGTGAATGACTTTAAAAAGGAAATTTAGAAATGGCCGAATTTTCAAAAGAAATAAATTCAACGTTTCCCAATGAACGTGTAAAGGCTTTGTTAAACATAAAGTTTACGGCCAACTATTTAGATACCATTGGAGCAAGCATGCTAAAACCTTTTAATATTTCTGAACAGCAATACAATATCCTTCGAATTTTAAGAGGCGCTAAAGAAGCGATAACTGTAAACTCAGTGAAAGAAAGAATGGTGCAAAAATCGCCAAATTCTACACGTTTAATGGATAAGTTGTGCGATAAAGGTTTAATTGAACGCACACGATGTGAAAACGATAGGCGCGTAGTGTATGTTAAAATTAATGCAAAAGGGTTGGCTTTGTTAGAAGAAATTAAAATAGATGATTTTGATAATTATTTAAATTCAATTTCAGATAAAGAGGCTAAAGTTCTAAATGAATTATTAGATAAAATAAGAGAAAAATGAAATACAACATATATAAAGCAAACGAAAGAGGTACCGCTGATCACGGCTGGTTAAAAGCAAATTTTTCGTTTAGTTTTGCGCATTATTACAATCCGCAGAACATAAATTTTGGAGTATTAAGAGTTTTAAACGACGATTATATTGCCGGAGGAATGGGCTTTGGAACGCATCCGCATGACAATATGGAAATTATTTCAATTCCGTTAAAAGGCGCTTTAAAACATAGAGATTCTATGAGTAATAAATGGATTCCTTTGTATACGGGTGAAGTTCAGGTTATGTCGGCAGGTACTGGGATTCAACATTCAGAAATGAATAATCATCCAACGGAAGAAGTAAATTTATTTCAAATATGGATACTACCACAACAGCAAAATGTGACTCCAAGATACAATCAAAAAAAGTTTGAAAGTTCAGAGCGCTTTAATAAATTACAAATCCTAGTTTCTTCCATAGATAATCCTGTTGAAGGTTCTTTAACAATTCATCAAAATGCAAAAATTGCACGCATAGATTTAGACGAGAATAGCCTTTTTACTTATGAAGTAGTTGACAAAAACAACGGCGTTTATGTTATGGTAATTGAAGGTGAACTATCTATAGAAAACGAAGTGTTAACTAAAAGAGATGCTATTGGTATTGAACAAACCAATAGTATTAAAATTGAATCAAAAACAACATCAGAATTGTTATTTATTGAAGTTCCAATGAAATTTTAATTTGAACTAAATTTTGATCCGTCATTTTCATTAGAGAAACAAAACGACTGGGAAGTGGGTAAAATAAATGAAAATTCACTTCCTTTTCCGAAGGTGCTTTCTACAAATATTTCACCACCTTGTTTTTCTATAAATTCTTGGCAAAGTAATAAACCTAAACCTGTACCTTTCTCATCTTCTGTTCCTAGGAATGATTCGGTTTTATCAATTCTAAAAAGAGTTTTTAATTTATTAGGATGCATTCCCATTCCTGTATCCGAAACTGTAATTTTATGAAAGCATTTTTCATTATAAAAAATTGATTTTGAAGAAATCTTAATTTGTCCATTTCTTTCTGTAAATTTTATAGCATTTGAGATTAAATTTCGAAATACAATAGCTGTTAAATCTGGATCAGCAATTACAATTGAATTTTCTTCAATAGCATTTATAAAAGTTATGTCTTTTAATTTGGCCATATTATGAAGTTGCTCAAACAATTCATGAAATGTAGCTCTAACATTTAAAGTGTTTTTTTGTAAAATGATTTTTCCAGATTGAGACATGGACCATTTTAGTAAATCAGTGAGTAAATGATTTAGTTGTTCTGAAGATTTTTGAGTAGCTTTTAGAAGTTTTTTTCGGTTTTCATTATCCATAGCGTCATATTCGTTAATAATTAAGTCTAAAATTACTTTTTGTGACCCCAACGGATTTTTTAAATCGTGTGCAATTATAGAAAAAAACTGATCTTTCATGTTGTTCAGTTTTTTTAATTTTTGTTCAGATTCAATTAATAATTTTTCTTGTTGTTTTTTCTCAGTAATATCATAAGCATTCAAAATTACCGTATTGCTAGATTTTGGAGTTATTCTGGCTGAAAACCAATGTTGTTTATTTTTAATTTCAAGCGGATATTCAATATTTACTAAGCGCTGCTCTTTAGTACACTTTTCAATTGCATTTTTAAATTGAATTGCTTGTTCATTGCTAAATACTTCAAATATATTTTTACCAATAATCTCTTCTTCAGGAAGATACAATAATTCTTTATTAGAATAGTTGATGCTTAAATACTCACCTTCAATGCTAAATTCAACAATTACGCTATCAATAGATCCTAAAATAGCTTTCATCTCTTTTTCATTATGTCGAATTTTTAATAATGCTTTTGAAATGATTAAAATTAGGAAGCTAATAATAAAAATACTGATGATTAATATGATTAAAAGGGCTTTGTCTTGATCTAAGTAATTATCCCATCCACCTACTGGTATCGCTGCCAATTCCCAGTTTCCAATAGGCAAGTTTATTGCTGTAATTACAGGGCTTTTATTAAAAATAGAGGCATCTCCCCAAAAAATAGCACCATTTTTTCCATTACCATTATAACCTCTTAGTGCAAATAAAAAACCGCTTTCAAGCATTTTTAAATGAGCCTCTTCTAATAATTTATTTTTTTTAATTACAATATCTGTAACCCCCCAAAAATCATTTTCCTCTATGGTTTTTTTATTAAAAATAGGAGTGTAACTAACAAAAGCAGACCCGCCCTCAACTAATTCAACGGGGCCTGCCACAAAAGTGAGCCGAGTTTTAATGGTTTCTTCAACAATTTCTTTTCTTTCAGGGTGCTTAAGTAAATTTAATCCTATTGCAGATTCATGATTTTTAAGTGGATAAATAGCATTTAAAACACAATTTTTTGAAAGTGCCATTGAATTAATAACAGTATCGTTTTTTATATACTCTTTAGCTAATTCATTAAACTCATCATTAGAAATATTTGGATTTAATCCAACGTATGCGGCAACTCCTCGGGTATAATAAATTCTAGAATATAAGGCTTTTTCTAAGTTAGATTTTTTGCTAGTCATTAAATCTAATAGATTCGCTCTTTCATCTTTTTCCCATTGACCTTTAGCATAACGGGTGTAGCTTATTGCTAATAGCAATAAAACTACAAAAGTGATAAAAGCATAAATAAATGGATATAGTTTTTTTTTGGAGATTGCATTACGCTTTTTCATTGCGAATATTTTTTGTTAGAATACTTGGTAAGTGCTAATTTAATAATTAATCAGTTTATAATTAGCGAATAATTTTATTTATTGTGCTTTTTTTTAATTAAAGATTATTTACAGTAAAACTTGTTAGAATAAAAACAATTAATTTTACGATATTTGCACACTTAATTATTCTTTTTAAGAATAGTAATAAAAACAATATAAATAATGAATAAAAATACAGTATTAGGTTGGGCTACATTAGTAATGATATTAATGGGGATTTTATTAATAGCCTTAGGCGCATTTAGATATGATGATGTTGCAGGATGGGGATTTGCAGCTGTAGGTGTTGGTTTTTTTGCCAATGCTTGGGTTTTTAACGCTTTAAAAGGTAGAATGTAGTTACGTTTAAAGTTAGAAATTCGAAATTAGAAAAGGGTTAAAGCTGAATTTTTTTAACAATTCAATAGATTAACCATTAAATAAAATACATTTCAATAAATAAAAAATTATAATATATTATGTCAGACGATAAGAAAGTAATCTTTTCTATGTCCGCCCTAAGTAAAACTTACCAAGGGGCAAACAAACAAGTATTAAAAGATATCTATTTAAGCTTTTTTTACGGAGCTAAAATTGGAATTTTAGGTTTAAATGGTTCAGGTAAATCAACACTTTTAAAGATTATTGCTGGAATTGAAAAAAATTACCAAGGTGATGTAGTTTTTGCTCCAGGATATTCAGTTGGATACTTATCTCAAGAACCAAAATTAGATGAAGATAAAACAGTTATTGATATTGTAAAAGAAGGTGTTGCTGAAACCGTTGCAATTTTAGACGAATACAATAAAATTAACGATATGTTTGGTTTGGAAGAAGTGTATTCTGATCCAGATAAAATGGAAAAACTAATGGCGCAACAAGCAGTACTTCAAGATAAAATTGATGCTGCTAATGCTTGGGAGTTAGATACAAAATTGGAAATTGCAATGGATGCTTTACGTACGCCAGATGGTAATACTCCAATTAAAAACTTATCAGGTGGTGAACGCCGTAGAGTTGCTTTATGTAGATTGTTACTTCAAGAGCCAGATGTGTTATTATTAGATGAGCCAACAAACCATTTAGATGCTGAATCTGTACATTGGCTAGAACACCATTTACAACAATATAAGGGAACCGTAATTGCAGTAACGCACGATAGATATTTCTTAGATAACGTAGCTGGATGGATTTTAGAATTAGATAGAGGAGAAGGTATTCCTTGGAAAGGAAATTACTCTTCTTGGCTAGATCAAAAATCAAAGCGTTTGGCACAAGAATCTAAAACAGCTTCTAAACGTCAAAAAACATTAGAGCGAGAGTTAGAATGGGTACGTCAAGGAGCAAAAGGTCGTCAAACAAAGCAAAAAGCACGTTTAAAGAACTACGACAAATTAATGAGTCAAGACCAAAACCAATTGGATGAAAAATTAGAAATTTACATTCCTAATGGACCGCGTTTAGGTACCAATGTTATTGAAGCCTCTGGTGTTTCAAAAGCGTATGGTGATAAATTATTATATGAAGATTTAAACTTTAACCTACCTCAAGCTGGAATTGTTGGTGTTATTGGTCCGAATGGTGCTGGTAAAACTACTATTTTTAGAATGATTATGGGAGAAGAAACATCTGATAAAGGAGCATTTAATGTGGGTGAAACTTCTAAAATTTCTTATGTAGATCAAAGTCACTCAGATATTGATCCTGAAAAATCAATTTGGCAAAATTTTTCTGATGAACAAGAATTAATTATGATGGGTGGTAAGCAAGTGAATTCTCGTGCTTATTTAAGTCGTTTTAATTTCTCGGGAAGTGAGCAAAATAAAAAAGTGAATACCTTATCTGGTGGTGAGCGTAACCGTTTACATTTAGCTATGACTTTACGAGAAGAAGGAAACGTATTGTTGTTAGATGAGCCAACCAATGATTTGGATGTGAATACGTTGCGTGCTTTGGAAGAAGGTTTAGAAAACTTTGCAGGTTGTGCAGTAGTTATTAGTCACGACCGTTGGTTTTTAGACAGAATTTGTACGCATATTTTAGCTTTTGAAGGAGATTCTCAGGTATATTTCTTTGAAGGTTCGTTCTCTGATTATGAAGAGAATAAGAAAAAACGTTTAGGAGGAGATTTAATGCCAAAACGAATTAAGTATAAAAAATTAGTTAGATAATAATTGATAAGACATTAGAAGCCGTCTCATAACTTGAGACGGTTTTTTTTATTAAATGATTTGTATAAAAATGGGTCATTTTGTATCTTTAGGTATTGATAATCAAATATATGAATACAAATTTTCAATCCTATAATCAACAGCAAAGTTGGCTTTTTCCACCTTCTATTGAAGAGCTTATTGCTGATGATCATCCTGTTCGAATAGTCAATGGAATAGTTGAGCAACTCGACTTAAGTTTACTGGTAGAAGAATATAGTAAAGAAGGAAAACCAAGTTACCATCCAAAAATGATGCTCAAGGTAATGGTCTATGCCTATATGGATAATACCTATTCTAGCCGTAAGATAGAAAAGGCGATGCGAGAGAACATCAACTTTATGTGGCTTGCTGCGCAACAAGTTGCAGACCATAATACCATTGCACGTTTTCGCAGTAAAAAACTGAAGACTATTTTTAAAGACATTTTTAAACAAGTTGTTTTACTTTTAGCAGAAGAAGGACTTGTCACCCTCAAAGAAGTATTTACAGATGGTACAAAAATAGAGTCTATAGCAGGGAGATATACCTTTGTTTGGGGCAATTCCATCAAGACGCGCAAAGAGAAAATGGCAGAACAATTGGAAGCGATGTGGAAATATGCACAAAGCATTGCAGATGAAGAAGATGATGATCCCACTCCACCTGACTTCAAAAAAATTGATAAAGAAAAGGTTGCGGAAACAGCCCGAAAAATAGAGAAAATCATTCGTAAAAACCCAAAAGCTTCCACCAAGTCAAAAGCTAAATTACGGTATATTCAGAAAAACTTCCCACAGAATCTGGACAAGTACGAAAAGCAACAAGAAATCCTTGCAGAACGTGGAAGCTACAGCAAAACAGATCCCGATGCTACTTTTATGCGAATGAAAGATGACCATATGCAGAACGGACAACTTAAACCTGGCTACAACGTACAAGTGAGTTCAGAGTCACAGTTTGTTATCCACTACACCTTGCATCAGACTACCAACGACCTTAATACATTAAAACCACACCTTAATACTTTTGAATATTTATATGAATTTTTACCAGAACAATTGACCGCTGATGCAGGTTATGGAAGCGAAGAAAATTATGAGTTTTTAGAGCAAAAAAAGATAAACACCTATGTGAAATACAACACTTTTGATAAAGAACAAGGTATTTTAAAGTCAAAGCGAAAAAAGAAAAACGAGGACTTCAACAGAGATAAACTATATTACAACCAAGAGCAAGACCACTATATCTGTCCAATGGGTCAAACTATGGAAAAAATAGGTGAGCGAAAGAGAAAAACCAAATCAGGTTATGCACAAACTAGTAGCATATATAGCGCACAAAACTGTCAAGATTGTCAATTGCGAGGCGCTTGTTTTAAGGCAAAAGGAAATAGAATTGTAGAGCGGAATCACAAACTAGAGGCATACAAGGAAAAAGCAAAAAGGAATTTGCTTAGCGAAATAGGTGAACTAAAACGCAAACAGCGTACCGCTGATGTAGAACCTGTTTTTGCACACATAAAATCCAATCGAAATTTTAAACGATTTACCCATAAAGGAATAGAAAAAGCTGAATTAGAGTTCGGATTACACGCATTAGCACATAATATAAGAAAGAAATGTGCCTAATAAATGGCAACTTCTTGCCAAAAATTAAAACCTCCTAAAATTACCGATAGAAATTAAAAATAAAAAAAACCGCCCCAATTTAATTTTGAGACGGCTTCTATGCATTATTTTGAAAGATGTTTTCTAAAAATATTTTAAAACATCATTCTGAATTTATTTCAACCAAAAGCAGTCTGTAAAATCAGTCAGCATATGAAACAATAATCCTATTGCAATAATTCTTGTTTTTGAAGGAATTAAAAGAATAGTGTAAACAGCAATCGCATAGTAGGAGTGTAGCGGATGATAATTAATACTACATCTGTTCGGGTCAAATAATGGAGTGGCCACCAAATGATCTAAATCTACGAACATAGTTAGTGTGAAAATCAACCAAACTTTTTTCCATTCTTTTTTGAAAAAAATATAAGCAATGAGTCCTGGAACCAAGAAATGCATTCCGTAATGAATGATAAATCTTAATGCTTCCAATTTAAAATGTAATTTGTTGACTTTCTAAATAATTTAGCGCATTTGGACCTTCCATAAATAACAAATCCAACATACTTAGGTTTTGAATAAATCCATTATGTTCTTCAAAAACTTGAATGTAACGTTCTAATTGAAAAGGTTTTTCGCCTTTTGCGATGGCTAAGTTTCTTAAATCAGTACTAGTTGATTCAACTGAATATTCTGTAGTTTTAATGGTAGGTATTTCAACTTGTAAGCTGTCCATAATAAACTCGTGACACTTCAAATTAAGATCTAATAAAAAAGTAGTTTGTTTTTTAAAAACAGTCATTAAATCATCTATATAAAATTCAAAAAAAGGAGATGAGTTGTAAGCTGTTTGGAGTGTTTTTAAATGCAATTTATCCCAGCTATCTTTATAATCAATTTTAACATCTTTTGTTTTTTGTTTGATGCCTTTATTGTGTTGAACAGGAACATTTAATAAATGTTTACCGTTTGCAGTGTTTATATAACAACGGTTTCTATAGGTTTGCTTTTGAAAATTATCTTCAACTTCAAACATAATCTTAGATGAATTTACAATACCAACATATTGTATAATGGGCGAAAAGTAAGTTGGTTGAACTAAAATCATTGCTAAAAGTTAAATCGCTTTTTTGAAACAGTTCAAAAAAGCGATTATCTATATTGTTATTTATTTTCTTTTCTTCTTTTTCTGTAAATACTTACTCCATACCAAAGCGCTAAAGCAGCTAAAAAGTAATACAAATACGAGACAGGTTTACCGTTTCCGTGAACCGTTGTAAACAAGCGTTCCCATCTAATTTTATTGGAAATTCCTTGTCCATTGGTATCCCAACTAAACCAAATAAAAACGGGTTTTCCAACAACGTGGTCAAAAGGAACATATCCCCAATAACGCGCATCTTCAGAATTATGACGGTTATCACCCATCATCCAATAATAATTTTGTTTGAAGGTGTACGAAGTTGCTAACTTTCCGTTGATATAAATTTCATCACCATTTACCGTTAATTGATTGTGCTCGTACTCTTCAATAATTCTTTTGTAAAAAGGTAAGGAAGCAGCATTTAATTCAACCGTTTTCCCTTCTTCAGGAATATAAATTGGTCCAAAATTATCTTTGCTCCAAGGATATCTTGAATCATGTGGAAAAACACTAGCATCGTAATTTCCGCTTGGTTCAATTTCTTTGGTTACACTTTTAATTAAGGGGTTCTTTGCTAATTTAGCCGCATTTTCATCAGTTAAATTTAAGTAATAAAAATTACCCATATTTTGACCTTCGGTGATGTTATATCGTTTTAACATAGTCCCACTTAACTGTTGCCCTTCAGTTTCTACTTTGTGATAGTATTGTGTTTTTGCTCTGTCTGGAAGTACAGTTTTTTCACCATTAATGTAAATATACCCGTTTCTAATTTCTAAAGAATCACCTGCAATACCAACACATCGTTTTACGTAGTTAGATTTTTTATCAATAGGTTTTTGTATATGAATGTTTGACTTGTCAAAAAAGCGTTGAACGGTATCAACAGGCCAGCTAAAAACTACAATTTCATTTCGTTTTATATGTTGAAAACCAGGAACCCTCATATAAGGAAGTTGTGGTTTTTGAAGATATGATTTTGTTCCTACAAAAGGTAACGAATCATGAACCATAGGAGCAGCAATAGGAGTCATTGGAACTCTAGCTCCGTAATGAAACTTACTTACAAAAAGAAAATCACCAATTAATAACGACTTTTCTAAAGAAGAAGTAGGAATTGTATAGGGTTGCATTACATAAGTATGTACCAAAGTTGCAGCTATAATTGCAAAAGCTATTGAACTTACCCATTCTCCTAATTCAGTTCTTGGTTTTAAGCTTCTGTCTTCAATATAAGTTACATCAGCAACATAATTTAAATAGAAGTTGTAAAAGCCTAGCGTAACAACCGCTAAAATTGTATCAATATTAGAGTTTCTACCAAAGCTTCTAGCAGTTTCAATCCAAACTATTGGAAACATTAGTAAGTTAATAACAGGTATAAAAAGTAAAATAACCCACCAAGTTGGTCGGTTAATAATTTTCATTAAAACAATTGCGTTGTATATAGGTACAATTGCTTCCCAAGGTTTTCTTCCAGCTTTACTGTATAATTTCCAAGTTCCAGCAAAGTGGATTAGTTGAAGGATTAGAAAAGCAATGAATAATTCGGTTATGGTCATCATAATTATTTTTTAGTTTTATTTTAAGCCTAAAACATCTTTCATTGTAAAAATACCGTGTTTTCCAACAAGCCATTCAGCGGCAATTACAGCGCCTAAAGCAAATCCGTCTCTATTATGAGCTGTGTGTTTAATATCAATGGTATCAACTTCAGATGTATATGCTACAGTATGTGTTCCTGGAACATCAGGAATACGTTTTGCTACTATAGGTATTTCAAGTTCACTATTTGTTACATCTAAAGCCCAATTAGTTTTAGATGTATGCTTGATAATATCTTCAGCTAAAGTAATGGCAGTACCACTAGGAGCATCTAATTTTTTGGTGTGGTGAATTTCTTCCATTGAAATTTGATACTGGCTTAAATTTTTCATCATTTTGGCTAAAGTCTCATTCAATTCAAAAAAGATATTAACGCCTAAGCTAAAGTTTGAAGCATAAATAAAACCACCATTATTTTGTTTACAAAGTTCGGTAGCTTCTGAAAATTTATCTAGCCAGCCTGTTGTACCACTAACTACAGGTACATTGTTTGTTAAACAAGTTGAAATATTGTTAAATGCTACTGAAGGAATGCTAAAATCAATAGCAACGTCAGCTAAGGAAATATCGTAACTTTTAGTGTTTTCATCGACTTTTAAAACAATTTCATGACCTCTTTTTAAGGCTATTTGTTCAATTGTTTGACCCATTCTACCATAACCTAGTAAAGCTATTTTCATTTATTTAATTTTTAGTTTTTAATTATCAATTGAGCGTTCTTGCATTTAATTTTTTAAAACAAAGTGTTCTACAATTGACTTTAAAAGTTGTAATTTATTGAACCAACAAATACAGATTTATTGGTTACATGATTTTTAATTAATTTGGGTTTGAAGGATAAATTATCATCTACATTATGTTGAAGTAAATGTGCATTTACACTTGCCTCAACTATTTGTAAAACATACAAACCAACGGTAATTAGTAATGATAAATCGCGATCACTTTTATACGATTCTTGTGCTGAAATTAAAGTGTCTTCTGATAAAAATGGATTACCGTTTAACCCATTATAATCATCAGGTTTACCATTAGTTCTTAATTTGTATGCCTCTCTGTATTTTAAATAATTATCGTTGTTCCAAACATAAAAGTAAACACCTGTTCCTAAAGCAGCGTAAACAATAGGAATCTTCCAATACTTTTTATTGTAAGCTTGTCCCATTCCAGGTACAACAGCCGAATAAAAGGCAGCCTTAGCTGGTGATAATGGATTAAAATCGTTTGATTTTGAAATAATAGTATCTTTTGCTCTAACAGTTATTTCTCCTTGAGAAAATCCTTGAAATACCGTTAAAGTAGTTACAATTAAAAAGAGATATAGTTGTTTTTTTAACACTATTGTAATAATTTTTTTAGACGATTAAAATCTTCTTCGGAATGAAAAGGGATAATGATTTTTCCTTTGTCTTCCCCAGATAATTTAACGTCAATTTTATGACCAAAGTATTCACTAAATGTTTTTAATCCTTTACTAACAAATTTAGGAGTCTCAACTTTTTTAGAACTTGGTTCAGGAGTTGTTTCAACACCTTCTTTTATACTTTTTACCAATTGTTCCGTTTGGCGAACAGATAGTTTTTCTTGAATAATTTTTTCGTAAATTGTTAGTTGGTCCTCAGAATTTTCAATATTAATTAAAGCTCTTCCATGTCCCATGGATAAAAATCCATCACGCATTCCTGTTTGTACAATTGGATCGAGTTTTAATAAACGTAAATAGTTACTAATAGTTGAACGTTTTTTACCAACTCGTTTGCTCATTTCTTCCTGAGTTAAATCGATTTCATCAATTAAACGTTGGTAAGATAAGGCTACTTCAATCGGATCTAAATCTTTACGTTGAATGTTTTCAACCAATGCCATTTCAAGCATTTCTTGGTCGTTCGCAATTCTAATATAAGCAGGTACTGTTTTATTTCCAATTAATTTTGAAGCTCTAAATCTACGTTCTCCTGAAACAAGTTGAAATTTATTTCCTTCTAATTTCCGAACAGTTATTGGTTGAATTACTCCAAGTTCTTTGATAGAACTGGCTAATTCCTGTAAAGCTTCGTCGTTAAAGTAAGTTCTAGGTTGGTAAGGGTTTACTTCAATAAAATCTAATTCAATCTCAAGAATATTCCCAACAACTTTATCTGCATTTTGATCACTTGCTGAAGAAATATCTGATTTTGTTTCTTTTAATAAGGCAGATAATCCTCTTCCAAGAGCTTGTTTTTTAATTGCTTTTGCCATCCTTATTATGGTTTTTTAAAATTTCGTTTGCTAAGTTAATATAATTTACGGCACCTCTGCTTGTAGCGTCATAGGCTATAATACTTTCGCCATAACTTGGTGCTTCGCTTAGCCTTACATTACGTTGAATTATAGTTTTAAAAACCATATCTTGAAAATGTTTTTTAACTTCTTCAACAACTTGATTTGATAAACGCAAACGGGAATCGTACATAGTTAATAACAAGCCTTCAATATCTAATTCCGGATTGTGAATATTTTGAATACTTTTTATGGTATTTAGTAATTTACCTAAACCTTCTAAAGCAAAATATTCGCATTGAATAGGAATGATTACTGAGTCTGCTGCTACTAAGGCGTTTAGTGTAATTAAACCTAAAGAAGGAGCACAGTCAATTAAAATATAATCATAATCATTTTTAATATCTTCTAGTGCTTGCTTTAGCATAAATTCTCGATTCTCCTTATCAACAAGTTCAATTTCAATAGCTACTAGATCTATATGAGCAGGTATTAAAGATACATTTGGTGAAGTAGTTTCAATAATTGCTTCTTTTGCAGTAATTGCATGTTCCAATAGTTGGTAAGTTCCACCTTCAACGTCTTCAACTATAACTCCGAGACCTGAAGAGGCATTTGCTTGTGGATCAGCATCAATTAATAATACTTTTTTTTCCAAAACACCCAAAGATGCAGCTAAGTTTACAGTTGTTGTAGTTTTACCTACGCCACCTTTTTGATTGGCAATAGCAATAATTTTACCCATAAAAAATATTAAATTATTTTAAGTTGTAAAAATACAATTATTTATGGTTTTTAAAAGGGAATATTGTTAACAAACAAATAAAAGAAAAGAGGTTGAATTTTCAACCTCTTTATGCGTATTATCAGTTTTTTAATGGAATATTTTCTAAAATTGTTAACAGAAATTTCCAGAATTTTTGTGAAGATTTAATGTGAGCTCTTTCATCAGGTGAATGTGCTCCTTGAATTGTTGGACCAAAAGAAATCATATCCATTTCTGGGTAATTAGTTCCTAAAATACCACATTCTAATCCGGCATGGCAGGCAACTACATTTGCTTTTTCTCCAAACATTTCTTCATATTTATTACTAAGAACTTTTAAAATAGGCGAATCAATATTTGGTTTCCATCCAGGGTATGAGCCTGATTGAGTCACGGTATAACCTGCAAGTTCAAAAGTAGCTGTTAGTGCGTTTGCCAAATCTGTTTTTGAAGTTTCAACAGAAGATCTGGTTAAGCATAGAATGGTAATATCTTCATCTTTTACAATAATACGAGCCACATTATTTGAAGTTTCAACCAAACCTTCCATATCATGACTCATACGATACACTCCATTGTGAGCAATATAAATAGCTTTTAGTAAATTAGACTGACTAATGGTTGTCATTACCTTAGCAGGAACATCAATTTGTGTCACTTCTATTTCTAAGTTAGGATCAACTGTTTTAAACTCAGTCTTAATATCTTTGGTAACTTTTTTAATTAACTTTAAAAAAGCATTTTTTTGAGAATTGTAAACAGCAATTTTAGCAAAACTTTCTCTAGGAATAGCATTTCTTAGACTTCCACCATTGATTTCTGATACTCTAAGAAAATCTTGTGCCTCATATAAAACACGGTTCATAATTTTATTGGCATTTCCTAGGCCCTTATCAATATCCATTCCTGAGTGCCCTCCGTTTAATCCGGTTACAGCAATTGAATATCCAGTGCTATTTGTAGGTGTGTTAACTTCATTATAAGTGTTTTCAGCAGTAATATCTATACCTCCAGCGCATCCTATATCAATTTCATCGTCTTCTTCGGTATCTAAATTTAACAAAATTTCACCATCTAAATACCCAGCCTGAAGTCCCATTGCTCCAGTCATTCCAGTTTCTTCATCAATTGTAAACAGCCCTTCAATAGCAGGGTGTTTAATGTCTTTTGAAGCTAAAATACTCATAATAGCAGCAACGCCTAATCCGTTATCGGCCCCAAGTGTTGTTCCTTCAGCTTTTACCCATTCACCATCAATTTTCATTTTAATTCCCTCGGTATCAAAATCAAAAATGGTATCTGAATTTTTTTGGTGCACCATATCTAAATGCGATTGCAATACAACAGTTTTTCTGTTTTCGAAACCTTTAGAGGCAGGTTTCTTAATAATTACATTTCCAACAGGATCAACTATAGTCTCTAGGTTTAATTTGTTTCCAAAATCAACCATAAATTGTATTACTTTTTCTTCTTTTTTTGAACCTCTCGGAACCGAATTTAAATCGGCAAAATTATTCCATAAAACTGAAGGTTCAAGAGCTCTTACTTCTTTGCTCATAATTAATATTTTTAGTTATTTATAGTATTTCAATTATTGTTTCACTAAGTGGTTTTCTCACTTTCTTCATATTTCTCATCACATCATCATCTGCACCATATCCTACTGGAAGCATTAAAATGGAAGTTAAATTTTTGGCTGACAAATTTAACAGTTCATCAACTTTAGAAGGAACAAAACCTTCCATTGGGCAACAGTCAATTTTTTCAACAGCACAAACGGTCATTAAATTTCCTAATGCAATATATGCTTGGTAAATGGCAGATTGTTGTTTTTCTTCAAGAGTTTTGTTTTCATACATTTCAAGCAATTGTTTTCTGAAATCTGAAATGACATCTTCTTCAATGTTTCTAACTTTTTTTTCTAAGTCGAAATAATTGTTAATGTCTTCGGAAGTAGTATCGTTTTCAATACAAAAAACTAAAAGATGTGAAGCATCAGCAACTTGGCGTTGATAATAAGAGCAGGCTACAAATTTTTCTTGCAATTCTTTATTGCTAATTACAATCATTTTTAATGGTTGTAAACCAAAAGAAGTTGCAGTTAAATTAAATGCTTGTTTTAGTGTTTCAACTTGTTGGTTTGATAGTTTTTTAGATGGGTCGAACTTTTTAGTTGCGTACCTCCATTCTAAACTATTAATTATGTTCATTTATATAAAAAATTTAGGACTACAAAATTACTTAAATTAGATTAGAATTAAAGAACCTTTTTATTGTATTTTCGTAAGTAAAAGTTAATTTTTAACTTTATGGTTCTATTCAAATGCTATGAAAGAAAACTTACTTCATTTTATATGGAAATTTCAACTATTTTCAAATAAAAAATTACAAACTGTTACATCTGAAAATATTCAGGTTGTAGCCACTGGTTTGCACAATTTTAACACAGGTCCCGATTTTTCGAATGCTAAGATAATTATCAACAATCAGCTTTGGGCTGGAAATGTTGAAATTCATGTAAAATCATCCGATTGGTATTTGCACGCACATGAAACAGATGAAAATTACGATGCGGTTATTTTACACGTTGTTTGGGAACATGATGTAGATGTATTTAGAAAGTCAAATACCGTTATTCCTACGTTAGCATTAAAAAACTATATTTCAACACAGGTATTAGATAATTATCAAGCGCTTTTTAGTAAAAATAAAAAATGGATTAATTGTGAAAATGAAATTTCATTGATTGATGACTTTCTAGTTTCTCACTGGCTTGAACGTTTGTATTTTGAACGTTTAGAAGAAAAATCAGCAAAAATACAAGAAGTACTAAAATTAACAAATAACAATTGGGAAGCTGTTTTGTTTGTCCTTTTTGCTAAAAACTTCGGACTGAAAATTAATGGTGAAGCTTTTTTTAATTTTGCCACTTCTTTTGATTTTTCAATAGTTAGAAAATTGTCAACTAGCAGGTTACAATTAGAAGCATTATTTTTTGGACAGGCGGGTTTGTTGTTTAATAGTTGTGAGTCAGTGTATTTTGAAAATTTAAAAAGAGAATATGAATATTTGAAAATAAAATTCAAGTTGACTTCAATTTCAAAAGGACAGGTACATTTTTTTAGATTGCGACCAAATAATTTTCCAACCATTCGGCTTTCACAGTTAGTTTCATTGTATCATTTGTATCAAAATTTATTTTCAAAAATAATTGAAATTGAAACAATTGAGGATTATTATAGTTTATTTGATTTAGGAACTTCAGCCTTTTGGGAAACACATTATACGTTTGAAACGGAGTCTAAAAAAAGTGCTAAAAAATTATCGAAAGCATTTGTAGATTTATTATTGATAAATACAATTATTCCTTTAAAATTTAAACATTTACAAAGTTTAGGTAAAACAGATTTTAGTTCTTTAATAGCTATTGTTGAGGAAATAAAACCTGAAAAGAACAGTATTATTTCAAAGTTTGAAGCTTGCAAAATTAAATCAGATAGTGCTTTTAAAACACAGGCTTTATTGCAGTTGAAAAATAATTACTGTAGTAAACAATTGTGTTTACAATGTGAAATAGGAAAAGAAGTATTAAAAAATTAATGTTTAGGGTACCAATTGGCCAAACGAACTTCAATATTTTTATTTTTTTCGTTCACTAATTTTTTAAACTGTTTTACATCACTTAAACCATTCGTACCTCGGTAATGATAAGGGTAAACAACTTTAGGCTTAAATTCTAAAACGGCGCTAGCTGCCTGTTCAACTGTCATTGTGTAAGGTAAATTCATACACACAAACGCAATGTCAATATTTTCTAACATTCTCATTTCAGGAATATCCTCAGTATCTCCTGAAATGTAAATCTGTAGATTGTCAATGTTTAATAAATAGCCATTTCCTCTACCTTTTGGGTGTTTTTTACTAGGTGGGTCAACGGGTAAATTATACATTGGGACAGCTTTTATGTAAAAATCTAAACGGTGAATTCCTTGCCCGTTGTTCAATATATTTATTTGTGATTTGTATTTTTCAGGAAGTTTATCAGCTACAGCTTGTGGTGTTATAAAAATTGCTTTTGAAGTATTTATTGAATCTAAAGTTTCTAAATCTAAATGATCTCCGTGAATATCTGTAATTAAAATAATATCGGGAGCTTTTATGTTGTTATATAATTTTGAGTCTCCGTAAGGATCAACATAAATAGTTTTATCTTGAAACGTTAGCACCATACTACCGTGCAAAATAGGCTGAATTTTTAGAGTTCCAATTTCAGTTTTAAAAATTTCAAACGTTTGCGAATGAATAGTAATAATATTCAATAATAAAACTATGTATAAGTAAGTCAATTTGTTAGGTTTCATAGGAGAAATATAAATGAATTAAAGGTAGTACTTTTTTCTATTTTAATTAAATTTGCACCAAAATTTTAAAAAATAGATATGAAAAATTTTAAATTATTACTAGGTGTTTTACTTATTTCAACTACTTTATTTGCGCAACATTCAGAGGAGGAATTAGAAAATAATTCTCATAATGAAGGAACACACACAGTATCTCATGGTAAAAATATGATTGCAATTGACTACGGAATTGATCATATTAAAGAAGGTGTAAAACACGGTGATGCTATTGATGAAGAAGGACATTGGGTTTCAAGTATTGGAATAGATTATTTTAGAGGGATTTCTGAAAAATGGGGTGTTGGAGTTAAATTTGATATTCAATTAGGGCATTATATTATACCTCATAAAGAAAATTTAGAACGTGAAAATGCATTTATTGCATTGGCTGTTGGTTCATATAAAATACTACCTAAATGGGGAGTTTTTGCAGGAGCAGGTGTAGAATTCGAGAAAAATGAAAACTTAGGGGTTATAAGAGTTGGTACAGAATATCTATTTCATTTAAAACATGGTTGGGCAATACCAGTCGGTTTCTTTTGGGATATAAAAGAAGGATACGATGTTTACGCCTTTACTGTAGGTATAGCAAAACACTTTTAAGATTTTTTTTAAAAGTAAACTATTTATAAAAATCTTTAACCCAAGCCACAACTTGGTTTTCGGTTAAAAATTCTGAATTAGAAACAAACAACTAGTTTATTAGCTAGTTGTCTGTTTTTTTTATTTCTTTTTCAAGTAAATGTTCATTTTTGAAGAAAAAACCCACATTTATATTTCTTACTTTTAATTTTACCTATAGTTGATTCAATAATTTTTACAGTATGATTTTAGTTTAATAGCTTACAATAAATGCATGTTATGTGTCAATCCATATTCTTATTTTTCATTTCAAACTACTTGTTTAATGTTTGACAAATAGATAAGTATGCTAACCTATTGAATTCTATACGAAAGTTATAAAAATATGCTTGATAAATGAGTTGTATACAAAAAAGGCTGCAACAAATTTGTTGCAGCCTTTTTACTGTATGTAAATAGATAATATGTTAATAATTAAAAACAGTATTTGTTTTCAGCAATAACTTTTTCAGCAATAACTTTTCTTAAAGCAATAGGGTTTGGGTTGTTTACATATTTAGTAAATCGTTTTAAGCCCATTAACATCATGCGCTGTTCGTCTCCTTCAGCAACATATAAAATAGCTTCTTTACCAAAACTACTAGCAGTTTCAACAGCATTGAATAAATTTAATTTTGCCATAGCAATTTGACATTCAGCTTCTTTTTCTGAAGTTGATTTTACTATTTTTTCAGCTTTTAAAATAGCAGATTCAGCCATGTAAATTTCAATCATAATTTCAGCAGCAGCTAAAATTAATTGTTGGTGATTGTCTAACTCCATCCCAAAAGTTTGAACAGCTTTTCCGGCTACCATTAAAAAAGCTTTTTTTAGTTTTTCTACCATTGCTTTTTCTTCTGATAAAATTTCGGAGAAATCTGGAGTTTCAAATGATGGAATTCCCATTAAACTATTTCCAACTTCCATAGCAGGTGTAATTACATCAATTTCACCTTTCATTGCTTTTTTAAGCAACATTCCCACCGTTAAAAGTCTGTTTATTTCATTGGTTCCTTCATAGATTCGTGTGATACGAGCATCTCTCCAAGCACTTTCCATTGGTGTATCTTTAGAGAATCCCATTCCACCAAAAATTTGAATTCCCTCATCAGAAACAAATTGAGAAACTTCTGAAGCATAAACTTTTATAATGGCACATTCAATAGCATATTCTTGAAAAGCCGCTAATTCAGCATCTTGATGCGATTTTCCATCAGCTAGCAAACGATCAATCATATTTTGAATGTCTTTTGCAGCTCTATAACAACCAGCATCAATTGCAAAAGTTTTAGTACTCATTTCAGCATATTTTTTTTGAATAGCACCAAAATTTGAAATAGCTGTTTTAAATTGTTTACGTTCGTTACCGTAATTTACAGCTTCAGTGATAATTCTTCTACTGGCATCTAAACAAGCAGCACCTAATTTTATTCGACCAACATTTAAAGAATTCATGGCTATTTTAAAACCTTTTCCTCTTTCAGACAACATATTTTCAATAGGAATTAACGTATCGCTAAAAAACACTTGTCGAGTAGAAGAGGCGTGAATACCTAATTTTTGTTCCTCAGCACCTAAGGTAACGCCGTTCGGATTTTCTTTATCGAACACCATGATAAAAGCTGTAATGTTTTTATCATCTTCAATACGAGCAAAAACAATAAAAATTTCAGCAAAACCTGCGTTTGAAATCCACATTTTTTGTCCGTTAATTTTATAATGTTTTCCATCAGCAGTTAGTTCGGCAGTTGTTTTTCCTGAATTGGCATCACTACCTGCGCCAGGTTCAGTTAAACAATAAGCACCAAATTTTTCTCCTGAAGTTAGTAAAGGTAAATAGGTGTTCTTTTGATCTTCAGTTCCGTATAAAAAAATAGGCATAGTTCCAATACCAGTATGTGCCCCAAAGGCTGTACCTACAGATCCTGTTGCTGAAGACATATAATCTGTCACCAACATTGTAGAAACAAATCCCATTCCAATTCCTCCGTATTTTTCAGGGATTGAAACACCTAAAAACCCCATTTCTCCAGCTTTACGCATTACTTCTTCAGTAAGTGCATAATCTTTATTTTCGAAACGTTCTTTGTAAGGCCAAACTTCGCGATCAATAAAATCAATAACCGCTTCTTTCATCATTTTTTGCTCGTCGTTAAATTCTTCGGAAATAAATATATCTTCAGATTTTAATTCTTTTATAAGAAATTCTCCTCCTTTTATTGTTGCCATTTTATGCCCTCTTTTATCCCCAAAGGGGAAATTTCTATAAGAGAGAAATAGTTTTTATAGTTAGACTTTTATTTTTTTAAGCCTTCCCTTTGGGAAGGTTTGGATGGGCGTTTATTTCAATAATTCATAAACTCCTGCAGCTCCTTGTCCAGTTCCAACACACATAGTTACAATACCATATTTGTTTTTACGTCGTCTCATTTCATTCAGAAGTTGAACAGATAATTTTGCTCCTGTACAACCAAGTGGATGACCCAAAGCAATTGCACCTCCGTTTACATTTACAATATCTTGGTTGATATTTAACTCACGCATAACAGCCAATGATTGTGATGCAAAAGCCTCATTTAATTCAATTAAATCAATATCATTAAGTGTTAAGTTCGCTTGTTTTAATGCTTTCGGTATTGCTTTTACAGGTCCTATTCCCATAATTCTAGGTTCAACACCTACTGCAGCAAAAGAAACCATACGAGCAATAGGTTCAATATTTAGTTCTTTTACCATTTCTTCGCTCATTACTAATAAAAAAGCTGCACCGTCACTCATTTGACTAGAGTTACCAGCCGTAACAGTTCCACCTTGTTCAAATACGGGTCTTAGTTTAGATAATGCTTCAATTGAAGTTCCTTTACGCGGACCTTCATCAACTGAAACAGCATAATTCTTTGTTTGTTTTTTACCGTTTTCATCTAAAAAAATATTTTCAACGGTGATTGGAACTATATCATCATCAAACTTGTGTTGAGCTTGTGCTTCTAAAGCTTTCATATGAGAACCAAAAGCAAATGCATCTTGGTCTTCACGAGAAACTTTAAATTGAGTTGCAACTGCTTCAGCAGTTAAACCCATTCCCCAATAATAATCTTCGTGACCTTCTTTGGCAGATTTATAATTTGGAACTGGACGGTAACCACCCATTGGAATATAACTCATACTTTCAACACCACCGGCAATAATACAATCGGCCATTCCAGATTGTATTTTAGCAACTGCAATACTTACAGTTTCTAACCCTGATGCACAATAACGATTTACCGTCATTCCGGGAACATCTTCAATTTTTAATCCCATTAATGAAATTAAACGTCCCATATTTAAACCTTGTTCGGCTTCAGGCATGGCGTTACCAACAATTACATCGTCAATTCTTTTTTTATCTAACTGAGGTATATCTTTTAATAAATGTTCAATAGTTTCAGCGGCCAATTCATCAGGTCTTTTAAACCTAAAAACTCCTCGTGGAGCTTTACCCACTGCTGTTCTATATCCTTGTACTATATATGCTGTTTTCATCATTTAGTTTTTAGTTATTGGTTTTTAGTTGTTAGTTAATTTGATTAAGACTTCGACTCCGCTAAGTCACACCAAACTTTTAGACTTTTTAACTTTCAACTTTTAAACTCTAGTTACGTAATGGTTTACCTGTTTTTAACATATGCTCAATACGCTCTAATGTTTTGCGTTCAGCACACAAACTCATAAAAGCTTCGCGTTCAAGATCTAGTAAGTATTGTTCTGAGACCAGAGTAGGCTCAGATAAGTCTCCACCAGCCATTACATAACCTAATTTATTGGCTATTTTTTGATCGTGTTCTGAAGCAAATTTTCCATTCACCAAACTATCTGTTCCAACTAAAAACATACCCAATGCTTGTTGCCCATAAACTTGAACTTTTTTAGGAACAGGTTGTGTGTAACCGTCTTGAAGCATTTGAATTGCATGGCGTTTTGCTGTTGCAATTTGTCGGTCTTTATTCACAACAACAATATCTTTATGTTTTTTAAAGAAACCTAAATCATACGCTTCGTGAGCTGAAGTTGCTACTTTGGCCATTGCAACATTGATAAAATAATCCCGTAATTTATTTAACTTAACGTCATCTTTTAATAACCCTTCGGAAGCTCTTAAAGCCATTTCTTTTGAACCAGCACCTCCAGGAATAATTCCAACTCCAAATTCAACCAAACCAATATAAGTTTCTGCAGCGGCTATTACTTTATCGGCATGCATACTTAATTCGCAACCACCACCAAATGTATATCCGTGTGGAGCAATAATGGTTGGACATGATGAATAACGCAATCTCATTACGGTATCTTGAAAATATTTGACTGAGAAATTTAATTCATCATATTCTTGTTCAACAGCCATCATAAAAACCATTGCTAAATTGGCTCCAACTGTAAAGTTTGCAGCTTGGTTTCCAAGAATTACAGCATCGTATTCAGTTTCAGCTAAATCAATCCCTTTATTAATGGCTTGTAAAACTTCGCCACCAAGTGTATTCATTTTAGATTGAAATTCGATGTTTAAAACACCATCTCCTAAATGTTGAATGGATGCTCCTGAATTTGACCAAATAGTTTTTGCCTCTCTTATATTATCAAGAATTATAAAACTATCCTGACCAGGGATTTTAACCTGCTCTTTTGAAGCAATATCATAATAATACTTAGCTCCTTCGCAAACTGTGTAGAACGATTTATGTCCGTCAGCAACCATTTCAGTTACCCAATTTGCAACAGGAATGTTTTCGGCTTGCATTAGCTCAATACCTTTTTCAACACCAATAGCGTCCCAAATTTGGAAAGGTCCGTGTTCCCAACCAAAACCAGCTTTCATGGCATCGTCTAAACGGTATAATTCATCTGAAATTTCAGGAATTCTATTTTGAACATAGCCAAACATTGCGGCAAAATTCTTACGATAAAATTCACCTGCTTTGTCTTTTCCTTTTACCAACACTTTAAAACGATCAATAACTTTATCAATAGTTTTGGTAAGTTCAAGCGTTGCAAATTTTGCTTTTTTACTTGGTTTGTATTCCAGTGTTTCTAAATCTAAAGCTTGAATAGATTTTTTTCCACCTTCAACTACTTTTTTATAAAAACCTTGGTTTGTTTTGCTTCCTAACCACTTGTTTTCCATCATTGTATTAATGAAGGAAGGCAGTTTAAACAGTTCGTGCGACTCGTCGTTAGGGCAGTTTTCATAAATACCGTTGGCAACATGTACTAGTGTATCTAAACCAACTACATCAACAGTTCTAAAGGTCGCAGATTTTGGTCTACCAATAACAGGCCCAGTTAATTTATCAACTTCTTCAACAGTTAAACCTAATTCTTTTACCTGATGAAATAAACTCATGATTCCAAATATACCGACTCTATTTCCAATAAATGCAGGAGTATCTTTTGCTAAAACCGAAGTTTTTCCTAAGAATTTCTCTCCATATAGCATTAAAAAGTCAGTAACTTCTTGCGAACAATTTGGACCAGGAACCACTTCAAATAATTTTAAATAGCGTGGCGGATTAAAAAAATGTGTTACTGCAAAGTGCTTTTGAAAGTCTTCACTTCGCCCTTCATTCATTTGAATGATAGGAATTCCAGAAGTGTTTGAAGTTATTAATGTTCCGGGCTTTCTATATTTTTCAATCTTTTCAAAAACCGATTTTTTAATGTCTAAGCGTTCAATAACCACTTCAATTATCCAATCTACATCTTTAATTTTATGTAAATCATCGTCTAAATTTCCTGTTGAAATTCTACTCGCAAACTTTTGGTTGTAAATAGGTGACGGTTTTGATTTTAAAGCGGCCTTTAAACTGTCGTTTACCAATCTATTTCTAACAAATTTATTTTCAAGTGTAAGTCCTTTTGCTTTTTCGGCATCGTTCAGTTCAAACGGAACAATATCGAGCAGCAAAACTTCAACACCTATATTTGCGAAATGACAAGCAATACCAGATCCCATAATTCCGGAACCTATTACGGCAATTTTTTTTATTGGTCTTTTCATGTTAAGTTTATTTTATTTAGTAGGTATAGTATCAAAAATTGATTTCTCTGCAATTAGCTTGTTAATAGTTTTGGTTACTTCAAAAAAGTTTTCAATTTGTTGAGCGGTTAACTGGTTTTTTACAGTTTCGTTGAATTGAATTACATATTGTTTTGAAGCATTTCTTTTTGTTAAACCAAAATCTGTTAATTTTATAAGTACGCTTCGGCCATCATCGGGGTTTTTTTCTCGGTAAATAGCTCCCTTTTCTTCCATACTTTTTAAAATTCTAGATAAACTAGTAGGTTCCATTCCCATTTGTGGTCCTAATGCAGTTGAGGGAGTTCCATGTTCCTTATCAATATTCAACAAAACAAAAGCCATAGCCATAGTACTATCATGTTTTACAGCCTGTTCATTATACATTTTAGCTACCGCTTGCCAAGTGGCTCTAAGTGCGTGATCTATAGTTTGTTCTTTTTGCATTTACCAAATATATAAAAAAATACTATGCACGCATAATAAATAATTAAAATTTCTGTTTGTGTAGGTTTTGTTTGGTTTTTTAAAAAAAAATAGATAAGTTTAAAAAACTAAACTACAAAATTAAAATATTATGGCTTCATTAGAATATGTTGGGAAAATTATAAAGCAAGAAAATATAGATACAGTTAATGAGAACATACTACAAAAAACTTTTGTTATCAATGTTCAGAATGCATATGATTCCTATTATACAAGGTTTACAGATGTTGAAAAACCCGATTCCATTATTTTTGTTACCAAAACGCCGAATTCATTTGAGAAAATTTTAAGAGTTACCGCAGGTATTAATAGAAAGTATGGATTGAATTTAGATGGCGCTAAATGTGAAGTAAAAATAGGGGCAAGAAAGTTAAACGGTATTCGTGTAAAAGGGATTAATAGATACCCAGATATTGCTCAAGTTCAACAATATTACAAAGATGAAGGGTATGATTTTGCTAAAAGTGAAAAATTTAAAAATACAGATTCTTTAATACGTATCAATCGATTTTTTAATATAGAAAAACTAGCTGAAGGAATTTTTAAATCGAATGTTGAAGACGACGTTTATTACGTTACCGTACCAAGATATATGACTTGGGACGAATTTAGAACTATTACTTTTGAAATTAAGAATAATATGTCTGATAAAAATTATGATATAGCTAAAGGAATTGTATACATAGACGGAGGTATTAAAGAGTTTTTACGTATTGTAAAACCTAAGTTCACATTAGAAAGTATTCAATTAATTAGAGATAAGTACATTCAAAAACTTCAAGAATAATTTCAAAATACTACCAATTTCTCGTAAAGTAAGTTTATTTTCGTCTGTCGAATTAAAAACGAACAAATGAAAAATGTCTTAACTGTTGAGAGCGTATCTAAAACCTACGGAAAATATACAGCTCTCAACAATGTTTCAATTTCAGTTCCCAAAGGAAGTGTTTTTGGATTACTAGGTCCTAACGGAGCTGGAAAAACTTCATTAATAAGAATCATTAATCAAATAACATTACCCGATAGTGGTCGTATTTTATTGAATGGTGAAAACCTGCAACCACACCATGTGCTTGATATTGGGTATTTGCCTGAAGAACGCGGTTTGTACAAGCGGATGAAAGTTGGGGATCAGGCTTTGTATTTAGCACAACTAAAAGGAATGTCTTATGCTGATGCTAAAAAGAAACTGAAATATTGGTTCGAAAAATTCGAAATTACAGAGTGGTGGCATAAAAAAATTGAAGAGCTTTCAAAAGGAATGGCGCAAAAAGTACAGTTTATTGTTACGGTTATGCATGCTCCAAAATTGTTGATTTTTGATGAGCCTTTTAGTGGTTTTGACCCTATTAATGCCAATTTAATTAAAGATGAAATTTTAAAATTACGTGATGAAGGTGCTACCATTATATTTTCAACCCATAGAATGGAATCTGTTGAAGAATTATGTGATTATATTGCTTTAATTGATAAATCGAATAAAATTTTAGACGGAAAATTAAACGATATTAAACAAGAATTTAAAACCAATCAGTTTGAAGTTGGTTTAGCTTGTGAAAATAAAGAAGTACTTCTGCAAGATATCAATGCTCAATTTTTAACACAAAATTCACCAACACTATCTTTTAATGAAGATGTGCGTTTATTGGTGAATTTAAAGGAAGAAGAATCCTCTAAAGATTTAATTCAATTCTTAAATAACAAAGCACAAATAACTCATTTTACTGAAATTATTCCGAGTGCAAATGATATTTTTCTAAAAGCCGTAGCTAACAATGAATAAGTTAAAGTTAATTATCAAAAGAGAATTTTTAGCAAAAGTTAAAAATAAATCGTTCATAGTTATGACTATTTTAAGTCCGCTTTTAATGGTAGGTTTTATCATGTTAATGCTATTTTTAAATGAAAAAAATAGTGAAGAAATTAGAACCATTGCTGTTGTTGATGAATCTGAAATATTAACATCTGTTTTTGAAGATACAGAAGCTACAAAGTACATTAATTTAACTAGTTTAGGTTTAGATGAAGCAAAAGTAAAGACGGAAGAATTGTATTATGGTTTGGTATATATTCCAAAAAACGATTCATTAAAAAATCTTTCCGAAGGAATTTCATTTTATTCGGTTGATGCACCAAGTATCAATGTTATAAGTAGTATTGAACATAAATTAGAACGTAAAATAAGAGACCTTAAAATAGAACAATTACAAGTAGACATTGCTCAAATAAAAGCAGCTGAAACCAAGGTAAGCATTGCTTCTGAAAATTTTACAGGAGAAAAATCTTCAAAAGTTGGTAGTATTCTTCGTATGATTGCAGGTGGTGGCTTTGGTTATTTAATTTTTATGTTCATTATTATTTATGGTACCTCTGTAATGCGTAGTGTTATTGAAGAAAAAAATAGTCGCATTATTGAAGTTATTATTTCTTCAGTTAAGCCTTTTCAACTAATGATGGGGAAAATATTGGGGAATGCTTTTGCAGGTATTTTACAGTTTGTAATTTGGGCAATTTCCGCAGGTTTATTAATGTATTTAGTTTCGTTAATTTTTGGGGTTGAAGCAACAACTTCAAGTACTGCGATGGGACAAATGAATCCTGAAATGATGCAGCAGGTTCAAGACTCAGCTTCAAACAATGATTTACAAATAGCTTTTTTAGAAATGAAGAATTTACCAATTTTAACCATCTTTTTTTCATTTATAGTCTATTTTTTAGGAGGTTATTTAATTTATAGTTCCATTTATGCTGCAATTGGCGCTGCTGTTGACAGTGAAACAGATACGCAACAATTTATGTTGCCAGTAATGTTGCCTTTGGTTATAGCTATTTATGTAGGTTTTTCAGTAATTGAAAATCCACACGGACCAATTGCAGTTGCGTTTTCATTATTTCCGCTAACATCTCCAATAGTGATGCTTATGCGAATTCCTTTTGGAGTTCCTTGGTGGCAAATTTTAACGTCTATGTTTTTATTAATTATTACCTTTATAGGAATTGTTTGGTTTGCAGCTAAAATTTACAGGATAGGAATATTAATGTATGGCAAAAAACCAAGTTATAAAGAGTTGTATAAATGGTTAAAATATTAAAAAGGTGAATAAAATTAACGAATTTTTAAATTACACTTTTGATTTCACAGATCAAGTTCATATCTCTGTAAAGGCAATGTTAGTAGTTGCTTTGGCTTTTTTTATTACAAATAATATATTAAAATTTTCCAGAAAAATTATTAATAAACGGTTAGAAGAAGGTGACAAAGGTAAATTTAAAACGGTATTTACTTTTTTAAAATATTTTATTTATGTACTGGTAATTATTATAGCTTTAGAATCTTCAGGAATTCAAGTAAGTGTACTTTTAGCAGGTTCAGCAGCTTTATTAGTAGGACTTGGTTTAGGGCTTCAAACATTATTTCAAGATATTATTTCAGGTATTTTTATTTTGTTGGATAAGTCATTGCACGTAAATGATATTGTTGAAATTGATGATAAAGTAGGAAAAATATTCGAAATTAATTTAAGAACAACACGGGCGGTTACTATTGATAATAGAGTGTTAATTATTCCTAACCATGTGTTTTTAACACATAGTTTATTTAACTGGACTCAAAACAGTGTGGAAACCACAGAAGTCTTAACTGTTGGAGTAGCTTACGGTTCTGATGTTGAAAAGGTTAAGCAATTATTAATTCAAGTGGCAACTGAGCATTCAAGAGTTTTAAAAAATCCAAAACCAGATGTGTTATTTATGGATTTTGCTGATAGTGCCTTAATATTTAGGCTAGTTTTTTCAATTAATAATAGTTTTGCACACCTTAAAATTAAAAGTGATTTACGCTTTGCTATTGATAAAAAATTTAGAGAACAGAAAGTTCAAATACCTTTTCCACAAAGAGATATTCACCTTTATAACAATAGCGAAAAATAACATATAAATTAAAATTAATAATCTTGGAACGCTTTTTGAATAAATACAGTGAAATATAATTCAAAAGTCAATAACCAAAAACACCACTACATGTCTAAAATATTAATAATAGAAGATGAAGCGGCTATTCGCCGAGTTTTAACAAAAATAATTGCTGAAGAAAATGATTCGTATGAAGTTGAAAATGCCGAAGATGGTTTAGAAGGCTTAGAAAAAATTGCAAAAGCAGATTTCGATTTAGTTTTATGTGATATTAAAATGCCAAAAATGGATGGTGTTGAAGTTTTAGAAAAAATTAAAAAGCTAAAACCTGAAATTCCAGTAGTGATGATATCAGGTCACGGAGATTTGGATACTGCCGTAAACACCATGCGTTTAGGAGCCTTTGATTATATTTCAAAACCACCAGATTTAAACCGTTTATTAAATACTGTTCGAAATGCTTTAGATAGAAAAGAGTTGGTGGTTGAAAATACCTTGCTAAAGAAAAAAGTGAGCAAAAAATATGAGATGATTGGAGAAAGTGAAGCCATTACTCATATTAAAAATATGATTGAAAAAGTGGCGCCAACGGATGCTAGAGTTTTAATTACTGGACCAAATGGTACGGGTAAAGAACTGGTAGCTCATTGGTTACACGAAAAAAGTGACAGAACAAAAGCGCCAATGGTTGAAGTGAATTGTGCAGCAATTCCTTCGGAATTAATTGAAAGCGAGTTGTTTGGTCACGTTAAAGGTTCTTTTACCGGAGCAAATAAAGACAGGGCAGGAAAGTTTGAAGCAGCCAATGGAGGAACAATTTTTTTGGATGAAATAGGAGATATGAGTTTATCTGCTCAAGCCAAAGTTTTGCGTGCTTTACAAGAAAATAAAATTTCACGAGTGGGTAGTGATAAAGATATTAAGGTAAATGTAAGAGTAATTGCTGCCACTAATAAAGACCTAAAAAAGGAAATTTCTGAAGGTAATTTTAGAGAAGATTTATACCATAGATTGGCGGTTATTTTAATCCATGTACCTGCTTTAAATGAAAGAAGAGAGGATATTCCACATTTGGTAGATTTCTTTTCTAAGCAAATTGCTTCTGAACAAGGAACAGCTACAAAAACATTTTCAAACGAAGCAATAGCATTATTACAAGCCTACGATTGGACAGGTAACATTCGTGAACTAAGAAATGTTGTTGAACGGTTGATTATTTTAGGAGAAAAGCAAGTTTCTGAAAATGATGTTCGGTTATTTGCAAGTAAATAATAAATAAAAAGGAGGCATTTAAGCCTCCTTTTTATTTATTAAATCCCCATAAATTTTTCGAATAATTTATAAAACTTCTCAGGCTCTTCTAAATATGGATTGTGACCGCTTTGTTCAAACATTTCAAAAGTGGCTTGTGGCATAAACAGTTTGTACTGCACATTAAATTCAGGAGTTGAAACGCCATCATATCTACCAGCAGTTATTAAAGTTGGAGCGGTTACATTTTTTAGTTTTCTTCTAAAATCAATATCAATCATATCACCGCTTACTTCAAAATCGCCATCACGACCAATTATTTGAGCGTACACATCATTATTCCAGTTTCGGTATTTTTCTTTTGGTGAATTTCCTCTTATTTTAGTGTTGTGGTAATAAATATATTTTGTTGGAAAATCACCATATACTCTCATTAATTCTGGGTCGCTTGAAACATAACCTAGTGTTCTTAAAGAATCTACTTTTACCCATTTTTCAGGAAAATGTTTTTTTGCATATTCATTATAACTATCACAATTGGCTTGCCACATCAATCCGCTATGGAAACCAGAAATAAGCACTAGTTTATTGGTGCTTTCAGGATATTTAATCGCATAATTTTGAGCAGGTACTGTTCCGTAGGAATGACCAACTACTGAAATTTTGGAAAAACCTAAGTGCTTTCTAATTTTTTCAATTAAATCGGTATCGTTTTCAACAGAATATTCTTCCTTGTTTTTTGCATTGTCAGATTTTCCTCTTCCTAAAAAATCAAAAAAGACTAAGGTATTTGTGTTATAATAATGTCCAAAAGCACCTTGCATATAATCGTGAGAATTTCCTGGTCCGCCAGGTAAAAAAAAGATTGGATCACCTGAACCTTTTACTTCAATATTAATTTGATATCCATCAATAATAATAAATTTTGATTCATATTTTTCAAAAATATCAGAATCAACTTGGGCGTTTAAGGTTCCAATACAGATAAATAGGATTATAAATTTTAAAGAATGATTCATACGTTTATATTTTAGTCAAATGTATTGTTTTTTGTTAAAACTATTGATTTTTGCCATTAATAAAATAATATAAAACTTGAAGTTTTGTTCCATTTTTTAGTATTTTGTAAAAAATAAATACAGCTAAAAAAATGAATACATACAAAGTAAAAAAAACAATTAATTTAAAAAATATAGCTACAAAAGAAGTTGAAGAAAATGCAGAAAAGAAACTAAAAAAGGTACGTAAAAAGCTAAGTAAACTTCAAGATACCATGTATGCTGAAGGTAAATATGCCGCTTTAATTTGTTTGCAAGGAATGGATACTTCAGGAAAAGACAGCTTGATTCGTGAAGTTTTTAAAGAAGTAAATGCGCGAGGTGTTGAGGTACATAGTTTTAAAGTACCTACTGAAAATGAATTAAAACACGATTTTATGTGGAGGCATTATATAGCTTTACCTGCAAAAGGTAAAATAGGTGTTTTTAATAGAACGCATTATGAAAATGTGTTAGTTACACGTGTGCATCCCGAATATGTTTTTAGTGAAAATATTCCATCAATTAAAAGTATTGAAGATTTAAACGAGGATTTTTACAATAGCCGAATGGAAGCAATCAATAATTTTGAAAATTTCATTGTAAATAGCGGCACCATTGTTTTAAAATTTTTCTTACACCTTTCTAAAGAAGAACAAAAAAACAGGTTGTTAAGAAGGTTGCGTTTAAAACAAAAGAATTGGAAATTTTCACCAGGAGATTTAAAAGAACGAAAATTATGGGACAACTACCAATTTTGCTATCAAGAGTTGTTAAATAAAACCTCAAAAAAACAGGCGCCTTGGTTCGTAATTCCTGCAGATGATAAGCCAACAGCACGTTTAAGAGTTGCTGAAATTATTTTAGAGAATTTAAAGTCTTATAATTTTAAAGAACCAGAACTTGCTGAAAAGTATCAAGTTCATTTAAATGAATACCGTACACAACTAGAAAACGAATAAATTTCATCATTAAATATTTGTTAAAAAGTAAGGAAAACCTCTTTAGTTATTTTGTGAATCGTAAATTACAAATCGTATATTTACAACTTAATATTACTTAAAAAACTATGGAATTAAAGTTAGAAAAACCAATTATATTTTTTGATTTAGAAACAACAGGAATTAACATTGCAAAAGATAGAATTGTAGAAATTTCAATATTAAAAGTATTACCTAACGGAAACAAAGAAAGCAAAACTTGGTTGGTAAATCCAGAAATGGAAATACCTAAAGAAGCGTCAGACATTCACGGAATTACAAACGAAAAAGTAGTTACAGAACCAACTTTTAATGAGTTAGCTTTAAAAGTAAGTGAAATGATTAAAGGTTGTGATTTAGCTGGTTTTAACTCAAACAGATTCGATATTCCATTATTGGCAGAAGAAATGTTAAGAGCCAATGTAGATTTTGATATGAAAGGTAGGGTAGCTGTTGATGTGCAAGTAATTTTTCATAAAAAAGAAGAACGAACTTTAAGTGCTGGTTACAAATTTTATTGTGAAAAAAGTTTAGAGAATGCACACTCGGCCGAGGCAGATACAATGGCAACTTATGAAATTTTAAAAGCTCAGTTAGATAAATACGAAGATATTGAAAATAATATTAACTATTTAAGTGAGTATTCAACCTTTAAAAAACGTTCAGATTTTGCCGGTTTTATACAGTTTGATGATGACGATGATGAAATTTTTACGTTTGGAAAATATAAAGGTCAAAAAGTAGCTGATATTTTGAAGAAAGACAAAGGCTATTATTCTTGGATTCAAAATGCAGATTTTCCGTTATATACCAAAAAGGTTTTAAAAGAAATTAAAGAACGAATGTTTCCTCGTAAAGAGAAAAATACATTGAACGATTTACAAAATAAATTCAATCAAAAATTATAATTATGTATTTGAATTTTGAAGATTTAGATGATGCTGCAAGAGTTTGGGTTTACCAATCAAGCCGCGAGTTTTCTGAAAATGAAGTTGAAGAAATTAGTTTAAAAATTGAAGCTTTTATTCAGAAATGGCAACGTCATGGTGAGGATTTAAAAGCTTCATATCAAGTTAAATACAATCAATTTATTGTAATTGCTGTTGATGAAATTTTTAATAATATTTCAGGTTGTTCAATTGATGCTTCAGTAAACTTTATAAAAACACTTGAAAATGAATTTTCAGTAGATTTAACCAATAAATTGAATATTTCATTTAAAGATGATAGCAATATAAATATTGTTTCAATGGCCGATTTTCAAAAATACGCAAAGCTTCAAAAAATTACTTCAAACACCATTGTTTTTAACAATATGATTACTTCAAAAAGTGATTTTAAAACCAATTGGGAAGTTCCTGCTAGTGAAAGTTGGCACAAGCGTTTTTTAGTATCTTAAAAAGTAACATAATTAAAAGGGTTTTGTTTTAATGATTAAAAAAATTCTATTCATAGTACTTATAATGAATGGTTTGTTTTTAAAGGCTCAAGGTATTGACCCTTTAAAAACAACAGATTCTATAGCGCAAAAACAATGGGTTGATGCTATTATAGATTCTATGACCGTTGAGGAAAAAATAGGGCAACTATTTATGGTAGCTGCTTATTCAAATAAAGATGAAAAACATGAAAAATTCATCACCAATTTAATTGAGAAATACCATATTGGCGCACTTATTTTCTTCCAAGATCAACCATTAAAACAAGCACAGCTTACCAATAAATACCAATCATTATCAAAATACCCTTTGCTAATTGGTATTGATGGTGAATGGGGATTAAATATGCGTTTAAAAAGCACATTCAGGTATCCCTGGAATATGACGTTGGGCGCAGTAAGCAACAATGCATTAATTACGGCTTTTGGTGTTCAGGTTGCAAAGCATTGTAACAGCATGGGAATTCATATGAATTTCGCTCCAGTTGTTGATGTAAATATAAATCCGAATAATCCCATTATTGGAAATCGTTCTTTTGGTGAAAATCCAGAGAATGTTGCCCAAAAATCTATTGCATTTACCAAAGGTTTACAAAGTTTAAATGTATTGGCAAGTGCCAAGCATTTTCCTGGGCACGGAGACACAGATACCGATTCTCACTTAGCGTTACCTTTTATTGAATTTACTAAAGAAAGGTTAGATTCTGTTGAATTGTACCCGTTTCGTAAAATAATTAATGAAGGTGTTGCAGGTATTATGGTGGCGCATTTAAGTGTGCCAAATTTAGAACCAAACAAAGAGCTACCATCCTCTTTGTCAAAATCTATTGTTACAGATTTGCTTCAAAATGAAATGCAATTTAAAGGACTTGTAATTACTGATGCTATGAATATGAAAGCGTCGGCTAATTTTTCTTCCTCACAAGAAATTAATTTGGCAGCTATTTTAGCAGGAAATGATTTGTTAGATGTCCCTTTAAATATTCCAGAAACAGTTGAACGTTTCAAGCAAGCATTAGCTTCTGGGGAATTAACAGAAGAACGATTAAATCATTCAGTTCTAAAAATCTTAAAAACAAAATATTGGGCAGGTTTAAATAATTATAAGCCTATTGAAACAGAACACCTTATTGAAGATTTGAATACAGCAGAAGATGAGTTGTTACATCGTAAATTAGTAGAGAATTCTGTGACTTTACTGAAAAATGAGGAAGTTATTTTTCCTATTCAAAACTTAGATAAAAAGAAAATTGCTTATGTGAAGTTGGGTGATTCAAAAAATGATTCATTTGTGAATATGCTTAATAATTATGCGCAAGTTGATGTTATTTCAGAAACTAACTTAGATGAATTATTGGTGAAGTTAAAACCGTATAATTTAATTATTGTTGGTTTTCATAAGTCAAATGTAAATCCTTGGAAAGATTATAAATTTAGGTATGTAGATTTGGTTTGGCTGCAAGAAATAGCCCGAGAAAATAAAGTGATTTTAGATGTTTTTGCAAGCCCTTATAGTTTATTGCAGATAAAAACGTTTCAAAATATTGAAGGTATAGTTGTTTCTTATCAAAATAGTGAAGTTGCCCAAGAGGTTTCTGCTCAAATGCTTTTTGGAGCTTTAGATATTAAAGGGAAACTTCCTTTATCAATTAAAAATGTTTTTTCTGAAGGGCACGGATTAATGTCAACTTCATTAAATCGGTTAGGGTATTCTATTCCTGAAGATGTAGGAATGAGTAGTTCTAAATTAAAAAAAATAGATTCTATTGCAAGCGTAGTTTTAAAAGATGAAATGGCGCCTGGTTTACAAGTGTTAGTGGCCAGAAAAGGAAAAGTGATTTACAATAAAAGTTTTGGGTACCACACTTCTGAAAAAAAAATACGAGTTCAAAATTCTGATATTTACGACGTCGCTTCTTTGACAAAAATATTGGCTTCTTTACCTTTAATTATGGAATTGGAAGAAAATAAAACACTATCACTTGAGAGCACTTTGGGAGAACTTCTACCAAAATTCAAGAATTCAAATAAAGATACTTTAACAGTGAAGGAAGTCCTTTCTCATTATGGACGTTTGCACGCGTGGATTCCTTTTTATCTTAGAACGCTTGACAGTATTACAAAAAAACCTTCTGAAGCATATTATAGTCAAGTTCGATCTAAAAATTATGCATTAAAAGTAGCTGAAAATTTATATTTAAGAACCGACTATAAAGATTCTATTATCAACATTATAGCAAAAGAGGAACAAAGAGAACATGAAGGTTATAAGTACAGTGATTTGTCCTATTATATTTTTAAAGATTATATGGAAAAATACTATAGGAAAGATTTAGCCACACTCACAGAATCCCATTTTTATAAATCTTTAGGAGCAAATAGAACAAGTTATTTGCCGTTGAAAAAATTTAATAAGAGTGAAATTATTCCAACTGAAAATGATGATTATTATCGATTTCAATTAGTTCATGGGTATGTTCACGATATGGGTGCTGCAATGCAGGGAGGAATCGGTGGCCACGCTGGTTTGTTTTCAAATGCCAATGATATTGCCAAAATAATGCAAATGTACCTTCAAAAAGGGTATTATGGAGGAAAACGTTATTTTCAACCAAAGACTATTGATAAATTTAATCATAGGTATTATGCTGAAGATGAGGTAAGAAAAGGTGTTGGTTTTGATAAGCCACAAATTAAAGAGATAGAAAAAGCAACGTGTGGATGCGTGTCTGATTCAAGTTTTGGGCATAGCGGATTTACAGGGACCTATACTTGGGCAGATCCAGAATCTGAAATAGTGTATGTGTTTTTATCGAATAGAATATTTCCTACAGCAAGTAATAAGGACCTGATTCGTTACAATATTAGAACTGATATTCAGCAGTTTATACAAGATGCAATTATTGAGGAATAGGAGTTGTTTTTGTTGAAATAATCCCTAGGGCAACTGAAAAAACAATATAAATTAACGCATAATTTATAGTGAAGAAATAATAAATAACGGCAGACTGCAAAAGATATATAAACGGAAATAAGGTGGTTATTAATGCAAACCGAATTGTGTTTGTAAATAAAATATCGGTGATGCCTGCTTGTAATTTTTTCCAAATTAATAAAGGAACAATACTATTTATTTTTGCTACTAATTGTAACGGATAAAACCAGTTTGTTGGTTGTTGTTTCTTTGTAGTTGATTCAGGTAGTTTATCTATGTTTTTCAATAGATCATTGGCTGTTGAAGGATTTAAATAATCAATTCCGTTAGCTTCTAATTTAGAAATAATAGCATCATAATTTTCAATAGCATCAACATGTAGCGTTAATTTTTTCATAGCATTTGAAACCACTGAAATAAGTTCCGAGAATTTTAAATCGGGATTTTTAACATTTATATAGTCATTAGCTTTAATAGGTTCTCCATAGTAAATAGTTGTACTGCACGGATACGCTAAATGAGCATCAAAGTTAATTCCAACAGGGATAATTTGAATTTCTAAATCTGGATATTTTTGAAGTGTTCCTAAAATGATTCTTGCAAATCCTTTTTTTAACGGTATAATTCTTCTTTCAATATGATGTTCACCTTCAGCAAAAATTTCTAACCCTTTTTTCTGTTTTAATATTTCAAAGCATTTTTCAAAAATGGCTAAGTTTTTTTGAATGGTGTTCAATCCATCTCTAACTCTGTAAACAGGAAGCATATTTAATGAATCAAAAATTGTTGCTATTTTTTCATTTTTAAACACAGCAGCTCTTGTTAAAAAATGAGTGTTTCTAGCGTTTGTTGTTGGTACTAGAATGGCATCAACCAATCCATTTTGATGGTTTGGAATAAATAGTACAGCACCTTTTTTAGGAATATTTTCTTTACCATACACTGTAATTTTCTTCATCAGAAAAAACAGTCCAATTTTCACATAACTTTTCACAAGTTGATACCAAACAATTTTCAACATGACTATTCTTTTATTTTTTGTTTAGACCAATAGGTTGCTAAAGCCAAGCCTGAAAAGATATCCCAAATTGCCCAAAAAGCAACTAACAAAGCCATACCACCTAATCCGTTAAAAAAACTAAAAATAAGTAGCAAACCCAATCCTGAATTTTGAATACCTGTTTCTATAGCCAACGTTTTTTGATCTCGAAATGAGAGTCTCATAGATTTTGCAAAGTAAAATCCTGTGAAATAAGCTAATAGATTGTGAGCTATTACAATAATTAATACATAATGTATGTAGTTCATGAAAATGCTTAAGTTGTCGTAAAAAGCAACAATAATAAAAATCATGAATATAATTAGAGAAACAGGTTTCAATATTTTCATCAACTTTTTTGCTAATACAGGTTTGTTTTTTCGAACGAACATTCCAATAATTAATGGTAGTCCTAAGATTAATAGCACAAGTTTTACCAATTCAAACGGATCTAATGCTACTGTTTTTAAAATTTGAGCTGTTGGCGCATATAAATTCCCCCAAAAATGGAGGTTAAAAGGTGTCATTACTAAAGAAATAAGTGTAGCAAAAGCAGTTAAACTAACAGATAGCGCAGCATTTCCTTTTGCCATTTGTGTCATGAAATTTGAAATATTTCCACCCGGGCATGCTGCAACCATCATCATTCCTAAAGCAATACTTGGCATTGGATTGATTAATTTTATAAAAATAAAAGTAACCAGTGGAAGTAGCAGAAATTGAGATAGGATACCAGTGAATAGAATTTTAGGATTTTTAAATAAGCGCTTAAAATCGTTTTTGGTAATGCCTAATGCAACTCCAAACATAATAATTGCAAGCGTACTATTTAACACCCACAATCCTTCTGTATTAAAATTAATTTTGAGCGCATCTAAATTTTCGTTCATACTAGTTTTTAAAGGCGTATTCAATAATATTAGCCCCCATTTTTAGTGATTTTTCTCGGGTTTCAGCATCATCATTATGTACTTCTTCATCTTCCCAGCCATCACTTAAATCAGCTTCGTAATCGTAAAAACAAATCAATCTTCCTTCATAAAAAAGGCCGAAAGCTTGAGGAGGTTTATTGTCGTGTTCGTGAATTTTTGGTAAGCCATTTTCAAAAGAAAATGTTTGATGAAAAATAGGGTGGTTGTAGGGTATTTCTTGAAATTCTAGCGTTGGAAATAACAGTTTCATTTCCCTTCTAATATAAGTATCTAAGCCATAATTATCAGAAACATGTAAAAACCCGCCAGAGATTAAATAGCTTTTTAAATTTTCTTTAGCTTCTTCAGAAAAGAGTACATTTCCGTGTCCTGTCATAAACAGAATTGGATAGTTAAAAACATCAATACTTGTAGCTTCAACAGTTTCAGGATTACTATTGATGTTTGTGTGAATAGCATTATTGCAAAATTCAATTAAGTTGGGTAATGCGGTAGGATTTGCATACCAATCTCCGCCACCATCATACTTTAAAATGGCAACTTGTTGTGCTGGAGCTAAATACGAACAACCCAGCATAAAAGTTGTAAATAAAACTTTTATGTGTTGTTTTTTTAAGAAGAATTTTACAATATGAAGTATTTTCATGCACCTACTCATTTACAAAAGCAACACTGTGAACTGCAACAACACCCGCCGTTTCAGTTCGTAATCTGCTTAATCCCAAAGATACAGGAATAAAGTCATGAACCAAACTTTGCTCAATTTCTTTGGGTGAAAAGTCGCCTTCAGGTCCTATAAGTATGGTTGTTTCCTGTGCTGGTTTTAATTCGTTTTTCAGCGATTTTTTGTCGGTTTCTTCGCAGTGCGCTATAAATAACTGACCTTCAAAAGTTGAATTTATAAACTCTTTAAATAATATAGGCTCATTTAGTTTTGGAAAATGATATTTCAACGATTGTTTAGCTGCTGAATGAATTATTTTTTCCATTCTATCAACCTTCAGTACTTTTCGTTCAGAATGATCACAAATAATAGGTGTTATTTCATCAATACCAATTTCAGTAGCTTTTTCTAAAAACCACTCAAAACGATCGTTTAATTTTGTGGGTGCTATGGCAATATGCACATAATAATTCCAAGGTTTTTCTTGGTCTTCAAAATTTACAATTTTAACTAAGCACTTTTTATCGTTAGCTATTTGTACTTCAGAAGTAAAAAGTTGACCTTTACCATTGGTAATATAAACTGTATCCCCTTGTTGCTTGCGTAATACACGCACAATATGTCTGCTTTCGGTTTTGTCAAAAGTAAATAGCTCTGTACTTGTTTCTATGTCTGAATTAAAAAATAATTGCATTAAAAGTCTTTTCTAAAGGTACATCTTCTTTTATAAGTTTCTTGTCCAAAACCACTCCAAAGCGCACTTACAGCTGTGTTGTTAGCTAATTCTGGAGTTCTAAAGCAATTTTCAACCTTTAATTTATTAAAAGTTTTATAAAACTCATTAAAAATAATAGAAGGTACTCCTTTATTGTGATGTTTAGGAACCGTACCAATTAAGAAAAATAACATGTCTTTACTCGAATTTTTTGCTTTTAATAAGTGGTACCAACCAAAAGGGAAAATTTCTCCTTTTGCTTTTTGTAAAGCTTTTGAAAATGAAGGCATTGTAATGGCAAATGCAATTAATTTATCGTCTTTATCAGTTACAAATTTTATGTATTCAGGATTTATAAACTGAATGTATTTTTTTCTGAAATAAGCTTTTTGTGCAGGTGAAATTGGAACGAATGATTCTAACGAAACATAACTTTCGTTAAAAACATCAAACATTTCATCAACATAAGGCATTACATCTTTAGTGCGTGTAAAGTTAAGGGGTTTAAAGCCATATCTTTTTTCAACCATAGCACTTACTCTTTCAAGTTTTTTGTTTTCTACATTTTTAAACGAGAACTTGTTTTCAACATATTCTTTTTCAACATTAAAGCCTAATTCTTTTAAATGATCAATATAGTATGGGTAGTTGTACCAAGAAGCCATTGTACCAATATGATTGTAGCCTTCAGTTAAAAAACCAACTTCATCTAAATTTGAAAAGCCCATTGGACCTTCCATATATTCCAAATGGTGTTCCTTTCCAATTTCTTCAGCTTTTTTAAGTAGAAGTTTACTAACTTCTTTGTCATCAATAAAATCGAGCCAACCAAAACGTACTTTATTTACATCTTCTTTTAGGTCGAAGTTGTTGATAATAATTACTATTCTACCTACAATTTCATTGTTTTTAATCGCTACAAAAAAACGAGCTGTAGCATTTTCAAATACGGGATTTATAGTTTTATCGAAGGCTTCAAGTTGACCATTTATTAATGGCGGCACCCAGTATGGATTGTCTTTATACAATTTAAAAGGAAATTTTACAAATGCTTTCATTTCCTTTTTATCAACTATTTCTTTTATTGTAATCATTGTAATTTTACTGTTTTTTATGAATTTCCTCCAAATAATCTTGAGAAGAAGCCTCTTTTATTTTTTGCTTTTCGGGTAGGTGCATTTGTTTGAATTAATGCATCTTGATGCCTATCTAACCTCCATGAAACACCTGCTGAAGCGTACACATAAGAATATTCAGCAACTAAATTAGTTCTTACAGAAGCATCTAATTGTAAATTTGGAGAAAAAAGGTAGGCAGCACCAGTACCAAGTTGGTAATTATTGGTATAAGTTTTTTGGTATTTCCCTACATTTTCAATAAAGAAGGACCACCTATGGTTGATAGCATAGGTCATGGTAACAATGTACGAGTACAACATATTTTCAGTAGTAATTTCATCAACTATTAAATTGGTTAAAAGCACCAATCTGTCTGAAAAATCATTTTGTAACAATACAGCTCCTTTAAATGTAATACCTTCTTTTTTGTAATCTTCGCTTAAAAAATTGGTATTTACACCACCATAAATACCTACTGAAGGAATTAACCGTTTTGTATCAAAAGAATTTCTTGCTTTCCAACTTCTAATTTCTTTTGATTTATCAGTGTATTTTTGTTCGTAAATTAAATATTTAGCGCCAAATCTTAAATCGCTAATACCGCTTATTTTTTCTGAAATATCCAACGGATAATTTAGTTCATCGCCTTGGTAAGCTACATTTAAATTTACCTCAAGTCGCTCAATAAATTTACTAAACCTAAAAAAAAGTTCACCTCCAAATGTGTTGGTGCTTTCAAAAAGATTTTTAGTGTTGCTGTCACGGTAAAAAAGTCCTGCTTCAAACTGGTAAACATCTGTTCCTACGCCATAAGGACTTTCTGAAAAACCAGGTCTTTTAGAGTTAATAATATCAGTGTATTGTGCATGTATATTTTGAAAACTAATTAAAATAAACAATGCAAATAAAACTCTTTTCATAAATAGCGTATATTAATGGTGTAAATATAAGATTTTATATAATTAAACGTTTTAGTTACTGTCAAATTGTTATTTTTGAAAATTATATAAAACATATTTATTTTGATAGGATTTTTAAGAACAATCGCGATTTTTATCATTATTTATTATGCGTTCAAGTTTTTTAGCAGGTATATTGCTCCAATTTTCTTGAAAAAAGTAATTAGTAATGTAGAAAAAAAATATAAAGCACAGCAAGAGCAACAGCAAAATGCAACTACCGATGGAAAAGTTGGAGAAACGGTTATTGCGAAAAAGCCTTCAAATCAAAAAGAAGGAAATAAAAGTGTAGGTGAGTATGTTGATTTTGAAGAGGTAAAAGAAGATTAGTTTATGGATTTTTCATTTAAAAAGTTAGTACCTTACGTAATTGCAATTGCTACCTTTATTTTTGTTGCGTTGGCTTATTTTTCTCCAGTTTTAGAAGGGAAAAAGATTCAACAAGGTGATATTACACAGTTTATTGGCTCTTCAAAAGAAATTAAAGATTTCAGAAAAGACACAGGAGAAGAACCTTATTGGACAAATGCTACTTTTGGAGGAATGCCATCGTATGTGGTAAGTGCTTATTATCCAAATGATTTTATCAAGAAAATAGATAAAGCGTTGCGTTTTTTACCGCATCCAGCTAATTATTTGTTTTTATACTTTTTAGGATTTTTTGTACTACTATTAGTTTTAAAAGTTGATTGGAAACTAGCTATTTTTGGTGCGCTAGGTTTTGGATTATCTACTTATTTAATTATAATTTTAGGAGTTGGCCACAATGCAAAAGCACACGCAATTGCTTATATGCCGTTGGTTTTAGCCGGAATTTTATTGGTGTTTCAAAAAAAGTATTTAAGCGGTTTTATTGTAACAGCTTTGGCAATGGCGTTGGAAATAGCGGCGAGTCATATTCAAATGACATATTACTTGTTGTTTTTAGTGCTTATTTTTGGAATTGTAGAATTAATTGAAGCTGTTAAACATAAAGAATTACCATTGTTCTTTAAAAATATAGCTGTTTTAACAGTTGCTGTAATTTTAGCAATTGGTGTAAATGCTACAGGTTTGTTGGCTACACAAGAATATGCAAAACACAGTACGCGAAGTAAAAGTGAGTTAACTATCAATCCTGATGGTTCTCCTAAAGAAGCTACCAATGGTTTATCTAAAGACTATATTACAGAATATAGTTACGGAAAAAGTGAAACGTTTAATTTGTTTATTCCTCGTTTTAAGGGAGGTACGCGTCATGAAGTTGTTGAAGATAGTGAGTTGCGCAGTTTTTTACAAACTTCAGTTAGTAAAGGTTTAAGCGCTAATGACGCCAATTATTTAATGCAAATTTCATCTATGTATTGGGGAGATCAACCTATTGTTGCTGCTCCGGCATATATTGGTGCGTTATTTATTTTCTTGTTTGTATTGGCATTGTTTTTAGTGAAGGGAAAATTGAAAAATTGGTTGGTTGCGGCTACCGTATTTTCCATTTTATTAAGTTGGGGAAAAAACCTAGAGTTTTTAACCAATTTCTTTATTGATTATGTTCCAATGTACAATAAATTTAGAGCGGTTTCTTCTATTCAGGTAATTGCCGAATTGACCATTCCTTTATTAGGAATTTTAGGTTTGAAAGAAATTTTAAATTCAGAAATAACTAAAGAAACAAAACTAAATGCATTAAAATGGACAACCATAATTGTAGGTGGTTTGGCTTTAATTTTCACTGTTGCAGGAACAGGGTTATTTTCATTTGAAACAGCAATGGATTTGCAAATTGACGAACAAATTTCGGGTTATTTAGATGCTGTTGTTGCTGATAGACAAAGCTTGTTTTTTGGAGATAGTTTACGTTCATTAATTATTGTTTCACTTTTTGCAGCGATTATTTATGTGTATTTAAATGAAAAAATAAAGCGTTTAGTTTTAATCATTTCTTTTGGAGCTATTGTGTTGTTTGATTTGGTTAATGTGGGTCAACGGTACGTAAATAACGATTATTTCACTTCAGCAAGAAAGGTTGATAAACCATTTAGTGCAACTGCTATTGATAAAGAAATTTTAAAAGATAAGAGTTACTACAGAGTCGCTAATTTGTCTAAAAATATAATGGCAGATGGTTCTACTTCTTATTTTCATAATTCGATTGGTGGATATCACGCCGCAAAACCACGTCGTTATCAAGAGTTATACGATTTTCAATTGGCAAAAGGAAATATGGAAGTGTTTAATATGTTGAATACAAAATATTTAATAACGCCAGATGAATCTGGAAAAAATAGTTTAAGTGTAAATGATAAAGCCAACGGAAACGCTTGGTTTGTTGCCGAAATTAATGTTGTAGATTCTGCAAATGAAGAAATTACAGCCTTAAATAATTTAGCTACAAAAACAACGGCAGTTATCAATGCGAATACGGTTTCAAGCGATTTTAAAACAGCATATAAGGTTGATTCTTTAGCAACTATTCAGTTGGTATTGTATAAAGCAAATATGTTGAAGTATGAATTTTCTGCAAAGGAAGATCAGTTTGTAGTGTTTTCAGATATTTATTACAAAAATGGTTGGAATGCTTATGTTGATGGAAAATTAACTCCTCATTACAACGTAAATTATGTGTTAAGAGGAATGGAAGTTCCTAAAGGAAAACACACTATTGAGTTTAAATTTGAACCTACTGTAATTCAACAAGGAAACACCATAACATTGGTTTCATACTTTTTGTTACTGCTGATTCCTGTAGGTTGGTTTGTGGTTCAAAGAAAAAAGAAGGATAAGTAAATTTCTTAAAATTAAATAGTTATAATAATTTTAGTTGGAATTAATTCAACTTAATTAAGAATTCAACAACTAATTCACCTATTGTATTCATGTATAATATAGTACCAAAAAAAAGATATCAGCATACCTTAGAATTTTTACAAAATGTTTTGCCGGCGCCAGCTACAATTTTAGATTTAGGTGTTCGGAATCCATTTTCAGAAATTATGGAGCAAAATGGGTATACCGTTTACAACACCTCGGGTGAAGATTTAGATGAAGTTCCAGAAATTGTAAAAAAACACAAAGTAGATGCTGTTACTGCTTTTGAAATTTTTGAGCATTTATTAGCGCCTTATCAAGTGTTAAAAGAAATTGAAGCGCCCAAATTAATAGCTACAATTCCGCTTAATTTATGGTTTGCTTCGGCTTATAGAAGTAAAACTGATATGCGCGACAGACATTATCATGAGTTTGAAGATTGGCAGTTTGATTGGTTGGTTGAAAAAGCAGGTTGGACGATTAAGAACAAACAAAAGTGGACAAGCCCCATCAATAAAATTGGAATACGACCAATTTTACGAAAATTTACACCACGTTATTACGCTATTTACGCAGAAAAATAATTGCTATGCGCATAGGAATGATTTTAGACAAGACGTTTCCACCTGATCCCAGAGTGGAGAATGAGGCTATATCATTAATTGAAAAAGGGCACGAAGTTTTCCTATTTTGCTTAAAATACGAAGAAGAAAAAGAGAATGAGGTTGTAAAAGGCATCCAGGTTAAACGGTATATGTCTTCTAAATTACTATATAAATTATCGGCTTTAGTTTATACATTTCCTTTTTATTCTGCAGTAATGTCAAAAAAAATCGAGCACTTTTTAGAGTTCAATGAAATTGATATTATTCATATACACGACATTCAAATTGCTGAAGCTGTTTTTAAGGCAAACAAAAAGTTGAAATTAAAAACAACGCTTGATTTACACGAAAACCGACCAGAAATCATGAAGTTTTATCCTCATTTACAACAATTTCCTGGGAAGTTTTTAATCTCTTCAAAAAAGTGGAAACATAAAGAAGAAGAGTTTGTAAAAAAGGCAACTAACGTTGTGGTTGTTACTGAAGAAGCAAAACAGGAGCTTGTACATAGAGTAGGGAAGCCTTCAAAAAATATTGTTGTTGTGCCAAATACGGTACATAAATCCTATTTTGAAAAAGCGGTTTTTCAACCTGAAATTATAGAGAAATACCAGTCTAGTTTTGTGTTGTTGTATGTTGGTGATACTGGTTTAAGAAGAGGTTTACAAACGGCGATAGAAAGTATTTCAACCTTAAAAAATAACATTCCTTCTATTAAATTGGTGATTGTTGGTAGTAATACTTCTGATACTATTTTAAAAAATCAAGTTAAAAATTTGGGGATTGAAGCGTATGTAGATTTTGAAGGTTGGAAAAATGAAACATTATTTCCCTCTTATATAAAAGCAAGTGCTATTTGTATTTCGCCTTTAAAAAGGAATTTACACCACGACACTACGTACGCAAATAAAATATTTCAATATATGAGTTTTGCAAAGCCATTGATAGTGAGTAATGCCGTTTCACAGCAAAATATTGTTGAAAAAGCAGTAGCCGGTTTGGTTCACGAAGCTGAAAATACGACTGATTTTAGTTCGAAAGTTTTAGAGTTATACAACAATTCTACCTTACAAAAAGAATTAGGAGAAAATGGAAAGTCATTTATTGAAAATGAATTTTGTTGGGAATTAGCTTCAGAAAAATTAATAGCTTTATATCATAATTAAACAGCATGAAAAAAGTACTCATTATAACTTATTATTGGCCACCTGCAGGAGGTTCTGGGGTGCAGCGTTGGTTAAAGTTTGTAAAGTACTTTAGAGCTTTTGGTATAGAACCTGTAGTTTATACGGTTGAAAATCCGAGTTACCCAATACTAGATACTTCATTAGAAAATGAAATTCCGAAAGGCATAAAAGTTATAAAACAGCCAATTTGGGAGCCTAACAATTTGTTGTCATTATTTGGAAAGAAGAAAACCGAAAGTGCTGGTTTTTTAAATCCAAATCCTACTTTTATAGGCAAAGTATTACACTATATTCGTGCAAATTATTTTATTCCTGATGCGCGTAAATTTTGGGTGAAACCATCGGTGAAATATTTGAAAAAGTATCTTGAAGAATCCAATATAGATTGTGTAATAACCACTGGTCCGCCGCATAGTTTACATTTAATTGGCTTAGCGTTAATACAGCGGTTACCTGTGAAATGGATTGCAGATTTTAGAGATCCTTGGACAGAAATTGATTATTTTCATCAGCTACCACTTTCAAAAAAAGCGATAAAAAAACATCATTTTTTAGAAGAAAAAGTATTGAAAAATGCAGATGCTGTTTTAGTGGTTGGTAACACCATGAAAAAGAATTATGACCATTTTAATTCGAATATTCTTACGATAACTAATGGCTTTGATGGCGAAATAAAGGAAGTAAATACAAAGCTTGATGATAAGTTTACGTGTACCCATATAGGCTTAATGAATGCCGATAGAAACCCAAAAATGTTATGGGAGGTGTTTTCAGAACTTTGTTCGGAAAATGAAAGTTTCAAAAACGATTTTCAATTAAAACTAATTGGTAAAATTGATGTGTCTATTTTAAAGGATATTGAAACAAATCAGTTATCAAATAATGTAGAAATTATTGATTACGTTTCGCATAAAGAAGTATTGGAATTTCAACAAAAATCGCAAGTTTTAGTATTGGTGGTAAATAATGTGCCTAGTGCAAAAGGAATAATTACAGGTAAAATATTTGAATATTTAATGGCAAAACGCCCTATATTAGCTATTGCGCCAAGTGATGGAGATTTAGCTGAAATATTAAAAAATACACAGGCTGGTACAACCGTGAATTTTGAAGATAAAATACAATTGAAAAATAGTATACTCGATTTGTATGTAAACTATAAAAAAGGCGATTTGAGTATTCAGTCAAAAAATATAGAACAATTCCACAGAAAAGAATTAACGAAGAAAGTTGCTGAACTAATAATTGATCTTACCAAATGAAAAAAATAGTTACCATATTAGGTGCAAGACCACAGTTTGTAAAAGCTGCAGTTTTAAGTAGAGTTATTTTAAAATACAAAGCTATTAAAGAAGTAATTGTACACACAGGTCAGCATTACGACGCCAATATGAGCGACATATTTTTTGAGGAAATGAACATTCCAAAGCCTACTTATAATTTAGCAATTAACGGGTTGAATCATGGTGCAATGACTGGACAAATGTTACAGAAAATAGAGGAGGTTTTATTGATTGAAAAACCAGATGTTGTGGTGGTTTATGGAGATACAAATTCAACGTTGGCTGGTGCGTTAGCAGCCAAAAAATTGGATATTAAGGTGGTTCATATTGAAGCTGGTTTACGTTCATTTAATATGAAAATGCCTGAAGAAATCAATAGAATTTTAACCGATAGAATTTCCGATCTTTTAATTTGCCCTACAGATACAGCTGTTGAAAATTTAACGAAAGAAGGTTTTTTAACAATGCCTTCAAAAGTGGTAAAAAGTGGCGATATTATGAAAGATGCTGTTGCTTTTTATAGTGAAACTTCTTCTGAAAAATCAGATATTATTTCAACCTTAAATCTTCAACATAACAAATTTGTATTGGCAACGATTCATAGGCAAGAAAATACTGATGACATTGAGAATTTAAAAGCAATTTTTGAGGCATTAGCCCATATAAACAAAGATAAAAGAGTAATTGTACCACTGCATCCACGTACAAAATCAATTTTAGAAAAACAGCATTTAAACTTCGCGGTTGAAATAATTGACCCGATTGGTTATTTTGATATGTTAGAATTATTACAACATTGTAATTTGGTGGTTACTGATAGTGGCGGATTACAAAAAGAAGCGTTTTTTAATAAAAAGCATTGTATAGTTGCACGTGAAGAAACAGAGTGGGTAGAGCTAGTTTCAAATGGATTCGCAAAAATTGCAGGAGCTCATAAAAATACGATTATTTCTGCTTATAATGAATTTCAACAGACAGTAACAAATTTTGAAATGAATTTATTTGGCGAACATGTAGGAGAAAAAATTTATAAAGAAATTATAGAAATCGTATAATGGGAATTGTTATAAAACAATCATTTATTAATACCTTAATTTTATTTTTAGGTTTTGCCATTGGTGGTTTAAATGTGTTGTTTTTATATACTCATTTTTTAGAAGAAGATTATTTTGGCCTAATCACATTTTTGTTATCTACTGCTAATATTTTAATGCCTTTATTGGTATTTGGAATGCAGCATACAATTATAAAGTTTTATTCTTCATACAAAACACTTAAAGAACAAGATAGTTTTTTAGTAAGTACACTTTTATTACCACTATTTGTAATTATTCCTTTAGCTTTTATAGGAACTTATTTTTATAATAGTATTGCAAATTGGCTTTCGGTTGAAAACCCATTGATTAAAAACTACACCTATTTAATTTTTATAGTTGCGGTTTTTATGGGTTATTTTGAAGTTTTTTATTCTTGGACCAAAGTACAGTTTAAATCTATTTTTGGGAATTTTATAAAAGAAATATTTGCGCGTGTTTGTACTTCATTTTTACTGTTTGCCGTGTATTTAAATTGGCTATCTAACGATGAGTTTATTTATGGTGTTGTTATAGTTTACGGACTTAGAACTTTAATTATGAAGCTGTATGCTTTTTACGTGTACCGTCCTAAATTTATTTTTAAGTTACCACAAAATTTAAAAGAGATTCTATCTTTTTCAGGATATATTATTATTGCTGGTTCAGCATCAGGTGTTTTGTTGGAAATAGATAAGTTTATGATACCACAAATGGAACAAATAGCGCAAGTAGCTTATTATTCTGTAGGTGTTTATATTGCAAGTGTAATAGCAATACCGACAAGAGCTATGCAGCAAATTACAACCCCAATTACAGCCAAAGAAATGAACGAAAACAATATGGTTGAGGTGGAAGATTTATACAAAAAAACATCGTTAAACTTATTAATTATAGGTGGACTTTTATTCCTCTTAATTAATTTAAATATCACCGATTTGTATGCAATAATTAACAAGCCAGAATTTACAAACGGTATTTGGATTGTTTTTATAATTTCAATTACAAAATTGGTTGAACTATCTTTAGGGACAGGAAATGCCATTTTAGTGAATTCTAAATACTATAAAATTTATTTTTATTTGTCAATTGCAATGGCACTTAGTGTTATTTTTTTAAACAAATGGTTCATTCAGTTAATAGGTATTAACGGAGCTGCTTTGGCAACTTTTATAGTTGTTTTTATGTATAGTTTTATTAAAATAATGTATATAAATGCTAAAATTAAGGTACAACCTTTTGGGCTAAATACGCTTAAAGTGTTACTAAGTATCACACTAATTTATGTTGTTTTTTATTTCTGGAATTTTAATTTTCACCCAATAATTAATATACTTTTAAATAGCTGTTTTATTATTGTTTTATATATAGTAGTTGTGAATAAACTAAATATTTCAAATGATCTAAAAGAATTAGTGTTGAAATTTGTAAGGAAAAATTAAAATGGCAACTAAGATTTAAAGTTAAACGAACTACTCAATTTTTATTTAATGGATTATTTTTTACACGTATTATATGGTTTATTAATAGCATATCTTGCTATGATATCTCCCGGGATGTTAAACATGACAGCCTTAAAAGTTCGCATTGATTTTGGGAAAAACGAAAGTGAAAAATTTGCTTTAGGCGCAGCAGTAACAATTTTAATTCAAGCAGGAGTCTCCTTGTTTTTTGCAGATTATTTTGTAAGTAACCCCAAAATAATAACAGTTTTAGAGAAAGCAGGTGTATTTGTGTTTTTTTCATTAGCAATATTTTTCTATATACTTTCTAGAAATAAAGTTGACCCCAAGGCAAAATCAGGGAAAGGTAATTTTTTTGTAAAAGGTTTCATGATGTCTGCATTAAATATGCTTTCAATTCCTTTTTATTTGGCTAGTTCTATATTTTTAGCATCTAAAGGTTATATTGTAATAGAGCAGCCTTACATTTTGTTTTTTGTATTTGGGGTATTTGTAGGTTCGTTATTATTGTTTGGAACTTATATTTATTTTGCGAATATTATTTCAACTAAAGTATCTTTTATTGCAAAAAATATAAACCTTATTTTATGTGGTGTTTTCATTGTTTTAGGAATTATAACAATCGTAAGATTGTTCCCATAAATATTTTTATATTTACGAATATTTAAGAATTTAATATGATTGAAGCTATTAAAAAGAATTTAGAAAGAGGAATTAACTTACTAAATCATATATCTGATGAAGATTATTCTAATACTACAATAGCTCCTTATTACTCAAGTATAGGTAGCCATATGCGTCATGTATTAGATGTTTTTGATTGCGTTTTTGATGGCTTAAATAACAATTCTATTAATTTAATTAATAGAAAAAGAAATCAAAAAGCTGAAAACTTTACAGCTGATGGTCTTATTTATTTTAATGAGATTGTTAAGAAGTTAGATTATTTAGATACTGAAAAATGCAATACAATGGTTACTGTAACAGACGATTTAGGTTTGGGTGTTGTAACCGCTAATTATACACTTTCAGCCATTTTAATTCAGGCACATAGCCACGCAATTCATCATTTTGCTAGCGTAGGTTATGTAATATCACAATTAGGAATTGAATTACCTGACGAGGACTTTGGTTTTAATCCTACAACACCTAAAATAACCCTAAATAATAAATAGTTTATTAAAAAAGTAACTTTTATTGTTTCAAGCTTTGTTTTTGAATTTTCCTTGTATACCTCTTTAATTGTTTTAAACTATTTGTAAAATCAGATAATTTATCGTACTCAATGTTGAATTTTGTATGATTTAAGTTTGCAATTTGAAACATTATTTTCCAATGTTTTCTAATTTCTTTTAAAGCTTTGAAATAACTAATTTTTTCAGGATCGTAAATGTGAGTTGGTTCTGAAATAATACCGTTTATTTCAATTATTTTAAAATTTTTAAGCTGAACAAGTTCTTCAAAAGTATTGTATTTTAAATCTAGTCTTCCATAAAACCAATTTGGTATTTGTTTATAAATTGAATCAATTCCATTTTCTAATTCAGAAGAAATTAAATGATTTCCATTGATGAATTGCGTTCCTTTAGAATGGTTTCCAATACTGTTTAAGGTTTTTATTTCATCCTTTTTAAGCACTGTATTAAGCTTGTTTTTGTGTAATTCTGTTAAAAGTGAAATGTATAATTTTGCTCGCTTATCATTTTTAATTAACTCTTTTAAAGAGGATTTTCCATCGCCCTTTATAGTTAAATATCTTTTAAGTGTTATCGATGTTATTTTTCCTTTTTTTTCTGAAGGAATTCTATGATAAAAAATACCACATTCATTTTTGAAATCTATAAATTCTTGAATTATTAAATCTAGCTCGTGATGTTTTTCAAGGTAGGAAATCAATTCATTTTCTGAATTTATTTTTTTAACTAACAAACCTCTAAAACCAATATCTGGTTTTATAATTACAGGGTATTTTAGATTGTTTTTTGCAACTTGAAGTAGTGTGTTTGAGATTTTATCTTTGGTTTTTATAAAAATAGATACAGGTTTAAAAGCTTCTGGAATTAATTGGATGGTTGAAAACTTAGATTCACTACCATTTCCTGAATGTTTAATCGCAGGATTTGTTGCTGAAAAAAATACAAAGTTTTTAGCTCTTAAAGCTAAATAAATTGCGTAGGGTATGTTAGGTACATAAAATAGATAGCTTGGCCAATATTCCCATTTGTTAAATTTAAAAGCGCCCATTAATCTTTTTCAAAAAAAGCATTTAATATAATTTTAATCCCTAAAAAACCTAATACAATAGCACTTATTGCTAGTAGAATTCCAACAATTAGCCAAATATAATTGTTTTGCTGTTTAATAGCTTTAAAGCCCATAGTTATTAATATAGGAGCAATAATTAAAAGTGGTAATGCTCCTAGTTCGTACTTTAAGCCTCTTCCTAATTCTTTTCTATTGGTTGCCATTATTAAAGTTATTTATTGCAGCTCTTACATTGTTATGCTTCAAAAGTAGTTTTTCCGCTTTTGCTTCTGAAATATTTAATTCGTCCATCAGCATTTTAGTTCCACGGTCAACCAATTTATTGTTTGATAATTGCATATCAACCATTCTATTGCCTTTTATTTTTCCTAGTTGAATCATCACACTTGTTGAAATCATATTTAAAACAAGTTTTTGAGCGGTTCCTGCTTTCATTCTTGAACTACCTGTTACAAATTCAGGTCCAACAATTACTTCAATAGGATGTGTAGCAGTTTTACCCAGTGGACTTCCTTCATTGCAAGTGATACAGCCAGTTAAAATTTGATATTTATTACACATCTCTAAACCAGCAATTACATAAGGCGTAGTGCCAGATGCAGCGATACCAATTACTGTATCATTTTTGTTAATTGAATACGCTTTTAAATCTTCCCAACATTGCGTTGTAGCATCTTCAGCAAATTCAACAGCTTTTCTTATGGCTACATCTCCACCTGCGATAATACCTATAACTACATCATGTGAAACACCAAAAGTAGGAGGGCATTCCGATGCGTCTACAATTCCCAGTCTTCCACTTGTGCCGGCTCCAACATAAAATAAGCGTCCACCATTTTTCATTCTGGAAACTATTTCATTCACTAACTTTTCAATTTGTGGTATTGTTTTTTCAACAGCCAATGGTACAGATGTATCTTCTGCATTTATATTTGTAAGAAGTTCTTGTACGGTCATTTTTTCTAAATGATTATACTTTGAAGGTTGTTCGGTTGTTTTTGTAAAACTCATTTTTCAAAAATAAAAAAAAGCGAGCATAACAGCTCGCTTTTATATTTAAAAAAACATTTTAGATTACATTAAAACGCTTTCTGCAGGAATTGATGCAATAATTTTATTAAATGTTTCACTAGGTCTCATTGCTTTATTAGCCAATTCATCATTAGGTAAATAGTAACCTTTTAAATCAATCTCGTCTCCTTGTGCACTGTTTAGTTCTAATAATATTTTTGATTTTGAAGCAAAAAGTTCTTTATAAATTTTAGTGAAGAGGTTCTTTAAATCGGCATCTTTACTTTGATTCGCAAGTGCTTCAGCCCAATATAAAGCTAAATAGAAATGACTTCCTCTATTATCTAACTCATAGACTTTTCTTGATGGAGATTTTTTGTTTTCTAAAAACTTATCGGTTGCCAAGTCTAAAGTCTCCGCTAAAATTAAAGCTTTAGAATTTTTTAAATTTTCACCTAAATGTTCTAATGAAACTGTTAAGGCTAAAAATTCTCCTAAAGAATCCCAACGCAAGTGTCCTTCTTTTACAAATTGTTGTACGTGTTTTGGAGCAGATCCTCCTGCACCAGTTTCAAATAATCCACCGCCATTCATTAATGGTACAATAGAAAGCATTTTTGCACTTGTACCAACTTCTAAAATAGGAAATAAATCGGTTAAGAAATCACGTAATACATTTCCTGTTACTGAAATTGTATCTAAACCTTCTTTTATTCTATCTAAAGTAAAAAGTGTTGCGTAATACGGTGATAAAATATGAATTTCTAGTAAAGAAGTATCGTAGTTAGATAAATATTTATCTACTTTCTTAATTAATTCAATATCGTGTGCTCTTGTTTCATCAAGCCAAAAAACAGCAGGTGTATTAGTTGCAGTAGCTCTTTTAACAGCTAATTTAATCCAGTCTTGAATAGGAGCATCTTTAACCTGACACATTCTCCAAATGTCTCCATCTTCAACATTGTGTTCAATTAAAGTTTTACCAGAAGCATCAACTACACGAACAACGCCATTTCCTTTAATTTCAAATGTTTTGTCGTGTGATCCATACTCTTCAGCTTTCTGAGCCATTAATCCAACATTAGGAACAGTTCCCATTGTTGTTGGGTCAAAAGCGCCATTTTGCTTACAGAAATTAATAGTAGCTTCATAAATAGGAGCGTAACTACTATCAGGTATAACGGCTTTTGTATCTTGTTGTTCACCTTTTGCATTCCACATTTGCCCAGAAGTACGAATCATTGCTGGCATAGAAGCATCAATAATAACATCACTTGGTACATGCAAATTGGTAATTCCTTTGTCTGAATTTACCATAGCCAATGCCGGACCATTATTATAACAAGCATCAATATCGTCTTCAATCTCTATGCGTTTTGCTTCAGGCAGCGCTTGAATTTTAGAAATTAAATCTCCGAAACCATTATTTTCTTCAACGCCAAGTTCTTCTAAAACAGCTTGGTGTTTTTCAAAAACAGGTTTAAAGAAAGTGGTAACAGCGTGTCCAAAAATAATTGGGTCTGAAACTTTCATCATGGTAGCTTTCATATGTAAAGAAAACAACACATTATTTTCTTTTGCATCTTTAATTTGTTCGCTTAAAAATGCTAATAACGCTTTCTTACTCATTACAGAAGCGTCAATAATTTCTCCTGCAAGAAGCGGGAAACTGTCTTTTAAAACACTTGTGTTTCCTTCATTATCTGTAAACTCAATTTTAACATTAGTTGCTTCTGAAAGTGTCAAAGATTTTTCATTTGCTCTAAAATCATTTTCGCTCATAGTGGCTACATGAGTTAGAGAGTCTGAAGACCAGGCGCCCATTGAATGCGGATTGTTTCTTGCGAAATTTTTCACTGCTTTTGGAGCTCTTCTGTCTGAATTACCTTCCCTTAACACAGGATTAACAGCAGAACCTTTTACAGAATTATATCTTTTTTGAATGTCTTTTTCTTCAGGGGTATTAGCTTCTTCAGGATAATTAGGAATCTTAAATCCTTGTTCTTGAAGTTCTTTTATAGCGGCTTTTAACTGTGGAACAGATGCTGAGATATTTGGTAACTTAATAATGTTTGCTTCTGGGTTTTTAGCTAATTCGCCTAGCTCGCTTAAATTATCAGGTATTTTTTGATCATTTGATAAATATTCTGGAAAAATGGCTAATATTCTAGCAGCTAATGAAATGTCTTTAGATTCTACATTAATTTTAGCAGGAGCTGTAAAAGCTTTAATTATTGGTAAAAAAGAATAAGTAGCTAGCGCAGGAGCTTCATCTGTTTTAGTGTAAACAATCTTTGGTACTATACTCATAATATTTTAGGTGTTTTTTTACAAATATTTTAACGAACTGATAAAAATATTCATATTTTTATTTTAGCTTAAAGTAAAGCAAATGTACTATATTTTAGCAAAATACACATTGCGAAAACGTTATAAATAAGGCAATGTAATAATAATAACATAAAAATAAATATGGAAAAATGAGGAAATAATAATATATAAAACAAAAGCCATCATATTGATTTCTCATTATCATGGCTTTTTGCTGAAACACTTTATTTAATAAGTTTTCTGTTCGTTTTATTTAATTGCTTTGCTTTCGTTTTTCAACTATTAGCCAAGTAACAAACAATCTCACTTCAACTTGTTAGTTCTTACAAACCCAACATCTTATTAAATTAGTTACTTCTTTTAAAACACTGCCTAAAACTTTGTTGTAATTAAAAATTACTTGCCTTAGAACATTATTTTAAAAATGTTGTTTTTAAAACCTGTTTCCATTATTCATGCTAAATACTTGGCTACATTACGCTCTAAAAGTGTGGTTATAAAAACGATGTTCAAGAACATTTTGAATTGAACTTTGAATTTTTATTGCTGACTCCGAAAAGTTGCATTAAAATGCATTGCTTTATTTTTCATCGTTTAATTCTAATGTAAATTAACAACCAATATTTAACAGAAACAAATTTATAACTATGTTAATATCAACAGGATATGAACTAGTGTTATGAACAATTGTTAACAATAAAAAAGCCCGTATTGAATATTCAATACGGGCTTTGTAAGATTTTTGAAATTAAGACTAGCGTCTTCTTTCTTGAATTCTTGCTTTTTTACCAGTTAAACCTCTAAAATAGAAAATACGTGCTCTACGTACTCTACCTTGTTTGTTAACTTCAATTTTTTGAATTGCAGGTAAGTTTACAGGGAAAATACGTTCTACACCTACAGTACCAGACATTTTTCTGATTGTAAATGTTTCAGATGATCCAGTTCCTCTTCTTTGAATAACTACACCTCTAAAAAACTGTGTTCTAGTTTTTTCTCCCTCTTTAATTTCGTAATAAACTGTAATAGTATCTCCTGCTTGAAATTGAGGAAATTCTTTTTTAGTTACAAATTCGTCTTGTATAAATTTTACTAAAGCTTCCATTGTTAATTTTTTAATGGTTTTTCTAAAACTAACATTCACGATTTTCGTCAGAGGTTAATTTTGAGTGTGCAAATTTAATGAAAAATATTAGTCTTCCAACAAATCAGGTCTAATTTTTTTTGTATGCTCGTAAGCTTTATCGCTTCTCCATTCTTCTATCTTTGGAAAATTGCCAGAAAGTAGCACTTCAGGAACCTTAAGTTCTTTATATTCAGAAGGTCTTGTGTAAACCGGTGGCGACAATAAATTGTCTTGAAAAGAGTCTGTAAGGGCCGAAGTTTCATCACCTAAAACACCTGGAATTAACCGTATAATGGTATCGCATAAAACAGCAGCACCTAATTCGCCGCCGCTTAGTACAAAATCGCCTATTGAAATTTCTTTGGTGATAAATAAATCGCGTACGCGTTGGTCTACACCTTTATAATGTCCGCATAAAATAATCATGTTTTCATTTAATGAAAGAGTGTTTGCTGTTTGCTGATTTAACGTTGGAGCATCAGGAGTCATGTAAATAATTTCATCATAATCGCGCTCTGCTTTTAATTTTGAAATACAATTATCAATAGGTTCTATCATTAAAACCATTCCTGCACCACCGCCAAACTGATAATCATCAATTTTTCCGTAGCTATTTAACGCATAGGTTCTTAAATCGTGAAAATGAACTTCAACCAATTCTTTATCTATAGCGCGTTTAATAATTGAATATTCAAACGGACTTTTAATTAATTCTGGTGAAACTGTTATAATGTCAATTCGCATAGTGCAAAGTTACTTTTTTGAGTTTAAAAAGTATAATTAATTTAAAATACTAATTCTAACTTTTCTCTTTTTTAGTCTGCTGTTGTTTAGTTGCTCAACTAAATCTTTTACGTTTGAGGTTGATACAGCAACATAAGAACAATCTTGTTTTACTTCAATAATGCCAAGTGCATCTTTTTTTAGATTTCCTTGTTTAAAAAATAAACCAGCAATATCTCCTTTTGAAATTTTGTCTTTTCTTCCGCCAGAAATATATAAGGTTTTCCAGTTGCTGTTTGCTAATTTTTTAGTTTTTTCAATACTAATTTCTTCGACGTCTTTAATAAAAACTGGTAATTCTTCTTGTTCCCATTTTAAAATATAAGCTGTTCCGTTGCTGTTCATACGGGCGGTTCTTCCGTTTCTATGAATAAATTCATCAGGTCTTGAAGGTAATTCATAATGAATAATAAAATCCATTTCTGGAATATCAATACCTCTTGCCGCTAAATCTGTAGCAACTAAAATTTTACTAGTGCCGTTTCTAAATTTCAATAGCGATCTTTCTCTATCAAGTTGTTCTAAATCACCCGAAAAAGTGCCGTGATTTATCCCTTTTTTGTATAAAAAATCACTTATAACTTCAATGCTAGCTTTTAAATTGCAAAATATGATTCCGCAGCCTTGACCAATATTGCCTAGTAGTTTTTCTAAAGCTTGTAATTTGTTTTGGTTTTCAGTTTCTAAAACGGCAAGTTTTAAATTAGTTGATTTGTTACTTAGGTAATTTAACCTTTTCGGACTTTTAATTGCCATAAAATCCGGAATCTTTACTTTTTGCGTGGCAGAGGTTAATACTTTTTTTTGTGTCGAAGTTAATTCTTGTACTATAAACTTCATATCCTCTTCAAAACCAATTTCTAGTGATTTATCAAATTCATCAAGCACCAATGTTTTAATATCGTGTATTTCAAAAGTTTCTCGTTCAATATGATCTGCAATTCTTCCGGGTGTTCCAATTAAAATTGCTGGTGGATGTTTTAATTCTACTTTATCTTTTGAACCAGATCTTCCGCCGTAAACGGCATTTGCTTTGTAGCCGCTGCCCATTTCTCTAATTACTTGTTCAATTTGAATGGCAAGTTCTCTGGAGGGTGTTAAAATTAAAACTTGTATGTTTTTTAGAGCGGGATTTAAATTTTCAATGATTGGTAATAAAAACGCTAATGTTTTTCCGGTTCCGGTAGGCGATAATAAAATAATTTCTGAATTCGTTGAAATTGCTTCAAAAGCATCTTCTTGCATTTGATTCAGCTTTTCAATACCTAATTTGTTAAGAATTGCCTCCTGATTTTTTATGTTTTTTACCATTTGGCAAAGGTACTTGTTTTAGAATTAAGTATGGTTAGAGAAATAACTTCAAAAACGACAAAGAATTACGAGTTATTAAAAGATGCTTTTATCATTCGGTCTACTCCAAAAAGATCTTTTTTCAGTTCAATAGTTGTAAATCCTTTAGTTTTTAAGAGTTCAACAGTTTCTTTTCCTAAATATTGATTGATTTCAAAATACAATTGCCCATTTTTTGATAAATAATTTTTTGCTAAATCAGCAATTTTATCATAAAATAAAAGCGGATTTTCATCTTCTACAAACAATGCTAATTGTGGTTCATATTCTAAAACGTTTTTTTGCATTTCTTGTTTTTCTATCTCGCGGACATAAGGAGGATTGCTTACAATTACATCAACTATGTATGGAAGATTGGAGGTGTTTAAAATATCAGCTTCCATAAATTGAATATCAACGTTGTTTAAAGTTGCATTTTTTTCAGCAGTTTTTATGGCTTCGGAAGAAATGTCAATGGAAGAAACTTCTGCATTAGGAATATTTTTGGCCAATGAAATTGGAATGCAGCCACTTCCTGTTCCAATGTCTAAAATTTTGATTGAATTTTTTGAGTCTTCAGCTTTCCTGTCGTTGATAATCCAAGCTACCAATTCTTCAGTTTCAGGTCTTGGAATTAATACGTTTTTATTTACATAAAAAGGAAGTCCGTAAAATTCCGTTTCACCTATTATATATTGTATAGGAATTTGGCTTTTTAAATCTGAAGTTGCTTTTTTAAGAAAATCTAAAGCTGTTGTTTCAATTTCAAAAGAAGGCTGTAAGGCAGCGTCTATTCTTTTTAAATGAAGTTTAAATTCAATTAAAATATTGAAAAACGATTGAATTTCTGTTTCAGGATATATTTCAGACAACGCTGAAAAAAAGTGTTTTTTAAAAGCTATTAGTTCCATTATAAATTTTTAAGCATCCATAAATTACAAGAATAATGACCAGTATCTCCCATTGGAGCGTCTAAATCTTTAAATCCAGCTTTTCGGTATAATTTTCTAGCTTCTTCCATATAAGGAAGTGTTTCTAAATAGCATTTTTCAAAACCAAATTCAATTGCTTTTTGCAGGCAACTATCCATCATTTTACTTCCCAAACCCATTCCTCTAGCTTCAGATTTAAAATACATTTTTTGAAGTTCACAAATATTTCCATCGTAATTGTCTAATTGTTTAATTCCTGCACCGCCATAAATCTCTCCATTTTTTTCAACCACAAAATAAATCGAATTTTGAACGGTGTAAGCTTCAGATAACGTATCTAAAATAGTATCGGCATAAGCAGTGCCAACTTTTGGTACGCCAAACTCAATTAAAACTTCCCGAATAGCTTTGGCAATTTTAGGGTTGTCTTTTGGTTCAATTTCTCGTATTGTAAAGTTGTTGAGAGTCATTTTAAAATGCTATTTTTGCGCTGTGAATTTACATGAAAAATACATAAAACGTTGCATTCAACTTGCTAAAAATGGAATTGGCACCACCTATCCAAATCCTATGGTTGGTAGTGTTGTGGTTTTAAATGATACTATTATAGGTGAAGGTTGGCATAAAAAAGCGGGTGAGCCTCATGCTGAAGTAAATGCTATAAATGCGGTTGAAGATAGATCGTTGTTAAAAAATGCGACTATTTATGTGAGTTTAGAGCCTTGTTCTCATTTTGGAAAAACACCTCCTTGCGCTCATTTAATTGTTGAAATGGGGATTAAAAATGTTGTTGTAGGAATTGTAGATTCAAACAGTAAAGTTAGTGGAAAAGGAGTGAAATATTTGATAGAAAACGGTTGTGATGTTTTTGTGGGTGTTTTAGAAAACGAATGTTATCAACTAAATAAACGCTTTTTTACGTTTCATGCTAAAAAGCGTCCTTTTATTGTGTTGAAATGGGCTGAAACAAAAGATGGTTTTATTGATAAATTAAGAAATGAAACAGATGCTGTTTCTCCAAACTGGATTTCAAATACCTATTCTCAGCAATTAGTGCATAAAATGCGTGCTGAAGAACAAGCAATTTTAGTTGGAACCAATACCGCTTTAAATGACAATCCAAGTTTAACAGTTAGAAGTTGGGGTGGAAATAATCCAATTCGCGTAGTTATTGATAGAACAGCTAAAATTCCATCGAATTATAATTTGTTGAATGGAACTACCAAAACAATTGTTTTTTCAGAAGTAAAACAGGTCATAAATTCTTATGAAAATGTAGTTTTTGAACAGATTAACTTCAAAGAAAATGTACTTCAACAAATTTGTGATGTTTTATATAAGTATGAAATTCAATCCATAATTATTGAAGGAGGGAAGCAAACTTTACAAGGTTTTATGGATGCAGATTTATGGGATGAGGCTGTTGTTTTTGTTGGAGATGTTTTATTTGAAAAAGGGTTGAAAGCACCTGAATTAAAAAAAGCACCATTTGAAATTAAAGAAATTTCGAATGATACGTTGTCCATTTATAAGAATTATTAGTTCTTCTATTTAATATTTATTTATGGATTTAGAAAAAGATACATACAAAACAATTGATATTGCTGGTGGAGACGCTCTTTTTAAAGATAAAGGAAGCAAATTTATTGGGTATGTATTCCCAGTTACTTCTGAAGAAGAAGTAAAATTACATATTGATGCATTGAAGAAAAAACACCATACTGCAAGGCATTGGTGTTATGCTTATAGAATTGGAGTAGAAGATATGCGTTATCGTGCAAATGATGATGGAGAACCTAGTAATTCTGCAGGTCAACCAATTTACGGGCAAATTTTATCTTTTGATTTAACAAACGTTTTAGTGGTTGTTGTACGTTATTTTGGGGGAACTAAACTAGGTGTTGGTGGTTTAATTAACGCGTACAAAACATCTACTAAATTAATTTTAGAGGAAGTTATAGTTGTCGAAAAAACAATTGATGTTTATTTTCAAATAATTTTTGAATACCAACACATGAATAAGGTAATGCGAATTGTAAAAGAGCAGTCCTTAATTCTATTAGATCAAAAAATGGAACTCAATTGTGATTTTTTAATTGCTGTTCGAAAAAAAAATGCAGCAAAAATCCATCAATTGTTTTTAGACTTACGCTGTTTAAAAATTAAAAAAGTTACTTCTTAAAGTTTATTTTATTTAACAAGTCTTCTGGAATACGAGTTGGTCGGTTCGTTTTCATGTTTACAAACACCAAAGTTGCAGTTGCAGTTGTTAACAATTCGTTATTTTCATTGTGAATTTCAAACTCAAATTCTATTCTTGCTGTTGGTTTTTTTGCTAAAGTAGTTTTGAGGGTTAAAATATCATCATATTTTGCAGGTTTTAAGTAATTTGTATTTAGATTAATTACAGGTAACATAATGCCATTTTCTTCCATACTTCTGTACGAAACCCCTAGTTTTCTTAGCCATTCAGTTCTTCCCATTTCAAAATAGGCCGCATAATTTCCGTGATAAGCATAACTCATTTGGTCGGTTTCACCATATCTCACTCTAAATTGTATTTTATCTGATATCATTTTGTATATTTATGAAGTGTTATTTACGCAAAAAAAAATTAATAATCAATAGATATTTTATTTTTTTATGATGAAAAATATTCACATTTTTGTACAGCCAAAGAATGACAAGAATTGCTCTAATGTAATCAATTAATTATTAACTTTTTAATACTTTTTTAGTACCAATGACGAAAACTGCATCATCAGTTTGGGGTGAGTGTTTATCTTTTATAGAGGATAATATCAAGCAACAAGCGTACAAAACATGGTTTGAACCTATTAAGCCTATAAAATTATCTGGTGAAGCTTTAACAATTCAGGTGCCAAGTAAGTTTTTTTATGAATGGTTAGAAGAGCATTACATTAAGTTATTAAGAGTTGCTTTGGTAAAACAATTGGGTGCTGATGCAAAGTTGATTTATGATGTGAGAATGGAAAATAATTACAGTAGTAGCAATCCGCATACTGTGAAAATTCCAAGTTCTAATAGAAACCCAATTCATTCTAGTCAAGGAGTAAACGCTCCCTTAGATTTGAATAAACGAGAGTTAAAAAATCCGTTTATCATTCCTGGGATTCAGAAAGTTAAAGTTGAATCTCAATTAAACCCTAATTATAATTTCGCAAGTTTTGTTGAAGGTGACTCAAATAGGTTAGGGCGTTCTGCTGGTTTGGCAGTGGCTAATAAGCCTGGAGGAACATCGTTTAATCCATTGTTAATTTATGGAGGTGTTGGTTTAGGTAAAACACACATTGCGCATGCGATAGGGGTTGAAATTAAAGATAAGTATCCAGACAAAACAGTTTTATATATTTCTTCTGAAAAGTTTACACAACAATACATTGATTCTGTAAAAGGAAATACTAGAAATGATTTTATTCATTTTTATCAAATGATTGATGTGTTAATTATTGATGATGTTCAATTCTTATCTGGTAAGACAGGAACTCAAGATGTATTTTTCCATATTTTTAATCACTTGCACCAAAATGGGAAGCAGGTTATTTTAACTTCAGATAAAGCTCCTGTTGATATGCAGGATATTGAACAACGATTGCTTTCAAGATTTAAGTGGGGATTGTCTGCTGAGTTACAAGCACCTGACTATGAAACACGAGTTTCTATCTTGCAAAATAAATTGTACAGAGATGGTGTAGAAATGCCAGATGAAATTGTAGAATATATTGCAAAACATATTAAATCGAACGTTAGAGAGTTAGAAGGTGTTTTAATCTCAATGATTGCACAAGCTTCATTCAATAGAAAAGAGTTTACCTTATCTTTAACCAGACAAATTGTAGATAAATTTGTAAAAAACACCAAAAGAGAAGTTTCTATAGATTACATTCAAAAAATTGTTTCTAACTATTTTGAATTAGATGTAGCAACTTTACAATCTAAAACGCGTAAACGTCATATTGTTCAAGCGCGTCAGTTGGCAATGTACTTTGCTAAAAGAATGACCAAAGCTTCATTGGCAAGTATTGGTTCTCAAATTGGAAAAAGAGATCACGCAACGGTACTGCATGCTTGTAAAACAGTTGATAATTTAACGGAGACTGATAAGCAGTTTAGAAAATACGTAGACGATATTACTAAAAAACTTACATTTTAATTACAATGACTAAAGTATTAATGGTTTGCTTGGGGAACATTTGCCGATCGCCATTAGCTGAAGGTATTTTAAGATCTAAAGTTTTTTCTCACAAAACTTTTATTGATTCAGCTGGTACAGGTGGGTATCATATAGGTGCAAAACCTGATAAAAGATCTATTTCAGTAGCTTCGGTACATGGAATTGATATTACAAATCAACAAGCTCGAAAATTTATAGTGAAAGATTTTGATAATTTCGATTTGATTTATGTGATGGATCAATCAAATTATAGAGATGTTATTGAGTTGGCTCGAAATGAAGAGGATAAAGCAAAAGTTAGCTTAATTTTAAATGAAGTTTTTCCTGGTGAAGATTTAGATGTTCCAGATCCATATTACGGAGGTGAATTTGGGTTTAAGAATGTTTACAATATGTTGGATGAAGCTTGCGATGTGATTTCAAAAAAAATTAATTCAAATGAATAATCAAAAAGGTAAATTATATTTAATTCCTACAACTTTAGGTGATAATGAACCTTTAGAAGTGCTTCCGTATTCAGTAAAAAAAATCATTGAAGAGTTAAATCATTTTGTTGTTGAGAATGAAAAAACAGCACGAAGATTTATAAAAAAAATTACACCTAAAAAGTCGCAACCTTCTTTGGTTTTATACAAACTAGATAAATATGTAGAAGAGGTTGAAGTGCAAACTTATTTAGATGTTTGTGAGCAAGGCATTTCAGTGGGATTGCTTTCTGAGGCTGGAGTACCTGCTATTGCAGATCCTGGCGCTGATGTTGTAAAGTTGGCGCACGAAAAAGGAATTAGAGTAGTTCCTATGGTTGGACCTTCATCAATTGTTTTGGCTATGATGGCTTCTGGGTTTAATGGTCAAAATTTCGCATTCAATGGGTATTTACCTATTGATGCTGCTGAAAGAAAAAAAGCAATTAAAGATTTAGAGCGTTTATCTAAAGAAAAAAAACAATCTCAAATATTTATTGAAACTCCGTACAGGAATGAAAAAATGTTTGCAGATTTAAAAAATGCATTAAGCTCGTCAACAAAACTTTGTATAGCTTGTGATATTACTCTGAAAGATGAATATATTAAAACGTTGACCATTAAAGAGTGGGATAAAGAGCATCCAGACTTGCATAAAAGACCAACTATTTTTGTAATTCATAAAGAATAAAAAACTCAAACTGAAAAGTTTGAGTTTTTTATTTTCACAATAATTCGAAAATTATAATACTGGTTTTTGATTTGCTTCAATAAATGAAGTGTCGTAACCTGAGAATTTTTTAATGTAATGTTGTATTGAGCTCCCGTAGGCGTCTTTAAATTGAGAACTTCCATTACTTCGTAAATATTTTTTAACGTTACCAGCGCCCGCTAAATGAGCTGCAGCTAATATACCTGACTCAGTAATTTCAGTTCCGTTGATTTTTTTACCTACTTTTCGCTTGATGTCTTTTCTTAAAATCCATTTATTAACAGAGCATAATGCTATAAAAGCATCTTCCTGTAATTCAGGACTTTCTAAGAATGTTTTAGTGTTGTAAATGTTGAATCTTTCTAATGTGCTTCTTCCGAATTGGTATTTTCCTAAATACCCAAGAGTGTTAACAGCATTATATTTACCTTGTGATTCTTTAAATGCAAGCGCTTCTCTAAATCCATTAAATGAATTGCCTACAAAAGGAATCTGGAAAATAGGTTCAATGCTTTCTGTTTCGGTAGGAACGTAGCTTAAGCTAGCCGTTAAGTTTGTTGTGTTATTAGTTATTAATTTAATTTCTGAAAATCCAGAAATAAAAATAACTAAAATAATTAAACTTAAAAATATGATTGTTTTTCTCATAATTTAAAGGTTTTAAATACCTAGTAAATTTCGGGGTGCAAAATTAGACTATTTTTTAATATAAACAAGTTTTTTGTAAAAAATAATTTAATTTAGTAAATCATTAGTAAAAGTTAATTTTTGTTGTATAAAAATAATGAATTTATTTATAAGTGTGAAAAATATTTAAAATAAAGTGGTGTGAAAACGTTTGAGGTTAAGGGTTTTTACCTGTTAACACCTTGCTTGCTTAACCATTTTTGATACTTGGCGGCATTTCTGTTGTGTTGCGCTAAATTTTTTGCAAATTCGTGCTGACCAATGTTAGTTATACTGGCGCACATGTAGTAGTATTTATGCTTGGTTGGGTTTAATACAGCGTCTATTGAAGAGATGTCAGGCATAGCAATCGGCCCTGGAGGTAAACCACTATTTTTATAAGTGTTGTAAGGAGAATCTATAGTCAAATCCTTTGTTAAAACACGCTTAATTACGGTGTCAGATCCGTATTGTTGTTTCAATGCAAAAATTATGGTAGGATCGGCTTGTAATGGCCATTTATCGTAATATCTATTTAAATATAATCCAGCAACAATTGGTCTTTCTTTTACAAGAGCTGTTTCTTTTTGAACTATGGATGCTAAGGTAATTACCTGATTTTTAGTTAATTTTAATTTTTTAGCTTTATTAATTCTACTTTCATTCCAAAATCGTTGATATTCCTTTTCCATTTTTTGTTGAAAAGCTTCAGCAGAAGTATTCCAATAAAATTGATAGGTATTAGGAATGTACATGCCAATACTGGTTTTAGAATTAAAACCTTTTTTTGTTGTAAATTCTGAATTTTTAAAGACTTTTAGCAGTGAAATTGAATCAGCTTCAATTTGTTCAGCAATTCTTCCGGCAAGTTTTTCAAAAGTATCTTGATTGTTGAATGATAATTTTACAGGAGTTTGTTTTCCACTTCGTAATAAATTTACCAAATCGTTGTTATTCATTCCTTCTGAAATAAAATATTTCCCCGGTTTAATCGTGTTTGGGTAGTTTTTTTTAGTGGCAACCCAAATAAATGGTTTCACCCTTTTTAAAAATGGTCGTGTTAAATTTTCGACTTCATTAAAACTACTACCTGTAGGAATGTATAAATAGCCTTCTTTTACCGTATTCGGTTTGTATATTTTAGTGTAAAAATTAAAAGCAGATACACCTGCAATTATAATAAGTAGGCCACTTATGAATAGAATTAACTTTTTTAAACTCATGTTAATGTTTAATTAATTGGTATAATAATTCATTTTTATAGCCATTATTAAAAAATATCCAATCTTTTTTAGTTCCGGCGATTTTAAAATTGAATTTTTCAAATAAGGCAATACTTTTATTATTATCTTGAGTGATATTGGCAAATAGTTGATGCGCATTTAAACGTGTAAAAGCATACTCAATTACAAGTTCTAATGCTTCTGAAGCATAACCTTTTCTTTGATAATTAGGAAGTACTAATAAGCCAATCCCAACTCTGCTATGCTGAGGTTCAAATTCAAACAAATCAATCATTCCAACAGGAGTGTTTGCGGTGTTGCAAATTACAAAGCGATATTGTTTGGCTTCATATATATCTTGATGTGCGTTTTCAATATAATTTTTAAGAATATATTTTGAAAATGGCAACTGAGTATTGCTAATTTCCCAAAAAGATTCGTCGTTTTCAATAGAAAACAAAAAATTTAAATCTTCAGGTTCTAATGCTCTTAAGCTTATATGTTTACCAAGTAATGTAGCCATTAAATTTGAATATCTCCTTCAAAAACAAATTGAGCAGGACCTTTTAAAAACACATTCGTGTAGATATTTTCACTTTTGTCAAATGAAACTTCTAAGTTTCCACCCAATACTTCAAGTTGTATGGTATTTTTTGAAGTTTTATTAGCGCTGTTAGCTGCAATAGCAACCGCTGTAACACCAGTTCCACAAGCTAAAGTTTCATCTTCAACACCACGTTCATAGGTTCTTACTTTGAAAGCGTTTTCAGAAACTTGCTCAGCAAAATTCACATTAGTTCCTTCTTCAAAATAAGGAGCGCCATATCTAATTTTGGCACCTAATTCTTTTACATTAATAGCAGCAACATTATTACTAAACTGAATATGATGTGGAGAGCCTGTGTTTAAAAATAGGTCAGTATTTTGAGTGCTAATTTCATAAACGTCAATCATTTTCAAGCTTACAATACCATTATTTATGGTTGCATAGTGTAATCCGTCAACAGCATCAAAAGTAGTTTCGTTCTTAATCACCTCAAGTTGGTTTGCAAAAGCAACTAAGCAGCGACCACCATTTCCACACATACTGCCTTCGTTTCCATCAGCATTATAGTAGACCATTGTAAAATCTGCAGTTTTAGATGGTTCTAATAAAATTAAGCCATCAGCACCAATGCCAAACCTGCGATCGCAAAGTTTATTTATTAATTGAACGTCATCTTTCGGGAAAAATAATGAACGATTATCAATCATAACAAAATCGTTTCCGGTTCCCTGATATTTGTAAAAATGTAGTTTCATGAGTACAAATGTACTAAATTCAACTAAGTTTTTTTGCTAAAAATTCTGTAAGAAATGTAAAATGTTAAAATCCGTTAAATGAGCGTTAACATAGCGTTAAAGCATTTTTTTGAATATAATAAAGATTTAAATTTGAGTTATAATTTACAAAAATCAATCAAAAATGAAAAAATTTTTAAGTATTGTATTGTTTTCTGCAATTGGAGGTGCTTTAACATTAGGCACTTATAAATTATTTATTGAAGAGGCTCCAATAGTTTATGAAAAACAAGTTAAGGCTCAACCTGCCACTGTTCAAGCAAATTATTTAAATACGGTGAATGCTGTTGAAAACACAGATTTTACGGTAACAGCCGAAAAAACATTGAATACTGTAGTGCATGTAAAGAACACTTCATATAAAACAGTTAGAGATCCATACAGGGAATTTTTCTATGGTCAAGGAAACGGAACCAAGCAATATTCACAAGTTGGAACAGGAAGTGGTGTAATTATTTCATCAGACGGGTACATAGTTACAAATAACCATGTTATTAAAGGGGCTTCAGAAATTGAAGTAACCTTGAATAATAAAAAAGTATTGAAAGCTGAATTAATAGGTGCTGATCCAACCAACGATATTGCGTTGTTAAAAGTTAAAACAGATGAACTTCCTTATATTACCTTCGGAAATTCAGATGCAGTTAAAGTTGGTGAGTGGGTGTTAGCTGTTGGAAATCCCTACAACTTAACATCAACAGTAACTGCTGGAATAATTAGTGCTAAGGGGCGTGACTTGCATGGAAACGGTAAAGTAACCGATTCTTTTATTCAAACTGATGCAGCTGTAAACCCAGGAAATAGTGGAGGTGCTTTGGTGAATACTAGAGGGGAGTTAATTGGAATTAATACCGCTATTTCTTCTCAAACAGGATCGTTTGTTGGTTATTCTTTTGCGGTACCTTCAAACATTACTAAAAAAGTGATTGAGGATTTAATGGAGTATGGAAATGTTCAAAAAGCAATTTTAGGAGTAAAAGGAGGTGAGTTGAACAATAAAGTAGCTGAAAACTTAGATATTGATACTACTGAAGGTTTTTATATTTCAGACGTTACGGAAGGTTCTGGTGCTGAAAAAGCTGGGTTAAAAGGGAATGATATTATCATTCAAATGGATGGTGTTAAAATTTCAACTTATGCCGATTTAACGGGGTTTATTAGAACAAAGCGCCCAGGTGATGTGGTAAACGTTTCTTATTTAAGAGATGGGAAAAAGTATATTTCGAATGTAACTTTAAGTAAAAATGAAATGAGTAGTGTTTCTTCTTTAGGTATGGAATTGAAAAATTTAAATGCTAGTGAATTGAAGAAACTGAACATTGAAAATGGAGTGAGAGTCGAAGATATTACTAACCAAGAGTTGATGTATTATGGTGTTAAAAAAGGCTTTGTAATTACTGCCATTAATAATAAAAAGGTAACAACGGTTGATGATGTTGTTGATATGATTTCAAACAAATCAGGTAACGATGTGTTGCGTATTGAGATGCTTAATTTAGATGGTGAGTTAGAGCGTTATATTTTTAGGTAAAATAGTTTTTAAAAACAATAAGTGGGTTTTTGAAAGAAAACTTATGTTTTCGTAAACCTAAAATAAATTCAGAATTAGGAGTTGTTAAAGTGGCAACAATTTAAACGATGTCTGCTCATTCTTCGGATGTTATAAGAATGATTTGATTTTTCTATAGATTTGTATATTGAAAAATCAAATTGTTTTTAAATGAACTTTAGGAGTTCAGTTGTGATTTTTACTTTTTTGGCATTTTAATATACAATGCTATAATTTCAAAAAGTATATAGTATTCCTAAGGTGTTTCTATGATGTAATCTAATTGTATTTCTATAATTTTTTTAATTGTGTAATTAAATTACTTTTTCCCATGATTGATAAGTATTTAAACGAAAACTTCCTTGGAAATTAAAATTACATTGATCTTGAGCTATAATTGATAAAAAGTTTTCACCATTAGCTCTTTTATACAAATGATAGGTTTTACCTGTAATGGGTTCAAAATTAAATTTTGCATTGTATATGACGTTGTTAAATTCAAATTCTTGGATTAGTTGTTCGTACTGCTTTTTTATCTCTTCAAACCTTGAATGTATTTGATGGTTTAATTTATGAATGCTTCTGTTTTTCCAAGCTGCAGTGTCAGTACTTGTAATTACTGGTGCGCCAACATTGGTTGCATATGGTTTTAAAGAAGCGTCATATTTTTGCGATTCAATATTAAAAACAATACTATCGGGTTTCTTTTTATCGCTCATTTGTTAATTTAGATTTTCTAACTTTTTCATAATCTCCTCGGCTTCATAAACTTTTTGATCACTCAGTTTTCTATTATTAGAAGAGAGGCTATGTGCTTCTTTTGTAAGCTTTTTATATTGCTCGTATAATTTATCTTTTTCTGACTTCTTTTTAAATAGTCCAAACATATTAGTAGAATTTAGGTTGTTTTTTTATATTTATAAGTAAAGATATAAAAATGTTTAATTTAAAACTCAAAAAGTTAAACAAATAATGGTAAATTTTTATTTATTTTGTAATCTACTCCAAGAATAAAAGAATTTAGATTAGCTTTTTTATCTATATTTAAATTTATTCATGTAAATTATTAAATGTTTTTCACTACAAATAATGATGGATACAAACATAGTATCTCTATCTGATTATTGGTTTTCTTTTGATTTAGGAAGCGTAAGAAGTTTTAAAGAATATTTTCATTGACACGTTGATAAAACGGTATATTTTAATAATTAATTCGCTAAAGTGATTATCAACTATTATAAGGAGTTACTAAAAAGTAGCGGAGAACAATCTAAAGTAGATAGATCTTTATAAACTAAGAAGAGTTTATTTTAAACATATCAAAATTAAAGATGCGTTACAATATCATTTTTTCTATGGCGTTGTTTTAGCTTTGTAATTATACAAATATTTAATGCAATATAGTTTAAAAAAATAAATGTATTACATTATTATTTATAGGAATATCATTTTAAAATGAATTAGTCCAAAATCTAAATATTTGTAAAAATATCCATTAGAAATAGGGGAGAATAAATTATCATTTCAAATTACATTAAACTATAATAATTTATAGTTTTTTCATTTGTATATTTGGCGACTTATTAGAAAAGTGTTTTATGAAGAAAAGCCCCATAATGTTTGTTGGTACAGGATCAGATGTTGGAAAAAGTATTATTACAGCAGGATTTTGCAGAGTTTTAAAACAAGATGGCTATCATCCAGCACCTTTTAAAGCGCAAAATATGTCGCTGAACAGTTTTGTAACTCCTGAGGGTTTAGAGATTGGTAGAGCACAAGCAGTGCAGGCTGATGCTTGTGGTATTCCTTGTAAAAGCAATATGAATCCTGTATTGTTGAAACCAACTTCACATAAATCTTCACAAATAATATTGCACGGTAAGCCTATTGGAAACCAAACAGCAAACGAATATTTTTTAGGGAATAATAAAGAGAATTTATTTAATGAGGCTAAAAACGCGTTCGATTCTTTGGCTGCTGAATACCATCCAATTGTACTAGAAGGCGCAGGAAGTATTTCTGAATTAAACCTAAAGCATAGAGATATTGTAAATATGAGAATGGCACAATATGCCAAAGCCTCCGTTTATTTAATTGCAGATATTGATAAAGGTGGTGTTTTTGCAAGTGTTTACGGAACCATTGAATTGTTGGAAAAATGGGAGCGAGATTTAATTAAAGGAATTATTATAAATAAGTTTAGAGGTGATATTAATTTATTTGAAACTGGTAGAGACAAGATTGAAGAGCTAACAGGTATTCCCGTTATTGGAGTAGTGCCTTATGCATCGGATATTTATATTGAAGATGAAGATTCTGTTGCTTTAAGTCAGAAAAATGAAATGGCTTCTACAGAAAAAATTAATATTGCGGTTGTTTTATTACCACATATTTCAAATTACACCGATTTTAATTTATTGGAACGTGATGAGCGTGTTAATTTGTTTTATTCAAAAAGTGCTGAAGAAATAGAGAAGGCAGATATCATTATACTTCCAGGAACTAAGAACACTATTGCCGACTTACAATTTTTACGTACAGATTGTATTGCAAAAGTGGTATTAAAAGCATTTGATGTAGGTAAAAAAGTGATAGGTATTTGTGGTGGTTATCAAATGATGGGGGAAGAAGTGAGTGATCCTTTTGGTGTAGAAAGCGATGCTACCATTATTCCTGGTTTAGGAATATTACCTTTAAAAACAGCATTAACAAAAGAAAAAACCACTATTCAGCGTGAATTCAAGTTTAAAAACTATGAAGAAAAATGCAGAGGTTATGAAATTCATATGGGAACGTCTGTAACTAATAAACCATCACCATTACTTCAAATTAATGATACTAAAGAAGGTTATTTATTGAATGATAATTGCTGGGGATCTTATATGCACGGGATTTTTGATAATCAAGTGGTGATTGATGATTTATTAGGAAGTGTGTCTAAAAATGAAGTGAAAAACTACGAAGCATTTAAAAATGAAAATTTTGATAAGCTAGCAGATTTATTAAGAGATTGTCTTGATATTGAAAAAATATACGCTCAAACAACTATAGTAGCATGATAAATGGACACGGTGATGATTTGCATCAATTTAAGGGTGGCATAAAATACAATTTCAGTTCAAATGTATATTATAAAGGTTGTTCTTCTTTATTGTTAAAAGAGTTGGAAAGCAAGGTAGTTCAAATCCAAAATTATCCTTCACCTGCAGCTAAAGAATTAAACGTGTTGGCTGCCAAACATTTTGATTTAGATGAAGATCAGTTTTTGTTTTCTAATGGAGCAACGGAAGCCTTCTATTTAATAGCACAGTGTTTTCAACATAAAAAAGCTATAATTGTTGGGCCTACTTTTGCCGAATATGAAGATGCTTGTAAAATTAACAAGTTAGCACATCGTTTTATTTCAAGAGAAGAGATTTTTGAAACTAATTATGAAGATAACTTGGTTTTTATATGTAATCCTAATAATCCTGATGGAAAAATTTTAAACTTTGAAGAAATTGAAAGTTTACTAAAATCTTTTCCAAATGCACATTTTATAATAGATGAAGCGTATTATGAATTTACAAATGCTGTAAATTCTGTATTGCCTTTGATACGTACCTATTCAAATATTTCAATAGTACGTTCTTTAACAAAAACATTTGCAATGCCAGGTTTGCGTTTGGGATATGTAATATCAAATTCAATAGTTATCCATAATTTATTTGCGTTAAAAATGCCTTGGAGCGTCAATAGTTTGGCGATTGCTTCGGGTGTGTTTATATTTAATAATTATAAAAAGTTAACGTTTGATATTGATGAGCTATTAGCGGAAACAGCTGTTTTTAAAACTCAAGTAAATAGCATTCCTTATTTAAATGTGATGGAGGGTTATACCACCTATTTTTTGGTTGAACTTCAAAAAGGAACAGCTTCTGAATTAAAGAAGTATTTGATTGAAAATCATCAAATTTTAGTCCGAAATGCTACTAATTTTACCGGATTAAAAGGAGAGTGTATTCGTTTAGCAGTGCAATCTTCAATAGAAAATTCAGTATTGATAAAAGCCTTAAAAGAATGGAATTAACATTCGTTTATATATTAGTTTCAGGGTTTTTATTGGATCTTTTAGTTGGTGACCCCAAATTGTTACCGCATTTAATTGTTGGGTATGGAAATTTAATTTCATCAGGAGAAAAACAATTAAATAAAGGAGCTTCTCAATTTATAAAAGGAATGTTGCTAACCATCGTTTTGGTTGGAAGTGTTTTTCTATTGCCTTTTTTCTTTATTAATTTTTTGAGAAATAACAATTATCATATGGTTGAAATTGCTTTCTCAATATTAATGTTATTTTACTGTTTAGCAAATAAAACATTAGTGATTGAAGGTAAAGCTGTTTTTAATGTGTTAAATAACGAAGGGTTAGAAGCTGGCAGAAAAAGATTATCGTGGATAGTTGGTAGAGATACTTCAGCATTGAATGAGCAACAAATTAGAATAGCCACTTTAGAAACAATGTCTGAGAATTTAAGTGATGGTATTATTGCGCCGTTGTTTTATTTTGTTTGTTTTGGTGTGCCAGGAATTATGGCGTATAAAATGATCAATACTTTAGACTCTATGATTGGTTACAAAAATGACCGTTACGAGCAATTTGGTAAGTTTGCAGCAATTTTAGATGATGTTGTAAATTATATTCCATCAAGAATTACAGCTATTTTAATTTTAGTAGTTCAGTTTAAAATTAAAGGTGTTTTCTTTGTTTTTAAAGAAGGAAAAAAACATAGCAGCCCAAATGCGGGTTATCCAGAAGCAGCATTAGCCTATGTGATAAACTGTCAATTTGGAGGGCCAAATTTTTATGGTGGTAAAATTTATAAAAAGCCTTTTATAGGCACTAACAATCGATTAATTCAACATCAAGAAATTAATAAGGTGGCCAACATAAATTATGCATCTAGTATAGTATTTGTAATTGTTTCAGTACTTGTTTTTTTATGGCTGAAATAAAAAAAAAATATATTATATCGGGGGCTCCAGGATCTGGGAAATCGACATTGATAAATGCCTTAGAAGAAAAAGGAATTCAATGTTTAAATGAAGTTTCTAGAGACATAATTATTGCAGAACAAAATTCAGGAAATAACGGAATGCCTTGGGGAAATATGGAACGATTTGCAAGGTTGGTATTTGATGAAACATTGATTCGATTTAAAAAGCAACCTGAAAGTTTATTTTGTGACAGAAGTTTAATTGATACGATGGCATATTTAGAATTTGCTGACAAACCCATATTTGAGGATCTAAAAAACTTTGATTTCAATCAATATTATCACCCCGTAGTGTTTTTTGCATTGCCGTGGTCTCATATTTATATAAAGGATCCTCAACGGCCTGAATCTTTTGAGTATCAATGGTCATTATCCAATAAATTGATAGCATACTACAAAAATCATAATTTCAAAATTGTGTATTTGCCTTTTACTTCTGTACAGTTAAGAGTTGATTTTATCATAAATAATTTAAAAGACATTTACTGTTGAATTTAAGATAAATTAATATTTTATCTTAGGTTTAGATTGTATTAATATTTACATTTGCCTCGCTTTTGGTTTCTTGTTTTGTAAAAGAAATGGAATTAAAAAGGGAATCTCGTTTAAATCGAGAACTGTACCCGCAGCTGTAAGCTCTAAAAAAGCTTTTAACACTATGTCACTGTCAATATTTTGATGGGAAGACGTTAAAAGTAGAGTAAGTCAGAAAACCTGCCAAAAAGCAAAATTTATATACAAAACTTTCGGGAGTAAAAGTTGAAGTGTTTGAAAACTACCTATAGGTTTAGTTCTTACTCTTTGTTTTATTCTTGATGAAACAAAAGTAGAATGAAAAAATCAATTTTTTTTAAACTATTTTATGCAATAAACGGAGTATTTTTTGCGCTAAAAATAGTTTTTCTAATAGCTACTATCCATCTTAATTTATTAAGTAATGGGTAAAAACTTAGCAACAGCAACTACTACTACTACTTTTTTCTTTTGTGATGGAGATTCTTGTCAAAAGGCAGGAGGCGAAATTGTAACTAGAAATGCAAGAGCCTATATAAGAAATAATAACCTTTGGAATAAAACCCACACCATTAAAACTAGATGTAACGGTAGGTGCGAAGATGCTCCAACCTGTATTGTGCAATCTGGAAACTATTGGTATAAAAACTTAACAGCTTCTAAAATTCAAGAAATTATAGCATCTCATGTCAATGAACAAAAGGGGGTAACCCCTTATTTATTGTATCAAAATAATTGGGGTAAAGTAATTTCTGAAAAAGAAATAAAACCAATACAACCAAATGGTTTTCAGCAGAAAAATGATGTGGATTTGGGGATGTGTTGTATTACAAAAGGATTTAGTTCAGATCAATATTTATTTCCGTTATTTCTATTTCTTTTTCAAACAAAAAGTGGCGCTACGTTACAATTAAATAATGGTGAATTATTTGATTTTAAAGATTTGGTTGCAGTGCGATATGAAGATGTTTATGCAATAAATCTAGAATTTATAAATAACAAAAGCATCCATTTAATTATAGGTTTTGTTCCAAAAAGGAACCTATAGAACTGGTACAACAAAAAATAACGAGTACAGAATATTTTAGGTTGACAAGTAATGGCGCTAAAGGCATAGGATTTAAAAATAAAATAGGAGAAACAGTCGCAATAATTAAATTGGATTCAACAAAAAATACAATTTGGAATTATTGTTTAAATATTCAATTGGGAGGAATTTTAGAACCTCATATAAATGAAACAAATGTCTAAGAAAATAGCAATACTTGGTGTTGGATGGTTAGGAGAATCATTAGCCATAAATCTGCATCAAAAAGGAAATTTAATTACAGGAAGTACATCATCAATTGCTAAATCAAAAGAATTAGCAAAGCATCCTTTTTATGTTAGTAGGATTGAAGTTTTACCAACTAAAATTATAGGAGATTGGGATAGTTTTATTGAAGATACAGCATATTTAGTTATCAATATTCCTCCAAGAAGAATAGAAAATATATTAACTATTTATCCAAGTATAATAGCACAAATTGCAAATAAAACGCCAAAGAATGTAAAAGTGATTTTTGTAAGTACTACGGCTGTTTATGGTGCTAGTGCTATTCCTATTTCTGAAAGTATTGAAGCTATTCCAGTGAAAGAATCGGGTGTTGCCGTTTTGGCAGCTGAAAAAGTAATTCAAAATCATTTTGGTGAAAACGCAACAATTTTACGTTTAGCAGGATTAATTGGTCCTGACAGACATCCAGGGAAATTTTTAGCAGGGAAAAGAGTCTTAAAAAATGCTTCAGCTCAGGTGAATTTAATTCACAGAGAAGATTGTATAGGTCTTATAAATGCTATAATTGAACAAGATTGTTTTGGCGAAATTATCAATGGTTGCGCTTCAAAACATCCAGTAAGAGCAAATTATTATAAAAATGCAGCTAAAATTTTAGAATTAGATCAACCTGTTTTTGAGGCTTCAGAAAAAATTTCAGAAAAGAAAATAATTGATAACTCTAAATCTAAAGAGCTGTTGAATTTTACATACAAATTTGACAATCCTGAACAAATTTTCAAAAGTGAGTCTGAAGGTACGGTTTCTATCATAGGCGCAGGTCCAGGAAATATTAAACTATTAACACTTCAAGCGTATGAATTAATAAAAGATGCTGAAATTATATTACACGATAACTTAATTAGTGAAGAAATTTTAGATATAAATACAACTGCGGAAAGAGTTTATGTAGGACGAAAATTTGGAGATAAATTCTGTCAAATGGAGCGTCAAGATAATATCAATATGTTATTTCATAAATATTATTATTTAGGAAAAAAGGTTGTTCGTATAAAATCAGGTGATCCATATATTTATGGAAGAGCAGGTGAGGAAGCTCGTTATTTAACCAAAGAAAAAATACCATTTAATGTTGTGCCAGGTATTTCGGCGGCGTTAGCTGCTGCAAGTTATTGCAATATTCCAATTACCGAACGTAAAAAATCTAACGCAGTTTTAATTTGTACAGCACATACAGCCGATTATTCATTTGATCAGCTAAAGGGTATTGCATCTTTATTAAAGGCAGGTAATTCATTGGCTTTATATATGGGGTTAAAAAGTTTAGATAAATTAATTCCAAAATTAATTGAAGTTACTGGAAATCCAAACATTCCAATCAATGCTATTTCCAATGTATCTCGAGCAAATAAACTGTTGCTAAGTTCAACATTAGGAGAAATAGAAGCAGCTATAAAAGAAAATCCATTACCAATGCCAGTAGTGTTTTTAATAGGAGTTGAACCAATTCAATAATTATGAAAAAAGGAATTTTATTATGTGGTCACGGTAGTAGAACCAAAACGGGTACTACTGCATTTAAAGAAATGGTTGATGTTTTGAAGGCAAGGTATGCTGATTATGAAGTTGATTATGGTTTTTTAGAATTCAATCATCCTTTATATGAAGCTGCAGTAGAGCGTATGTATGAAAAAGGGATTCGTGAAATTTATGCGTTACCAATTATACTTTTTGCAGGTTCTCATGCCAAAAATGACATTCCGTATGAGTTAAATACGTTACAATCTTACCATTCAGATTTAACTATAAAAATGGGGAAACATTTAGGTGTTAGTACTTTTTTATTGGATTTATCTCAGAAAATTATTTTAGAAAAAGAACAAGAATTACCAGCAATACCAAGAAAAGAAACGGCTTTAATTGTGGTAGGAAGAGGAACCACTGATCCTGATGCAAATTCAGATGTACACAAATTATGTAGTATGCTTTGGGAAGGAATGGGATTTGGTTTTGCTACCGTTGGGTATAGCGGTACGGCGTATCCAAGTGTTAAAGAATCAATGGAGTTTGTTGAGAAATTAGGTTTTAAAAGAACCTATGTAATTCCATTTTTCTTTTTTACAGGAATTTTGTTAGAACGTATTTATAAAGCTGTTGAAGATTTTAACGAAACAACCACAAATACCTATATATCAACAAAACCTTTTGGAAAAGATGAGCTGATTTTAAAAGCTTTTGATGAACGCTTAGATGAGGCAATTAATGGAACGGGAAATATGAATTGCCAAGTTTGTAAATACCGTAAGCAAATTGTTGGGTTTGAAGAGGAAATAGGAAAAGAACAAATAGGTCACCATTTAAATGTGAAAGGAATTTTGTTTGAAGAAGATGAAAAAGTAGGTGCTAAAAAAAGTATTTCAAAAACATTAAAAAATATTTTAGGAATTTAATCAATTCCAATAAAAAAAGAATAAATGAATACAAAATCAATTATTTATGGAGTTTCATTAGGACCAGGAGATCCTGATTTAATTACCTTAAAAGGATTAAAAGTTTTACAAGAAGCAGATAAAATTTACTACCCTGGATCTTTGTTTAAAAGCGGAGTGAAATCAAGTTACTCACTAAGTATTTTAGAGCATTATAAATTAGATGCAACTAAATTTGAAGGGTTCTATTTAGAAATGGATTTGGCACGAGTTAAAGTAAGTAAATTATACGATTTAACTTTTGAACAAATTAAGGAGGATTATAAAAAAGGCTTGAAAATAGCCATTGTAAGTGAAGGAGATGTAAATACGTTTAGCTCTTTTTCATATTTGTTAGAGAAAATTAAAAAAGAAAATTTCAATGTAGAATTAATCCCTGGAATTACTTCATATGCATTAGCCGCTTCAGAACATTTAGCACCTTTATGTTTACAAAATGAAAAGCTTATTATTTTACCAAGAGTACAAACTGAGGCAGAATTAGAAGAAGCTTTAACATATTTTGATACTGTTGTTTTAATGAAAATTAAATCGGCAATGGGTGTGGTTAATAAGGTGCTTTCCAAGGGGAATTATTTCGTTAATTATTCTGAAAAATTAGGAACAAAAAATCAATTTATAGCTTCTAATTTAGAAGAAATTAACAAAAGAGATATTCCATATTTCTCTTTAATAACTATCAAAAAATGAAAATTACAGTAGCAGGTCTTGGACCAGGAGATAAAAATTATATGTTGCCATTAGTAAAAAATGCGTTGGCATTAGCTGATGTTGTTATTGGGTATGATTACTATTTTCAATTTGGAAAAGAGTTTTTCAGAGAAGATGCAGAGTTAATCTCAATGCCTTTAGGAAAGGAAGAAGCGCGTGCAGAAAAAGCAATTGAAAAGGCAAAAGAAGGTAAATATGTTGTTGTAATTGGTTCTGGTGATGCCAGTATTTATTCAATGGCAGCAATTGTTTACGAAATGGTTGCTAAACGAGATATTGAAAACCTTGAATTAGAAACCTTACCAGGTATTTCAGCATTTTTAGCCTCAGGAAGTAAATTAGGAGCACCACTAGGTCATGATTTCTGTTGTATTTCATTGTCAGATTTAATGACACCTTGGAATGTGATTGAAAAAAGAATTAGAGCAGCTGCAATGGGAGATTTTGTAACAAGTTTATACAATCCAAAAAGTATAAAAAGACACTGGCAGTTAGGTAGATTACAAAAAATATTTTTAGAAGAAAGAAGCGCTTCAACACCCGTAGCTATTGTAAAACAAGTGACACGTCCAGATGAAAATATTAAAATTACTACGCTTGGAGAATTCAACCCAGAAGATGTAGATATGTTTAGTTTGGTAATGATTGGGAACTCTCAAACATTTCAATTTAAAAACTATTTGGTAACGCCTCGTGGATACTTAAATAGAAAACCACATACAGGAAAAGAAATTCAGCAAGAAAGCTTTAGAATAGTTACAAATCATATTCAAGATTTAGACTACGCTAATAATGATAAATGGGCAATTACACGTGTAATTCATACCACAGGAGTTTTAGACGATCACCAGTTTTATAAATCTACTGAAAATGCAATTTCAACCTTACATAACTACCTTAAAAGCGGAGGTGAAATTATCACTGATGTAACTATGGTAAAAGCTGGAATTACGAAAGCTTTTAGTGAACAATATGGAACAAGTATCCATTGCTATTTAAATGATGAAGATGCACAGAAATTAGCCGTAAAAGAAAATATTACACGTTCTCAGGCAGGAATTAGAAAAGCCATTGAATTGCATCCAAACGCATTGTACGTTATTGGAAATGCACCAACTGCTTTAATGGAAATTACAGATCAGATTAGAAATAATAACGGTTTTAAACCAACGGGAGTTATTGGAGCACCCGTAGGATTTGTAAATGTAATTGAGTCTAAAGAACAATTATCACAGGTAAAAGATACCGATTGGGTACTTATTGAAGGAAATAGAGGAGGAAGTAATGTAGCAGCAGCAATTGTAAATGCGGCTTACACATTAGAAGAAGCTTCAACTTACTTCGAATCATAAACAAATTCCAATGAACAAATTTACTTCAGAAGACATAGAAACTTTAGAAAACATCATTCTTTCCAGAAGAGATGTTAGAGGAAACAGGTTTATAGATAAAGATATTTCAAAAGAAGATCTTGAAAAAATATTGTTTGCGGGTGTAAATGCGCCTTCTGTTGGATTTTCTCAGCCTTGGGAATTTGTTGTGGTAAAAGATGCTGCCATTAGAACTAAAATTAAGCAAAGCTTTTTTGAAGAAAATGAAAAAGCGGCTGATTTATTTGAAGGAAAAAAAGGAGATGCTTATACCCAATTGAAATTAGAAGGAATTTCAGAATCGGCTTTAAATATAGCAGTATTCTATAAGCCTAAAGAGCATCCAGTTTTAGGACAAACTTCTATGAAAGAGGCTGGAGTATTTAGTGTGGTTTGCGCTATACAAAATATGTGGTTAATGGCAAGAGCATTAGGTGTGGGGCTTGGTTGGGTTAGTATTTTGAACCCAAATAAAGTTAAAACTATTTTAAATGCACCAGAAGACCGAGAATTGATAGGTTATTTATGTTTAGGACACGTAGATTTTTTTTATGAAAATCCTGAGTTGGAGAAATTAAAATGGGAAAAAAGAAAAACTATTGACGAAGTTTTAATTTACAATCACTATTAACAATGAGTAAAAGACAACATATAGAATTTTATTTGGTTGGTATTGGCAATCATTCCAAACCAATTATAAATGATGCCATTTTGTTTTTAATACAAAGTACCAAGGTTTTTTCTGGCGGAAAAAGGCATTACGAACTCGTGAAATCAATGTTGCCAAAACAACATACTTGGATAGAAATATCTGGAAGAATGGATTCCGTTTTATTAAAATACGGTGATGCGCATAAACCAATTATGATTTTTGCTTCAGGTGACCCTTTCTTTTATGGGTTTGGAAACACATTAAAAAGGTATATGCCAGAAGCTAGTATCAAATCATTTCCATATTTCAATAGTATTCAACGGTTATGTCAAAAAACAATGATTGATTATAGTTTATTGCGTTCAGTATCTGTTCACGGTAGAGTTTGGTCAGCGTTAGATATTGCTTTAATTCATGAAGAGCCTTTGATTGGAGTTTTAACCGATAACAAAAAAACGCCTGCAGCTATTGCAGCACGTTTGTTAAAATATGGTTTTGATAATTATAATATTACAGTAGGAGAAGAATTAGATGGTGATGATGAAAAAATTAACACTTATAGTTTAAAGGAATGCCAGTTGTTAAATCATCAAAATTTAAACTGTGTACTATTGGAGCGGAAATTTGTGAAAAATAGTTCTTTTGGAATTCCAGATGCAGATTTTATTCCACTTCCGAACAGATTGAATATGATTACCAAAATGCCTATTCGGTTGAGTACTTTAAACGCTTTACAATTAAAAAACACAGCTGTTTTCTGGGATATTGGAGCGTGTACTGGCTCTGTATCTATTGAAGCAAAAAAACATTTTCCGCATTTGGATATTACCGCTTTTGAAAAAAGAGAGGAATGTAGCGCAATTATTCAGTTGAATAAAGAACGATTTTCAACGCCGGGAATTAACGTGGTAATCGATGATTTTTTCGATTTAGACTTGTCAGAATATCCAACTCCAGATGTTGTTTTTATAGGTGGTCACGGAAATAGATTGAAAGAAATGATTCATAAAATATATCAGTTAAATCCTTCAACAAGATTTGTAACCAACGCAGTAAAAGAAACAACTAGTACAACCTTTGTAAATGAGCTGACAGCACTTGATTATGCTATTGATAGCACAAGTATTCAGTTAAATCAACACAATAAAATTACAATTCACGCAGCAGTGAAAAATTAGAAAAAATGAAAAAAATAAGCATCATAGCAATTACGGATAAAGGGATTGAACAAGCCTTAGTTTTACAAAAACAATTTCCAAAATCATTAATAATTACAACGCGTACATCTGATAATAAACATGTATCAGTAGTCTCTTCAATTTCAGATTATCTGGCTGATAATTTCTCGAAAATTGACGGCATCTGTTTTATCAGTGCCTTGGGAATTTGTGTACGCACAATTGCACCATTTTTAAATGATAAATATAAGGATGCAGCTGTAATTTGTGCTGACGAATTGGGATTAAATGTACAGTCTGTAATTAGCGGACATACTGGCGGTGCCAATGATTTTGCAAATAAAGTTGCGCAATTATTGGGTGGAAAAGCAATTATTTCAACATCAAGTGATGTGCAAGAAATTTGGGGGGTGGATACGCTTGGAAAACAATTTAATTGGAAAACAGAAAGTACTTCGACATTAAATGAAGTAATGGCTTTATTTGTAAATAATAAGCCTACTGCTTTATTGTTAGATGTAAAAGACCACGGAACGGATTTTTTAGAAAAGAGTCTACCCAATTTTGTCACTGTTTTTTATAATGAAAGTGAAATTGATTTCACTCAATTTGAATTATTAATAGCCGTAACGTATAAAGAAATTACAACTACAATTCCAGTATTGTATTATGTACCTAAAGTGTTATCTGTTGGTTCAGGTTGTTCAAAAAGTTTAGATGAACGTTTATTTGATGAAACTTTTAAAGTAAAATTCGAAGAAAAAGGATTGTTGTTCTCAGCTATTGAAAACTTTGGTTCTATTGATATTAAAGCAAAACAAAGTGCTTATTTAGATTGGAGTAAAAATAATAAGACTCCTTTTAAAACTTTTACTTCTGAAGAAATTGATACTGTAAATGTGCCAAACCCAAGTTTAATGGTACAAGAAAAAATTGGAGTGGACGGTGTTTCAGAATCTACAGCTATGTTAATGGCAAATACCAAAACATTATTAGTTGAAAAGCAAAAAGTTATTTTGGATAATAATGAAAAATTCACGTTTGCCGTTGCTTTAAATTCAAAGGTTGAAAGAAAAGCTCAAATAGCAATTATTGGAGCAGGTCCTGGTGATGAAGAATTAATTACTGTAAAAGGAAAACAATACTTAGAAAATGCTGATTGTGTGTTATATGCAGGGAGTTTAATTCCTGAAGAAATGACCAATTGGTGTAAAAAAGGCGCTGTGGTTCGTAATTCAGCTTCAATGACTTTGGAAGAGCAAGTTGCTTTAATGCAAAAACATTATATCAAAGGAAATTCAATAGTTCGTTTACAATGTGGTGATCCTTCTATTTATGGCGCTATTCAAGAGCAAATGACCATTTTTGATGAATTAGGAATGGAATACTTTATCGTTCCTGGTATCTCTTCATTTAGTGCCGCTGCGGCAGCATTAAAATCAGAATTTACAATTCCTGAAGTCGTACAATCTATTATTTTAACTAGAGGAGAAGGTAAAACACCATTACCAGCAACTGAAAAATTAGTTGAAATGGCAAAGCACAAAGCTACTATGTGTTTGTTTTTAAGTGTTGGTATTGCGAAGAAAGTTCAAAATCAATTATTAGAACATTATGATGCAAGTACACCAGTTGCTGTGATGTACAGATTGACTTGGAAAGATGAAGAAATTTACCAAGGAAAATTAGAGGATTTGGCACAAATAGTAAAGGATAGTAAAAAATCGAGAACTGTTTTAATTATTGTTGGTGAAGCCATTGGAGCACGAAAAAATAGATCACATTTATACAGTCCAGAATGGAAACACATTTTTAGAACAAACAAAAAATTTGTTTTAAACGAGTAAATAGAGCGCACTTCGACAAGCTCAGTGTGACAATTATAGAAAGAGTGCAATTCGACAAGCTCAGTGAGACAATTTTAGAAGAGATAAAAAAATAAGAGAATAGAGATGATATTAGTTTTTGGAGGAACAACAGAAGGTAAACAAGCAATTGAGGTGTTAGAAGCACTTCAATTGCAGTATATCTATTCCTCTAAAACTGAAATAAAAGTGGAATTAGGTGATTGTGGAATTTATCGTTTTGGTGCTTTTTCTGTTGAAAATTTAGAGCAATTTATTTCTGATAAAAATATTACAGCCATTATTCACGCATCACATCCTTTTGCGGAAGAATTACATAGAACAATTGATGTAGTTGCCGAAAAATGTGAAATACCCGTTTATAGATTGCAAAGAGAGTATCCTGAGAGAATACAACATGCAATGATTCATTATGTAGATGATTATGAAGATGCATTGACTCTGTTGCATGAAAAATTCAATGGAAAAATCTTATTGGGATTAACAGGAGTTCAAACAATTGTAAAGTTTGAAAACTTTTGGAAAAATAACTTGAGTTATTTCAGAATTTTAGATAGACCATCTTCAAAAGATATTGCGTTGAAAAGCAATTTCCCAGAAAGTCAATTGATTTTGGGTTATCCAAATACATCAGTTGAAGCTGAGGTTGCACTTTTTCAACAAAAAATTATTGAAGTTGTGATCACCAAAGAAAGTGGGAATAGCGGCGCATTGTCGGTGAAGATAGATGCTGCAAAACACTGTAATATTCCAATTGTAATTATAAAAAAGCCTGAATTACCAATCTCTTTTCAATTGGTGAACAATAAATCAGCTTTGTTAGAAATTTTAAAAACAACAGTTCAATAAAATGGGATTAAGAAAAGTACCAGACGGACCTTTAAGAGATGGTTTTACAACCGGAACTTCTGCTACGGCAGCTGTTAAAGCAGCGTTGGTATCTATTATTGAACAAAAAAAACAATCGAAAGTCAATGTTCATTTGCCAATAGATAAAATATTGGAGATTAAAATTCATACCAATGAATTTACAAATGATAGTGCAAAATGCAGTGTTATAAAAGATGCAGGAGATGATCCGGATGTTACAAATGGCGCTGAGGTTGGCTGTGAAATTCAATTGACTAAAAGTAAAGAAATCAAGTTTGTTGGTGGTGAAGGTGTTGGTACGGTTACATTGCCCGGTTTAGAGTTGGCAGTTGGCGAACCAGCTATTAATCCTGTTCCAAGAAAAATGATGACAAGTGCAGTTCAAAAGTTATTGCACGACTATGATCTAGAATGTGGCTTGGTAATTTCAATTTTTGTAACCAATGGAAAAAAAATGGCAAAACGTACCTTGAATGAACGTGTCGGAATTTTAAATGGTTTATCCATTTTAGGAACTTCAGGAATTGTAAAACCATATTCCTCATCATCCTATATTGCAAGTATTGAACAAGGAATTGATGTTGCTGTCGCAAATGGAATTAATGAAGTTGTTATTAATTCTGGAGCGAGAAGTGAGAAGTATTTACGACAATTATTTCCAAATTTAACAGAACAATCTTTTATTCATTTTGGAAATTGGATAGGAGAAACTTTAAATAAAATAAGCACTTCAAAAATAGAAAAAGTAACGATTGGAATTATGTTGGGGAAAGCGGTGAAATTGGCTTATGGTAGAACGGATACGCATAGTTGTGTTTCTAGTTGGAATAAAGAATTTGTTGTAAGTGTTGCTGCAGCTTGTGGTTATGATTCAACAACAACCGATAAAATTTTAGAACTAAATATGGCAGGAAGATTAACTGAAATATTTCCGTTTAATAGTGAAGAAAATTTTTATCAAAAGCTATTGGAAAAATGCTATTTCCAAAGCAAAGAAATAATTAATAAAGTAGCATTAGATGTGTACTTAATCGGTAAAAGTGGCGAGTACATTAAATATAAAAAAATATGAGTATAGTAAATTTGGTGAGACCCTTAATGGCTGGTGTTTTACATTCATTTGAGCCAGATCACGTTACTGCAATTTCTGTATTAGCAACAGAAAATGCAATTACAAAAGAAAAAACATCATTTAAAACAGTTTTACAAGCTTCTCAATGGGCTTTAGGGCATTCTTTAACATTGTTATTGTTTGGAGTTGTAGCCTTGCTATTTAAATCTTCGTTAGGACTTTTTATTCAAGATATTTCTTACTGGGCAGAAGTCTCTGTTGGTCCAATTATGATTTGGTTGGGAGTTACTGCAATTAGAAGAAATCATAGAATCAAAGAGATGATTCAAAAGCATAAAGAAATTGAAGAACACGATCATTTAGATTCAAATTTAATCCATTTACACGGTAAAGGTGGTGAAGAAATAGCAATGAATCCAATGAATAAATCTTTTTGGGTTGGTATGTTACACGGATTGGCTGGTACTGGTGGAGCGTTAACTTCGGCATTGGTTATTAGTGCCGCAACAATTACAGATGCTGTTATTGTTTTAGTGGTTGAATGTTTGGGAATTATCATTGCAATGGGTGTTTATAGTTATTCTTTAATTGCCGTAATGAGTCGTTTTATAGAGAAGAATCTTTCCATTTTTAAATGGATGAATGGTGTTGCTGGTTTGGCTTCCATTTTAATAGGTTCTTATTGGATTTATAATACAATTTTTGCTGTATGAAAACATTAAATAACATATTTCCATTTTCTGCAATTGTCGGTCAAGACGATTTTAAATTGGCCTTGCTATTGAATGTTATTGATCCTTTATTAGGTGGTGTTTTGGCCATTGGAGATAAGGGGACAGGTAAAACAACTTTAATTCGTTCTTTGGCTCATTTAATTGAAGCTGAAGATTCGTTTCCTTTTGTGAATTTACCAATTGGTGTTTCTGAAGATCGGGTTTTAGGGCACGTGAATTTAGAGAAGTTGATTAATGAAAAGAGAGAGCAAGTTCAACTTGGATTATTAGCAAAAGCGCATAAAGGTTGCTTATATATTGATGAAATTAATTTGTTAAATGATTATTTAATGGATGTTTTATTAGATGCATCCGCTACCGGATCTTACCATTTGGAAAGAGAAGGAATTTCAAAAACTATTGAAAGTCGCTTTTGTTTAATTGGATCAATGAATCCTGAAGAAGGAGATTTACGTCCGCAATTAAAAGACAGATTTGGATTAAGTGTTGTTATAAAAACAGCTATTTCTTTGGAAGAAAGAACTCAAATTATTTCGAACAGATTGCAATTTGATGACCATCCACAAGATTTTGTAACTACTTATGCTGAAAAACAAGAAAAAATAGTTGAGCAAATTAAAAATGCTCAGAAAAATTTGAAGTCTATAAAAATAGATGAAAGTTTATATGAAATAGCAGCTAATTTGGCCTTGATAAATGAAGTTGAAGGGCATAGAGCAGATATTTTATTGTTGAAAACTTCAAGAGCGTATGCAGCATATTTAAGCGATACTATCGTTGAAGAGTTTCACTTGCAAAAAATAGCTCCTTTTGTATTGAATCATCGTTCAAATAATGGCGATTTTTCTAAAGAACAGAGTAATTCAAAAGAAGAACAACAACAAGAACAGCAACACCAAGAACAACAAGAAGAAAATTCTTCAAATAGTTCACAACAAGAGCATACATTTCAATCCATAATTCCTGCCAATGAACGTAAGCATTTAAATGGGGTAAAGGCTGGCTCAAAAAATGGAGCGAATACCAAGAGTTATCATCAGCAAAATCAATTGACTGAAAGTCCTTCAGAATTGAAGAATATTGACAATAGAAAAACGGTTTCTCAATATTTAGCTACGGATAAATTCGAAATAAAAAACAAATTTCAACAAAGTAAAACACAACCACATCTAATATTTTTATTGGATTCAAGCGGATCCATGTTAAAAGAAAAAGTGGTTGCGTATGCCAAAGGTTTGGTGGAGAAATTCGCAAAATCAGAGAGTGGTTTAAAACCTATTTATTCATTAATTTCATTATACAATGGTGATGCCGATTTAATACAAGACTCATCCAAAGATATGGATGAATTGCTAGAGAAACTGAAAGACATTAAAACAGGAGGTAAAACAAATATTATTCCTGCTTTTAAGAGAATTAAAGCCTTGACAAACAATTCAAAGGACATCAATTATGAATTAATCATTATTACGGATGGTAAATTTAATACCGATGCGGAGAATGCTTTTGATGAAGCCGTTATTGCTTGTCAGACCTACTGTAAATCTGTACATCAATTAACCGTTGTAGATGCTGAAAAAGGTTTGGTGAAATTAAATTTAGCGCAAAAATTTGCAACAAAAATTAGAGCGAATTACGAACCTTTAATGCTACAAAATGGTTAAACAAATTCCTCAATTTATTATTGCTGCACCTACAAGTAATTCAGGTAAAACTACCATTACTTTAGGTTTACTTCGTGCTTTAGAAAATCGTGGTATTTCTACGCAACCTTTTAAAGTTGGGCCAGATTATATCGATCCTAAATTTCATAAAGTAGCCTGCGGAAAAAATGGTTTGAATCTGGATTTATATATGACAGATACCGATGATATTTTAGCAACCTATGCAACATATGCTAAAGATAAAGGAGCTGTTTGTGTTGAAGGTGTGATGGGCTTATTTGATGGTGCCAGAAGGTCCAACGGAAGTACGGCAGAAGTTGCAAAAGTGTTGGATTTACCTATTATTTTGGTCGTTGACGCTAAGTCTGTAGCCTATTCTGTTGCTCCATTATTGTATGGTTTTAAAAACTTCGATAAATCGTTGAATATTGCTGGAGTCATATTTAACAGAGTGAATACCAAGAGTCATTATCAATTCTTATTAGAAGCTTGTGAAGATGTTGGTATTCCGGCTTTGGGTCACGTTCCATTTCTTGCCGATTGTGAAATTCCTTCCAGACATTTAGGATTGTCTATTCAAGAAATGCAAGGTTACGATTCAGTAATTGAAAAAGTTGCTAATGCAATGGAGGAAACAGTGGATATAGATTCATTATTGGATTGTTGCTTGTTGGATGAGAAGTCAACGAATGAAATTCCGACTATTTCAACTTCAAAAAAAATAAACATTGCTGTTGCTGAAGATGAAGGATTTAATTTTAGCTATGTTCAAAATGTTGAATGTTTAAAACAATTTGGTGATGTTACGTTTTTTAGTCCGTTAAAAGATGAAAAATTGCCCCATGTAGATTTGGTGTATTTACCTGGAGGTTACCCCGAATTTTACACAAAACAATTGTCTGACAACAAATCAATGCTTCAAAGCATCAAGAATTTTGCTGAAGCAGGAGGGAAGATTATTGCTGAATGTGGCGGAATGATGTATTTGGGGAAATCTATTATAGATAAAGAAGGAAATGAATTTGAAATGGCCAATGTTTTTGATTTTTCAACTTCAATGCAAGCAATGAAATTGAATTTAGGTTACAGAACCATTCAGTTTGATGATTTTGAATTGAAAGGTCACGAATTTCATTATTCAACAATCTTTCAACATAAAAATTCAAAAAGTATAGCAACCGTGTTTAACGCAAGAGAAAGCGAAGTAGATACGGTTGTGTTTCAATATAAAAATGTTTTAGCATCCTACATTCATTATTATTTAGGACAAGAAAAACTATTAAAAAACCTATTAAAATTACTTACTAACTAAAAAATTAAAAGAGATGAAAGTTTACACTCGAAAAGGAGATAAAGGACAAACAGGAGTTTTTGGAGGAAGCAGACAATATAAAGACTCACCAAGAGTGGAATGTATTGGAACTATTGATGAAGCAAATTCAACCATTGGACTGTTAAGAGCTAAATTGGGTGAAACCCACGAATGGCAACCAAATTTACATAAAATTCAAAAGGACATTATGAATATGATGTCTCATTTGGCACGTCCTTCAGATGCAAGAAAGGAAAATGAAAATCCGAGACCAGAAGATGGGGCAGAATTTTGTGAACAATGGATTGACGAATTGGAAGGAGCAATGAGTGCTTCTTCAGATTATTTTTTATTACCTGGAGGAAATGAAATTTCAGCATTATGCCACGTTTGTCGTACACAAATTAGAAGAGGAGAGCGTAAAATGGTAACGTTAATGCGAGAAGATCCTGAAAGTGTCCACGATTATATTTCAGCGTATATAAACAGATTGTCTGATTTGTTTTTTACAATGGCAAGAGCTGAAATGGACAAGCAAGGAGTTGCTGAAGAAAAATGGAATTTATTTCTATATAAAAGAAAAAAGAAAACTACTAAGTAAAAATAGCTACAAATGAAAAAAATACCTATTACTGTTATAACAGGTTTTCTTGGAGTAGGAAAAACTACGTTAGTTCACAATATGATTAAAAATGCCAACGGTAAAAAAATTGCTGTGTTGGTAAACGAATTTGGTGAAATTGGAATTGATGGAGATATTATAAAATCGGGTTGTGGAGATGATGAATGCAACTTAATTGAATTGGCAAATGGCTGTATTTGTTGTACCGTTCAAGAAGAGTTTTTGCCCGCTATGTTAGATTTAATTGAGCGTAAAAATGAAATAGACCATATTGTGATAGAAACTTCTGGTTTGGCAATGCCTAAACCTTTGATTAGAGCTGTAAACTGGCCAGATTTAAAGCCGCATATAACCATTGATTCTGTAATTACAGTTGTTGATGCTGTTGGAATGATTACAGGTGAATTATGTGATAGAGAACGAGTTCAAAAACAACGTTTGGCTGATGATTCTTTGGATCACGAAATACCCATTGAAGAATTATTTTTAGATCAGTTGTCTTGTGCAGATTTGGTATTGGTTAGTAAAACCGATTTATTAGAAGCTGAGAAATTAGCCGAGGTTAAGAACCTAATTATTAAAAAAGCCAGACCAAATGTAAAAATTATTTCCATTCAAAATGGATTAATTGATAATGAATTGTTATTGGGGATTGAAGCAAGTACGGAAGATGATTTAGACAATCGTCATTCAATTCACGAACATCACCATGAGCATCATCATGACCACGACCACGATGATGATATCAATACCATTGTTGTTGAATATCCTGAAACTGCTGATATTAGACAATTGGTAGCAACATTAAAAACACGTGTTCAACAAGAAGAAATTTACAGAATAAAAGGTTTTGTAAATATTCCAAACAAACCAATGCGTATGGTATTACAAGGTGTTGGCGAGCGTTTTGATTACTATTTTGACAGACCTTGGAAAGCAACCGAAATAAGAAAAACAAGCTTGGTTATTATTGGTCGTAATTTGAAATCAATTGCTGAAACTGTTTTATCATGACAATCAAACCAACATAATTTGCATTTAATATCAACCATACCTGGAGGCTGGAATCCTAATGACGAAGGTGTTTTTTATGTACAACAAAAACCTGGAGATGTGTTGTTTTTATCAGCAGCAGATACCGATTTGTACATTCTAAATAAAGTATATAAAAAATTATATGCTGAAAATGAGAAGCTACCAAGTTTACGATTGGCAAATCTCAGCTATTTTAAACAAGAGCTAACCATTGATACTTATATTGAAGAAGTAGTTTCAAAGGCAAAAGTGGTTGTTTTGAAGTTATTGGGAGGTACCGCTTATTTTTCCTATTTGTGTGAAGCGATTTCTGATTATGCTGAAGAAAATGACATTCAGTTAATCTTTATGCCAGGTGATGATAAGCCAGATTTAGAATTAATGCAATTATCTACACTTCCATTAACAGAAGTAGATAGTATTTGGAACTATTTAATGGCTGGTGGATCGGATAATACAGAAGAAGCTCTTAAAAAAATATTGAATTCAACTTTAGCTGTTGATTTTCAAATTAAAGAAAAAATAAATACGCCGGAGTTGTTTTTATTTCATCCTAAAGAAGGTGTATTAACAACAGCTTATAAACCAACAAATCAACCGTTGGCAATTATTTTTGGATATAGAAGCTATTATTTAGCTGATAATTTAGATCCAATTTTAAAATTGACTGAAAAGTTAGCGGAAAATGGAGTGTTGGCCATAACTGTAATGGCTTTATCTTATCGAGATAAAAACATAAAATATAGCATTCTTGAATTATTAAAAGAACATAATTTAAGCACGCCAAAAGTAATTATTAATACAACTGGTTTTTCAATTCAATCGTTTAACGAAACTACTGAAGATGGCTTGTTTAACACGTTTAATGTTCCTGTAATTCAAGGAATAATGGCAAGTTGTAATAAAGAAACTTGGGCTGAAGGTAGTTTTGGGTTGCCTCCAACGGATGTTGCTATGAATATTGCTTTGCCTGAAGTTGATGGTAAAATTATTTCTACAGCTATTTCATTTAAAGAAGCTTTAGAAAAAGATGATTTAACCGATTCTGAAGTCGTAAAATATGTTGCTTTTGATGAAGGTTGTAACAAGGTTGCTAAACAAGTAAAAGCTTGGATCAGGTTGAATAGTAAAGAAAACAACGAAAAAAAAATTGCTTTAGTCGTTCCAAATTATCCGAATAAAAATAGCAGATTGGCGAATGGAGTTGGTTTAGATACACCACAAAGTACGGTAGATTTAATTCACGAATTAAACAAAGTTGGATATGATTTAGGGGCAGATATTCCTAATACTGTTGATGATTTAATAACTCAATTAACGGAGAATATTACCAACGATCCTGATTCTTTGCATTCAGCAACAATAAATTTGACTATTCCAGCAAGTGACTTTTTTGCCTATTACAATAATTTAGCCATTTCATTACGTGAAAAGGTTGAAGAGCAATGGGGAAACCCAACTGATTCTCCTAATTACAGAAATGGCAATTTTATAATTCCTGGAGTTTGTTTAGGAAATGTTTTTGTAAGTATTCAGCCAAGTAGAGGATATGATATTGATTTACAAGCAACCTATCACTCACCAGATTTACCGCCAACATATGCGTATTTGGCGTATTATGTTTGGTTACAGCAGTATTTTAAAGCGGATGCCATTATTCATATGGGAAAACACGGGAACTTGGAATGGTTGCCAGGAAAAAGTGTTGCTTTAAGTGAAGAAAGCTGTTTTCCGAGTGCTATTTTAGGCGAAATTCCACATTTCTATCCGTTTATTATCAATGATCCGGGTGAAGGTACACAAGCAAAAAGAAGAACACACGCTATTATTTTAGATCATCTAATTCCTCCAATGACTCGTGCTGAAAATTATGGGGATTTGTTGAAGTTAGAATTGTTAATTGATGAATTTTATGAAGCCGCTTTATTAGATCCTAAAAGAGCTAGTTTGATAAAAAGTAAGATTGAAGCATTGGTGAATACCACCAATTTGAAATCCGATTTAAATAATGATGGTAAAGATATTGATGAATTGTTAGAAGTAATTGATGGTTATTTATGTGAATTAAAAGAGGCACAAATTAGAGGTGGACTTCATATTTTTGGAAAACATCCAGAAGGTGAAAAATTAACCGATTTAATGGTGGCTTTACATCGTTTACCATCAACTAATAATCCAGGGATTACGCAAGCTATTGCAAACGATTTAAAACTTAATTTTAATCCGATTGACGTGGATTTTGAATTGAATTATAATCATTTTATAGATTCCATTCAATGTAGAACTTATGGTCAAGCGGTTGAAATATTAGAGCTGAAAGCGAAAAATTATATTGACGATTTGTTAAATAATGAATTGAATAAAGAAGGTTTAGGTACTGAAACGTTGGCTGTTATTAATGAAGTCGAAACTTCTACGTTACCAAAAATCACAAGAACCAAAGATGAAATTACAAACCTGTTAAAAGGTTTAAATGGAAGTTATGTTCCTCCCGGTGGTTCAGGTGCTCCAACACGAGGAAGGTTAGATATTTTACCAACTGGGAAAAACTTTTATTCTGTAGATACAAGAACAATTCCTTCTCAATCAGCGTATGAATTAGGTGTGAAAAGTGCTAAAAATATTATTGATCGTTATGTTCAAGATCAAGGAGAATATCCAACCTCCATTGGAATTTCTGTTTGGGGAACTTCAACAATGCGAACAGGAGGAGACGATATTGCGCAAGCATTTGCTTTATTAGGAGTTCGGCCAATTTGGTCTGGAATGAATAGGAGGGTAAGTGATTTTGAAATTATATCATTATTAGAATTAAAACGACCAAGAGTTGATGTTTTATTGCGTATTTCTGGATTTTTCAGAGATGCATTTCCTGATGTAATTTCATTATTTAATGCTGCCATTGAAAAAATTGCGACGTTGGATGAAGATGATGAAATGAATCCTATAAGAAAACGATTCAATGCTGAAAAAAAGGATTGGGTAGCTAAAGGATTATCTGAACAACAAGCAGAAGAGCGCTCACTGTACCGGGTTTTTGGATCGAAACCTGGAGCTTATGGAGCAGGATTACAAGGTTTAATTGACGGAAAGAACTGGGAAACACAAGAAGACTTAGCGCAAGTATATATCAATTGGAGCGGTTTTGCGTACTTCGGAAACAAAAATGAAGGAAAATCTGCTCACGAATCTTTTGAAAAACGCTTAGAAAATATTGAAGTTGTAATTCAAAATCAGGATAACAGAGAACACGATTTGTTAGATTCTGATGATTATTACCAGTTTCAAGGCGGAATGACTTCCGCAGTAAAAAAGGTTAAAGGAGAGCAACCAGAAACATTCTTTGGAGACCATTCAAGACCCGATAATCCCAAAATTAAAACGTTAAAAGAGGAATTACATAAAGTATATCGATCACGCGTTGTAAATCCGAAATGGATGAGCGGAATGCGTGATCACGGTTATAAAGGTGCTTTTGAAATGACAGCTACAATGGATTATTTGTTCGCCTATGATGCTACCACAAATTTAATTGAAGATTTCATGTATCAGGGGATTACAGAATCTTACTTATTTGATGAAGAGAATAAAGCATTTATTGAGAAAAATAATAAATGGGCTTTAAAAGATATGTCTGAGCGTATGTTGGAAGCTATTCAAAGAGGTATGTGGGAAAATCCTTCGGAAGAAACCGTTGAAAAATTGCAGAACTTATTTTTGGAATCTGAAAATGAGTTGGAATAAATTTGAATAAAATAGTTATTATGAAAAAATTAGGAATTGCTTTATGTGTGTTATTAATACCTTTTAAAGGATTTAGTATGCATATTGCTGAAGGTTTTTTGCCTAAAGAATGGGCTTTGTTTTGGGTGGTTATTTTTACGCCGTTTTTAATAATAGGTTATAGGAAATTAAAAAAACAACTAGAAGAAGTTCCAAAAGCTAAAATGTTATTTGCGGTTGTAGCAGCATTTGTATTTGTCTTGTCATCATTTAAAATACCATCAGTTGCAGGAAGTAGTTCGCATTTAACAGGTATTGCATTGGGTGCAATTTTGTTTGGAGCGTCTACTATGTCTGTTGCAGGAGTAATTGTCTTATTATTTCAAGCTTTATTGCTTGCCCACGGGGGAATTACTACGCTTGGAGCAAATGCTTTTTCAATGGCTGTTGTTGGTGCATTTAGTGCAGTTTTGGTATATAAATTAGCATTGAAACTAAAACTATCACAATGGTTAAGTATTTTTTTAGCAGCTGTTGTATCTGATATTTTAATATATGTTGCTACTTCATTTCAATTAGCTTTAGCGTTCCAATCAGAAACAAATAGTTTATTAGAAAATACGAATAAATTTTTGAGTGTTTTTGCTATAACACAGGTTCCGTTAGCTTTAATTGAAGGTGTTTTTACCGCTTTTGTATTTAAGCTTATTATGAATTACAGTAAAACAGAGCTTCTAACAATAAATCCTTCATTGAAATGAAAAATAGAAAAATAATTAATATTACAATTATTGCTGTTGCTTTAGGACTTATTGCAATGCAGTTTTTTTTAGCAGATATTGTATCCAATTTTGCAGGTACAGACGATCAAACAGTTGGAATAATTAATGAATTAGCGCCTAACTATAAGCCTTGGGCTGAAAGTATTTGGGAACCATCAGGAGAATGTGGAGAAACCCTTTTATTCGCTTTTCAAACAACTTTGGGGTTAAGTGTAATAGCATTTTATTTTATTCAAAGAAATTCAAAACAAAAAGCGTAAATGCTCATTAAAGATTTATATAATTACAATCATAAACTAGTGAAAACACCTGTAGTCATAAAAAGTCTATATGTGTTACCTGCATTTATATTGTCTATTATTTCAACTAATATATTTTTTCATATTGGTATTGTTGTCATTTTTTTAATAGCAATTATATATGTAACACAACAGTCAATTTTAAAATTACTAAAACTATTTTTAATACCAAGCGCTTTTATTTTTATAGGGTGTTTAACATTGCTTGTGTCAATTAATTTGAATGGAAATTGGCATACGTATATTTATTTTAACAAGGAGACATTACCTGTTGCTATATCCATTTTATTTAGAAGTTATGCAATTGTAAGTGTTGTGTATTTTTGGTTATTAACGCATACAATTTCTGAAATTGCAGAAATTATGTTTGTTTGTAAAATAACAAGCTTGTTTATAGAGTTGTTTGTGCTTATCTATAAGTTTATTCATATGCTTATGTATACTACTAAAACCATGTTAATTGCTCAAAAATGTAGAATGGGCTATGCTTCTATTCGAAAAAATTCAATAAACTCATTTGTCTATCTTTTTGGAGCCGTTTTTAAACAATCTATGCTGCAAACTTCAAAAATAGAAATAGCAATGGATTCAAGGTTAGGAAATAATGAATATCTATTTGTAAAACCAAAATTGAATTTCGATATAAAAAAGATAACAATTCCTTTAGCGGTAAACATGGCAATAGTTGCAGCCTTTATAATTTCTATAATATGATTCAAAATATAATTGAACTGAACAATATTAGTTATACCTATCCGAATGGTGATACAGCTTTAAATGGAATTAATTTAGAAATTCCGATAGGAAAAAAAATTGCTTTACTTGGAGGGAATGGAGCAGGGAAGTCAACTTTAATGTTGTTGCTTAATGGTATTTTAAAACCTACAAAAGGAGATTTGTCATTTAAAAATGTAGCGTATAGTTATAAGAAAAAAGGATTACGAGAATTGCGATCTAAAATAGGGTTGTTATTTCCTGAACCCGATTATCAATTAATAGCACCTAGCGTATATGAAGAGATTTCTTTTGGTTTATTGAATAAATTTAAAGATGTTGAGATTGTAAGAGCAAAAGCAGAGAAAGTAATTATTGATTTTTCGCTAGAATCTATTATAAATAAACCACCATATCAATTAAGTACTGGACAAAAAAAGCGGGTGTGTTTAGCTTCAGTATTAGCAATGGAGCCTGAATTAATTGTTTGTGATGAACCAGCTTCTAACTTGGACCCTATGTATTCAAAATTAATTTTTAATTATTTAGATACGTTACATAAAAAAGGAAAAACAATATTAATTTCAACTCACGATGTTAATAGGGCATATTTTTGGGCAGATTATGTTATCATAATGGATAAGGGTGAAATACTTGAAAAAGGAGTTCCAGATACTATTTTTGAAGATAAAGAATTGCTAAAAAAAGCTAATTTAAATCAACCTTTTATTATTGACTTTTTAAATAAGTTTGGAGATGAATTTATAGGTACATTTAAAGAAATTTCAATGTTGAAAAAACACTACAAAAAAACTTTTATATAGCGTGTTGACTTTTGTCTTATCTAACTTAAAAATGAGTTGTTAAAAGATCATTGTTTCCCAAAGTCAATTATTGCCCTCATTATATTTAACTAGGTAAATTATATTAGTGTATTGCACCTTTAAGTTTGTCTACTTCAATATTATTAACCCTCAATAGGGTTCTGCCTCATCTGCTAAAAATAAGTTTTTAGACTTAACTAATATTGGAAACTAAATTAGTAAACCCTCTATAGGAATGGATGCGAAAAGTATCAGTCGTTGGAATTCTTTTATTGGATAACCAGCACATTTGTTGCTAAATAAAAGAAGAGGAATCATGAAAAAAAATAATCTTGTTACAATCCTTGTCTTATGTTTTGTGTAAAGGTAATTACAGTTTAATATAATTACAGGTAAAAAAGTCGTAGGCGAAGCCAATGGAATAAATTGAACAGTTTTTCGTGATTTATTGAATATAGTTAGCCGCCAATATGTAACTCAAATATAAACTGCGGAATGTTGCGGGAAAACTACGGAAACAAAAAAAAACAGCGGAAATTCAACGGAAAAACAGCGGAAAGTAGCGGAAAACAGCGGAAAATAGATAGACCAGTCTAAATTAAGAGGAATTTATTTTAATCCATCTTAATTTTTAAGTTGCGTTATTCTGAATAATTTCAAACACACCTTCTCCCAGTTTTTTTTAAAGTAAATTTGCGATCTGTAATAAATACATTCTAAAAACACTACAAAACCATAGAATACGCCACCACATAAACACCAAGAGCCACCAATTCTTTATTAAATTCGCCACCAACAGCCACCACTAGCCACCAAAATACCCCGTTTATATCTAAATTTGCCACCAGTTGCCACCGTTTAAGGTGAATTCGCCACCACCAACCACCAAAACACTGGTTTTTATGTGTGATAAGTATTTATGATAGCTTTATCAACATTAAAAACGTTTATTAAAATCATACTTTCGATTTCATCAAGATCTAATTGAGGTTTTTCTTTCACCTTTTTAGCAACTAACTTCTTAGATTGCTTTTTTATTATTTCTTGATTGGTGTCTTCTGATTTTTTTTGTTTTAATTCCTTTTTGTTAATCTCATTTTGAACGACTACTTCATCTCGATTTTCAATCATTTTAGAATATCTTGATAAGATATCAGGAAGGTATTCAAAAACAAACAGCCCTACTGTGAAATTAAAATCCTTTTCTAAATTCAAAAGCTCTCCAAAGTAATTACAGATATCCTTTAAATGTTTTATGAAAAATTGATGCTGTACTTGGAACGCTCCAATAATACTTAAATCTACATTTTCTCCATTGTACTTTTTAATATTTGTAATTAACCATTCTGTGAAATCTATAAATAGCATTAAGTATTCGTAATACTTTTCTATAATAGCCAAGAACTCTAATTTTTTCTTTTTTTTAATTAATTTAAACGTATTCTGTTCTAGAAAAGCTCTTTTACCAATTAAATTTGAATTTAGGTCTTTCGCATCATTATTGTTAAATGCACTAAATCCTAATTCATTATCTGCGAAATAATATTGGTCAAAGTAGTTAAGTTTTATTTGAAGCCTTACAGCATCTTTAGCGTTTTCAGGAATGATTTCGCTAGGAATATAGTATATCGACTTATGAAAAAACACTTCTACTAATTCATCTAAAAACAAAGTGGTATTTTTAATTTTGGATGCCATTTTAGGTTGTTTTTAAAAGTTCAGAATAGTCTTCAGCAAGTTCAGCATCAATATCTCTTAAATATTTTTCCAAAGCAGTCATTGATGCATGACCAGTAATTCGCATGAGCCTACTTTTTGCTTCAAAAGGAGCGTATTTCTTTTCAAGTTCGTTATATGATTTAGAGATAAAATAATGTCTAAAACTGTATAATCCATAGTCTATACCTAAATCAAAATGATCTTTGACGACACTTTTAAATCGTTTAGAAAAATAATCCCTTTTATTTTGTTCTGAAGATTCCCAAACAACTCCAATTTTTTTTGGAGTGAATAAATAATCATCTGGATTTAGGTTAGATAAATCTGGTAGTTCATTTAGTAAAATATCTGGAATACTCTTCTTTTTAAAAGGTTTGTTCTTTGCTTTAAATTGTAGATACTTCTCTTTTATATTGATATCCTTTACTTTTAATCTGTTTACTTCGATAGGTCGAAGAAAATTGTAAGAAATAAACAAGATATACAATCGGAGTAAAGGGTCCTTGGTTTCTAAATAGCTAAAAATCTCTTCTTGAGTTTTGCTTGAATAGGTTTTGTGCCGTTCTGGGGTGGTTTTTAAAGCAGAAATTTTCCTAACTATGTTAGACGCAATGATTTCATTGTCTTCCAATATCTGCATTAAACTACTTAAGTCCAAACGATAATTGTTTCTACTTCTTGCACTGGTACGTTGCAACACACTATTTAAAAATTGCAGTACCATATTTTTAGTTAACTCATCTATATAAGTTATATGCGGATACTGTTTCTTGATAAACGCTTGTAGTTTTTTTGCTTGCTATCGTATTCTGTATAAGTTCTAGGATTAACGACGTTTTTCTTTAATGATAGCGCAAATTCAAAGGCTTCTTTAATGGTTTTTTGATCGGTTGTAACCACTTTTTGAGGCTCTTTAGCTATTTCAAGTTTTTCAGGTGTAACTGGTTTTGAGTTTTTATAGCTGCTTCCTGTTTTTCAATTGAAACCACTTTGGGATGTTCCGCCTCATGTTGTTTTTGAAATAACGCTGTATTATTTTCAAAAGGATTGTAACCTTTCTTTAATAATTCCAATAATTTTTTACGGTAGGCAGATAAAACATATAAACGATCTTCCTTCGTTTTATACTTGTTGGCTTTTCCATAAAATGGTGTAACTCTTTTTAATTTTCCAGTTTCAGGATTTTGAAAGGAAAAATATACATACCAACGCTTCTTTAAATCGCCATTGGCGGTATATATTTTGGGGTTAGAAAAATTCTTATTCATTGGAAAATCGTATGCACTTTTGACATTAAAGGTAAGTAATTCATTTAAATTAGGCATAAAACAACGGTTTAGAAAGTTAAACCGTTGTTTTTATTGAATTTAAAATAGTAGCGTGATGCAGAATTGAACTGCAGACCTCCGGGTTATGAATTTGAATAAAACCCGTATTTTATGCTATTATATGCTTTTTTCTACTTAAATCGTTTACGGAACTGTTTACGGTAAATTAAACAATATTTGTAAGTATAAATATAGCTTATTTTGAGTTACTAAAGATTTAGATTTTAAAAAAATATCTCAATTAATCATTTAGAAACTCATCAATTTCTATTTGAGATATTTTGGGATTAGCACCATCATTTTGTGCAACTATGGCACCAACAGCACAAGCAAAATTAATAGCCTCTTGTGGATCGGGTTTGTTAAATAATTTTGTTATTAATGCTGCTAAAAATGAATCACCGGAACCAACTGTATCAATTACATCAACCTTAAAGCCATAATTATTGTAAAACTTTCGTTTGTGATATAATACGGCCCCATGAGAGCCTAAGGTTACACAAATAGTATTTGTATTAGTTTTTTTAGAAATGTATTTTATATTTTGCTCTAAAGATTTATGTTTTGAATCTAAAGATTTTGCAACCTTAAACAATTCATCATCATTAAATTTAATGAAATCTGCAGCTGCCATAAGTTCTTTTAGCGTACTTTCAGAATAATGTGGAGCTCTTAAGTTTACATCAAATATTTTGTATTTTGCTACTTCTAAAAGTTGTAATAGTGTTTTTTTTGTAGATTTATCACGAGAAGCTAAACTTCCATATAATAAAAGATCAGCATTCCTAACTAGTTCAGTGTCATCTCTAGTCAAACTAATTTTATCCCAAGCAGAAGGGTGAGTTATATTGTATGATGCATTTCCTTTCTCATTTAAACTTACGTTTACAATTCCAGTTGGGTAATTTTCATTAATTTGGATTGAATCAGAATTAATATCTAGATTATTGAAATACTCAATCAGCTCTCTGCCATTATTATCATTGCCTACAGCGCTTATAATCAAAACATCAATTCCAAATGATTTTAATCTTGAAATTACATTTAAAGGTGCGCCTCCTATTTTTTTATGTTTTAGAAATACGTCGAAAAGAATCTCTCCAAAGCATACAGCTTTTATTTTACGCATTATCTAAATAATTTTTTTGGTTACTTTAAAATTCATTCTAAATTCAGAAGGTGTACAGTTTTGTTTCTTTTTAAAAATACGATTAAAGTTAGAAATGTTATTAAACCCACAACTATAGCAAATTTCGGAAACACTATCATTTGTATCAATCAATTGCCGTGTTGCATATCCTAATCGAAATTCATTGACAAACTCAACAAAAGTTTTTCCTGTTCGTTGTTTAATTAATCGACTAAATGAAATTACAGACATATTGATGGTTTTTGCAGCATCTTCAACTCTAATTTTATTATTATAATTTTCTTTTATGTATTTAAAGACTTTTTCAATCCTATTGCTGTTATGAAAATCATTTTGATCATCAAATGATAAATTTGTTAAGATTTTTTGTCCACGACTAATTGCTAAGTCGTACAGTAGTGATTGAAAGTCAATAAAATTGTCAAATCCATTCTTTTTACTGATGATATTTAATTTACTTTCTAAGTTTTTGGTGGTTTCCTGAGAAAAGAGAACTCCGTGATTTGCATTTTTAAATAAATCTTTAATTGGTTTTAATATATTTTTATTCAGTAATTGCACATCAAATAAGTATCTCGGGAATTGAATGGTAATTTCATACATTTCTTTAGAATTATCATTTTTATAGTTTTCCCATCCGTGATATATGTTTGGCCCAACCATCACCAATTCAAAATCTTCAATTTCCCCAATGTGATCTCCAACAACTCTTTTTGCTCCTTTTCCACCTTTAATAAAATTAATTTCAAATTCAGGATGAAAATGAATTGGAAAATCAAAATCATTTTTATGTCTGTCAAAAACTAAAAAGCAATCATTTTCATTTAACGGAGTAATTTCTCGATGTATTTCCATTTGTGTCGGTGTAAGATTTGATGTAAAAGTATAATAATTTGTTGTATTTGTATTGCTTGATATTGAAATAGTACTAATGCTATACTGATGGTTTTATGTATTATTTTGTTTTTTACATAAGTAGATTTTGCTTAATCACTTGATTATAAGTCTATTGTTTTGATGTGTGTGTATTGGTTTTAGTACGCTGTAATAATTGAATGATGTAAAAGTATCATCTAATGATGTAAAAATATTTGTTAAAATTACACTCTCAGCATAATTTTGATAGTATCATTTATTTATAGTTTCTGTAAGTAATTTGAAATCAAACAAACAATTAATTATTTAAAAAGAAGGTTTATGATAATCAACTTAACAGCTTAAAAACAATAGTTATTTCATAAGCCTTAAAACCAAATTTATTATTTATTATGAAAAAAAATCTTCGATTTATTTTAATGATGCTCTTTCTAGCTTCCTCTTGGGTTTCAATTGGACAAGAAAAAGTTTTAACTGGTGTGGTTACTGATGAGAGTAATCAACCTTTGCCTGGTGTTACTGTTGTAATTAAAGGAATGTCACAAGGTACAACAACTGATTTTGATGGTAATTATACTATTAATTTAAGTAGTGGTCAAGAAATTTTGACATTTTCATTTATGGGGTTTACTACCCAAGAAATTAAGGTAGACGGAAAGTCTACAATTAACATTGTTTTAAAAACGGATTTAGTGGGACTTGATGAGGTGGTAGTTGTTGGTTATGGTACCATGAAAAAGAGTGATTTAACTGGTTCTGTAGCTCAAGTAAAAGGAGAGGTTTTTGAAAACTTTGCTTCAAATCAACCTTTACAAGCAATACAAGGTCGTGTAGCTGGTGTAAATATTACTAAAAGCTCGGGTGAACCAGGTGCAGGATTAAAAGTTAGAATTAGAGGGGTAAGTAGTACAAATAATTCTGACCCATTATATGTAATTGATGGTATACCTTCAGGTACAAGTATGGAACATATAGCTCCTGAAGATATCCAAAGTGTAGAGATATTAAAAGATGCATCTTCAACTGCTATATATGGTAATAAGGGAGCAAATGGAGTTGTAATTGTTACTACTAAATCTGGAAAAGCTTCAAGCAAGCCTGTTTTTTCTTTTAACAGTTATTATGGTTATGGAGAAGTTCCTAATCAAGTTGATATGTTAAATGCCAATCAACAGGGTAGCTTAATATTAGAAGCAGCTGCGAATGATGGAATTTCTATTCCAACAGATTTAGAAACAAGAATAAACTATGTACTTGCAAATAATTCAGTTGGAACTAATTGGCAAGATGAAATTTTTAGAAACGCTTCACAAAATAATTACAACTTAAGTGTTAGAGGTGGTTTTAATGATGCAAACAATGAAGATAGAAGCTTAATGTATGCTATTAGTGGTTCTTATTTTACGGAAGATGGATTGGTTAAAAATACTGATTTTGAAAAATACATGTTACAGTCAAAGTTAGATTTTCAATTCAGTAAAAGAATTAAAGCAGGTATGCAAATAAATCTATTTCATAAGGAAAATGGAAACATACCACAAGGATTATATAGTGGGCCTGTGCCATTAGGTTTAAAAACGAGCCCTATGGATAGAGGTATTGATGATGAAGGTAACTATATTTCAACAGGAACAACTTTGGGCCAAAACCCTTTGTGGGCAGTTCATGAATTGCAATATGGTGATAATGCTACAAATTCTTATGGTTTAAGAAGTTGGTTAGATATTAATATTACTGAAGGGTTAGATTTTAAAAGCACCATTAATATTTCAAAAGGGTTTACTCACAGTAAAAATTATGCGCCAAGTTACTATTTAAATGAAAATTTTTATAGAGCTGATAGTGAATTATATGAAGGAAGAGGTGAATGGTTTAGTAGAACTTGGATCAATGTTTTAAATTATAATAAAACATTTAATGATGTTCATAAGTTGATTGCTACATTAGGTCAAGAGTCTTCTTTTAATGAAAATGACGGATTTAGTGGTGTTGGTATTAATGTGCCAGAAGATAGTGATTTGCGTTATTTAAATTTGGCTAGTTCTTATAAGGAACAATTAGGTGCATATCAAGGGCAATCTTCAACTCAATCGTTTTTTGCGCGTGCTTTTTATTCTTTTAAGAATAAATATATGATTACAGGTACTGTACGTTATGATGGTTCAAGTAAATTTTCAGGAGACAATAAATGGGGGCTTTTTCCATCGGTTGGAGCATCTTGGAAATTGGATGAAGAAGAGTTTATTCAGAATTTAGATGTGTTTTCAGTATTAAAGTTTAGAGTTGGATGGGGGCAAGTAGGAAATGAAGCTAGTGCGCAAGCAGGTTCTGATGTTGCGAATATTGGAAACTATGGAATGTACTATGTGTTTAATGGGATTCCTTATAAAGGAGGAACAGCTACAAATATTCCAACACCAGATTTAAAGTGGGAAGTAATTGAAACTACTAATATTGGTTTAGATGCAGGTTTTTTAAATGGAGACTTAGCTATTACTGCTGATTATTTTATTAAAAATACGGAAGATATGATTACCCGTGTTTCACTTCCTGGTTACTATCCAAAAGATAGACCAAACGCAAATATTGGTACAATGTCTAATAAAGGGTTTGAGTTTTCAGCTAATTATGGTAAAACATATGATAAATTTAAATTTAATGTTGGAGCAAATTTTACGGCAATTAAAAATGAAGTTGTAAAATTAAATTCTGATACAAACGCATATTTAGATGGTGGTTACATAGATAAATTAGGATATACCACAAGAACTGAAAAAGGGCATGAGATCGCTTATTTTTATGGGTACCAAACAAACGGTATTTTTAGAACACAGGATGAAGTTGATGCATATGTAAGTGAAGGAGGAGATCCTATTCAACCTGATGCTAGAGTAGGTGATGTAGTATTTGTTGATAATAATAATAACGGATTAATAGATGCTGATGACCGTACTAAATTGGGATCTGGTACACCTGATTTTTCTTATGGATTTAACTTTAGTATGGAGTATAAAGGTTTTGATTTATCTGGAGATTTTTTCGGAGTTTCTGGAACTGAAATTGTAAATGGAATGGGAATCTTCACTTTAGAGGTTAAAGATTATACCAACGCATTTGCTTCAAGAATGGATCGTTTTCACCCAGTAAATAATCCTAATGGAACTGAGCCTAGAGCTACATTATCTGATACAAATAATAATACACGTTTTTCAGATAGATATGTTGAAAACGGGTCTTATTTAAAATTAAGAAACCTTCAAATTGGATATTCATTACCAGCTTCAGTTTATGAAAAAAGCTTTTTAACTAAAGTTCGTTTTTATATGTCAGGTCAAAACTTGTTAACCTTTACAGATTATAAAGGGTATGATCCTGAAATTGGTGATTTAACTCATGATGCAAATAGTGATAATTCAAGTTTGGGTATTGGAGTTGACTTAGGAAACTACCCTCAACCAAGATATTACTATTTTGGTGTAAACGTAACATTTTAATTAAAAAAATAATATAGATATGAAATATTTCAAATTTATGTCCCTTTTTACGATTGTATTTTTCACAATGTCTTCTTGTACCGACTTGGACTTGGAGAATATAGGGACTCAAACAGCAGAGTCATATTTTAATAATCCTGAAAACGCACTAGCAGGTTTAAATGCTTGCTACTCAACAATGTCGAAGGATGAATACTTTGTATATGGTGATTTAATGTCAGATGATGCCTTAAAAGGAGGTAGTGATTTATTTGACTGGGCTGAACGTCAATATGTACGAGATTTTACTGCAAATGCAGGAAATGGGGTTTCTTCAGGAACTTGGTCGTTATTGTACACAGGAATTGTTAGAACTAATGAGATTATTAATTCATTACCTGAAGCTACTTTTGATGAAGAGTTAAAAGAAAGAATAATTGGAGAAGCAAAATTTTTAAGAGCATATTCTTATTCTAAACTTGTTTCTTTGTTTGGTGGAGTTCCGTTAGTAACTGCAGATTATTCAGTTGATGACCTTATAGAGCCAAGAGCGTCGGTTGCAGAAGTGTATGCGCTTATTAAAAAAGATTTAGATGATGCAATTGCAGTACTTCCTAAAAAAGGTAGTTACAATGCAAATGATTTAGGTAGAGTTACTAAAGGTGCTGCTATGGCTTTAAAAGCAAGAGCTTTAATTCAAGAAACATCATATGCCAACAATACAGTTTTAGCTGCTTCGTCAGGACATACAGTTGATGTAATGACCAATTGGAATGAAGTTTACAACTTAACAAATGATATTATCAATTCAGGTGAATATTCATTAGCTGCTAATTTTGCTTCAATTTTTGAACAAGATGGTGAAAATAATAATGAATCAATTTTTGAAGTACAACACGAAACTACCAATAATGAATGGGGAGAAAGTGTAGGTAATACAACAGTAGTTCAAATGGGGAACCGTGATGATTGGGGATGGTGTTTTAATCTTCCAACAGATGCATTATACAATGCATATGGAGATAAAGATCCACGTAGAGAATCAACAATTTACGGTCAAGAATTTGATGTTTTATATGGGGTTAAGCAAAGTTGGGAAAAACAAGTTTGGACTTTAGAACACAGTAGTACTAAAGACTTTGTAACTAGCTGTAGATTAAATAGAAAATATGCTTTAGCTCCTGATGCAAGAAATGGGAATCATAATAACCAACCAAATAATAAAAGAGTTATTCGTTATGCTGAAGTTTTACTAATGCATGCTGAAGCTGCTTATATGAAAGGAATGGAGAGCGATGCTCGTTTGTATTTAAATATGATTAGAACAAGAGCAGAAGGAAGTACTTTTCCATTAGGTTCAGCATTGGGTCAAAAATCAGGATTTACATTTGATATATATCCAGGCGCTTCAGTTCCAGAAGTAACAAGTACTGGAGATGATTTACTTGAAGATATTTGGAATGAAAGACGTTTAGAGTTAGCACTTGAAGGTATCAGATATTTTGATATTATAAGAACGGGAAAAATTGATTTATTACCTGAAACTGGAAATTACGAATCTCACGATGGATTATTACCAATTCCATTAGCAGATGTAAATACTTTTGGGTTAGAACAAAATAAAGGCTATTAATAAAATAAAACAGAATAAAATGAAAAAATATTTCATAAATACAATTGTGATGGTATTATTTTTAGCTGGATTTACTAGCTGTCAAGATGATACTGAATATGATATCCTCTGGCCAATACCAGAAATTTCGAGCGTAAGTTCTTATAACGATGTACTTTCAAGTACTATTACTTTAAAAGGAAATTTTACACAAGTGAAAAGTGTATACTTTGGTGAGACCAAAGGAGATAATTTACAAGTTTCAGCTGATGAGCAGTCCTTAACAATACAGGTTCCAAGAACTATGTCAGTTGACGGTGCTCCAATAATCGTTTCTAACGAGTATAGACAAACGTATTCAACTTCAGAAAAATTTGTACCTATAATACCAGAATCATCGGTATCAGAAGTAAGTGATATACAAGTAGGTTTAACATTTATTGTTACGGGTGAGAATGTAGATTTATTAGATGAAATTTTAATTGATGGAGAAACTGCGGCTGTTGTTTCAAAAGGACAGAATGCCATTATAGTTTCTGTAGCTGGATTGGATTTAAAAGCAGGTGATTTAGTTGATGTTGACTTTGTAAGTTTAGCAAAAAATGATGTTCCAACAGTTGAAAAAGTAAATGTGATTTATCCATTTATAACTTATGAAGAAGTTGTGATTTGGGATTTTGCTGATGGTACACATGAATATATTGGTGAGCCAACTGCAAGTGTTGAGAATGGAGATGTATTAGGAAAAACAGCTAATTACTTTTCTTTAAGAGCGCCAGGATATGGTTGGGATAAAGCAACAGGAGAAATGACATCAAATGAAGTTCCTGATATTAGTGGTATTGTAACACCTTATTTAACTTTTGCAGTAAGAACTCCTGTAGGAAGCGGTGGTTATTTTCAAATGGAAGACCAAGCTGGAAATTGGAGACATTTTGGATATGGATTTGATACAGGAGGAGAATGGGTTATTATTTCGCAACCACTTAAATCTAATTGGGAAGGTGGAGAATTTAACTCGGGTGATTTTAAACCTAAATTAGGATTTAAGGCTGGTAATGCTGGTACAAATCAAGATTTAGATATTGCATTTGTAAAAATAACTGAAGGACAGTATGATGGTAGTCAGGATATTGGAGATGTAATTGGTGGTTCGTCAAAACCTGCAAAAATAGTAGTTATGGGGTTTGAAGATACTGAAAACTGGCCAGATGTTATGAATGGAAGCGAAGTAATAGGTTCATTGGATTTCAGAAAAGATGCTATAGAACCTTTTTATGGTGATAATTTTTTCACATATGTTGATGATGGTTCTTTAGGAGGCTGGGGAGCTTACTGGGGACAAACAATTTCAACAGATATGTCGAGTGTAGATTTATCTTTATATGAAGATCCTTACCTATCATTTGCTGTAAATTCTATAGATGCACAGCAATATATAATTGTAAGAATGTATCAATATGATGAGCAGTTAGTAATGGTTCAAAAATTCTTCCCAAATACTTCAAAAGATTGGCAAACATTTCAATTTAGCTTATTTAATACAGATATGGAAAATTGGAGTGATGATAGCACAGATTTAGGAGCACATTATAAGTCAAAAACTAGATTTGCTTTTGATGTACCGTTTGATAGAATTGAGGTAATTGTTGGAAGAGCAGGAAGCAATGAAGTAACAGTTAGTATTGATGAAATGGTAATAACAGAAGGAGCTCGTTATTAGTTTTTTGTGTTTGATTTTGATTTAAACAGAGCATAATTTTATTATGCTCTGTTTAAAATTTAATTATAAAATAAAGTATTTGAAATGAAATATTATATAAAAATTATAGTACTGTTTTTTATAGTGGTAGCTGCCTGTACAAAAGAGGATGATGAAACTGTTGAGAAAAGTAGCGAATCTAAATTGATAAGTTTTTCAATAAAAGATGTATCAAGCACTTTTACTATTTCATCAAATAATAATGTTGAAACTATTTTAACGGAAGATATTGATGTTACAAATTTAACTGCTGTTTTCTCAATATCTGCAAAAGCTAAAATATTTGTTGGTAGTACGCAACAAAATTCAGGTGTAAGTAAAAATGATTTTTCAAATCCATTAAAATATACAGTTGAGGCAGAAGACGGATCACGAACAACATATACCGTAATCATAAATTCTGAATCAAAAATTTTAACTTTTAGTGTTGTTGAATTAAACAGTGTTACATTTTCAATAAGTGAATTAGATATAGAGGCAACTGTTCCGTCAGGGACAGAACTTGAAAACTTAACAGCTAAATTTACGGTAAGCGAAGATGGCGAATTATATATTGGCAGCACAAAACAAGTATCCAATGAAACAAAAAACAATTTTAGTAACCCAATCAATTATGATCTTAAAAAAGATGGGATTACAAAAAAAACATATACTGTTAAAATAATTATAGCAGAAAATAACAAACCTATAGCAAATGCAGGTCCAGATAAATTAGTCCTTATCTCATCAAGTGAATCAGAAGGCTCCGTTAATTTAGACGGCTCAAATTCTTCAGATGTTGAAGCTCCTATAAAAAGTTTTGAATGGTTATTAGACAATACCGTTATAGCTTCAACAGAAATGACAACTGTTAATTTACCGTTAGGGACACATGCAATTACGTTAAAAGTTATTGATTCCTCAAATGAAACAGCTACAGATGAAATGAATGTAGAAATTAGACATCAAGGCGAATATAAGCCTGTAGATGTTGATGCTTCTGCAATGACAAAAAATTTATATACCAATATTGCTTCTATAGCCAATAGTAGTCAATTTGCTTTTGGGCAAGAGTTTCCTCTTTCATTTCAACTTAATAGTATTAGTGATAATGTAAATACTTCAGACTGTAAAGATGTTACAGGTGATCACCCTGCAGTTTATGGAATAGATCCACATTATATGTTGTATAAAATAACTGAGCAAAAACAAATTCATATCAATGAGGCTAAACATGCCTATGATAACGGATCTATAGTAACATTTGATTTTCACCAACAAAGTAAAACAGATCACAAAATTTATTTGAATGATATAACTTCAAGTACAGACAAAAGTTTAATGTATGATGTGGTAAAAGATAACAATGGGTCTCAAGCTTGGTTTTATGATGAACTAGATCAATTAATTGATATCATCAACAATGATTTAGGTTTCCCTGTTGTATTTAGGTTATTTCACGAAATGGATGGCGATTGGTTTTGGTGGGGTTCAAAAGCTACAAACCATTCTTCTCAACTGTATGTTGATTTTTATAGGTTGGCCGTAGATTATATTAAAGAAAGAACAAATTTGGTGTTATTTGGATGGTCTCCAAATCAACAATTAAATGAAAGTTATTATCCTGGAGATGCCTATGTAGATATAGTAGGGATTGATATGTATGACTCAGGCTCATCAAGCTTAAAAGATAATTTAATTCAATTATCAAATTTCGCATACAATCACGGAAAAGTTGCTGCTTTAACAGAAACGGGTAAAAATAATTACATTAATCTTTCACCTAAGTTTTGGACTTCAAATATATTAACAGCTATTGAACAAGGTGGAACAGACATAAGAATTGCTTGGGTACTTGCTTGGTTTAATGCACCTTGGAAATCTTCTCAAAATGATTTGTTTATTCCAAATAATAACAGTTCAACAACGGTTAAAGATGACTTTGTAGATTTTAAAAATAGTTCAACAACATTGTTTCAGGAAGAAGTTAAGACTCTTTCGGTTTATAATTAAATTACCAATTTAGAAATGGGAAAATTAATAAAAATTATAATTTTATCTTTTATAGTTTTAAGTTGTTCGCAACCAGCTAAAAAAGTAGAAAGTAGAAAGGAAACTCCTGCAATCTTATTGTTAAGTAAGTTAAATAAACTAAATGATAAAGGGGTTTTATTTGGTCATCAGGATGATTTGGCTTATGGAATAGGTTGGAGATATGATGGCGGTGCGTATTTACAATCTGATGTAAAAAAAGCAACAGGAAGTTATCCTGCAATTTTAGGTTGGGATATTGGTCATATAGGAGATTCTTTAAATATAGATAAAGTCCCATTTGATCATATTAAAAAATTAATTGTAAAAGGAGACTCAATTGGGGCAATAAATACCATTAGTTGGCACCCTTCCTTTTTAAATGATAGTATAAACTCTTGGTTTAAAGAAATTGACATGGTAAATACGTTAATTCCTGGAGGTGAAAATCACCAAGAATTGATTTATAAATTGGATCTTTTTAGTGCTTTTCTAAGAGGTTTAAAAAGAACAGATGGAAGTTTAGTTCCAATCATTTTTAGACCTTGGCACGAAATGAATGGCAATTGGTTTTGGTGGGGTGAAGATTTTTGTGATAATGAACAATATAAAAAACTGTTTCAATTTACTGTGAATTATTTAAGAAATGAAAAAGGTTTAAACAATCTTTTAATTGCATATTCTCCAGATAGGCAGTTTCATTCTGAAGAAGAATATTTAAAATGGTATCCAGGTGATGCTTATGTAGATATTATGGCAATGGATAATTATTACGATTTTCAGCCTGGAGGCGAAGGGTTAGATGCGGCAGTTAATAAATTAGAAATTGTTGCAAATGTTGCAGAGAAGAAAAGTAAACTAGCAGCGTTTACCGAAACTGGATTTGATAAATTGGAACATCAAAATTGGTACTCTCAAGAGTTGTTACCAATACTTAAGCAAAAAGAACTTATTAAAAAAATATCATATGTAATGGTTTGGCGTAATCATGATACCACTCATTTTTATGTGCCATACAAAGGACATCCATCATTGCCAGATTTTTTGAAATTTAAAAATGATGAGCAGATATTATTATTAGACGATATCAATTAGAAAAAGTATAAAATATTTAAAAATATATTGAAATGAATTATTTAAAACGTATAGAACATATAGAAGACAACTACAAGGAGTTAGTTGTAGAGCAAAATAAAATGTTATTTAGCACAAATGGAATATATAATAAATACGAAAATCCAATTTTAACCAGAGATCATATTCCTTTAGAATGGCGTTTTGATTACAACCCTGAAACTAATCCTTATTTTATGGAACGTATTGGTTTTAATGCAACGTTTAATGCAGGGGCAATAAAACTTAATGGTAAATATTTATTGGTAGTAAGAGTAGAAGGTAATGATAGAAAATCATTTTTTTCAATTGCTGAAAGCCCAAATGGTGTAGATAATTTTAAGTTTTGGGATAAACCAATTACAATCCCTCAAATTGTAGGTGATTTTGATACAAACGTTTATGATATGCGTTTAACACAACATGATGATGGTTGGATTTATGGTGTGTTTTGTAGTGAGCGTAAAGATCCATCTTCACCTGATGGAGACACTTCAACAGCAGTAGCCAATGCAGGAATTGTAAGAACAAAAGATCTATTAAGTTGGGAACGCTTACCAGACCTAATTTCAACAACTGGTCAACAACGAAACGTAGTTTTGTTTCCGCATTTGGTTGAAGGTAAGTACGCTTTTTTTACGCGTCCTCAAGATGGGTTTATTGACACTGGAAAAGGTGGGGGAATAGGATTTGGCCTGTCTGACACCATTGAGAACCCTGAAGTAAAAGAAGAGAAAATTGTAGATGCAAAAACCTATCATACTATTTATGAAGTAAAAAATGGCTTAGGTCCAGCACCAATTAAAACATCAAAAGGATGGTTGAATCTAGCACATGGTGTTAGAAATACAGCAGCTGGTTTAAGATATACGTTGTATATGTTTATGACAGATCTTGAGAAGCCTTGGATAGTAACTCATAAACCTGGAGGTCATTTATTGGCTCCTCTTAAGGAAGAAAGATTAGGAGATGTTTCTAATGTTGTATTTTCAAATGGTTGGATTGATGATGAAGATGGAAAAGTTTACATTTATTATGCTTCATCTGATACAAGAATGCACGTAGCAACTTCAACAATTGATCAATTGGTAGATTATTGTGTGAATTCTCCTGAGGATAAATTGTATTCACATTTATCTGTAGAAACTATCATAAATCAAGTTGAAAAAAATCAACAGCACAAACAAATTACCAAGGTTGTTTAACACACATAAATTTAAAGTAAAATGGTAATTGATAATAACATATTAGCTAATAATATCAATAATTTAAAAGAGGAATTGTCGCTTGAACTAAGTTCCTTATTAAGTTTTTGGGCTTTAGAAGCTATAGACAATAATAATGGAGGTTTTATTGGAGAAATTAATCATTTTGGAGAAAAAAATAGTGAAGCTTCAAAAGGGGTTATTTTAAATACTCGAATTTTATGGACATTTTCAGCTGCATTTAGAACCACAAATTTAGCGGAATATAAAGCTGTTGCTGACAGGGCTTACAATTACCTTATCAATCATTTTTGGGATGCTAAAAATGAAGGATTGATTTGGGAAGTAGATTATCTTGGAAATCCATTAAATAGCAGAAAACAGGCATACGCACAAGGTTTTGGAATATATGCGTTTTCAGAATATTATAGAGCTACACAGCATACAAAAAGTTTAAATTATGCTAACTCTCTTTATGAAATTCTAGAAAATAAGTTTTGTGATAAAATAAGCGGAGGTTATATAGAAGCATTGAAGGATGATTGGAGTGTAATTAAGGATATGCGTCTAAGCGATAAGGATCAGAATTCTCCGAAATCTATGAACACTCATTTACATATTATTGAACCATATGTGAATCTTTATAGAATAAATCCTTCAGAAAAATTAAAACAAAGCATTACTGCATTGTTAGAAATATTTAACGATAAAATCATCGATAAAAACACAGGGCATTTTAATTTGTTTTTTGGAATGGATTGGGAAATACAATCCACAGCAATTTCTTTTGGTCACGATATTGAAGGCGCTTGGCTTTTGCATGAAGCAGCTCTAATAATTGGTGATGAAAATTGGATTAAAACAATTCGAAAAAAGGCATTACAACTTGTTGAAATAACGATAAAAAAAGGATTAGATATTGATGGGTCATTGTTCAATGAATTTGATAATGGTCATATGGATACAGATAAGCATTGGTGGCCACAGGCAGAAGCTATGGTAGGATTAATGGATGCATATGAGATCAATCATAACGAAAAATATTTAGAAGGAATAATCAAACTTTGGAACTTTATTAAATTCAATTTAAAGGATAAAGAAAATGGAGAATGGTATTGGAGAGTAGATGAGAATGGAAATCCAATTACATCAGAAGTTAAAGTTGGTTTTTGGAAATGCCCCTATCATAATGGAAGAGCATTAATGGAGTTAATTGAACGTATAGAAAAAATTTAAAATATGTCAGAAAAAATAAACTTTAAAGAAAAAGTAGGTTACGGATTTGGGGATTTTGCATCCTCAATGTTTTGGAAATTATTTTCCATGTTTTTAATGATATATTATACGGATGTTGTTGAAATTTCACCAGCATCTGTTGGTACAATGTTTTTATTAACTCGTTTATGGGATGGATTAAACGATCCTATAATGGGAATCGTTTCTGATAGAACGAAAACTTCAATGGGTAAATTCAGACCGTATTTATTATGGGTAGCAATTCCTTTTGGACTTATAGGTGTTTTAACATTTTCAACACCGGATTTAGGTCCTTCAGGCAAATTAATTTATGCCTATGTAACATATACTTTAATGATGATGGTTTATACAGCTATTAATGTGCCGTATTCATCGTTAATGGGCGTAATGACTTCTGATACCAAAGAGCGAACCTCGTTGGCTTCATTCCGATTTATAGGCGCGTATTCGGGTGGTATTTTTATGACAGCTACCGTTCCTTATTTACTAGATTTTTTCAGAAATTCAGGAAATGATGATGCGCAAAGCTATCAATATACCGTTGCTATTTATGCAGTTTTAGCCGCATTCTTTTTTATAATAACCTATAAATGGACAAAAGAGCGTGTAAAGCCTCTTACTGAAAAGTCATCCATAAAAAAAGACATCAAAGATTTAGCAAAAAATGGTCAATGGTTTATAATGTTGGGAGCTGGTATTGCAGTTTTAATATTTAACTCGTTACGTGATGGAAGTATCATGTATTATTTTAAATATTTTGTGCACGATCAAGTATTGCCAGTTTTTGGAGAAGTTAAATGGGATAAGCTAGCAGGAGCTTATATGACTGTTTGGTTGGTAACAAATTTATTAGGTGTGTTATTAGCAAAACCGCTTTCAGCAAAATATGGAAAGAAGAACACTTTTATTGGAGCAATGGTTTTAGCCTCTATATTCAGTTTTGTATTTTATTGGGTTAATCCAAATGATATAGCTGTCATTTTTGGATTGAATATTATTATCGGAGTTACAGCAGGTATTGTATTGCCACTAATTTGGTCTATGTACGCTGATATTGCTGATTATTCTGAATGGAAAACAGGAAGGCGTGCAACAGGTTTGGTATTTTCATCTTCATCAATGTCACAAAAAATGGGGTGGACATTAGGAGGAGCAATTACTGGTTGGTTATTAGCAGGATATGGTTTTGAAGCCAATGCTGAACAAACCGTAGAATCTTTAAAAGGAATAAGAATGTTGATAAGTATATATCCAGCTGCAGGTGCTTTGCTTTCAGCAGGAATTTTAGTAATCTATAAATTAAGCGATAAATTTATGGATGAAATCACGAAAGACTTAGCATCAAGAAGAAAATAAAAAAAAACAAAAATATTTCAAAAAATGAAACAATTAGCTATATTATTTTTGTTTATGGCAAGCATCGCTTGTACAAAAAATGAGTCTAAGAAGGAGCAAGTTAATGAAGATAAATTTAAAGGGTTTACCACATTTATTACAGCAAAAGAGCATTCATTAATGGATGGAGAAAAGGAATTTAGGTTTGTTTCTATGAATATTCCTAACCTTAATTATATTGAAGACGAATTAAATTTTTTAACTAAAAATCCATACAGATACCCTACTGAATTTGAAATACGTGATGCTTTTGAAACTGTAAAGCAAATGGGAGGAACGGTAATTAGAATTTATACGCTTCCTGTTAAAAGAGCTGATGAACCTGACAACCCAACGTTTATTACTGGTCCAGGAGAGTTTGTTGAGGAAGCATTTGTGGTGAATGATTTAATGTTGAAAATTGCAAATGAAACAGGTGTGAGAATTATTTTTTCGTTATTAAACAACTGGAAATGGATGGGTGGTGCACCACAATATGCGGAGTTTAGAGGAAAGACATTTGATGATTTTTGGGTAGATGAGCAACTAATGGATGACTTCAAAAAAACAATTGATTTTACGTTAAATAGAACCAATACTTTAACTGGAGAAAAATACAAAGACGATAAATCTATTTTGTGTTGGGAAACAGGAAATGAGTTGAGTTCGCCATATTCTTGGGTGAAAGAAGTAGCAAAATATATTAAATCTATTGATAAAAATCATTTAGTTATGGATGGTTATTATGCGATGGATAATTATAGATATGTGCATAAAGAATCTGTTGAAGATTCAAATATTGATATTTTATCTTCTCATCACTACGAGCAAAATCCTTATTCACAAATAGATAATATCAAGTCAAACTTGGCTGTTATTAAAGGTAGAAAGCCTTATATTTTAGGAGAATTAGGGTTTGAGAGTACAACTGCACATAGAAGTGCATATGATTATATTATTTCAGAAAAACAAATTGCTGGTACGTTAAATTGGAGCATTCGTTCTCATAGAGAAGAAGGTGGTTTTTATTGGCATTCAGAACCTGTAGGTCATAATTTATACAAAGCATATCATTGGCCTGGTTTTGCGTCTGGTTTTAATTATGATGAAATTGGTTTGTTAAAACTAATGCGTGAAAAAGCCTATGAAATAAGAGGCGAACTAATTCCTGAATTACCAATACCAAAAGCACCAAAACTATTACCAATTAAAAATGTTTTTGAAATTTCTTGGCAAGGTTCGGTGGGTGCTTCAGGATATAATATTGAAAGATCAGAGAGTGAAAATGGTCCTTGGAATGTTATTGCTCAAAATATATCAGATGCAGCAGTTCAATATGTAGCATTGTTTAATGACGAAACAGCAGAAATGGGCAACTCATATTATTACAGAATTGAAGCATTAAATTCAGTAGGAATTTCACCTAAATCAAATGTTGTTGGTCCTGTTAAAGTTTCTGAAAAAGCTTTGATTGATGAAATGGGGAATTTAATGACTGTTTTTGGATATAATAATGTAATTGTAGATCAAGGATTTGATCGAAAATTTAAAGAAGACACTGAAAGAATACTAGGTGATAAAGGAGGTAATGTGTCTTATATAGTTCCTGGTGATATTAAAAAAGTGACAATTTATTCTTTTGAACAAGCTAATGAAAATGGTTTGACTTTTTCAGTATCTAAAGATGGTAAAGAATTTGTACCAATCACGTTCAGTGTTTTAAGTGAAAAACATGGAGAAGGAGATTATGGTTATTGGAATCCAACCTTATATGAGTTGTCAAATTTTGTTGAAGGGTATAAGTACCTAAATATTGATTTTCAACATAAAGCACAGATAGGTAGAGTTTTAATTAGTTATAAATAGCATAATTGACAGTGAGTTATAAATTAATATTATTAAAGAGAATTATAAATGAAGAGTTCTATCATTAGCCCACGAATTAAACTTGTAATTCTCTTTTTCATTGTCTGTACTCAGTTGATTAGAGGGCAGCTAAATGAAAGGTTAGAAGGGTCTTATTCTTTTGAAAATACGTTAGAAATAACAAAAGACAAGACAGCAACAAAGCGTTCTTTTTTAAGACTTGAAGACAAGGGTAATGTAAAATGGAAAGTGAATTTACCAAAAGAAGGGTACTATAATGTTCATATTGCATACAGAGCATTTAATGGTAGTAAAGAGCAATATTTATTAAAAAATAATGATACAATACCTGTTGGTTTTTCAATGTCCGAAACATGGAATGAGTTTAAACAACCATTTTATTTTCAGAAAGGATCAAATATACTAGGATTACAAGAAAATTGGGGGCATATGGATATTGATTGGTTGATGCTATCTGAAGCGCAACCAAAAGTAGCTATTAGTCCTAAAAAGCAACAATTTGTAAAAGAAATACATACTCCTTTGGTATTTAAAGTAGAGAATTATCACCAAGAAATTGAAACTGTTTTGTTGAATGAGAAACCAATTGAATTTAGTGTAGAATCATATACTTATCAAGAATCATCGGTATTACTAAAAATATCAAGTGAAGAATTAAATAGTTTTGAGGAAGGTGATTTTCTGTTAAAAGTGGTATTAAATAAATCTACTATTACCACCCATCTTTCAATTGTAAATAATTCTGAACAAGCTGGGGTAACAATAATTGTACCTGACGTAGAACATGGCTCGTCAGTTTTTATGAGACTACCGTCAGGAAAAAATTTATTGATTGACTCTGGGAAAAAATGGGTAAGAGATAGCATTGTTGTCCCAATGCTAAAGAGGCACAAAATAGATACAATTCATACTTTTATGATTACACATTATCATGGAGATCACGATAGTGGAGATAGAGGAGAACTTATAAAACGTGAATTTAATGTTCAGCAGTTTATAGACTATAATTCTTATCCTACAGGGTATGTTTTAGAGCAAGATGGAATTGCAATAAAATTTCTTAATTGTAGTGAAAATGGAAATGAGGAGAATACAAAATCATTAGCGTTAAAAATTACATATAACGGTTTCACATATTACCATGGAGGGGATACGTATGCGTCTAATCAAGAAAATATACTAGAAAATTATCCTGATGATATAAAAACGGATGTTTTTTATGCTAATCATCATTTTCACGGTTCTGTTTTGCCTAAATATATTTTAAAAGCAGACCCAGATATTGTTGTTGTACAAGCACAAGAAGCGGTATATGCAAGAAGTGCTTTTATGGTAAACTACAAAAAAAAATTCTTAGAAATTTCTAATAGTAAAAGAAAAGAACCTGTTGAAACACTTCTTGGGTTAGAAACTGGAGCTACTGTAATTTCAGTTAACAGTGGTAAAGATTGGACATATAGAGCCCATCGCGATCAACATAAAGTTATTGCACCCGAGCTTATTAAAAATTAATTATTACGAATAGACATAATTAAATATAATAACTATGAATTCAACAGTGAAACTGGTTTTAGTAGGTCTGTTTTTAACTGTTTTTACTTCTTGTAAAAATGAGAAAGAGCAGCTTGTAGAAAGCCCAAATGTTATTTTAATTGTTACTGACGATCAAGCTTATGGAGATGTATCATTCACAAATAATCCTTTAGCAGAAACACCGATTTTAGACAATTTAGCTAAAGAAGGTGCGTTTGCCAATCATTTCTACGTTAGCCCTGTTTGCGCACCAACGAGAGCTAGTTTACTAACAGGGCGATACCATCAACGTACAGGAGTTTCTGGAGTTACTCGTGGTCGAGAAAATATGAATTTGAATGAAACTACATTGGCTGATATTTTTAAATCTTTCGGATATAAAACGGGAGCATTTGGAAAATGGCACAATGGCGCTCATTATCCATACCACCCTTTGGGTAGAGGTTTTGATGAGTTTGTTGGTTTTACTTCTGGACATTGGACAAATTATTTTGATACTACTATTGAAAAAAATGGAAAACCATTTAAAACTGAAGGGTATTTGCCTGATGTTTTAACAAATGAAGCAATTCGTTTTATTTCAGAAAGTAACAAAGAAAATACTCCTTTTTTGTGCTATATTCCTTTTCAAACTCCACATACTCCATTACAAGTTCCAGATACCTATTTTGATAAATACAAACAAAAAGGTGTCGATGATTTTAATGCTACTATCTATGGAATGGGAGAAAATATTGACGACAATGTTGGACGAATCCTTAAAGAATTAGATAGTCTGAATATTCGAGAAAATACCATAGTCATCTATATGTCGGATAACGGACCATTGAATTATAGATTTAATCAAGGACTTAAAGGTCGAAAGGGAATGGTAGATGAAGGTGGAGTTAGAGTTCCTTTTATCATCAATTGGAAGAATAATATTAATACAGGTCAGATTATACACCAATCATTAGCACACATTGATGTTTTACCAACATTGTTAGATTTAATTGATAAAGAGTATCAATATAAAAAATCAATTGATGGCATTAGTTTTAAGCCTTTATTACAAGGAGAAAAAGATTTTCTAAAAAGAAAATTATTTTCAGAATGGAGTGGCAAAAAAAGAGTCCTTTCAAATAATTATTTGATGATAAATGATGAATTATTTAATATTGAAAAAGATCCAGCTCAAACTTCTAATATTCGTGAAGATTTACCAAAAGTATATGATTCATTAGTATCATCTTATAATCAGTGGTATTCTGGAATAGAAATGCATTCAGAAACTAAAGAAATTCCTGTAGGATATTCTAAATATCCTACAACGGTTTTACCAGCTCATGAAGCAAACTTATATCCTCCTTTTGAATTTAGAAAAGATCGCCGTCATACAGGAATTGCATATCACAGTTTATATGGTTGGGCACACGATTGGATTGACTTTTGGACAAATACGTCAGCTTATGCACAATGGGAAATTGAAGTTGTTGAGGAAGGTGATTATGAAATTCATTTACAATATGCCTTAGACCAAGAAAATTTAGGAGTGAAATTACAAGTAGAGATTGGAAATCAAGAGTTAATAGTAGAAAATTTGGAAGTATTTGAACATTCAAAATTTAAAAACAATGATAGAGTTCAAAGAGAACAAGAAGCTCCAGAAACAGATTGGAATTTAATTATAGGAGGTACATTGAAATTAAACAAAGGAATCCAAAAAGTAAAAATAAGTTCAATTGAAATTCCTGGAGGAAAATCAATAGAATTGAAAGCTATTCATTTAAGAAAAATAAAATTATGAGGTACAATCAATTAGGAAATTCAGGTTTGGTGGTTTCAGAATTATCATTAGGTACAATGAATTTTGGGAATGGAGTTTCTGGAGGCTTAAATTTAGTGTTTGACGAAAAAAAAGCACAAGAATTAGTAGGCAAAGCAATTGATTATGGGATTAACTTGTTTGATACTGCTGATATGTATAGTGAAGGAGAAAGTGAGTCAATATTAGGAAAAACTCTAGAAGGAAAGAGAAAGGATGTGTTAATTTCAACAAAATATTCTTTTAGAACAGGGAATCAAGCCTTTAATGCAGGAGTAAATGCAAAGCACTTAATTGAACAAGCTGAGAATAGTTTAAAAAAATTAAAAACAGATTATTTAGATGTTGTTTTACTTCATAATGACGACCCTATAACTCCAATAGATGAGACTTTGAGAGCTATGGAAAATCTAGTACAAAAAGGAAAGGTTCGATATATTGGTTTTTCAAACTATCAAGCCTGGAAAGCAGCTACAATGATTCAACGTCAAAAGGATTTGAATTTTCAACCTTTTACAGCTTCTCAAATGCATTATTCAATTTTAAATCGTGAAATGGAACACGAATTTATTCCAATGAGTTTACATCACGGAGTAGGTATGATGGTTTGGTCACCTTTAAGTAGTGGTTTTTTAACAGGTAAATACACCAAAGAAAATCCTGAACCAGCTGGGGCTAGATTAAACTCATTTGATTTAGGATTATTTGATAGAGAATTAGGTTATAGAGTTGTTGATAAACTTAAAGAAATTGCAGAAAACCATAACAGCTCAGCTGCAGAGGTTTCTATAGCTTGGTTGTTGTCTAAAAAAGTAGTTTCAACGGTAATTGTTGGTGTAAGTAAGTTAACACAACTTGAAAGCAATGTGAATGCAACTAAAATTAATCTTACTAAAAAAGAGATTGAAGAAATTGATAATTTAACGAAACCAGAAGTAAGGTACCCAGCTACATTTATGGGGTATCAAGATGAGGTTCTTATTAATTCGGTGAAATAGAAGATGAAAAATTACCTGCTAATATTATTGATGTTTGTTTTTTTATCTTCTTGTAATGCACAAGAAAAAAAAGATAAACAGTTAAGTATTATATATTCAAAACAGATAGAGAATTTAATTAGTTTTTTTGATGAAAATGCTTACGATTCAATTCAGAAAACATACTATTCTGAAATTGATAATAAAGGGAAAGTAACCTCTAAAAAAATATACAATGTTGCTTTAAGTAGAATGGTTTATGGATTATCCTATACGTCTGAATTTTATCCTGAAAACATAAAAAAAGCCAAAAATGCAATAAACTTTCAACTAAACAATTTAATAGCTAATGATTCAATAGGAATGTATTTTATTTCTAATGTTGAGAATGGTATAAAATCTAATTCAAATGAAATTGACATTTGGCAACAAGCATATGGTTTATGTGGCTTAATTGAATATTATGGAAACAAACCTAATGATCAACTATTAAAAAAAATACACCAATTAAATGCCGCCTTTGTAAAACGATTTAAGGATACAATAAATGGAGGGTTTTATGGTAATTATAGTTTTTTGAAAGGTCAAATATCTGGAAGTAAATCATTACAGTCTTTAATGTATCCAGTGACTTCTTATATGGCGAATTTATGGGAAGTAGATTCAGAAAACAGGATTAAATATGAAACTATTTTAAAAGAGAACCTTCAGCTTTTATATCAAAAAGCGTGGAATAAAAAAACGGGATGGGTAAATGTCAAATTTACCGATACTTGGAATGTTTGTGATAATTCGGATGAAAACAATCCTTGTTTTACTGTAACTCCAGGACATAATTTTCAACTAGCATCTTTGTTTTTAAGAACTAGAGATTGGAGTTTTTTACCCGAAAAAGATAAGGTGAACTATCAACTTCTTGGGCAGGAAATTATAAAAAATACAATTTCAAACTTAAAAACAATTGAAAATGGATTTTATAGTGAATATAACCCAATAACAAACAAAGTTATAGATCAACGAAAAACATGGTGGCAGCATGCTGAAGCAATAATTGCACTTTCATTAGCTGAAGGTAACTATAAAAAAGAACTTATTGAACTTGAAGAATTCTATTTTGAAAATTTTCAAGATTTTGAATATGGAGGTGAGTATTTCTATTTGACAAACAAGAATACCTCTATTAAAACAGAATTGAAAGGTAGTATTGGGAAATCAATATATCATACCATTGAAATGATACGATATCAAACAAAAAACCAACAAATAAATGAAAATTAAAATAATATGCTTAGGACTAATTATCTTGTCTGTAGTCGCTTGTCAATCAAAAAAAACTAAGAATATGATTATACAAGAAATACACTCAAATTGGGTGTTTGCTGAGATTGATGGAACTCATACAGGTAAAGCAACTGTACCTGGAACAATTCATACAGATCTTTTAGCTAATAATTTTATTGAAGATCCATTTTATCGTGTAAATGAAAAGGAACAGCAATGGATTGATAAAAAAGATTGGGAGTACACAACTATTTTTACTGTTTCAACAGAAGAATTTAAGAAAGACAATATTGTTTTAGAATTTAAAGGTTTAGATACTTATGCTTCCATTTATGTAAATGATAAATTCTTGTTGAATGCTCACAATATGTTTAGAGAATGGGAAATTGATGTTAAAAAGCTTGTAAAAGTTGGAGAAAATAAGTTAAAAGTAGTATTGCATTCTCCAATAAAAAAAGGGTTGGAGTTACTGGAAAATCATTATCCATTACCAGCGATTAATGATCAGTCTGAAAATGGAGAAATGGGAAATGAAAAAGTATCTATTTTTACACGTAAGGCAGGTTACCACTATGGTTGGGATTGGGGACCTCGCTTGGTGACTTCAGGTATTTGGAAACCAGTTTTATTAAAATCTTGGAATCAAATTAAAATTAAGACTGTTTTTATCAAGCAGCCAAAAGTAACAAAAAGTGTTGCTGAATTAGTTACTGAAATTGAATTGGACATAACGACTAATTTTTCTGGTCAATTAAGGATTTCAAATCAAGAAACAAATGAGCAATATATAACTGAAACTCTTAAATTAGAAAATGGAGTTGCAAAAGTTTCATTTCCAATTACTATTCAGAACCCTAAATTATGGTGGACAAAAGCGTTAGGAGAACAAAATTTATATCATTTTAATGTTGAATTATTAGATGAAGGCAATAACCAATTAGCGTCTAAAGATATCACTACAGGATTACGAAGTATTAAATTAATTAGAGAAAAAGATGAAGCTGGTGAATCGTTCCTTTTTGAATTAAATGGAGTTCCTGTATTTATTAAAGGAGCAAACTATATTCCTAATGATAGTTTTGTAACGCGTGTAACAACATCAGATTATGAGAAAGTAATTAAAGATGCCGTAGATGCCAATATGAATATGTTGCGTGTTTGGGGTGGAGGAATTTATGAATATGATCAATTTTATGAGCTTTGCGATAAAAACGGTTTGTTAGTTTGGCAAGACTTTATGTTTGCTTGCTCTATGTATCCAGGTAATAAAGACTTTTTAGAAAACGTAAAGCAAGAAGCTATAGACAATGTAATTCGTCTTAGAAATCATCCAAGTATTGCGATTTGGTGTGGAAATAATGAAATAAATACAGCTTGGAGCCATTATTCTGATGGTGGTTGGGGATGGAAAGAAGAATATAAAGAAAAGCAAAGAGAGGAAATTCAAAAAGCATATTTAGATATTTTTCATGAGATTCTTCCAACCGTTGTAAATAAATATACAGATGGTGATGACTATTGGCCATCATCACCACAAGCGGGTTTTGAACCAGAAAAGCATGCAGGTTATGAAAACCCTTCAGGAGATATGCATTATTGGGGAGTTTGGCACGGAAAACATCCATTCGAGGATTTTGAAAAGTACAAAGCACGTTTTATGAGTGAGTATGGTTTTCAATCTTTTCCTGATTTAGAAACCGTTAAAAAATATGCGCTACCAGAAGATTTTAATATTGAAAGTGAAGTAATGTCATCACACCAGCGAAGTGGTATTGGAAATCTTACAATAAAAGAATATATGAGTTGGGACTATAATGTTCCTACTAATTTCGAAAACTTTTTATATATGAGCCAAGTGTTACAAGCTCGTGGAGTCAGAAAGGCAATTGAAGCACATCGAAGTGCAATGCCTTACACAATGGGAACTATGTATTGGCAAATTAACGATTGTTGGCCAGTAGCTAGTTGGAGTAGTACAGATTATTATCATAAATGGAAGGCATTACATTATGCAGTAAAGAAAGCCTATGAACCTGTTTTATTAGTTACTAAAGAAAAGGAAGATACCATTTTAGTATATGGTGTTTCTGATTTATTGGAAGAAACAAAAGGTGAATTGAAATTGTCTTTAATTGATTTTGATGGAAACATATTAAAAGAAATTTCAGATGAAGTTTTATTAATTAAGAATACAAGTACTAAAGTTTTTGAAATTAGAAAAGAAAATTTTTTAGCTAAGGTTAATTCAAGTAAAGCTGTATTAAAAATTGAGCTAAAGAAGGATGAAGCTGTACTTTCGGAAAATCTGTTCTATTTTGAAAAACCAAAAGACTTGCAGTTAGAAGAACCAAATTTCACTACTGAAATAGTTGAAGAAGATGGAGAGCATTTTATATATATAACATCAAATAAATTAGTGAAAAATTTGTATTTGAATTTTAAAAATCAACATATATTTCTTTCAGATAATTATTTTGATTTATTGCCAAATACTACAAAAAAAATTAAAGTTACAACTACTGAAGTTTTAGACCTCAAAGACTTAAAACTAAAGCATGTTCAACAAGTTACAAACAATATTAATTAAAAATTAACATATGGAATTATATCCTTTAAAATTTCAACCAAAATTTCATTACAGAATTTGGGGAGGCGAAAAATTAAAAACTGTATTAAATAAAGAGTATACAGAAGAAAACATAGGAGAGTCTTGGGAGATTTCTACGGTTCCAAACAGTGAAACGGTCCTAATAGGAGGAGAACTCAAAGGAAAAACAATTAACGAATTAATAAGTTCCTTTGGTGCTGATTTTTTAGGAGAGGTCGTTTATCAAAGATTTGGTACTGAGTTCCCGTTGTTAATTAAATTTATTGATGCGAAAACTCCATTATCTATACAGGTGCATCCTGGGGATGAATTAGCCAAAAAAAGACACAATTCATTCGGTAAAAATGAAATGTGGTATGTTTTGGAAGCTGAAGAAAATGCGGAATTGATTGTAGGATTAAACAAACAGCTAGATAAAAGAAGCTATGTAGATTTAATTTCGAAAGGAGCAATTGAAGAAGCTATGAATAAAATAAATGTAAATGCTGGTGATACTTTTTATATTCCTGCTGGACGAGTTCATGCTATTGGTGGAGGCGTATTAATAGCAGAAATACAGCAAACATCAGATGTTACCTATCGTATTTTTGACTTTAATAGGGTTGATAAAAAAACAGGAGCTAAAAGAGAATTACACGCGGATTTATCAGTTGATGCCATTGATTTTAATTTAGTAGATAACTATAAAACACAGTACGATCTTGGTCAAACTCAAAATAAGTTGGTGCATTCCAATTATTTTAGAACAAATATTTTAAACATAAATGGCGAAGCAACGATAAGTATGTCTAAAAAAGAATCGTTTAAAATTTTAATAGGTGTCGAAGGGAATTCAGAGATTATATATAAAAAAGAAAACTATTTCATTAAAAAAGGAGAGACAATTTTATTACCTGCAGGTTTAAATGAACCAATAGTTTTATCATCTACAGGTTGCAAATTATTAGAAGTTTTTATTTAATCGACAATATTAAATTATGCCCAACAAAACCAAAGTTCCTGTTGTACCAAAACAATTAATTGGATCTTTTATTTTAATCACATCTTTGTTCGCTCTTTGGGGCTTTGCAAACGCTGTGACTGACCCTATGGTTCAAGCTTTTAAAAAAGTTTTAGAGTTAACTAATTCAGAATCAGCTTGGGTGCAAATGGCGTTTTATGGAGGCTATTTTTGCATGGCATTACCAGCTTCATATTTTATTCAAAAATATTCATACAAAACAGGCATACTTATTGGTTTGGGGTTATATGCTCTTGGAGCATTGTTGTTTTATCCAGCTGCAACTTATCAAGAGTTTTGGTTTTTTTGTTTAGGGCTTTATATTTTAACTTTTGGATTGGCATTTTTAGAAACAACTGCGAACCCATATATTTTAGCAATGGGAAGTAAAGAAACAGCAACGCAGCGGTTAAATTTAGCACAAGCCTTTAATCCTTTAGGCTTGGTATTAGGCTTGTTAGTAGCAAAGTATTTTGTACTTAAAAATCTTCAGTCAGACAGTATAGATAATTTTGCAGGGTTAGAAGAAGCCAAAAAAGCATTGATCAGAGCTTCAGATTTAATTGTAATTAGAAACCCATATGTAATTCTTGGTTTAGTTGTTTTACTCTTTTTCGTGTTGATTCTACTTTTTAAAATGCCGCAAATAAAAGGTGAAGAAGGTTTGAGTTTTAAAGAGACATTTGTAATGCTCTTGAAAAAAAAGAAATATACATTAGGTGTCCTTTCACAAGTGCTTTATGTTGGTGGACAAATAATGTGTTGGACGTATATATACCAATATGCCGAGTCTAAAGGCATTTCAAATAGTATTGCTGCAAATTATCAATTTTTCGCTTTTATTATTTTCCTTGTAGGTAGAGCCATAGGAACCTATTTGTTGTCTTTTATAAATTCAGGAAAACTTTTGATGATTTTTTCTATAGGAGCCGTAATATGTATGTTAATAACAATTGGGAATTCTGGAATTACAGGAATGTATAGTTTAGTGGCTGCCTCTTTATTTATGTCAGTCATGTTTCCAACAATTTATGGAATTGCACTTGAAGGACTTAACGAGGAAGAATCTAAAATTGGCGCAGCTGGCTTAGTAATGGCAATTGTAGGAGGTGCCATTATGCCAAAAATGCAAGGAATGATTATTGATATTGGTGGAAGTGGTGTAAATGACTCACAAATTTTTGGGATTTCAGAAGTGAATATATCTTTCATATTACCTCTTATTTGTTTCTTTTTTATTGCACTTTATGGTAAATGGATAACAGTTAGGTTCAATAAAACAACGTAGATTATTACAATTTAAATTACATCATTAATACTATAACCATTTATTATTATGAACATTAAACAATTTATACTTAGCTTTCTAATTGCAATTGTATTTATTTCTTGTAATCAAAAATCGCAACCAAATTTTGTAAAGGTTGCTGATAATAATTTTAAAATCAACAATGAAAATTATAGTTTTATTGGGTCCAATTATTGGCAAGGAATGAATTTAGGAGCTCCAAAAAGTGGAGATAGAGATCGACTTGTTAGAGAGTTAAATGAAATGCAATCTTTGGGGATAACCAATTTAAGAGTGTTAGCCGCAATTGAAGCAGATGAAGAAATGAAATACTGTATTCATCCTGCGTTACAAACAGCTCCAGGTGTTTATAATGAAGATATTTGGGAGGGATTAGATTTTCTGTTGGACGAAATGAAAAAGCGAAATATGAAAGCAGTCATGGTTTTGGGTAATTTTTGGACTTGGAGTGGCGGTTTTCCTCAATATTTAAAATGGGTTCATAATGATACGATTCCTTTTCCACAAGATCCAGCATATAGTTGGCAGAACTTTACGGATTATTCTAAGCAATTTTATGTGAATGAAAAAGCGCAAGAAATGATGAATAATCATATCAAAAAAGTAATTAATAGAAAGAACTCAATAACAGGAACTCGATATAAAGACGATCCAACAATAATGTCGTGGCAACTAGCCAATGAACCACGTGGTTATGACATGCCAAATGAATTTAGAAAATGGACAGTTAAAACAGCTGCATTTATAAAAAAATTAGACAACAATCATTTAGTTTGTTTAGGGACAGAAGGGAATACATCAGGAAAAACAGCAGGTGTTGATGCCTTGTTGGATAATGACAATCCGAATATTGATTATATTACCATGCATATTTGGGCTCAAAATTGGGGGTGGTTTAATCCTACGCAGGGAGAAGAAGCATTTACAGATGCTCTAAAAAAGGTAGATGCTTATTGGAATGATCATTTGGTTGTTGCTGAAAAACTGAACAAGCCAATTGTTTTAGAAGAATTTGGGATTGCTCGTGACAGTTCTTCATATAATCCTAAAGCAACTACAGTATGGAGAGATCGTTTTTATACACATTTATTTAGTAAAGTAACAACATCTATTAAAGAAGGAAAGTATGTAAAAGGATTAAATTTCTGGACATACTCAGGTGAAGGAAGACCTCCAAGGCCAGGTCAGTTTTGGGAAAAAGGAGATGTGTTTTTAGGTGATCCACCACACGAATTACAAGGTTGGTATGGCGTATATAGTACTGATCTTAGAACTTTAGAACTAGTAAAGAAGTATTCTGATAAAATTAAATAGAAATATAGTTTTGTTCTGACTAGATTAAAACGGAATTAAAAATAGATTATTAGTATGAAAAGTTAGAGTTCTTCAGTTTAGTTTTTTACATGTTAGCATCAAAAATAAAGGAATATTTTAAAAAGTCTATTCTAACGGATTTAAAAAAAAAATGAGAAGTGTAATAATAAATAAATCTTATCTAATCAATGTTTAATAACTAGTTGTTATAAAACTTCTTTAACTAAATTTCACAACAAATAAATCGGTTTGAATTGAAAATCAAAAATATAAAGGAAAGTAAAAGAACTCTTTTTTAATTGAAGACTTAGTTAATTAAGGTTGACTAAAAAGTTGACATTTTTAATTGTGAATGTTGTAATATCCCACTTTTTAAGAGACCTTTCGAATAGACTTTTTATTAGTATTTAAAAATTTTTGATGTTGATAATTTGATGTTGACTTGTTGTAAACTCGAGGTACAAGAGTTTTCAATAAATCAATATCTGCGTATTGTTTTGGCGCTATATTTCCAATAGAATTATGAGGTCTTTCATAATTATAATCATCCATCCAAATATCTGTTTGTTGACGTACTTCGTCTAGATTCGCAAATAAATAAGCATCCAACACAGATTGTCTATATGTTCGATTTAATCGTTCTATATAAGCGTTTTGTGTCGGTTTTCCTGGTTGAATATACTTTAGCTCGATTCCTTTAAATTTACACCATCCTTTCATCATATTTGAAATAAATTCAGGACCATTATCCATTCTAATACATTTAGGAGTACCTCTTTGCTTGGTTAATCTATTTAATACTTAAACAACTCTTTTACTAGGTAAAGAATAATCAACTTCAACATGTAATGCTTCCCTGTTATAATCGTCAATCACATTAAACGTCCTAAATTTTCTCTTATTTTCAAGAGTGTCAGTTGTGAAATCAATGCTCCAAGTGTCGTTGAAATCAGAAGGAACAGCTAACTCCTCTTTAACTCTAGAAGGTAGTCTTTTTTTCTTTTTACGCCTCAAACTTAATCCCATTTGCGTGTAAACACGCCATACGCGTTTATGATTCCATTTCTTACCTTGATTCTTAAATCGATAAAAACTAAGCCAAAAACCTTCCTCTGGATGCGCTTCTACTTGGTTATTCAAGGCCGTTATAATGACTGAATCATCTTTAGGTTTTGATTTGTGATAATAACCATTTGTACTTAAATTTATAACTCGGCACGCCCTGTGGATGCTGTACTTTTTTTTATGAATCAATTCCTTTACAATTGATCTTTTAGCGCAGGGCTCTATAGCTTTTTTTCAATAATCTCTTTAGCTAATTGATGATCCAATGCCAATTCCGCATACATATGTTTTAGTTTACGGTTTTCTTCTTCCAAGGATTTAAGATGTTTTAATGACTTTGAATCCATTCCTTGATAGTTTTGACGCCATTTGTAAAATGTAGCACGTGAAACTCCGTATTCTCGCACAATAGTGTTTACATCTTTACCGTTATCGTAAGCTTGTAAAATCACGCTAATTTGTTCTGGTTTAAATCGTTTTCCTTTCATAATTTCAGTTTAAAGTTAAAAAATTATTTTCTATTTCTAAACTGTCTCATTTTTGGGGAAGATTACATGAATATGTTTTGTTTCTAGTAGGTATTGATTTTAGTGTAGGTATTTTCTTTGCATAATTAGAAATAATAATTTCATTGTCTTCTAATATTTGGAAGATGCTACTAAGGTCTGCTCTAAAATTATTTCTATTTCGTGCACTTGTTTTTTCTAGTTGATAATTTAAAAATTCAGTGAGAATTTTTTTATTGAGAACTTCAATAGTTTTGAGTTTTGAATGATTTTTTTCAATCCATTCAATAAAATTATTCATTCTATTGTTAAGTCCTCTATATGAAGTCTTAGCTAATGATTGTTTTTTAAGGTTAAGAGCAAAATCAATCGCTTCTTTAATCGTCATTTTAGGCTCTTCAACATCAGCTATTGTTGATGGAATTTTCTCAATTTCTTTATTATATAATTCTTGATTTTCCTTAAATGGATTGTATCCTTTTTTTAGGAGATTTAATAAATTTTTTTGAAGTGAAGTTAGAATAGATAGACTTTCAGCTTTGGTTTTGTAATGATTGGAATTACCATAAATGTTCCCCATTTTTTCCAATAGGCCTGTTTTAGGATTTCTAAAATAATAATATACATACCAACGCTTTTTTAAATTATCGTTTCCAGTGTATATTTTAGGGACGGAATAGGGTTTTTTAATTTGCAAACTATGTTCGTTTCTATGTTCAAAGATAAGCAATTCAATAAGTTTAAGCATAAAAAAAACGGTTTAGTGAACACTAAACCGTTAATTTCTAATCTTATAAATTTGTAGCGTGATGCAGAATTGAACTGCAGACCTCCGGGTTATGAATTACAAGTAAAACAAATTTTTAACAGTTTTACTGGGCTCCCGAGCTATGTGATTTTAAAATCGTATGCAAAAACGTATACAGTTTTAAGCTTTGTTGTTGTACAATATATTTAGCGCAATTTAGAAAATAAATGTTTGATTAAAAAGTTATATTTTATAAAATTAAAAATCGTTGTATTAGTTTATAATTAGATGAAGTAAGAAAGAAAGTTAAGACTAATTTTATTGATATTACAAGAATATTTTCATTGCTGATTATCATTTATTAATAATATTACTATTGAACTAAACATGTTTGTGTTTTAACAAAAATGAGGTTTTCATCATATGTAATTATGGCTTTTCCATAAATTATATGGATTTCATACTATATGAAATTAAGTTCTAATAATTGTCACCTTTTATTTTAGAAAAGAAACTTTTTTGATTTATGACGGTTATTATTGGAATAAACCCAGGCGACTTATTTCGAATATACTGAAATGATCGTAATATTAAAATATACATTTATATATGTTAGTGTGTTTTGAAATATATGAAGTTGGTAATAATTAAAAAAGCTAATCAATTAGGGAAACAACCTTCTTACGGAATACCGTAATTTAATTTTAATTAAAATATCGATATTTACATAAATAAAAAATACTATGGCAACATTTGAAATTAAAACTGGTCAAACAATTAATGTGAATGGAGAGTATGTTGATAAAGGTTTATCCGTTCAAATAAGCTCAATGTTTTCTAACCCTTTTGATGAGGCTGAAAAAGTACACAAAGCTTTTATGAGGGTTCATGGTATTGATTTTAAAAAGGAGGGATATTTAAACCCTGGATATTTTGAATATAAAATAGTATAATTGAAATGACTTTACCCCTGAACCCCAACAGAGCCTACCGTAGATTAGAAATTGACTTAGTATTTAAGGCTTTAAAAGTGAGCATGCATAAAGAGGCATGTATTCGTGGTAACGGTGTAGCTTTATATGAAGACCTATATACTGGGGAAACACTAAGAGGTGGAGATCCTTATGATTATGATCACATACGATCGGCAGAAGAAATATTTAGCAAATACAAAAAATGTTTAACTGATAAAGAAATTGCTGCTGTAGTAAACTGTAGAGAGAACGTAGGCGTTACTCTATCCTCCATTAATAAATCCAAAGGGAAAAAAAGAATGGAAGAATGGCTGTCAAACTCATCAAATATAGATACTTATAATATCGATTTAAAAGTAACCTTACTAAGTTTAAAAAGAGCAGATAATGGGATTGAAATGGGTGTAAAGCAATTTTCTAAGGTTATAAAATAAATATTTATTTTATAACGTCACTATGTGGCGATATAGGAAGATAATTTTAGCATAATTAGGTATTAAATATAAATTAATAAGAAAGGACGTTTAATTGGTAAGATGTATTGTTTGAACTATAGATGAAATAATTATTAGTTTGGTATATATACTTGAGGCATAAACTTAATAAAAAACTTAATAAAATTAAAATGAAAAAATTGAATTATTTGATAGATGTTGCAGAATTTTTAAAAATAGATGATGTAATGGTTGAATTAAATTATATAAAAAATCGGTTAAATTCAGAAACAACAGATTTAATATTACCTATTGTGGGAGAATTTAGTTCAGGGAAAACAACTTTTATAAATGAAATTACGGAAGGGAAAAAGTTGGAGACAGCTTCAAAACCAACAACTTCAGTTATTTATGAAATTTATTTTAGTAATAAAGAAGAAAAAGCAGAAATTATTTTTGAAAATAATGATATTAAACTTGTAGAAGATGTTACATCAATAAAAAACGATGACTTAGAAAATGTAAAGCGTGTTAAAATTTATGATACTAGTACAAAAATAACTAGTGAAACTATATTGGTTGATACTCCTGGTTTGTCTTCGAATGATCCAAAGCATATAGAAGCCTTGAGCAGTTATTTACCATATGCAGATGCTATATTTTTGTTTTCAGATGTTAATCAGCAAATCACCAATTCACTTTTAGATTTTATTAATACAAATAAATTGGTACATCTCCCTTTATATTTAGTAATTACAAAGTCAGATACAAAAACCAAAAAGGATATTGAGGATGTTAAGGAATATATTTCTAAAAATATTAATTTAAAAATTGATAATATTATTAGTATTTCCTCTGAGAAGCACGATTTAGAAGAATTTTATCAATTAATGAATAAAATTCAAGATAATAAGAAATATATAATTCATAAAACGCTTGATTATAGGCTTGAGAAGATAGCAGTATATCTAAAAATCTATATTGAAAATTTAATAAAGAATACCAGTTCAGATTCAAATTTTGAAGTAGAAATAAAATTACAAAAAAGAAAACTTGATTCAACAATTATGACCATTGAAAACTTAATATTTGATATTCGAAATGGTATTGATGATATTGAGTATGGAGCTGTTAAGCAATTTGAAAATCATATTTTTTCTAAATTAAACACTTTAATTGCTAAAAATAGTGAGAATATTGACAATGAGATTAGAGGAGTAATTAACAGTACTGCTAATTTAGTTTTTGCTAATTATCAAAATGAAATTAAAAGAAAATTATTTATTACAGCCTCAGAAAGAAAGCATTCACAATTGGAAATACCATTAAGATCAATAGAAAGTATAGATTTTTCTGGTATTAGTATGGGGGAATTGTCATATGATATGAGTTTATCAGAAGCCGGACAGGGGACGATTAAAGGTATAACTACTGGTATAAAGATTGCAGCTGTTGTAGGTGCGGTTGTATTAACAGCAGGAGCCGCTTCTGCAGCTGCAGCTCCTGCCGCTGCAGCAGGGACTACTGCTACAGGAGCTGCAGCAGTTACTACGGCGGGAACTACAGCTGCAACTACAGTTGCAACTGGAGCGGCTGCTAATTTAGCAAGTAAAGCAGGAACTATAATTAGTGCTGCTGATACAGTAAGTGATGTTGCTAGTATTCAGTCTAATAGGAATTTAAGGAAGAAGGTAATAGAACAAACTCAAAATACAGGCAGGTATGTTAAAGAAGTTCAACAGAATATTAAAACATATGACCAGTATAATGAACAGGCAGGTCAAATGATCAAACCTAAACAAAAAATAGGATTTATGGAGGCGATGGTTGGTTCCGCTACAGATGGTGTTATTGGTAAGCCAGAAAGAAAGAGAATGATAAATAATTATTTGAGAGATTCTCTTAATCCAGAGTTTAGAAACAAATTAACAATTATTTCAGGGGATTTATTAAGAGATATGCAAAATTCATTAAATCAAGAGGCTGCTACTACAATAAATCGTTTAGAAGAGCATTTGATGGAATTAGATGAGCAGCGTAAAAATGAAAAAGAAAATTTTGAAGCTTACAAGAAAACATTAGAACAACATTTAGAACAATTAACATAATTATAATGGGTATAGCATTATTAAGTATTGGAGCAATTTTTGGAGGGGGTATTAGCTATTTTTATTTTCAAAAAATGAATAAAGAGTTAAAAAATAAACTTGATAAAGCAGATAAGGAACTTTTAGAGATAGAAAATAAAAACTCTGAAAGATTGAAAATTCTAGAAGGTGAATTAAAATCAAAAGATAATGAATTAAAAAAATTGCGAGGAAAAAATGATTCTACCGAAGATAGATTTGATGATTTAGAGTTTGAAGTATCTAAATTAAAAAAAGTAAATCATTCTCTTAAAGAAGAAAATGAGCAACTTACTTCATCCATAAGAGAATATGATATGCTTTACAATGCGAAAAAAGACGAAATAGAAAAACTTAAAAATCAAATAGGCCAATAGCTTTAAAACCTTTTATATAAATGGATTACACTATAATTTCAATTACAACAACAGCAGTATTAGCTAGTGCTGGATTTATATTTTTATTTATTTCTAAAGTTAAAACAAATAAAGAGATAAAATCAAATCAATCTTCAAATGAAAATAGTAAGTCGATAAAAAAAAAATTAAGTGATAATATAAATAAATTACTAAGTGAGAAACTAGTAATGGAAAAATTATTAAAAGAAAAAGAGAGGCAGTTGTCTGATTTTGAAAAGGTTAAGCAGTCGGGTGCGAAATTTGAAACTGATGAAAAGTTAATAAAAGAAATCAACGATTTAAAAGAAAAGATTGAGGATCTAGAAGATGAAATTTCTGATTTAGAAAAAAGAAACAAACGTTTAAAGGAAGAGAAAAATGAATTAGAGGAAAAAATTTACAGTATTGAGAAAGGAAAAAATGAATTAGAAGATACTTTACAAAAAAATGAGAATAAACTTAATGAGGCTGAAAAAGTAAATAAGAGACAACAAGAAACTTTAAGTTTTATTAGTGATATTTTAAATGCTAATAATGCTAAAAATGAAAAGTATGAAGAGATTAATAATAAAACGTGGGAGATTTTTTCATATATAAATGATAATTTAAAAAATGGATTATCCTATTTAGAAAACGATTTTATAAATGATGATACTATAGACGAATGTTGGAATTGGTGTAATCAAGAGGTTAAAACATGGATAAAAAATAAAAAAGTTGTTGCTATAGTTGGGGAGTTTTCTGCAGGTAAAACAACTATTGTAAATAGAATATTAAAACAAGACGATCCTAATGCAATAGAATTACCTGTGAAATCAACAGAAACTACTGCGATACCAACATATATATCAAAAGGAATAGATTTTAATTGTCAATTTTACTCTCCGTCTGGAGATTTAAAAAACATTTCTTCAGAATCATTTCAAAAAGTAACTAAGTCTGTATTAGATGATATTAATATTTCCTCTCTTGTGAAATATTTTGTGTTGTCATACAAAAATGAAAACTTGTCTAACCTCTCTATTCTAGACACTCCTGGTTTTGGTTCAAATAGTGAGGAGATTATCAATAAAACAACAAAAGTCGTAAAGGAGGCTGATGCTTTATTTTGGGTTGTTGATGCCAATTCAGGCGAATTAAATAGCAGTTCTGTTAAAGTTATTAAAGATAACCTTCAAGATATACCGCTTTATCTAATTATAAATAAGTCAGATACTAAAAGTCCAAAAGATTTGAAAATTTTGGAATCTAAAATAAAAGAAACATTAGATAAGAATAAGATTAATTATAAAAAAGTGATAACCTTTTCACATGTTAAAGAGTTAGATGAGTTAATGACTATTCTTAATTCAATCTCACCTAAAAACCAAAGAAACATAATTTCGGAAATTAGAGAACAAATTAATATTACATTAAAGGATTCCAAAGCGTTATTAGGTGAACTAAAGAGAGAAGAAAAAAGTTTACGAAGAGGTATAGAAGTTGTAAAAAGAAAATTGAATGATATAATTAATGAAATAGATTATTCATTAGATGATATGCAAAGTGTTATAGAGTTTAAAGAAAAATTTTTCGTAGAAGATTACTATAAAATCACAAAAGACAAATATGGAAAATTTGAGAATGGAAAGGAACGTATATTAAGTTCAAACGATAGATTACCAGATTCAATTAATAATTTTATCGATTTAAATGGATCTCATTCTGAAATGTTAGAAAAAATAAGTAACAAAAAATACTTTATTGATAATTTAAAAGATTCAAATAAAAAATTTGAAGACTTAATTAATAATTATAACCCTAAACTAATAAGCTAATATGAGTAATAACATTTTTAAAAGTATAGCAGATAAAAAAGAAGATTTTAAAAGATATGCTCAAAAAGCTTTGGATTTTAAATGGATTAGTCAAGATGAGTTTGATGGGATAATCAACAAATTAGAAAAAGATGTTTTAACTATTGGAGTTATTGGACAAATGAAGTGTGGTAAGTCCACTTTTTTAAATGCGTTGCTCTTTGGAGAGGAAAAATTACCTGCAGCAACAACGCCAATGACCGCGTCTCTATCTATAATCACTTATGGAGAACAGAATAAATTAGAAGCAGAATTTTATACATCTAATGAATGGGAGGAATTAAAACATCTTTCAAAAAGAAGTATTGAAGAAGTAGAATCGGATGATAATTTAAAAACAAAAATAAAAGCAGCCAAAGAGATAGTTGACAAATCTCTCAAGATTGAATCAGAAATTAGAAATCTTCTGGGTACCAAAAAAGAAGATGAATTTAACAAATTAATTGATTACGTAGGTGCAAATGGTAAGTATATTGCAATTACTAAGTCTGTTAAAATTTTTATGCCTTTAGATTATTTAAAAGGTGTAGAAATTGTTGATACACCTGGTTTTAATGATCCTATAGTTTCTAGAGAAGAACGCACTAAAGATTTTTTAACAAAAGCAGATGCTGTAATAATGTTGCTCTATGCAGGGAGAGCATTTGATTCAGTAGATAAGGATATTATATTTAATCAATTAAGGACGATTGGTATTGGTAAATTATTGATTGGTGTTAATAAATATGATTTATGTATTGAAAACGAATCTGAAAATGAAATTGTTTCGAATGTTAAAAATCAGTTATTGTTAGCAAGTAAAGAATATCATAATAATTCAATTGCAGAATTAGTTACAGAAAAAGATCCTTTACTACTTTCTGCTAGTATGGCCTTAATGTCAAAAATGAAATTTGAAGAAATATCTAAAGATAGCGACTGGGATTTTTATTATAAAAATGCCTCAGACGTTTTTGGAATTAGTAGCCAAAAGGAAATGTTTGAAAAAAGTAAACTTTCTAAATTTGAAGATGCTTTAATGGGGGTTATTTTCGATTCAAAAGATGAAATTTTATTAAAGAAACCTAGAAACTTCATTAAGCAGAAAGGTGAAAATAAAACAGAGGAATTAACGAGTGCAGTTAATCAAACAAAAAACAAACTTGTAAGTTTGAATAAGCCGGATGTTGAGCTAGAAGAACAATTAAAAAACACTAAAAAATCTGAAAGAAAAATTAATAGAAAAATTAATAATCTTGAGATTGATATTGAAGAAGTTTTAAGAAGAAGACTTAAAGATTTAACACGTAAAACAGAAGATTTAATTAATGCTTCTAAAAGTAATTGTAAGAGAATAATTGATGACAATGGTATTGTGGTAAATTCAAGTAATCTAAATTTAAAGTTAGAATCAGAAATAGAAGATCTTGAGATACTTTTAAAAAGACTTTTTGAGAAAAGTAATGATGACATAAATTATGATTTGAAAAAATTAATAGATAATTTTATTTGTGAAATAGAAGAGATTGCTGAAGATAATTTAGAGGATTTCGATATGCAAGATTATATAATCTCTTGTAAGAAAATGTTATTTAGAAATATTATAAATTTAGATTTTAGAGATTTAATACCTTCCTCGGAAGAAAGTGAAGAAGGAGACAGCTTATTTGAAAAAGCATTAAGTCTATCCGCTTCTTTTATTGATGGAGCTACATTTGGTATCTTAAAAGGTACAATCAGCACTACATTAAATGTTATGTCAGGGAAAAAGGATGCTAGAGAATGGGTTGATTATTTTTATTCAATTTTAAATTTAGAACCAATAGAAAATGAAATCTTCGAAAATGGAGTAGATATTCTTGAGGAAATAAAGCGAAAGTTTATGGGAGATTTTTTAACACCTATAATAGAACATACGGAAGAGCTAATTAAAAATAAAGATAACAGAGAAAATGACCTACTTGTTGAAAATAATAAATTATCAGGTTTAGAGAAAGAAAAGGAGCAATTAGAAGGGCAAATGGGTGAGATTGAATTATTGGTGTAATGGAAATGTTTCAGGGATTCAAATTCAATACCAAGGTTACTGGCATAATACCAGTCTAAATTGGGATAATAATAGGAAGTATGTTAAAAACCCGAATAATAAACGGTATTATTTTTAACTATTTATTATTCAATTCTTATTTATATAAAACTTAACAGTATATTTTTTTAATAGAGTGGTCTACTTTATTTATACAGAAATTTATAAAGATTTCACAAATCACAAAGACATAGTTTGTCTGTCTGTAAGCTATATTTGTAGTTAAAAGTAACAATGTCAAAGAAAGAATATATAAATCGTATTTTATTAATAATTAAACGAGTTGAAAGACGGGATTATCCGTCATATGAAAACTTGGTTGATTATGTAAAAGAGAATGCATATTTGCTAGGGCAAGATAATTATCAAGTAGGATTTTCTCAAAGAACTTTAAATCGTGATATTAATGAAATTAGAGAGATTTTTGGGGTAGATATTCTACACTCAAGTAAAGAGAAAGGTTATTATTTAGAAAATGATGATTATAACCGACCCAACTTCATAGAAATGCTGGAAACATTTGAAGTTTTAAAACTTTCTCAATTTCAAAATGAAGTAAATAAGGTTGTCCTTTTTGAACAAAAACAATCAAAAGGTACTGAATATTTAAAGCCCATTATTTATGCGATCACACATAGAAAAAAAATAACAATTCAATATGAGAAATATTGGGAAGGAACTATAAATAAAACATTATTAGAACCTTATGCTTTAAGAGAAATTCAAAACAGATGGTATATAATAGCCAAAAATACTAGAAATTATATTGCTACTTATGCACTAGATAGAATTAAGGAAATTAGCATTGAAAAATCAGCTGATTATATTTTACCTGATAATTTTGATGTTTCGGAATTGTATCAATACAATTATGGAATATCTATAGATAATGAGTTAAAACCCGAAAAAGTGATTTTTAGTACTGACACCATTCAAGCAAAATATTTAAAGAGTTTACCCATTCATAGTTCTCAGAAAATTATTGAAGAAACTGATAGTAATATAGTATTTCAATTGGATTTGAAATTAGGAGACGAATTAGTTTACAAGTTACTTTCATATGGAGACAGAATTACAATACAGCAACCAATAGAATTAATAGATCTCATAAAAGAAAAATTAAAAATTTTAAATAAAAGATATGAAAAAATCTAAGAATATTTTGTTTGAATTATTTTTTGAAAACATCGCATATAGAAAAAGAAATGAAAATGATCTTTCAGATATAACATGGGCTGCTTGTTGTACATCACCCTCATTTCAATTACTATTTCTTAATTTTTTTTCCCAAATGTAACTTTCAATAACATTACACGATTTGAAAGAGAGAAATCAGAAGGAGATAGTAGGCCTGATTTTTTAATTGAAAATAATGGGTTAATTTATTTGATAGAAATTAAAATATATGATACGAATCATCATTTTGAGCAGTATGTAGAAACATTTAATATTCCCAAAGAACGCTTAGGGTATATTACAAATTATCATATGACTAAATTGGGTTTTACTGTTCATACTTGGGGGAATTTTTATGATGAAATTCTTAAACAATTACCCAAAGATGAAAATGAAAAGGAATTATGGATTTGTTACTCATCATATTTAAAAAATGTTTGTTCAATTATTAAAATAACAAAGGAGATGGACTTAAATGGAATGTATTCATTGTATTCTTTCAATGAAATAATAAAAAAAATTGTCAATCGAGATGAAGTTGATTTCGAATTAAGTTATTATTCAAATAAAAACATTCAGGGAGGAGCTGGAATTAGTGGGAATTATTTCCATATTAAATATAAGAATGTTGATATCAAAGATACATGGGCATGGATTGGTGTTTATTATGAGCGTGAAGAGCCATTAATTTGCATTGGCTTTGAAAATAAAGATGGTTGGGGAAAACCTATTTTTGATTTAATTGATAGTAATTTAAACAAATTAAATGAAGGGGAATTGACAACATTACCTTATCTAATTTCTGGTTCAATTTGGTTTGAATTAACTAAAGAAAAACACAAAGAGTTTCAAACATGTGATTTAGAAGCTCAAATTCAAATGTTGAAAGATTTTTTAGATGAGGTGATAAAATTTCCGTTAAATATTCTTAAAAAAAATATTTAAACTTAAATAACTATTTTATACAAAGACACCCTTTGTCTTTCAGCTATTTAATTTTGTATTCTAATTAAAATTAGAACGATGAAATTAAAAAAGAAATGTTTTATAGGTTTAGGAGGAGCTGGCAGAAATGCGTTAGTTTATTTTATAGAAAAAGAAAAAAATGCAGAGTTCATGTTGTTTGATGCTGAGTGTACAACTAAAGATGATAAAATACTGGATTACGAGGGAAAGTATTCGGAACAAATAGTAAATATTGAAAAACTAGATGCTATTACAAATCAATTTTCTAAAGATAAAAGTTATGTGCTTTTAGCATCATTATCATACTCTGAGTTTAGAAAAAAAGCGAGTACAGCCTTGGTAAAGCATATTGCGTTGTATTTTTATAAAAATAACTATGACTTTAAAATAGTTTTAACAACTCCTTTAATTTTTGAATATAATGCAGTACAACATTTAAAAATTAATAAGATTAAATTAGAAATAGAAAGTTTAGGAGAAACCATCATTGTTAATTTAGATGAATATCTAAAAAAATACGGTGATTATGATTTAGTTCATTTCACCAAATTTCATTATATCGCCTGGAAAAATGTAATTAATAAAATATAAAAATTTAGTTAACAAGTACTAACTAAGTACCTTCAAAAACCAACCATAAACAATTAACATTTTTAAAACCTATTTGAATATATAATTATGTTAAACCGTAATTGTATATCAAATAGGTTTCTTACTTTTAAGTCTTCAAAAAAGAAAGCGAATAAATGACCGAACAGAAACAAAAATTAGAACAACAATTGTGGAATATTGCCGATAGCCTTCGTGGAAATATGGATGGTAACGATTTCAAAAACTACATATTAGGTTTTATATTTTACAAATATTTAAGTGATAAAATGAGTCTGTTTGCCAATGTAATTTTAGAACCAGACAACCTGAAGTTTAATGTGATTGATGTTGAAACTGAAACAGGAACTGAATATTTAGAAGCCATAAAAGGCGAAGCATTAGATAGCCTAGGATATTTTTTAAAACCTAACGAGTTATTTAGCGAGCTAACACGCCGCGGAAATGCCGATGGGAAAGCTAAATTTATACTAAACGATTTAGCCAAAGTATTGACCAATATAGAGCAAAGTACAATGGGTAGCGAAAGCGAAGACGATTTTGGCAACCTGTTTGAAGATTTAGATTTAACAAGCAGCAAGCTAGGGAAATCTGAAAATGCAAAAAACGAACTTATTGTAAAAGTATTATCCTATTTAAACGAAATAGACTTCGACATAAACAATACCGAAAGCGATATTTTAGGTGATGCCTACGAGTATTTAATAGGTATGTTTGCCAGTGGCGCAGGAAAAAAAGCCGGTGAGTTTTACACACCGCAACAAGTAAGCAAAATATTAGCAAAAATAGTTACTGTAGATAAAACCAAGCTAAAAAGCGTGTACGATCCAACTTGTGGGTCCGGTTCCTTGTTATTGCGTGTAGCTAAAGAAGTAAGTGATGTAGGTACGTTTAATGGGCAAGAAAGCAACCCAACAACCTACAACTTGTGCCGTATGAATATGATTATGCACAATGTACATTACAAACGCTTTGATATTTATAATGAAGATACTTTAGAAAACCCATCACCAAGCCATATAGACCAACGTTTTGAAGCTATTGTAGCCAATCCGCCATTTTCAGCAAATTGGAGTGCAAGTCCGTTGTTTTTAAGTGACGATCGTTTTTCTGCCTACGGAAAATTAGCACCAAAATCCAAAGCCGATTTTGCCTTTGTACAACATATGGTACATCAGTTAGATAACAACGGAACAATGGCATGTGTTTTACCGCACGGTGTATTGTTTAGAGGTGCTGCCGAAGGTCATATTCGTACATTTATAATAGAAGAACGTAATTATTTAGATGCCGTTATAGGCCTACCAGCCAATATTTTTTACGGTACCAGTATACCAACGTGTATTTTGGTGTTAAAAAAACAACGCGAACACAATAAGGATATTTTATTTATTGATGCCAGCCAAGGTTTTGAAAAAGTAAAAACCCAAAACTATTTACAAGACAGCCATATTGAAACTATTGTAAACACGTATAAAGAGCGAAAAACAATAGACAAATATAGTTATGTAGCCAAATTAAGCGAAGTTGCTGAAAACGACTACAATTTAAACATACCAAGGTATGTAGATACCTTTGAAGAAGAAACACCAGTAGTTTTAGCTGAAGTTTCAAAAGAATTAAAAACGTTAGAAACCAATATTGCCAAAACTGATGCTACTATAGCCGATTTTTGCAAACAATTAAATATTGAAACTCCTTTTTAAAACGTTATCCTGAACTTGTTTCAGGATCTCAACAAAACGAGCACAAAACAACCAAATGACCAACAAAGCACAACATACAATTACTCGTCATCCTGAACTTGTTTCAGGATCTCATCATAAAAAAACCAAAACCAATACTTTGGGCGTGCCCCAAGGGTCGGGCTTTACGTTGCAATCTTTTGGCTTGTGCCGCGCCAAAAGGATTTTCACTGCAATCCCTCACGCAAAAAATACAACGCTATGAAAACTACAACACAAAAATTAACACCACAATTAAGGTTTAAAGAGTTTGATGGAGAATGGGAACAAAAGAATTTGGGAGATGTAACAAAATACATAAAAGGTTTTGCTTTTAAATCTGAAGATTATAAAAACGAAGGTGTTAGAATAGTGAGAGTTTCTGATTTAGGTGTGGATAGAATAAAAAATAATAATGGTAAATTATTTATTGATGAAGACAAAGCAAGCGAGTTTGATAAGTACAAGTTAAGAACTGGAAATATTGTCATAACAACAGTTGGGTCTAAACCTGAAATGTTAGAATCAGCGGTTGGAAGAGGTATTTATATTCATAATGATAATGAAGGGTTGTTAAATCAAAATATGTTGAAATTTGAAAATGTAAAAGATGTTTCAAATGGTTTTATTATTGGATTAATTAATTCAAAAAGATACCAACATTATATGAAGGGTATTGCAAGAGGAAATGCAAATCAAGCTAATATTACTGTAGTTGATTTATTACAATATAATCTTAATATTCCTCAACTCCCAGAACAACAAAAAATAGCTACATTTTTAACATCGGTTGATACTAAAATACAGCAACTAACCCGTAAAAAACAATTATTAGAAACCTACAAAAAAGGAGCAATGCAACAATTGTTTTCTCAAAAGTTGAGGTTTAAACAAAATAATGGAAGTGAGTTTCCAAAGTGGGAAGAGAAGAGGTTAGGGGCTGAAGTTGTATCATACAATAAGAAATCAACTTTTAATGATGAATTTGAAGTTTTAACGTCTTCAAATAAAGGATTGATGCTACAAAGTGAGTATTATGGAGAAAATAGATTAACTGAAAGAGATAATTTAGGCTTCAATGTAATTCCTGAAAAACACATCACATATAGGTCTAGAAGTGATAATAGAAAATTTACTTTTAATATTAATAAGTTAGGAATAACAGGTGTTATAAGTACTTATTACCCTGTTTTTATATCTAAAAATGGAAGTTCTAATTTTATTGTTGAATTGCTTAATTTTAATCAAAATTATATCGGTAAATTTAGTGTGGGAACTTCGCAAACAGTACTTTCTTTTAATGAACTAAAACGAATTAAATTCAAAATTCCTTGTTCAGAAGAACAACAAAAAATAGCCAATTATTTATCGGCACTAGATACTAAAATTGAAAGTGTACAAAAACAACTAAGCCAAACCCAAACCTTTAAAAAAGGCTTGTTGCAGCAGTTGTTTGTGTAAAAAAAGAAATAGAAATGACTATAGATACTTTAAAAGAAATTAGTACTAAAATTAAACCAACAGAAGTCTATAATGAAGGTTGGATGACAAGATTGTTGGTGTATTATTCTATAGAAGAAAAACTAGTATTAAAGAATAAGGAAAAAGTAATTATAGATTTTTCTAAAATCCAAAATTGGACTTCTGAAGCATTAATTTCTAGCCCGTTTGTAAAAGCAAAAGCTATTAGAGAAGGATATACTCATGCAGATATTGCTCTAGGTGATTTTACAGTTAAGTATAAGAAAAAAGGAGAAAAAGAAGAAAAAGGTAGTGGTAAATTAACAGTTAAAGATAATGCTAATAATTTTGGAATTATTGAAGCTAAAATGGCGAGTCCTTTAAGTAAAAAAACTAGTAATACAGAAGACTATAATCAAGCCGCTAGAAATGTTGCTTGTATTGCGTATAACACGTATGAGCTAAGTTGTAAAACTTTCTTCTATGTTGTGGCTCCTCAATCAAAATTGAAGTTGAATAAGAAAAACGTTAATATAATAATTGATTTAGTTGATTCAGAAAAAATTGTTAAGTGTATTGATAAACGGATTGAAGATCATAATGTTAAGAATACTAATGACGAAGATAAAATAAAGAATAAACAAGATCTTATAGATCAAGCGAGCAATTGTGAGGTTGGAGTAATTAGTTATGAAACTTGGATTGAACAAATTCAAGATGAGAATACAAAAGCTGAATTAAATGAGTTTTATACTAAATGTAAAAATTGGAATAATATAAAAGACGCTTGATCATTGATTATAAAAAATTGCTAAATGGAACTAAAAGAGCTTAAAAAAAGACCAGAATTTACCCAAAATAAAAAATTGACCAATGCTTTTAATCAATTGGATAACCTTCTAATTGAATTGAACAAAAAGGAACTTCCTAACAACATAATAAACACTATAAATAGTGAAATAGACCAAGTAAATTCAGTTTCACAATCAGAAAAAAAATTAAAAAAACAATTAGTAAAAGCGCAAAATGCTATTCTAAAATTGGTTGAGAAAGAGCTAAAATACGTGTCTAAAAGCCACTATAGAAACCTTTGGCTAGTTTTAGGTATGGCGGTATTTGGTGTTCCGTTTGGAGCTGCTTTTGGAGCAAGTACTGGAAATATGGGATTACTTGGAATAGGTTTACCTATAGGAATGGTAATTGGTATGGTGTTAGGTGCTAATTTGGATAAAAAAGCACAAAAAGAAGGCAGACAATTAGATTTGGAAATAAAACAATAAGTACAACAAAATAAATACCTATGGATTTTTCAGATATATTAGTAATTGGAGTTTCGTCTAGATCTTTATTTAATTTAGAGGAAGAGAATGAAATATTTAATAAAAAGGGAATTGAAGAATACCGAAAGTTTCAACAAAAAAATGAAGATGAACCTTTAGAGCCTGGAACAGCTTTTTATCTGGTTAAAAGTCTTCTTGAGTTAAATAATCAGGCAGATAAAAGAATTGTTGAGGTTATAGTAATGTCTAGAAACAGTCCGGAAACGGGTGTAAGGATGTTAAATTCAATAAAAAAACACAACCTAGATATTACTAGAGTTGCTTTATCTGGCGGAGAACCGTTATCACCTTACATTGATGCGTTTGACATTGACTTATTTCTGTCAAAAGATGAAACAGATGTTCAAACTGTTATTGATTCTAAAGTTTGTGCAGCTGCAACTATTTATGCACCACCTGAAAAATTTGATTCAAAAGATAGCCGAGTTAAAATAGCATTTGATGCAGATGCAGTTTTATTTTCTGATGAATCGGAATTACGATACAAACAGGAAGGAATGGATGCATTTCACAAGTACGAGTCTGAACACGAAAATGATCCATTAAAAAAAGGTCCTTTTGCAAAGTTACTAATTAAGCTATCTAAAATTCAGGAACATTTTCCAACACGAATAGAATTTTCTCCGTTGAGAATTTCTATAGTCACGGCAAGAAATGCTCCATCGCATATGAGAGTTATTAGAACTTTAAGAAAATGGGGTGTTTATGTTGATGAAGCCTATTTTTTAGGAGGATTATCAAAGGATAAAGTTTTAAAAGCATTTGGTGCACATATTTTCTTTGACGATCAAGAAACGCATTTAGAAAGCTCAAGTAAAGTTGTGCCATCAGGAAAAGTGCCATACAATACGAACTCTCCAATGAAAAATTTAGAAAAGAAATAAAAAAGATGCTATGAAGAAATATAATTTACCAGTAAATGAACTTGAAAAAGTTGTAAATGAAATTGAACTACATTTATTAGATAGGTCTAATAGAATATCGTTTACATACGAAACCAATTGGAACAAAGAGAATTTTCCAAAAGCTCCAGGAGTTTATGCAGCATTTGAAAATGACGATCTTATTTATATTGGCCAAACAGCAGAATTAAAGTCTAGAATGAGTGATATTAGGAGAACCTACAATCATACACTTCGTAAAAAACTAGGTAAGAAAGAATTTGATGGTGAATTAATTAAGAATAAATTTTCAGATGAAATAGAAGAAAAACTTACCAATTATATGGTGGAAAATATAAGTTTTTCATTTCAAGAAATTTCATTTGGGCGTTTAGAAGTAGAATCACAACTAGTAAAAAAATATGATCAAAAAAACGGAGTGAAATTGCTAAACTCCAAAAGTGTTAGAGGTTTAAAATAGAAAAAAAATGAATGAAAAAGAACAGACTAAAGCAACTTGTAAAAAACTTACAAGTTTGCTTTCAACTACAAAACGTATTGTAAAACATAACAAAGAATTAACGATTGCAAAAGGAGAACATTTCAATTTGTTTTCGGTATTAGATATTGAAACCAAAGAAAATAAAACACATTCTGCATTTTTAACAGAGTTGTTAAATCCAGATGGTTCTCACCAAATGGGAGATGTGTTTTTAAAGTTGTTTTTAGAAATTCTTGTTCCTGTAGTAACCAATGATAATGAAGAAGATAAAACAACATTAAAAATATCACAATTTAACACTTCAAATCCTTTCGTTAAAGCCGAGTATTCTATTGGTAAAATTAATTTATATGAGAAAGAAGGGGAGGATGTATCAATGGCAAAAGGAGGAAGAATAGATATTTATTTAAAAGACATAAATAATACTATTATTTGTATTGAAAATAAAATTCACGCAGGCGATCAACCAAAGCAAATACAACGTTATTACAATCATAATACATCTAAAAACACCGTGTTTCATCTTACGTTAAAAGGCGGTGACCCGAGTAAAGAAAGTAAACTTGAATTAAGTTCAGGAGAAGATTTTTATAATATAAGTTATAGAGAACATATTGTACAATGGTTAGAATTGTGTTTGAAAGAGGTTTCAAATTTTACGTATTTACGTGAAGCCATAAACCAATACATTTTACTAATAAAAAAATTGACACATACTATGAATAAAGAGCAAGAAAAAGAACTATTAGAAATTATGATGGCAAATATTGAGGAATCAAAATTTGTAGCTAATAATTATGAAAAAGCTTTAAATAAATTACGAAATAATTTTAGAGAAGATTTAATGAAAGCTTTAAGGTTAAAACTAGGTGATAAAAATTATGATGTTTTAGAAGGAAAACCAGTGAAAAATAAATTTTCACAAATTTGGCTTCATTTTAAAAGTAACCCTCAACCTCAAATTTTATTTGGTGTAGAGTCTTTTAGCGGTAGAGGTCATTATAATGGAGATATGTTTGTTGGTCTATTGGATAAGTATAAATCACCTGCAGTAGCTAATCTTCCAGAAGAAAATAGGTTAAATGGAATGTGGAAGCAAGTTCGTTTTATTAAAACAGAAAAAAAGAATAATATAAATTTAGGACATAATTATACCATCAATATTTTAAATGATAAAACATCAGATGATTATAAAACGTTGTTAAATACTTGTTGTACTCAAATTGTGGCATTTATTGAAGATTATGAACAAAAATTATCACCCGAATTGTTTCAAAGTAAATTAATTGAAAATTAGTTAAATCTATTGTATTTAAATGTGATTTAGTAAATTTATAGTTCAAAAAGATGAATGTAAAGCTATGAGCCATCAATCAGAAGCTGAATTAGAAAATAACCTGATAAAACAATTAACAGGTTTAGGATATAAACAAGTTCAAATTAAAGACGAACAAACCTTATTATCAAACCTAAAAAGTCAGTTAGAAACCTTTAACAATACCAGTTTTTCTAAAAATGAATTTGAAGCTATCTTAAATAATTTAGCCAAAGGATCCATTTTTGAAAAAGCAAAAAAACTAAAAGATCGTTTTCAGTTAAACCGTGATAATGGTGATGTTTTTTATGTGCAGTTTTTTAATAATGAAAATTGGACAAAAAACTTGTTTCAAGTTACCAATCAAATTACGCAAGAAGGAACTTATAAAAACAGGTATGATGTTACTATTTTAATCAATGGTTTACCATTGATTCAAATTGAATTAAAACGAAAAGGATTAGAGTTAAAAGAAGCATTCAATCAAATTTGTAGGTATAAACGACATTCATTTTGGACAAATTATAGTTTGTTTAATTATGTGCAACTATTTGTAATAAGCAATGGTGTAAACACAAAGTATTATTCAAATAATCCGCTTGCTGCATTAACATTTAAACAAACATTTTTTTGGGCAGACAAGCACAATAAAAATATAAAGGATTTAACAGATTTTTCTACTGAATTTTTAAATACTAGCCAATTAGGTAAATTCTTATCTCAATACATAGTTTTAAACGAAACACATAAAATATTAATGGCTTTAAGGCCATATCAATACTATGCAACTGAAGCAATAGTTGAGCATGTAAAAACTACTGAAGAGAACGGATATATTTGGCACACCACAGGATCAGGAAAAACACTGACTTCGTTTAAAGCTAGTCAAATTATTATGGATTTACCGGAAGTGCATAAAGTTGTATTTGTGGTAGATAGAAAAGATTTGGATTACCAAACAATGAAGGAGTTTAATAGCTTTAAAAAAGATAGTGTTGATGTAACGGACAATACAAAATCGTTGGTTTCTCAATTTGCAGATGATACAAAACTAATATTAACTACTATTCAAAAGTTAAACAATGCTATTTCTCCAGGTCGTTATCAAAATAGTATGAATCATTTAAAAAATAAGAATATCGTTTTTATTTTTGATGAATGTCATAGAAGTCAGTTTGGAGATACGCATAAAAAAATTACAGATTATTTTAATAACAGTCAGCTTTTTGGTTTTACAGGAACACCCATTTTTGCTGATAATGCGTCAAAAAATGATTTAGGAAAACGTACTACGAAGGATCTTTTTAATACGTGTTTACATAAATATGTAATAACAGATGCTATTAGAGATCAGAATGTTTTAAAATTTGGAATCGAATATATAGGAAAATACAAGCAAAATAGCAATACGTATATAGATATTGATGTTGAAGCTATTGATACCAAAGAGGTATTAGATTCCCCAAAACGATTAGAAAAAATTGCTGATTATATTATTCAGCATCACGATCAAAAAACACATAATAGAACGTATTCTGCTCTTTTTGCTGTAAGTAGTATTGATAATTTAATTACTTATTACGATATTTTTAAAAAGAAAAAAGAAGCTGGAGAGCATAGTTTGAGAATAGCTACTATTTTTACTTATGGTGCTAATGAAGAAGATGAAGAGGCAACAGGTTCATTGCCTGATACTGAAAATAAAGCTGCTGAGCCACAAACGGTATATAAGTTAAACCATACCAGAGAAAAATTAGAAGAGTACATACAAGATTATAATAAAATGTATGGTACAGGTTTTTCAACAAAAGATAGCAAACAGTTTGAGAATTATTTTAAAGACATAAGTAAACGATTAAAAGAACGAGAAAAAGTTATTTTTAATGAAGATGACCGATTAGATATTTTATTGGTTGTAAATATGTTTTTAACAGGTTTTGATGCTAAAAAGGTTGATACATTGTATGTAGATAAAAACTTAAAGCATCACGGTTTAATTCAGGCTTACTCAAGAACCAATCGTATTTTAAATGAACAAAAGTCACAAGGGAATATTGTAGCTTTTCGTAATTTAAAACAAGCTACAGATAATGCTATTGCACTGTTTTCAAACAAAAACGCTAAAGAAGATATTTTTGTTCCAGAGTATGAAACTATTGCACAAAAATTTAGCGAAGCATTTATTGAATTATTAAAAATTGCACCTACTGTAAAAAGTGTAGATACTTTACCCAGCGAAGATGAAGAGTTAGCTTTTGTAACTGCTTTTAGGAAGTTAATTAGAATAAAAAATGTATTAGCTTCTTTTGCCGATTTTGATTGGGATGACTTACCTATGAGCGAACAGGCTTTTGAGAACTATAAAAGTAAATATGTTGATATTTATAGTAAAGTGAAAAATGAGCATCAAAAAGAGAAAACGTCTATTTTAGATGATGTAGATTTTGAACTGGAATTGATTCATAGAGATGAAATAAATGTGGCTTATATTTTAAAGCTAGTCGCAAAGTTAAAACAAGCTAAAGAAACAGATAAAGAACAGCAGAAAAAAGCAATTTTAGAGTTGCTAGGAGGTGAAGTTGAACTAAGAAGTAAACGAGAATTGATTGAACAATTTATTGAAGAAAATTTACCTCACATTGAAGATGTAGATTTAATACAAGATGAATTTGAGAAATTTTGGCGAGAACAAAAAGTGCTAGCATTACATAAGTTATGTGAAGAAGAGCATTTAGATGAAGTTCAATTTAAAAACTTGATTGATGCTTACTTATATAGTGGTCAGGAGCCTATACGGAATGAAGTTTTTAATTGTTTGGAAAGTAGACCTAGTGTATTAAAAGCAAGAACAATAGGAGAAAGAATTATTTCGAAAATGAAAGAGTTTGTTGAAACTTTTGAAATAGGAATGGTTTCGTAAGTGACGCCACCAATGTTAAAACCTTGCGAAAACCCGTAAAATTCAGTTTTTAAAAAGGATTATTTTTGTGTTTTAAATAAATAAAAAAAATATGCATATTAAAAGTATTGAAATCAAGAACTTTAGAAATTTCTCAGATTTCAAGATTGATTTTACAGAAGGATTCCAAACAATTATCGGCGAAAATAATATTGGAAAAAGTAATTTATATTGGGCAATAAGACTTGTTCTTGATAGAAACCTGTCATATAACTCACGGAATCTAGAAGAAAAAGAATTTTATGATTTTATTGATTTAGAAATTGATACATACTCATCTATTAGCATTGAGCTGTATGGAGATAATTTAGCTAGCATGCCAAATCTACATGCGTTAAAGATTTCTGATGATACAGTTAGAATATCTTATCTATATGCTCATAAATCAAAACTAATTGAAACTGATGAAGACTTTGATAAAATTGAAATTAAAGATTTTCAATGGCGTTTATATGGGGGGGGGACTGAATTTAATATTGAAGAAATTGATAATCTTAATCAAATTACCTTTAGAGATATTGAAGGCATAAATCTATATTATATATCTGGATTTAGAAATATTAATTCAGATTTATTTGGGGGTTCAAAATCCTTACTTAGTGAATATTGTAAATCAAGAACAGAAGCAGATATTGAGTTAGAGTCGGTAAAAACAATTCTAACTAAAACATCAGATGATTTAAATGAATTAGAGTTTATTCCTGAAATTTCTGAGACTGTAAAGAATAAGAATAAAGAAATTGCAGGTAGTCATTTTACTTTCCCAGTTAGCCTAGGGTTTATAAATAATGATGACAATGAGGTATGGAATCAATTAAAATTGTTTTTCAATCCTAAAACAGGTAAAAATGTACCAATAAATGTTCTCGGTTTAGGTCAGAAAAATTTATTGTATTTAAGTTTATTTCTTTCAAGATTGATAAATGAACAAAATACGAATGAAGTAAATATTCTTTTGATTGAAGAACCTGAAGCTCATTTACATCCTCAGTTACAAAAAATATTATTTTCAAATTTAAGTGAGTTATTGAATACTCAAGTTTTTATGTCGTCTCATTCAACGCATATTGCAAGTGATTGCAATTTTAAAAACCTAAATATTATATACAAGAATCCTGATAATGTAGTAAAATCTTTTTCACCTTTCATAGAAAAAAAGGAAGAAAAAAGAGAACAGAGAGAAGAACTTCTTTTAAAAAGATATTTAGATGCTACACGTTCTGAATTGTTTTTTTCAACGGCAGTAATATTTGTTGAGGGAGTCGCTGAGCAATTCATAATTCCTGCTATTGCACAACAATTGTATGGAGTTAATTTAACTGAACACAACATATCTGTAGTTCCAATTCATAGTAGGTATTTTGACCCATTTCTTAAATTATTTCAACCAAATAAATTAGAATTAACTGCTTGTGCAATAATTGATGGTGATAGCAAAGAACATGAGGATGATGAATCAACAACGGCTGTAGCTAATGCCAAAATCTTTGAGGTAGATGAACGAGTTTTAGTATTTGAAGGTATTGAAACACTTGAAGTTGATTTATTTCCTAGTAGCGAAATAAATGATACATATTTAAAAATATGTTTTGAAAATCTAGGACATACTAAATCATATGGAAATCTTATGGCAACAGATGATGATTGGTCTGATGAGTTGCTAAAAAGAGTAGATGGAACTGTGAAAAAAGGAAGGTTTGCTCAAGAATTAGCGATCAACATTGATAAAAATTTTATAATACCCGACTATATAAAGGATGCTTTGGAATTTATCTTTAAGCAAAATGAAATAGCCTTTGATGTATGAAGCTAAATAAAAATCAGAGAAAAGCAGTTTTTGAGTTAATTGGTAGTGCTTTAATTACTGCATCACCTGGAACGGGTAAGACAAGAACCCTTGTTGCTCGTGCTATTAATAAATTAGAAACTTTACCAAAACACAAATCTATTGCATTAATTACCTATACAAATGCAGGGGCTGATGAGATAGCATCAAGATTGATTACTGAAAAACCCGTATTTGTAGGTACAATCCACAGCTTTTGTTTGGAGTATATTTTGCGACCATTTAGTTGGTTAAATAAATGGAAAAGACCAAAAGTAATTAGTTACGAACAGCAGGAAGAATTCTTTGAAGTAAATGAAGATATTGATTTAGAAGGTAATTTTGGACAAAATAAGTTTGATGAGTTAGGAAAGATTGGTAAAAATCTTGACGGATCTTTAAACTCTGAAATTGAATGGAATCATTCAATACCCATTCAAGAGGTCGCATTGAGATATTATGACTATCAAACAAGTATAGGTGTAATGGATTTTAATGAAATACTATATCGTTCCTACTATATTGTAACGAATAATTCATTTGTTTGTAAATCCCTTTCCTCTAAATTTCATGAGATATTGGTTGATGAGTTTCAAGATACTAATCTTTATCAATACAAAATTTTAAAATCAATAAATGATTTTGGTACTTGTACATTTTTTATGGTTGGCGATTCAAAACAAAGAATTTTCTCATTTGCAGGGGCAATTAAAAAATCATTTGAGCAAGCAAAGATTGATTTTAACTCAGAACAACTTGAATTAACAGAAACCTATCGCTCAACAGACAATATAGTTAATACTTATTCAAAATTATTTGAAGACCATCCTATTATAGATAATAAATCGGATAATAGCCGCCTTGATATTGACGTTACTCTAATTCAAACAAAAAAGGATAATCATTTAGAATATGTTAATAGCATCGTCAATCAGTTAATTGAGAAAGAGAATATTGAATTGAATGAAATAGCGGTCTTATCAACAAGTTGGTTTTCTGCATACCCTCTAAGTCAATCTTTACGACAAAATCATCGTATAGTTGGCCTCGGAGCCTTACCGCATAAATACATTAGTAATTCGACTACTAGTTTATTGAGAATCTTAGCTAAGCATTATCTTGAACCAAGTATAAGAAAACTAAGGAGTATTAAGAGAAACATTGAAATGCACCTTTTAGAAAATGGTCTACAATTATCAGAAAAAGAGCTTACATATAAAACAAACACCTTAATTACAAACTTCTTATTATTGAATTCAGACAATAATATTGTTGCTGGATTTTGTGAGATTAAGAAAATGTTTCATTCCGTATTTAAAATTACACATGCAACATTTGATGAAATTTTAGATAAAATATCTACTGAGGAAAAACAAACATGGACAATAGGTGAATACTTAGAAACATTAGCAGGAGTTAATGGCATTAATTGCAATACGATTCATAAAGTAAAGGGACTTGAATTTGATGCTGTAATTCTGAATGAGATGAATGAAAATAAAATACCTTTTCAAAAGTTTTTAGGAAAGGAAGGGAACGACTGGATATATCAAGAGCTTTCAGAAGAAGATATTGAGAATGGGAAAAACCTATTTTACGTTGCTGTTAGTAGAGCAAAAAAATATTTGATAATTTTACATAACTGGAAACCTTCAATGTTTATTAATATAATAAGAAATTAACTCCCATAACATTATGTATAAATAATATATAATGATGTGCGTAATTTGAATTTTGTTTCTCATTTCAGAGTTTATCTCAATTAGAAAAAAAATCGAAATATTGCACTACTGATACATGAGTATCTCATTACAAAACAATAAATAAAAAACCAAATGAAAATACTTCATACTGCCAATTGGCATTTAGGACATAGATTACATGAACAATCTCAACTAGAAGAACAAACGTTGTTTTAGGTTGGATTGAAGATTATATCATTGACCAAAAAATTGATGTACTGTTAATTTCGGGAGATATATTTGATACTGGTTCGCCATCAAATCAAAGTTTAGAAATGTACTATAGCTTTTTAGTGAAGTTAAAAGCAACAACTTGTAAGTCTGTTATTATTACAGGAGGTAATCACGATTCGGCAGGGACATTAAATGCGCCAAAACATATATTGGATGCCTTATCAATAAAAGTAATTGGAAAAGCAACAGAAAACATAGAAGATGAGGTTTTTGAAATTGAAGTGAATGATGAAAAAGTAATTATAGGAGCTGTTCCTTATTTGCGTGATGGTGATATTAGACGCGCTGTTGCAAGTGAATCATTTGAAGAGTTAACCGATAAATATAAAACAGCATTAATTAATCATTATAAATCATCTGCTGAGCAATGTAAATTGATAAATTCAACCAATGCTCCTGTTATTGCAATTGGACATTTATTTGCAACAGGTGGCTCAATATCGGATAGTGAACAAAATATTTATGAGGGTACATTAGGTCATATTGGTGCTGAAGATTTTCCAACTTATTTTGATTATGTCACTTAGGGGCATTTACACAGACCATAAATAATTAGGAGGAAACGATAAAATAAGATATTCTAGATCACCACATATTTTAAGTTTTAGTGAAGTTTCTTATGAGAAAAAAGTAGTTGTTTTAACAATAGAAAATAATACATTCAGTCAAATTGAAGATGATCTAATTCCTCGTTTTAGAGAATTTTATAGTCTAACTAGATCCTTGACTGAATGTATTGATCAATTTCCAACTGTTATTTCTAATTCCTACGAATTAACACCTTGGTAATGTCCATTTATACAGGTTAAACAAGCGTTATTCATTAAAACTGGAAGATAGTTATATATCAAAAGAAGAGCTTAATTTTAATTTGATTGATCATTGCCAAACCGATCACGCTAGATTGGTAGATATATCAAGTGGAGGTGGAAAATTCATTATCTGTTTAACCTTAGCCTTAGGACAGTCAGATTTAGCTAGTAAAAACGTGAAAATTGATTCTTTATTTATAGATGATAGGGTTTGGAACTTTAGGTAACAATACTTTAGAAACATTACAGTCACAGGGAAAGATGATTGGAATAATATCACACGTTGAAAATTTGAAAGAGCGTATTGCTACACAAATACAGATTACTAAAAAAAAGTAACAGAGTTAGTGTTGTTGGTATATTGTAATTAACAAGTGTATATCAATATCTCAAATTAAGGTAAATAAAAGTTTAAATTAACACAATTTACATCGAGATGTAAGTGTGTTTTTTTTACGTTTCTAGTGGTCTCTATCTAATTGTATGGTTTAAGGTAATTTAAATTAGTTTGTAACAACTACCTTTGAGTATAAAATAATTAGAATGAGTTTTTATAAGCAAATAGTTTCCTATTATCATCATATTTTTAAAATTAATGCCAATCAAGTTGATTTTATTAAGTTAAAAATACTTGAAGGTGATTTTAAAGTTTTAGATGTAGGATGTGGAATTGGCACGCTTTCTTTTGAGTTAGCTAATTATTACAAGCATGTATTAGCAATTGATATGGATGCTGAAATGATATGAGCAGCTACAAAAAGAAAGGAAGATGAGTCAAAACACATTCAATTTAAACAAATAAGTATGCTTGAATTAGATGCTTTTATCGATAACAACTCTGTTGACGGCATCATTTGTTTTGGAAATACCTTAGTCCATTTGAATTCGTTAGATGAAATAGCTGATTTTTTACAACAATCAAAAGCTACGCTAAAATCAAATGGGAAATTGTTGCTACAAATAGTTAATTACAATAAATTTGTTGAAAAAAACATTCAGCAATTACCCCTTATAGAGAATGATGAAATTATATTTGAACGAAATTATTCTTATCGTAAATCTGAAAATAAGATTGATTTTAATACACGTTTAACAGTTAAATCAACTCAACAAATTATTGAAAATAGTATTAAATTATTACCTGTGTTAAAAAATGAATTAGCTCTTTTATTGAATAAGGCAGGTTTCAGCAATTGTAACTACTATGGTAATTTTAATATGGAATTATATTCTATTGATAGCCCACTTAATAATAGAGGCTTGGTAATAAAATTATGTGGAGAGTAGCTTTTAGATTAAACCTAAGTCTTTATAAATTAAAATAAACCTAATTGTCCATTATTACTTTTCAATGAGTTAGCAACCAAATCACAGCTATAAGGAAATGAAAAATCTTTATAATTATCTCCTTGTAACCAGTTTTGTTCATCTTGTTTTTTTAAGATGATAGGCATTCGTTGTTTAGTATTGTGAATTTCACTCATTAGTTCATTAGCCTGTGTGGTGATAATAGAGTAGGAGTTTACAATTTCATTATTAAAATCAATCCATTGAGAATATATTCCAGCAAAAGCAAATAATTCTTCATTGGGTAATGTAATTAGATATTTTTCTTTTACTGATCCAGTTTTATTCCGCCATTGCCATTCATAAAAACCATCGGCTAAAATCAAGCAACGATTTTGTATGACATTTTTAAAAGATTTCTTTTCGTCCAGTGTTTCAATACGTGCATTTAAAGTATAATTTCTTATTGAATTATCCTGAGACCACTCTGGGATTAATCCCCAGTTAAATAGTTGTGCTTTATTTGGTGATGCATTGGTTATAATAGGTGTTTTAGGGAAGTCAAAGGCACTACAGAACTCTATTGGGTTGTATTCATTAATAGTATCTATAGCAACGTTAAAACGATCCTTGATTTCTTGTTTTTGTTTTATTATTTTAGTCTGGAAGCACATAAAATACGTAATCTATTTAGAGTTCTAATTTATTCAATTTTTCTTTAACCAATAATTCCATAGATATTTTACAATAGCTTGATAGCTCAATTAAAAAACGTATTGATGGTTTAGCTCTGTTTTCTTCATAAGAGCTAATTCTGGAACGAGAGACTTTTAAATCATCCGCAAATTGTTCTTGCGTTAATCCCTTGAGTGTCCTTATGTAACGTATATTTTTTGATAAATAATTCACAATGCTAATTATATGAGCAACGATTGATTTAATAATGAGCTAAATTAGCAAAAACATTTTACTCATTTAAGTTTTGTTAATAAATGTATTTAAATACGCATACATATTATAGTTTAAGGTATGGTACAATTTCACCTAAGGAGTTAATTGCAAGTGCACTGCGATACAAATTAGCTGCGCTGTGTTTAACAGAAATAAATAGTACTTCCTCAAATTTAGAATTTGTGCGTTTATCAAAGGAAAGTGTAATAAAACCAATACTTGGTGTAGATTTTAGAAATGGTATACAGCAGCAATTTATATTGATAGCAATAAATAATGAAGGCTTACAATCCATAAATTCTTACTTATCTGATTTTTTGCATACACCAAGTTTTGTAATTCCTAAAAGAGCTAAATATTTTAAAAACACCTATGTTGTTTACCCTTTTCAAAGTAATATTTATGAGTTAAGAGAAAATGAATTTATAGGAATTAAACCTTCCGATATAAATAAATTAAAGTTTTCAGAATGGAGGTTTCATCTTGAAAAATTAGTGGCTTTAAACACTGTTTCATTTCAAAATAAAAAAGGATATAATACACACAGATTATTAAGAGCAATTGATAATAATACATTATTGAGTAAACTTCCATTAACAGAACAAGGACAAGAAACTGATGTGATGTTTGAAGTGGAAGTTTTAAAAAGTATGTATCATGAGTTTCCTCAATTACTTTCAAATGCACAAAATTTGCTTAATAATTGCTCTATAGAGTTTGAGTTTTTGGATGCAACACCTAAAAACCAGGAAAGCTATACGAATAATCAAGAGTTAGATTTTAAACTATTAAGAAAGTTAGCTTATGATGGGTTGAATTATCGTTATCAAAAAATAGGAAAAAGAGTATTTACAAGACTGGAAAAAGAATTAGATATAATTAAGAAAAAACAGTTTGTGTCTTATTTTTTAATCAATTGGAAAATATTAAAATATGCCAGAAGTAAACAATATTACTATGTAGGAAGAGGAAGTGGAGCTAACAGTATAATTGCTTATTTATTACGTATTACAGATGTAGATCCTATTGAGTTGGATTTGTATTTTGAGCGTTTTATCAATCTATACAGAACCAATCCGCCAGATTTTGATTTGGATTTTTCTTGGAGAGATAGAGATGATATAATGAACTATATTTTCAGAACTTTTAAAAACACATCTCTTATAGCTGTTTACAACACTTTTAAGTACAAGGCTTCTGTTAGAGAATTAGGTAAAGTCTTTGGGTTGCCTAAAGAAGAAATAGATAAACTAACAACCAACAATTTCAATCCAAATCAATTAGATAAGTTATCTAAGCTGGTATTAATTTATAGTAAATATATTCAAGGTTTCCCTAACTATTTGGGTATTCATCCAGGTGGTATATTAATTTCAGAAAAACCAATTCACTACTATACAGCAACTTATTTACCTCCAAAAGGATTTTCAACTGCAATGTTTGATATGGTAATTGCTGAAGATGTTGGGTTGTATAAGTTTGATATTTTAAGTCAGCGTGGTTTGGGTAAAATTCGTGAAGCTGTAGATATTGTAAAGTATAATCATCCAAAACATCCAGCTATTGATATTCATGATATTAAACGTTTTAAGGAAGATGAAAAAATTAAAACGATGTTAAGAAATGCTAAGGCTATAGGATGTTTTTATGTCGAATCGCCTGCAATGCGAATGCTGCTTAAAAAATTGCAAGTAGATAATTATTTAGGTTTGGTTGCTGCTAGTTCAGTTATAAGACCAGGAGTATCAAAATCAGGTATGATGCGTGAATATATTAAACGTTATAGAAATCCTGAAATGAGAAAAGATGCACATCCAATTTTATTAGAAATTATGCCAGAAACTTTTGGTGTTATGGTATATCAAGAAGATGTAATTAAGGTAGCTCATTATTTTGGTGGATTAAGTTTAGGAGAGGCAGATATGTTGCGAAGAGGAATGAGTGGGAAGTTTAGATCTAGAGATGAGTTTTTAAAAGTTAAAAACCAGTTTTTTGACAATTGTAAAACCAAAGGGCATTCACAAGAACTTACTTCTGAAATATGGCGACAAATAGAAAGTTTTGCAGGGTATGCTTTTGCTAAAGGACATTCAGCATCTTATGCCGTTGAAAGCTATCAGAGTTTATTTTTAAAGGCTTATTACCCTTTAGAATATATGGTAGCAACATTAAATAATTTTGGAGGGTTCTACAGACCAGAGTATTATGTACACGAAGCAAGAATGAATGGAGGAATTATTCATCCACCAAGTATAAACAGGTCCTATTATCAAAATTATATTGAAGCAAATAACATTTATTTAGGGTTTATTATGTTGCATTCATTTGAATTAAAAAATGCGGAAAAAATAGTAGCTGAAAGAACTAAAAACGGACAGTTTTTAGATTTGGATGATTTTATAGATCGTGTACAAATATCATTAGAACAAATTGTGATTTTAATAAAAGTAAACGCATTTAAATTTACAGGAAGAAATAAACGTGAATTACTATGGGAAGCCCATATGAAAGTACATAAAGTAGTTTTAGAAGAAAATATATCGACCTTATTTAAATCGGAAAAAATAACCTATAAAACACCAGAGTTAGTTAGCTCTCATATGGAAGATGCTTTTGATGAATTACAGTACATTGGTTTTACACTGGACAGTCCTTTTAATTTATTAACCACTCCTTTAAAATCTCAATTATTTGCAAATGAATTGATAAATTATATAGGGAAGAGAGTTACAGTTTATGGTTATTATGTAACAGTAAAGAGAACAATAACAAATAAAGGAACTATGATGTATTTTGGAACCTTTATTGATATGAAAGGAGATCATATAGATACGGTCCATTTTCCTCCTTCAGCAAAAAAATATCCTTTAAAAGGAAGAGGTATTTACAAGTTAATAGGAAAAGTAACTGAAGAATTTGATTGTGTTAGTATTGAAGTTCAGGAGCTTGAAAAATTAGCTATAATTCAAGATCCTAGATATACAGATGAACCAATACAGAAATTAGGATAATGGAGCGTTCAATAGTACATATGGATTTAGATACTTTTTTTGTGTCTTGTGAGCGATTAATTGATAGTAGGTTAAATAACAAACCTGTATTAATAGGAGGAACCTCAGATAGAGGAGTAGTAGCGAGTTGCAGTTATGAAGCTCGTAAATACGGAGTACATTCTGCAATGCCAATGCGTATGGCAAGGCAATTGTGTCCTGAAGCAATTGTATTACGTGGTAATTCTGGAATTTATACCAAATATTCTAAACTGGTAACAGATGTTGTGAAAGAAAGTGTTCCTCTTTATGAAAAATCATCAATAGATGAATTTTATATTGATTTAACAGGAATGGATAAATTTTTTGGTTGTCATCAATTAGCTTCCGAATTAAGGTCTAAAATTATACGAGAAACTGGCTTGCCTATCTCTTTTGGATTGTCTGTAAATAAAACCGTTTCTAAAATTGCCACTGGAGAAGCAAAACCGAATAATGAGTTGAAAATAAATTTTGGAACAGAGAAACCATTTTTAGCACCATTATCTGTTCGTAAAATACCAATGGTTGGAGAAAAAACATATAACTCTCTTTGTGATTTGGGAATTAAACGCATAAAAACTGTACAGGAAATGCCTATTAATATGATGGCAAGAGTTTTTGGGAAACACGGAGCTTCTATTTGGAAAAAAGCAAATGGTATAGATAATACCCCAGTTGTAAAATATCACGAAAGAAAATCAATTTCTACAGAGCGTACTTTTGATAAAGATACAACGGACATTAATAAACTGAAAAGTATTATTGTTGCTATGACAGAGAATTTGATCTATCAATTAAGAAGAGGAGATAAACTAACTGCTTGTGTAACCTTTAAAATTCGATATTCAGATTTTCAAACATATACTAAGCAAAAGAGAATATCATATAGTTCTTCTGATCATTCTATATTACCAGTTGTAATGGAATTGTATGAAAGTTTGTATCAAAGACGATTGTTAGTCAGATTGATTGGTGTTAAGTTTAGTCATTTGGTAAGTGGAGGGCATCAAATTAATTTATTTGAAGACAATGATAAAATTCTAAGTTTATACCAAGCAATGGATAAAATGCGTGAGCGTTTTGGTGATAGAGCTGTTATAAGAGCTGCAGGAATGGATGCGAAAAGTATAAGCCGTTGGAACCCTTTTAATGGAGAACCACCTCCTTTGTTGCCAAATAGAAGAAGGTAATACATGAAAATATAATCATGTTACACCCCTTATCGTATGTTTTCTACAAAGTTTATTCCATTCTAAAATTAATGAGGGTGGCAAGTTGTAGCGGAAACCAGCGGAAAGTAGCGGAAAGTAGCGGGGAAATTTCGGGAATTCTCCGGAAAGTAGCGGAAAACACCAGAAATTCAACGGAAATATTGCGGAAAACAGCGGAAAACAGCGGAAAGTAGATAGACCAGTTCAAAATTAAGAGGAATTTATTTTTATCCGACTCAATTTTAAAGTCACGTTATTCTGAATAATTTCAAACACACCTTCTCCCAGTTTTTTTTACAGCTGATTTGCGATCTATAGCAAACACTTTTACAAACACTACAAAACCATAGAATACGCCACCACTAAACACCAAGAGCCACCAATTCTTTATTAAATTAGCCACCGACCGCCACCACTAGCCACCAGTTGCCACCAAAAAACACCGTTTACACGAAAATTTGCCACCACTAGCCACCGGTTAAGGTGAATCCGCCACCACCAACCACCAGAACACTGGTTTTTATGTGTGATAAGTATCTATGATAGCTTTATTAACATTAAAAACGTTTATTAAAATTGTACTTTCTACTTCATCAAGATCTAATTGAGGTTTTTCTTTCACCTTTTTAGCAACTAACTTCTTAGATTGCTTTTTTATTATTTCTTGATTGGTGTCTTCTGATTTTTCTTGTTTTAACTCCTTTTTGCTACTATCATTTTCAACGACTACTTCATCTCGATTTTCAATCATTTTAGAATATCTTGATAAGATATCAGGAAGGTATTCAAAAACAAACAGCCCTACTGTGAAATTAAAATCCTTTTCTAAATTCAAAAGCTCTCCAAAGTAATTACAGATATCCTTTAAATGTTTTATGAAAAATTGATGCTGTACTTGGAACGCTCCAATAATACTTAAATCTACATTTTCTCCATTGTACTTTTTAATATTTGTAATTAACCATTCTGTGAGATCTATAAATAGCATTAAGTATTCGTAATACTTTTCTATAATAGCCAAGAACTCTAATTTTGATAATTTTTTCTTTTTTTTAATTAATTTAAACGTATTCTGTTCTAGAAAAGCTCTTTTACCAATTAAATTTGAATTTAGGTCTTTCGCATCATTATTGTTAAATGCACTAAATCCTAATTCATTATCTGCGAAATAATATTGGTCAAAGTAGTTAAGTTTTATTTGAAGTCTCACCGCATCTTTAGCTTTTTCAGGAATGATTTCGCTAGGAATATAATATATCGACTTATGAAAAAACACTTCTATTAATTCATCTAAAAAAAAGGTGGTATTTTTAATTTTGGATGCCATTTTAGGTTATTTTTAAAAGTTCAGAATAGTCTTCAGCAAGTTCAGCATCAATATCTCTTAAGTATTTTTCAAGAGCAGTCATTGTAGAATGCCCTGTAATAAGCATTAATCTACTTTTAGCTTCAAAAGGAGAAGAAGTCTTTCTTATTTCTCTGTATAATTTTGTAATATAAGTATGTCTAAAACTATACAAACCATAATTCTTATCCAGATTAAAATGATCCTTCACCACCTTTTTAAATCGTTTTGAAAAATGATCACGTTTATTATTTTCTGATGCTTCCCATTTTGCACCGAATTGTTTAGGAGTAAATAGAAAATCATTAGGATCTATCTCTGATAAATCAGGGATACTTTCTAATAAGATATCAGGAATAATCTTTGTTTTCAGTGCTTTATTTTTTGCTTTAAATGAAAGAGTGCGCTCCTTCAAGTTAATATCTTTCACTTTAATTCTATTAACTTCAATTGGTCTGAGGAAATTATAAGAGATGAATTTAATGTACAACAGTAATATTGGATCTTTTTTTTCTAAATAATTGAAAATATCATCATCTAATTGCTTAGAATATGATTTATGTCTCTCAGGAGAAGATTTTAGGACTGGTATATTTTTGACAAAGTTTATTGGAATAATTTCATTTTCTTCTAAAACCTGTACCAGACTACTTAGTTCAGTTCTATAATTATTTCTAGTTCTTGGGCTACTTTTATCTAATATGCTGTTTAAAAACTGAACAATTATACTTTTAGTTAGCTGATCTATATAAACCATATCTGGATAATTCTTCACTAAGAATTCTTGCAACGCATTAGATCTACTTTTATATGCCTTTAATGTAACTTCATTTACTAACTTCTTTTTTAAGTTTAATGCAAATTTAAATGCTTCACTAATAGTTTTTGATTTTATAATTTCAGGTGTCTTTGCAACAATTTCAGGAGTTGTTTTTGTTTCAATAATTTTATCATCACTTTTTTGAGCTACCTCTATTCCTTTTTGTTGTTGTTCTTTTATGAATAAATCCGAATTATCTTCAAAAGGATTATAGCCTTTTTTTAATAGCGTTTCAATTTTATGCTTGTAAATCGACAAAACAAACATCCGATCTGATTTCGTTTTATGCTTATTCGCATCACCATAAAAAGGAGTAATTCGTTTTAATCTTCCTGTTTCAGGATTTCGAAAGGAAAAATAGACATACCAACGTTTCTTTAAATCACCATTGGCGGTGTAAATTTTGGGGGTTGAAAAATTTTTTCTCATAGACAAATCGTATGCAAAATCGTATGCACTTTTGCTTTCAAAGGTAAGAATTTCATTAAAAAAAGACATAAAAAAACGGTTTAGAAAGCTAAACCGTTGTTTTTATTGACCTTAAAATTGTAGCGTGATGCAGAATTGAACTGCAGACCTCCGGGTTATGAATCCGACGCTCTAACCAACTGAGCTACCACGCCAATTATTGAGGGTGCAAATATAAAAATAAATCTTTTGTTTCAGCAAATTATTTCATTTATTTTTTTTCATAATTTTAATTTTTTTTAAATAGAATATTTATATATATTGTGGTCATAAATTTAACAGATGTCAGTAAAAATAAAATTTGAAATTGAATTTCCAATACACGCTTCACCACACATGTTATATCAATATTTTGGAACGCCTTCAGGGCTGTCCGAGTGGTTTGCAGACAACGTAAATTCAAGAGGAGAAGTGTTTACTTTTATTTGGGATGGAGCTGAAGAAAAAGCAAAAGTATTACAGGAAAGACCAGATGAAAAAATAAAATTTAAATGGGAAGAGGATGAAGATCCTAAATCATATTTTGAATTTAGACTAGAAATTGATGCGATCACTAAAGATGTGTCTTTAATTGTAACCGATTTTGCCGAAGAAGATGAAATTGAAGAGTCAAAAATGTTTTGGGAAAATCAAATTGATGAACTGAAGCATACTATAGGAGCTTAAGATTTTTATTTTAATAAATTTGAACCTTGATTTATCAAGGTTTTTTTTATGATATGTAATTAAAAAATATAGAAATTGTAATGATAAATTTTAATGGAAATTTAACAGCATCAAATTTAGTGCTATCTTCTAATAATAGAGCCTTTAAATATGGTGATGGCATTTTTGAAACTATTAAAGTTGAAAACTTAGATATTCGTTTTTTAGAAGATCATTATTTTAGATTAATGGCTTCAATGCGCATGTTAAGGATGGAGATTCCAATGGAGTTTACAATGGATTTTATTGAACAAGAAATAATAAAAACAGTTCAATGTAATAACCTAAATAATGCTCGAGTTCGAGTTTCTGTGTACCGTGAAGATGGTGGTTTATATACGCCCAAATCCAATAAAATTAACTTTATAATTGAAGCTTCTGAACTTAATGTAAAAGTTAAAGATAGCTATGTATTAGATTTGTTTAAAGATTTTTACGTGTATTCTGGACTACTTTCTACAGTAAAAACAACGAATAAGTTAGTAAATGTTTTAGCAAGTATTTATGCCGATGAAAATGCTGTTGATAATTGTATTTTATTAAATGAGAAAAAACAAGTTGTTGAAGTTATGAATGGTACTATTTTTTTGGTAGTAGGAAATACCATTAAGACTCCAGCCATTACTGAAGGTTGCGTAAAAGGAATCATCAGAAAAAAAATAATTGAAATAATAACAGCACATCCTGTTTATACTATTGAAGAAACTCAAATTTCTCCTTTCGAAATTCAAAAAGCAGATGAAGTTTTTATAACAAATACAATAATAGGTGTTCAACCTGTAACCAATTATAAAAAGAATATTTTTGAAACTAAAGTATCAAAAGAGTTAGCATTAGCTTTAGCTAATTTAGTTTAAAGCAGGATTTTCAGGCGCATTTGCCCAAATTTGATATTCTCCACCGAATTTTAATAGCTGATTTTTCCAAAACTCATCACTTTCTATGTTTAATAGGTTTTGAAATTTATTTTCGGTAACAATCCAAGTTGATTCTTTTAATTCTTCAGTTAATTGTTCTTCAGACCAACCTGAATATCCTAAGAAAAAGCGAATTTTAGATTTGTCTATTGAATTAGAATTTAATAAATCTGTTAAGGCATCAAAATTTCCACCCCAATAAATATCATCTGAAATTTGAATACTGTTCGGAATTAATTCAGGTAACTGATGAATAAAGTATAAATTTTCTTGTTCAACAGGTCCACCATTGTAAATCATAAAATCCGATTCAATTTCAGGCATTAAATCGCTTAAAATAAATTCTGTTGGTTTATTTAATATAAAGCCAATACTTCCTTCCTTGCTATGTTCGGTTAAATAAATTACAGATCTGTTAAATGATTTGTCATTTAATATAGAAGGTTCGGCAATAAGTAATTTTCCTTTTGATGGATGTATCTTTGTCATAAAATTACATTTCTTTAAATATAGCAAAAAAAAAGTATAAAAAAAACTCTCTAAAAATTAGAGAGTTTTTATTACTAAGAAAATATCTTAGGTATTAGTTTACTGCATCACTAAATCCAGCTCCTGCTTTAAATTTAACAACATTTTTTGCTGCAATTTGAATAGTTTTTCCTGTTTGAGGGTTTCTTCCTGATCTTGCTGCTCTTTTAGAGATAGACCAAGTTCCCCAACCTACTAATGTTACTTTTCCACCATCTTTAAGTGTTTTTGTTACATTTTCTGTTAATGATTCTAGAGCTGCTTTAGCTGCTGCTTTTGAAATGCCAGCGTCAGCTGCCATAGCATCGATTAAATCTGATTTGTTCATAATTAAAATCTTAATTTATTTTTGGTTAAACATATTTTGTGCTTAATAGCTTAACAAAGTTAGACGGAATAAGGGTTTGTGCAAGTTTTTACTATAAAAAGTGCTGTTTTTGTTGATAAAAGATGTTAAATGTTAATAACCTATCCATTGTTTTTTGAAAAACGCTGTAAAGCCCCATAAAATATAGGTTTATTGGAAATATGCTTGTTCACTAAAAGCAAACCCATTTAATAAACTTTTACTATCCATTTTTCTTTTTCCAGAAAGCTGTAAACTATCAATAATTAAGTAACCATTTTTAACGGCTACTTTTATGTCGGTTTTAGTAGTGCTAATTGTTCCTGGTTTAAGTTGGTGTTCTTGGAACTCTTTTTTAACATCGTAAATTTTGACTTTAATTTTGGTGTTGTTATCATTTAAAGTTGTCCAAGCTGCTGGATACGGATTTAAACCTCTAATTAAATTATAAATATTGGTTAATGTGTCGTTCCAGTTTATTTTACACGTTTCGTTAAATATTTTTGGAGCCGATTTTTCTTCAATTTCCGGTTGTTTAAATGTTGTTACCTTATCCTCTTTAATAAGTACTACAGTTTTTACAACTAAATCACTTCCAACACGCATTAAGGTGTCGTGTAATTCTCCTAAGGTATCATGTTCGCCAATTGAAACTTCTTCTTGTAAAATAACATTTCCAGTGTCAATTTTTTCATCAATAAAAAAAGTAGAAACACCCGTTTTTGTTTCACCATTTATAATGGCCCAATTTATAGGAGCTGCACCTCTATAGTCTGGTAGTAAAGAAGCATGCAAGTTAAACGTTCCATATTCGGGCATTTGCCAAACTACTTTTGGTAACATTCTAAAAGCAACTACAATTTGTAAATTGGCATTTAAACTTTCTAATTCAGCAATAAAAGCTTCATCTTTTAAATTGGTGGGCTGTAAAACTTTCAAGTTATTTGCTACTGCAAATTTCTTTACAGCCGATTCGTTTATTTTTCGTCCTCGTCCTGCAGGTTTGTCAGGTGCAGTAATAACACCAACAACATTAATGTTTGCTTTTAAAAGTGCTGCTAAGGTACCAACAGCAAAATCAGGCGTACCCATAAAAACAATTCTTAAATCTCTCATGAACTAATTTGTTTAAATTTATTTTGCGAAGTTATTGTTATTTTATCTTGTTCTAATAATATTTTTAAGGAATTTAGAATTGCCTTTTCGGGGTGATTTAAAATCGTAGCAATTTCAAAAGAAGTCAATTCCTGATTTTTTAATACATCAAAAATGTCTTCAGTAATTATTTTTAATGAAGTGTTTTTCGTGTTTTTTGATAAGCACACATCACAAGTTCCACAAGGTATTGTTGATTTTTCATTAAAATAGAAGAGTAGCTGAATGGTGCGACACGTTTTTTTGTTTTGAATAAAATTAATTACAGCGTTTAATTTTTCAAATTTCAAGTTGTTTTGCTGTTCAATATTTTTTGAAATCCGATTTATGGTATATGCATCTTCTCTAATCACTAAAAAATGAAGTGTAGAAGTAGTATTTGCATGATAATAGGTTAGAATTCCTAAGTCATGTAATTCCTTTAAACTTTTAATAACTTCATTCTGACTAACTTTTAGCTTTTTAGACAATACATATTCATTAATAATGGTGTAATGTTCAAAAACACCACCGTAGCTTCTTAAAATTAACTGTATTAATTCGGTTTTAGAATTATTGTTGTCTAAATAATTAAATAATTGCTGATTACTAATTGCGAATTTTAGTGTTGATTTTTTGCTGTAGTTTTCGTCTAATAATACAATATTTTCTCGTTCTAAAATTTTGATAGCGTTGTAGGTTTGTAATAAATTGAGTTGATATACTGAACAAAATTTTTGTAAAGAAAACTCAAACGAAGCTAAAGGCATTTCACCCAAAGAAATAGAAAAAAATTGATTTAAATTGAAATAGACCTTTTTTATAAATTTTATAGTAGGAATGTTTGCTTCAAACTTTGTTGTTGTTTCATGTAAAATACCATCGTTGGTTAATAATACCGAATGCGATTTTTCACCATCTCGTCCTGCTCTTCCGGCTTCTTGAATAAAATTCTCTAAACTATTTGGAGTATTAATATGTATAACCACTCTAACATTTGGTTTGTCAATTCCCATACCAAAAGCATTGGTTGCTACCATAATAGGAGTCTCATCGTTCATCCAATTTAAATAGGCTTCATTTTTTTCAGAATTAGACAAACCGCCATGGTAAAAACTAGTTTTAAAATGTTGACGATTTAAAAACAGACTCACTTCTTTTGTTTGTTTTCTGTTATTGGTGTAAACAATTACCGAATTCTTGGCTCTTTTTAAAAGTTGAACCAATTTAGCATAGATATCTTCACTTTTTAAAATATGATAGCTTAAATTTTTACGTTGAAATGATTTTTTAAAAATCCGTGCATTTTCAAGTACTAAATTTAATTGGATATCATCTAAAACCTTTTGTGTTGCGGTGGCTGTTAAAGCTATAAATGTTGCGTTTGGTTGCAACTCGTGAAGTATATTTAATTGTAAATAAGAAGGTCTAAAATCGTGCCCCCATTCCGAAATACAATGCGCTTCATCAATGGCTATTAATGAAACGTTTAATTGTTTTATTTTTTCCTGAATAAATTTTGATTGTAGTTTTTCAGGCGAAAGATATAAAAATTTAATACCTCCAAATTGTAAATTGTCAAAAGCTATAATTATATCATCTTCAGAAAGCTGAGATGTTAAAGCTATTGCCTTAATATTTTTTTCCTTTAAGCTGTTTACCTGATCTTGAATTAGTGCAATTAGAGGAGAAATTACAATACAAACACCACTCATTGCTAAAGCAGGAATTTGATAACAAATAGATTTTCCACCACTTGTTGGTAATAAAACCAATGAATTTTCACCTTTTAGAACGGTGTTTATAATTGCTTCCTGCGGAGGTCTAAATTCAGTATAGCCCCAATATTTTTTTAATATATCAAGAGGCTTTTCCATTATTTTATACAGTTTAAAATAAAATCAGTGCGGTTAGTTACTGAACCTGTTGGAACTTCAATAATAGGGTAATTTAAATCTTTGTAGGTGCGCTCAAGGTGATTATGAATGGCTAAGGCTTGTTCAAAATTTTCATAACGTTCATTGTCTGAAATATAAATTTCTTCCCAAGGAGGCATTAAAAAAATATAATCGTAGCGGTATAAATTACTTTTATGAATGTAAGTTGAAGGATAATCAATACTTATATAATTCATATATGCATGTACATCTGGAATTCCTCTATCAAAAAACACCATTTTATTATTTTTTTGTTCGGCTTCAGTAAATTGGTTAATTCTACCTTCAAGCAGTAACTCACTAAACAATAAAGGTTTTGTTAAAAATAATTGTTCAATTCCTTTTTCACGAGCATTTAAGGTTACTTCACGAGATATTTCGGGCATACACGTAAAATTACGGTTACATAATTCTTCAATTACAGTAGATTTTCCAGTACCTGGTCCGCCAGTAATAACAATTTTTGTTTGCATTTGGTAAAAATAATGTATTAGATAAATTTAACTAAAAATATTCTTGTAAATTTGTTATTTGATATTAACAATGCTAAATGGTAATTTCGTTTAGCTTTTTAAAGACGATACAATGAGTAAAAAAACTGAATTTTACGATAAATTAAGAACTACTTTAAACGAGGAAACAAAATTTCCAACTAAATACTTGTTCAAATTTATTGTTCCAACTTCCGAAGAAGGCATCCTTCAAATTGAAAATATTTTTAATGATGGCGGAGCTGTAATTAATAAAAACGTTTCTAAAACTGGTAAATTTACAAGTGTTTCAATCCATGTTGTTATGAAAAATGCAGATACTATTATCGATAAATATATACAAGCTGAAAAAGTAGAAGGTATTATTTCTTTGTGATACTTTTAACAGCCCTTTTTAAAAATAAAAAATAAATTGCAGCGTTTTTACATAGCTGCATTTTTATTTTTATCGTAATTTCTAAATGCAAAATAATTATTTTATGAAGTTAAAAATTTCGTTATATATTTTACTTTTTTTAAGTACAAAATTCTTTTCTCAACAAGTCTCAGAGGTTTTATTTACAATTGACAAGGAGCCTTATTATACCTCTGAATTTTTAAAGGTTTATAAAAAAAACAATGCGTTAATTCAAAATCCACAAAATACTGATATTGAAAATTCACTTGAACTATTTGTGGCTTATAAATTAAAAGTAAAAGAAGCAAAAGATAATGGTATTGATACACTGCAATCTTTTAAAAATGAGTTAAATAGCTATAAAAATAAATTAATTTCACCTTATTTAAAAGATGAAAAAGTAACCAATAAGCTTGTTATTGAAGCTTACAATAGATTACAAACAGAAATAAATGCGAGTCATATTTTAATTTTTTTAAAACCAGATGCATTGCCACAAGATACTTTAGCTGCTTATAATAAAATTGTAGAAGCTCAAAAATTAATTAATGATGGACAGGACTTTTCTGAAGTTGCAAAAAAATATTCAGAAGATCCTTCAGTAGCTCAAAACGGAGGTGAAATAGGTTACTTTACAGCACTGCAAATGGTTTATCCGTTTGAAAGTGTTGCGTATGCTACAAAACAAAATGAAGTTTCGGAACCTTTTAGAACAAAGTTCGGTTACCATATTTTAAAGGTAAATGCTATTAGGCCGGCCAAAGGTGAAGTTGAAGTGGCGCATATTATGCGAAATAATAATTCAACAAATGCAAAAGTTAAAATAGATTCAATTTATTCACTTTTGCAAAACAACCCATCTCAATTTGAAGCTTTAGCAAAAGAATTTTCTGAAGATAATTCAAGTGCTATGAGCGGAGGAAAGTTAAGGAAATTTAGTTCAGGCCAAATGATTGAAGATTTTTCTAATGTAGCATTCTCTTTAAAAAATGAAGGCGATTTATCATTGCCTTTTAAAACGGATTATGGATGGCATATTGTAAAGTTGCTTCATAAATATCCAATTCAAAGTTTTGAAGATTTAGAACAAGATTTATTACGTAAAGTTGAAAGTGATTCGCGTTCTGAGTTGATTGGGAAATCTGTAGTAGACAGTTTGTTAACTATTTATAATGTTACCATTCATAATGAAGCTTTAGAAGCATTTAACACGAACGAATGGAAAACTACACCAGAAAACTTCACAAAAACCTTATTCAAAATTGAGCATCATAAAATTAACCAAACTGAATTTATTGCTTATTTAAATTCAATAAGAAACAGTTCAATTGATAAGGATTTTGAATCGTTTAAAAATAAAGAGATTTTAAAATACTTCGAAAACAATATTCAATTAACAAATAAAGACTTTGCAGCAATTTATAAAGAGTTTGAAGAGGGAATGTTGTTGTTTGAAATGCTTGAAAAACAGGTTTGGGAAAAATCAAAAGATAGTGTAGGATTGGCAAATTTTTATAATTTGAATAAAACAACAAAATATGCATCACAAGAAATGGCAGAAATAAGAGGCGTTGTAATTTCAGATTACCAAACTTATTTAGAAAAATTATGGATAGATTCATTATATAAAAAGTACAACGTTTTGTTTCATGAAAAAGAAAAAACAAAAGTTTTAACCACTAAAATTATAGAATGAGAAATTATAGTATCATTATATTATTGTTAATTTTAAATTCGTGTAATTATTTTACAATTAAAAACGAAACAAAAGAAGCGGTAGCTCGTGTTGATGAAGTTTTTTTATATAAAGAAGATTTAAAAGGAGTAACAGCTTCATTTACGAGTAAACAAGATAGTATTTTGGTATCGAATAACTTTATTAATAATTGGATTAAACAACAGTTGTTACTTTCAAAAGCTACCATAAATTTAGAGAATGATGTTCAAAAATTCGAGAAATTAGTACAAAAATATAGAGAAGATTTATACATTAATTCGTATAAGGAAGCTGTTGTTAAAGAATATTTGAATACAGAAATTTTAACAGAAGACATTGAGAATTTTTATGCTGAAAACAGTCAGAATTTCAAATTAAATGAAGAGTTGTTGAAGTTAAAGTTTATCAAAATTGGTAAAGATGTATATGAAAAAAAGGAGATAGTAAAGCTGTTTAAATCAAATAAAAAAGAAGATTTAGATAGTTTAGTTTCAAAAGAAATGTATTTAAAATCAAATCACTTAAACGACTCTGTTTGGGTGAAATACAGTGATTTGGTTTTTAAAATTCCAATGCTGAAAACAATGGATAAAAAGCAGTTATTAAAAAAAGGAAATTTTATTCAAAAAGAAGATTCATTAAGCTTATATTTGGTCACTGTTAAAGAGGTTTTGGGTAGAAATGAAGTGGCACCTATTACGTACATTTCTCCAACCATAAAGCAAATGATTTTACATCAAAGAAAATTATTACTAATAAGAAATATTGAAGAAACATTAATTGATGATGCAAATAAAAAACAACAATTTGAAATATATTAATATGAAATATAGTACCCTGTTAGCATTTTTATTCATTTTAAGTGGGGTAACTGCTCAGGAAAGAATCAAAGTAGATGGCGTAGCTGTAGTTATTGGTGATAATATTGTATTAGATTCTGACTTAGGTAAGTTTAAGAAAGAACTGCAGCAACGACTGGAAGGTAAAGCTTTAGAGATAACAGACTGTGGGATTTTAGAAGAAATCATGTTACAAAAATTAATAGCACATCACGCTGTTATTGATAGTGTTGAAATTTCCGAAGGCGAAATAAATGAAGAAGTTGATCGTAACATAGCTTATTTTACACAACAGTTGGGTTCTATGGATAAAGTTGTTTCTATGTATGGGTTTAATGATGAAGAAGATTTGAGAAAAGAATTGTACGGAATTCAGAGAGAGCAAATTTTAATTCGTAAAGAAAGCGCTAGTATCACCGAGAGTATTGATGTTACTCCTGATGAAGTAAGAACGTATTTTAAAAATTTAGAAGTAGATAACAATTTACCAGAATTTAGTGCTGAAATTGAATTGGCTCAAATTGTTAAAGTATTAAAACCTTCAGAAGAAGAAATTGAACGAGTTTTAGCAAAATTAAACGAAATTAAAGAAGATGTAGAAGAAGGCTTTAGTTTTAGATTAAAAGCAATTATCAATTCTGATGATCCAGCAGTTTCAAGTAATGGACCAGGAGCTGGTGGTAAATATACCATTACGCGTCAAAGTGGATTCATAAAAGAATTTAAAGAAGTCGCTTTTAGTTTGGATGAAGGGCAGATCTCGGAACCTTTTGAGTCTGGATTTGGTTACCATATAATTATAGTTGATAAAATTAAAGGGCAAGAGCGAGATGTTAGTCATATTTTAATTCAGCCTCAAATTAGCAACGAAGAAAGAGTTGCTGCTGAAGACGAATTAAATAAATTAAGAGAACGAATTATAAATGGTGAAATTACATTTGAAGATGCTGCTAAAGAATTTTCAGATGATAAAGAAACAAGAATGAATAGAGGTTTGCTTTTAAACCCTCAAACAAATGATACAAAATTTGATTTAACAAGAATGGATCCTCAATTATACAACCGTGTAAGTAATATAAAAACAGGTGAAATTACAGCTGCTTTTTATGAAGAAGTTAGGGGAGAAGATAAAATGTTTAAAATTATAAAAGTAAACGAAAAAGTAGATGCTCATACAGCTCATTTTAGTCAAGATTATGAAAAAATTCAACAATTAGCATTAGAAAAAAAGAAAGAAGAAGTTGTTGAGAAATGGGCGAAAGATAAGCTAGAAGATACTTATATTAAAATTAATAAAGATTACGTAAAGTGTGATTTTCAAAAGAATTGGAATAAATTTTAGGAACAATGTCTGATGTTGAAGTATTAAAGCAATTGGTAATTAAACACCAAGCGCTAAAAAAAGAAATAGGAAAGAGAATTATTGGTCAAGAAGCGGCTGTTGATCTTATCTTGTTATCTATATTTAGCGGTGGTCATTCTTTATTGATTGGCGTGCCAGGTCTTGCCAAAACTTTAATGGTACACACCATATCAGAAACATTAGGACTCGATTTTAAGCGTATACAATTCACTCCCGATTTAATGCCTTCGGATATTTTAGGAAGTGAAATTTTGGACGAAACTAGTCGTTTTAAATTTATAAAGGGACCAATTTTTAGCAATATTATTTTAGCTGATGAAATAAATAGAACGCCACCTAAAACACAGGCGGCTTTATTAGAAGCAATGCAGGAAAGAACGGTTACAGTTGCTGGCCATCATCATGTATTAGCAAAGCCATTTTTTGTATTAGCTACACAAAACCCAATTGAACAAGAAGGTACTTATCCTTTGCCTGAAGCGCAGTTAGATCGTTTTATGTTTTCAATTCATTTAAACTATCCAAGCTTTGAAGAAGAAGTTCAAGTAGTAAAAAGCACTACAAATGATGAAAAGGTAACAATTAAGGCTTTATTATCCGCGCAAGAAATTAATGAATTTCAACATTTAATAAGACGTATTCCAGTAGCTGACAATGTTATTGAATACGCCGTAAAATTAGTTTCTAAAACGCGTCCAAATAGCGAAAATGCCCCTGAAATTGTAACTAATTATATCGATTGGGGTGCGGGCCCAAGAGCTTCTCAAAATCTTATTTTAGGAGCAAAGGCAAATGCAGCCGTAAACGGTAAATATTCTCCAGATATTGAAGATGTTCAAGCCGTAGCTTATGCTATTTTAAAGCATAGAATTGTTAAAAATTATAAAGCGGAAGCTGAGGGTATTTCAGAAAAGCAGGTAATTGAAGCTTTATTCTAATTCTGAAGTTTCATTTTCAAAAAAACTAAACATATTTCCACCATATTTTTTTTGGTAACTCAATTGTGAATTATCTATAAAATTAGTATGTTTTGAATGTTCAATTATTAAAACTCCACCTTCATTTAAAAGGTTTTTTTCAAAAACTAAAGCAACGATTTTCTCAAATTTAGCTACGTCAAAGTCATAAGGCGGATCTGCAAAAATAACATCGAATTTGGTGTTGCATTTTTCTAAAAATTTATACACATCACTTTTATAAGCTTGTATATTTAAATCTAGCTCTTTTGACGTGGTGTTTATGTACTTTATGCAACCAAAATGAGCATCAATTGCAGTAATATTTTCCGTACCTCTAGAGCCAAACTCATAGCTTATATTCCCTGTGCCAGAAAATAAATCAAGTACATTGAGTTCGTGAAAATAATATAAGTTGTTAATAATGTTAAATAGCGCCTCTTTAGCCATATCGGTTGTTGGTCGTACAGGTAAGTTTTTGGGAGCCAATAAGCGTTTGCTTTTATGTTTTCCTGATATAATGCGCATTTATAAGTGGTTTAAAAGTGTAAAATTTGAATGCTCTGATAGTTGATCTTTTAAAAAATCAGATCCATTTGTTGGAGAATAAAATGAAATATTTCTAATGTATTGGTATGCAATAGTGTATAATTCAGAGTTCTTTTCAATATCCCCCATGAGTACTAATTTTAAATCCTCTGGGTTTAATTGAAGTTGTTCAGCAGTAAATAAAATATAATAAATAAAATCCTCCTTAGTATTGAACTTAAAACAGTTGAATAATTCAAAATTATTGTTTTTTAGCACAACAATCTCAAAATGATGATGCGTTACGTTTATAAAGCAAAAATCGTTTGTAAGGTTTTTATATTCGTGCAGTAATTTTTCAATTAAAATTGTTGAAGAATGTTTGTATTCAAATGCTCCGAAAGTGTCAATTAAAAAATTATTAATGTTTACAAAGGGAATATACACATTTACAATATCAGTATTTTTAAGTTTATCAAACGCAATAAAGTCGTTTTCCAATACTTTTACACTGTATTTTAAATATTGATTTAATTTATCTTTTTCAAAGAATGGCTCAGGAACCTGAGTGTTTAAGTTATTAAAATGTGAAACACTTACAGAGCTATATTTTTGTTGCAGTAATTTTTCTTGCTGAAATATTTCTGAAACCAAATCTAAATGTTGATAAGGCGATATTGAAGTTTGTTCAAATTCGTATATCGCAAAAGCACAAAAGTCATTTACAACTTTGTTATAAATACAAAAAGAAAATCCATCCAAACTAAGTTGGATGGATAAATGATTTTCTTCTAGATTTTTAAAATCTAACGTATTATTCTTTATTTTTTTTATCTCCTTTGTCATAAAATGGAGGCCAGTTACCGTCTTCGCTAACTTCACCTAATGAACCAACTCTTAAAAATTCACCTCTAATTTCTTCACCACCAATAGCTTCTTTTTCTTGTTTAACAAGATTGATGTCCATTCCTTCTAAAATTAAGCCTTTATCAACTTTAATTTCAAAAACAGGAGCTTTTAAACCAGCAATCTTTTCAACTTCACCAACTTCAATTTTAAATTTCTCAGTAGTACCAGGAATTTCAAGCATGTTTTTATAATCTTTCCCAGCAAATTGAGCTTTTACATCTTCGTATCCAATAGTATCAACTACTCTAATTTCTATTTCTTTAGTAATACCACCACCAACATTAATTGTTTGAGGAACGTTTCTTGTTTGAGTTAAAGCAAATTTTGCAGTATCAATAAATTGAATTAAACCTTCAGCATCACTAGTGTAAGTTCCAGTAACTTTTTTATGAGCTACTTCAGCATCACGAAGCATTTTTAGTTGTTCAATTACTTTTGCATATCTTACTTTCTTTTCTTTGTTGAAATTGATTGGTTTTTGAATTTCAAAGTTGATTTTGTAAACCAAAAATGCTGCAATCGCTATTAAAAAAATTGAAATAATCCAATGTAATTTTCTTGGGACGAAATTCACAATTGCATATGCTAAAAGAAATGTAACTATTATACCTGCTACAATAATTAAAATTGTTATCATTTTGAATATTTATTTTTTATGTGTAGGCAAATCTACAAATTTTTTTTAATGAGAAAAACTTTTCAGGGTAAATCAATTTGTATATTTGAAATTTATTTTACACATGACAAAAACAGTATCTCAATTTTACGAAGATTTAGTTAAATCCTTTCCATTTAAACCCACAAATTCACAAGATTTATTGCTATCAAAATTAGCCGATTTTATTTTTGATAGTAGTAGTGATGGTTTGTTTTTAATAAAAGGCTATGCTGGAACTGGTAAAACAACTACAATTAGTACGGTAGTTAATAATTTATGGAAAGTCGGTAAAAAAGCAGTATTATTAGCACCCACAGGTAGAGCTGCTAAAGTGATATCTGGATATTCTAAAAGACAGGCATTTACCATTCATAAAAAGATATATTTTCCAAAAAAGAATAAGGCAGGTGGTGTTGATTTCACATTGCAACCAAATAAGCATACCAACACTGTTTTTATTGTAGATGAAGCTTCTATGATTCCAGACAGTCCAAGCAATGCTAAATTGTTTGAAAATGGATCGCTGTTAGACGATTTGATCTCTTATGTGTATTCTGGAGTAAAATGTAAAATTATTTTCATTGGAGACACGGCTCAATTACCACCGGTAAAATTAACTTTAAGTCCGGCGTTAGATGCGAATAAATTAGCCTTAAACTATAATAAAGAAGTTACTGAAATTGAATTGAGTGAAGTAATGCGTCAACATGAAAACTCTGGTATTTTAGTAAATGCAACAGACTTAAGATTGATAGTTGGAAATAATGGGTATGAAACATTTAAATTTCAATTAGGTTTTCCAGATCTAATTAGATTGGTTGATGGTTATGATATTCAAGATGCTATAAACACTGCCTACGATCATATTGGAGTAGAAGATACTGCTTTTATTGTTCGTTCTAATAAAAGAGCTAATTTATACAATCAGCAAATAAGAAGTAAAATTAGAGGACAAGAAAACGAAATTTCTACGGGGGATTTTGTAATGGTTGTTAAAAATAATTATTTCTGGTTAAAAGATTCTAGCGATGCAGGTTTTATTGCCAATGGTGATATCTGTGAAATACTAGCGATAAAAAAGATTATTGAATTGTATGACTTCAGATTTGCTGAAGTAAAAGTAAGAATGATTGATTACCCAAATCAAGCTCCTTTTGAAACTGTACTCTTGTTAGATACTTTAACATCTGAAACACCTTCATTGTCTTACGAAGAGTCTAATAAGTTATATCACGAAGTAGGAAAAGACTTTGCACACGAAAAATCTAAGTACAAGCAATTGTTAGGAATTAAAAAAAGTCCATATTTTAATGCGTTACAAGTGAAATTTTCCTATGCAGTTACCTGTCATAAATCACAAGGTGGGCAATGGAAAACAGTATTTATTGAGCAGCCATATTTGCCTGAAGGTCAGAATATTGAATATTTACGTTGGTTGTACACCGCTGTAACTAGGGCGCAAGAAAAAGTATATTTAATAGGTTTTAAAGATGAATTTTTTGAAGATGAATAAGCATTTTTAATAACGGAATAGATAAAACTACATAATCACTTCATTTTCTAGTTGTTATAATAAAATAAATTTCTTAAATTTGCACTCCTTTTTACGAGAACAGATTTAAAAAGGAATTTAAATGAAAATTTTATAAATAATCTCTTAGCATTATTATCGTTTAAAAATCTGAATAATAATAAGATACAAAAATTAATCATCAGCAATTATGTCTGAAGAAACAAAAAAAACTGAAGAGCAAGTTGAAGCTCCAAAAGTAGAAAAAACTGAAGCAGCTGCTCCAGTTGAAGCACAAAAAGAAGCTGTGGAAGAAGTAAAAGTAAGCCCAGAAGAATTTTTAGAATCATTTGACTGGCACAAGTACGAAGAAGGAATTGAAGCAGTTGACGAAGAAAACATTAAAGCATTTGAAGCTGCCTTAGAAGGTACTTTAGGTTTAGTGAATGAAAGAGAAGTAATTGACGGAACTGTTGTAAGAAAAACTGATCGTGAAGCAATTATCGACATCAACTCAAAATCAGAAGGTGTTATTTCTTTAAACGAATTTCGTTACAACCCTAACTTAGCGGTTGGAGATATCGTTGAAGTTTTAGTTGATAAAAGAGAAGATAGCTCAGGTCAATTAGTGTTGTCTCACAAAAAAGCAAGAGTTATTAAAGCTTGGGATCGTGTAAATAATGCACACGAAACAGGTGAAGTAGTTAACGGTTTTGTTAAGTGTAGAACTCGTGGTGGTATGATTGTAGATGTTTTCGGAATTGAAGCATTTTTACCAGGTTCTCAAATTGATGTGAAGCCAATTAGAGATTACGATCAATACGTAGAGAAAACAATGGAATTCAAAGTTGTGAAAATCAACCAAGAGTTTAAAAACGTTGTAGTTTCTCATAAAGCACTTATTGAAGCTGATATTGAAATTCAGAAAAAAGAAATTATTGGTAGATTAGAAAAAGGACAAGTATTAGAAGGTGTTGTTAAAAACATTACTTCTTACGGTGTATTTGTTGATTTAGGAGGTGTTGACGGTTTAGTTCACATTACAGATTTATCATGGTCTAGAATTAACCACCCAAGTGAGGTTGTTGAATTAGATCAAACATTAAACGTTGTAATTCTTGATTTTGATGATGAGAAAACAAGAATCCAATTAGGTTTAAAACAATTAAATGCACACCCTTGGGAAGCATTAGATGAGACTATTAAAGTAGGTGATACAGTAAAAGGTAAAGTAGTTGTACTTGCTGATTATGGTGCATTTATTGAAGTAGCTCAAGGAGTTGAAGGTTTAATTCACGTTTCTGAAATGTCTTGGTCTACGCACTTACGTTCTGCTCAAGATTTCGTGAAAGTTGGTGATGAAGTTGAAGCGCAAGTTTTAACTTTAGATAGAGACGAAAGAAAAATGAGTTTAGGTATTAAGCAATTACATCCAGATCCTTGGACTAACATTGCTGAGAAATATCCTGTAGGTTCAACTCACGAAGGTACGGTACGTAACTATACTAACTTTGGTGTATTTGTTGAATTAGAAGAAGGAATTGACGGTTTAGTTTATATTTCTGACTTATCTTGGACTAAGAAAATTAAGCACCCATCAGATTTCGTATCAGTTGGAGATAAATTAGCTGTTCAAGTATTAGAATTAGATGTTGAAGGACGTAAATTAAACTTAGGTCACAAACAAACTACTGATAACCCTTGGGATGCTCACGAAGATACTTACGCAATTAATTCAATCCACGAAGGAGTTGTAAAAGATAAGAGTGATAAAGGTTTAATCGTAACTTTCGCTGATAGTGTTGAAGCATTTGTACCTAGTAGATTTACTACTAAAGAAGATGGAACAAAACTAGAAAAAGGTGAAACTGCTAAATTCAAAGTAATTGAATTTAACAAAGAGTTTAGACGTGTTGTTGCTTCTCATACTTCAATATTTAAAGCACAAGAAGAGAAAAATATCAAAGTAGCTCAGAAAAAAGCTGAGTCTGCTGAGAAAACTACTCTTGGTGATTTAGGTGGTGATTTAGCTGCATTGAAGAAAAAAATGGAAGGGAAATAAAATTCTCTAATATTTAAATATATTAAAAGCTGTATCATTTGATACAGCTTTTTTTTATGTTATTAAATCAAGAACAATTACCTTTGGAACCTTTAAAAAAAATAAGATATGGCATTAATAAAATCAATATCAGGAATAAGAGGTACTATTGGAGGGGAAGTGAATACTAATTTAACCCCATTAGATACGGTAAAATTTGCAGCAGCTTACGGTATGTGGCTTAAGCAACATTCAAATAAAGAAAATTTAACCGTAGTTGTTGGTAGAGATGCTCGTATTTCGGGTAAAATGGTAAGTAGTTTGGTGTGCAATACGTTGGTAGGTTTAGGAATTAACGTTACAGATATTGGTTTATCTACTACACCAACAGTAGAAGTAGCTGTAACTTTAGATAATGCAGATGGAGGTATTATTATTACCGCAAGTCATAATCCTAAGCAATGGAATGCCTTAAAATTACTAAATGAAAAAGGGGAGTTTTTAAACGCAAAAGATGGTGAAGAGGTTTTGAAAATTGCAGAAGATGATGCCTTTTTATTTTCAGAAGTTGATGGTTTAGGAGCTTATAGAAAAAAGCAAGGTTATATAAATAAACATATTAAAGAAGTGCTAGCCTTAGAGCTTGTAGATATTGAAGCTATTAAAAAAGCCAATTTTAAAGTGGTGGTAGATGCCGTAAATTCTACTGGAGGAATTGCAATACCAGCCTTGTTAGAAAGGTTAGGTGTTGAATGTGTAGAATTGTATTGTGAACCAAACGGGCAATTTCCACACAATCCTGAACCTTTAAAAGAGCATTTAACTGATATTTCAGAATTGGTTGTAAAGGAAAAAGCTGATTTTGGAATTGTTGTTGATCCAGATGTTGATCGATTGGCTTTAGTGAATGAAGATGGCTCTATGTTTGGTGAGGAATATACCTTAGTCGCTTGTGCCGATTATGTGTTGGGTAAAACAAAAGGAAATACGGTTTCAAATTTATCTTCTTCAAGAGCGCTTAGAGATATTACAGAAAAGCATGGAGGAACTTACCAAGCAAGTGCAGTAGGTGAAGTAAATGTAGTTGAATTGATGAAGGCCTCAAACGCCATTATTGGAGGTGAAGGGAATGGAGGTATTATCTACCCTGATTCACATTATGGTCGTGATTCACTAGTTGGTGTTGCTTTATTTTTGTCGCACTTGGCAACTTCAAAAATGTCATGTAAAGAATTAAGAGACAGTTACCCTAGTTATTATATGAGTAAAAATAAAATTGAATTAACACCTCAAATTAATGTTGATGAAATTTTAGCAACAATGGCTTTAAACTATAAAAATGAAGACGTAAGCACTATTGATGGGGTGAAGGTTAACTTTACTTCAGAATGGGTGCATTTAAGAAAATCGAATACCGAACCAATTATTAGAATATATACAGAAAGCACCTCACAAAAAAGTGCAGATGCTTTAGCTGTAAGATTTATTAAAGAAATTAAAAATTGTATTTCATAAGTTGAAAAAATATTTAATAGCAGCCTTATTGCTAGCAACAGCCTTGTCTTATTCACAAGAAGTTATTACCGAAGAAAACCCTAAACTTAAAAGAAATTTTAATGATGTAGTACATAACAAAGGAAGAATGTTTGTTTATTGGGGATGGAACAGGGGAAGTTACTCAAAATCTGACATCACGTTTAAAGGCGATGATTATTATTTCACTTTATTTGACACAAAAGCTCGAGATAAACCAAAACCTTTTGGTATTTACTATTTTAAATTAGATGAAGTAACCATTCCGCAAACCAATTTTAGAGCGGGTTATTTTTTTCACGATCATTACAATGTTGCTTTAGGTGTTGACCATATGAAATATGTAATGCACAACAATCAAGTTGTAAATGCGAGTGGAAATATAAATACTGGAGGAGTGTACGATGGAGTATACAATAACACTCCAATTAATTTAGAAAAAGACTTTCTAACTTTTGAACATACTGATGGTTTAAATTACGTAACTGTTGAAGTAAACAGATTTGATACGGTTGATAACTGGATTGGTTTTGGTGTTAAAAATATAGATATCAATTTAACAGAAGGACTTGGTTTTGGTGTATTGTACCCAAAAACCAATACCAAATTATTAGGGAAAGAACGTTACGATGAATTTCATGTTTCGGGTTATGGTATGTCTGCACACGTTGGATTAGATATTACTTTTTTTAAGTATTTCTTTATTCAATATACTTTTAAAGCTGGATATATTAATATGCAAGATATTAGAACTACTGCAAGTAAATCAGATTCAGCTTCTCAAGATTTTACATTTCTTGAAAATATGTGGGTGTTTGGAGGTAAATTCAATGTTGCAACTGGAAAAAATAAAAACAAAAATAAATAAGTTTTTACATTCATTGGCATAAAAAGGCTGTTTAAAAATTATAATTTTTAAACAGCCTTTTTTATATAGGGAAATAGTTTTTAATTCATTTTTTTAACAGCACCTGAACCGCTAGCATTTGCTTTTATAATGCTTGGATTTCCTGAATAAAGAATGTTTCCTGAACCAGATACCTTAGCGTGAATTTCTTCTAAAGCTTGAATTTTTACATTTCCTGACCCTGAAACTTTTGCATTTGTAATAGTTGCTTTTAAATCGGACGCATTTAAATTTCCAGAACCAGAAATGGAGCATGTTACGATATTTGTTTCTCCGTGAAGTTTCAAATTACCAGAGCCGGATATGGCAGCTGTTAATTGATCAGTAAACAGTTTTAATTTCATATTTCCAGAGCCAGAAACTTTTAAATCTAAGTTGTTTGCAATAATTTCATCTGCAGAAATAATACTTCCAGAACCAGATAATGAAACTCCTGAAACAGTTTCAAACGTAACCGTAATGTTTACTTTTTTATAGGTTCTAATATTCCAACCGCTCTTAAATTTAATTTTCAATAAACCATCTTTAACTTCAGTTTCAATAGCTTCCATTAAATTAGAACTAGCTTCAATAGTAATAGTCCCAGCTTTTCCTTTTATCAATGTAACATTAAAAGAACCCGAAACCGCTATGTTGTCAAAGTTATCAACAGTTCTTGTTGTTGTAATAATGTTGCTATTTCCTTTTACTTTTTTCTTTTGAGCAAAACTAGTTGTTGATATTAAAAGTAAAAAAGTAATTAATATTGGTGTAATAGTTTTCATAGTGTTCGTTTTAATTAGTTGTAAAAGTGATATTTCCGTAGTTAGCTTTTAAAGTAATTGTACTAGTTGAATTTGATGAATTATAATAGCCTTGGTAATATTTAGAACTTGTTTTTGTAATTTCTTTATTGAAGGTAAAATCGTCATTATACTTTAAATTACCATAACTTAGGCTTGCTTCAAGATTAAATGAGTTGGTTGAATTTATGCCCAATTTAATTTGTGTATAAGAAGATTCAACAGTTAATTTTTTAAAATTTTCACTTAAAGCATTTATTTTTAAAGATCCATAGTCAATATCAAAACTTCCAGCTTCAAATAATTTTCCAATTGATGTTTGCATATAATCACTGTTTCCAACAATATTAGCACAATTTTCTATTTTTAAATCGCCATAATCACAGTTATAATCTAAGTCTGAAATCATTCCAAACGAAATATGTGAATAGTCGGCGTTCAAATTAACAGTTCCTGATTTTTCCACATGTAATGTTGAATAATCGGCATTGATATTGCCACTTTTTAGATACTCAATATTAGATTTATTGGTGTAATCAATATTTATACTGTTGTTTGAATTTAATAATTCACCTATGGTAATTTTTCCATAATCACAATTTATTTTAGCAGTACCTTCTAGTTTATCCAAGTTAATACTCCCATAATCATTTGAAAGATTCACATTGTTGGTAACGGGCATTTTAACAATATAATTAATTTCCATATTCACATTGCTTTTACGTCCCCAGCTCCAAGAACTAGAACTTTTTCCTATAATAGTTTTTGCTGAAACATTGCTTGAGTTTCCGTCAAATTCAATATTTATTTGGTTCAAACGTTCTTGTACTTTTTCTTCATTATCTCCACTGGTAGTAATGTTTACTTCAATTTCAATGTTGTTTGAATTTCCAGTAACAATATGTATGTTTCCATACTTGTTTGAAATTGTTAAAGAAGCATCTTTGTTTACGGTATATTCTTTAGTAACCTTTTTATTTTTGGTATACTTTCCTTTATGTTCTGTTGCTGCAACTACTAATGGTATTAAAAAAAGTAGGAGTGCTATTTTATACATATTTTTCATTGTCTTCTGTTTTTAGTTGTTTAATAGTTTCTATTTGAAATAAGATACTCTGTAACAAATCAATACGTTGTTGAAAATTAGAAATCATTGCGTAAATAATTCGTTTATCTCCAGTACTTTCTTTGAGCTCTAAAGTAAGTACTTGGTATTGTGTCTCAAGTTTTTCAAGTTGCTTAAGGCCATCGTTTATTACTTTTTTATTGGTATTATTTCGTTCTTTTTCAATAGTTTGTAATTCTTTATGAATGGTATTTACAAAGTAACTTTGTGTTTCTTGCATTTCAGTTGAAATTCCTGCGAGTTCCATTCCTTTTGAACTATATTCAGAACCAATCCAAATACCAACAAACAGAATTATAGAAGCTGCAATAGAAAAGGTTGCTATAAATTTTAATAGGTTGCTTTTCGAATTTGATTTAGGTGTATTTAACTTTGCTTCAAACCTGTTAAAGTGTCCAATGGTTGGTTCTTCAATATCAAATTCATTTTCTAAATTTTTAAATCTATGTTCTAAATTATTGTTCATTTTAAGTAGCTAAAAGTTGTCTTAATTTATTTTTTGCTCTAGATACTGTTGTTCTGCTATTTTCGTATGAAATATCCATTATCTCAGCTATTTCTTCGTAATCGTACCCTTCAATTAAATGCAGCGTAATAGCTACTTTATAATTAGGTTTTAACTTAGCAATTTGTGCTAAAATTTCTTTAACACTTAACAAGCTGTAATCTTCTTTTTCTTCTTCTGAATTTTTAATCGTAACTTTTTCTATAGAAACGGTATCAATTTTTTTATTCTTTTTCAAGGCAGTTAAGCTGTGATTAATTACAATTCTTTTTAACCAAGCACCAAACGTTACATTTCCACTAAATGAACCTAATTTTGTAAATGCGGCTAAAAATGATTCCTGCATAATATCTTCAGCTTCAAATCTGTCATTCACAATTCTATAAGCAGTGTTAAACATTGCTTTGTAGTATTGTTTGTAAATTGCAAACTGAGCTTTTTTATCTCCGTTTTCGCAACTTATAATCAGTTCGTTTTTATGTTGAATTTCGGTTTCCAAAAATTGATTTCTATTAAAAAGACATGACTATTTTTAATCTGTTACACTTTAATCTAAAATTAATGAAAATAGTAGTTGTATTTGTTTTTTTGGCATAACTATTGAAAATTATAGTATAACTTAACAATAATTGTGTTGTTAAGCTATTGATTAATAGAGAGATAAATAATTTTTGTGATGCTGTTATTTCGAAAGAAACTAATTTGAATGACAAAATGACCCAATATATACTATGAGTGAATCAAAATTTTTAAATATGGACAATCTGTCATTAGAGCACATTTTAGATGAAGATGCGGATTTAATACCTTTAATGACACCTGAAGATGAAGAGGAAATAAATAAGGAAGATATTCCTGATGTATTGCCAATTTTACCTTTAAGAAATACCGTGCTTTTTCCTGGTGTTGTAATTCCAATTACTGCAGGAAGAGATAAATCTATTCAATTAATAAAAGAAGCCAACAAAGGAAATAAAATTATAGGTGTTGTGGCTCAAAAAAATGAAGAGGTTGAAGATCCAACAATTAAAGATGTTTATAAAGTTGGAACGGTAGCACGTATTTTACGAATGTTAAAAATGCCTGATGGAAATACAACGGTTATTATTCAAGGGAAAAAACGTTTTGAAGTAGATACATTTGTTCAGGAAGAACCTTATATTAAGGCAACTACTAAAGGCCGTATTGAAGATAGATCTAGTGAAGAAGAAGAAGAGTTTGAAGCTATTATCGATTCTATAAAAGAAATGGCTGTTAAAATTATCAAGGAAAATCCTAATTTACCTTCGGAAGCTTCATTTGCGATTAAAAACATTGAAAGCAAACCGTTTTTAATCAATTTTGTTTCTTCTAATATGAATTTAAAAGTTGAGGAGAAGCAAGAACTATTAGAAACTACGAATTTAAAAGAACGTGCATTATTAACATTAAAAAAGATGGATGCTGAGTTACAGCGTTTAGAATTACGTAATGTTATTCAGTCTAAAACACGTTCTGATATGGATCAGCAACAACGTGAATATTATTTACATCAGCAATTAAAAACCATTCAAGAAGAATTAGGTGGTGTATCCTATGATGAAGAGTTGGAGGAAATGCGTGAGAAATCTAAATCTAAAAAATGGAATAAAGTTGTAAAAGAGGCTTTTGATAAAGAGTTAGGACGTTTACAACGTATGAATCCTCAAGTTGCAGAATATTCAGTACAGCGTAACTATTTAGATTTGTTATTAGATTTACCGTGGAATGAGTATTCTGATGATCAATTCGATTTAAAAAGAGCACAAAAAATATTAGACCGTGATCACTTTGGTTTAGAGAAAGTGAAAGAACGTATTATTGAACACTTAGCTGTATTGAAACTAAAAGGGGATATGAAATCGCCTATTATTTGTTTATACGGACCTCCTGGAGTTGGAAAAACTTCCTTAGGAAAATCCATTGCAGAATCTTTAGGTAGAAAATATGTACGTATGTCTTTAGGTGGTGTGCGTGATGAAGCTGAAATACGCGGACATAGAAAAACCTATATTGGTGCGATGCCGGGTAGAATTATAAAAGATTTGAAAAAAGCAGGAACATCAAATCCAGTTTTTGTATTGGATGAGATTGATAAATTAGCATCATCTAGTCATAATGGAGATCCTTCTTCAGCAATGTTAGAAGTGTTAGATCCTGAACAAAACACCACTTTTTACGATAATTATTTAGAACTAGATTACGATTTATCAAAAGTGTTGTTTGTAGCTACAGCAAACAGTTTATCAACAATTCCTTGGGCATTGCGTGATAGAATGGAAATTATCAATGTTTCAGGTTATACTATTGAAGAAAAAGTGGAGATTGCTAAGCGTCACTTATTACCAAAACAATTAGAAGCGCACGGATTAACCAAAGAACACATTTTAATTGGTAAAAAAGAATTAGAAAAAATTGTAGTTGCTTATACACGAGAATCAGGAGTAAGAGGTTTGGAAAAGAAAATTGCAAAAATGGTGCGTTACGCAGCTAAATCAATTGCAATGGAAGAAACGTATGATGTGAAAATTACCGTTGAAACTATTGAAAAAGTGTTAGGTGCTTCGCACTTAGAACGCGATAAATATGAGACCAATGATGTTGCTGGTGTTGTTACAGGATTGGCTTGGACAAGTGTTGGTGGTGATATTTTATTTATTGAATCTATTATTTCTAAAGGAAAAGGATTATCTATCACAGGGAATTTAGGAAAGGTAATGAAAGAGTCTGCTACGATTGCTATGGAGTATATCAGAGCTAATGCTGAAGATTTTGGTATAGATTCTAAAGTGTTAGATGAATACAAGGTACATATTCACGTTCCAGAAGGAGCAACACCAAAAGATGGGCCAAGTGCAGGTATCACTATGTTAACATCGCTAGTCTCAGTATTTACACAGCGTAAAGTGAAAGCTAAATTGGCTATGACTGGTGAAATTACTTTGCGAGGAAAAGTATTACCTGTTGGTGGAATTAAAGAAAAAATATTAGCTGCTAAAAGAGCAAATATAAAAGAACTTATTTTATGTAAGGACAATGAGAAGGATATTTTAGAAATAAAAGAATCGTACTTAAAAGGATTAAAATTCCACTATGTTACTGAAATGAAAGAAGTAATTGAAATTGCACTTACCAAACAAAAGGTAAAAAACGCAAAGAAATTATAACATATAAAAGCAGCCATTTGGCTGCTTTTTTTATGGTCGTTTATGAAATAAACCGTCATTTTATAAATGTCATACAGAGCTTGTTGACTTGTAGATTCACAATCTCATTATTTTTAATTGATTTTTTTTGTTTAAATATTTCTAACATCTAAAATACGTCCGTTTTTTAACTCTCCAGAAATATCTAATTTGTATATTTTTTTAGCAACTTGTTTTGGTGTAAATAACTCTCCGTGTTCGTAAAAATCAATAAAACGTTGTACCGATTTAAAGTTTTCTTTTGGCGTGTTTCTAGCCTGTGCTTGCATATCAGTATCTACAATTCCAGGATAAATAGATACTACACTAACACCATTTTTTAATTCTTTTTGCTCTTTTGAAAGCACTCTAGTCATCATGTCAATTCCCGCTTTTGAAGCGCAATACATAGCCCAACTTTCATAAGCATTTATTGCAGCACCCGATGATATATTGAAAATTTGCTTTTTGCATTTCCAATTTTTTGTTAATTTGATAAATTGGGAACTAATAACCAAAGGTGCAATAAGGTTTACACTAAGTGTATAATTTATGTCTGAAGGTTCAATATTATCAAGGGTGTTAACCGTTCCTAAATTACCTGCGTTATTTATTAAAGTAATACTTTTAGTTTGGGTATTGTCTAATTGAGAAAATATTTCAATCAACGTTTTTTCTACTTTTTCTACATTTGTAACATCGCACTGATATTGTTCAACCGAATAGAGTTTTTCAATTTTACTTCTTGAAATAGAAATAATTCTATACCCGTTTTTATGATATTCTTTTGCTAGCCCAAGTCCAATTCCTTTACTTCCGCCAGTAATTATTAAAATATTTTCCATTATTTTTTTATATGATTCTCGTATAATTTAATCCATTTTTCAGGTGTAATTTTCTGCATTAATTCCGCGATTAATTCAAAAGGAATTTCTTCGGGTTTTTTAAATCGAATGCAACTTTTACCCATATCTAACTTTCTTTTGCAATGTTTTGGATATTCAGAAACAAACCAATCTAAGAGTTCTTTATCTGCATAAATTCCCATATGATACAATGCAATAAAATTCTTTTGATTCGCAATGTTTATAAATGGCAGCGGTAAACTGGTGTCGCAATGGTATCCTTTTGGGTAGTTACTTTTTGGAACAATATAGCCAATCATTCCATAACTCATTTGCTCTTCAAAACCAGTTGGAATATTAGTTAATATAGTAGCTCTTAATTTTTCAAAGTAAGGAATGCTGGCTTCAGGGATTTGAGCAATATATTCAGAAGGAGTGTTGGCTTTAATTTGCATAAATTCAATTACAATTTAAGAATTACGATTTATCATATTGAGTTCAGCAAAGTAATTAAAAATGAATTTTTGCTGGTTTCAGAATAAAACGTAAAATACAAATTAATTATGAACTACCAAGAGGTGTTATTTGAAGTGTTTTTTAGATGCGTTCCAAAACACGTCCATTTCTTCTAAAGACATATCATGAAGAGATTTGTTCACCTTTTTAGCTTCGGTTTCTAAATATTGAAACCGGTTGATGAATTTTTTATTGGTACGTTCTAACGCATTTTCAGGATTTACGTTGATAAAACGCGCATAATTAATCATAGAAAATAAAACATCGCCAAATTCAGACTCTATATTATCGGTATTTCCTTTTGCTATTTCGGCATTTAACTCAGCTAATTCCTCCTGTACTTTTTCCCAAACTTGTTCAGGTTTTTCCCAATCAAAACCAACGGCAGTCACTTTATCTTGAATTCTATTTGCTTTCACCATTGCAGGCAGCGATTTAGGAACACCTTCTAAAACAGAATCTTTACCTTTTCCTTCTTTTAACTTTAATTGCTCCCAGTTTTGTTTTACCTCTTCTTCATCTTTAACTTCAACATCGCCATAAATGTGAGGGTGACGGTAAATTAATTTTTCAGAAATAGCATTGGTAACATCAGCAATATCAAAATGGTTGGTTTCAGAACCAATTTTGGCATAAAAAACAATATGAAGTAGCACGTCGCCTAATTCTTTTTTAATTTCATCGAAATCGTTATTCAGAATGGCGTCGCCTAATTCATATGTTTCTTCAATAGTTAAATGTCGTAATGATTGAAAAGTTTGCTTTTTATCCCACGGACATTTTTCGCGCAACTCATCCATAATGTCTAATAATCGACCAAAAGCTTGGAGTTGTTGTTCGCGAGTATGCATAATTTAAGCTTCTTCAGTTTCTTCTTCAACTTCTTGTATTGCAGTAAAGTCAAAGTTTTTTGAAGCTAATAAATTATACCATTGTAATACTTTTTTAATGTTTGAAGTGTAAACACGTTCTTCATCAAAATTTGGTAAAATTTCTCTAAAGTATGAAGTTAAAACTTTTCCACTTTCTTTTGGATTAATGGCTTCTTTACCACCTTCTTTTTCTCCAATAGTTTTAAAAATAATACGCAATGGAACTTCTTCTTCATACGTATAAATTGCGATTTCATTTAAGGCACTAAGGTTGTGGGTTACCGTTACAGGAAACTTTTTACCATCTAATAATGATTCTACAATAATACCACCTTTAGATTGTGCTTTAATTTCATACAATCCTGGTTTTCCGTTTACAGCTACTATATCTTTTAACTCCATAATTATCTTCTTTTTAATAAAGGAAATTTCATTCGGTAATCAGCGTTTACTTTCCCTTTTGAAATATTTTCTAATTTCTTTTTAATTAATCGTTTTTTTAATGATGAAATTTTATCGGTGAATAAAATTCCTTCAATATGGTCATATTCGTGTTGAACAACTCTTGCGGCTAAACCCGTTAAAACTTCAGAATGCTTTTCAAATTTTTCATCCAAATACTCAATAGTAATAGTATCTTCTCTAAAAACATCTTCACGAATGTCAGGAATACTTAAGCAGCCTTCAGTAAAAGCCCATTCATCACCTTCTTCTTTTACTATTTTTGCATTGATAAATGTTTTTTTGTAACCTTCTAAAAAAGCACGTTCATCATCTTCTAAATCTTCATCAGCACCAAAAGGAGAAGTGTCAACAATAAATAGTCTTATTGCTTTTCCAATTTGTGGAGCAGCTAAGCCAACGCCTTGTGCATTTTCCATGGTTTCTTTCATGTTTTCAATCAACTCAGCAAGATTTTGATAATCTTTATCAATATCAACTCCTACTTTTCTTAAAACAGGATCACCATAAGCTATTATAGGTAAAATCATTTTTTATTTTTTGGATTGCAAAAGTACGAAATAATTAGTGGAAACTAAAATAAGGAAATTTATTTCTGTTGTAAATACGTTTGTAAAATAATGGTAGCACTAATTTCATCAATCAAAGCTTTATTCTGACGTTGTTTTTTCTTCAATCCGCTATCAATCATACTTTGAAAAGCCATTTTTGAAGTAAAACGTTCATCCACTCTTTTTACAGGTATTTTCGGGAAAGTTTGTTGTAATTTTTCTATAAAAGGTCTAATCAATTGCTCGCTTTCACTTGCTGTATTGTTCATTTGTTTAGGTTCTCCAACAACAAATAATTCAACTTTTTCAACTTTTAAGTAATTGGTTAAAAATGAAAATATCTTTTTAGTATCAACAGTTGTAAGTCCTGAAGCAATAATTTGCAATTCATCTGTAACAGCAATTCCTGTTCTTATTTTTCCGTAATCTAAAGCTAATATGCGTGCCAATATGTTAACATAATTATTAAAAGTGTTCAAATTTACTCATTTAGGTTTAAATAATTATTTTAAATTTTATATTTGCGCAAAATGAATTTTAAAAGAATGGAAGCAATTAGAGAAATTATAGAAAAAGCTTGGGATAATAGAGAGCTGTTAAAAGAAGAAATTACTCAAAATACAATTCGTGAAGTTGTTGGTTTGTTAGACAGCGGAAGTTTACGTGTTGCTGAACCTACTACTGATGGTTGGCAAGTAAACGAATGGGTGAAAAAAGCAGTAGTTATGTATTTCCCTATTCAAAAAATGGAAAAAATGGAAGTAGGTATTTTTGAATATCACGATAAAATTCCATTAAAAACAGGTTATAAAGAAAAAGGAATTCGTGTAGTACCTCATGCAGTTGCTCGTTATGGATCTTATATATCAGCAGGTACTATTTTAATGCCAAGTTATGTAAATATTGGTGCGTATGTTGATGCAGGAACGATGGTTGATACTTGGGCTACAGTTGGTAGTTGTGCTCAAATTGGAAAAAATGTGCATTTAAGTGGAGGAGTAGGAATTGGTGGTGTTTTAGAACCATTACAAGCTGCTCCGGTAATTATTGAAGATGATGTTTTTGTAGGTTCTCGTTGTATTGTTGTTGAAGGAGTTCGTGTTGAAAAGGAAGCTGTATTAGGTGCGGGTGTTGTGTTAACAATGAGTACCAAAATTATTGATGTAACAGGGCCAGAGCCTGTTGAATTAAAAGGTAGAGTTCCTGCACGTTCAGTGGTAATTCCTGGTAGTTATAAAAAACAATTCCCTGCAGGAGAATTTAACGTGCCTTGCGCCATGATTATTGGTCAAAGAAAAGAAAGTACCAATAAAAAAACATCTTTAAATGATGCGTTAAGAGACAATAACGTAGCAGTTTAAATTATTAAGTTATAATTTTCATAAAAGAGTCGCTTGTATAAAGCGACTCTTTTTTTTTAGTTATTTTTGTAATAAATTTAAAAGAAGTGTATGAATGTTGATTATCCAATAGACGCTGTAATAACTTGGGTAGATGGGAATGATGTAAATTGGCAACAAAAAATCAATCCTTATCTAGAGAAAAAAATTGATTGGAAAGACAAAAAAGAAAGTATTAGATACAATTCTATTAATGAAATAATAATAGCAATTGAGTCTATAATAAAATTTGCACCTTTTGTTAGAAATATTTTTTTAGTTACAGATAATCAGGTACCTGAAGGATTAGATAGGCTAATGAAGTTAAGTTCAAAAATTGGTGTTAATTTAGAGGTTATTGACCATACTGTGATTTTTAGAGATTATGAAAATTATTTACCTTGTTTTAATTCAATTTCAATAATCTCTATGTTATTTAGGATACCTGGTTTGGCAGAACATTTTATTATTTTTAATGATGATACTTTTTTAATGAAAGTAGCATCGAAGAATGATTTTTTTAAAGGTGAATACCCCATTGTAAGAGGTGTTTGGGACAACTATTATGAAAATCAAAAATTACGAAATTTATATGTAAAATTTTCATCTTTTTTTGGAACTAAGAAAGATGTTGGTAAACCAGGATATAAGAAAGTACAACAAAAAAGCGCTAAACTATTAGGATTAAAAAAGTATATTAAAAGAGGTCATACACCTGTTTCAATAAGAAAGTCTACTATTGAGACCTTTTTTAAAGAGCATCCTCAAATTTTTGAAAATAATATCAAGCATAGGTTAAGAAATAAAAATCAATTTATGATATCATCTTTATCTAATCATTTAGAGGCTAAACAAAACACCTATCATTTAGATAATAATCTAAAACTTACATATTTTCAATCCTATAAATATTTGTATATAATTAAGATTAAATTAAAAAAATTTACTTTAGATAAAGATAAATTATTTATGTGCTTCCAAAATTTAGAAATAGCAGGAAATAATCAACTAAATTATATTATTAATTGGATTGAAGCTAAATTGAAATGATTAATTATTTTGAAGATGAAAAAGGAACTATTAAACTTGTGAAATAGCGTAGAGTTTTCAAAGAGAGTAAAAAACCAATGAATGACTTTTCTTTAAAAGCTTCGTTAAAAGTATAAAAGATACCTGTTAATAAATATATCAGATAAACAAAAAGAGTCACTAATATTGTGGCTCTTTTTGTTTTAGAATTATTATTTTTACTTAAAATTATAATTGAAAAAGTTTATGAATAAAGATTTTCCAATTGATATTGTTATACCTTGGGTTGATGGCAATGAACGTAAGCTTAAAGAGAAAATGAAACTTTATGTTGAGAATAAAGAATTATTTGAAAGCAAAAATTTCAGGACAAGATTTGATCAAGTTGAAGAAATTAAATTTTCGATAGATTCAATTTTAAAATTTGCACCTTATATTAGAACTATTTTTTTAGTGACAGACTCTCAAGTACCAAACTTTTTAATAGAAGGTATTCGAACTGAAAAATATTCAAAAGTTAAAATAATTGACCATAAAGTCATTTTTAAAGGGTATGAAAAATATTTGCCAACATTTAATTGTTTACCTATTGAAACAATGCTTACGAAAATACCAAATTTAGCTGAACATTTTATTTATTTTAATGATGATTTTTTTTTAATCAAAGAAACAAAACCCTCAGACTTTTTTGTAAATAGTACTCCTGTTTTAAGGGGTAAATGGAAGCAGTTTAATAATAAAGTGTGGTATAAAATAGTTTATAGTAAACTTTTAAATCTTCTAGGTGAAAAGCATAAAAATGAAATCTGGGGCTTTAAGAAAGGTCAGCAAATTATAGCACATAAATTAGGCTTTAAAAAGTATTTTAAATTTGATCATACACCTGCTCCAATACGTAAATCTACTTTAGAGAATTATTTTTCTAAGAATCCTGAAATGCGAGATTTAAATATTAAACATAGGTTTAGACATCCAGAACAATTTACATTTCAAGGTCTGGCAAATCATATTGAAATTAAAAACAAGACGTGTGTTATAAAATATAATTATCAGTTAGAATATTTTGGGTCTTATAAAAAACCATTTTTATGGTATAAATTTGTATTATGGTTAACAAATAAAAATAGCAGTAAATTATTTTTATGCCTACAAAGTTTAGATCAATGTTCACCAAATAAGTTAAACTATTTCAGAAAATGGTTTGCTAAAACATTTGAAAATTAAAATTTTTATCTAATAAATTGAAAAAAGAACTATCAAATAGCCTTAAAACACTTACTCAATCAAAAGTGTTATTATACCCAACAGATACCGTTTGGGGTATAGGTTGCGATGCTACTTCTGAAGAAGCTGTTGCTAAAGTGTATGAAATTAAACAACGTTCAGAAAGCAAGAGTTTAATTATTTTAGTTGATGGAATTGAAATGCTGCAACAATACATTCCTTCCATTTCACAAGGAATTTTAGAATTATTGTCTTCAGCAGTAAAACCAACAACCATTATTTATAACCATCCGGTTGGCTTGGCTAAAAATGTTGTTGCAAACGACAATACAGTTGCTATTAGAATTCCACAAAATGAATTTTGTAAACAATTAATTGCAGCTTTTGGAAAACCTATAGTTTCAACTTCAGCAAACATTAGTGGAAACGAAACTCCTAAAAGTTTTAAAGAAATCAACCAAGCTATTTTGGATAGCGTAGACTATGTTGTAGATTTGCATCGCGAAGCAATAAGCGATAAATCTTCTACTATTTTAAAAGTAGGCGAAAAGGGAGAAATAATTGTACTTCGGAAGTAAATTTAAATTTTTGTCATTCTGAACTTGTTTAGCTACGCTGAATCTTTGATTTCAGAATCTCATCACGTAAATTTCAAATTATCATGTGAACCTGAAACAAGTTCAGGTTGACGTTTTTAATGTTTAAAAAACTGAGTGATTAAAAAATATGTCAAATAATAAGATATATAAAGATGCATTATCGCATCCAATTTTCAATTATATTTCAAAAGCAGCTGATATTTTACAATTAGAAACCTATGTGATAGGTGGTTTTGTACGCGATTATTTTTTGAAAAGAGGTTCGCATAAAGATATAGATGTTGTTGCTATTGGGAGTGGAATAGAATTAGCTTTAGCTGTTGCAAATTTATTACCTAACAAACCAAAAGTACAGGTTTTTAAAACCTACGGTACAGCAATGTTGCGTTACAATGATATTGAAGTTGAATTTGTTGGAGCTCGTAAAGAATCATATACCCAAGATAGTAGAAACCCAGTAGTTGAAAATGGCACACTTCAAGATGATCAAGAACGACGAGATTTCACCATAAATGCCTTGGCTTTAAGTTTAAATAAAGCAAATTATGGAGCTTTATTAGATCCGTTTCATGGTATTGAAGATTTAGGAGCAAAGATTATTAAAACACCTTTAAATCCAGATATCACTTATTCTGATGATCCTTTAAGAATGATGCGTGCCATTCGTTTTGCAACGCAATTAAATTTTACTATTGAAGAGGAATCATTAAATGCAATAACTAGAAATTCCGAGCGTATTGATATTATTACACGAGAGCGTATTGTTACTGAACTCAATAAAATTATTGCATCACCAATACCTTCTGTTGGTTTTTTACTGTTACTTGAAACCAACTTATTACAACGAATTTTACCTGAGTTAACAGCTTTAAAAGGTGTTGATGAAATTGAAGGTCAAAAGCATAAAGATAATTTTTACCATACCTTAGAAGTGGTTGATAATATTTCGGAGCATACTAATGATTTATGGTTACGTTGGGCTGCTTTATTACACGATATTGGAAAAGCACCTACCAAAAAATTTGATAAAAATGTAGGTTGGACATTTCATGCACATGAATTTGTTGGTTCAAAAATGGTGTATAAGTTATTCAAAAGACTAAAAATGCCTTTGAACGAAAAAATGAAATTTGTTCAAAAAATGGTATTCTTAAGCTCAAGACCAATAGTATTGGCTTCCAATGTAACAGATTCAGCAGTAAGACGTTTAATTTTTGATACGGGTGAAGATATTGATAGTTTAATGACCTTGTGTGAAGCAGATATTACTACAAAAAACCCTGTAAAATTTAAAAGGTACCATGAAAACTTTAAAATTGTTCGCGACAAAATTAAAGAAGTGGAAGAGCGTGATCACGTCCGTAATTTTCAACCACCAATTTCTGGTGAGTTAATTATGAAAACTTTTAATTTAACACCTTGTCGTGAAATTGGTCAAATAAAAGATGCTATAAAAGACGCTATTTTAGACGGTAAAATTGCCAATGATTATGATGAAGCCTATGCTTTTATGCTTGAAAGAGCTGAGAAGTTGGGTTTAAAAAGAGCGTAATTATTAGATTTTAACTATTATGCGGAATTGCATACTCTCTGGGGTTCGTTTATAACGAGTGCCTACTTATAAATTGGAAGATGGTATTCCTGCAAAAAAGATTACAAATCTACGCAATATTTTTGTTTATAAATCAAGTATTTTAATTTGTTGAGACACTTCTGATAAAAAGTGGCGCAACTTTTAAAAAAAGGTCTACAACTAATTTAATAAGTTGTACACCTTTTTAAAATTGTTGTAGGACAATTCTAATTTATAGGTTTTGGAGCTAAAATGATTGCATAGTTACCAATTTGTAGTATTCACCTTTTTTTGCAAGTAATTCTTCGTGTTCACCTTGCTCAACAATTTTACCCTTTCTCATCACTACAATTAAATCTGCTTTTTGAATTGTTGACAATCGGTGTGCAATTACTAAAGAAGTTCGGTTCTTAGTCATTTCTTCTAACGCTTTTTGTACCAATTGCTCACTTTCGGTATCTAAAGCCGAAGTTGCCTCATCTAACACCATAATAGGCGGGTTTTTAAGAACCGCTCTCGCAATACTTAAACGTTGTTTTTGTCCACCAGATAGGGTGTTACCACTATCTCCAATATTGGTTTCAAATTGTAGCGGTAAATCTTTGATAAACTCGTAAGCATTTGCAATTTTAGAAGCCTCCATAACTTCATTATCGCTAGCTTGTTCTACACCTAAACAAATGTTATTTTTTATGGTATCGTTAAAAAGAATAGAGTCTTGGGTAACAATCCCCATTAAACCACGTAATGATTTTTGACTGATATCTTTAATATCTACACCATCAATTTTAACGGCTCCTTTATTTACATCGTAAAAACGCGTAATTAAATTAGCTAAGGTAGATTTCCCACTACCAGACTGACCAACAAGCGCCACCGTTTTTCCTTTTTCAATTGTTAAAGAAAAATCCTTTAACACATATTCATCCTTGTATTTGAAAGAGATGTTTTCAAAGGTAATATTGTTTGTAAACGTTTCTTTCGAAGGTGCGTTTGGTATGTCTATAATGGTGTTTTTTGTATTCAGTACGTTTAAAATACGTTCCGCAGAGGCGTTTCCTTTTTGAATATTATAAAAAGCAGTTGAAATTGCTTTTGCCGGATTTAATACCAAATAAAACAATCCAATATATCCAAAAAATTCTTGCGGTTTCATATCACTATTTTCACCTAACACCAATCTTCCACCAAACCATAAAATAGCAATTATGGTAGCTGAACCTAAAAATTCACTCATAGGTGAAGCCAATGTTTTACGGTGTAATACACTGGTCATTAAATTTCGAAACTTTTTGGTAGAATCAGTGAATTTTTGTTCAATTTTAGCTTCAGCATTAAAACCTTTGATAACACGTAAACCAGTTAAAGTTTCTTCAATAAAAGATAAAAAATTACCCGTTTCTTGCTGTGCTAATAACGAATTTGCTTTTAATTTTTTTCCGACAGAAGAAATAATAAAACCAGATACCGGTAATAAAATAAATACAAATAATGTCAATTTTGCACTAATGGCAAACATTGAAATTAATGTAAGAATAATGGTTAACGGCTCACGAACAACGGTTTCTAAGGAAGTTAAAAATGAAACTTCAACTTCTTGAACATCTGAAGTCATACGTGCAATTATGTCTCCTTTTTTCTTTTCAGAAAAGTAGGCGAGTGGTAAGTTTACTATTTTTTTATACAAGCTGTCTCTTATATCTTTTACTACACCATTTCTTAAAAACACCAATACAAAAGAGGCTAAATAGCGAAATAAATTTTTAAAGAAAAATAAACTGAATGATAGTATACAGATAAATAGTAACGCTTTATCTATTCCACCGCTTTCCATTAATTCGGTAACCTTAAAGTTTAAAGAACCTGATACATATTCATAAAGGCTTGAGATTCCGTTATAAACAGGTTTTACAGTTACTTTTTCTTCTTTTCCGAAGAGAATACCTAGCACTGGAATAAAACCTAATACAGAAAGTACATTAAATAATGCATACAAAATGTTGAATACAACATTTAAGTATGCATATTTAAGATAAGGTTTTGCGTATACTAAAATCTTTTTGAAATAGTTCATTAAGATAATTCCATTTCTTTAATGATGCGTTGTACTTTTGCATCTAACTCAGCTTCAACTTCTTTAGCTTTTTCAATACAACACAATTCACCTCTAACGCTAAAGTAAAACTTTATTTTAGGTTCAGTTCCACTTGGTCTTGCGGCTACTTTTGTACCTTCAAGCGTTTCATAAATTAAAACATTCGATTTTGGAATATCAATTGTTTCAACAGTATTTTTTAGTAAATCTGTTTTTGTTGAAGCCTCATAATCGTACACAAAATTTACTTTAGAACCGTCAATTTCAGTAACTGGATTTTCACGTAAATCAACCATCATTTGTGCAATTTGTTGTGCACCATCCATTCCTTTTTTTACTAAAGAAATTAAATGTTCTTTATAAAAATTATTGTCAACATAAATTTGCAACAATTCTTGATACATAGAGCTACCTTTTGCTTTAGCATCTGCAGCAATTTCGCAAGCTAAAACAGTTGCCGTAACAGCATCTTTATCACGCACAAAGTCGCCTACCATATAACCAAAACTTTCTTCACCACCACCAATAAAGTCTTGCGTTCCTTCAGCTTCACGCACCATTTTTGCAATCCATTTAAAACCAGTTAAACCAACTTTAGTTTCAACACCATAACTAGCAGCAATTTCATTTACTAAATTTGTAGATACAATGGTAGAACCAACAAATTGTTTTCCGTTTAATTTACCAGCTTCTTCCCATTTTTTAATAAGGAAGTTGGTCATTAAACACATGGTTTGATTTCCGTTTAACAATTTCATATTGCCTTCTAAATCCCTAACAGCAATACCCAATCTATCACAATCAGGATCTGTACCAATCACAATGTCAGCATTTATTTTTTCAGCTAAATCTGTAGCCATTTTTAATGCTGCAGGCTCTTCAGGATTTGGAGAAGCTACTGTTGGAAAATCTCCATTTGGTACACGTTGTTCTTCAACAATATGAACATCAGGATAACCTGCTTTTTCTAGGGCATCAGGAACGGAAACAATTGATGTTCCGTGTAATGAAGTGAAAACAATTTTTAAATTTTCTTTGCCTGCCGTGTTAAAAGCAACGTTTTTTACAGAAGCATTTACAAAAGCATCATCTACTTCTTTTCCAATAACTTCAATTAAATCTTCATTTGCATTGAAATTAATTTCAGAAAACTCTAAGCTATTAACTTCATCGATAATTTTATTATCGTGCGGAGGAACAATTTGTCCGCCATCACCCCAATATACTTTATACCCGTTGTATTCTGGAGGATTGTGAGAAGCTGTTAATACAATACCTGCATCACACCCTAAATGTTTAACTGCGAACGAAAGTTCAGGAGTAGGGCGTAAGTCTTCAAACAAGTATACTTTAATATTATTGGCTGAAAGTACATCAGCTACAACTTTTGCAAATAATTGACTATTATGACGACAGTCAAAAGCAATTACAACACTTAATTGTTTATTTGGTAAGGTTTGAATTAAATAATTAGCTAAGCCTTGTGTAGCTTTACCCAATGTATATTTATTAATTCGGTTTGTTCCTGCGCCCATAATTCCGCGCATTCCACCCGTTCCAAATTCCATATCTTTATAAAAACTATCAGCTAGTGTATTTTCATCGGTGTCAATTAACTGCTTAATTTCTTGTTGTGTATCAGCATCAAAAGTGTCTGATAACCATAGTTGTGCCTTCTCTAAAATAGTCATGTTTATATTGTTTTGATAATTACAAAAATAACATTATTAAGTATTAAAAAAATAATAAAAAATTTCTTTTCACTAAAACGTTATAAATTTATTTTTTTTGATATTGAATATCGTTTGGTATCTGATTTTGTTCTTAAAATTATTTCACCTAAAAAACCTGCTAAAAAGAATTGTGTTCCTATAAGCATGGTTACTAAAGCAATATAAAATATAGGTTTTTGCGTAATTAATTTTCCTGTAGGATTTAAAAATAGTTTGTCGATTCCTAAATAAAAAGAGAATAAAAATCCTAACAAAAACATGATGGTGCCTAACAAGCCAAATAAATGCATTGGTCGTTTTCCAAATTTTGATAAAAACCAAATAGTAATAAGGTCTAAAAATCCATTGATAAAACGATCAATACCAAATTTTGTAACGCCATATTTACGGGCTTGGTGGGTTACTACTTTTTCATCAATTTTGGTGAAGCCTGCATTTTTGGCAAGTACAGGAATGTACCTGTGCATTTCACCGCGCACATCTACATTTTTTACAACTGCTTTTTTATAAGCTTTTAAACCACAATTAAAGTCGTGCAATTTTAAACCCGACGTTTTTCGTGCTGCAGCATTAAATAATTTTGAAGGAATGTTTTTTCTAATTTTTGAATCGTAGCGTTTCTTTTTCCATCCTGAAATTAAATCGAAACCTTCGTTTGCAATTAAGTTGTATAATTCAGGAATTTCATCGGGGCTATCTTGTAAATCGGCGTCCATAGTTATAACAACGTCGCCTTTTACTTCTTTAAACCCAGCATTTAATGCTTGTGATTTTCCGTAATTTTGAAGAAACCGAATCCCTTTTACGTTTGGGTCTTTTTTAGATAAACGTTGAATTACTTCCCAAGAGTTGTCTGTGCTACCATCATCAATAAAAAGTATTTCATAAGAATAACGATTGGATTGCATAACTTTTGCAATCCAATCGTATAATTCGTTTAAAGACTCGTCTTCATTAAGTAGTGGAATAACTACTGATATATTCATGTATGTTGTACTTTTTTATTCGTTGTCTTCTTCTGTTCTTTTCATTATTAAACCTGCAATTAGTGAAATTACAAAACCAAATAATAAGCTCATAATCATAACAATTGCTGATATCATTCCAAATCCTGACATTTTTTGAGCCATTTCTAAAGAGGCTTCCATTTGTTCATCAGACCAGTTTGGATAAGCTTCTAGCATTGCAGCTTCTTGAACTTTACCTAAATTTGCAAAATAATCAGGTTCAATATAGTTTACAAATACAAAAAAGTAAATGATATAAATAACACCTGATACCAGCGCAATACCTAATCCTGTTTTTAAGGCTTCGCCTAAACTTAAAAGGTTGCCGTTACTTTCTTTTAATTTTTTAAGTCCTAAAACAATTAAAGCAATAGTTGCAGCACCACTAACAACTTGCATGCTCCAATGTGGTTCGTAAACATCACCAAAGGCAAAATTTGCAACGCCTAATAATATTGAAACGAATCCTAAAATTAAACCGTAGTTTAACATAATACTTGTTGAAGATGATTTTTGGTTTTCCATAATTTTTGATAAGTTGATTTTTGTTTAACAAATATACTAAATAGAGTTTTAGTACAATAAGATAATTTAAAGATTAATAATTGATTTTACACTAAATCATTAGTTAGCAGAAGTTTAAAAATGTTACATAAAAATATGAAAAAAATGATTGTTTATACTAAAAAATGATTGTAAATTTGCAACTGGCAAGTCCTACACAACTAGCTCCCTTTGAATCCTCCAGGGCGGGAACGCAGCAAAGGTATTAGGTTGTAGCAGTGTGATGTAGGTAGCTTGCCTTTTTTTATGCTCTTTTTTTAAGAAATCTACTTCACTTCCAATTAACTTTTTACCTTTACATCTTTTAAATTTAGAATCAATTTATGTCAAAAGTTGTTTTAATTACAGGTGGTTCATCTGGAATTGGTAAATCAGTAGGGGAATTTTTAACTCAAAAAGGTTGTATTGTTTACGGTACAAGCCGAAATCCACAAAAAATACAACAGCATCCTTTCAAATTAGTAGCATTAGATGTGAATGATATTGAAAGTATTAACCAAGCTGTTGCTGAGGTTATTACTGCTGAAGGTAAGTTAGATGTATTGGTAAATAATGCAGGAATGGGTATAACTGGACCTATTGAAGAAACACCAACCAATGAAATGCGCAAAGTTTTTGACACCAATTTATTTGGAGCCATTGATGTTATGAAGGCAGTTTTACCACAAATGCGAAAACAACAAAGCGGTTTAATTATAAATGTTACTTCAATTGCAGGTTATATGGGCTTGCCTTTTAGAGGTATTTATTCAGCAACAAAAGGTGCCTTGGAAATTGTAACCGAAGCTATAAGAATGGAAGTGAAAAACTTTGGAGTCGAAGTTACCAACGTTGCTCCTGGTGATTTTGCTACAAATATAGCTTCAGGTAGATATCACACGCCGGTTTTTGAAAATTCACCCTATAAAAAAGTGTATCAAGAAAATTTAGATTTAATGGATGCACACGTAGATAGTGGAGGAGATCCTATTGAAATGGCAAAAGCTATTTATAAGGTAATGCATACTTCAAAACCTAAAATTCATTATAAAGTTGGCGATTTTATGCAGAAATTTTCTATTGTGTTAAAGAAAATCCTACCAGATAAAATGTACGAAAAGTTATTAATGAATCATTATAAATTATAGTTTGTTGATTCTTTTTTAATCAAAAAGTTAATCGTCTATACTATTGTTAATGTTTCTTTGGTGTTGAAAACGCCAAAAATCTTGATATGCATACATTAAGTCAACCGACATATCCATCCATTTTACTTTACGGGTTTTAATGGCATCTCTTAATTTTTGATATTTCTTTTTTGATAACGGTAATTTCATTTTTTTTAAATCTAGTTTTTTCATTGGAATCGTATTAAAAGTTTATAATTTAACAAAGTAAAACCTACAATGTAAATGATTTAGAAGGGGGAAAGCGATAATACTACTGTAGAGTTTTGATTTGAAAGCTGATTTGGAGTTTACTGTTAATCAGTCTCTTAAATTTTTAATATAACAAATTTAGTTGAATATTGCAACTTTTTAATTAACTAAACAATATATGTTTGTTTGCATTTTAAAATGAACTTCTTAGTAAGTTGGTTTTATGAACTATAAATTGTTCTTATTTAAGTACTTTTGCTAAAAATTATTTTATACTAAAATTAAAACACAACGAATGAAATTTTTTATTGATACTGCAAACTTAGATCAAATTAAAGAAGCACAAGCTTTAGGTATTTTAGATGGTGTAACTACAAACCCGTCTTTAATGGCTAAAGAAGGAATTACAGGTGCTGAAAACATTTTAAAGCATTATGTAGATATTTGTAATATTGTTGAAGGTGATGTTTCTGCGGAAGTAATTGCAACTGATTTTGAAGGAATGGTGAAGCAAGGTGAAGAGTTGGCAGCATTGCACCCTCAAATTGTAGTGAAATTACCTATGATTGCTGATGGTGTAAAAGCGTGTAAATATTTTTCTGATAAAGGAATTAGAACAAATGTAACTTTAGTGTTTTCTGCAGGTCAAGCTTTATTAGCAGCCAAAGCAGGAGCAACCTATGTATCTCCGTTTTTAGGTAGATTGGATGATATTTCAACTGATGGATTGCATTTAATTTCTGAAATCAGACACATTTATGATAATTACGGATTTGAAACTGAAATATTAGCAGCATCTATTCGTCATACAATGCACGTTATAGATTGTGCAAAAATTGGCGCAGATGTTATGACAGGACCTTTATCTTCAATTACAGGATTGTTAAGACATCCTTTAACAGATAGTGGTTTAGCACAGTTTTTAGCTGATTACCAAAAAGGGAATTAATTAATAAAATTAATATCAAAAGAGGTAGCTAAAAAGAAATTTTTAGGCGACCTCTTTTTTTTATCCTTTTATTTGATTTCTTTTGAAGGAATTAAATTCAGTTTCTGTTGTTTTTGGCCAACTATTGTTGCTGGTGTCAACATCGGCTGTTTGTTCATCTGGATCTACGGTAATTTTAACAATTGCTTTAGTTGAAGGAATTAATTTAGTAACTTCAGCATCGCTTTTTCTCCAAACTTGTGCTGGGTATTGTTTGCGATCTTTTGTGCCATCTTCATATTCAAATTCAACAATAAGAGGCATTACCAACTCTCCTGGTTTTTCAAAAACGACTTCATAAAAGTATTTTGGTGCTTTTAATTTTGTTTTTTCTTCAGTAGAAAAATTTTGTTTGATGTATTCGTTTAAAACCGTATAATCTTCAGGTTTATTAGTTTTTAGTTCTTCGGTAAAGTCATTGCTATCTTGAGCAACTAAATACAATGAAGGAGGCAATCTGTCAATTGTTGTTCCATAACGTTTTGCAATACTTTTGGCTTGTTCCGTTGGTGTATCGGTAACATAATATTTTTTAACTTCTTTAATACCAATATCATTGGTTCCTGTTGTATAAAACCAACCTCTCCAAAACCAGTCTAAATCCATAGCAGAGGCATCTTCCATAGTTCTAAAGAAATCAGCTGGAGTAGGGTGTTTAAAAGCCCAACGCTTTGCATATGTTTTAAAAGCGTGGTCAAATAATTCAGGTCCCATAATGGTTTGTCTTAATATAAATAAACCAGCAGCTGGTTTTGCGTAGGCGTTTGCACCAAAATTATATACATTATCTCCTTGTGACATAATTGGAGCTATTCTGCTTTGGTCTCCTTTCATATAACGTGTAATATCTTTTGGTTGTTTTCCCATAGGAAACATTTCAGAATCATATTCATATTCTGCTAAAATTTCAACAAAAGAATCTAAACCTTCATCCATCCAAGTCCATTGGCGCTCATCAGAATTTACAATCATAGGAAAAAAGTTATGACCAACTTCGTGAACAATTACGCCAATCATTCCTTTTTTAGTACGTTCGCTAAAATTACCATTACGATCGGCTCTTCCAAAGTTAAAACAAATCATAGGGTACTCCATACCCATTTGTACGTTTACAGAAGTAGCGTGTGGGTAAGGATAATCAAAAGTATGTTTAGAATAAACTTCTAAAGTTTTAGCAACTACTCTTGTAGAATGCTCTTCCCATAATTTACCACCTTCTTTTGGGTACAATGAATAAGCCATTGCTGTTTTATTTTCTAATTTAACAGCCATTGCGTCCCACATATAACTGCGTGAAGTTGCAAATGCAAAATCACGTACATTTTCGGCATACAATTTCCAAGTTTTTGTTTTGTTGCTTTTTTCTTTTGAAGCTTCCAATGCTTCTTCAGGAGTTACAATAAACATTGGTTTGTCAAAGGAAGTTTGAGCTGATTGATATGCTTTGTATTGTGTTTTTGTTAGCACATCTTTTGGGTTTTGAAGAACTCCAGTACCATTTAAAACAAAATCACTTGGTGTTGTAATATTTACGTTAAAATCTCCAAACTCTAGGGCAAATTCACTTGAACCCCAAAATTGCATATGTTGCCAACCTTCAACATTGTTGTAAACTGCTAAACGTGGATAAAACTGTGCAATAGCATAAGCGGCATTTCCATCTTCAAAAAATTCAAATCCAGATCGACCTCTATCTGTCATATAGTTATTAATATTGTACCACCACTTTATATTAAAAACAAAAGTTTGTCCGGCTGCAATTGGCGCTGATAAATTAATTCGCATCATAGTGCTATTAATCATATAGTCAATTGGGTTTTCATTTGCATCCTTAATATGGTCAATATTAAAACCACCTTGAAAAGTTTTTCCCATAAAACTATTCGCAAATTTTTCAGGAGAATACAATGCACTTGGACCCTTTCCATTAATAAGTGGGGTTTTTGAATTAGGAGCACGCATATTTTGATCTAACTGTACCCACAAATAATCTAAGTTATCTGTAGAATTGTTGTGATATGTAATAGTTTCTTCTCCATAAATCCGTTGATGTTCATCATCTAAAATAATGTTCATGTCGTAATCAACTTGTTGTTGTGTGTATTGATATCCAGGAGCGCCAGAAGCTGTATGTTGCGTGTTAGGAGTAGGTAATTCCTCGTTTAACTGCTTAAATTTACTGGTATTGTAATGTGCAGCTTGTTTTTCTTTTGTTGAAGCTTCTTGAGCAAAAAATGGGGTTGTAAATAGCGCAGAAAGCACTATTAATAGCGTTTTTTTCATTTCGGGTTGTTAAAATTAAAAATAAGGATCTAAAATAATTATTTTTAACAAAATTTAGAAGTTATGTCTAAATTTTTAACAAACAATTAGCGTTTTTTTTATCTAAATAAAATGTTTTGTGAAGTTTGTTTACTTTTATTTTAATAATGTTTTGTTGATCTTCAAACTCTTTAGTAAGGCAGTTGTTGAAAATTTTAATAGACCGTAGTTGTTCAACACCTTGTATTTCAAGATAAAATCGAACAATATCATCATCATATTCTTTGCCAATATAATGGTAAGTACTTAATTTATTGTTAACAATTACCTTAAAATGACTGTTTAAATACGATTCATAATAAGCATCAGTATCTTTAGCTTCATTTTCTGTGCCTAAATTTAATTTTAGTTGATGTTCTTTATTTAAAACAACTTCAAGATCATCAATAAAAATACCCAATATAATTTGAATTGATTGTTGTTCTTCCACATATTCAATTTCGCACAAACTTAAATAGTACTTATGAAGCGTGAATGCAAATAAAGGCACTAAAATTACAACAGATAGGTATTTAAGAAGCTTCATGGGGTAACTTTAATGAACGAAGCATAAGTTTAAAGCTATTTTTTTAGTTTTAGATATTCATTACTTTCTAAAACAAGAAAATTTTTCACAATAAATTCATTACTTTCATAAAGTTCACCTAATCCGTTTTCCTGGCAGAAATCTAAAAAAAGATTTATTTCATCAGCAGGAATATATAGCCATTCTGTAAAAAAATCCTCGCCATATTCGGCTTTTATTTTAGTAGGAAATTCATTTTGTAGGTGTGTAATATGGTTTTTCTCGTCGTTTTCACTTCGTTTTTTAGCTCTTGCTTTTTTGGTTATAGCATTATAAATACTTGTTAAACTTACTCCGTTTGTCAATTGTGTATTGTAATCAAATGTTTGTTGTACATTAGGAGCTGAATTAACAGAAATTTCATCAGCATCTAAAACAGCTCTTTGATCAACTGCTACGTTGTTAAACTCTAACCTAACTTTTCTTAAAATTTCAACCTCATCTAATTCATTAAAACCAGGCTCAAGATAAACAGTCATTAAATGATCTTGAATATGGTGATCTGTAACTACAATAATTCGGTTTTGATAAGAGATAGATGAAAATAAAATAGAATCTCCTTCTACTGCCGGAATAATGAAAATTCCATGAGAATTACTTGAAGTACCTAAATTACTTCTTAAATTTATAATATTAATATCTTGTAAATAAGAGTCTTCATACTTTACTTTACCTTGTAGCACTTCAGCTTCTTCTTGTGCCACTAAAGAAGTAGTTGTTCCAATGCTAAAAAGTAATAGAACTAAAAGTGCTGTTTTAACGTTTAATGTTATTATATGTTTTGCTTTCATCTTTTAATATTTGGATAACTTCTAATATGTTGTTGTTATAATATTTTTCGAAAATTTCAAAATATTCACAATATGTTAAGAAATTATTTATTTGTGTTTCTTTTATTTTTAAATCGTTTGTAAAATACTCAATTCCAAATTCATTTTTTAACTTTTCAGGAAATTTTTTTCGTAAAGCGAATTCTCTTTTTTGTTTTAAGAGTGCTTGGTAGCGTTTATCAGGTAAACCTGCACCACCACTTAAAGGGCCTAGTGGATCTGTTATAGATTGTGCGTCAGGACGTTTGGATTTTTCGTAGCTGTCTGGTGGTAGTGTTTTGTATAAATCTTTTTTATGATATACATATCCAATTTTAGGGGTGTTGTCTTTGGGTTTATTGGCCATATCAGCCTTTAAATTCCCTGTCAAGTGTCTTAAAAATACTTCATCTAACTCATTTACAACTGGTGTTAGCCCAATTACTAACTCTTTTGTGTCAATATTTATAGCTGTTACAACTACTGTAGTTTTTTTATATTGAAGAGATGATACGTATAAAGTATCTTTAAATGAAGCATTTATCTGAAATTTACCAAGATTATTTGTTACTGCGCCTATTCGTTTGGTAATATTATATACATGTACATTTTCAATTGCTTTAGAATTGCTTGTAATTGTACCAGTTAATGACACCATTTTTTCTTGAGCATAAGATGTAAATAGTAAAAAAAATAAAAGAATACAATAAGTTAGTTTGAGTTTCACATATACAAATTAAGAAATTGAAATCTTAAAAATCTATTAATGCTATTGTAAACTTTTGTTAAAGCATCTAAAAGAGTACCTTTGATGAAACTTCAATATTTATGAAAAAATTACTGATTGCGAGTACTTCAACAGTTCATGGAAAGGACTATTTAGAATACATATTACCAGAACTATCTGAATTTTTTAAAGGCATTCACGAAATTTTATTTATTCCTTATGCACGCCCAGGTGGAATTACTTACGACGAATATACAGCAATTGCTCAAAAAGGGTTTGATAAAATAAATCTTAAAGTAAGAGGAATTCACGAGTTTAAAAATCATTTTGGAGCTGTAAATAGTGCCAAGGGAATTTTTACAGGTGGTGGAAATACATTTTTATTGCTGAAGAAATTGTATGAGATGAAATTAATTTCATCAATTAAAAATGTTGTTGAGAACGGGACTCCTTATTTTGGAACAAGTGCCGGAAGCAATATTACGGGTTTAACCATTCAAAACACCAACGATATGCCAATTGTGTATCCTCCAAGTTTTGATGCTTTTGGGTTTATCAATTTTAATTTGAACCCACATTATTTAGATCCAGACCCAACGTCAACACATATGGGTGAAACTAGAGAAACGCGTATCAACGAATTTCATACCTTAAATAAAATACCAGTATTGGGTTTAAGAGAGGGGAGTTGGTTAAATGTGAAAGGAGATAAAGTGTTGCTAAAAGGTGAATTAAATGCCAGATTGTTTCAAAAAACAAAATCTCCTTCAGAATTACCTCCAGAAACAGATTTAAGTTATTTAATGAAGCTTTAGACTTTCAGCAACGATAGTTGCATCAGGAGCGTTTTTAACTTTTAGCGAAAGGGTGTGATAAGCGTTTATAATTTTAAGTGTATCAACAGTTGAAGCTTTTAGTTGATCGCGTAAAATCATACCAGAAACATAAGAACTTTGGTTGTTTTGAATAAATTGAAAACTAAAATCGCTGAATTCTTTTTCAATAAGTTGCATCTTTTTTCCAATTTCAGCAAGTTCATCAGCATCATTCTCTAAGCGTGCTTTTTGAAATTGAGGAAATAAATAATCTATTTTTTTGAAGATGTTTTTAGAATGTGTTTTATACGCATTCAACTTATAATTTAATGGAGAATTTATAAGTGTAGGTTCTTGTAATTGAGTTGGTTTTAATTCTATTTGAAAATTGGTGTTTTCAAGTATAAAAATAACTGGTGTAGCGTAATTGTTAAACGTCAAAGCAAAGCGTTCTGGGTATTCAACTACTCCTTCAAAAATAAATTGATTATTAATAATAGTTGATGAATCTACCGGATAAAGTGTGTTTTCAAGTATTTTGTTCAAATACACTTTATCTGATATATTCGTATGTAAAGTGCCGTTTAAAACAAACTTGTTTATAACGGTTGGATTATCTTCTTTTATTGACTTTTTTTTAGGAGTAGTGCAACTGAAAAAAATAAAGAGGAAGCTACAGAAAACTAAAATTATTTTTTTCATAATTAAAACAACTAAAATTAATAGGTTACGTATTCAATAATTTCAAGTCCGTACCCTGTCATGCCAACACGTTTTCTATAGGTTGTAGCGTTTGATAAAACACGTAATTTTGTAATACCAATATCGTGTAAAATTTGAGCTCCAATACCAAAGTCTTTTTCATCCATTTTTAAATTAGGAACATAAGCTTCGTTTTTAGCTTGACTTTCTTTTAAAATTTTCAACCTAGATAATAAGTTGAATGATTGATTTTCTTGGTTGATAAATACAATTGCACCTTTTCCTTCCTTATTAATAGCGTCAAAAACACCTTTTAATTTATCGTCAGGGTTTTTGGTTAAGGTTCCTAAAACATCATTATTTACTAAGGTTGAATTCACTTTTACCAATACTTGTTCATTGGCTTCCCAAGTACCTTTGGTAAGTACTAAATGCACTTGTTTGTTAGTGGTTTGCTTGTATGCACGTAACCTGAATTCTCCAAAACGGGTGTTGATAGAGAAATCTTCAGATAATTCAATTAAAGAATCGTGTAACATTCTATATTCAACTAAATCTTCAATAGAAACAATTTTAAGGTCGAATTTTTTAGCAATTTTTAATAATTGAGGAAGACGAGCCATGGTGCCGTCTTCGTTCATAATTTCAACAATTACTCCAGCCGGATTTAAACCAGCCAAGCGTGCTAAATCTATAATCGCTTCTGTATGTCCAGTTCTTCTTAAAACACCACCTTCTCTTGCTTTTAAAGGGAAAATATGCCCCGGTCTGCTCAAGTCGTGAGGTTTGGTTGTTTTATCGGTCAATGCTTTAACAGTAATAGCCCTGTCGTTTGCCGATATTCCTGTGGTAACACCTTTTCCGTGATAATCAATTGAAACGGTAAATGCAGTTCCAAGCGGATCGGTATTTAAACCTACCATTAAATTTAAATCCAATTCTTTACATCTACTTTCTGTGATTGGTGCACAAATTAATCCTCTACCCTCGGTAGCCATGAAATTTATCATTTCAGCAGTTACCATATCTGCAGCAGCAACAAAATCACCTTCATTTTCTCTGTTCTCATCATCAACAACAATAACAATTTTACCATTTTTAATGTCTTCAATGGCTTCTTCTATGCTATTTAATTGTACAGCGTTTTCTGATATATTCATTGGTTAGTTTTTTGAAGTTTTTTTAAATTTTAGGGATAGTTTTTTAATACTATCGAAAAGTGCATCAATGTTAAAAATTCCCATTCCTTTTGTGGCTCTTCTGGTAAGTAATATTCCAAAAGGTAGTAAAATAATAGTTGAAATCCAACTACCTAAAAAAGCGGATATAGCACTTTCTTCTGCTAAATTTTTTCCAAATTGAGATATGAAAAAGTAGATTACAAATATAAAAATAGCCATAATCATTGGTAATCCAAATCCACCTTTTCTAATAATTGAACCAAGCGGAGCTCCTATGAAAAAAAGGACTAGGCAGGCCAGTGCAAATGAAATTCTATAATAAAATTCATAGTCGTATAAATTCAGCATTTTACGTTGATCTTTATAGCGCTTTAAATTATTTTCATTTCTTTCAGTAAGTCTTTTTACACTTTGAATGGCATCGCTAATAACTATATGTTTATTATTAAGGTTAAAATTATCAAGTATTACCGGAGAAAGAAGCGTGTCTATTATTGAGTCTGGGTATTTGTATAGTTTATTACCATTTACTGAAGAATAAAATGAACGAGCTTTACTAGCAAGATATTTATCGTAATCAACTTTTTTTATTTTTGAAATAGAATCAAGCTGGACAACACTTAACATTCCGTGGTGATTTTTAAGCTTTTCGTCTTTTAAACTATCGTCATCATTAAATGAAGATATGTCAATATTTATCGTGTATTTATCAAATGTAGCGTGCGATGCAGGCATCTTTTCACGATCTTTTTTTCGATTTATTTTTTTAATATGTTCTTCGTAGTAGTTACCATCTTCCAAGGTAAGCGTCATGTATTTACTACCTTCATCACTTGAAATAATTCCCTTTTTAGCAGTAATTACTTTTATTTTTCCACGACCTGCACTTAAATCAGCAATTTGAACATTTTTAAGTAAGTTTTCTTCTTCGCCATATTTTTCTTCAAACTTAATGCTAAATCCAGGTATATCAGTATTAAAAGTTCCCGGCACCAATGCAAGTGCGGGCTTTTTCTTTTTCATATTTAAATACAAATTCTTTTGCTTAAGTGTTGCCCAAGGATAAATGTTATTTAAGAATATAAAATTTAAACCACTCAATAAAATAGTTAAAACAACCAAAGGTCTTATAACTCGTTTTAAAGAAATTCCTGACGATTTGATTGCTGCAAACTCATAATTCTCCGATAAATTACCGAGCGCCATAATTGAAGATAATAAAATACCAATAGGTAATGCAGTAGGAGTAAGCATTAATGCCAAATACCATAAAAATTGTAGAATAAAAAACAAGTCTATTCCTTTTCCTGCAATTTCATCAAAAGCTAGCCAAAGCGCCTGCATTACTAACACAAAAAGAACTACAAAAAAAGTAGCTAAAAATGGTTGTAAAAAGCTTTTTAAAATATATTTATCAAATATTTTCAACGCGACTAGTTTGGTTCAGAGATGGTGTAGTTTTTTTGATTTTTGAATTTTTCTAAATCAAATTTGAAAAGATTTTCTGATATTGGTTGATTGGTTTTGAAGGTTCTTACTTCTAAAGTAGTTACCGTATTGTTTTCTCCAATTTCAATAATATTATAAATGTGTTTTGTTTTTACATCAATACCAACAAGTATTTGCTTAATTTCAGAATCACTTTCAAGAGGCGTTAATTTTACATATTGAATTTTGATACCTTTAATTGTTTTTAATTTGTCCATTTCATAAGCAAATCCATTTTTATAAAACGAAAACATTTTTGAAGGTGTTAGGGTTTCTTCTTCAGTGGTTGAAGGATCTTGAATAATGACTTCTTCATCTTCATGTATAATTAAATAGATTTTATTACCATCAAAAATTTGCTCAGTACCCATATAATTTAAATGGTATAAATCGCCTTCTAAAGATACATTTCCTCTTGTTTGTTGATGTACATCCGCATCATTATTGTCTAATTTATGAATAAATTCAAGTTGAATATTTTTATAACTTTCAACTCTTGTGGCTACTTCATCGAGCAATGATTTTGCTTCCTGAGAATTTTGACCAACGATTGGGAAACTTAAAAATACAATGCTTAATACTACTATTATTTTTTTCATTTTAACTATAATTCTTTAACTATCAGTGTTTTTTTCTCCGTCTAATAAAAGGTTTAAAGATAATTCATCAGGCACTAAAACCTGACGAGCTTTACTTCCTTCAAATGGACCAACAATACCTGCTGCTTCCAATTGATCAATCAATCTACCCGCCCTGTTATAACCTAATTTTAATTTTCGTTGTAATAAAGATGCTGAACCTTGTTGCGCATGTACAATTAATAATGCCGCGTCTCTAAATAAAGCATCTCGTTCGCTAATATCAATATCAAGACTTGTGCCAACTTCTTCACCACTATATTCAGGTAATAAATGTGCTTCAGGATATGCTCTTTGCGAACCAATAAAATCAGTAATTTTTTCAACCTCAGGAGTGTCAACAAATGCACATTGTAAGCGTACAACATCATTTCCATTTGTAAATAACATATCCCCTTTGCCAATTAATTGATCGGCACCTGAACTGTCTAAAATTGTTCTTGAATCAATTTTTGAAGTTACTCTAAATGCTGCTCTGGCAGGGAAATTAGCTTTAATAATACCTGTAATTACATTCACAGATGGTCTTTGAGTAGCCACAATTAGGTGAATACCAATGGCTCTGGCAAGTTGAGCTAAACGCGCAATAGGAGTTTCAACTTCTTTACCAGCAGTCATAATTAAATCGGCAAATTCATCAATAACCAACACAATGTAGGGTAAAAATTTATGACCGTCGTTCGGATTTAATTTTCTTGCTTTAAATTTAGCATTGTATTCCTTAATATTTCGCACCATGGCTATTTTCAGCAAATCATAACGGGCATCCATTTCAATACACATAGAATTTAGTGTATTAATTACTTTTGTAGTATCGGTAATAATGGCATCTTCAGTGTCAGGTAGTTTGGCTAAATAATGTCTTTCAATATGGTTAAACAGCGTTAATTCAACTTTTTTAGGGTCAACCAATACAAATTTTACTTCAGCAGGATGCTTTTTGTATAATAATGATGTTAAAACAGCATTCAACCCAACAGATTTTCCTTGACCTGTAGCACCTGCCATTAATAAATGGGGCATTTTAGCCAAATCAACTACAAAAGTTTCGTTTGAAATAGTTTTACCTAAAGCAATAGGCAATTCCATTTCTGAATTTTGAAATTTGGTTGAAGAAATTACAGATTTCATAGAAACCATCGTTGGTTTTTTATTTGGTACTTCAATACCAATGGTTCCTTTTCCTGGGATTGGCGCAATAATTCGAATTCCTAAAGCAGAAAGCGATAAAGCAATATCATCTTCTAAATTTTTAATTTTTGAAATACGAATACCTGCATCGGGAACAATTTCATACAAAGTTACTGTAGGTCCTACGGTAGCTTTTATTTTAGCGATACCAATTTTATAATTGTTTAAAGTTTCAACAATTCTATTTTTATTGGCTTCTAATTCTTCTTGATCTACCGAAATGGTCTCATTGTAATCTTTTAATAAATTAAGTGTCGGGAATTTATAATTGCCCAATTCAAGGGTAGGATCAAATTCTCCAAAATCTTTTACTAATTTATCAGATAAATTTTCTACTACATGTTTTTCTTCAACGCTTTGTTCAACTTCGATTGAAACATCCTCATTATCTTTTTCGTTTTGTGTTGTTTTAACCGTATTTTCAACAACTAAAGTTTCAGTAATAGTATTTTCTTCAATAATGGGTTCAACCTTATCAAGAGATAATTCAACGATCGAATTCTCTTCAGTATCTAAAACTTGTTTTTCGTTAATTTCAGAAGTTAAATTAGCCGTTATATCTGAACTTTCAGTAGCAACCAGTTTTTCTTTTTTAGGTAAATTTTCCTTTATTTTTTCAGGAGTTAATTTAAAACGTATGATAAAGTAGGAAATAAACAAAAACAATAAGGCTAAAAACAGACCTGTTTTTCCTAAAAACTGCTGTAAATAGCTATTTAATTCAAAGCCTACAACACCTGCTAGTAAAGCATTTTTATGTGCTAAAAAGCCAAATGCAATTGAAAACCATAAAACACCTAAAATTCCCCAACCCCAAGAATTTCTAATTTTGGTTAAGCTACCTTTCATAAAAATAAGTAAACCTGAAAAGAAGACTAAAACTGGAATATATAGTGAAATAAAACCGAAACCATCATAAATAAAAAAGTGACTAATACTTGCGCCTATTTTACCTAATAAGTTTTTAACGCCGACTTTTTTATTTGAAAAATCTTCAAGTTGACTTTGGTCATCTTGCCAATTAAAAAGGTAGGAAATAAAAGAAACGAGTAGAAAGATTGCAAACAGCATGATAAACAAGCCCAAAATTGTTTGAGTTTGTCTATTTCCAAAAAATGCTTTTATTTTTTGAAACCTTGGTGCTTTGGGTGTTTTAGTAGTTGTTTTTTTCTTTTTCGCCATGTATGTAATTATGTCACAAAAATATAAAATTAAAGTGATTGAGGTTAATTTACAAAATAAATTTAGGGATGTAAATTATTAAACCAATAATTACAGCGAAAATAGCTGCAAAAAAAGCAGCGCCTGCAGAAATATCTTTAATACGACCAATTTCTTTATGATATTCAGGATGTACAAAATCGGCCAACTTTTCAATACCTGTATTTAATGATTCTGCTACCAAAATTAAAGCTATTGCAATAATTTGAAATAACCATTCGGTAGCAGAAAGATTCATTATAAACCCAAATATGGTAACTATAATACCAATTATAGCTTGGGCAATAATACTTTTTTCAGTAGTAATTAAAATCCAAAAACCTTTTGCAGCATACTTAAATGCTTTTATTCTATTCAGAAAAAAATTACGCTCTGTATTCATTTATAATTATAATGCTTTTAAAGCAGCTTCGTAATTTGGTTCGTCAACAATTTCAGGAACTTGTTCCGTATAAATTACATCACCTTTTTCATCAACAATAACAATTGCTCTTGAATGTAGGTTTGCTAAAGGTCCGTTTTCAATTGTTAAACCGTAGGCCTTTCCAAATTTTCCTGAAGCAAAGTCTGATAAAGTAATTACGTTTTCTAAACCTTCAGCTCCACAAAAACGAGCCTGAGCAAAAGGTAAATCTCTTGAAATACATAATACTTTGGTGTTTTCTAATTTTGCTGCTTCTTCATTAAATTTGCGAACTGAAGCAGCACAAGTACCTGTATCTAAACTAGGGAAAATGTTCAAAATCACTTTTGATCCTTTAAAGTCTTTTAATTTGCTTTTTGATAAATCAGCAGCAACTAAAGAGAATTTAGGTGCTTTCTTGCCTACTTTAGGTAATTTTCCAACTGTTTTAAAAGGGGTACCTTTCAATGTTATTTTAGCCATAATATTTTTTATTTTTTAAGATTATCAAATTTAGTTTAAAAATAAAAACTCTCGAAACAAATCGAGAGTTTTTTAGCAATTTAATTTTAGTTAGTATTAGTAGTACTTTAATTTTTTGATAAATAATCAGCAACACCTTCGTGAGTTGTTGTTAATCCTTCTTTTTCTGAAGTCCAGTTTGCAGGACAAGCCTCTCCGTGTTCTTCATTAAATTGTAAAGCGTCAACCATTCTTAAAGCTTCGTCAACATTTCTTCCTAATGGTAAATCATTTACAACTTGGTGACGTACAATTCCGTCTTTGTCAATTAAAAATAATCCACGGTAAGCAATTAATTCACCGCTAGCTTGTAATTGATCATTGTCATCGTAAAAATAATCTCCAGCTAAAACATCGTAGTTTTTAGAGATTGTTTTGTTAGTATCCGCAACTAGAGGGTAAGTAACACCTTGAATTCCTCCAGCATTTTTTTCCATTTGTAACCAACCCCAGTGAGACTGCTCAGTATCAGTAGATACAGCAACTATTTGCACATTTCTTTTTTCGAATTCTGCTAATTTTTCTTGGAAAGCAAAAAGTTCAGTAGGGCAAACAAAAGTAAAATCTTTTGGGTAAAAGAATAATACAACATATTTTTTACCTTCAAATTGTTCTAAAGAATAATTTTCAACAAACTCCATTCCATTAACTACCGCTTGAGCGTTAAATTTTGGTGCTTTTTTTCCAACTAATACAGCCATTTTTATAATTTTTTAAAGTGAATATTTTATTTTTGTTTTACAAATATACGTATTTAAATAGGTATTTAAAATGTTGTTTATTTTAATAGTTTATTCCGAAATAGATTTTATTTATATAGAAGTAATAACACATTAAAAATCAATTTTATTTACAAAATAATGTATTTTTGAAACTTTAATAATTAACATAGAAACAATGAAAATACTTGCTATAGGCAAAAATTACGTAAACAATATTGAAGAAGTAGCTTCAAATAAAAATGGTCAACAAATTATTTTTTCAAAACCTGAATCTTCTTTGGTTACAGATAATAAAGATGTTGAATTTCCTTCATTTACAAATGAATTGATTTACGAAGCTGAATTGGTTATAAAAATTGGTGAAAAAGGAAAAAATATTTCTGAAGCAGATGCTGTTTCTTATATTTCTGAATTAGGAATAGGTATTGATTATACGGCGAAAGATGTATTAACTGCCTACCGAGATGTAAAAGGGCCTTGGGATTTAGCGAAAGGATTTGATGGTGCGGCACCAATTTCTTCGTTCAAACCAATTTCAAATTTTTCAGATTTGAATAATATCAACTTCGATTTAAAAATTAATGGAGAACAATTGCAAACAGGAAACACAAGCTTAATGATTTACAATTTTGCTGAAATTATTAGTTACGTGTCTGGTTTTATGACCTTAGAGCCTGGGGATTTAATTTTTACTGGAACACCAGCGCACGGAACTGGTAAGATTTTTAAAGAAGATCGTTTACAAGCCTCAATTGAAGGTGAAATATTGCTAGATTTTAAAATGGTTTAAATAGATATTTAATCGATTTTTTAAGAGACAAACTAAAAAGATGAACTTTTTAGTTTGTCTCTTTTTTGTATAACATTATTAAGAATGCTTTTTAAAACTTGTATCTTCGCAGCCTAATTAAGGTTAAATTGGATTTAAAAAGGTACACATCAGAGTTTAAAAAGAACTTAAAAATAGCTACACCAGTAATGATTGGTTCATTAGGTCATTTATTGGTTGGTTTAATTGATGATATTATGGTTGGTAGGCTAGGTCCTGTTGAATTAGCTGCAACGTCATTAGGAAATAGTGTTTTTTTTATAGCCATTTCAATAGGAATGGGGTTTTCTTTTGCAATTACACCTTTAATTGCAGAATCTGATAGTGAGGGAGATGAAAAGAAAGGACGTCTAATTTTTCAACATGGTTTAGTGCTAACTACTATTATGGGAGTTGCAATGTTTGCAATGTTGGTACTGATAAAACCAATTCTGTATCATTTAGACCAGCCAGAAGAAGTGGTGGTTTTGGCAATTCCTTATTACGAAATTGTTGCATTTTCTATGCTTCCTTTAATGATATTTCAAGGGTTTAAACAATTTACAGATGGTTTATCTCAAACAAAATATGCGATGCATGCCACTATTGTAGCAAATATAATTAATGTATTGTTGAATTTTGCCTTGATATATGGAATGTGGATTTTTCCAAGATTGGAAATTGTAGGTGCGGCAATTGGTACACTAATTTCAAGAATTGCAATGGTTTTCTTTATGTATATTGTTTTAAGTAACAAACTGATATTTACGGTGTATTTAAAACGTATTCATTTTGCTGAAATTAAAAAAGAAATACTAAAAAGAATTATAAAACTAGGTTTTCCTACAGCTTTACAAATGTTATTTGAAGTTGGTTTATTTACAGCTTCAGTTTTATTAGCTGGGACTTTTGGAGCCTATGCGCAAGCTTCCAATCAAATAGCTTTAAAGTTAGCTACAACCACTTTTATGATTGCGGTGGGAGTAGGTGTGGCTGCTACGGTAAGAGTTGGAAATCAAAAAGGATTGAAAAATTATGTGGAATTAAGAAGAATTGCTTTTTCTAATTTTTTATTGGTATTTATAATCATGTTTTGTTTCTCCATAGGTTTTATGCTTTTAAAAGATATTTTACCCTGGATGTTTACCGATAATTTAGAAGTGATTGGAATTGCTTCAAGCTTATTAGTTGTTGCTGGATTTTTTCAATTATCCGATGGAATACAAGCGGTGGTGCTTGGAGCATTACGCGGATTACAAGATGTGAATATTCCTTCGATATTAACGTTTATTGCATATTGGATAATTGGTTTCCCGGTGTGTTATTATTTAGGCACAATTTTAGAAATGGGACCATTAGGAATTTGGATTGGACTTTTAACAGCCTTAACATCTTCAGCAATTTTATTATTACTTAGATTTAATTACTTAACAAATAAATTAATACAACAGAAAAATGGAACTACCTAAATTTTTATTAGGAGACAACACTGATTGTCCAGACGATATTTTTGTAATTCATACTGAATTCCCAAGATTTTTAATCAATTTAGTTGATGATGAAATTGAATGGTGGGAAGACTTTCAGGGTGAAGATCAAACTGAATTAGAAACGCAAGTAGCGGTGCTTATAGAGCAAGCAAGCGAATTTTATGATCGTGAAATGGAACGCTATCAGAAAGATTAATTATTTATTTTTTTGCTGCCTGTACCAGTTCTAATTTATTTAAGGTAGTTTTAGTAGTAAAGAAACCATAATTAATAAAGGCGTTTTTCTTTTCAATTTTTTCAATAATTCCTGTTGAATTACTATCCATAATTTTAACGCGATCACCAACTTTAAAAACGTAGTCAGCTTTTTGCTTGGCTACTTTTTTTGCTTCAATTTCTTTAACAACTCTTACCTTTTCAACTGCTACAACAACTTCTTTTTCAATAACTTTTAGTTTTTCTTCCACTTTTTTATTTTCAACCTTTACTTGTTTTTTTTGAGCTTTGGTTTTAGGTTTTGGCGGATTCTTTTTTAAATGTTTTGTTTTTTCAATAGCAACCCATTTATTAAGATCGGCAGTAAACGCTTTTTTATTGTTCGTTTGAAAATATTTGTTAACTAATTCATTAAATTTTCTTCCATAATACAGCATTTTCTGATTACGGTCATACAATTCTTGAAAGCCTTCTAATTTTTCCTGAATTTTTTGTTGTTTTTCAGTCAAATTGTCCGTTTGTTCAACAGCTTTTGATTTTTCTTTTTCTAAAGTTTCAGAAGTATGTTGTAACTTGTTTCGTTCTTTTTGAAGTTTAGAAATGGTTTTATCTAATCTAACTTTTTCGCCTTCAACACGTTTTTTAGCTTTGTTAATTAAACTAAAAGGGATGCCGTTTTTTTGTGCTACTTCAAAAGTAAACGAACTACCAGCCTGACCGATAAATAGTTTGAATAAAGGCTCTAGTGTTTTTTCATCAAAATGCATATTGGCATTGGCAACATTTTCTAATTCACTTGCCAATACTTTTAAATTGGCATAATGTGTTGTAATAATACCAAAAGCTTTTTTGTAATAAAACTCTTCTAAAAATATTTCAGCCAAAGCACCACCCAATTCAGGGTCACTTCCTGTTCCAAATTCATCAATTAAAAACAGTGTACTATCATTACAGCTTCGTAAAAAATTACGCATATTTTTTAAACGATAACTGTAAGTACTTAGTTGATTTTCAATAGATTGATTATCTCCAATATCTGTCAGTATTTTTTCAAAAAAGTAAGTTTCTGAACGTTCGTGTACGGGTATTAAAAAACCACTTTGTAACATAACCTGTAATAAACCAACGGTTTTTAGGGTAATACTTTTTCCACCTGCATTGGGCCCCGAAATTACAATTATTTGCTGCTTAGAGTTTAATTCTAAGGTTTGAGGAACTGTTTTTAGTTGTTGTTCGTTGTTTTTTAAAAATAAGATGGGGTGATATGCATCACGGAAAAATACTTTTTTTTCAGAAGTAATTTTTGGTAAACAAGCATTTATTTTATTTGCATACGTTGCTTTTGAAGCAATAACATCAAGTGTTATTAAATAATTTTGAAATTGATTTAAATTAGGCACAAATTCACGAAGAGAATTGGTTAAATCTTTTAAAATTCTAACAATTTCTTGATGTTCTTCATACGCAAGATTTTGTAATTCTCTAGTAAATTGCAACGTAGCTTCAGGTGCAATATAAACAATGCTACCCGTTTTGGAGCTTCCAACCAAGCTACCTTTCACTTTTCGTCTGTGCATTGCCATTACAGCAAGCACACGTTGATTGTCTATAACCGATTCTCTAATGTCGTCTAAATATCCAGCGCTGTTGTATTGGCTTAATGCACGTGTAAAACTTGAACCTATTTTTGCTCTAATTGCATTTATTTCCTTTCTAATACTTTTTAAAAGTGGTGAAGCATTCTCGCTTACTTCTCCAAACGAAGTTATAATTTTATTGATGTTTTCCGCAATTATTTTTTGATATTCAATTTCTTCGGAAGACATAAATAGGGTAGGGTAAATGTCTTTAAATTTTTTGAAGAATTTTAGAAGTTCAAAAATAGTATTGGTATTGTTTAATATTTTTAAAAATGCAGCAGGTTCTAAATAACTATTTTCAATTTTTAATAAATAAATTTCTTTTTGTATATCATCAAAATAATGATTTGGAATACGGTTATCGTTTACATAAGACGATAGATATTCATTTACCTGATTCAATTCAAGTTGTGCTGCTACTTTATTCTGAAAAGGTTTAATTTCTAGCGTAGTTTTTTTACCTAAATCAGAAATACAAAATTCACTTACCGTTTTTAAAATGGTAAAAAATTCTAAATCTATTAATGTCTTTTCTGAAATGTTACTCATAAAAATTACTACTTTTGAAACATAGGCAAAAGTATAAATTTAAGACGAACTGATATAATGAATGTTAAAATTGATGATAGCTGGCAAAAACACCTACAATCTGAATTTGAAAAACCTTATTTTGAACAACTTACCCAATTTGTAGCGCAAGAATACCAATCAAATATATGCTACCCAAAAGAAGAACAAATTTATGAAGCCTTTAATTTATGTCCTTTTGAAGCGGTAAAAGTTGTAATTATTGGACAAGATCCATATCACGGAGAAGGTCAAGCTAACGGATTGTGTTTTTCGGTAAACGATGGAATTGCGAATCCTCCTTCATTAATAAATATTTTTAAAGAAATTAATTCCGATTTACAGCTTCCTTTTCCAAAAACTGGAAATTTAAAGCGTTGGGCAAAACAAGGAGTGTTGTTGTTAAATGCTACTTTAACCGTTAGAGCTCACCAAGCGGGTTCGCATCAAAAAAAAGGTTGGGAAATATTTACTGATGCCGTTATTGCAAGCATTTCAGAAAACACAGAGAATGTTGTGTTTTTATTGTGGGGTGGTTATGCAAAAAAGAAAGGACTAAAAATAGATTGTTCAAAACATACAGTTTTAACAAGTGGGCACCCTTCACCTTTAAGCGCTAATAGAGGTTATTGGTTTGGGAATAAACATTTTAGTGAAACAAATAAGCAATTGAAAAAAAATGGTTTAGCCGAAATTAATTGGTGATGAATATCAGTTGTTTTGTAAGTGATATTGGTTACATTTATAAAAATTTAATAGTATAAAAAATGAAAAACAAATTAAACCTAGTACTCGTTATTTTAAGCGTTTTTATATTGATAAGTTGTAAAGACAAAGCAACATATTCAAAGATGGATAATAGCCCTAAAGTTGAAAAATCATCAGTGCATAAGATTGTAATTAACGAATTTATGGATGCTGCAGGATACACTTATATCAATGTTTCTGAAGGTAGTGAAACGTATTGGATGGCAATTCCAAGTACCACTGTAAAAAAGGGTGAAACCTATTATTATGCAAGTGGAATGCAAATGGTTAATTTTGAAAGTAAAGAACTTGAAAGAACTTTTGATGTTATAATTTTTTCTGAAGGAATTAGTGCTTCGGAAGAAGCAGCTTCAAAACCAACAGTTAAAACCCCACATTCAGAAAGTGATAATTTATCAGAAAAAACGGAAGCTATCTCAATAGAACTGCCAGAAGGTGGGATTTCAATAGGAGCACTTTATAAAAATAAGAGCGATTTCAATAAAAAAGAAATTATAGTTAGAGGGAAAGTAGTAAAAGTAAATAAGAATATTTTAGATAAAAATTGGATACACATTGTTGATGGAACTAATTTTGAAGGTAAAAAAGACTTAACTATTACAACAAGTGAATTGGCGCAATTAGGAGACATTGTAACTTTTAAAGCTACCGTTGTTTTAGATAAAGATTTTGGAGCAGGATATGTTTATAATTTACTATTAGAAAATGGTGAAATTATAAAGTAAAACAAAATCAATTAACAAAAAAAAGCGCTTATGGGGCGCTTTTTTTAATTAACTCAAACATTATTTAAAATGAAAACAAAGCTAACAACTTCTCTGTCTTGATTGTTATAACGCAATTGTTATGCCGTTCATATTCAAGGGGTTGTTAATTAAAAGTTAAAATATTTTTTTAAACAATTATTCTTTCAGAAATATATAAAAATAAAAAAAGCGCTTTATGGGGCGCTTTTTTTAATCAACTAACTCAAACATTTTTATATGAAAAACAAAGCTAACAACTTCTTTGTCTTGTTTGTTATAACGCAATTCTTATGCCATTAATATTCAGACAGTTGTTAATTAAAAGTTAAAGTAGAATTCAGTTAATATTTAATAAAAAAAGTCCTACCGAAGCAGGACTTTTTTATTAAGTAAAAAATAATATTTTTAAAAATTACTATTCTAAATGTTTTTGAGCCTTATATGATGAACGTACCAAAGCGCTACTTTCCACATGTCTGAATCCCATTTTTAAACCAATTTCTTTGTATTTATCAAATTGTTCAGGTGTAATAAATTCTTTTACAGGCAAGTGTTTTTTACTAGGCTGTAAATATTGACCAATGGTTAAAATATCAACTTTGGCATTGGCTAAATCCTGCATAGTCTCAATAACTTCGTCTTCTGTTTCTCCTAAACCAAGCATAATCCCAGATTTAGTTCTTCGTTGACCTTGGTCTTTCATATATTTTAATACCTCTAAACTACGGTCGTATTTAGCTTGTATACGCACTTCTCTGGTTAAACGTCTCACCGTTTCTAAATTATGAGAAATTACTTCAGGTGCCACTGCTAAAATACGGTCAACATTTGTTGTGTTTCCTTGAAAGTCTGGAATTAAAGTTTCTAAAGTCGTTTCAGGGTTTGTTCGTCTTATGGCATTAATGGTTTCAGCCCAAATAATAGAACCGCCATCTTTAATGTCATCTCTATCAACCGATGTAATTACGGCGTGCTTAATTTTCATTAATTTAATAGAACGTGCTACTTTTTCTGGTTCTTCCCAATCTACAGTTTCAGGTCTTCCGGTTTTAACACCGCAAAATCCACATGAACGCGTACAGATATTTCCTAAAATCATAAAGGTTGCAGTTCCTTCAGTCCAGCATTCACCCATATTTGGGCAACTTCCACTGGTACAAATGGTGTTTAATTTATATTTATCAACAACACTTCTAAGCTCAGTGTATTTTTTACCAACAGGCAGTTTTACTCTCAGCCATTTTGGTTTTTGAATTCGTTCTTTAGTAGTTTCTGACATTCTTTATAAAAATTGAATGCAAAAATACAAAGAATTTTATAAACTAATAAGATACCATATACTAAAGCCTATTAAAAATAAAATTCCAATCCAACTTAATAATTTTAAACCGTTTGAAGGACGGTGTTCTTTTGGTGTGTGTTTTCCTGATATCAATTTAAAATTAATAATTGCAAAAAACGGAGCTGTTAAAAAAGAGAGTATTGTAGCGATTTTAATTAATAAACCCATTTCAGACATAAAAAATAATAATATTGAAATGGTTCCAATGGCTAAAAAACTAATCCAAAACCAGTAGCTGTTTTTGTACGATTTATCGGTTAATAAATCAAACGTTTTTGTCATTGCTCTAGGGGAAGCATCTAGTGTAGTTAATGTAGTGCTAAACATGGTAGTAAATGCGGCGACTGCAATAAAAACAGAAGCTTTAGCACCCAAGCTACTCGTGTATAAATTTATGAGTTGTTCTGAAAATTTAAAAGCACTGTTGCTAAACGTTTCACCAGAATTGAACATTACTATAGCTCCAAGTGAAACAAAAAATACTCCAAGAATTAATGTTGAAATATAACCAATGTTAAAATCAAAAATTGATTGTTTAGTATCGAACTTAGAATTTTTGTCTTTTTGTTTTTCTATAGCCCAAAGCGATTGCCAAACGGAAACATCAAGTGGTGCTGGCATCCAACCTAAAAAAGCAATTAAAAATGCAACTTCAATACTTCCTTCAGGAATAATTTGATCAAAATTATAACTAGTGTTTGAATTGATAACAGCTAAAGCGAACGCCGTAATTGTGCTAATTGAAAGTATTACTATTATGAATTTCATTAAATGATCTAATAATTTATAACGACCAATAATTAACAGTAAAAAGCATATAACGGTTATAATAATACTCCAGATAATTGGGTTTGTAGTAATACCAAATAAGTTAGCTGCTAAGCCTGCAGTTACAACAGTTACAGCTGCTTGAATGGTAAACATAGTGGCTAGGTTCAATACAAAATAGGCTGCTAAAACGCCTTTTCCTAATCTTTTGTAACCATCTAATAAACTTTCACCGGTGGCGGTAGCGTAACGAGGTCCGAATTGAAAAAAAGGATATTTTATTAGATGAATTAAAATCAATGCCCAAATTAATCCAAAACCAAAATCTGCTCCTGCGCGTGTAGATTGTACTAAGTGAGAAACTCCAATAGCAGCACCTGCAAACAATAAGCCAGGACCTAATTTTTTTAACCAATTAAAAAATGAAAACTTCAATTTTTTCGTGATTTTTCAATAATGTCAGCTAATAATTTTTTAGCTCTTAATAATTTTACTTTGATATTACTCATAGGTTCATTCAACATATCAGCCATTTCTTTATAGCTCATTTCTCTAAAGTAGCGAAGATTGATAATCTCTTGATAATGAGGTTTTAATTGTTTGATGTAATTCAATAACTGGGCTAAATTTTGTTCAATAATAAGCTGATCTTCTGGAGATGGTGTTTCATCAAAAATTTTATAAGCTTCAGATTCCTTTTTATTGATAGAAATAATATCAGTACGTTGTTTTCGCTTATGGTCTAAAAATATGTTTTTTGAAATTGAAATTAACCAAGTTTTAAAGTTGTAGCGTTCATTGTACAAGTGAATTTTATCAAAAGCTTTTGAAAATGTTTTAATGGTAATGTCTTCAGCTTCATCTTCATTTTCAGCTTTGGATAGCTGAAACCTAAACACATCACTCCAATACGTGTTCAAAAGTGCATTAAAAGCTTTTTGATCCTTTAAACGTGCTTTTTCAATTAAAGTTGAAATATCGCTATTTTTTGTTACCAATGTGAGGGTTTTGAGCTTAGATTTTTTATAAAGATAAACAATTGTACTAAAATCAGAAATAATTCATAAATAGGCAAGAACAAAATCAAGTCTTTTTCATTAATTTTTTTTGCTGAAATTCCAACAGAAAGATACAACAAAATATTGCGAAAAATAAACAAGCCAACAACTATTTGCCAGTTATATAAAAATAAAAGTAAAACAGCACTTAACATCCAAAATAGCAGTTGTGAACTATAGTATAAGCCTAATAAAAATTTATGTAATGGCTTGTAGTGTGAAGCGGTAGATATATGCCTTCTTTTCTGTTGAATCCAGTTTTTAAAAGATGTTTTAGGTGTTGAAATAGTAAAACTATTAGTTGAAGTACAAATGGCTGTGTTTTTTTTAGTTGCCACCTGATTTACAAATAAATCATCGTCACCAGATTTAATTTTAATGTGGTTTACAAAACCTTTATTGGCGAAAAACAAATCTTTAGTGTACGCTAAATTTCGTCCAACCCCCATATACGGAATTCCAATTTTAGCATACGAAAAATATTGTACAGCAGTTATAAGCGTTTCAAAACGAATTATTTTATTTAAAAACGATTTATTGATTTTTTTATAGGCGCCATAACCTAAAATCAATTCTTTTGAATCACTGTAATTCCCTGCCATTTCAGTAATCCAATTTTTAGAAATCGGTTTGCAATCCGCATCTGAAAATAATAAATATTCGTGAGATGCAGCTTTTATGCCAAGTGTAAGAGCGTATTTTTTACTCCCCCAAAATTGTTCATTGGCAGCAACATTTACAATTTTAATTAGTGAAGGTTGTTTTTTTTGAAACGCTTCTAAAATGTTTAGCGTATCGTCATGAGAACTATCATTGATCAAAACTAATTCAAAATCCGAATAATTTTGTTCAATAAAAGTAGGGATGTTTTTTGTTAAATTTTTAGCTTCGTTTTTAGCGCAAATAATTACAGAAATGGGTTTGTTAAAAGAAGGGGGATTTGTATGCTGCCTTGAAAAAGCAAAAGATCCAAATAATGGAATGTAATACATAAATTGAATACAAACAATTGCTATAAAAGCAATAAACACATATTCAAGCAACATATATTACCTGTTTTCACATTCATCTGCAGTTTTCCCACAGAATCCACAAGGCTCTCCATTTTTGTTTAAATGCGGGTTCTGACTAGCACAAGTACCAGCGAATTTACCGTCTTTTTTTGCCCAAATTTTTATTGCTATTCCCGCAACCCCAACACCTAAAAGTGCCAATGTTAAAAGTAATAATTTCATAGTTACTAAATTAGTTTGCAAATATAATGATTTCTTCTACATTTTAAGTTGTTATCAGATGAATATCTATTGATTGCTAAAAACGCAATTAATATTGTTAAATTTTTAATTAAAAACCATCTAAAGTGTTAAATATTAGTGTATTTGTTTCTGTAATCAGTTATTTATTAATAAATTGCAAGTGTATTGGTATTTATTAATTTATAAAAATTGTGTTAAGTAACAAACCGACTAAACCAATGTGAATTATAAAATTAAATTGAATTAAGTAATAAATATTGATATGAATACCAAAAAAGACTCGCCAAATTCGTAAGAAAAGGCGAGTCTTTAATTTAAAAATAAATGTTTGGTTAACTTCCTGTTTTTGTTAACGTATCTTGAATATTATTTGGAACGAGTTCAAAGTTTGAGAATTTAGTGCTAAAACTTCCTCGACCTTGAGTAATAGAACGTAGAGTTGTAGAATAACGATACATTTCTGCCAAAGGAGTTTTTGCTTTGATAGATTGGTATCTGCCATCACTATCCATTCCTAAAATAATAGCTCTTCTAGATTGTAAATCGGTCATCACATTTCCCATTAATTCTTCAGGAACCTTAACTGTAAGTTCATGAACGGGTTCTAATAATTTTGGTTTTGCTTGTAAAAATGCAGCTTTAAAAGCGTGTGCTGCAGCAATTTTAAAAGAAATATCATTAGAATCTACCGAGTGCATTTTTCCATCAAAAACCATTACTCTAATATCTCGGGCATACGATCCTGTTAACGGCCCCTCTTCCATAACTTCTAGGCAACCTTTTAATACAGATGGTAAGTATCGAGTATCTATAACACCTCCAACTATACAGTTATAAAATATTAATTTTCCGCCCCAATCTAAAGAAACTTCATCTTTACCTCTAATGTTAAATCCTTCTGGTTCTGGCATTCCTTCAAACCAAGGTTCAATTTTTAAGTGAACTTCACCAAATTGACCAGATCCTCCAGATTGTTTTTTGTGCTTATAACTTGTAGTTGCTGAACGCTGAATAGTCTCTCTATATGCAATTCTAGGTTGTTCAAATTTAGCTTTGATCCCATAAATTTTTTGAAGCATTGAATTTATAGTAGCCAAATGCAATTCTCCTTGACATGATAAGATTTGTTGCTTTAATTCTGTTGAATATTGAATGGTAACCGTTGGATCTTGACTGTGAAGTCTTTTAAGTGCTTCGTTTAATTTTTCTTCGTCATTTTTATCAACAGCATTTACGCATTTTCTTATTCTTGGGTCCGGATATTTTATAGGTTTTATAGTGATGTTAGCATCTTTTGTCCTTAAAGTATCATTGGTCTCCGTGTATTTTAATTTCAAGGTAGCACCAATATCACCTGCACTTAATTTTTCAACAGGTTCACGGTTTTTACCGTCCATAATATACAACTGATTCAAAATCTCAATTTCTTCGTTTCTTGAATTTTCTAATTTATCATTTTGTTTTACTTCACCCGATTTTACTTTAAAAAAACTAATTTGTCCTAAGTTAGGTTCATACAAAGTTTTAAAAATGAATAATGAAGTTGGCGCATCAACCTTACATTCTATAGTTTCGCCTTCTACACTTTGCTCGGGTTTTAAATCTGCAGCAGAAGGTGCCACATTATCAATGAATCCCATCAAACGACCACTTCCCATATCATTCAATGCTGAAATACAAAATACAGGGAAAATTTCATGATTTAACATTCCTTTTTTAATTCCTTCGCGCATTTCATCTTCATTTAATTCACCTTTATCAAAATAAAGTTCCATTAAATCTTCGTCGTTTTCAGCAGCTTTTTCAACTAATTCATTGTGTAATTTATTTGCAATGTCAATTTGATCTGAAGGAATTTGATGTTTTTCAGGTCTGCCTCCTTCAGGCCCAAACTTGTACATTTTCATTTTAAGTACATCAATAATACATTGTGCACCACCATCTATTATTGGATATTGAATTTTAACAGCGTTATTTCCAACTAAATCTACAATACTTTTAAAACTTTCATTAAAATCGGCTTTAAGACTATCTATTTGATTGATTACGAATAACGTTGGTTTTGAAAAACGATCTACATAATTCCAAATAATTTCAGTTCCAACTTCAACACCATGTTGTGCGTTTACTACAGTAACAATAGAATCTGCAACACGCATAGTTGAAGCGATTTCACCAATAAAATCGTCTAAGCCAGGAGTATCAATAATGTTTATTTTGTAATTGCGCCATTCAGTATGAAGAGGAGTGGCAAAAATGGAAGTTTCTCTTTCTTGTTCAATTTCGTGATAGTCTGAAACAGTATTTTTGTTTTCAACACTACCACGGCGTTTGACTAAGCCAGCTTCAAAGAGCATTGTTTCTGCAAGCGTGGTTTTCCCACTTTTGTGAGCGCCTACAAAAGCAACATTTTTAATGTGTTTATCATCGTATATTTTCATAATATGTGCGGTTAATATTAATAAAGTGTTATAAAGTTACGAACTTTTTGATATAAAAATATGACAAATGTTAGGTTTTTAAATTACCACTTTATTAGCTCTTAAAACGTTTGAAATTGGGGGTTGTTGTACGTAGATTTTCTTTTTAAGTGTGTGTTATTTCTAAATTCTTTCAAATTATTTTTATTGAAAAAATGAGAATAAGTAGGAATCAACAATTCATCCCATAAAAACAACAGTTCAGTAATAATCTATTTTTTCATAGTGGTTTTTGCTGCACTTTTGAAGTGTGAAAATTAATAATTAACCATAAAAACAATTAAACATGCAACATCTAATTTTAGCACTGACTTTTTTATTTACAACGGGCGTAATGGCGCAGTCAACTGAAAAAGAGCAATTAAAAGAAACAGGAAATATTAAAGTATCTGTAGTAAATGCTTTAAGTGACAATGGAACAATAGCTTTTGCTTTGTACAATGAAGAAGGTTTTTTAAAAACACCTTTAGAAAGTAAATCTGCAATTATTGAAAATGGTTTGAGTATAGTTGAATTTGAAAATATTTCTACAGGAAACTATTCAATAGTTTGTTTTCATGACGAAAATAGCAATGGTCAAATGGATTTTGAATTAAACGGAATGCCAAAGGAAGCTTTTGGAGTATCAAACAATGTAATGAATTTTGGTCCGCCACAATTTGAAGATGCTAAATTTGAAGTGTCTAATAACAACGTAATTTTAGAAATTAAGTTTTAAATTGCAGCATATAATCAATACATATAGCATGAGAAAAGATTTAAAATACCTGCTTAAAATTTCATTAATAATTGCCATTGTAATTTTTATAATTGAGCGTTTTGTTTTTGGAGGTGGTTTTAATTTGCCTTTAGACCAATTATTTAAGGTCTTTAGTATTCATTTTATGTATGCGTTTGTACTATCAACTATCAATGGTTATTTTTTCTATTATTTGAATTCAAAATTTTCTTGGGAAGCGCATTCAAAAAAGAGATTGGTAATTGGTGCTTTGGGGTCAGTAACACTATCAATGCTAGGTTTGGTGCTTTTAAGGTTTGTAACGTTAGTTCTAATTTTAGGAAAACCAGTAGATACTTTTTTATATGATGAAGGCGCAACAACTTATTATTTATTTGGATTGAGTTTAACATTAATTGCCAGCTTGGTTTTTCATGCTATTTTTTTTTACAAGGCTTTAAGCGAGAAAAAAGTTACCGAGCAACAAATAGTTGCAAAAACAGAAACAGCTAAATATGAGTCGTTAAAAAGTCAAATAGATCCTCATTTTTTATTCAATAGTTTAAATGTTTTAACTTCTTTAATTGGTGAAAACCCGAAACAAGCAGAAAAGTTTACCACAAAACTTTCAAAAGTGTACAGGTATGTGTTGGAGCAAAAAAACAAAGATTTAATTGATTTAGATGAAGAACTATTGTTTGCAAAAACCTATATGGAATTGTTAAAAATGCGTTTTGAAGACGCTGTTACCTTTGAAATTCCAGAGAAAGCAAGTAATCCAGAATTAAAAATTGTTCCTCTATCGCTTCAGTTGTTATTAGAAAATACCATAAAACACAATGTGGTTTCCGAAGAAAATCCACTAACAGTAAAAATTATTGAAGAAGATGGTTATTTAATTATAACCAATAATTACAATCCAAAAACCATTGTTGAAAAAGGAACAAAAGTTGGATTGAAAAATATTGTAGATCGTTACAATTTAATCACATTAAAAAAAGTGTCTGTAGATAAAACAGGACAAGCATTTACGGTAAAATTACCGTTATTAACTCAAAAAACAACAATTATGAAAACATCAGAAAATATAGAAAGCTCAAAGTACATAAAGGCTGTAGAGCGTGTAGAAGAGATAAAAGGGTTTTATTCAAGCTTAATTGCATACTGTCTTGTAATTCCTTTTTTAATGTACATTAATTTCACCTATGTGCCACAATTTCACTGGTTTTGGTTTCCAGCTATGGGGTGGGGTATAGGTTTGATATTTCAAGGATTAAAGGCCTTTGCGTACAATCCGTTTTTAGGAAGAGATTGGGAAGATCGTAAAATTCAGGAATATATGAATGAAGATAAAAAGCAATATTGGGAGTAACTAAATATAGTTGGAAAGTCTTGAATTTTAAAGTCAAAAGTCAAAAGCTGAAAGTCAAAAGTATGCTGATTTCTAAGCGAAGTTGAAGCGATAATTTTATAACAAAAATATTAAGCAACTAGCTAAAGGCAAAAGCCAGTAGCTAAAACGATAAAAACAATGAAAACATATTTTACAGAAGAGGATAAATACATTAGAGCAAAGAAAAAAGTTGATAATATAAAAGGGTTTTATGCTAATTTATTAGCATACTGTTTAGTAATTCCTTTTTTATTTTTTATAAATTATATGACATCTCCAGGAGTTTGGTGGTTTTATTGGCCAATGATAGGTTGGGGTATAGGTGTTTGTTTCCACGCATTTGGTGTGTTTGGAAATAATTTAATCTTCGGAAAAGATTGGGAGCAACGCAAAATCCAGGAAATAATGGATGAAGATAAAAATAGTAAATTTTAAGAAGATGGAAAATTCAAATTTAGAAGAGCAAAAATATATTAGAGCCAAAAAACGGGTAAAGTCTATCAAAGGTTTTTATGTTCATTTAACTGTTTTTGTTATCGTCAATGCTTTTTTATTAATTTCAAGCGCAGTTTCTTATGGCGGATGGAAAATATTTTGGGAATGGCAATCGTACAATACGTTAATATTTTGGGGAATAGGGATTGTTTTTCATGCATTTAATGTATTTGGAATGAAGTTTTTATTAGGAAAAGACTGGGAGGAGCGTAAAATAAAAGAAATTATGGATAAGGATAAAAAAGAATTTTGGGAGTAGCCTTTGAAAGGCTGAAGTCTAAAGTCCAACTATTAAATACTAAAAATGAAAGTAGTAATTATAGAAGATGAAAAACCTGCAGCTCGTAGGTTGAGTAGAATGTTACATGAGTTAGAAATTGAACCATTAACGATGTTGCATTCTGTAGAAGAAGCTGTAAACTGGTTTAGCAATCATGAGCATCCTGATTTATTATTTTTAGACATTCAATTGTCTGATGGTTTGTCGTTCGAAATTTTTGAAGAAATAGACGTAAAGAGCGCTATTATTTTTACAACAGCGTATGATGAATATGCGCTAAAAGCGTTCAAACTAAATAGTATCGATTATTTATTAAAACCAATTGATAGTGACGAGTTAGCACATGCAATTTCTAAATTTAAAGAATTTCAACACGGTGAATCGCAAAGCAGAATTGATTTAGAACAGTTAAAATTGTTGGTAGCGCCTTCGCAAAAGAATTATAAAAAACGGTTTACGGTAAAAATTGGGCAACATTTAAAAATGATTTCAGTAGATGCTATTGAATGTTTTTTTAGTGAAAATAAAGCAACTCACATTCATACTATTGACAACAGAAGTTATCTGTTAGAAAACACCTTAGACCACTTAGAAGATACACTACAGCCTGAAACATTCTTTAGAGTAAACCGAAAATTTGTAGTAAATATAAACGCTATAAAAGATATGATAGCGTATTCAAATAGCCGCTTAAAATTACAACTTCAAACGTATAACGAATCTGAAATTATTGTGAGCAGAGAACGAGTAAAAGATTTTAAAAATTGGCTAGAGTAGCATAGAAGTCTAAAGTTTTAAGTCTAAAGTCAAAAGTTGGGAGGCCGAAGTTGTTATTTCGAAATAAATAGAAATTAGAAACTTCAAACTTCTAATATCAAGTATCAAATATCAAACTTCAAAAATCTAATATCTAATATTTATTTCCCAAACATATCCATTCCAGGAATATTTGGCATTCCGTCTTTTGCAGCAGCAGCCAATTCGGCTTCACTAACACTGTTGGCTTTATCTAAAGCTGTGTTTAAAGCAAGTATTAAATAATCTTCAATTTCTTCTTTATCTATTAAATCTTCTGAAATAGAAATATTTTTCACCTGTCTGTTTGCAGTAACGGTCACTTTTACCATTCCATTTCCGGCATCACCATCAATTAAAATAGTGTTTAATCTAATTTTTGTTTCTTCAATTTTTTGTTGAGCTTCTTTTAATTTGCCCATCATTCCAGATAAATCTCCAAACATTTTATTATATTTTTAACAAGTTGCGTTTGCAAATATAGTATTTTTGGAGTTTAGAAAAATAACATAAATGTTAGTGAATAAAGTAAGATTGCCAAAAGCCGAGAAAATTGCAAAGAAGTTGGAGATGCACGGCGATGTAAGAATAGATAATTACTATTGGTTGAACGAAAAAGAAAACCCAAAAGTAATAGATTATTTAAATGCTGAAAATGCTTATTTTGATGAAGTAACAGCGCATACGAATGAGTTGCAAGAGGAGCTATTTGCAGAAATGAAGGCTCGAATTAAGGAAGATGATGAGTCGGTTCCTTATAAAAAGAACAATTATTTTTACATTACAAAGTTCAAAAAGGGAGATCAATACCCTGTGTATTCTCGTAAATTTCAAAACTTAGAAGCTAAAGAAGAAATTTTATTCGATGTTAATAAATTAGCCGAAGGGCATAATTATTTTCAGTTAGGCGGACTCTCGGTTAGTCCTAATAATAAGTTGGTTGCTTTTGGAACCGATGCTGTTAGTAGAAGACAATATACACTTCAATTTAAAAATTTAGAAACAGGAGAATTATATCCTGAAAAAATTGAAAATACTACAGGAGGTGCTAGTTGGGCAAGTGACAATAATACGGTGTTTTACACACAAAAAAATCCTACAACGTTACGAAGCGAAAAAATATTTAGGCATGTTTTAGGTACAAATCCTGCTGAGGATGAACTTGTTTTTGAAGAAAAAGACGAAGCTTTTAGCGTATATGTGTATCGTTCAAAATCTGAAAAATTCATTATCATTGGTTCGTATAGCACGGTTTCTACAGAGTATCGAATTTTAGAAGCCGATAATCCTACAGGTGAAACTCGTGTTTTTCAACCAAGAGAACGAGATTTAGAATACAGCATTGCGCATTACGATTCAGATTTTTATGTAATGACGAATAAAGATAATGCGACTAATTTTAAATTAATGAAAACTCCGGATACACAAACTTCAAAAGAAAATTGGGTTGATGTAATTCCGCACAGAGAAGATGTTTTGTTAGAAGATATTTCAATTTTTAAAGATTTTTTAGTGTTAGAAGAGCGTTCGCAGGGGTTAAATAAAATTAGAATTATTCGTTGGGATAATTCCGCAGATTATTACCTTCCTTTTGAAGAAGAAACTTATGCTGCTGGTGTTTATTCAAATCCAGAGTTTGATACCAATATCATTCGTTATGGATACAATTCTATGACAACTCCAAGTTCAGTTATCGATTTTAATGTAGATGATCAAACAAAAACCATTAAAAAAGAAAGCGAAGTTTTAGGTGGTAAGTTTGATAAAGAAAATTATAAAAGTGAGCGTTTGTGGGCAACTGCGGTTGATGGAGAAAAAGTTGCAATTTCTTTAGTGTATCATAAAAACACAGAACTTTCTAAAAACACACCATTGTTATTATACGGTTATGGTTCTTATGGTCATACTATAGATGCCGGCTTTAGTTCAACCCGTTTAAGTTTATTAGACAGAGGTTTTGTATATGCTATTGCGCATATTAGAGGTAGCGAATACCTAGGTCGTAATTGGTACGAAAACGGTAAATTATTACAGAAAAAAAATACATTTAATGATTTTATAGATTGTGCAAAGTATTTAATAAGTGAAGGGTATACATCTAGTAAACATTTATATGGTTATGGTGGTTCAGCAGGAGGTTTGTTAATTGGTACGGTAATAAATATGGAACCAGAACTGTTTAACGGAGCTATTGCAGCAGTTCCTTTTGTTGATGTGGTTACCACAATGTTAGATGATACCATTCCATTAACAACAGGTGAGTATGATGAATGGGGAAATCCTAACGAAAAAAAATATTACGATTATATGAAGGAGTATTCTCCTTATGATAACGTAAAAAGTTTAAATTACCCGAATTTGTTAGTTACAACAGGCTTACATGACTCTCAAGTGCAGTATTTTGAACCTGCAAAATGGGTTGCTAAGTTAAGAGAGTTGAAAACTAATGAAAACTTATTATTATTACATACCGATATGGAAACCGGTCATGGTGGGGCTTCTGGGCGTTTTGATGCTTTAAAAGAGACTGCTAGAGACTATAGTTTTATTATTGATCTAGAAGTTACATAAACATTTAAAAAAAATTATTAAATTTGCACGTTGTAGTAATTAATCAAAATTCGTAATATCAGAATTTTGATGTTTTAATTAAACTATTGAAAATGACAAAAAATACTGGTATAAGTAACAATATTCTAGACCTTATAGGTAATACTCCCCTTATTAAGCTTAATAAAATAACAAAAGATCTTCCAGGTAATTTTTATGCGAAGTACGAAGGATTTAATCCTGGACATTCGATGAAAGATCGAATTGCATTACATATCATTGAAGAAGCAGAGAGGCAGGGTATATTAAAAGAAGGAAGTACTGTTATTGAAACTACCTCAGGTAATACTGGTTTCAGTATGGCTTTAGTTAGTATAATAAAAGGATATAACTGTATTTTAGCTGTAAGTTCAAAAGCAGCATCTGGAAAAATTAATATGTTAAAAGCAATGGGAGCAAAGGTATATGTGTGTCCAGCACACGTAAAAGCCGATGACCCAAGATCATATTATGAAGTTGCTAAAAGATTGCATGCTGAAACAGCAAATTCAGTTTACATCAACCAATACTTTAATAAATTAAACGCTGAAGCACATTATAATTCAACAGGTCCTGAAATTTGGAAGCAAACAAATGGTGAAATAACTCATTTAGTAGCTGCAAGTGGTACTGGAGGAACAATTTCTGGAGTAGCAAAATATTTAAAAGAACAAAACCCAGATATTAAAGTGTTAGGTGTTGATGCATTTGGATCAATTTTAAAGAAATTCCACGAGACAGGAGAGTTTGATAAAGATGAAATTTATCCATACAGAATAGAAGGTTTAGGGAAGAATTTAATTCCAACAGCTACAGATTTTAGTGTAATTGATGTTTTTGAAAAAGTAACAGATGAAGCATCAGCCCATAGAGCAAGAGAGTTGGCAGTAACTGAAGGGTTATTTACAGGATATACAAGTGGAGCAATTATTCAAGCTACAATGCAATATTCAGAACAAGGTTATTTTAATGAGAATTCAAAAGTAGTATTGATATTACCTGACCACGGTTCTCGTTATATGGAAAAAATATATTGTGACGACTGGATGAAAGAACAAGGTTTTTTTGATTCACAAAAACAAGCACACGCAGTTGTTGAATATGTAAAGTAAGTATTCAAACAGAAATATAAAAAAAGAGGTTAAAATTAATATTTTAACCTCTTTTTTTGTATCTATAACGTTTGTTAGCCGAAAAAAAATCACGTAATTTGCATGCTCTTAAGTATGGTTATTATATTATGCTTATGTTAAATATTTATATAAATGAAAGATTTATTTGAAAGAATAGTAAAAGATAAAGGTCCATTAGGTAAATGGGCTAAACAAGCTGAAGGATATTACGTATTTCCTAAACTAGAAGGAGATATATCTAACAGAATGATATTTAATGGTAAAAAAGTTATCACCTGGAGTATTAACGATTATTTAGGTTTAGCAAATCATCCAGAAGTAAGAAAGGCTGATGCTGAAGCTGCTGCTGAATATGGTATGGCCTATCCAATGGGTGCAAGAATGATGTCTGGTCATACAAAGTTTCATGAGCAGTTAGAACAGGAATGTGCGGAGTTTGTAGATAAGGAATCTGCTTATTTAGTGAATTTTGGCTACCAAGGAATGGTTTCAGCTATTGATGCTTTAGTTAGTAAAAATGACGTTATAGTATACGACATTGATGCACACGCTTGTATTATTGATGGTGTTAGATTACACCACGGTAAAAGGTTTACTTACCAACACAACGATATTGAAAGCTTAGAAAAAAACTTACAAAGAGCTACAAAAATAGCAGAAGATAACAACGGAGGTATTTTAGTAATCTCTGAAGGTGTTTTTGGAATGCGTGGTGAACAAGGTAAATTAAAAGAAATAGTTGCATTAAAAGAGAAATACAATTTCAGATTTTTAGTTGATGATGCGCACGGTTTTGGAACTTTAGGTGAAGGAGGAAGAGGAGCTGGTTTTGAGCAAGGTGTGCAAGACGGTATTGATGTTTATTTTGCTACGTTTGCAAAATCTATGGCAAGTATTGGAGCTTTTTTCGCAGCAGATAAAGATATTATTCAATACTTACAATACAATATGCGTTCTCAAATGTTTGCGAAATCTTTACCAATGACCTTGGTAAAAGGAGCTCTAAAACGTTTAGATATGTTAAGAACAATGCCTGAGTTAAAAGCAAAACTTTGGGAAAATGTTGATGCACTTCAAAATGGTTTAAAAGAAAATGGTTTTAATATTGGTAAAACAAATACCTGTGTTACACCAGTATTCTTAGAAGGAGATATTCCAGAGGCAATGGCTATGGTAAATGATTTACGTGAGAATTATGGTATTTTCTGTTCAATAGTTGTATATCCTGTAATACCTAAAGGATTAATTATTTTACGATTAATTCCTACGGCAACTCATAATTTAGAAGATGTTAAAATAACAATCGAATCTTTTTCAGCAATTCGTGAGAAATTAGAAAAAGGGATTTATAAGCGTATTGCAGCTTCAATGATGTAATAATTAAAACAAGTATAAAAAAAGCCTTTTAGATTTCTAAAAGGCTTTTTTATGAATAAAAACTAAATTAATAGCCTTCAGAAATATTTTTAAGAGAATTTTTATTTAAGATCTTTATTTTTTTTCCAATTAAATCAATAACACCATCTTTTTTTAAGTTTGAAAGCAGTCTAATGGCAGATTCAGTTGCTGTACCAATAGTATTTGCAATTTCTTCTCTAGTTAAAACAACATCAATACAATCTTCATTATCTAATCCAAAAATAGTTTCTAAATGAAGTAGCGTTTCAGCCAAACGATCTTTTACAGGCTTTTGAGCCATTTGTGAAATAGAAGTATTTGCTTCATTTAATTGATGTGAAATATTTCGCATTAAATCTAATGAGAAGTTATTATTTTCCCTAATAGTATCTAAAATATCACCTTTAGGTATAAAGCAAACATGCATGTCTTCTAAGGCAATAGCATTTAGGCCAACCAATTCTTCACTTAAAATTGAACGATGTCCTAAAATATCTCCTCCTTTTACAAATTTTATAATTTGCTCTTTACCATTCGTATTAAGTTTAGTCAATTTTCCTTTCCCATCTTTAATACAATATAAACCATTTATGGAGTTACCTTCAGTCATTAAATTCTCACCTTTTTTTATAAGAAGTGAAGTTTTGTGATCTGAAAATTTCTCTAATTCATCATGGGTCAATGTTTTAAGTGCATTGAACCTCTTAATGATGCATTGTCTGCACTTTGAAGGCATATTATCTATTTTTGTTTTAGTGGTTGTGATGTTACAAATGTAACAAAATTTATGACATTTATCATAGAAAGAATGGAATAATTGAATAGATTTGTCAATGAAATAGGAATATTAATGGGTAAAACAAGTTGTTATCATTGTGGATTAGATTGTGATAAAAAAGCAATTTTATTTGATGAAAAAAGCTTTTGTTGTAATGGGTGTAAAACAGTTTATGAAATACTGAATACTAGTGAGTTAGGTTGTTATTATGATTTTGAAAAAACTCCAGGTACAATCCCATCTGAAATTCAAGGAAAATATAATTATTTAGAAAACGAAACTATTGTAGAAAAGCTATTAGAATTTAATGATGGTGACACTTCTGTTGTAGAACTTTATATACCTAGTATTCATTGTAGCTCTTGTATTTGGGTACTCGAGAATTTAAGTAAATTAAATAATGGAGTTACTACTTCAATGGTTAATTTTACAAATAAAACATTACGTGTAACATTTAAAAATGCGCGAACTTCTTTAAAAGAAATAGTAGAACTATCTACCTCAATTGGTTACGAACCTTATATTAGTTTAGATGATGCTGATGCTAAAACAAACAAAGTTGATAAAACATTAATTTATCAAGTTGCCATTGCTGCATTTTGTTTTGGTAACATCATGCTATTGTCTTTTCCAGAGTATTTTCAAGTAGATGGTTTTTGGTTAGAAAAATATAAATATCTGTTTAGGTATTTAATGTTTTCTATGTCAATTCCTGTTGTTTTTTATTCAGCAAAAAACTATTTTATATCTGCCTATAAAGGGTTAAAACATCGTATTTTAAACATAGACGTGCCTATTGCAATAGGTATTTCAGTATTATTTATACGAAGCTCAATTGAAATATTTTTAGATATAGGAAGTGGTTTTTTTGATAGTTTAACAGGCTTGGTTTTCTTTCTATTAATAGGGAAGTTTTTTCAACAAAAAACCTATAATTTTTTATCATTTGAACGTGATTATAAATCGTATTTCCCTATTGCTGTAACAAAAATAATAGATGCTTTTGAAGCGAGTATACCCGTAAATGATATTGTAAAAGGTGATCGTTTGCTAATTAGAAACGAAGAATTAATTCCTGTTGATGGAATATTAATAAATGGAAATGCAGCTATTGATTATAGTTTTGTTACAGGAGAATCTGTGCCAGTTTCCAAACAATCTGGAGATAAATTATTTGCAGGAGGTAAGCAAACTGCAGGGGCTATAGAAATGGAAGTTGTAAACACCATGTCTCAAAGTTATTTAACACAGTTGTGGAGTAATGATGTGTTTAGTAAAACAAATGAAATTACCATTAAAAATATAACCGATACGATTAGCAAATATTTTACTATTGCTATTTTAACAATTGCACTATTTGCTGGAATTTATTGGTATGTAACCGATTCTTCTATGGCTTTTAATGTGATTACTGCAGTGTTGATAATTGCTTGTCCTTGTGCTTTAGCATTATCGGCGCCGTTTGCAATAGGAAATATGTTGCGTATTTTTGGGTACAATAAATTTTACTTAAAGAATGCAGAAACAATTGAACATATTTCAAAAGTAGATACCATTATTTTTGACAAAACAGGTACAATTACATCAAGCGATAAAACTCAAATCAACTATGAGGGCGAGAATTTGATTGAAGAAGAATTGAGGTTGGTGAAAACAGTTTTACGAGCTTCAAACCATCCTTTAAGCAGATCTTTATATCGTTTTATTTCCGAAGAACCCTTCGAGGAAAAGCCAACACATTTTGAAGAAATTTTGGGGAAAGGAATACAAGCGGCAGTAAATGATAATTATATAAAATTAGGGTCATCTAGCTTTTTAGAGGTGAATTCAAATACAACAAATGAAACTTCAATTTATATTAAAATAAACAATCAATTAAAAGGTTGTTTTAGGTTCAAAAATAGTTATAGAAGTGGTTTAGATAGTGTTTTTAGTGAACTATCAAGACAATACAAATTGATCATTTTATCGGGGGATAATGATGGTGAAAAAAGTTATTTAGAGAAAATATTGCCTACAAATATTGAATTTTATTTTAATCAAAAACCTGAGGATAAATTACAGTTTATTAAAGAACTTCAAAGTAAAGGCAATAAAGTAATGATGGTTGGAGATGGTTTAAATGATGCTGGAGCTTTGGCTCAAAGTACTATTGGAATTGCCATTTCAGAAGACGTAAATGTTTTTTCACCAGCTTGTGATGCTATTTTAGATGCTAAATTGTTTCATAAATTTCCAGAGTTTTTAATGCTTTCAAAACAAACAATAGGAGTTATAAAAGCAAGTTTTATTGTTTCTTTTTGCTATAATATTATTGGAATGTATTTTGCTTTAACGGGGCAATTAACTCCTGTAGTAGCTGCAATTCTAATGCCGTTAAGTTCCATATCTATAGTTGTTTTTGTTACAATTCTTACGAATTGGATATCAAAAAAGCTTTAATTTAGGAGGGGATTTAAGAATAAAATCAGCTATTTTTTAAAATTGATAATTATCATACTAATTTAAGAAATAAAATTTATATTTGTGTTAACTAACTATAAAAACTCGTAATTAAATATGGAGGTAGTCTACATAACAATAGGCGTAAGTATTATTGTTGCCGTATTTTTTTTCATCGCATTTATTAAATCAGTCAAATCAGGGCAGTATGATGATACATACACGCCATCTGTTCGTATGCTTTTTGATGACGAGTTGGTTACCACAAAAAAAGAGAACAAACAATTAAATAATAATTAACACTTAATTAATCAAACAAGTATGGAAAAAGAACAGTTTTATTATGATAATAAAATCGTAAAAATGTTTCTTTGGGCTACAATTCTATGGGGAGTTGTAGGTATGTTAGTAGGGCTTTTAGTAGCGCTACTTTTTGTTTTCCCAGGATTATTAGAATTTGCAGGAGCTGATAACGCTATTTCATGGTTAAGTTTCGGGCGTTTGCGTCCATTACATACCAATGCCGTTATTTTTGCATTTGTTGGTAATGGAATTTTCCTTGGAATTTATTATTCAACCCAAAGATTGCTTAAAGCAAGAATGTTTAATGACGTTTTAAGTAGAATTCACTTTTGGGGATGGCAAGCAATTATTGTAGCTGCAGCCATAACGTTACCTCTAGGTTTAACTTCATCTAAAGAATATGCAGAATTAGAATGGCCAATAGATTTAGCCGTTGTATTTATTTGGGTAATATTTGGGATTAACCTTATTGGTACTATTTTAAAAAGAAGACAAAGACATATTTATGTTGCAATTTGGTTTTATATTGCAACACTAATAACCATTGCTGTACTTTACATATTTAATAATCTTGAAATGCCAATTACAGCATTTAAAAGTTACTCTATATATTCAGGAGTACAAGATGCTTTGATACAATGGTGGTACGGACATAATGCCGTGGCATTTTTCTTAACAACTCCAGTATTAGGTTTAATGTATTACTTTGTTCCTAAAGTAGCAAACAGACCAGTGTATTCTTATAGACTTTCTATAATTCACTTCTGGACATTAATTTTCTTATACATATGGGCAGGACCGCACCATTTATTATACACAGCATTACCAGAGTGGGCACAAAACTTAGGTACTGTATTTTCTATTATGTTGATTTTCCCATCTTGGGGTGGTATGATTAACGGTTTATTAACGCTTCGTGGAGCGTGGGATAAAGTTCGTGAAAACCCAGTGTTAAAATTCTTTGTAGTTGCAATTACAGGTTATGGTATGGCAACGTTTGAAGGTCCAATGTTATCATTTAAAAACTTAAATGCAATAGGTCATTATACAGATTGGATTGTAGGTCACGTTCATATTGGAGCGTTAGCTTGGAATGGATTTATGATTGCAGGTATTGTTTATTGGTTAGCCGAAAAACTTTGGAAAACACCATTGTACTCTAAAAAGTTAGCCAATACACACTTCTGGTTAGGTACTTTAGGTATTTTATTTTATGCAATTCCGTTGTATGTTGCAGGATTTACACAAGCCTTTTTGTGGAAACAATTCAATCCTGATGGTACATTAGTTTACGGTAACTTCTTAGAAACAGTAACACAAGTAATACCAATGTACGCAATGCGTGCTATTGGAGGTACTTTATATTTAACAGGTTTTGTTTTATTGGCGATTAATATTATTAAAACTGCCAAAGCAGGTTCAACGGTTGAGGATGAATTAGCTGAAGCAGCTCCATTGAAAAAAATTAGTGGAAAACGTATAGCTGGTGAAGGTTTTCATACTTGGTTAGAACGTAAAGTAGTTTTGTTTTCTATTTTGACTACTGTGGCAATTTTGATTGGTGGTTTGGTTGAAATAGTACCGTTATTTTTGGTGAAATCAAATGTTCCAACAATATCAAGTGTAAAGCCTTATACACCTTTAGAATTAGAAGGTAGAGATATTTATATTAGAGAAGGTTGTAATAACTGTCACTCGCAAATGATTCGCCCTTTCCGTTCAGAAGTTGAGCGTTATGGAGAATATTCAAAAGCAGGTGAATTTGTATACGATTTCCCATTTTTGTGGGGATCACGTAGAACAGGACCAGATGTACATAGAGTTGGTGGTAAATACAACGATAACTGGCACTTTAACCATATGATGGATCCACGTTCAACATCTCCAGGTTCAATTATGCCTCGTTATTCTTGGTTAATTAAAAACGATTTAAATGCTTCAAATATTGAAGATAAAATGGGTGGTTTAGTTAATTTAGGAGTGCCTTATTCAGATGAAGATATTGCTGGAGCTAAACAACAATTATTGGCACAAGCTAAAGAAATTGAGAATAACCTAAGACAAGATCCTGAGTTTGTGAAAAATTACGGTTCAAGTAATATTCAAAATAAAGAGATTGTAGCTTTAATTGCCTATTTACAACGTTTAGGTACAGATATTAAAGTAGGAAGAACAGCACTAAAATAATTAAAGGATGTTAAAATTTATCAAACATAATCTAGAAGGTATTGATGGTGTTGAAATGTATCCAATAATTTCATTATTATTGTTTTTTACGGTTTTTATAACAATGATTGTATTTGTTTTTAAATTACCTAAAAGAAGTATTGATGAAATAAGCCAATTACCTTTAGATAACGAAACTAATATTAAAGAAATTAACCATGAGTAAAAGTTCAGAAAATTTATCGGGTTGGAAAAAGTTCATGAAATCCATGACAAAAGCCCACGAGTTAGGGACAGAGGAAGATATATTATTAGACCACGATTATGATGGTATTAGAGAATTAGACAATGTATTGCCGCCTTGGTGGTTGTATGGTTTTTACATTACCATTGCTATAAGTGTATTTTATATTTTTCAAGTATTTTATAATTCAGAAGAATATAGCCAAGAGAAAGAATATAAAGCTGAAGTAGCACAAGGAAAAGCAGAGGTTGATGCTTATAAAGCAGCAAATCCACAATTATTTGATGATTCAAATATTGTTGTTTTAACAGATGCTGAAAGTATTGCAAAAGGAAAAGAATTGTTTACTTCAAAAACTTGTTTTGCTTGTCATTTAGCTGATTTAGGAGGTAGTATTGGACCTAATTTAACTGATAATAAATGGATATTAGGAGGTGATGTTAAATCGATCTTTAATACCTTAACAAATGGAGGAAGACCGGGTAAAGGTATGATTGCTTGGGAATCTACAATTACCAGAGAAGAAAGAATTCAATTGGCTAGTTATATTATTTCAATGCAAGGATCAACTCCTGCAAATCCAAAAGCTCCTGAAGGAGACATTACTTGGCCAGAAGAATAAAAACTAATTGATAACAATAAAATTAGTTTATAATTTTAGTTATATAAAAAGGAAAATGAAGTATCAGTTTTAAAAAACAACTTCCTTTTCCTTTTTTTTGTCACTTAAGTTTCTAATGCAGTCAAATAATCTTGATAAATTTGTGATTATCATTTCAAGAATTTTAAATTAAATATGGATAAAGAAAACAAAGAAGTATTTAGAGATTCTATTGCAACAATAGACGAATCTGGGAAAAGAAATTTTATTTTTCCTAAAAAACCTAAAGGTGATTTATATAAGTATCGTACGTATGTAAGTTGGGTATTGTTGGCTTTTTTGTTGGCTGCTCCTTTTGTGAAAATTAAAGGAAATCAATTTTTATTGTTCAATATAATTGAACGTAAATTTCACATTTTTGGATTTCCTTTTTGGCCGCAAGATTTTCATTTATTAGTGATTTCAATGTTGGTAAGTGTTGTTTTTGTGATATTATTTACCGTAGTTTTCGGACGAATTTTTTGTGGATGGATGTGTCCACAAACCATTTTTATGGAAATGGTATTTAGAAAAGTTGAGTATTTAATTGAAGGTGATAGGTCAAAGCAAATTAAGCTAGAAAAGCAAGAATGGAATGGTGAAAAAATTAGAAAAAGATTCTTAAAATGGTTTTCATTTTTTTTAATATCATTTATCATTTCAAATGTGTTTTTGGCTTATATTATTGGTTCTGATGAGGTCTTAGGTTATATTACTGAAGGCCCTTTAGCAAACATAGGAATGCTTATTAAATTATTAGTTTTTACAGCTGTATTTTATTTTGTATTTGCTTGGTTCAGAGAGCAAGTATGTATTATTGTTTGTCCGTATGGAAGATTACAAGGAGTGTTGTTAGACAATAAATCAATCAATGTTGCGTATGATTTTGTAAGAGGTGAAGGAGAAAATGGAAGGAAAAAACTACGAAAAGATGAAGATAGAGCTACCTTAGGAAATGGAGACTGTATAGATTGTAAACAATGTGTACATGTTTGTCCAACAGGTATTGATATTAGAAACGGAACCCAATTAGAATGCATTAACTGTACCGCTTGTATTGATGCTTGTGATGAAATAATGGACAAAACAGGTTTTGATAGAGGCTTAATACGCTATGCTTCTGAAGATGATATTGAGAAAAAAGCAACATTCAAATTCAACGCACGTTTAATTGCTTATTCGGTTATTTTAACCATTTTAATTGGTGTATTGGTTACAATGTTGTTTTTAAGAACCGATGTTGAAGCTACTATTTTAAGATTGCCAGGGCAAACTTTTCAAAGCACAGAAACCACCATTAAAAATGTATATACGGTTAAGTTTATCAATAAAACAACTGAAGACATAAACAATGTTTCTATCAAGTTAATTTCACACAAAGGTTCTGTTGAAATGGTTGGTGGTAATGTTGATGTTAAAAAGCAAGGTTTAAAGGAAGGAACTTTATTTGTTGAAATTGATAAAAAAGATTTAAATTCGTCAAAAGAAAAATTAAAAATGGGTATTTATTCTAATGATAAGTTGATAGAACAAACTTCTACTAATTTTATGGGACCATTAATTATTAAGTAATAATGATTTTTTTATTACAATCTAAAACTAAAATAACGTATGAAATTTAAAATAAGTTGGCCTACAGGTATTATAATTGCTATTGCCTCATTTGTTATTTTTATTCTGTCATTTGTATATAAAGTAACTTTTTTACCAGAATATGATCACCATTTAGTTTCTGATAATTATTATATGGATGAGTTAAATTATCAGCAAGAAATAGATAAGCAAAATAAAGGTCTTGATTTAAAAGAGAATGTTACCCTGCAAAAAGTAGCTGATGGTTTGCTAGTTTCATTTCCTTCAGAATTTGATTTTTCAAAAATAACAGGAACTATAGATTTTAAAAGATTGTCAAATGATAAAATTGATTTTTCATTGCCAATCAATTTAGTTGCGAATCAGGTTTTAATAAAAGATGATATGTTGGTGGTAGGTAGATGGGATGTGAAGGTTGAATGGAAGGTTGGTGATAACATTTATATGTTAAAAGAAAAAATCAATTACTAGTATGCTTTGGACCGCACTGGTATTAGGACTAGCAGGAAGCTTTCATTGTATTGGTATGTGTGGACCTATTGCTTTTGTATTACCAGTTGATAGATCTACAAAGACTAGATTATTTTACCAGATATTCTTGTATCATTTAGGGAGATTGATAAGCTATTCAATAATTGGTTTATTATTCGGTTTTATTGGTAAAGGATTATATTTAGCCGGTTTTCAGCAGCGTTTATCCATTTTAATGGGGGTAATTATGATTCTTTTAATTGTAATTCCCGCTTCAATTTTTAATAAGTATAATTTTTCTAAGCCTTTGTATAAAATTATAGGGCAAGTCAAAAAAAAACTAGGGTTTTATTTAAATAAAAAGTCCAATAAATCTATATTTTCAATTGGGTTTTTTAATGGTTTTTTACCTTGTGGATTAGTGTACATGGCATTAATTGGTTCAATTTCAACAGGTAATTCTTCTCAAGGAGCCTTTTACATGTTCTTATTCGGATTGGGTACAATTCCTTTAATGACGGCAGCAGTATTAATAGGAAATTTTGTAAATTTATCTATTAGAGCAAAAATTCAGAAAGTAATACCTGTTTTTGTTGTTATTATTGGATTATTGTTTATTTTGCGAGGGCTAGGTTTAGGAATTCCTTATATTTCTCCTTCCGATGCTAAATTGCAAATTTCTAACAACCCAGCTGATTGTGTAACCATTGAAAAGATAGAATAAATGGAAGAGACTCCTAAATTAACGCTTGAAGATTTTCAGAATATAACTTCAAATGAAGAATTATTTGATGCAATTACTTGTAAAAAAATTCCTATTGACAAAGTAAAGAAAAGACTGTTTTATGAGGAAGAGTTAAAAAAACTTCAAATAGAATTAGTAAAACTACAGCAATGGGTAAAGAAAAATAACAAACGAATTGCTATTATTTTTGAAGGACGTGATGCAGCTGGTAAAGGTGGTAACATTCGTCGTTTTACAGAACACTTAAATCCTAGATCTACACGCTTAGTAGCATTAACGAAACCTACAGATGTTGAGCGAGGTCAATGGTATTTTAGACGTTATATTCGAAAATTACCAAACCCAGGCCAAATGGTTTTTTTTGATAGAAGTTGGTATAATAGGGCTGTTGTTGAGCCTGTTATGGGGTTCTGTACGGAAACTCAATATCAAAATTTCATGTTGCAAGTACCCGAGTTTGAACACATGTTATACGAAGACGGTACAACACTTATTAAGCTTTGGTTTTCAATATCAAAAGATGAACAATTACGTAGATTTAATGCACGACTAAAAACACCATTAAAAAGATGGAAATTTAGTCCTGTAGATAAAGAAGGGCAGCGACTTTGGGATCAATACACCCATTACAAAGAGCAAATGTTTAGTAAAACACATACAAGTTATAGTCCGTGGATTATTGTAAGGGCAAATGACAAAAAAGTAGCTAGGTTAGAGTGTATTAGATACGTTCTTTCATTATTTGATTATGATGGTAAAAATGAAGCATTAACTACTTTATTACCTGATCCAAATATTATTATGAGATATTATCGTTCGTCTAAACAAATAGATTAATTATGGAACTGAACTTAACGCAAGAAGATATTGATATTCTGAATTCAAGCAAAGGGTTAAAAGCCTTATTGTCTAAAGAACCTTTTAACATAGAAAAGGCGCTTCGGTATGTTAGATACGAAAAAAAATTAAAGAAATTACAGGTTGAATTGATAAGATTACAATCTTGGGCAATTGATGAAAATGAGCGTATTATTGTTGTTTTTGAAGGTAGAGATGCCGCAGGAAAAGGGGGAGCAATACGTAGAATTACAGAGCGCATGAACCCTCGTCAACTTAGAATTGTAGCCTTAAGCAAACCTTCCGAAGATGAAAAAACACAATGGTACTTTCAACGTTATGTGAGACAGTTTCCAAAAGCAGGTGAAATTGTTTTTTTTGATAGAAGTTGGTACAATAGGGCTGTAGTTGAACCTGTCAACGGCTTTTGTACCATTGAAGAACATGAAATTTTCATGAATCAGGTAAATGATTTTGAGCGTATGATTACGGAGTCTGGGATTAGACTTGTGAAAATCTATATGTCAATTTCCAAAAGAGAGCAAAATAAACGTTTTCATGACATTGTAAATGACCCTCTAAAGCAATGGAAAATGACCGCTGTAGATAAAAAGGCTCAGAAGTATTGGGATGTTTATACCGAGTATAAAAATAAAATGTTTGCCAAAACAAAAGATGGCGTAGTACCTTGGAAAATAATTAAGGCAAATAGAAAAACTTTTGCAAGAGTAAGTGTTATTAACCATGTATTAAGAAGTATTCCTTACGATAAAAATAGAAAAGTATAAAAAAAGGCTTCAATTTAATTGAAGCCTTTTTTGTATTATAAAATAAAGAATTTAATCTTCAGTCAATACCCAATCACCTTTTTGAATTAGAGGAATGGCTTGTTTGTATTTCATAGATTTATTTTCTCCGCTTAGTACATTTTTAATAGTTACTTTTTCGTTCCTACCAATTTTACGTTCTGTTCTAACAATAGTTTCAACAACCTGTTGTTCTTGTGTTTGATTTGTTTGAGTACCTTCTGTAGGACTCTTATAATCAGCTTTGCTTAACTGAACTTTTTCTCTTTTTTGCTCTTTAGCTTGTGAAACTTGATTTGCATCTTGCGAAGGTAATTCCCCCTTAAATAAGAAAGATAATACGTCTTTATTTACACGGTCAAGCATTCCGTTGAACAATTCAAAAGATTCAAATTTATAAATTAATAAAGGATCTTTTTGTTCGTAAGTTGCATTTTGAACAGATTGTTTTAATTCATCCATTTGACGAAGATGGTCTTTCCAAGTATCATCAATAATGGCTAAAGTAATGTTCTTTTCAAAATCAGTTACCAAACCTTTACCTTCAGATTCGTAAGCTTCTTTTAAATTAGTAACAACTTTTAATTCCTTAGTTCCGTCAGTAAATGGTACAACAATACGTTCGTATCTATCGCCTTGATTTTCATAAACATCCTTGATTACAGGAAAAGCTGCTGCAGCACTGCGCTCTAATTTTTCTTTATAATGTTTGTAAACTACATCAAACAATTGATCGGTTAATTCTTGTTCTGAAAGCGATTTAAATTCTTCTTCAGAAAAAGGAGAACTTGTTGAAGAAAAACGAATCAATTCAAATTCAAAATTTTGATAATCGCTAGTTGCTTTATTTTCACGAATCAATAAATTACAAGTATCATATACCATATTTACAATATCAACTTGTAAACGCTCTCCATACAATGCGTGTCTACGACGTTTGTAAACTACCTCACGTTGAGAGTTCATAACATCATCATATTCTAACAATCGTTTACGAACTCCAAAGTTATTTTCTTCAACTTTACGTTGTGCACGTTCAATAGATTTGGTAATCATAGAATGTTGAATTACTTCACCTTCTTCTAAGCCCATTCTATCCATCATTTTGGCTATACGTTCTGAACCAAACAAACGCATTAAATTATCTTCTAAGGAAACATAAAATTGAGAAGATCCTGGATCTCCCTGACGACCAGCACGACCACGTAACTGACGGTCAACACGACGAGAATCATGACGTTCTGTACCAATAATTGCTAAACCACCTGCAGCTTTTACTTCATCAGACAATTTAATATCCGTACCACGACCCGCCATATTGGTTGCAATTGTTACAATGCCTGGTTGCCCAGCTTGTGCAACAATGTCGGCTTCTTTTTTGTGAAGTTTTGCATTTAATACATTGTGATTAATTTTACGGATAGAAAGCATTCTACCTAACAATTCAGAAATTTCAACAGAAGTTGTTCCAACTAAAACTGGACGACCTTGATTTACTAAATTTTCAATTTCATCAATTACAGCGTTGTATTTTTCACGTTTTGTTTTAAATACTAAATCTTCTCTATCTTTTCTTAATAAAGGAACATTTGTAGGGATTTCAATCACATCTAATTTGTAAATATCCCAAAATTCACCTGCTTCAGTAATGGCAGTACCTGTCATACCCGAAAGTTTGCGGTACATTCTAAAGTAGTTTTGTAAAGTTACGGTAGCATAAGTTTGTGTAGCATCTTCAATTTTTACATTTTCTTTAGCTTCAATTGCTTGGTGTAAACCATCTGAATATCTACGACCGTCCATAATACGTCCCGTTTGCTCATCAACAATTTTAATTTTGTCTTCCATAATAACATACTCAATATCCTTTTCAAATAAGGTGTATGCTTTTAGAAGTTGATTCATTGTATGAATACGTTCACTTTTTATGCTGAAGTCTCTATATAATTCATCTTTTTTAGAAACAATTTCATCTTTACTTAAATTCTGACTTTCAATTTTACCAATTTCAGTACTTAAATCAGGTAAAATAAAGAAGCTTTCGTCACCATCATCACCTGATAAAAAAGTAATTCCTTTGTCGGTTAATTCAATAGAATTATTTTTTTCGTCAATTACAAAATATAAGGCCTCATCAATTTTTGGCATCTCACGGTTATTATCTTGCATATAATAATTTTCCGTTTTTTGCAGTAATTGTCTAATTCCTTCCTGACTTAAATATTTAATTAAAGCTTTACTTTTAGGTAAACCTCTAAATACACGTAATAATAAAAATCCACCTTCTTTGGTGTCGCCTTCGCTAATTAATTTTTTAGCTTCAACTAATACACCTGTTAAATAATTACGTTGAGTTGATACTAGTTTATCAACACTAGGTTTTAGTTCGTTAAATTCATGACGACCAGCATTTGCAGTCGCACCAGAAATAATTAACGGAGTACGCGCATCATCAATTAATACAGAATCCACCTCATCAACAATAGCGTAGTTATGTGGGCGTTGTACCAAATCATTTGGAGAATGCGCCATATTATCACGCAAGTAGTCAAATCCAAACTCATTATTTGTACCGTAGGTAATATCGGAATTGTATGCTTTTCTACGAGCATCAGAATTAGGTTGGTGGTGGTCAACACAATCAACACTTAACCCGTGAAATTCAAAAATTGGTGCCATCCAAGCAGCATCACGTTTTGCTAAATAATCATTTACCGTTACTACGTGTACACCTTTACCAGTTAATGCATTTAAATATACAGGAAGAGTTGATACCAATGTTTTACCTTCACCCGTCATCATTTCAGCAATATTACCTTGGTGTAATACAGAACCACCAATAAGCTGAACATCGTAATGAATCATATCCCAAGTAACTTCTTTTCCTTGTGCATCCCAAGTGTTTGACCAAATGGCTTTTTCGTTATCTAGGGTAACATTGTCTTTTTGTGCTGAAAGTTCTCTGTCAAAAGGACTGGCAGTAACAATAATTTCTTTATTTAAAGTGAAACGTTTAGCTGTTTCTTTAACAACAGCAAAAGCTTCAGGCATAATTTCTTTTAAAATAACTTCAGAAGCGGCGTAAACATCATCTTCTAACTGATCAATTTCAGCATAAATTTCTTCTTTACGATCTACATTTGCTTTATGAGCTTCTTCTTTTAAAAGTTCAATTTGCGAATTAAATGTATCTGTAGCATCTTTTATCTTTTGCTTAAAATAAGTTGTTTTGTTTCGTAATTCGTCATTGCTTAAAGCTGCTATTTCACTTTCAAAAGCGTGTGTGTCTGTAACAACAGGTTGTAGTAATTTTAAATCTTTTTTGTATTTGTCTCCTACAAATACTTTTAGAATTGAATTTATGATACTCATAATTTTTTTGGTACTATTTTAAAGAATTACACTTGTGTAAAATGTAATAGAATATGTTAATTTTATAGTAAGCGAATTTAAAATAAATAGTTCAAATTCTATTTGTTTTTTTTGTTTATTAAGCAAAAAAAAAGCCTCTATAGAGACTTTTTATTTTTGTAGTTTGCTTAATATTCATCTTCATTCCAAAGATAATCTTCTTCGGAAGGGTAATCAGGCCAAATTTCAAGAATAGTTTCAAAATTTTCTTCTGCATCTTCAATTTCTTGAAGATTTTCTACAACTTCTAAAGGCGCTCCTGTTCTAATTGCATAATCAATCAACTCATCCTTTGTTGCTGGCCAAGGTGCATCTGCTAAATAAGATGCTAATTCTAAAGTCCAATACATAATTTGTATTATTTAATTTTGTGCAAAAATAATTTTTTTAGTCATAAAAGCAAGTGATTTTTGCTTTTTTTTCAATATTCAAAAGAACTTATTTATTTTTAACAGGAATCCAAGGTATTTCCTGTGATTTAGTATCAAGTGTCAATTTTCGTGCCAATACAAATAGATAGTCAGATAGGCGATTTAAATACATTAATATTTGTGGGTTTACGCTACTTTCATCACTTAACTGTGTGGTAATTCGTTCAGCTCTTCTGCAAATACAACGTGCAATATGACAATATGACACAGTTGTATGGCCGCCTGGTAATATAAAATTTGTCATTGGAGGTAAACTTTCATTCATTAAATCAATTTCTTGTTCTAGTAATGAAATTTTTTCATCGTTTGTTTTTTCAATATTCAAACGTTCTTTACCACTTTTTAGTAATTCTTTTTCTGGAGGAGTAGCAAGCATCGCTCCAAGCGTAAACAACTCAGTTTGTATGTTTAATAAAACATCAGAAGTATGTGTATCGATTTCTTGATCTCTAACCAAACCTATATAAGCGTTCAATTCGTCAATAGTACCGTAAGCTTCAATTCTTGTGTGGTATTTTGGAACTCTTGTACCTCCAAATAAAGAAGTTTTTCCTGTGTCGCCTGTTTTTGTATATATTTTCATAAGTGCAAATTTAATTATTTAATATCAAAAAAAATGAAAAATGAACCATTTCAATTTTCAACATCTTATTGTGAAATTTTGTTTATTTTGTTCTTTTCTAAAAAAAACAATTCCCCAAAAATAGGTGTCAATAGTAACAGTCACTTTCGGGTGTTTTTTTATGAATTCCCAAGCTTCTAACATTTCAGTAGACCAATAAATGTCATCAAAAATAAATACAGAATTATTATGAACAGTGTTTAAACAAGTGTCAAAGTAGTTTAAAGTGGCTTCCTTTTGGTGATTTCCATCGAAATAAATAAAATCAAATTGTTGATTTTTTAAAACCTTCGGAAGTGTAACATTAAAATTACCTACAATTAATTGAATGTTTTTTAAATTATATTGGTTAAATAAATTATCAGCAATTTTAGCGGTATTTTTGCAACCCTCTATACTTGTAACTTGTGCCGAAGGGTTTGCAATACTTAAAGCTGAAGTAGCTAAGCCAACTGATGTGCCAATTTCTAGCATACTTGAAAAATCAAAGAACTCAATAATTCTAATCAGTAATAAGGCTTTTTTATTTGAAATTCCAGCAATTTTAGCAATATCAGCAACCTTTCGTTCGTTGGTTTTAAATACTTTAGAACCCTTTCCAAAATCGGTAATATGAATAACTGTTAAATCGTTGTAAAGGTTTTTTTTAAACTTTTTAAAAGTTGTTATTTTTGAAGCAGCTGTTTTTTTGTAAAAACAATTGGTAACCAAGTCAAATACAAATGGCGAGTGAACTCCATGCTGATTGGTTGATTTCAGTAAAAATGTTAGATATGATTTTATTTTAAACCACATATAAGTTTATATTTACTGCGAAAATAGTTGAAAAATTATTTTAATAAGCGATTTAAAATTATATTTGCTTTGTCCACATTATATTTATGAAGAAATTTTTTTTATACGCATTCGTTTTATGTTTTTTATCTTCCTGTATACCAGCAAAAAAGCTGACATATTTTCAAGGAGAACCAGCTACTAAATCGGAACTTTACAGATTGAATAACGAGCCTTACAGGTTGCAAGTAAATGATATATTGTACATAGATATTAAAGCTGAAAACCCAGAAATTGTTTCATTGTTTAAAAATAGTGCTACAACATCAACTACTCAAGGAGGTGAGGGATTATATTTTACAGGGTATACTATTGATAGGCACGGAAATATAAGAATTCCATATATAGGCGATTTAAATGTACTTGGATATACCGAAAAGGAAGTCCGCCAAAAAATTGAAAGTGAATTGACGAAGTATGTCAAAAAAGTGGAATCGGTTTTTGTAACAGTTAAACTAGCCGGAATAAATTTTGTAATTACAGGTGAAGTTGGTTCTCCAGGAACCATCAATTTGTCTCAAAACGAAGTATCTATTGTTGATGCCATTGCCAATGCAGGTGATGTTAATACTTTTGGGGATCGGGAAAATATTGTTGTAGTTCGAAAAACAATAGATGGTGTTAAAAAATACAAGGTAAACTTATTGGAAATAGAAATTTTTGAATCGGATAATTTTTATATAAAACCAAACGATGTGATTTATGTAGCGCCCTTAAAACAAAAAACTTGGGGATTTGGAGCAACAGGATTCCAAACGTTTACAACACTAGTAACGGTATTTTCGTTTGTAACTACCACCATTTTATTGATTAATACTTTATAGTAGTGTATGGAAAATCAATTTAAATTCATCCAAAACCCGAAAGAACATATTTCAGATATTAAAGACTATATTTTTAGGGTTTTAGCAAATTGGAAATGGTTTGTATTGTCTGTGGTAATAGCTTTAGGAATTGCCTATTACTACAATATTTCAGCGCCAAAATTGTATGGTTTATCTTCAACAATTGCGGTAAAGGAAAAACAAAACCCACTTTTTTCAACAGGAACAAATATTGCATTTAATTGGGGTGGGGTAAGTGATAAGGTAGAATCTATTAGGAAAGCATTGACCTCGCGTTCACATAATGAAAAAGTAATTAAAAGATTGAACTTTTATATTGATTATTTAAAAGAAGGGCAATTTAGAAAAGAAGATGTTTACGGAAAAACACCTTTTAAATTTATTCTACAGCCCAACCAATATCAATTATTAAACACACTTATAAAAATTGATTTTATTGAAGAAAATACTTTTACAATTTCAGTTGATTTTGGTGAAAATACGTCTTATAATTTAATGAATTATAAAGATGAAACAAAAAAAACATTAGCTGTTGAAGAACCAAAAATAACTAAAACTTTTACAGTTGATGAGTATATAAATTTACCATTTTTAAAAGCGCAGGTTTTAAAAACTGACTCTATAAATTCCATAAAAGGGAGTTCTTATTATGTGAAATTAAACGCTATAAATCAGGTTACTAGTAAGTATCAAAATGTAAGAGCAAGTGGTTTGTCTGGAACCTCGTTAATTCAATTATCGTTAACCGGGGCAAATAAAAATCGTATTGTGGATTATTTAAACACCACCATTCAGGTTTTAGCAGAAGATGAATTAGAGCAAAAAACAAATTATGCTCGAAGTACTAAAGCATTTATTGATGCTCAATTTAAAAATACTTCTGATAGTTTAAAATTGATTGAAGCTAATATTGGCAAGTTTAAACAAGAAAATGATATTTATGATTTATCCGCACAAGGCGGGTTAATTTTTTCTAGAACTACAGGTTTAGATGAAATGCAAAAGCAGCTGACAGATAGAATCGTTTATTTTGAAAATTTAGAAAACTACATAGAAACTACATCTAATTACGAGAAGATTCCTGCACCTGCAATTATTAATATTGAAGATGCTTCTATAGCTACTATGATGGGCGAATTAACGCGTTTGTCTATTGAAAAAAATAAATTAGTAACAGAGGTTACAGCCAACCATCCTTCATTAAAATTAAAAAACGATGAAATTGATACTGCACGTGGCGTTTTATTAGAAAATTTATCTTCCTTAAAAAATACAACACTTATAAGTTTAAACAACAGTAAAAAAAGGTTAAATAGTTACAATTACGAGTTAGATAAATTACCAAACAAAGAACAAAAATTATTAAATTTTGAACGTAAGTATTCTTTAACAGAATCAAATTTTGTGTTTTTAATGCAAAAAAGATACGAAGCTGATATTGCAATTGCAGCAAGTGTTTCAGATATTACAGTACTAGATTCAGCAAAAGATACAGGGCAAGGAGCTATTTTGCCAAGAATTCAGTTCAACTATATGATAGCTTTATTATTAGGAATTATATTACCATTATTTGTAATAGTTGCTATTGAAATTTTGGATAGTAAAATTCATACGGTTGAAGAAATTGAACGCATTTCTCCTATTCCAATTTTAGGAGTTGTTGGTAAAAGTACTGCTGAAAATAATTTAGCAGTGTTTCTAAAGCCAAAATCATCAGTTGCAGAATCTATACGTGCGTTACGTTCAAATATTCAGTTTTTATTTCACAGAGAAGCTAAAGATAAGTCGAAAACAATTTTAGTTACCTCATCTATAAGTGGAGAAGGAAAAACATTTGTTTCTATCAATATGGCATCGGTGTTTGCTTTAGGTGGAAAGAAAACGATTCTTGTGGGGTTAGATTTAAGAAAACCAAAAATTGTAGAAGATTTTGAACTTTCGAATGAAACAGGTGTTGTAAATTATTTAATTGGCGAAAAAAATCGCTCAGAGATTATTTATAAGACAAAAATTTCAAATTTAGATGTTATTCCGTCTGGACCTATTCCTCCAAACCCGTCAGAACTATTAATAAGTAATGATATGGATGAATTGATAAACCAACTAAAAGCAGAATATGATTATATTATTTTAGATACACCTCCAATAGGTTTGGTAAGTGACGCTATTGAATTGATAAAATATACAGATGCTACTATTTATGTGGTACGTCAAAATTATTCTGAAAAGGGGATGTTAAAATTAATCAATGAAAAGCATTCAAAAGAAGAAATTACCAATATTAGTATTGTTTTAAATGATTTTAAAGTAAAAACTAAATATGGTTATGGCTACGGTTATGGCTACGGCTACGCTAAATATTCCAATGCTTATCATGAAAATGACAAGCAATCTTGGATTAAGAATATCTTTAAAAAAATAAAGAAAAGTTAAATAGGGTTTCCTTCTAAATAAACAGCTTCAATTTTATGATTTCCAAATGAATAGGGAATAAAACCATAACTAGGGATTTGTTCTGTAATTATAAAGTTAGCTTTTTTACCTTTACAAATACTACCGTGTGTTTTTTCTAAATTCATTGCATAAGCACCATTTATGGTTGCAGCGTTTATGGCTTCTTCGGGAGTCATTTTCATTTTAATGCATGCAGTAGAAATTACAAAATTCATATTTCCAGAAGGTGTAGAACCTGGATTATAGTCCGAGGCAAGTGCTAATGGTAGTCCGGCGTCTATCATTTTTCGAGCAGGAGTGTATGGAATTCCTAAAAAATAAGAACAAGAAGGTAAGGCAACGGGCATTGTTTGCGAATCTTTTAAGCTTTCAATGTCTTCGGTTCTCATTTCTTCTAAATGATCTACAGAAAGTGCTTTAAATTTTACACCAGCTTGTACACCGCCAATAGCATGAAATTGATTCACATGAATTTTAGGAATCAATCCATATTTTTCACCTGCTTTTAGTAAACGCTCGGCATCTTCAACAGTAAAATAGCCTTTTTCACAAAAAACATCAATAAAATCAGCTAAATTTTCTTTGGCAACTGAAGGAAGTATTTCATTTATAACTAGATCTAAATAGCCTTTTTTATTGTTTTTATAATCAACGGGTACTGCATGTGCACCCAAGTAAGTAGCTTTAATAGCAATAGGGTAATTTTTATTTAATTTTTTTATCACTCGTAGCATTTTTAGTTCAGCTTCTTTGGTTAAACCATAGCCAGATTTAATTTCAACAGCTCCTGTACCTAATTTCATGATTTCTTCCAAACGCTTGGAAGATTGCTGGTACAATTCCTCTTCAGAAATTAGCTGTAATTGATGTGCTGAATTTAAAATTCCACCACCTTTTTGTGCTATTTCTTCATAAGATAAACCATTAATTCTGTCAATAAATTCTTGTTCTCTATTTCCCGCATAAACTATATGAGTGTGGCTATCACACCAAGTTGGTAATATCATTTTGCCTTCAAGGTTCATAGATTTATCGACTTTAATAGTTGGTAAATCCTTCATTTTACCGAATTTTTTTATGGTATTATTTTCAATTAAAAGAAAAGCATTTTTAATGGTCGGAAGCAGTTTCATTTCAGCTCCAGAAACCATTTTATTTGGATATTCTTCAACTTGAATAAGTTCTTTTATATGAGTAAATAAGGTTGTCATAGATAAATAGATTGGTAAATCAAAGGTACTTATATTTTATAAATCTTAATTTAATGCGAAATTATCTAAAAACGTGACATATATCACCAAAAAATAATAGCAAAAAACTGGTTGACCAATTATTTGTGGTTATATTTGCAAAAAAAATATATAAATGAATAAAGCTATATATATTGCAACAAGCGAGGCCGATAGTGGTAAATCAATTGTTGCTTTAGGGTTAATGAGTATGTTACTTGGTAAAACAGCTAAAGTAGGATATTTTAGGCCGATTATTGATGATGTGACAAAAGGTGGACATGACAATCACATTCAAACAATAATTTCTCATTTTCAATTAGATATCGATCCAAATGATGCTTTTGCTTGTACGCGTAAAGAATTTATTAGTAAGCGTAATAAAGGAAAAGAAGGTGAGATTTTTGATACCATAATTGAAAAATACAAGGCCTTAGAAGAAAAAAATGATTTTGTGTTAGTTGAAGGTTCTGATTTTTCAGGGGAAGGAAGTGCTATTGAATTGGATGCAAATATCGAAATAGCAAAAAATTTAGGGATACCTGCAATTATCGTTTCAAGTGGTGTTGATAAAACATTAGACGATTTTACAGAAGGTTTGCACTTGGCGTATGATTCTTTCAAAGAAAAAGAAGTTGAAGTGTTGGCTGTAATTGCTAATAAAGTTCAAGAAGCGAATATTGAAATTGCAAAAAAGGAATTAGAAGCAAATTTACCTGCAGATGTTTTTGTAAGTGTAATTCCTTTAATAGCTCAATTAAAAAATCCAACAGTTAAAGAAATTGCAGACGCTATTGATGCCAAAATATTATTTGGAGAAGAGCATATCAACAATCAAACAGATAGCTTTACGGTTGGAGCAATGCAGTTAAGAAATTACTTAACACATTTAAAAAACGATAACTTAATTATTACCCCAGGTGATAGAGCCGATATTATTTTAGGAGCGCTTCAAGCAAATATTTCGTCTAATTATCCATCTGTAGCAGGAATTGTTTTAACAGGAGGAATTATACCAGAAGAACCTATTGTTAAGTTAATAGAAGGGTTATCTCAAATTATTCCAATACTTTCAGTAAAGCAAGGCACTTTTGGTACAGCTAACAAAATTGGTTCAGTACGTTCACATATGTATGCTGACAATAAGCAGAAAATTATAAAGTCAATAAATACATTTGAAAAATATGTTGAACTAGAGCAGTTAACTGAAAAATTAGTTGCATTTAAAAATGATGGGCTTACACCAAGAATGTTCCAATACAATTTAGTGAAACGTGCTAAAACTGAACGTAAACACATTGTATTGCCAGAAGGGTCTGACGATAGAATTATTACTGCAGCTGCACGATTAGTTGAAACAGATATTGTAGATTTAACAGTATTAGGTGAATATGATAAAATTGCTGAAGCAATTGCTCGTTTAGGATTGAATGTTGATATCGAAAAATTAAATATTGTAAATCCTATTGATTCTGAACATTACGAAGACTTTGCAGAAACCTTATTTAAAATAAGAGAAAAGAAAGGAATGACCATTGATATGGCTATGGATTTAATGGCTGATGTTTCGTATTTTGGTACAATGATGGTGCATAAAGGCTTGGCTGACGGAATGGTTTCTGGAGCTGCACATACAACACAACATACTATTTTACCTGCTTTGCAGTTTGTAAAAACAAAACCAGGCGTTTCAGTTGTTTCATCTATTTTCTTTATGTGTTTAGATGATCGTGTTTCAGTATTTGGAGATTGTGCTATCAATCCTAATCCAAATTCAGAACAATTGGCTGAAATTGCTATTTCTTCTGCAGATTCAAGTATTAACTTTGGAATGGATCCAAAAATAGCAATGCTATCTTACTCTTCAGGTTCTTCAGGAAAAGGAGCTGATGTTGATATTGTAAGAAGAGCAACCGAAATAGTAAAAGAAAAACGACCAGACTTAAAAGTTGAAGGGCCAATACAATACGATGCTGCTGTAGATAGTACAGTTGGTAAAAGTAAACTGCCAGATTCAGAAGTTGCCGGACAAGCAAATGTATTAATTTTTCCTGATTTAAATACTGGAAATAATACTTATAAAGCAGTTCAGCGTGAAACAGGAGCCTTAGCTATAGGGCCAATGTTACAAGGGTTGAACAAACCTGTAAACGACTTAAGTAGAGGTTGTACCATAGACGATATTTTTAACACAGTTATTTTAACAGCAATACAAGCACAAGGAATATAATGAAAATTTTAGTAATTAATTCAGGAAGTTCATCTATTAAATATCAATTATTTAATATGCCTTCTGAAGAGGTGATTTGTTCAGGTTTAGTTGAACGAATTGGATTAAATAATCCAAAAATTAAATACAAATCTCAAACTGAGAAAATTGAAAAGGTTTGTAGAATTTCTGACCATAAAACAGGTTTAGAAAAAGTAGTCAAGTTTTTACTTGATGAAAAAGTAGGAGTAATTAAATCAACTTCAGAAATTGGTGCAGTTGGGCACAGAGTTGTTCACGGTGGAAGTACATTTTCTGAAACAGTTGTAATTAATGATGTAGTGAAGGAAAAAATTAAAGAATTATTTTCTTTAGCACCATTGCATAACCCTGCAAATTACGAAGGAATTATTGTTGCTGAAGAAATTTTCCCTGAAGCAAAACAAGTAGCAGTTTTTGATACAGCATTTCATCAAACAATGCCTGTTGAAGCTTATAAATATGCGATTCCAAATAAGTTTTTAGACGAGTATAAAATTCGTAGATATGGTTTCCACGGAACAAGTCATAAATATGTAGCTGAACAAGCTATTCAGTATTTAGGTGCTGAAAACGCTTCAAAAATTGTCACCATTCATTTAGGTGGTGGTTGTAGTATGACAGCTATTAAAGACGGGAAAAGTATAGATACTTCATTAGGATTTGGGCCAGTTGCTGGTTTAATTATGGGAGGTAGAAGTGGAGATATTGATCAGTCAATTATTTTTCATTTAGTAAATAACTTAGGATATGAACTAAATGAAGTGAACAACATGCTACAAAAAGAAAGTGGTATGGTTGGGTTAACTGATGGTTTATCTGATTATAGAGACATTGAGGCTGAAGCTGCAGCAGGAGATGAAAAATGTCAGGTTGCTTTAAACATGGTTGCATACAGAATAAAGAAATATTTAGGTAGTTATGCCGCTATTTTGAACGGATTAGATGCGATTGTATTTACTGCCGGAATTGGAGAAAACTCTGATGTGATACGTAAATTGATTTGCGAAAATACAGACTTTTTAGGAATTCAACTTGATGAAGAAAAGAACGATACTAGAGCTAGTGAAATTCTTGAAGTTCAAACAGCAACTTCTAAAGTGAAAGTTTTAATTATTCCTACAAATGAAGAAGTAGAAATAGCAAAACAATCTTTTGAATTGATTAACTAATCAATTCGTAATAACAATTTTATAAAGGCGTTGAAATTTATTTTAACGCCTTTTTTTAGCTTCAAATGTTTGTATATGCAACAATACTATTACTAATTTCAAATTTAAGATGTATTTCTTGCAGTATAAATTAATAAATTTGCAAGGCTTAATAATTTAAATTAAAAATGATGCGTAGCATACTATTATTCTTTTTATTCGTACTTACAATCAATCAAATGACCGCTCAAAAAATGATGACGCCTGAACTATTGGTTCAGCTAGGAAAGGTTTCTGGAAAAGGAATTACTAAAGATACCAAAAATGTGATTTACACAGTTTCAACCTATAATTTAAAAACCGATACAACTACTAAAAAAACATTTAGTATTCCTTTAGAAGGAGGTTCACCAACTGAAATTAAAGATGTTAGTAACTTGTTAGTTGATACTAATATTTCTCCTGATGGTAGTTTTAAATTAACTTCAAAAGAAGTAAAGTTAGAAAATGTATTAGGTGTTGATGTACATAATGATGTCCCAAAATCAAATGTTAAAATATACAATGCTTTAAATTATCGCCATTGGGATACTTGGTCTGACGGAACTTTTAATCATGTGTTTTATGGTGCTGTAAATGCGTCAGATTATGAATTAATTGATATTATGCCAAACGAACCTTATGATAGTCCGCAAAAACCTTTTGGTGGTTCTGAAGATTATTGTTGGGGCCCAGACGGAAAAAGTATTTTATATGTATCTAAAAAATTAAGTGGTACAGCGTATGCTACAAGTACAAATACAAATATTTATGAATACAATTTGGTAACCAAAAAAACAGTTAATTTAACGCCTGATAATAAGGGATACGACACACAGCCCTCTTTTTCTTCAAAAGGACAATTGGCGTGGTTGCAAATGAAACGTGATGGATATGAGGCTGATAAAAATGATATTATTGTAGACATAGACGGAGTTCAGGTAAATTTAACTGAAGGATGGGACGGAACTGTAAATAGTTTTGTGTGGAATGAAAAAGGAAATGCTATTTATTTTATAGCTCCAGTTGATGGAACTGTACAATTGTTTGAAATTGAGATTTCAACTAAAAATAAAGTACCAAAACAACTTACAAATGGTCAGTTTGATGTCAGTGGTATTGTTGGTCAGGCAAAAAACACGTTGGTTGTAAATCGTAGAGATATGAATCACGCCGTTGAGTTATACACTTACCATCTTAAAAGTGGTGAGCTAAAACAATTAACACACGTTAATGATGAAGTTTACAATAGTATTGAATTGAGTACAGTTGAAAAAAGAATGGTAACGACTACTGATGGAAAAGAAATGGTTTCGTGGGTTATTTACCCTCCAAATTTTGATCCTTCAAAAAAATACCCAACCTTATTGTATTGTCAAGGTGGTCCGCAAGGAGCATTGAGTCAGTTTTATTCTTTCCGTTGGAATTTTCAAATTATGGCGGCACACGGGTATATAGTAATTGCACCAAATAGACGAGGAATGCCAGGGCACGGTGTGGAATGGAATGAACAAATTAGTAAAGATTATGGTGGGCAAAATATGAAAGATTATTTAGCAGCTATTGATGATATTTCAAAGGAAGAATATGTTGATACTAATAGGTTAGGAGCAGTAGGAGCAAGTTATGGAGGTTTCTCTGTATTTTATTTAGCCGCCATTCACAACAATCGTTTTAAGAGTTTTATAGCACACGACGGAATGTTTAACTTGAGAAGTATGTATGGAACTACGGAAGAGTTGTTTTTTGTGAATTGGGATTTAGGAGGTCCGTATTGGGATACAAGTAATGCTGCTGCTCAAAAAACATTCGAACAATTCAATCCTGCAAATTTTGTTTCAAAATGGAATACACCCATTTTAATTATTCAAGGGGGAAAAGATTATAGAGTCCCAATTGGGCAAGGGTTAGAAGCTTTTCAGGCAGCACAATTACAAGGAATAAAAAGTAGATTACTATATTTTCCAGAAGAAAATCATTGGGTGTTAAATCCGCAAAATAGTATTGTGTGGCAGCGTGAATTTTTTAAATGGTTGAAAGAAACGTTATAGTTTTTAAAAAATAGACCTAACAGGTTTCTGAAACCTGATAGGTTTGGGAATATCAAACAGACTTTTATAAGTTGCTATTAATTAGTGTTGTTTCAAGGTTTTTCGAGAGGCTCAATATGATATTGTATGTAATTTTTATGATTTATTTTGTCAAACTGAGCTTGTCTAAGTTAATTTAGTTAAGACCTTTATAAAGGTTCAATATTGTATTTTTTATAGTTTCTATCGCATAAAAAAAACCTAACAAATTTTAAATCTGTTAGGTTTTAATAGTTTTAAAGAATCTCTTTTGATAACTAAATTACTTATACAATTCTTTATAATATTGATCTGCCATTCTATGACTTCCAAATTCAGGAAGTACATCATCAATGCCGTTCCATACTACTTGTTGCCATTTTTTTGGAGCGTCGTAATACGTTGGTAATACTTCGTTTTCTAAAATATCAAATAAATTAGCGCAATCTTTTTCGTCTTGTTCCCAAACAGGTAGTTTATAATCTAATTCAGGTAAAACAAAACAATTTTCGCCATTCTTTTGAAATTCAGGAATCCACCCATCATTAATAGAAACATTTACAGAACCATTCATAGCAGCAGTCATACCACTAGTTCCAGAAGCTTCACGAGTTATTCTAGGCGTGTTTAGCCAAACATCAGAACCTAGTTTTAACTTACGAGATAAATCCATTTCATAACCAACCAACACCGCTAAGTTTTTAGATTTTTTTGAAAAATTAATCAAATGATTAAATGTTTCAATCGCGTGATAATCTTTTGGATATGGTTTTCCAGCCCAAATAATTTGTATTGGATATTTAGAGTTTGAAATTAATTTTTCAAAACGTTCTAAATCGTACAACAACATATCAGCTCTTTTGTACCCAGCAAAACGTCTTGCCCAAACAACAGTTAATACATTAGGGTCAAAAATCTTTTCAGTCTGATTCAATACTTCATCAAAAAGTTCAGATTTCAACTCTGACTTTCTTTTTTTGTAAGCTTTTACATTTTTCTTTTTCCAAGCTTTTTTAATATCATTGTCTTGCCAAAAAGTCTGATTTTGAGCATTGGTAATTGGAATTATTTCTGAAACACCATCAAAATCTTTCCACATATCATTAGAAACAACGGCGTGTAGTTTAGAAACGGCATTTGATTTATTAGCCATTCTTAAAGCTGAAACCGTGTAATTAATCATTCCGTCATTCACCATTTCTTTTCTTAATTCTTCTTCAGATAAAGTTCTTCCGAAGAAACCACAACGATTTAAATGACGACCGTCACGTTCCTCATTTCCTGCTTTTTCAGGTGTATGAGTAGTAAATGCCATTTGTTCTTTTTTTACACCCTGATCGCGTAAGTAATAAAATGCAGGTAATGCGTGACCTTCATTTAAATGATACATATCTGCACCACCTAAAGCTTCAACTACTTTTGCACCACCAATACCTAAAATAATACTTTGCGAAACACGCGTAAGTTCATTAGAATCGTATAAGTGATTGGTAATTGTTCTTGATAAATGGTCATTTCCTTCAACATCTGTACTTAATAAATACATTGGTACACAGCCAAATATTTCAGGTTTTAAAACGTAGGCACGGACTTTTACTCCTGGGTTGTCATGTAAAGGCACTTCAACCTCAATACCTGTATCTTCTAAAAAATTATATGTTTTTTCAATAAAATCGGTACGCAAAGTTTGATCTTCGTTTCTAGCTTGGTCATAATATCCATATTTCCAAAGCATACCAATACCAATCATATTTTGTTTCAATTCAAATGCTGAACGCATATGAGAACCGGCTAAAAAGCCAAGACCTCCTGAATAAATTTTTAAGGCTTGGTGAATTCCGAATTCCATGCTAAAATAAGCTGCCTTTTTTTTGTATTCTTTGGCAATTTTATAAGGATGATGCCATGTACTGTATTCGCTACTCATAAGTGTTTTATTAATGATTTATAAGCCACAAAATTAATTTTTTACATTGAAAATAAACTGTGCTAAATTACCATAAATGTGCTGTATTTAAATGTTATTTTACCAGTAAAAAGTAAATATGCTGCTTGAAGGTAAAAAAAGAACATAAAATTTACAGGGACGATCTTTTTATTTACTGAAAGAAAAATAGTATATTTAATTAAGTAAGTTTGTTGTATATTTTATAATAGTACAACGTTAGTTCAAGTGATTTTAATATTTGTTCTTCGATAAGAATTGATGAGATTTTATTAAAACTCATAAGGAGTAAATAACTTATTTTTATTCAGAAATATGATTATGAAAAAATTACTTGCCATTGCAATAAAGGCAGCCATTGAAGCTGGTATTGAAATTATGAAAGTGTATACTGAGGATTTTAAGGTTGAATTAAAATCAGACAATTCGCCCATTACAATTGCAGATCAAAATGCAAATTCGGTCATCAATGCATACTTAATCAAGACTGACATTCCAATTATAAGTGAAGAGAACAAGCAAGTTGATTTTTTGGAACGTAAAAATTGGGAAACCTGTTGGATTGTTGATCCTTTAGATGGAACTAAAGAATTTGTAAAACGAAATGGTGAATTCACCGTAAATATTGCTTTAATTCATAAAAATAAACCTGTACTTGGCGTTATTTATGTACCTGTAACTAAAACTTTGTATTATAGTTTGGTTGAAGCGCAAAAAAGTTATAAAACAGTTTTGCAACAACATTATTTTTCAGAAGAAAATCTAATGAATGTAGCGGATGAAATTCACCCATCAAAAAATAGCAGTATTATAAAAGTTGTAGGAAGTCGTTCTCATAATAGTGCAGAAACTACCGCTTTTATTGAAAGCATTAAAGCAGCAGAAAAAAAAGTTGAAATAGTTGCTAAAGGAAGTTCGTTAAAATTTTGTTTGCTTGCTGAAGGTAAAGCTCAAGTATATCCAAGATTTGCACCTACAATGGAGTGGGATACGGCTGCAGGTCACGCTATTTGCAATGCTGTTGGCTTAAAAGTTATGCAAGCAACTGGTAAAGAAGAATTACAATATAATAAACAAAATTTATTAAATCCATATTTTAAAGTGCAATAAAAATGAATCCAGTATATATTGTTAAACACGAGTATGCAATAAACAGATTAGATCGCGAAAAATTAAACAAACACAAGTCCTTTTTAGTTTGGTTTACAGGTTTGTCAGGTTCGGGAAAATCTACCATAGCTAATTTATTAGAAAAAAAATTACACGAATTAAACGTGCATACGTATTCGTTAGATGGTGATAATTTACGAAGCGGACTCAATAAGAACTTAACCTTTTCAAAAGACGATAGGAACGAAAATTTACGTCGTGCAGCTGAGGTCGCAAAATTATTTGTTGATGCTGGAGTGGTAGCCATTGCTGCATTTATTTCTCCTTACATAAAAACACGCGAAGAAATCAAAGAGTTAGTAGGCGCCGAGAATTATATTGAAGTTTTTGTAAATACTTCTTTGGAAATTTGTGAACAACGCGATGTAAAGGGATTGTACAAAAAAGCACGAGCAGGTGAAATTAAAAATTTTACAGGAATTAATTCAGTTTATGAAGCGCCTGTAAACCCAACTATTGAAATTAAAACACCGTCAGATTCACCTGATGTTGCTGTTTCAAAAATAATGGAGGTGATAAAAAGTAAATTATAGTTGCATTGAATTTTTAGTGAACAGATAACCTTTTCAGTTTCATATCCTTGAAATGTTAGACTTTTGGTTTTTATTTGTTCGATAAGTAAAACTTGAGCATTAATATGGAGTGAGTTTGAATGAAATAATCAAATGAAAAGTGAATTTCTTTCAATATTCGGTTAATTTAGAAGGGTTCCACTTAAAAGTTTCGTTATATTTGTTTTAAACATTTTTGTTAAACCCTAAAGATATACCATCTTTAAATAAAAAATAATATATGAAAGTAGTAGTTATTGGCTCAGGATACGTTGGTTTAGTGTCAGGAACTTGTTTTTCTGAAATGGGGAATAAAGTTACCTGTGTAGATATTGATGAAAGAAAAATTGAAAAACTTAAAAATGGAATCATCCCAATTTACGAACCAGGATTGGAACCCATGATTCTTAAAAATGTAAAAGCAGGGAATTTATTTTTCACTACTAATTTAGGAGAGGCTATTAAAGGTGCCGCTATTGTGTTTATTGCAGTTGGTACTCCAATGGGAGATGATGGTTCTGCAGATTTACAATATGTGTTAGCAGTAGCAAAATCGATAGGAGAAACGATGCAGCAACGTATTGTTGTGGTTGATAAGTCTACAGTACCTGTTGGAACAGCAGATAAAGTTAAAGCAACCATTCAAACAGCATTAGATAAAAGAGATTCTTCTTTAGATTTTGATGTGGTTTCTAATCCGGAATTTTTAAAAGAAGGTGCTGCAATTAACGATTTTATGAAACCAGACCGTGTGGTTATTGGTGCTGATACAGATTATGCAATTGATAAAATGAAGCAATTGTACAATCCATTTTTTATGTCGCATGATTGTTTAATTGCAATGGATATACGCTCTGCGGAAATGACTAAATATGCCGCAAATGCAATGTTGGCAACAAAGATTTCATTTATGAACGAAATTGCAAATATTTGTGAAAAGGTAGGTGCAGATGCAAATAAGGTTAGAGTAGGAATTGGTTCTGATTCTCGTATTGGCTATAGTTTTATTTATCCCGGAGCTGGTTATGGTGGTTCTTGTTTTCCAAAAGATGTAAAAGCCTTAAAGAAAATTGCAGAAGAATATGGATATGAAGCAAAATTAATCACTTCAGTTGAAGATGTAAATGATGCACAAAAATTGGTGATTGCACAAAAAGTAGTAAAACGTTTTGGAGAAGATTTAACAGGTAAAACTTTTGGTATTTGGGGATTGGCATTCAAGCCGGGAACTGATGATATGAGAGAGTCGCCTGCAATTTATGTGATTAATGAGTTGGTAAAAAGAGGTGCTAAAATTCAGGCTTTTGATCCAAAAGCTATTGAAGAAGCAAAGGAATGTTATTTAAAAGATGTTGAAAATATTACTTATTGTACTTCAAAATATGAAGTACTTCAAAATGCAGATGCATTGATTTTATTGACAGAATGGAAAGAATTCCGTTCTCCAGATTTTGAAGAAATTAAAGCGCAATTAAAGAATCCAATCATATTTGATGGAAGAAACCAGTACAATATTTTTAAATTAGACGAAAACGGATTCGAATATTTCCAAATAGGAAAAGAATAGTCGAATTTAATTCAGAAAAGGTTTAAAAGTATTTAATGAATACAAAAACAATCATATGAAAAGAATATTAATTACAGGAGGTGCTGGTTTTGTTGGATCTCATTTGTGCGAACGCTTATTAAATGAAGGAAATGAAGTTATTTGTTTAGATAATTATTTTACAGGAGCTAAAAAGAATATTATTAAGTTGTTAGATAATCCTTATTTTGAAATGGTACGTCATGATGTTACAGAATCGTACTATGCAGAAGTAGATGAAATATACAATTTAGCCTGTCCTGCTTCACCAGTTCATTATCAACACAATCCAATTAAAACCATAAAAACATCCGTAATGGGTGCTATAAATACTTTAGGTTTAGCGAAGCGTGTTGGAGCTAAAATTTTACAAGCAAGTACCAGTGAAGTTTATGGAGATCCTGCAGTGCACCCACAGCCAGAGAGTTATTGGGGTCATGTAAATCCAATAGGAATTCGTTCTTGTTATGATGAGGGGAAGCGTTGCGCTGAAACATTATTTATGGATTACCACATTCAAAATAAGGTAGCAATTAAAATTATAAGAATTTTCAATACCTATGGCCCAAATATGAATCCTTCTGACGGAAGAGTGGTTTCTAATTTTATTGTGCAGGCTTTAAAAGGTGAAGATATTACAATATTCGGAGACGGATTACAAACGCGTTCATTTCAATATGTTGATGATTTAGTAGAGGGAATGGTGCGTATGATGCATTCAGATCCATCATTTTTAGGTCCCGTAAACTTAGGAAACCCAAATGAATTTACAATGTTAGAATTAGCTCAAGCTGTGATTGGTTTAACGAATTCAAAGTCAAAGATTATTCATTTACCATTGCCACAAGATGACCCTAAACAACGTCAACCAGATATTTCTTTAGCAAAAGAAAAATTAAACGGCTGGGAACCAAAGATTGAATTACAAGAAGGCTTGAGTAAAACCATTGCTTATTTTGAATCGTTGCTTTAAAGTATAAGTTTATTTATATAGTTTATAAGCATTTCGCACTTTATACGAGATTATTTAATTAGAAACTTCGATTTTTTTTAAATCAAAAAAAGATTCTAAGTCAAACTGAGGGTGATGTGACGGTTAGTATTATTTATTGTATAGCATACTATTACTAACTGTCATCTCGCACTTGATGCGAGATCTTTTCCATCTAAGTTTTAAACTTTAGAATTATATGTTTAATATTAAAGAATATTATAAAAAATGAAAATAGGAATTACCTTTAGTACTTTTGACCTATTGCATGCAGGTCATATTAAAATGTTAGAAGAAGCAAAAAGTCAATGCGATTATTTAATTTGCGGGTTACAAACGGATCCAACGATTAACCGCCCAGAAAAAAATAAGCCGATACAAACTGTAGTAGAACGTTATATTCAGTTGAAAGGCTGTAAATTTGTTGATGAAATTGTTCCTTATACGATGGAGCAAGATTTGGAAGATATTTTAAAATCCTTTAAAATTGATGTGCGTATTGTAGGTGATGAATACGAATTTAAAGATTTTACAGGGAAAGCATACTGTATTGAAAAAGGAATTGAATTGTATTATAACGGTCGTGATCATCGTTTTTCAAGCAGTGGTTTACGCAAAGAAATAGCTGTCAAAGAAAGTAAAAAATAAATATTTTCATAGATAAAATGGAAGCTTGTTAATAGTAATTAATTAGGGTATTTGTGATAAATAGTTCTATATTTGTCGCAAAAATTAATTCAACACAACTATGAGATACTGGATGAGGGCATGTTTCATGCTCATCTTTATTTTTACAACGCAATTAACAATAGCCCAAAACGTAAGTCAAGCTCAAATGGCAAGCATCAATATTGATGAATTGTCTGATGAGCAAATTGAAACATATTGGAATAAAGCACAGGCAGAAGGTTATACTTTAAATCAGTTGGAAGTAATGGCAAAGGCAAAAGGAATGCCTGCAAGTCAAATTTCAAAATTAAAGCAGCGTATTAGTGCTTTACGTTTTAAAGATACTTCTTCAACAGATACTGAGACAACAGATGCTAGTGAAATTTCAAGCACTGAGACATTTGGTTTATTGGGAGGGGCTGAGGAACCTTCTGAAAAAAATGATTTATTCGGTTATGATTTTTTTAGCAATCCAAATATTTCATTCACACCCAATTTAAATATGGCAACTCCAAGTACCTATGAGTTAGGACCTGGAGACGAACTATTGATTGATATTTGGGGAGCTGCAGAAAACAATTACATCAAACAAGTAAATCGCGAAGGGGCTATTAAAATTGAAAGTATTGGTCCTATCTATGTAAGTGGCTTGTCTGTTGAAAAAGCCAAAGCAAAAATAATTTCTTATTTACAAAAAATTTATAGCGGTATTACTGCTTCAAGTGATAGTTATGAAAAAGTACATGCCGATATATCTTTGGTAAATGTGCGTACCGTTCAAGTAAATATTATTGGGGAAGTTAAAGTGCCTGGCACCTATTCGTTAAGCGGACTTTCATCTGTTTTAAATGCTTTATATGCTGCTGGAGGACCTACAGAAAATGGTACTTTTAGAAGTATACAAGTTATAAGAGGAGGTAAGCATTTAAAAGAGTTCGATATTTATAATTATTTAATAAATGGTTCTGAAGAAGGGAACATTTTATTAAGAGATCAAGATATTATTATTGTAAAGCCTTATGAAAACATTGTTACAGTTTCAGGGAATGTAAAACGACCAGGTTTGTATGAGTTAAAGCAAGGAGAAACTATTTCAGACTTAGCTAAATATTTTAGTGGATTTACAGCTGATGCTTATCAAGACCGTATTATTGTTGAGCGTGTAAATGGCTCACAAAAAGAAGTCAATGAAATTGTTTTTAAAGAACAACCAAATTTTTTATTGAAGGATGGTGATGAATTAACCATTGGTACAATTCTAGACCGATATGAAAATAGAGTTCAATTAGAAGGCGCAATATATAGACCAGGAACTTATGAATTAACAAAAGAACTTACTTTATTAGACTTGTTGCAAAAAGCAGATGGAGTAACAAAAGATGCTTTTTTAGATCGAGGATTGATTTATAGAACTATTGATGATGTAAAAAAAGAAATTGTTTCGTTTTCAGTGTCTGAAATATTAGATAAAACTTCAAATGTTGTATTGAAAAGAGAAGATAGTATCCAAATTTTTAGCGCAGCAAGTTTAAAGGAGGATTACACAGTTTCAATTGACGGAGCTATTAATAATCCACAAACTGTTGTGTTTATGGATCAGATGCATTTAGAAGATTTAATCGCCATGTCTGGAGGTTTTAAAGAAGGAGCTGATGCCACTGTGATTGATGTTTTTAGAAGAGTTAATGATGATCGTTTTGAAACAATTAGTAAATCAATCAAACGTTCTGGTTCAAATAATTTATTGATCGATGAGAATAAAGACTTTTATTTAGAACCTTTTGATAGAGTATCTGTACGTTATTTAAGAGGGTACACAACTCAAAAAAATGTAACAGTACTTGGGGAGGTTAGTTATCCGGGTAGTTACGCTATAGTGAATAAGAATGAACGAGTTTCGGATTTGATAGATGTTGCAGGCGGGTTATCTCCTTATGCATTTATTGAAGGAGCATATTTATCAAGAAGAGTTGGTGAAGCTATTGAAAATTCTCAAATCACCTTATTAGATCAGTTAACCGCTAAAGATTCTGTAGCTAATGCAGAGGTGTTGGAAAAAGAATTGAAAATAGGTTTAGATCTTTCCAAAATTATGAGTTCTGGAGGTAAAGGCTCTAAGCACGATTTAATTTTAGAAGAAGGAGATAAATTAACAATTCCTTCTGAAAAACAAACAGTTTCTATTAGAGGCGAAGTATTGTCACCTTCATTAATTCGTTTCGATAAAAAACATTCGTTAAAAGATTACGTTAATTTTTCTGGAGGGTATGCGTTGAGAGCTAAAAAAAGTAAATCCTATGTGATTTATGCCAATGGAGATATCAAGGCTACTAAGAACTTCATGTTTTTTAAAACCTATCCAAAATTAGCGCCAGGAGCAATGGTAGTTGTACCAAATAAAGGAGAAAGATCAAAAGTGTCAATTACCGAAGTATTGGCAATTACTACTGCACTATCAACTTTAGGCTTGTTAATTAGTAGTTTTTAGAATGCGTTAAGAATTAGAAGTTATCGTCATTCTCAGCTTGGCTAGGAATCTCGTGTTAATAAGTAAAATTATAAAGAACGTCATTCCGAACTTGATTCGGAATCTGTTTCCTTTGGAAATAAAAAGTATTATAGTATGACTGAACAAAATTCAAAAATACAACAGAATTCATCTGATGAAGATGAAATAGATTTGATAGCTCTCGCCAAAACCCTCTGGGGAGGTCGTAAAACAGTTATAAAAACCACCCTAATTTTTATGGCGATTGGTTTATTCGTTGCTATATTTTCTGAAAAGGAATATTTATCAATCACAAAATTTATTCCACAATCTTCAGATAGTGAAATTAAAGGGAGCTTAGGAGGGTTAGCGGCAATGGCGGGCCTTAATATTGGCGGACTTGGAGGGGATTCAGGTATTCCTCCTAGCCTATATCCTCAGATAATGAGTAGTATTCCATTTCAAAGAGAGCTGTTGAAAACTAAACTAACAATTGATGGAGAAAAAGATAAGGTAAGCTTTTATGACTATTATGACTTAATATATAGGCCAAGTCTTATAGGTTATGTAAAGAAATATACAATTAAATTACCTAATCTGGTAAGAAATATATTTAAGAGTAAGAATACTAGCTATTCAGAAGAAAAATTTAACACTTCTCAGAATCAAGTAATAATAATTACAGAAGATGAATATGAGTTAATTGAAAGATTAAAAGATCAAGTTTTTTTAGAAGTAAATGAAAATGACGGTTTTGTTACTATATCAACAAATATGCCTCAACCAATTGCAAGTGCTGAATTAGCGTATAATACACAGCTATTATTGCAAAAATACCTGATAGATTTTAAAGTTCAAAAATCAAAAGAACAATTAGATTTTATGAATTCGCGTTATACGGAGGCAGAAGTGAAATTTAAAGATGCTCAGCAAAAATTAGCCAAGTATAGAGATCGTAACAAAAATGTTGTCACAGCTTTGGGTGGAACAACTTTAGAACTACTTCAGGATGAATACGATTTGCAATATAGTGTGTATTCACAATTAGCAAAGCAATTAGAAGCGCAATACATTAAGGTAAGAGAAGATACTCCTGTATTTACAATTCTTGAACCAGCAATGGTTCCTATTGAAAAATACAAGCCAAAGCGAATTATGATATTGGTTATATATTCTTTTTTAGGAGGAATGATTGGGGTAGGTATTGTTTTTGGAAATTTTTATTTAAAACCTTTATTTGCAAAAAGAACATAAAACAAATCTAGTTTAATGATTGCAAAAGAGAGTACAATGAAGCCGGCAAATAAAGTAATCCTAAATACTGTCATTCTATATTCTAGAATGATACTAACTATGGGGATTACCTTGTATTCTACAAGGTTAGTGTTAGACGCTCTTGGTACTTCCGATTACGGTATATTCAATTTGTTGGCAGGAATTATTTTAATGCTTTCATTCCTTAATTCGGCAATGGCAACTTCAACTCAGCGCTATTTATCGTTTTATCATTCAAGTGGAGATATTCAAAAACAAAAAGAAATTTTCACGAATAGTTTATTCCTTCATATTATTATTGGTTTTATTGTTGTTGTTTTTCTTGAGGTTTTAGGCTTTTTCTTGTTTAATGGTTTTTTGAATATTCCATACGATCGCATTGATAGTGCTAAAATTATTTATCACTATATGTCCTTAACAGTTTTTTTTACAATTGTTTCTGTCCCTTTTAATAGTGTATTAATTGCACATGAAAACATGTTGTGGGTAGCAATAGTTAATATAATAGAAACTTTCCTTAAGCTTGGTGTGGCATTACTTTTATATGTCGTCATTTCAGATAGATTAGTTGTTTTTGGAATGCTTACAGCGAGTATAACAATAATTAGTTTTATTTTATATGCAGTTTTTTGCCTTAAAAATTACGAGGAATGTACTTTAGAAGGAGTGTTAAAACCAAAAATCACTTTTTTAAAAGAACTGGGCTCATTTGCAGGGTGGAATTTATTTGGAGCAATGTGTGGAATGGGAAGAAATCAAGGGGTTGCTTTAATTTTAAATATATTTTTCGGGACAATTGTAAATGCGGCTTATGGTGTTGCAAATCAGGTTGGTACGCAATTGATGTTTTTTTCAAATACGATGCTTAGGGCTTTAAACCCGCAAATTATGAAAAGTGAAGGGGCAAATGATAGAGAGCGAATGTTGAGACTGTCAATGATAGCAAGTAAATTTGGTTTTTTCTTACTTTCAATATTTGCGATTCCTATAATATTTGAAATGGAATCTATTTTGGGATTTTGGCTAAAAGAAGTGCCAGTAAATACAGTGATTTTTTGTCGTTTAATTTTATTTGCAAGCTTGGCAAATCAATTAACAATTGGTTTGCAATCAGCCATGCAAGCTTCGGGAGATATAAAATTATATCAAGCAGTTGTTGGGAGTGTATTATTATTAAATTTACCCATAGCTTACCTTCTAATAAAATATGGTTCATTTCCTTCGTATTTTGTGTTAATTTCTTTTGTTTTTATAGAACTTATTGCTTGTGTTTTAAGGTTAATTTTTGCAAAAGAAAAATTAGGATTATCTATAAAGAGATATGTAAACGTTGTGTTTAGAAAAGAGATAATTCCAATTATTGGAGTTGTCGCTGTTAGTTATGTACTATTAACCTTTTTTGAAATGCATTTCATGTATAATCTAATTTTATCATTCATTTTCTATTTAGTTTTTATATTTCTATTTGGACTGAATGAAAATGAACGCCTATTAGTTTTAAATATTTATAAAAAAATAAAATTTCTTAAATGATTAAAATTCCAAAAGTAATAGACTTAGTTGTAAAAAACGATTTATGTATTGGCTGCGGTGTTTGTGTTTATCAATGTCCATCAAATGCACTAGAAATGAAATGGAATGATAAAGGTTTTTTAATTCCAGAAATATCAGGAGTTTGTGATTCCGATGGTGGTTGTCTGGATGTATGTCCTTTTAACCCAATTCCTAAAAAGGAAGTGACTACAGAAGATGATTTGGCAGATGTTTATTTAAATGATGCGACTAAACATCATTCAAAAATCGGAAAATATTTAGGGATTTATGCAGGTTACTCAAACCAATATAGATTAACTTCTTCTTCTGGCGGACTAGCCACTTATGTTTTTATTAAACTATTGGAAGAAAATATTGTTGATTATGTTTTTTCAGTAAAAGACTCTACAAAAGTTGGAGTAAATTATGAATATTCAATAGCTAGTACTAAAGAAGAATTATTGAATGCATCTAAAACAAGATATTTCCCTGTTACTTTAGCTACTGTGTTACCAAAGATTAATGAATTAAAAGGCAAAGTTGCAATTGTAGGGGTTGGTTGTTTTATTAAAGCTATTCGTTTAGCTCAGCATAAAAATCCAAGTCTTAGAGAGAAGATTCCTTTTTTAATTGGGATTATTTGTGGCGGTGTTAAAAGCCGTTTTTTTACCGAATATTTATCAGGGAAAATTGATGTTGAGCTTGAAAACATACGTAAGCCAGAGTTTAGAATAAAGGATTTAAACAGTACCGCAAGTGATTATTCTTTTGGTTGTCTTGATGAAGATGACGGTAAAGAAAAAACAATAAAAATGCGTGAGGTAGGTGATATGTGGGGTACAGGAATGTTTAAGGCTAATGCTTGCGATTTTTGCGATGATGTAACTACTGAATTAGCAGATATTTCAATTGGTGATGCATGGATTCATCCTTTTAATAAAGATGGGAGAGGTACTAATGTGTTAATTTCTAGGACGAATTTATCAGAAATAATTATTCAAGATGGAATTAAAAAGGGTGATGTTACTATAGAAAATATTTCTCTTGAAAATATTTTGATGTCTCAGCAAGGAAGTTTTAATCATAGACATACAGCCTTAAAATATCGTGTTAAAAGAGCTAAGAAAAGAGGTTTTCTTGTACCTCCAAAAAGACATTCTAATTATAATATTACTAATGATTTTAAGTTAGTGCAACGTTATAGAATGAAAGTAAGGAGTTTTAGCTTGTATATTTGGGCTAAAAATAAAAATTCTTTAGCTTTTGATGCTGCTATAAAAAGGAAACTAAGTATTTTAGGATATTTAACATATTTGTATCAGCGTAAAAAAAGAATAATAAAAAGAATTCAGAGAAAATAGTTTTTTTTAATAAAATAAAGATTATGAAGATTGGAATAATGACTTTTTGGGAGTCTAAAAATAACTATGGGCAAATTTTACAGCTTTTTGCATTACAAAAAGCATTGATAAAATTAGGGCATACTCCATTTTTAATAAAATATAAAAGAATAGGAAAACCTCATAAAGAATCTATTTTAAAAAAAATATTTTCCCCTGAAGTATTTACTAAAATATATAATAAATTAAATAATACACATAAGAAATCATTGATTAATGATGGGAATAGGAAATTTGATGATTTTAAATCTCGAAATATAATTTTTGGATCAAATGAATATGATTCATTTGATTGCTTAATAAATAATCCTCCCGAAGCAGATATTTATCTAGCAGGAAGTGATCAGGTATGGAATAATAGTTTTAATGTTTCTGCTGAAGCCTTTTTATTAGGGTTTGGAAATAAAAAGGTTAAACGTGTTGCGTACGCTGCTAGTTTTGGGCAAAAGGAGTTAAGTGAAGACACAGAAAAAATGTTTTGTCGTTATTTCCCTTCATTTGATTCAATAAGTGTAAGAGAAAAAAGTGGTGTTAATATTTGTAATAAACTAGGAGACGATAAAACTCAATGGGTTCTTGATCCAACTCTATTATTTAATAAAAAAGAATGGGAAGATATTTTAAATCTTAAGGCATTTGATAAGAAAGAAAATATTAAACAAATATTTATTTATACTTTAGGTAATAGTTTAATAAAAGATAAAAATAAGTTTAAGAATTACGCTAAAAAGCAAAACGATTGTAATGTAATTCATGCAGCTGCTAATAATGATTATTCTGGGGATGTTGCACCTTCAATTGAAGAATGGGTTAATTATATAAGAACTTCTAATTTAGTTATAACCACATCCTTCCATGGCATGGTTTTTTGTATTATTAATAATGTCAATTTTATTATTTTACTTAATTCAGGTGATGCCAAAGGAATGAATGAAAGAATTGAGAGTTTACTTGATAGGTTGGGTCTTACAAAGCATATAATGGATGGTTTTAATAAAACTAAATTTGATTATTTATACTCAAAGGAAATCGAATGGGGTCCTATTAACAAAGAAATAGAGGCATGGAAAAAGGAAAGTGAATTTTTTTTAAAAAACATATAATACTGAAATTAGGTATAGGTTTATGTTTAAAACGATAATAATATTTGTATTAGTTTTAATTGGAATCATTAGATACCTTTTAAAAAGACAGAAGAAAGAGGATTCTAAATATATTCTTTTAAGTACATTTATCCAAATTATCCCGTTTGCTTTTGGAAAAAGTTTATTTACTTTTTTTAGTGGTTATGAAATAGGTGGTGGGCACAATTTGGTTATAGGTGCTTTTTATAATAGTATAAAAATAGGGACGGAATTTATTTTCGTTATAATATTTATTCTTTTTGGATTTTCTAAATTTTCAAAAAAAGCTTTTGTGTTTAAGGAAAATATATGGTTTTATGTTTTTATAATTTTATGTGGAATATCATATTTTAACCCTGTGAATTTTGTGCCATTATCATTTACTCCTCTGTTTTTTTTTATTATTCAATTTGTGTTTCTGTTAAAACTAATTGAGATAAATTTGTCAAGAAAAGACATTTTACGTGGTATTTATGATGGGTTGGCGATGTATTCATTATTAAATCTACTGTTAACAATCTGTTATCCAATATTAGGTATTGAGACTGCTGTTACAGTCTTTAGTGGTAATTCTGGTCTTAGTTGGTCTTTAAGGAGAGGTGTGAAATCAGCGGTAGGTGTTTTTGGTCATCCAGGCACTTTTTCATTATCGTGTTTATTGACCTTAATATTTTTTTATGCTAGTTTTCTAAATGATTATAAAAAGACAAAATCAAAAATGTTTTTAGCAATTAATATTTTTATTATAGCGCTGACTTTTTCAAGAACTACATATATGGGGGCAGTTTTAGTGATGCTTTTATTAACAATAATTAGTAAGAAAAAAGAAGGGATTTTTTCAATTAAAAATATCATTATTTTTTTAATTCTTTTTTTTGTATCAATATTCGTTTTGTATTTAACGCCTTTAAGTGAAATGTTTTTGGGTGTTGAAGCTTTAGGTCAAGTTCAAAATCGCTTAGTTCATTATTTTATTGGATATGAAATATGGAGAGGCTCACCAATAATTGGGGTAGGTATTAATGAACATATATACTATATGCAACAAGTATTTAATGTTAATCTTTTACCAAATACAGGTAGTGAATCTTCTGCATTTTATTTAAGAAGCCCAATACATAACATTCATATTATTGTTTTAGCAGAAACAGGCTTAATTGGCATTTCATGTTGGTTCATATATTTTATAAGCAAAATTAATTTTTACTCAAAAAACACAAACACAAAATATTTTGATGACAATATTTTAAGTTTATCATTTACAGGAATGTTAATAGCTATCTTTGTTTATGGTTTTACTGGTTGGTCACCTTTCAATTTCCAAGTTTTTCCAATAATTATTCTGATAGGTTATTTTGCTAGAGTTTTTTTGAAAGAGACAAAATTGGAAGAAATAAAATCAATAAGTTAATTTAATTAAAAAATATTTATGAATATTATTTTTGACCCCTCCTTTAACCCAAGAAATAAATATATTAGTATTATTGTTGAAGGTTTGAAAAAGAGTGGTTTTAATGTTAAATCATTTGGAGATTCGATAAGAAGTCCAAGGTTTTTTATTTCTGCTTCTTATGTTCATTTAAATTGGTTTGAAGGTATCCAGGGGGATAAAGTTTACAACATAATTTTATTGTTTTTGAAGCAATTATTTAAATTGGTCATTTTATTAATTTTTAATAAAAAAATTATTTGGACAATGCATAATAAAGTGAGCCACGATAATAAAGCATCACATTATAGTAGAGTACTTACTTGGCTATTAATTAAGTTTAGTGATAAAATTGTAATACATTCTCATCTTTCAAGAAATATATTGGTTGAAAAATATAATAAACCTGTGAATAAAATATATTATATACCACATCCAAATTATATTGATGTTTATAAGGATTTTAAAAAAGGTACTAATGTTGAAAATAGAGAGAAGTTGAAAATTCTCTTTTTTGGAGCAGTTAAGCAATATAAAAATATAGAGCTAATTGTGAAAGCAGCAAAGGAGTTTGAAGGAAGTGATATTGAATTTAGTATTATCGGTAGTCCTAATAGTAAAACATATGCAAATAGTTTAAAGGAGTTGGTGAAGCACACCAAAAACATTAACTTATCATTATCATTTATTGAAGATTCTAAGCTGGTTGAAGAAATAGGAAACCATGATATTATAGTTTTACCTTATTCAATATCGAGTAGTTTAAATTCAGGATCTGTTATTTTAGCATTTTCATTAAAAAAAACGGTTATATGCCCAAATATTGGAACAGTTTTGGACGTTAAAGATCATATAAAAGTTTTTAGTTATGATTATGCATCTGAGGAAGAGCATTTTTTAAACTTAAAAAAACAACTGAAACAGGTTTATAATGAATGGATAAAGGATAAATATATTTTAGATGAATATGGCTATAATGCGTATAGATATATACTAGAAAATAACGATATTACAAATGTTATTAGCAAATACCATAATCTCTATAAAGTTTAATACAGACCTAGATAAAAAATGGATTCAAATATAAATACTTCAATAATAATACCCTGTTTTAATGCCGAAGATTTTTTAGAAAGAGCGGTAGAAAGTGTATTTATTCAAAAATTATCGAATTTTGAAATTATACTGATAGATAATAATTCAAAAGATAATACAATATCAATAATTAATCAATTAGTAGGGAAGCATCCAAAAATAATAACATCAATTGTTGAATCAAAACCTGGAGCTCCTTATGCCAGAAATGCAGGATTAAATTTAGCAAAAGGAAAATACATTCAATTTTTAGATGCTGATGATGTTTTGTTTGAAGGTAAAATTAAAAGGCAAATTGAATTAATAGAGCAATATTCATCACATGTTGTTTTAGGTAGTTTTTTAAAAACTAAGGGAGATAAGTACAAAAAGTTTAAAGTAAATGTGTGTAATGATTTTTGGAAATCTTTTGTGTCTTCAAACCTTGGTATAACAAGTGCAAATTTATATTTAAAGACTAAATTAGAAGAAGTAAATGGGTGGACAATTGGATTAAGTTCTTCACAGGAATATGAATTGTTATTTAAAATTATTAAAAACGGTGGACTCTTTACTTTAGATCAAAGTTTTAATACAGTAATTTATGAACCAGACAATTCTATTACAAGGACTTTGAGCCCAGAAAGAACAATTAAATTAATTGATGATTATGTTTTTCTTAGAATTGCTGTTAAAAGGTTTTTACAAAATAAAAATGAGCTAAATAAAAATCTTAATATTTATATAGATAAATGTATATATAGAACTTTAATAGGGAGGCAAAAGAATAATCCATCTTATGTGAATGAGAAAATTTCAAGCTTAAATTTAATAGTGCCACTTTATTATAAGCTAATTGTTAGGCTTCATAATTTATTAAAAAAATAGAGGTATGTTAAAAAGAATAATATTTATTATACTTATATTTAGTTTTGTTATAAATTTAAATAGCCAAAATGATTATAATAAATTAAAATTTGGAGCATATTATTTTGATGGATGGGATGGGGCTCCAAAACATTTAACGTTAGAACTTATTAATAATAAAAACCGAGAACCAATTTGGGGTTGGCAAACAAGTACTTATGAAATTGTAAAAAAACAGGTTGGATTAGCGTATAACTCAGGCTTGAAGTTTTTTACTTTTTGTTGGTATCATAAAGAAAGTGAAAACTCAAAAATAGGAGGTAATAAATTAAATAATGCTCTTAAATATTATATTCAATCACAAGATTATAGTGGGTTTGAATTTAATATCATGGTAGTAAATCATGGGACTTACTCTTTAAATAAAAAAGACTGGCCTGGTTTAGTCGATTATTGGACAGAACTTTTTAGACAAAAAAATTATTTAAAAGTGGAGGGGAGGCCTTTAATTGTTTTTTATGATTTTAATAAACTAATTGAAAGTTTTGGTAGTAGACGTAAATTAAATAAAGCATTAAAATATTTTAGAAAAACAGTTAATAAAAAGGGATTTTCCGGTGTGAGTATTGCAATATCCTCAAGTATTTTAATAGAAATACACGATGAGTTAAAAAAAACAGACTTTGATATTTTTACTACTTATAATGATCATTCCGTGTTGTTGAAAAAACAGAATTATAGGAATGCAATTGAAGATGAAAAGAGAAGTTTAAATTTTAATACGAATGAGCAATTGAATATATGGAGTTCAAATTCAACTTTAACAAAATTACCCATAATTCCCACTATTACTCTTAATTGGGATGATTCACCATGGAAAAAAGGAAAGATAGTTCCTAACTTTGGTAAGTATTCTGAAGAAACTATTTTTAGATCAATTAAATTGTCAAAAGAATGGTTGAAAACGAATAAAATAAAACTGACTAAGGAAAGACTCGTTTTAATTTATTCTTGGAATGAGTATGGAGAGGGAGCATGGTTGACACCTTCGAAGGATGGATTTAACCCTTTAAGTGGGTTGAAAAAAGGTATATAAATATAATTTGATTGATAAAATGAGCTTTTTAAAAAGGATTAAAATACAATTAAAGAGGGTATATAACCCTCATACAATATTTTTGAATAAATTAAGAAAGCAGGGAGCTATAATAGGAAAGAATGTGCAAATAGTAGATAAGGGAAGTTTTTTATATGAACCTTGGTGTGCAGAACTAATAGAAATTCAAGATGAAGTTGTAATTGCGGCAGGAGTAAGATTAGTGAATCATGATTCTTCCTATGCTAATATTTTTGGAAAATTACCAACAAAATATGGTAAAATTATTATAGAGAGTAATGTGTATATAGGTGTAAATTCAATTATTTTGCCTGGTGTTAGAATTGGAGAATCTTCTCTAATAGGAGCAGGGACTATTATTAATAAATCAATTCCTCCTAGATCTGTCGTAGTTGGTAGTCCATGTAAAATAATTGGGACTATTGACAAAGGTGTTGAGAAATACATTAAAATGATTGATAATGACAATGAATTAATAGATTTTATTGATGTAGGAGGAAGTTATAGCGAGATTATGAGTAATCATGGTTTTAAATCAGACCAGTATATTATGAATGCATATAATGAATATTATAAGAAAAATAAAGAATGAAAATACTAGTTGATGCTCATATTTTTGATAAATCATACCAAGGGACGGCTTCATATATAAAAGGTTTATATTCTGAATTAGTTAAAGTTGAAGGTTTTGAAATTAGTTTATGTGCTAATAATATTGAAAAGCTAAAAATTATTTTTAAGGATCCTAGATTTAAATTTGTCAAACTTAAATCAACATCAAAATGGCAAAGATTAATTTTTGAAATACCTAAAATAATAAAAGAAAATAAATATGACTACGCACATTTTCAATATGTTACACCTATTATAAAAGGTTGTAAATATATAAATACAATACATGATCTTTTATTTTTAGATTTTAAACAATATTTTCCATGGAAATATAGAATAAAGAATTGGGTTTTATTTTATTTATCAGCTTTTAGGTCAGATATCTTACTTACAGTTTCAGAATATTCAAAGCAAGACTTAATAAAGAAGTTTAATTTACCGAAGAATAAAATTTTTGTGACACCTAATGCTGTAGATATCTATATAGGAGATTACTTAGATATTAAAATGAAATATAATCTTAATAAATACATACTATATGTTAGTAGATTTGAGCCTAGGAAAAACCATAGTAAATTATTAGCAGCTTTTTATAATCTTAGTTTAGATAAACAAGGTTATGAGTTAGTCTTTGTTGGAAGTAAAACAGAGGCAATTGAAATAGAAACGTTTAATGAATTAAAAAAAGAAGTTAATTTATTGGATAATAATTCGAAAGTTAAATTTTTCGAAAACTTAAATTGGGAAGAACTACATTCTTTTTATCATTATGCAGAGTGTTTTGTTTTTCCATCACTAGCTGAAGGATTTGGAATTCCACCAATAGAGGCTTCTTTAAATAATACTAAAGTAGTTTGTTCCAATCAAACAGCGATGGAAGACTTTAGTTTTTTTAAATATAGATTTAATCCAAACAATGAAGGAGAAATTGAAGAAGCTTTAAGCTTATGTTTGAATGATAATGATTATCCTTTTGAAGAAATAAATAAAAGTGTTATAGCTAAGTATAATTGGAATAAAATTGCTTATAAATTTTATAACTACTTAAATTTAATTAATGAGTAAAATGAAAATAGCTATTATAGGGACAAGAGGTATTCCTAACCATTACGGGGGTTTCGAACAATTTGCAGAATATTTGTCAGTTGGCCTTGTTAAACAAGGTCATCATGTAACAGTTTACAATTCACATAAGCATCCTTATCAAAAATCAGAATGGAATAGTGTGAAAATTATTCATTGTAATGACCCTGAACACAAATATGGTACAGTTGGTCAGTTTATATATGATTTTAATTGTATTATGGATACGAGAAAAAAAAACTATGATATTATTCTACAATTAGGATATACAAGTAGCTCCATTTGGGGGTGGTTATTACCTCGTAAAAAAAGTATAGTAACAACAAATATGGATGGTTTAGAGTGGAAACGCACTAAGTTCTCAAAACCAATACAATTTTTTTTAAAATATGCTGAAAAATTAGGTGTAAAGTATAGTGACCATTTAATTGCTGATTCAGTAGGAATACAGGAACATATTAGAAATAAATATGGTAAAGAATCGGACTATATACCATATGGTTCTCATTTATTTGAAAAATGTAATGAGGAAATATTAGAAGAATATAATGTGGTCTCCTACAATTATAATATGCTAATTGCAAGATTAGAACCAGAGAATAGTATTGAAACTATTCTTGATGGTGTTGTTTTATCAAAGTTAGAAGTTCCTATATTAGTAATTGGAAACCATGAAACAAAGTTTGGTGAGTTTTTAAAGAATAAATTTAAGAGTAATAAAAATATTTGTTTTTTAGGTGGAATATATGATATTAATGTATTGAATAATTTACGCTATTATTCGAATCTATATTTTCATGGTCATACTGTTGGAGGAACAAATCCATCACTTTTAGAGGCCATGGGGTCTAATTCGTTAATTTGTGCTAATGATAATATTTTTAACAAGTCTATTTTGGGAAGTGATGCTTTTTATTTTAAAGATCAAAAAGATGTAGCATCATATATAAAGGATATTAAAAAGAACGAAAATTTAAAATTATTAGATAATAATTCTATAAAAATAAAAACTACCTATTCGTGGGAAGTAATAATCAAACAATACCTAAATCATTTTAAATCAATTATTATAAAAAAACAAAAATGAAAGTTATAAAAACTTCAATACCAGATGTACTTGTTTTTGAACCAACAATTTATGGTGATGAAAGAGGGTATTTTATGGAATCATTCAGAGAAGATAAAATTAAAGAGTATATAGGGAATGTGAATTTTGTGCAAGACAATGAATCTTTTTCAGAATATGGTGTTTTAAGAGGTTTGCATTTTCAACGTCCACCTTTTACGCAAAGTAAATTGGTTCGGGTTATGCAAGGGGAAGTTTTAGATATTGCTGTTGATATTCGTTTAGGTTCTCCAACTTATGGAAAATATGTAGCTGAAAAACTATCAGGAGAAAATAAAAGGCAATTATGGGTGCCACAAGGTTTTGCCCACGGATTTGTAGTTTTAAGTAAAACAGCACTATTTAGCTATAAATGTGATAATTATTATGCCCCAACACATGACGGAGGCATCGCTTGGAATGATCCAGCAATTCATATAGATTGGTTATTACCAAATTCAGTAATTCAATTATCTGAAAAAGATAAACATCAACCTTCACTAACTGAAATAAAGGATTTTACATTTGAACAATTTAATAAAGAAGCTACCTATTAATGAATATTTTAATAACAGGTTCAAACGGACAATTAGGAAATGAAATAAAACAGTTAGCGTTTAATTATAATAATTGGAATTTTATTTATAAAGATTTACCAGATTTAGATATAACCAATAAAGCACTGCTTGAAAACTTAATTAAAGAAGAATCTATTCATGCTATTGTGAATTGTGCCGCTTATACAGCTGTTGATCCTGCGGAATCAAATCAAGAAATTGCATATGCTGTTAACGTGCTTGGAGCCAAAAATTTAGCGAAGTTATCGAGTCTTTATAAGATAAAATTGATTCATATTTCTACAGATTTTGTATTTGATGGTAAACATTATTTACCATATAAGGAAACCGATCAACCCAATCCTTTAAGTGTATATGGAAGTACAAAATTAGAAGGCGAACAGGAAGTTTTGGCTGAATGTTCAAATTCAATTATTATAAGAACAGCTTGGTTGTACTCTTCTTTTGGTGCAAATTTTGTAAAAACAATGCAAAAATTAGGAGCTGAAAGAGATCAACTAAATGTTATTTTTGATCAGGTTGGAACACCAACTTTTGCGGGTGATTTAGCTCAAACCATATTAGAGATACTTAAACAATTAGAAGCAGGTAGTACAAAAAAAGGGGTTTACCATTATTCTAATGAAGGAATTGCTTCTTGGTACGATTTTGCAGTTGAAATTATGAGTTTATCAAACTTAAAGTGCAGGGTGTATCCAATTGAAACTTTCCAATATCCAACACCGGCACCTAGACCTTCATTTAGTGTGTTAAATAAAGAAAAAATAAAAACTGATTTTGGAATTGAAATTCCACATTGGAAAAGTAGTTTAAAAAAATGTATTCAAATATTGAATGAAGCTGATAAATAACTTTATTGAAAATCTATATTCATATTAAAAAAATAAAATGGAAAGCAAAACAATATTAATAACTGGAGGCGCCGGTTTTATAGGTTCACACGTAGTACGATTATTTGTAAATAAATATCCTAATTATAAGGTTATAAACCTTGATAAATTAACTTATGCAGGTAATTTAGCTAATTTAAAAGATGTTGAGAACAAACCAAACTATGAATTTGTAAAGGCAGATATTGTTAATGCTGAAGCCATGTTTAAATTATTTGAAGCATACCAATTTGATGCAGTAATTCATTTAGCTGCAGAATCGCATGTAGATAGATCTATTACCAACCCAACAGAATTTGTTTTTACAAATGTAATAGGAACGGTAAATTTATTAAATGCAGCCAATAGCATTTGGAAAGATAATTTTAAGGATAAATTGTTTTACCATGTTTCAACCGATGAGGTTTATGGCTCTTTAGGAGATGAAGGCTTGTTTACAGAAACAACAAATTATGATCCGCATAGCCCGTATTCGGCATCTAAAGCAAGTTCAGATCATTTTGTAAGAGCTTATTTTGATACCTACGGTTTACCATCGTTAATTTCAAACTGTTCTAATAATTACGGCTCTTTTCAATTTCCTGAAAAGCTAATTCCATTATTTATTAATAATATCAAAAATAACAAACCATTACCTGTTTATGGAAAAGGAGAGAATGTAAGAGATTGGTTATGGGTTGAAGACCATGCACGTGCAATTGATGTTATTTTTCATAAAGGAAAAGTAGGTGGAACTTACAATATTGGTGGACATAATGAATGGACGAATATTGATTTAATTAAGGTAATGTGTGCTATTTTAGATAAAAAATTAGGCAGAGATAAGGGAACTTCTGAAAAATTAATAACGTATGTGAAAGATCGTGCAGGTCACGATTTGCGTTATGCAATTGATTCCACAAAATTAAAAAATGAGTTAAACTGGGTTCCTAGTTTACAATTTGAAGAAGGATTGGAAAAAACAATTGATTGGTATTTAGAAAATGTCGAGTGGATGGAGAATGTAACAAGTGGAAATTATCAAGAATATTACGAAAAACAGTATACAAAAAGATAGTGTTTTTTTAAATTAAAAATAATAGATATGAAAGGAATTATTTTAGCAGGAGGTTCAGGTACAAGATTATACCCTATAACAAAAGGTATTTCAAAACAATTATTACCAATTTTTGACAAGCCAATGATTTATTATCCATTAAGCACCTTAATGTTGGCAGGTATTAAAGATATCTTAATAATTTCTACACCACAAGATATGCCATTATTTGAAAACCTTTTAGGGACAGGTGAGCAATGGGGTATTAACTTAACATATAAAGTGCAACCTTCTCCTGATGGTTTGGCACAAGCATTTTTAATAGGAGAAGATTTTATTGGAGACGATAATGTTTGTTTAGTTTTGGGTGATAATATTTTTTACGGGCACGGGTTTCCAGAGCTATTAAACGATGCAATAAAAAATGTTGAAGAAGAAAATAAAGCCAGTATTTTTGGGTATTATGTAAATGATCCAGAGCGATATGGTGTTGCTGAGTTTGACAGTGAAGGAAATGTAATAAGTATTGAAGAAAAACCAGAAAAACCTAAATCTAGTTTTGCAGTTGTCGGATTGTATTTTTATCCTAATTCAGTAATTAAAGTTGCAAAAAACATAAAACCCTCTAAAAGAGGAGAATTAGAAATAACTACGGTAAATGAGCATTATTTGCATGCAAATGAATTGAAGATGAGTTTAATGGGGCGTGGATTTACCTGGTTAGATACTGGCACACATCAATCTTTATTAGAAGCATCAAATTATATTGAAACCATTCAAAATAGACAAGGACTAATGGTTTCTTGTTTAGAAGAAATAGCATGGAGAAAAGGTTGGATTTCCGATCAATTATTAGAAGAAATGGCACAGCCACTTAGCAAAAATGATTACGGAAAATATTTATTAAAATTAGTAGGCAATTAATGAAAAGGATTGTCTTACTAATATATATCGTAACTTTAGTTGGCTATGCGCAACATTCTGGCTTAGACTTAGGTGTAGAAGTTAATTCAGGTATTTCCACCAAATCAACTTTGCCTTTTTGGGCAACAGCCAATCAATATGGAGCTATTCCTAATAGTACTTATGGCTCGCTTAATGCCTATGTTGGTCATGCTTTTAAGAATCAGCATAAAAATTGGGATTTTTCATATAAAGGTTCATTTACAGGCTATTTGGCAACCGATAATTTAGCTTTTGTAAATGAATTGTATGGAAGCGTTCGTTTTAGGAAACTTATATTAACAGTAGGAAATAAAAATGACGCTGTAAAATGGCAAGGATTATCTTCATCAAATGGTAATTTTATAAAGTCAGTCAATGCGCGTGCTATGCCAGGTATTAATTTAGAAACCAATGGTTTTGTTACCGTAGGTTTTTGGAAAGATTGGTTCTCAGTAAAAGCAAATTATGCAGAATATTTAATGAATGATGATAGGCTTGTAGATGGAACACATGCACATCATAAAAGTTTACATTTCAACTTTAAAACTTCAGAAACCTTTAGTTTTAGTGTTGGATTGGATGATTGGGCGCAATGGGGAGGTATAACACCTAATGGAGTCCAACAACCAGAAGATTTTAATAGCTATTTAAAAATGGTGTTTGGAGCAGCAGGAGGCTCTAATGCAAATGAGGGAGATCAAATCAATGCCTTGGGAAATCATATGGGGAATTATTCAATTCAATTAAATCATTTAGGTGATAATTTCAATTGGCATTTTTATTGGTCGCATCCTTTTGAAGATCGCTCGGGAAGAGAACTGATGAACTGGCCAGATGCGTTGTATGGTTTGGCTTTTGATTTGAAAAAAAACAAAACATTCATTAATTATATAGTAGCTGAAGTAACTTATACCAGAAATGTGAGTGGTTCAAGTCCGCATTATATCGATGAAAATGGAAACCCTGTAGCTGCAAGTGGAAGGGATCAGTATTTTAAAAACTATATATACGCATCTGGTTGGTCTTATTTTGGTAAAACTTTAGGAACTCCATATATAATTACTGAAGTTGATGAAAATGGTATTGCTACAGGACCCGATTTAAGTTACAATCGTTTTTTAGCATTCAATATTGGTGCAAAAGGATTTATCAATAAAAAAGTACCTTACAATATGTTGCTAAGTTATGTGCATTATTATGCGTGGTTTGATGAAACCTTTGAAACAACACCTACGCAATTTTCTGGTTTTGCTGAAGTTGATATTTCTTCATTACTAAACTGGCCTTTAGGGATTGAATTAGGAACATCATTTGATCTAAGTAATAGGTTACCTAATAATTTTGGAGGTTTTTTAAAAATATATAAGCGGTTAGCCTTTTAAAGTGTGAAATTGCTTCGCAGTGAACGATGAACAGTGAGCAGTGAACAGTTGCTTCGTATGCTCAGCAGTGAACTGCCAATCACTAACAACAACCACAAAAAAAACACCGTCATCCTGAATTTATTTCAGGATCTTTTACATCTTAGTTCTAATACAACAGATACCGAATCAAGTGCTGTATGACGGTTCACTAAGGAACGTCATTCTGAAATTTATTCATGATTTTCTACATCTTAGTTCCTATACAACAGATACCACATCAAGTGCGGTATGACGGTTTTATAAACAACCAATCTCCAATCGCTATCAATAAAAATATCAACTAAACAAAATAACTCTTCAATACTTTCGTTAATTGTATTCAGTAGAAGAAATAAATTAATATATTTGTCAACCTATAAAAAAGAAAGAGATGTTTAAAACCCCAACCATAAATACGAATACTTTACTTGCAAGCTATAAATTGAATAGGTTTTTTTGCTGTTATAAATAATAGTTTTTACAATGATGCCTCAACCAAAATCAAAGGTAGTTCTTACAATCTCATTTTCAGTAGATTTACTGTTATTAGCATTTGCTTTTTTTATTTCTAATTATATAAAATTTGGAGTTCTATCTCCCAAGGATTCCTTTTATTATACTTTATTTTTAATTTGGGAAACAATTTGGGTATTGCTAGTACTAAAATTTAATTTGTATGAAATACCACGAATATTATACATAGATAAACTAATTTCCAAAAATGCTCAAGCATTAATCGCATTTGTTTTTTTAAGTGCAACAGTTGTGTTTTTTAGTACCAATTATAAATTTTCAAGAATATTTTTTATCACTACGCTCTTGTTATTTTCTGCTTTTGTACTTATTTGGAGAGCGTTGTTTCTATTCTTTTTTAAAAAGTACCGTGCCAAAAAAAGGTATAGGTTTACTGAGTTAGTATTTATAGGATTCAATAATCATATTAAAAGGTTTATTAAAACAGTATATCTAGATCCAAAATATGGTTATGAAATTAAAGCCATTTTTACAGAGGCACCTTTAAAGGGCAAGCTAGGAGCATTAAAAAAGGGTAAATTAAAAGATGCTATTAAATTTTTAGAGCAAAACAAAACCAAAGAAATCGTCATTTCGTTACCTCATACACAAGCCAAATTTATCAATGAATTGTTACAGTATGCCGATAATAATTTAATAAGAGTTAGTGTGATACCCGAATTTTCAGAATATTTATCGCAAATATTCACGATTAATTATATTGAAAATGTTCCTGTATTGAAATTTAGACGGGAACCTTTGCAAAGTTTAACCAACCGCATCCTAAAAAGAGGTTTTGATGTAGTCTTTTCAAGTTTGTTAATTGTTTTTGTATTTTCTTGGCTGTTTCCTTTAATCGCTATTCTTATTAAATCAACAAGTAAGGGGCCTGTATTTTTTGCTCAAGAAAGAACAGGTAGGGATGGAGAAACATTCAAGTGCTACAAATTTAGAAGTATGGAGGTGAATGCAGATTCAGATAACATACAAGCAAAGAAACATGATAAACGTATTACAAGAGTAGGAGCAATTTTAAGAAAAACAAGCTTAGATGAACTACCTCAAATTGTGAATGTGTTGTTAAATAATATGTCGTTGGTAGGTCCAAGACCACATATGTTAAAGCATACCGAAGAATATCGTTTGTTGGTTGATAAGTTTATGGTGCGTCATTTTGCCAAACCTGGTGTTACTGGTTGGGCGCAAATATTAGGATTTAGAGGAGAAACAAAGACCGTAAAAGATATGAAAAATAGAGCAATGGCTGATATTTGGTATATTGAAAACTGGAGTTTTATGTTAGATCTTAAAATTATCCTAAGAACCGTTTATACTATATTATTTAAAAAGGAAGAAAACGCATATTAATTATTTTAACCGTTTACTGTTAGGTGTTTTAAATACATGTCCTACCTACGTTTGTAAAACAGTATTGATTTTAATTTAGACCATAAATAAATAATCAGAAGGAGAAAGAACAAGACGAAACTAGAATCTCATTAGTTTTAAAAATAGATTGGGATGTTAGTTAATTCGAAATTATTACTTCTGTTATTGCTTAATTAGACTGCTTATGTTTCAAAGTAGGTCATAAATTTTTCTATCTCGGTTCATTTGTTAAAATTAAGATTGTATGCTTAACACTAATTCTAAGTTGTATTAATATACCACATGATTTTTTATAAAGAGATTGAAGCCATCTGTTATAAGGTAGTTATTGATTTGTATTTAAGAGAGTCATTATTTAAGAAGCCAAATTCAAGTGATAGAATTAAATATTTGTAAGAATCTTATTCCTTATAACAGGAGTTTAAAATATGTAGGATTGCTTTTATTTTTTAGAAGAAATAAAAAAAGGATTGTTTTATGAGTCTTTAAAAATTTAAATGTTAGAATTCAAATAGAAGTATGTATTATAAGTTACACGTTTTCAGCGCTGTATATTTCACTTCAAAAAAACTTAATAAAAACCAGATAAAAAGTTTGTTTAGGAAAGGAAAAAGGTTGTACATTTGCAGCCGCTAA
>NZ_FZNT01000015.1 GCF_900188235.1 Lutibacter agarilyticus | reverse complement strand
GGTTCTGTGCAACAAAAGATTCATTATACAGTGTCAATATCCGTTACAGACAAGGCATTGTAAGAACCATTTTTCAACGGATACATTTCACCATTCACTTCTTGGTAAAACTCAATTCCCAACACCTGAATCACAGGTAAAGTAGAATTCGCAGTGATCGTTGCTGTTAAATCAATAGCAGTACCTTGTGAACTGTCATACGGTAAAATAGCAGTTTCATCACTTTCAAAAGTTGAAGTTTCCGCAGAAAAATCAATCTCAGCAGCACCCATTACCATTTTAAAGTGCGTAGTTCCTGTTGGCGCTGCAACACGAATACTTGGAGCAAAAGCAGCAATGCTCACAGAAGCATCTCCAGATACACGATCAAATGCATTCACAAAAGGTGTAAATAATGTAGCACCTAATTTTGCGTTGGTGTTGAATTCAAATCCAACTAACAGATCTAAATTTCCATCTTCAACAGTTCTCAATCCACGAGCATTTGTGCTATCGGTTTTTACCACTTTTAGCAAATCGGTAGTCAATCTACTTACCACTCTTTTGTCTTTTGCATTCTGTAACAACACACGAATTGCATTACGCAATACTTTACCACCTTTTCCTGCAGCACCAAATTCAGCACCATTTTCACGCGTTCTTTGAAACGCAGGATCATTTGCAATTCTTGATGCTTCCACACCACCTTTTTCTCGGGCCAAATGCCCATCAGAAGTTTTGTAAAAGGAAATACCTCCAATAGTTCCTTTTAATTTAATAATACCAGTTTGTTTAGCCATAATGTTATAAAATTTTTAATTCTCAACAAAGCAACCTATCTTTATAAAAGAAATCAAAAACAGAAATCCATTCATTCCGAAAACAGCCTTTTTCAACTAAAACAGGATGTATAGACAAAGCATAGATAGTGGTAGGATAAAGTATGGATAGTGTATGAAAATGAAGATTGTAAGAGCTTGCATATACCCAAAAGACATTCAGTGTATCACTGGCAGAAGTGAACGCTATGGAAGAAAACTTTTAAATAGAATTAAAGTTCATTTTGGCAAAGAACCACATCAGTTTGTAACTGTTAATGAATTTTCAGAATATTCAGGGATAGATTTAGATAGTATAAAAGAATGCATGATAGATTAAAAGAAATAGAAGTATAGCTCAAGAGAAAGTGGCGTTAAATAACAGATCTAAATAAAATTATTTAAAATGAAATTCAATATAACTTTTTGGAATAACAATATTTGTTATTTTTGAAAAAACTACCTTCTATGAGGATTGTCATTCTTTTTATTTTTGTTTTTATCTTTAAATCAATTTACGCTCAAAAAGAAATTGATTCGTTGCTTGTTGTTTTAGAAGAAACTATGGAGCATAGAAGTGAATATGATATCCAAAAAGAGCTTCATATAAAAAATTTAAAAGATCTTTTAATTGATGAAAGTTTAAGTTTAGAACAAATTTATCAAATTAATGCTACTATTGTTAGTGAATATGAAGCCTATTCTTTTGACGAAACCTTATCGTATATAGAGCAAAACATATCTATAGCAAATAATTTAAAAAACTTATTTTATATAGATGAAACTAAATTAAACTTATCTAAATTATTGGCATCTTCAGGTAGATACACTGAAGCAATTGATGTTTTAAATCAAATAAACAGAGAAAAACTATCAGATAAATTATTGAACAATTATTACAGTACTTATAAAAAAATATATTTAGGCTTAAGTTTTTATTCACTGGCTAAAGAAAACAAAGAAAGATATGCTAACTATTATAAAGCATACACCGATTCATTGTTTAATAGGTTAGACCCAAGTACCGAAGAATATTTAGCTATTGTTGAAACTAAGTTTAGAGATAACAGGCAGCTTTTAGAAAGTTTAAAAATAAATGCTCGAAGACTAGCAATGACAAATATTGGTACCAGAACTTATTCCTTGGTAACTTTTGAACGGTCGCTTTGTCATGAACTTGAATCTAATACTAGTGAGCAAAAAAAACATTTAATTTTATCTGCTATTTCTGATATAAAATCTGCGGTAAAAGACAATGCATCACTTACTACATTAGCATTGTTATTATTTAAAGAAGATGATATTAAAAGAGCACATAAGTATATTAATTTTTCTTTTGAAGATGCCGATTTTTACAACTCAAGTTTGCGTTTTATTTTAATATCAAACATTCTACCTGACATTACAAAGGCTTATGAAGAGCGCAGTGAAGTACAAAAAGAAAAACTTCAAAAATCATTAATAATTATAAGTATTTTAGGGCTTATATTATTAGGTACTGTTTTTTATATTTTTATTCAAATGAAAAATTTAAGACGTGCAAAAAATGAACTTTTAAAAGCAAATCAACAACTTAAAGACCTCAACATAAAACTTAACAAAACAAATCATAAATTAGAAAAACTGTATGATGATCTTTCTGAATCTAGTTTAGTAAAAGAGCATTATATTGGTACCTTTTTAAATATTCACTCAAATTATATTGATAAGTTAGATGCTTATAGAAAAATGGTTAAAAAGCATATTGTAACCAAAAAAGTAGCCGACTTATTTGAAAAAACAAAAACAAACCAATTAATTCAAGAAGAATTAAAACTTTTTTACAAAAACTTTGATGATACGTTTTTACATATTTATCCAAATTTTGTTGAAAAATTAAACGATTTATTGGTTGAAGAAGGAAAAGTAACGCTTAAAAACAAAGAATGTTTGAATACTGAACTTCGTATTTTTGCGTTGATACGTTTAGGAATTACAGACAGTTCTAAAATTGCTAAATTACTTCGATACTCTGTAAATACTATTTACAATTACCGCGTTAAAATTAAAAATAACGCTGCTGTACCAAGAGATAATTTTGAAAATGAAGTAATGAAAATTGGTGCTTCAAAAAAATAAATTGAACCTAGTGTAAAGGTAAATTTATACATAAATCTGTTAAATGTAGCTAATTTTTAAGTTATTATTTCCACTTTTTTTCAATCTATAAAAACACATAAAAATCTATTAATTAGTTTTTTAGGTGTTTTTGTGTGACCTAATCATCCACTTTTGTACTACTTCAAATTGTGAAGCGCTTGTTTTTACAATTTCTTTACATCATCAATTAAAATGATTTGTATTTATAAGTCACGAAATCGATATAGAAATTAAATCGCACACAAAGTGCAAAAGCAAAACAAACTCAATTATTATCATTAAAAACAATCAAACATGAAATTTAATGAATGCCCAAATTTAAAAGCATCGTTTAAATACGTTGTTTTAATCATGTTAATTTCCTTTTCAACGTATGCACAGCAAAGTACGGTAAAAGGAAAAGTAACAGACAGTGCAGGTGAACCTATACCTGGAGTTTCTATTTTATTGAAAGGAGCTGCATCAGGAACAACCTCAAATTTTGACGGAGATTACGAACTCTCTATTGAAAACCCATCAAGAGCAGTACTTGTATTTAGCTATGTTGGTATGACAACGCTTGAAATTAGCGTAAACGGAAAAAACACCATTAACGCGGTTTTAGAAGAAAATGTTATGGCAATGGAAGAAGTGGTGGTTGTAGGTTACGGATCTCAACAAAAGAAAGACATTACAGGGTCTGTTTCTGTAGTGAAATCTGAAGATTTTGATTCAAGACCAAATACGCAAGTAGCTTCTTTAATTCAAGGTAGAGCAACTGGTGTTCAGGTACTTTCTAGTTCAGGTAAGCCATCACAAGGCCTTAGTATTCGTATTCGTGGAACAAATTCAATTAACGCAGGAAGTGAGCCTTTGTATGTTTTAGATGGTGTTCCAACTACCGATACAAGATCTATCAACCCATCTGATGTTGAGAGTATTACCATTTTAAAAGATGCTTCTTCAGCAGCAATTTATGGGGCGCAAGGAGCTAATGGTGTTGTAATTATTACCACAAAAAGAGGTACTTCAGCAAAACCTACAATTACACTTGACACTTATGCTGGTGTTTCTCAGGTTTGGAATACATTACCGGTTTTAAACGGAGAGCAATATAGAGATTTAATGACTGAAATGGGTCAAAATACAGATTGGGATTTATACAATGAAAATACAGATTGGCAAAAAGAAATTTTCCAATCGGGTTTATCTCAAAACTACCAAGTTTCTATGAGTGGTAAAAGTAACAATACCAATTACTATTTATCAGGTGGTTACATTAAGCAAGTTGGTGCGGTAAGAAGTTCAGAAATGGATAGAGCCAACTTTAAAATTAATTTAGATCAAAAAGTAAACGACTGGTTAAAAATAGGAACAAGAATTGCCTATTCTAAATATTCGGATGTTGATATTAACGACAATTCAAGTGTAAATTCAGGAGGTGTTTTATTAGGTGCTTTAAATACACCAAGTATTATTGGAATTTATAATAATGACGGAACGTTTACAAGCAATCCTTTTCAAAACTGGGAAAATCCAATTGCAAGTACAGACGGAAGTGAAAGAGAGTATAATAATAGTAGGTTTCTTGGAAATGTGTATTTAGAAATAGCATTTTTAAAAGATTTTACCTTTAGATCAAATTATGGAATTGATGAAAGTAATGGTATTTACGATTATTTTTTAGACCCGTACAGAACGAGTTATGGTAGAGCTTTAAAAGGAAGAGGTGTTAGAAACAGTGATCATTCGTCATATTATATTTTTGAAAATACATTAAAGTATAATAAAGAAATTCAAAAACATAAAATTGAAGCCTTAGTTGGAGCTGTGAGTCAAAAAAACTATTGGGAAAACAGTGCTATTGAAAGAAGAAATTTTGCAAGTGATGGTATTGAAACTGTAAATGGTGGTTCTGAAATTATTACAGCAACAGCGTACAAATCAGAAAAAGCAAATTCTTCATTTATTAGTAGAATCAACTACGATTTTAACGATAAATATTTAGTTACAGCGAACTTTAGAGCTGATGGTTCAAGTATTTTTGGTCCTGACAATCGTTGGGGATATTTCCCTTCATTTTCTTTAGGGTGGAGACTTTCAGAAGAAAACTTCTTAAACGAATCAAAAACAATTAACAACCTTAAATTAAGAGTTGGTTGGGGTATTGTTGGTAATGATCAAATTGATAATTATGCGTATTTAGGTAGAGTTGGTAGTGGTGCAAATTACCCAATTGGCGGTATTACAATGCCAGGAACCTATCCTGCTTCTATTGAAAATTTAGCCTTAAAGTGGGAAGAGTCTGAGCAAACAAATATTGGTGTAGATTTAGGCTTATTAGATGGTAGAATCCTTTTTACTGCTGATGCTTATATTAAAAACACAACCGATTTATTATTAAACGCTCCATTACCAAAAAGTACTGGTTTTGACAGTGCCATCCAAAACGTTGGTGAACTTCAAAATAAAGGTTTAGAGTTTGGTTTAAATACCATAAATATTGATAAAGAAGTGGTTTGGTCTTCAACTTTAAATATTTCATTCAATAAAAATGAAGTGATTAATTTGGTGGGTCAAGAAATTTTTCAAGGCGGAATTGCAGGTAGAGGAGATGCTAGTTTAATTAGAGAAGGGCTTCCTTTAGGAACTTTATATGGTTATGAATTTGGCGGTGTAGATAGTGCTACAGGTAATGCATATTACATTAACAATGCAGGTGAAGCAACTTTTTCTCCATTGGCTGAAGACCGAAAAATAATTGGTGATGCAAATCCTGATTTCTTTTATTCTTTCAACAATGAAGTTTCTTACAAAGGTTTTGGCTTAACTGTATTTTTACAAGGTTCTCAAGGAAATGATATGCTAAATGCTACTAAAATTGAAGCTGAAGGTATGCTAGATCCAAAAAATCAATCACTTTCTGTTATAAACAGATGGAGAAATCCAGGAGATGAAACTAGTATTCCAAGAGCAACTTGGGGAAGTACTGATAACTCAAGAATTTCAACTAGATTTATTGAAGATGCCTCTTACTTAAGATTTAAAACCATTACACTAAGCTACAACTTTGGTGAAAAAATAATGGACGAACTTAGCATGGGAAGTTTAAGAATTTACGCTACAGGCGAAAACTTATTTACCATTACAAACTATTCAGGTTTTGACCCTGAAGTGAACGCGTTTGGAGGAAGTAATACCGTTAGAGGAATTGACTACGGAACTTACCCTCAAACAAGAAACATCATTTTTGGTATCAACGCTACATTTTAAAAACTAAAGAAATAGTATTATGAAATTAAATAAAATAATAGTTGCATTGGCTGTAACATTTACGTGTATTTCTTGTGAAGATTATTTGGATTTAGGTCCAATTTCAGAAGAAACATCTGATAATGCCTACAACAGTGCCAGTCAAATAGAAGCAGCGCTAACAGGTGCTTACGAATCTTTTCAATCATCTGATTATTACATTTGGGACAATGTACTTTTTCAAGATGTACGTTCTGATAATTATTACGCAGGTGGCGACAATCCTGAAGTGTTTTCAATGGATTTTTTAACCATTTCGCCAACCAACTCAAAAGTATTTGGTAGCTGGTCTAACTTATACAATGCCATTGCAAAAGCAAATACGGTTATTGATAAAGTAGAACAGGTAAACGATGTTAATTTAACTGAAGTTAGAAGAAAGCAAATTAGTGGTGAAGCCTATTTTTTAAGAGCTTATCACTATTACAATTTAGTAAAAGCTTGGGGCGGAGTTCCTCTAGTATTAGAAGCTGTAAAATCTGCAAATCCTGAAGATGTGCGTATTCCAAGAGCTACTGCTGAAGAAGTGTACGAACAAATTATTATCGATTTACAAATGGCAGCTTCATTGTTACCTGATACCTATGGAAATGATGCAAGTGTTAATAAAGCAAGAGCAACTGCTGGTGCTGCAAATGCATTGGCTGCAAAAGCGTGTTTACAAAAACCTAATCCTGATTATGAAAAAGCGTTGGCGTTTATAAATAAAGTAGAAACTAGTACTGCTAATTATACTTTAATTAGTTATGAAGAGTTGTTTGACGGAAATCATTACAACAATAACGAGTCTATCCTTGAAGTTCAATTTTTAGGAGGAGACGAAGGAAACTGGGGGCCACAATTGTTATTACCTCCATCAATTTCAGGAGATACTTGGAGAAAGTTTGTAACACCATCTCATAATTTAGTTGATGCTTTTGACGCTGCAGGAGACGTTGTTAGAAAAAATGCAACTATTTTATTTGAAAAAGTACAATGGATTGATGAGTACTGGGGAAATGAAATTGATTACTCAATTCCTTTTGGATATAAATGGAAAAACGCCAACGGTTGGGCTAGTTCAGACCGTCAATATATTTTAAGATATGGTGATATTGTACTGCTAAAAGCGGAAGCTTTAAACGAATCTGGTCAATTAGGTTTAGCTGCTGCTGAAGTTAATAGAATTAGAACACGTGTTTCTTTACCTGAATTAACAAACGAGCAAAAAGCCTCTAAAGAAGTTTTAAGAAATACCATTTTAAACGAAAGAAGACTTGAATTGGCGCAAGAGGCACAACGTTGGGACGATTTAGTAAGATACGGTGTTGCTGTTTCAACAATGAATAATTTAGTTGAAATTGATTTAAGAACGGGTAGTGCTGTTAATTATAATATGACAGAAGCTAAGATTTTATTGCCAATTCCTCAACAAGAATTAGACAGAAATCCTGCATTAGTACAAAACCCTTTATAAGACTAAAAAACAATAAAAATGAAACATATATATATAAAAATAGTTTTCTTATTAGCGGTGATACTTACGGTTGGCGCTTGTAAAGAAGAAGATAATTTACAACCTGAAGGCTTATGGGAACTTTCTGTACCTTCAATTGTAGCTCCTGAAAACAATGCTAAAATTGTACTGGATGAAAACAATGCGTCTGAATTAATAACATTTAATTGGACAGCTGCGACTTCATCACTTGGTTATGGTGTTTATTATTCAGTAATTATTGTAGATGCTGAAAACCCAGATTATGAAAACCCATTGATGGAAATTACTGCTGAAAATGGCGGAAAAGGACTTTCAGCTTCTGTTTCTTATGAAGATTTAGATACCGCTTTGTCTCTTGCAGGGTTTAACGCAAATACCGATGTAAATTTAATGTGGGCTGCTGTTGCAAAATCTTTAAGTAAAGAAGAAATGGGTACAGGCAACTTAACTGTTACTCGTTTTGAAAACGAAATTATTCCAACACAGTTATTTATTTCTGGAACTGCAACTGAAAGCGGTACAGATATGGCTCAAGCAATTTCTTTAAGAAGATTAAACAATTCAGAAGGAAAACCTTCAAACATTTATGAAATGTATACAAGTTTAACAGCCGGAAATACCTTTATGTTTTACAGCGAACAATCTTTACCTGCTCATAAATATGGAGGTGCTGAAGATGTACTTGTAAAAAATGGTGAACCTATGAGTGTTGCTGAAGATGGTGAATATAGAATTACGGTTAACTTAGATAACAACACATACTCGTTATTAAAAATTGATAGATGGAATGTAAAAGGAAGTCCAATTATTGGTGGATGGGGAAGCGATGAGCCATTAGCATATATTGGTGGTGGTGTTTGGCAAGCAACAATGGATCTTGTTGATACCGGAGGTTTCTTATTTAGAGCCGATGTACCAAATGAAGGTTATTGGAACTATTTATTAAAACGTGTGGTTGGTACTGCCAATGAAGTTATTATGGAATCTCAGGCTGGTGATCAAGGGTTGTCTTATGAAGATATTCCTTCGGAAGTAAAAGGAACTATGATTGTTACTTTAGATCTTTCATCAAATGCATATACGTATTCTATTGAAAAAGATCCAAATGCAACTGAACCAATTGAGACTCCAGAAACATTGTATTTATTTGTAAACAATACCATGATTGAAGAAATGACAAAAGATGGAGATATTTTTAATAACACGAATTATTTAGCATTACAAAACGGAGATGTTGTTACTTTAAATACAGCTTCAGATGGAACAGGTAGTAGTTTTACTATGTTCTCAAACATTGGCGCTACAGATACACCCGACGATATTAAAGCAAGTGTGAGTTCAGATTTAGTTGCTGGAAGCGATGAAATTTCGGTTGAAAGAGACCAAGCGTATGGTTTTAGTATAGATTTTGCAAATGCAAAGTTTACTTGGAGTTATTACAATTTATTTTTATTTCATTGGGATGAAGTAAATCAAAAATGGGATGACAGAGATGAGTTTTTACTAACCTATGTTCACCCATATAAGTTTACAACTACAGCCAGTTTAAAAGCAGGTTTTGATATGAAATTTTTCTCTCCTTGGGATAATGATTTTGGAGCTGATGACCCAAGTGCTTTAATAGGAACAATGACCAATCGTGGAGGTTCTAACTTTAAAAATATTACTACCGATGGTTCTTACAATATTACTGTTGAAGTAACAAATGACTATGCAAGCGCAACTTACGAGTTTGCGCAATAATTTAACAAAACCAGCTGCTTAGGCAGCTGGTTTAAATCTATAGAAATGAAAAATAATGTTATAAATTTCACTAAATATTTCATCATTCTTATCACTTGTATTGGAATTCAAATGGGATGCCAAAGCTGTGAAAAAAACGATGACGGAACTGTAATACCTCCTCCCGTTGTAAAACCTGTGAATGTTGACTTTTACTTAACAAAAGCGGATCAATCTGTGTTGTTTACAAAGCAACAAACAGGTATTTCATCTTATGTTGAAAATAGTTTACCAACCATAAATGTAATGTCAAATGTAGCTTATCAAGAAATTGATGGTTTTGGATATTCATTAACTGGCGGAAGTGCGTTGCATATTAACAAAATGTCTTCATCAGCAAGAGCAAATTTATTGAAAGAACTTTTTAAAACTGATGGTAACAATATTGGTGTAAGTTATTTAAGAATTAGTATTGGCGCTTCAGATTTAGATGCTGCTCCTTTTTCATACAATGATTTGCCTGCAGGTGAAACCGATGTGAATATGGATAAATTTTCTATTAGTGAGGATCAAAAAAATTTAATTCCTGTGTTGAAAGAAATTTTAGCAATCAATCCAGCAATTAAAATCATGGGATCTCCTTGGTCTCCGCCAACTTGGATGAAAACCAATCAAAATTCAAAAGGTGGTAGTTTAAAACCTGAATATTATGATGCTTATGCTAAGTATTTTGTAAAATATGTGCAAGCAATGGCTTCCGAAGGAATTACAATTGATGCCATTACAGTTCAAAACGAACCGTTACACCCAGGTAACAATCCTAGTTTATTAATGGAAGCTGCGGATCAAGCTATTTTTGTGAAAAATCATTTAGGCCCTGCATTTGAAACGAATGGAATTGCTACCAAAATAATAATTTACGATCATAATGCCGATAGAACCGATTATCCTATTTCAATTTTAAACGACCTAGATGCAAAAAAATATATTGATGGTTCTGCATTTCATTTATATGCCGGAAATATCAACGATTTAAGTAAAGTTAACACTGCGCATCCTGATAAGAATTTATACTTTACAGAACAATGGGTAGGCGCTAACGAAAATTTTGAGGACAATTTAAAATGGCACACTAGAGAGCTAATTATTGGTGCTACTCGAAATTGGTGTAAAACAGTATTGGAGTGGAATTTAGCAGCTGACTCAAATTTAGAACCACATACTGATGGTGGTTGTACAGAATGTTTGGGTGCCTTAACAATTGATGGAAATAATGTTACTAAAAATGTTGCCTATTATATTATTGCACACGCTTCAAAATTTGTAAGACCAGGTTCTAAAAGAATAAATTCAAACAACATTTCTGAATTGCCAAATGTTGCTTTTAAAACGCCAAACGGTGCTATTGTTGTGATTGTATTAAACAATACTGGAGTTCAAAAAACCTTCAATATAAATGCTGAAAACGAACCAATTACAACAACTTTAGATGCAGGCGCAGTTGGAACGTACATTTGGTAAAACCTTTAAATTTTAATAAAATGACGTATAAATATATAACGTTCATACTTACAGTATGCACCATAGTTTCTTGCTCTAAACCAGCAATCAAAGAAACTCAAAAACAACAAGCAACAGTAACTTCAATTAAAAAAGAAGCTACTGTATATGCTACAGTTAAAGACAGTGATTTAAAACTATCGTTAACCGGAAATTATAAATTCAGCAATGCTATTCAGCCTTTAGAAACGGAAGTTGCAATTTTTGTTAATACAAACAAAACCTTTCAAACAATGCTGGGTATTGGTGGTGCTATTACAGATGCTTCTGCTGTGGTTTTTGCTAAATTACCTAAAAACAAACAAGAAGAATTTTTACAAGCCTATTATAGTAAAAATGGTATTGGGTATAATATCATAAGAACAAGTATTCATAGCTGCGACTTTAGTCCTGAAAGTTTTACTTATATTGAAGAAGGTGATAAAGAATTAACAACATTTTCTATAAAAAAAGACAAAGAATTTAGAATTCCAATGATTAAAAAAGCAATGGATCTTATTAAAAATGATGTTGTTTTTTATGCAAGTCCTTGGAGTCCACCTCCTTTTATGAAAGGAAAAAAAGATATGTTACAAGGCGGAAAATTATTACCTGAATTTTACCAATCTTGGGCTACTTATTACACGAAATTTATCAAAGCTTATGAAGCTGAAGGAATGCCAGTTTGGGGAGTTACTATTCAAAATGAACCGATGGCAGTACAACGTTGGGAATCGTGTATTTATACTGCAGAAGAAGAAAGAGATTTCTTGAAAAATTATTTAGGCCCAACATTTAAAAAAGAAGGATTAGGAGATAAAAATATTGTGGTTTGGGATCATAATCGCGATTTAATTTCACACAGAGCTAACACCATTTTTGAAGATCCTGAGGCAGCTAAATATGCTTGGGGAATTGGATTTCATTGGTACGAAACTTGGACAGGTGCTGAACCAAATTACAATAACTTACAAAACATTAACGACTCGTTTCCTACCAAAAACTTATTGTTTACTGAAGGTTGTCAAGAATCTTTTGATCCTACACAATATCAACGTTGGTCTAATGCCGAGCGATATGGAAATTCTATGATTAACGATTTTAATAATGGTGTTGTTGGCTGGACAGACTGGAATGTGTTGTTAGACGAAACCGGAGGTCCAAATCACGTTGGGAATTTCTGTTTTGCTCCTATTCATGCTGATACACAAAGTGGAGAGTTGATTTATACACCAACGTATTATTATATAGGTCATTTCTCAAAATTTATAAGACCTAATGCTAAAAGAGTAAGTACAACTTCAAGCAGAAGTACACTTGAAAGTACTTCTTTTATAAATGAAGATGGAACAATTGCAACCGTTGTAATGAATAAAACAGCTGCTGAAATTGCATATAAAGTTATAGTTGATGAAATGGAAATAACTTTAAATATTCCTGCACATGCTATTCAAACACTTATTTATTAATTATTATAAAATAAGCTTATGACAGCACATTTTGGATTTTGGGATTACCTCATTTTCGTAGCCTATGCAGTACTTATTTTAGGTGTAGGATTATGGGTTTCCAGAGATAAAAAAGGACATGAA
>NZ_FZNT01000002.1 GCF_900188235.1 Lutibacter agarilyticus | reverse complement strand
CAATTTACTACCGCTGGTTGAGTATCTTGAACTCCTGTGTTTTCCCAAGAACAAGTCGTTGTGTTGAATACAAAATTATCCCAACAGTTTACTACCGCTGGTTGAACATCTTGAACTCCTGTGTTTTCCCAAGAACAAGTTGTTGTGTTGAATACAAAGTTATCCCAACAATTCACTACCGCTGGTTGAACATCTAGAACTCCTGTGTTTTCCCAAGAACAAGTCGTTGTGTTGAATACAAAGTTATCCCAACAGTTTACTACCGCTGGTTGAGTATCTTGAACTCCTGTGTTTTCCCAAGAACAAGTCGTTGTGTTGAATACAAAGTTATCCCAACAATTCACTACCGCTGGTTGAACATCTTGAACTCCTGTGTTTTCCCAAGAACAAGTTGTTGTGTTGAATACAAAATTATCCCAACAGTTTACTACCGCTGGTTGAACATCTTGAACTCCTGTGTTTTCCCAAGAACAAGTCGTTGTGTTGAATACAAAGTTATCCCAACAATTCACTACCGCTGGTTGAACATCTAGAACTCCTGTGTTTTCCCAAGAACAAGTCGTTGTGTTGAATACAAAGTTATCCCAACAGTTTACTACCGCTGGTTGAACATCTTGAACTCCTGTGTTTTCCCAAGAACAAGTTGTTGTGTTGAATACAAAATTATCCCAACAGTTTACTACCGCTGGTTGAACATCTTGAACTCCTGTGTTTTCCCAAGAACAAGTCGTTGTGTTGAATACAAAGTTATCCCAACAGTTTACTACTGATGGTTGAACATCTTGAACTCCTGTGTTTTCCCAAGAACAAGTTGTTGTGTTGAATACAAAATTATCCCAACAGTTTAATACCGCTGGTTGAACATCTTGAACTCCTGTGTTCTCCCAAGAACAAGTTGTTGTGTTGAATACAAAATTATCCCAACAATTCACTACCGCTGGTTGAACATCTTGAACTCCTGTGTTCTCCCAAGAACAAGTCGTTGTATTGAATACAAAATTATCCCAACAATTCACTACCGCTGGTTGAGTATCTTGAACTCCTGTGTTTTCCCAAGAACAAGTCGTTGTGTTGAATACAAAATTATCCCAACAGTTTACGACCGCTGGTTGAACATCTTGAACTCCTGTGTTTTCCCAAGAACAAGTTGTTGTGTTGAATACAAAATTATCCCAACAGTTTACTACTGATGGTTGTGGTGGAGCGCCTGGAGATACTAATACAATATCAACATCATCCAAAGAAGTACAACCTGAAACTGTAATAGCAATATTATTATAGGTTCCTTCACTTAAACCATTAATAGTTGTACTTCCTCCTGAAACTGAAATATTTGTAAAAATTTGTGAGGTTGAGGAAGCATCTTCGTAATTAATTGAGTAATTCCCATCTGAAACATTTGTTAAAGACAAAACAATACTACCATCTGTCCCACCACAAGTTGTTGGATTATTACTTGAAGTTAATGAAATAGTAGGGGAACTTATCATTGTCACTATCCCCTTTGAAGTTAATTCACCACTACAACTTGAAGGCGCAACGCCCGTTGCTACTATATTAAATGTAGTATCTGCTACTAAATTACCTGTTGGTAAATTAATAGTTCCTCCTGTTCCTGATACTGGTAATCCAATATTGGAATCATCGGAATCATCTCTAAGCTGATAAGAAAAGCCTACTTCTGATAATTCAACCGTAATATTCGTAGAAGTCCCTGCACAAATTGGGCTTGTAGCTGCAACTGTTAACCCTAAATCAGGGACAGCATTTACGGTTACATCAACTTGCTCTGTAAGAAATGTCTCGCAGGAACCTGATGGAATTTTAAATGCTTTAACATTTAAAGTTGTGTCTGATGTTAAAGTTCCACTTGTTAAAACAATATCTGATCCATTTCCTAAAACAGAAACTCCTGTTGGGGTTGTAGTATCTGCAAGATATAACTGATAAACAACCAAATTTTCTGAACTTAAAATATCAACATTAGCAACAAAAGATCCTGAGCAAATTATTTCATTTTCTGGATTTACAGTCTTATTGTCTAATGGGGTAATACATTGAATTATTTTACTTGCAGATGGAAGTGATTCACACCCGCCATTGGAAGCCTTTACCGTTACAATACCTCCTGTATATAATTCATAATCTGGAATTCCAGTAATTGTCCAAGTAGTTCCGCTAACTATAGCAAATACTCCTTCAACTTGAAATCCATCAACATACAGAGTAATAGTACTTCCTCCTGTCCCTGTACCAGAAATAGAAGTTGATTGTTCAATAATTGGATCTGTAGAAATTGTAAGACCAGCATTGCTTGGACTTGTTCCAACAACAACTCCACTAGAGGATTGGCTTACTGTTTTACAACTTACCAAAGGAGTTGCTGTTGCTGTTAATATACTTCCTCCAGAAATAGCCGAGTCAGTAAATTGCCAAAACCCTCCTGATGAAACAGTAGTTGTTCCTTGTAAGGCTCCATTTTCATATACACTAATAATGGTTCCCACTGCCTCCGAAGATGTTCCTTTAATTAACACATTAGACAAGGACGGACAATAGGATCCAGTAATTACAGGAGGAGCTGTTAAACCACCTCCAATATTAATGTCCGGTGAAATAGATGAAATACATTTTCCATCAACAATAGCTTGAGCTGTAATAACATCACACTCCGACAAACTTAAAGATTCTATTGACCAATTCCCTGATGAATCCGTCTTATCAGTGCCAACCTGAATACCATTTATAAATAACACCACGTTTACATCTATAACATTATCAGGAGATGGAACTGTCCCTGTAATAGTTGTTGAACTTACTGTTGGCACGGGGCTAATTGATGGTGTTTTTGTTGTGTTTGCAGTATTACAAGTTATCCCAACACTAATATAGACAGGATCAGATTCACATTTTCCTGATTCTGTCGCTGTTACTCTATAAGTTCCATCTGTTAAACAAGCTCCTCCTGATGCGTTACAATTGATGCTTGATCCAGTTCCAACACATTTCCATAAAAAATTATCAGCTGCACTATCTAATGTTCCAAGTGCCAAATCATTGGCAGTTATTTGACCGCCTGAAAAATCTGTTCCCGCAGAAGGAATAGATGCTATCAAACTATTTCCTTGATATACTTTAATTACAGCTCCTGAAGTAGCTGTTCCAACAATGCTTTTCCCACAATATCTAGCTGATGTTGGTGGTGCAGAACAAACTACATCAACTGTTATTGTATTACAATCACTATCAGAAACAGATTTATTCGTTGCTTGTGCAGTCGCATGGATAACATCATTTGAAGTCAATGCTGGTGAAATCCCAGTCAATGTCCAAGTCCCACCGCTTACAGTTTCTGTTCCTATTAATACCGCATTTTTATAAACCCTTATTATTGTACCGTCTGCTTCTGTTGTATTTCCTGAAACACTTGTATCTCCAACACCAATTGATCCAGAGATTGAAGGACAAGTTGATTTTTCTAAGCAAAGCCCAGCATTAATATCTGCCAATGAACAAGGTCCTTGATTCTCAATAATAGTTTCAAAACAATCTGCCAAAGAACCACAGGAGCCGTCAACACCAGCAATATCTGAAGCTGAAGAAGAATTACATATTGTTGACTTCAATGCTGCCATATTATCTATAATGGCCATCCTAATAGGCGTACTTGGAGTAATTCCAAATTGAGATGTTAAATCTCCAAAAGGGACAAAGAAATCTAAAAAATAATTTTGTGGATTGTATATTTCAGAATGAGCAATAGATTTTTGATAATTAGTGGTTCCATTATAAGAAATAACCGGACTACAATTCGCTGGTCCATCTATATCATAAACATACACTCCAAATTTTGTAGCTAGCACAATTTCAATCTCAAAACCAGGATTGGTTGAAGTGGCATTTGGATCAGCGTTTACTCCAGAATAACCAAACTTACCATCAGTATCAACAAGAATACTATAACTCTTTGCATTCGGTCTAACAGATCCCATTCTTAATCTAAACAACCAATTATTACTAGCATCAACATAATTCATTGCAGGATCCTCTATACCTGAATCAACAAAATCTGTAAATCCACCATTAGGCCCGTTATTTATATCACTCGTTGGCTCCGTTCCTGGAAAAATAAAAGGAATATATTGAATTTCACTTTCAGCTCTATCGTTATTAATAAATCCAGCTGTAGTAGCAGAAATATAACCATCACCATTCGGGTCTAATACCGCTGTACCACCTCCTGTTGCTGGCTCAAAAATCAATCCCTTTGTTTGTGAAAATAAAAGGTTTGTAAAACATAAAATGAAAAGAAAACTAAGGATTCTTTTTCTATATAATGAATACTTGATAGTAGTTTGAATTGGGTAATTTTTTTTCATATATATTTTAATTTGACATTCGTTATTTGAGCATATTTCAACTTAAAATATACTTTTGATTTCGAGATAAATAATAAATTATTTTCACTCCAATGTGTAAAAGATATATTCATGTAGATAAAAAATTGTGATTATTAATAACCTTAAAATTTAAACTAAATTTTCGGTTATTCTTCAAAACTGAATAAACTTCAGAAGTAACTATAATTCGTTTTAAATTGTATGTTTGAATTAAGGGCAAACTTGTTATATTTGAAGGAGTTTTCAATAAAATCTTGAAAATAATTTATTCTCAAAAATAAAAAAATTAAGGCTCTAACACCCCATAAATCACACAATAAACATACTGCTAAAAAATTTCAATAAAATACCTATTTAGCATAACAAATGGATGTTAAAATCGTTATTCTTTATTTCTAAAACCACAACTTAGGTTGTAAATAATACAATTTTCATCATTTTATTGATTTTTCACGAAAAACAGCACCTTTATATCTTTTAACTATTTGCTAATAAGCCAATGTTCTATAACTGCGTTAAAATGTTCTAAAAGCTATTTTTATAATAAAAACTATTAGTTTTCCGTTACCTAAATTTAAAGAATCACTAACAGTTTAGTAAAATATTTTTATGAAGTAAAAGCTTCCATAGTTTTAATTGTTTTTTTTAATTAGTTTCCCTTTTTCGCAAACAAAATTAAACAACGACACTAAAGTTGAATATTTCATAATTTTCAAAAAATTAGATTCCACTTTTTTTTAATTGCGACATAAAAAAGAAATAATAAAAGAATTAATTCACTTTAGTGCTAATAACAAAAAACAACCACTTTAGTTATTTAAAAACAGATAAAATATCCTTTAATAATTCATTTGATGATTGATTATTCAACTCAAATTCTACCACGTCTTTATTTTCTTCTGGTTGAATTTCTCTTGTTTTTAATTGATCATCTAATTTACTGTAGGTAACGCCTAAGCGTACGACAACCAATTCTTTTGAAGGAATGATAAAAACACGTTGTCCTTGGTAACCATCAGCAAAAAATAAATCTTTTGGAACATCTGGTAAATGACCTCCTGCATTTAACCAAAACTGAGCGCCGTAAACACCCTCAGATTCGTTTGTTGGAGTTTTAGTATAATTTACCCAATCTTCGCTAAAAACTTGTTCGCCATTCCAATTTCCTTTGTTTAAATACAATAAACCAAATTTAGCCCAATCTCTTGCGGTTGACCACCCGTAAGATGATGCCACGTAATTTCCAGCTAGATCGGTTTCAAAAATCATAGAATGCATCCCAATTTTATCGAATAAATCCGTGTACCAAAAATCGAGATATGCTTGATGTGTTTTAAATTTAGTTCTTATAATTCCGCTCAACAAATTAGAAGTTCCAGATGAATAATTCCAAGTTTCATTAGGTGTTCCAACCAACGGTTTATTAATTTGAGATTTGGTCATATCGGTATCCAAATACAACATTTTAGTTACATCAGATATTTTAGTATAATCCTCTTCCCACTCCAAACCACTGTTCATTTGCAACAAATTATTGATGGTGATTTTTGCACGTTCATCGTTTTTCCAAGCATCAATAGGCGCAGGCTCTTCAACTGTTAATTTCCCTTGAAAATTCAATACACCACAAACGGCACTCATTAAACTCTTCCCCATAGACCACCCAATCAATCTTGAATTTTCATTAAAACCTTCAGCATATTTTTCAGCAATTATTTGATTTTTATAAATTACAAGTAGTGCACGAGTAGTATTTTCAGAAGTATTTTCATTAAAATAGTTATCTACTACTTTTGTTAATTTTTGATAATCAATATTTGAAAAAACGGTGTCTTTTTGAGGTGAATTTCCATACGGAAAAGGTGAATTTTGAGGTGTTTTATTTCTTTTAGGCACCAAATAAGGAGCGTTTTCATCATAATCTTCATTAATCACAACAGCACCCAACCCTTCTCTATAAACTGAAGTTCTGCTTTTAAAACCAAAAACGTTAGTTGCAACCATTTTATTTTCAAAATCTACTTTGTTTGTTGCTAATGAAACTGGAGAAAAACCATTATCGACTGCTTCAACCAATTCTTGAGACATACCCGCAACAAAAACACCCGAAGCCATACTTTTAGCTGAATAACCTGATATTAACACCAATTTTTGAAAGTTTGTAAAGCCAACGTAAATAACTACTAATACTAAGATTGAAAGTGAAATTTTTAGCGCTTTTTTCATTTTGTTTGGGTTTTGGTTGTTGGTTGTTGGTTTCTGGTTTAAACTGCACTGCTACTGAATACTGTAAACTAATAATACTAACCAAAAGTACCAAATATTTTATTAGTTTAAAAAAAGTGTTTACAGAAGTTGGAAGACATTATTATATTTAGAAGTAAAATATTAAATAGTAGAAGTCATTGCGAAATTTTGTTGAAGCCATGTCTATGGCCATGTTAAAAGGTGCTGGTTTAACCGATATCTCTCCTCAATTAATCAAAACCTTTTTATATGCTATTCTTATGAATGGTTTAGCTGTAATTAGCTACAAAAAAACTACTTAAAACAAACTCAATTTTGTAATTTTGTATTTAGAATCATTCTAAAAAGAGCGTATGATAGATATAGATAAAATTAGAGCCGACTTTCCAATACTAAAAGAAAAAGTAAACGGAAAACCGCTAGTTTATTTAGACAATGCAGCAACTAGCCAAAAACCACAAGTAGTAATTGATAGTATCGTAAACTACTACACAACCATAAACTCAAACATTCACAGAGGTGTTCATACACTAAGCCAGGTAGCAACTGATGCTTATGAAGAAGCACGTCTTAAGCTGCAACAGCATTTCAACGCTAAAAAAAGTTACGAAATTATACTAACTGCAGGAACCACGCATAGTATAAATATTGTAGCTACTGGCTTTACTTCATTATTAAATAAAGGTGATGAAATTATTGTTTCAACTATGGAGCATCACTCTAACATTGTTCCTTGGCAAATGTTGTGCGAACGCACAGGTGCTATTTTAAAAGTAATTCCTATGAATTATGAAGGGGAATTATTAATGGATGCTTATGATGAATTACTTTCAGAAAAAACAAAATTAGTATTTCTAAACCACGTTTCTAATGCCTTAGGAACCATAAATCCTATTCAAGAAATTATTGATAAAGCGCATGCTGTTGGAGCTGCGGTTTTAATTGATGGCGCACAAAGTTGCCCACATTTAAAACCTGATGTTCAAGCATTAAATGTAGATTTTTACGTGGCTTCTGCCCATAAATTATGTGGACCAACAGGTGTTGGTATTTTATATGGAAAAGAGGAATGGCTAAATAAATTACCTCCTTACCAAGGTGGTGGAGAAATGATTAAACAAGTTACTTTTGAAAAAACTACGTATGCCGATTTACCACATAAATTTGAAGCTGGTACACCAAATATTGCTGGCGGCATTGCTTTTGGAGTCGCTATTGATTATATGAATGAAATTGGTTTTGATAATATTGCAGCTTATGAAAACGAATTGTTAGCATACGCCACAAAAAAATTATTGCAAATTGAAGGTTTAAAAATTTACGGAACAGCTAAAAACAAAACTTCTGTAATTTCATTTAATATAGGCGATATTCATCCGTTTGATATTGGCTCAATAATAGATAAATTAGGAATTGCTGTTAGAACAGGTCACCATTGCGCACAACCGATTATGGCTTTTTATAATATTCCAGGCACAGTTCGTGCTTCATTTTCATTCTACAACACTTTTGAAGAAATTGATGCTTTGTATGATGCCTTGGTAAGAGCAAAAATGATGCTAAGCTAATTTTTAATTATTGACAAATATTTATTAAAACATACTTTGTATTGAATAAAAACCACCATTTTAACAATTTCAACTTATTTATGATTCTTTTTTAACTTTTTTTTAATATATTCGTTCATCTTAAATTTAAAAAGACGAAAAAAATATTAATCAAATTTTAAAATTAAAAATGAAAAAATTAATTCTTTTTTTAGCCTTTATGGCTTTAGTTGTTGTTGCCTGTAACAACGACTCAAACGAAACGATTCCAAATCAAGAAATTGCAGAAGTAGACATGAGCGATTTCTATCTTTACACTGACAAAGAAGACAATGGAACAGCGGGAAAATCTACTCAAAGTGGTGAAAAATGTCATTCAATGCATGTTTTAAATCGTCAACTAAAAGAAAACCCTGGATTGTACCAAAAAATGTACAATGTTGAAAAACATACCAGACAATTTATCGCAGCCAAAAAACCTACTGGAACTCCTGGAGGAGGCGGAGGCACAGATCCTGGTACAGACCCTGGTACAGATCCAACATATACTGAAGCAATAACAATTCCTGTAATTGTAAATATTTTAGAAGACCCAGCTCACCCAGTAACACAAGCACATATCGACTCTCAAATTGAAATTTTAAATGAAGATTATAACAATGCAAACCCAAACACCAGTGGTGCCCCCGCTGAGTTTTCAAGTTTGGTTGCAGATGTTAATATTACTTTTACATTAGCTAGTGTTAACAGAAAAGCTTCTACAAAAACAACTTGGGGAACTAATGACGCTATGAAATATGCTAGTCAAGGAGGTATAGACGCTACATCACCATCTACCTACTTAAACCTTTGGGTTTGTGAAATTGGAGGTGGTATTTTAGGCTATGCACAATTCCCTGGAGGAACTAACGCAACAGATGGTGTTGTTATTGGATCAGACTTCTTAGGTGAAAACACAGCTGGAGGAGTATACGGAGACGGAAGAACTGCTACACACGAAGTTGGCCACTGGTTAAATTTACGTCACATTTGGGGAGATGGAAGATGTCGCCAAGATGATTTTGTTACAGACACACCAAGTTCAGACGGTGCAAATTACGGTTGCCCAACATATCCAACTATCAATTGTAAATCAGCAGACATGACTATGAACTATATGGATTATGTTTATGATGATTGCATGTATATGTTCACTGCTGGTCAAAACGATAGAATGAGAGCTTTATTTATACCAGGAGGAGCTAAAGAAAGTTTTGTAAATTAATTTAAAAGTCAATACAAACAATATCAAGGAGCTAATTAATTAGCTCCTTTTTTATTATATTTAAACTATGAAAAATTTACTTCAGTTAAGTATTGTAATTTGCTGTTTAACATTCTCTTCTTGCAATAGCCAAGAGATAACAAACAACACTTCATTAAATTATATAGCACAAACTCGCGGCTACATATACACCATTCAACTAAACAATAACAAACTTGAATTAAACAATAACACAAATATTAAAATAACAACACTCTCAATAGATCAAAAAAAAGAACTTGAACAACAACTCCTTAAAATTAATTTTAAGCAACTAACAAATAATATTCATAATGAAGATTTAGCTGTAGACAAAGCCATAAAAGGAACCTTTGACTTAAATTTTGAATCGAAACAGTATCATTTTGATTTTAACCACAATAAGCTTCCTGAAAATATTCAAGAACTTATTGTTCTTTTAGAAAAGTTCACACAGTAAACAACCCAGATATATTTACTTCCTACCAAAATCAGCAGGAATTTCACCCCAAGCTTTGGTTTCCCACTTTAATATTTTTGTGGTATAAGTATTTTCTTTCAACCACTTTTCAGCACGTTTTATTAAATCGAATAATTTTTTATTTTCAGGAGTAATTTGAAGATTAGTTCTACATTGTCCGTTTTTAACCCAACTCATTGCAATTTTAGAATCTGAATAAATTGGTAAGTTGCTCTTTTTTTGTTTTAAAAAACCTAATCCGTGCACCAATGCTAAAAACTCACCTATATTATTAGTTCCTTTTTCAAAAGGACCTTGAATAAAATATTGTTTCTTTGTTTGTGTGTCTACTCCTCGATATTCCATTTTCCCAGGATTTCCTGAACAAGCAGCGTCTACCGAAATTGAGTTCATAATAGGTTTACCTATACGTTTTAATTCCGCAGGACTTAAACTAATTTTTTTAGTGTCTTTTCCAACATAATCTTCGTACTTACCTTTAAAAGCCTTTTCGGCCGCTTCTTTTGAAGCAAACGACTTATATTGCGCACCTTTAAAATCTGTTATGTGCTTTTTACAAACATTCCACGATGTAAAAACACCGGTTTTATGCCCATTCCAAACCACATAATATTTTTTTTTAGCCATTTTGTAAGATCACTTTTTCAATAACTTCAGGAAAATGAGCATATTCCAACTCATGTATTTTAGCAGCTACATCATTCACTGTATCTGATGGCAATACTTCAAAACTATTTTGAAAAATAATAGCGCCTTCATCATAATTCTCATTTACATAATGAATGGTAATACCCGATTCCTTTTCTTTATTAGCCACAACAGCTTCGTGCACATGCATTCCATACATACCCTTACCACCGTATTTAGGCAATAATGCAGGGTGAATATTAATAATTTTATTAGGAAAGGCATCCAATACATTTTGTGGAATCTTCCATAAAAATCCGGCTAGTATAATATAATCAGCATTTTGTTTAAGCACATCTAAAACAGCCTCCGATTCATAAAAATCAGCCCTATTAAAACTCATACTACTAATATTTAAACGATTAGCTCTTTCCAAAACCATTGCATCCTTTTTATTTGATAAAATCTTAGTAACAGTCACTAATTGACTTTTTTCAAAGTGTTTAACGATGTTTTCGGCATTTGAACCCGACCCAGAAGCTAGAATTACGACTCTTTTCATTAATAAAATTTAAGTTGAACAACAAATTAACTAAATAATTAGTAACAATTATGCTATAAAACGTGAAAAAATAGAAATTTACAGATTCAATAGCATCTTTTATCAAAGAAATGATTTTGATTTAAATAAAGTTTCATATTTTTGCCGCGTAATTAAATTTAAAATAAAAAATTATGTCAGACATTGCATCAAGAGTAAAGGCCATTATCGTAGATAAATTAGGCGTTGACGAAAATGAAGTGACAACAGAAGCAAGCTTCACAAACGATTTAGGAGCTGATTCACTTGACACTGTAGAATTAATCATGGAATTCGAAAAAGAATTCGATATTCAAATTCCAGACGATCAAGCAGAGAACATTGGAACTGTAGGTCAAGCAATTAGCTATATAGAAGACGCGAAAAAGTAATTTTTATATGGAATTAAAACGAGTTGTAGTAACTGGACTTGGTGCATTGACACCTATTGGTAATAATGTTGAACAATATTGGAACGGACTTGTTAACGGCGTTAGCGGGGCAGCTCCAATTACGCATTTTGATGCGTCCAAGTTCAAGACTCGTTTTGCTTGTGAAGTCAAGGATTTTGACGTTAAGCAATTTATAGATCGAAAAGAGGCTCGAAAAATGGACAAATTCACACAGTACGCTATGGTGTCTACTGATGAAGCCATTATTGATTCTCAATTAGATCTAGAAAACATTGATAAAGACAGAGTTGGTGTTATTTGGGGAGCAGGTATTGGTGGTTTAGAAACATTTCAAAATGAAATGATTAGCTATGCTGCTGGTGATGGTACTCCAAGATTTAACCCTTTCTTTATTCCTAAAATGATTGCTGATATCGCACCAGGTCAAATCTCTATTAAATACGGATTTAGAGGACCTAACTTTGCAACAGTATCAGCTTGTGCATCATCTTCAAATGCAATTATCGACGCATTAAACTACATTCGTTTAGGATATGCAGATGTAATGGTTTCAGGAGGTTCTGAAGCTACTGTGGCAATTGCAGGTATTGGAGGTTTTAATGCCTTACAAGCACTTTCTACAAGAAATGAAGATCCAGCAACAGCATCAAGACCGTTTGACAAAAACAGAGATGGTTTTGTTTCTGGAGAAGGAGCTGGGACACTTATTTTAGAAGAATACGAACACGCCATTGCTAGAGGCGCAAAAATCTACGCAGAAGTAGGCGGAGGCGGATTATCTGCTGATGCACACCACATTACGGCACCACATCCTGAAGGATTAGGCGCTAAAAATGTGATGCTAAACTGCTTAAGAGATGCTGGTTTAAAACCAGAAGATGTTGATGCTATAAATATGCACGGAACCTCTACTCCTCTTGGAGATATTGCTGAATCTAAAGCAATTTTAGAAGTTTTTGGTGAACATGCTTATAACTTAAACTTAAATTCAACCAAGTCAATGACTGGTCATTTATTAGGTGCTGCCGGAGCTGTTGAAGCAATTGCTTCTGTTTTAGCAATTAAACACGGAATGGTACCTCCTACAATTAATCATACTACGGATGATGATCAAATTGACAGTAAATTAAATTTTACGTTTAACAAAGCACAAAAACGTAATGTAAAAGTTGCTATGAGCAACACATTTGGCTTTGGAGGACACAATGCTTGTGTACTCTTTAAAAAACTAGATTAATAGACAATAATGAATGAGTTTAATTCGTAAAATTATTAAACCTCGAACCGCTCGTGACGAGTACTTTTTTGTTGAATTAAAAAAAATAATTGGGTTTATTCCTAAAAATTTACATTATTATAAAAAAGCATTTATCCACCGATCTATTCAGGAGGTAGATAAAGAAAGTGGTTTACCTCAAAATTATGAACGCTTAGAGTTTTTAGGCGATGCCATGTTAAGCGCTGTAATAGCAGCTTATCTTTTTGAAGAGGTTCCATCAGGAGACGAAGGTTACTTAACGCAAATGCGTTCTAAAATAGTAAGCCGAGAACATTTAAATGAGCTTGGCAGAGATTTAGATCTACTAAAATTTGTGAAAAGTACGGTAGCTAAATCTAAATTTGGTGAAAACATTCATGGCAATGTATTTGAGGCATTAATTGGAGCTATTTATTTAGACAGAGGGTATAATTTTTGTGAAAAATTCATTCAAAAAAGAGTTATTATTCCTTACGTAGACGTACCCAAGTTAGAAGGTAAAATTACAAGCTATAAAAGTTTATTTATAGAGTGGTGTCAGAAACAAAAAAAGGATTTTCAGTACGAAGTATACGAAGATACAGGTAAAGATACCGTGAAACATTTTAGCGTTAAATTATTTTTAGATGGCAAGATTATTTCAAAGGGTAGAGCCACTTCAAAAAAGAAAGCCGAAGAAACAGCATCAAAGAGAGCCTATTTTGCTTTTCAGAATGAAATAACTAACAATTAAGCCCTAAAAATCGAATACGTTTTCGTAGAAATTGTTAGTAACTGGCTACAACTGTTAATAAACAATAGTATTTTTGCACAATTAGTTTTCATTTTATATGCAGCTATTAACATTTGATTTAGAAGAAGATGATTATTCATTGGTTGGAATTCATTCCACTGAAGAAGATTATAGGTTAGCTTTTCTTTTGAACCAACATTTAAACACAAAGCTAACGAGGTATAAAAATAATTTGGATTTTAAAAACTTAGATGCTGAGTTTCCATTATTCGAATTTAAAGATGAAAACAGTTACATAAATTATTATTTAATAAATAACAAACATAAACAGTTTGTTCAAAACCAAGAAAACCCAGGCCTATTTGGCGGTAATTATAGTACTATTTACTATTTAATTCCTGAAAAAAAGAACATTGATTTCTTTTTAAAAATTGAAGGATGTTACCGTGAAAGCTTTATAAAAAATTTAATAGATAAACTAAATGCTCTCAACCAAATAATAACCTCATACGCAATAGATACCACAACACTTAAATCAAAAGATCACCTAATTTTTTAACTATGGCAATTATTAATAAAAAAAGAACAAAAATTGTAGCCACGCTAGGCCCTGCTACTGATACAAAAGAGATCATTGAAGAAATGATGGAAAGCGGAGTAAATGTTTTCCGTATTAATTTTTCACATGCAGACTATTCTGAAGTTGAAAAACGTGTAAATATTATTAGAGAAATCAACGAAAGAAAAGGATATCACGTAGCCCTTTTAGCTGATTTACAAGGACCTAAATTAAGAGTAGGTGTTATGCAAGAAGGTGTTGTACTAAACATTGGGGATGTATTTACATTTACTACTGAACAATGTGAAGGAACTAAAGAACAGGCCTTTATGACCTACCAAAATTTCCCAAAAGATGTGGAAGTTGGTGAGCGTATTTTAGTTGACGATGGAAAACTAATGTTTGAAGTTACTGCAACTGATAGAGATACAAAAGTTACTACAAAAGTATTAAGAGGTGGTCCATTAAATTCTAAAAAAGGAGTTAATTTACCTAACACAAATATTTCAGTTCCAGCTTTAACTGAAAAAGATATTCAAGATGCTTTATTTGCAATTAAAGAAATTAAAGTAGACTGGATTGCTTTATCATTTGTAAGAACTCCAGAAGATTTAATGCAATTACAAAAATTAATTGCTGACAATTCTGAATATAAAATTCCAATTATAGCTAAAATTGAAAAACCAGAAGCGGTTGCTAATATTGATAAAATTACTGCATATTGTGATGCTTTAATGGTTGCTCGTGGAGATTTAGGTGTTGAAATTCCTATGGAACAAGTACCTTTAATTCAAAAAAGATTGGTTGCTAAAGCTAAAAAAGCACACATCCCTGTAATTATTGCTACACAAATGATGGAAACTATGATTGAAAATCAAGTTCCAACAAGAGCTGAAGTAAATGATGTTGCAAACTCAATTATTGATGGTGCTGATGCTGTAATGTTATCAGGAGAAACTGCAATGGGTAAATTCCCTGTTGGAGTAATTCAACAAATGCGTAGAATTATTGAGAATGTTGAAAACTCTCCAATAATTGCAACTCCTGAAGTTCACGCACAATGTATTAATGAGCGTTTTATTTCAAAGAAAATATGTCATCAAGCTGCTATTATGGCTGAGTCTATTAATGCTGAAGTTATTACTACATTAACAGCTACAGGATTTACAGCTTTCCATATTTCATCTTGGAGACCAGAAGCTAATATTTTAGTATTCTCGTCAAACAAAAGAATTTTAGCAATGCTAAACCTACTGTGGGGAGTTAAAGGTGTTTATTACGATAAGTTTGTAAGTACTGATGAAACTATTGAAGATATTAATGGCCTTGCTGCTGAGCGCGGATATTTAAAAGAAGGTGATTACGCTATTAACATTACTTCAACACCAGTAAAAGCTAGAGGTATGGCTAATACAATACGTATTACAGAGTACGGAAAAAACTAATCGCTTTTTAAAATAGCATATAGCGCAAAAGACGCTAACCAATGGGCTCCAGCATATTCGCCGGAGTCCATTTTTTTATAACTATAGTCAAAATGTTTATTGGCTAAATTTATCATTTCATCATTTTTTAGCGCAATTCCTATTTCATATAAACACCAAGCCCTGCTAAAATTCAAGCCATCTAAATGGGCTAATTTTCCGTCTGAACGATCTGTAACTTGAGCAACTTGTAAATAAGCAGCAGGATTGCTTCTAAAATCGGGTAAAAATGCATCTAACCAAGGTATAAATTCTTCTTCAGGAAGCACTTTTAACATTAAAGAAGCTTCTTGTAAACAAGGTGATAAGAAATCAAATCCGCTCGGCTCCCAAGAAATTGGGCAACCTTTATCATTAAAGTAATACTCTTTCGCTTTTAATCGAATTGTTTCCGCTAATTCAGGCGCATATTTTTTAGCATAATCTAAGGCAAACGACATTCCAAAAGCAGTGTTTGTATGTTCACCAACCCGAATAGGATAAGGTAATTTGGGTAAAAACTCCAAATACTTCAATTCAACTAATTGTACCAACGGTTCTAAGTTTTGAGACATTTGATTAGCCTCAACTGTATTCCAATCTCGCAATGTTTCAGCTACTTTTAACAACCAAGCCCAGCCGTAAGTTCGTTCAAAGGTTTTATTATGCACGTCATCAAAATAAGCAACTTCCTTCAAAATATTTTCTTTGGTGATTGTTGTTTGAAGCTTCTTTAAAATAGCATCATTCCCCTCAAAACTAGGAATTTCTTTCATAATATTCAACAAAGCCCAATGTCCGTGTACCGAAGAATGCCAATCAAAACAACCATAAAATGCCGGATGCAATTCAGAAGGTTCTTTTAAATAACTTGCATCACCTAAAACCTGCCCTAACTTGTTAGGATATTCCTGATCTATACAATCAAAAGCAAAGTGATATAAATAATCGGCGCTCTTAGTATTTAAAACTGGTTTTGGGTAAATTACTTCTTCAATAATAACTACATTTTGGCTGCTTTTAGTCGATTTTTTACAGGCCAAAATAAAACTAAATACAGTTATAGTAATTATGATTTTTTTCATCTTTTAAAAGTTACTCTTTTTTAATTAACAAATAATAATCGTTTTCTAAAACCAAATACCCTTGATCGTAAATATAAAAATAAGTATTCCCTGTTTTTGTTTTATAAATGGATGTAAAATAATTAAAATCAAAATTCCCATCTAATAATCTAGTTCGCGTAACTTTTGTTTTTCCTGTTGTATTTATTTCAGATAATAGTCGATAATTTTTTCGTAGGCGATTGTTAATGTTTCGTATTAAATTTTTACTATCTTTATTTACTTTGTTGTTGTAAGTATTTCTACAATAGTCTGAACAGAATTTTTTATCTATTCTACCTTTAATTGGTTCTTCACATTCTAAGCATTTTTTTTTCATAGTAAATTTTACTGATTATTGTTTTAAATTTTTACATGCCCCCAATTTTCACCAGACTTGATACGATATAATTGCATTTCTGAAATGCCAAATTGCTTGGCTATTATACGCATTCTGGTTTTCCTGTTGGGATCAAATATTTTTTTCTTTATAAGTCTTACCCTTCCTTCTGTTAATTTTGAGTAGGTTATTTTCCCTATTCTGGCTATTTTTTTTGGATTCTTTTTATGATGTAAATACATCGCCGACTTAGTTGCCCATTTTAAATTTGAAGCTTTGTTATTTTCTTTATCAAAATCTAAATGAATTACATATTTTTCATCTTCTTTTTGTTCCAAAAACAACAGTGCAACTAATCTGTGCACATAATATGATGATGTTATTTTTTTTCCTTTTTTTCGAATCCAAAATGAGGTATAACCACCAATTAATGATGTTCTTGATAATTCCCAGTTATCGTTATAAATCTTTTTTCGCTTTACCCTACCATAATTTGAAATCAAATATTGATCCTCATCACTCCAAGCCTCGTTAGCATAAGGCTTCCAAATCTCATTTCTAAAATCTCGTATCATACTCTTAATTATTAGTTTGTAGTTTTACAAATATACAACAATCTTATCCGTTTACAATCGACTACAAACAATTACATCCGAAAGTAACCATATTTTAACCGAATATAATTTCAAAAGCATCCAATATTTGCACTGTTGAATTGAACGAATGACATTCAACATAATTTAAAAACTTATCTTATGAGTACGTTAAGAAACAAAGTACAGCTAATTGGAAACTTAGGAAATGCTCCTGAAATTATTAATTTAGAATCTGGTAAAAAATTGGCAAAATTTTCACTGGCAACCAATGAAAATTACAAAAACGCACAAGGCGAAAAACAAACAGAAACACAATGGCACAATTTAGTAGCTTGGAATAAAACCGCTGAATTAATTGAAAAATATGTTGAAAAAGGAAGAGAAATTGCTATTGAAGGAAAACTAACTTCAAGAAGTTATGAAGATAAAGATGGAAATAAACGTTATGTTACCGAAGTTATTGTAAGTGAATTGCTTTTGCTAGGCAATAAATAGGGTGGAAATTTGTTATGAAGAAGAGGAAAAGGCTGTTTGAAAAGACAGTCTTTTTTATTTCTAAAACACCTTATAAATTAAATTGTACTACAAAAAATTCAGCTTTCAAAATTAAATATTTTATGTGAAATGACAATTTGTTTGTACATTTACCCTTGATGAAATCTAAACCAAACAACGCCCATATTTCACTAATATTATTGCTACTAATTGCAATAAACTGTTGGTCACAACAACCACCTGAACTAACTGCCACAGGTAATCAAGCCTACTGTCCTTTAAGGGATATTCCAATAGTAACCGATTTTAATATTACCAACCCTGATAATGTACCCATAAATAATATTTATATACAAATTTCAGAAGGATATGAGCGTGGAGAAGACAGTTTAATACTTACCGGAAGTCATCCTAATATTACTGAAGGAGTGTTTAATAATACTGAAGGAAAACTAAAATTAGAATGGACAGGCTCAGGTACTCCAAATGACAGTGAACTAATTGCAGCCGTTAAAGATGTTCAATTTAGAAATAATACCGTGAATCCTTCAAGTGATAAAGCATTTTCAATTACTGCCGGAGAAGCCAATTATTTACCTTCAACTGATCATTATTATGAATATGTTTCAGATATTGGAATTACTTGGAAAAATGCAAAAATAGCAGCAGAAGCAAGAACTTATTATGACCGACAAGGTTATTTAGCGACTATAACCTCAATTGAAGAAGCAATCCTCTCTGGAGATCAAGCTGCTGGTGCTGGTTGGATTGGCGGTAGTGATGAAGCCGTTGAAGGCACTTGGAGATGGGTAACAGGTCCTGAAACTGGTAAATCTTTTTGGTTCGGTGATGGAAATGGAACCACTGTTGGAACAGATATTCCGTTTGCCTATTGGAACACTTCAAACAACGAACCTAACAATTTAGGTGATGAAGATTTTGCACACGTAACAGCTCCTGGAATTGGAGATCCAGGGTCTTGGAACGACTTATCTAATACGGGAGAAAGTTCTGGAGATTATCAACCTAAAGGCTATATAGTTGAGTATGGAGCGCCCGGGGATCCACCCTTGAATATTTCGACAAGTACAAAAATTTATATCCCTAGAATAACAGCAACCACTACACCAACACCTATTTGTGGTGCAGGAACTGCAACGCTTACTGCTACATCTAACACCAGTTTTGTGATTTGGTATGATGCTTTAACTGGCGGAACCAACTTGAGAAGTGGAGATACTTATACAATTCCTTCCCCAATTTCAACAACTACTACATACTACGCTTTAGCTTCTTCTGATGGAATTTGCGAAACAGGAGAAAGAACACCAATAACCGTTGTAGTTAATACCATACCAACAATTACTTCAACAACAAATACAACCATTTGTGGTGCAGGAACAGGTACGTTAACAGCAACTGCTTCCGCAGGAACAATTAATTGGTATGATATGCCAACTGGAGGAATTTTAATGGGCACAGGAACTAGTTTTACCGCTCCAGTAATTTTCTCAACAACTACCTATTATGCAGATGCTACTGAAAATAGTTGCACAACTTTAACCAGAACTCCGGCCACTATAACGGTTCAGTATACTACCGAACCTTTAGCGACTTCACCGCAAACTTTTTGCGATATAGAAAATGCAACCTTGGCCGATTTAACAATTACCGGAACAACCATCTTATGGTATGCCAATGCAACAGGAGGAACTGCTATAAATCCTTCGGAATTATTAGTTAACAATACCACCTATTACGCTACGCAAACTATAAACGGTTGCGAGAGTCCAACAAGATTAGCTATAAACGTTTCGGTTTTTGAAACTGTTGTTGAATTACCTTCAGCAAATATTCCAATACTAGAAGAATGCGATAATAGTATAGATGGAGACGATACTAACGGATTTACACTATTTAATTTAACAGATAATGAGGCTGTTTTATTAAACGGAAAAAACGCTTCAGATTTTACCTTTAGTTATTTTACCGACCCAACGTATGTTATTAGTAGTGAAATTACCAATCCAACAAACTTTGAAAATACTGTTGTAAACGGACAAACAATATATGTTAGAATTGCCAATAATATAGACAACTCTTGTACAACTGAAACTTCTTTTGAAATTCAAGTAAATTCGCTACCTGTAATTCAATATAATGTAACGCTAAAAAACTGTGATGAAGATGGAACACCCGATGGTTTTACTGATTTTAATTTAACCGAAGCTGATCCGTTTATTACAAATGGAGACACCACTTTAACGGTTACTTATTATTTGAATTTTGCGGATGCAGATTCAGGAAACAACGCCATTAATCCTTCGCCATTTAACAATGCAACAGCAAACACAGTTTACGCTAGAGCTGAAAATTTAAATGGATGCCATAGAGTTGCAACCATAACACTTGAAGTATCTACAACAAGTTTCCCTACCGGTTATATGAATAATTTAGAGCAATGCGATGCTGATGATAGTATTGACGGCTTTGAAATATTTGATTTAACACAAGCTTCCGCAGACATCATTAATCAGTTTCCAACGGGACAAAATTTGAGTGTGCATTATTTTAGAAATTTGAATGATGCTCAACTAAAAAAGAATGAAATTCTTCCGCAGGATAGCTATATAAATGAAACTCCTTTCTTACAAGTTTTATATGTTCGGGTACAAAGTGAAGATAATGGCGATTGTTTTGGAGTTGGTGCACATGTAACTTTAACGGTATATACTCGTCCTGAATTTGAAGTAAATCCAGCAGAAATTGTTTGTTTAAACCTACCTCCTATTACGTTGGCTCCATCAAATGCACAAGGAATTTATACCTACGAATGGTTTAATGAAGCTGGTACACTTATAAGTAGTCAGCCAACCGCTTCGGTTACTGAAGGAGGTATTTACACTGTAATTGCAACTTCAAGTTCAGGTTGCGCTTCATTTCCTAAAACGGTAACTGTAACAGAGTCAATTATTGCCACCATTACTCAAAACGACATTAGCGTAACAGACGATTCTGAAAACAATACCATTACCATAAATACAGTAAACTTAGGAATTGGCGAGTATGAATTTTCATTAGACAATAGCAACGGTCCTTACCAAGATGAACCTATTTTTGAAATGGTTGCACCTGGTATTCATACCATTTTTATTCAAGATAAAAATAACTGCGGAATTGCTTCTATTGAAGTTTCTGTAATAGGTTTCCCTAATTTCTTTACACCAAATAACGATGGATTTAACGATACTTGGCAAATTTTAGGAGTAAGCAGCGATTTTTACCCAACATCACTTATTTATATTTTTGACAGGTACGGAAAATTAATCACCCAAATAAGACCTACTTCCGAAGGATGGAATGGGTGGTATAATAACGAGCAATTACCTGCAACAGATTATTGGTTTACAGCCCAATTAATTGATGAAGATGGAAATATTCGCGTGAAAAAAGGACACTTTAGCTTAATAAGATAATGATATGAAATTAAAACTATCGCTGCTATTTCTTTTCGGAATAGTGTCTTTTTCACATTCCCAAAATAAGTTTGACACAGAAACAATTTCTCTTTCTGAACGTTGGGATTTAATAAAACCAAGCAATAAAAAACAACTATTTAAATTTGAACCTTATAAACCTGTTTATATTTTATTTGCAAATTACACAAGTAATATCAATCAGCAACCTACAAGTGAAAACCCAAACAATACAGTACCTATTCCTTTAGAGTTAAATCAAGTAGAATTAAAGTTTCAACTAAGTTTTAAAACGAAAGTTTTACAAAATATATTTGGCGAAAAAACAGGTGGAGCTATTTGGTTGGCTTATACACAATCTTCGCGCTGGCAAGTATATAACGATGTACATTCTCGCCCTTTTAGGGAAACCAATTACGAACCTGAAGTGTTATTTATTTTACCTACAAAATACAACTTATTTGGCTTACGAGGAGTTTATTCAGGAGTTGGTTTAACACATCAAAGTAATGGTAGGGCAAACCCTCTTTCCCGAAGTTGGAATCGTTTAATTTTTCATGTAGGTTTAGAAGCTAATGAATGGTCAGTTATTTTTAGACCTTGGATTCGAATTTCAGAAGATTTGGCGAAAGATGACAATCCTAATATTGAAAATTATGTAGGACGAGCTGAATTATTAGTTGCATACAAACACAAAAAACATCAAGTAAGTTTTAAAGGAAGGCACTCTTTAAATGGCGGTGCTAATAACCGTGGAAGTGTACAATTTGATTATGCTGCACAACTATATAATAATTTGAAAATTTATACTCAATTTTTTCACGGTTACGGAGAAAGCTTGATTGATTTCAATCATAAACAAACTACAATTGGTATTGGATTATCACTAGTTAATTGGATGTAATTAAAAAGTAACAGCTTACAACTCAACAATAGTTTTATCGCTTAAATTTGATTAATTTTGCTGCTATGGTAAAAGAAATTCAAATTAGAGTACAACTTAGAGAAGAGAAATTCGCAGGTTTTTTAGAACGAAAAGCTGCGCATACTTTAAGTATTGATAAAAATGAAATTACTGCCATAAAAGTACTTCGAAAATCAATTGATGCCCGAAAGGCCAACATTATTTTCAACTACAAATTAGCCGTTTACATAAACGAAGCTATTCCTGAAACACCCGATTATATTTTTGATTATAAAGATGTTTCAAACGCAAAAGAAATTCATATTATTGGTTTTGGCCCAGCAGGAATGTATGCTGCTTTGCGTTGTATTGAATTAGGTTTTAAACCAATTGTGCTTGAACGCGGTAAAAATGTTCAGGATAGAAGAAGAGATTTACGCGCCATAAACCAGTTTCATTTGGTTGATGAAGATTCAAATTACTGTTTTGGTGAAGGTGGCGCAGGAACATATTCTGACGGAAAATTATATACCAGAAGTTTAAAAAGAGGAGATGTTAGACGAATTTTTGAAAACTTGGTATATCACGGAGCTACCGATCAAATTTTAGTAGATGCACATCCACATATTGGAACTAATAAATTGCCAAAAGTGGTAAAAAATATTCGTGAAACCATTTTAAAATATGGTGGCGAAATTCATTTTGAAAGCCGTGTAACCGATTTTGTGATAAAAGACAATAAGTTACAGGCTATTCAACTTAAAAACGGCTCAGAAATGCCTGTGAATGCGGTTATTTTAGCAACAGGTCATTCTGCCAGAGATATCTATTATTTACTGCATCGTAAAAATATTTCGTTAAAATCTAAATCGTTTGCTATGGGCGTTCGTGTAGAGCATCCGCAAGAAATTATTGACTCCATTCAATACCATTGTAAAGGCAAACGCGATGAATTATTACCAGCCGCATCTTACAGTTTAGTGCATCAAGTACAAAACAGAGGTGTGTACTCATTTTGTATGTGTCCAGGCGGATTTATAGTACCTGCAGCAACAGCCAATGGCGAAGTAGTGGTGAACGGTATGTCGCCTTCAAAAAGAAATAATTTGTACGCAAATTCTGGAATTGTGGTTGAAATTAATGCCGACAAAGATTTGCGTAAATACGAACAATTTGGGGTGTTGAAAGGTTTAGAGTTTCAAAAAGATTTAGAAAAATTAGCGTGGGTTGCTGGTGGGAAAACACAAACGGCACCTGCCCAGCGATTGACTGATTTTGTTGAAGGAAAATACTCCAACACATTAAATCCAACTTCTTATCAACCAGGCTTAAAATCGGCAACATTACATTCTGTTTTACCAAAGCAAATTGGAGGAAGATTACGAAAAGGTTTTGAAGCTTTTGGACGAAAAATGCACGGTTATTATACTGCGGAAGCCAATGTTATTGGGGTAGAATCTAGAACCTCTTCACCTGTAAATATTCCAAGAAACGAACAATTAGAACACCCTGAAATTGAAGGTTTGTTTCCTTGTGGTGAAGGTGGCGGTTATGCCGGCGGAATTGTTTCGGCAGCAATGGATGGTGAGCGTTGCGCTGAGGCTGCTTCAGAAATAATTGGAAATATTAAGTAACATAAAACTTCAGGCTACTTTACAAACTCTTTAATAGCTTTTGCAACACCATCATTTTTGTTGGTGTCTGTAACTGCATCAGCAATTTGTAAAACCTCTTCATTTGCATTTGCTACAGCAACACCCAAACCAACAGCTTTCAACATTTCAATATCGTTGTAATTATCGCCAAAAGCAATCACTTTTTCCATAGAAAAATCAGTATAATAATTTTTCAATAATACTTCAATAGCTGTTTTTTTAGAAATATCTTTATGAGAAATTTCAATATAGGTATCTTTTGAACGATACAACATAATCTCTTCTGAAAAGGTTGCTTCCAAAGATTTATACAAGGCATCAATTTCTTCAGCATCACCCATACACATAATTTTATGTGCTCCTTTCCCCTCTTGACTCCAAGCGTTTAAAACTTCGACCGACGATTTTATTTCTGGAGTTACTTTTGTATTATTTTCTTCGCGTTTTGCCCAATAATCCATTGAAGGAACATACCATTCATCAGCATGAAACAAACTTAAATGAATACTTGTATTGGCACTTTGATTGATAATTTCAGCCAACACTTCATTTTTAATAAAAGTAGAATGCAATACACGTTCTTGATCTAACACCAAACCACCGTTATACGCAATTAAAGGTGCTGATGCATTTCCAAAATCATGCTGTAAATGACGCAATGCTTTTGGCATACGCGATGAAATTAACACCATAGGAATAGGCGCTACACGCTTTACTTGCTCAATTGTTGCTTTAGATAGTTCTCTATCTTTATTTAACAATGTACCGTCAATATCTGAACAAATTAATTGGTAACTCATATCCCTTTTTATTTTAAGTTGGCAAAAATAGCAAATCTTGCAGTAAGCACCTTAAAATTAGCAGCATATCTACTAAAACGATGTATTTAAACTACTTGTTTTATGCGTTTTAACCTAAAATACTGATTATCCAAACTATTCACTTACCTTTGCCAACTTATTTAAATTATATGACATTCAAAGAATTAGGGATTATTGAGCCTATTTTAAAATCGCTTGACGACGTAGGATACACAAACCCAACACCCGTACAAGAACAATCTATTCCAATTTTATTAAACAGAAAAGATTTGTTAGGTTGTGCACAAACAGGAACAGGAAAAACAGCGGCTTTTACAATTCCAATTATTCAACATTTATACAATGGTATTCAAGAGTTAAAAGGAAAACGCAAAATTAAAGCGTTAATTGTTACGCCTACGCGTGAATTAGCCATTCAAATTAACGACAATATTACTGCTTACAGTAAATACACAAATATAAAAAACACGGTAATTTTTGGTGGTGTAAAACAACACGCTCAAACGGATGCTTTAAGACGAGGTGTTGATATTTTAGTGGCTACACCTGGTAGATTATTAGATTTAATTTCTCAAGGATATATTTCACTAAACGATATTAAGTTTTTTGTGTTAGATGAAGCCGATCAAATGTTAGATATGGGCTTTATACACGATATTAAAAAAATTATTGTAAAGTTACCTGCCAAACGTCAATCGTTGTTTTTTTCGGCAACTATGCCTGCTTCTATTGTAGAATTATCTTCTAAAATATTAGGTAAGTACGAAAAAGTAACTATAAAACCCAAACAAGCTACTGCTGAAAAAGTAGCACAGGCCGTTTATTTTGTGAGTAAACCCAATAAAGCAAAATTACTAATTCATTTAATTGAAGAAAATCCAGATGCATCAGTATTGGTATTTTCAAGAACCAAACACGGTGCCGATAAGGTGGTGCGTATGCTGGCAAAATCTCAAATTAAATCGGCTGCTATTCACGGAAATAAATCACAAGGAGCGCGTCAACGTGCGTTGGGTCATTTTAAAGATGGTGAATTAAATGTTTTAATTGCGACTGATATTGCTGCAAGAGGTATTGATATTTCAGATTTATCGCTGGTAATTAATTACGATTTACCAAATATTCCAGAAACTTATGTACATAGAATTGGACGTACTGGACGAGCAAAAGCTAGCGGAATAGCGCTTTCATTTTGTAATCAAGAAGAGAAAGAATATTTAAAAGATATTCAGAAATTAATTAACCAACAAATTCCGGTAATTAAAGAACATCCTTTTCCTTTAGATGAAAATGAAGAAATTCCTTTAGCTGCAAAACCTACTAAAAATCAACGTAAAAAGAAAAATCGTACTGCTGGTAATAAACCAAAAGAAGGTGAAGCAGCTAAAAAACCTAAACGTAAATTTTACGGAAGAAAACCAAGATAAATAGCTAAAAAACTACTCAATACGGTTTAAATTTTCATCATAGAGGCCCATTAATATACTATTTCCCTGGTCATCTATCATCAATCCGCCGTAGGTAGCTTTTTCAAATTTTTCGCCTTGTCCTTCTTCAAAAAAGAAAGCTTCGGCACCAATATTCATATCCATATTACCAGCGATATATTCAATCAAATATTCGTTGGTATTGATGGGTGTTTTTTTAGGTTGAATTCTTATTTTTTGTGCAATTCCTTTTTCATCAGCCGCCACCACAATAAAACCGCGTTTAGAAATACTATCTAACATGCTTTCTTCTGAAATTTTATAGCGCAATTGCATATAATCACCTTGCATTAAAGATCTAGGATCAACGGGTGCTAACTCTAAAAGAATGAGTTTTCCGTTCGAGAGAATTGCTTCTTTTTTTATAATTGAATTCGTAAATAAACCTACTAAAATTATCAGGTTTACTAAAATTAATATCCACTTAAACTTTTTCATTTGCTATGTGTTTTTTATGAGTGAATAAAAAGAATACAATAAACAGGATTCCTGAAGAAAACAAAATGATAGATTTCACCAGCAAGGTTAAATTTAAATCGTAATAATATTGAGATACAAAATAAGCAAGTGCTGTAATTCCAATAACCAAACCTGTTTTATAATTTACAAAAAAGCTTAACAACATAATTAAAATGGCCCCCAAAATTGACGGTGCAAAAATGGTAGACGACAATACTAAAACACTTAATATATAAATGATTATTTGCTGTTTCTTATCAGTAATATTCATTCGTTTCATAATTTGAGAAACAAGGTACATTACGCCTATCAACAATAGCACTGAAGATAACCAAATAAAACTAGTAGGCATTTCAAAAACGGCTCTATTTACCGAAATAATTAAACCAAAAAGTAATGAAAAAATGAGACCAATACGCATTGGATCATATAATTTAGAGAGTTCTTTATTGAAGGTTATAATTTTTGCTTCATTTAACATAAGATATGCCAAAGTATAGGCTATTGAAATGTGATACAAATGAAAAAATTCGTACGATTTATTAAATATGATAAAAGCTAGTAAACAACCAGCCATAGTAATCACTGCAATAAAGGATAACATATAGGTTTGATTCACCAAAATAGTAAGTAAACTAACTACTAAAATTATAAAAATAAGCGGATTTTCTTCAACATTAAGTCCGCTTAAACCAATACCTAACAGCACAAATCCTGTAACATACGTTGAAATACTTAAGGTGTCAAAAATTAATTTATCATGTGTTTTATTCAACCAAATAGCAGCTATAATAAAAATAATTCCGGTGGTTAAAATAGCTACTTCAGACTCAAACAATCGCATTAAAGCAAGAAACCCCAAGAATGTTTGTGTTGCAAAAAAACCTCCGAATATGGAAAGTATTTTAATAGCCAAACTAGATGTATTGGCTTCTTTTTTTTGATATTCAGCCAAAATAGCAGTTTCATTGTATTGAAAGTTTTCCCCTTCGGAAGACTGAACAGATTGAATGATTTCTTTTATGTTTAATCCTCTATTCATTACTCCATTTTTTTTGAAGATCCATTAGGTTTTTAATTACCAAAGTAACACTAGCCACAATAAACAAGGTTACAAATAAAAACATGAAATATTCATCGGTTAAATTGGTTAAAAAAGCCGATATTATTACAATTAAACTAAACGCTATTATTGAAATATAAAATATACTTTTAATTTTTAAACTGTATAAAACAGCCAAACCAAATACAATAGCTGTAAGAAGTAATAATACCCAAAATGAAACTTCATTGGCACTAAAAATTCCTACTGAAATGCCAATAGTAGTGATAAAAACAGCGGCTAAAGCAATTATATTTGTAAACCAATTAGGAATGGTTATAGTGCTTATTTTTCTTCCTAAGAAAACAAAAAACACTAAAAACAATGTGTTTAAAATAAATAACAACAAGGTAATATAAACAAACGACCAATCGTGAGCTACTTGTTCAGCATATAAAATAAGCGTTGTATTTATAAGTGTGAGATAAATGAGCCATAGTGGCGCAAAATTTGAAATTAAAACCCAAAGGGTAATAAACAATGTCCAGCCTAAAAAAAAGTCGTAAGCATTGGCACCTGTTTGGTAAATTTGTCCAAAAACAGCAAATAACACACCCACTAACATAGCTGCACTTGTTAACGCTAAATTTTTAACAAGTTTGTTTACTTTTGGAAGTAAAGCTACCAAAGTTGCAACAATTACAAGGCCTTCAATCAACCCTATTTTAACAAATTTGTGTAATGAAGCCCAATTGTATGCAAAAAAGAAAATGATACCAGCAATTGAAAAAGCAACACCCAAACTAATAAAAAGTAGCTTTAAAAACTGTTTCCAATCTGCTGAAGAATTATAAATTTTTTCATTTAAAACAGTACGTACACCAACTTCAGACCAATTACTGTTTTGACTTATAGTATAAATATCTTCTCTGGTAATTTTTGACATTATAACCTATTTTATATTTTATGCTTCCTTTTTGTGTGTTTTACTTTTGAAACTTTTTCGTTTTCAATTTTATGTTTTTCATGTTTACCTAATGGGTTTATAGTATTTACCATTCCAGACATTACCGATTTCCATAACAAATTACCAAAACCTTTATAAGGTACTCTTTCAAATTCTATTTCTGCAACTCTTAAATTTCCTCTTTTAGAAGGGTTAGATTCAACGATCAACGTATTTCCAATCCAAGAAATAGTCTTCTTTTTTTTATGTTCCTTTATAAAATTTGCACTGATATTATGATAAAGCATGGTCATTTTTCCGTTTGAACCAGCAGGAGTTCCGTGAACAGTAAAGTTCATACTTTGCAATTTTCCATCGTCAAATTTTACACCTGCTGCAGGGAAAATTGCAGGGTTGAAATGAACAAAATTAGCTTCACCAACACTTCCTTTAAATGAAAATGAGTTATTCCAAGTATTGTAGTGCATCAAAATATCTAATTTAAACGGAGCTACTTTACTTAATTTACCTTGAATATTCATTGTTAAATTACTACCTGAAGTTAAGTTCTCTTTTAACGAAGTAACATTACTTATTTCAGCATTTAAATCTGTAATATCTAGCGTCATTAACTCGTTAAAACCTTCATGCTTTTCCCAATAACTAAAAAGTCCGTTTTGTATAAGTACTTTTTCAATATGTAAAGGCTGGTTTAATGCTTTTAATGTTTGATTTAAAAATTTAGGACGTTTATGTAAGTTAAACGGCTTGGTTTGATCTTTGTAAATACCAATAGTTGGATTTTCAATTAAAACCGTATCAAGTTTAACAATGCCAGTTCTAAGAATACTATCTAAATGAAATCCTTTTAATTGAATAATATCGGTCTCAAAGTTGTAAACTTCTGAATTATATATATAAGTTGAAGCCAACTTTGCTTTTTCAGTAGTTGGGTTCATTTTGAAGTTAGCAAGTAGCAACGAACTGGTTTTATATTCGTATTTAATTTTATTTAAAACAATTTTATAGTTTCCATCATTCGTGTTTATTTCTTGTTCATCAAAATTAATTATTAAGTTTTCTTTATCTATTATAAAATAGTTTTCAATAGTAGGATGCGCTATTAAGTCTATTCCTGTAATTTCACATTCTTTTTCTTTATATGAAAATATGGTATCAGCACTTTGTGCATTTATAATACGAAACTCAAAATCATCAAAAACAATACTATTAAAATCAATTTCATTAATCCCTTTTATAAAAAGAGAATCTGATTTTTTATCATTTGAATCTGAAATAGTTTTATTAAGATGTTTATCCGACTTATACAAATTCAATTGCAATCCGTTTGCAATAATTTTTCGCGCATAAATTTTCTTGTTTACTAAAATATCATAAATACCAAATCCTCTAATTTTTAAATCAGACAACATAAATTCAGAAGTACTGGCTTTCTGAGTATTTCCTTGTTTAAAATTATCAAAAAATAAACTATCGGATTTTACACTTACATTCTTAAGATTTAAATTCCCAACAAAGACATTTAAATTAATTTTACCAACAGTTATATGTAACTTTCCTTGGTTATTAATTTCTTCTAATTGAGTATTCACTATGTTTGAAATAACCACACTTAGAATGCTATTTATTGAAAAAACTAACACAATAATAACACCCAAAATAATACGCCATTTTTTAGCAGTGCTTTTCATAACATTTAAGCAATTATTTTTTTTTCTTATTTCTTACATAAATTAATTTAAAACGACCACTACCTTCTTTTTGTTCAATTTCAAACTGAGGTAACGATTTAAATAAAGGGGTTAATTTTTCAAAACCAAAGTTTCTTGAGTCAAAATTGGGTTGCTTTTTTAAAATAAGTGAACCAACATCACCCATAAAAGCCCATCCATTATCATCGGAAGCATCTTCTACTGAATTCCTTAAAAACCGAATTACTTTAGGTGTAATTTTATCAATAGTTACTTTTTTATGAACTGGTTTTCCATCATTAGGTTCATCTTCATCTAGGTCTAAAATTTCTAAATAAATAAATTTATCACAGGCAACTATAAACGGATTTGGCGTCTTTTTTTCTCCAATTCCGTAAACAACCAAACCGGCTTCACGCAAACGAGTGGCTAGTTTTGTAAAATCACTGTCAGATGAAACCAAGCAAAAACCATTTACTTTTTCTGAATACAAAATATCCATAGCATCAATAATCATTGCTGAATCTGTGGCGTTTTTACCCGTAGTATATCCATATTGTTGAATAGGTGTTATGGCATTTTCCAATAAAATATTTTTCCACTTAGATAAATATGGCTTGGTCCAATCGCCATAAATACGTTTAATAGTTGGTGTTCCGTATTTTGTAATTTCCTCCATCATTTCTTTAATATATTTTGAAGGAATGTTATCACCGTCAATTAAAACGGCTAATTTTATATCTTTAATCATAAAGATAAAGTTACAAAAACTATATTTATTTTGAATGATATAAGTACCTCAACATAAATAATACCTTATTTTAAAGTTTATTGTATTTTTAACCATCGAATTTTTAGTGAAATAAATTAGAAAAGAATTAAAAAATGATACTTATTGACAAACCTTTTGTTTCTGATTTTTTGATAAAAACAATCAAAGAATTTAATTTTCCTGTTGTTGCTACTTCAACAGCTAAAGAAATGATTTCTGATGAAACAATCCACTGGGTTTCCGAAGAAGATGCCATTCAACAATATAAAGAAAATCAAAACTCCCCTATTTATACCAACTCTGAAAATGCTATAAATTGGATTGAAAAAAACCTAACTTTTTCTGAATTACCAAGTAAAATTAAACGCTTTAAAAACAAAATAAAATTTAGAGAATTGATAAAAAACGCCTATCCTAATTACTTTTTTAAAGGTGTAAAATATCAAGATTTACAACAGCTTTCTTTCCATGATTTACAGTTTCCTCTAATTATTAAGCCCACTGTTGGTTTTTTTAGTTTAGCGGTTCATAAAATTGATAATTGGAGCGAATGGAAAGCTATTTTACCAATAATTTCAAAAGAAATTACCGAATTTAAAGCGATGTATCCTAAAGAAGTTGTGGATGTAACCGATTTTATTATTGAAGAATTTATTAAAGGCGAAGAATATGCAATCGACTGTTATTTTAATGCAAATGGCAAGGTGGTGATTTTAAATATAATGCATCATACTTTTTCTTCCGAAAAAGATGTAAGCGACCGCGTGTATGCCACTTCAAAAAAAATAATTACGGCATATTTTAGCGAAATTGAGCAGTTTCTTCAACTTATTGGAAATAAAGCCCAATTAAAAAATTTCCCAATGCATGTTGAAGTTAGAATAAATGCCGAAGGAAACGTAATTCCTATTGAAGTGAATCCAATGCGTTTTGGTGGTTGGTGTACAACGGGAGATATTTCATTTTATGCTTTTGAATTTAATTCGTACCAGTATTTTTTAGAAAGCAAAACACCCAACTGGACAAAAATTTTTGATAAAATTGGCAACAAAAAGTACAATTTAATAGTGTTAGACAACAATTCTGGAATTTCAGAAAATGCAATTGAATCGTTTAATTACGATCTTTTATTGAAAGATTTTAAAAAACCCTTAAATTTGCGGAAAGTAGATTTTAGAAAATATGCTGTTTTTGGATTTGTTTTTACCGAAACAACTCCTGAAAATGAACTAGAAATTCAGAGAATTTTAAAATCGGACTTGAAAAAATATATACTACTAAAACCATGAGCGAAGAAAGTTTACTTTCAATAAGAATGGCAAAAATGTCTGATTCTGAATTGAAAAATTATACCGATAATAAAGATGATTTTCAAGAATACGCAGTGCTTTCTGCTGTGTTAGAATTGGAAAAAAGAGGTGTTTTTGTTGAAAATTCAACTCAAATTAAGCAAGATGCAAAAGCCTCACAAGCTATTGAAGCTGCTAAAATTATTACACCTTTAGAAACAGAACATACTACTTCAACAGAAGTTCCATCATTGTACAGCACACAGTCAATTTTTATTTTTGGAGCCTTATTTTCGGTTTTCGGTGGAAGCGTTTTAATGGTGTTAAACCTATTCCAACTGAATAAAAAAAATAGTGGATGGTATGTAATTATTGGCACCTTTATCTACTCTTTTTCTTTGAGTTACATTTACGCCTTTTTAAATCTTACGGATAAAGTATCGCTTACAAATTTAGCTTCCTTTACCGACCTTATTACCGCCTTTTTAATTTCGCTTTTATCAAATCTTTTAGGAATTTATTTATTGTATTATTTTATTTGGAAAAAAGAAGTTCCGGCAGATTTAAATTACAAAAAGAAAGCTATTTGGAAACCGGTGATTATTATTTTAGCAATTAATTTAATTGCAGCAATTATGCTAATTGCTTCAGGAAGTTTTCCTCAATAAATTATAAAAACCTTTGCTGTTGATGCATTTAACTAGAACCAACGCAAACAACACTGATTTTATTGAATTGGTAAAAAATTTAGATGCCGATTTAAAAATTCGAGATGGTGTTGAACATGGTTTTTACGATCAGTTTAATAAAATTGATGGCTTAAAACACGTTGTGGTTGCTTATAAAAATAATATTGCTGTTGGTTGCGGAGCATTTAAAATTCATACAGAAAATTTTGTTGAAATAAAACGAATGTATGTGACTGTTGAAGGTAGAAGAAAAGGAATTGCTTCCACAATTTTAACGGAATTAGAACAATGGGCAACAGCATTAAATTTTGATAAATGCATTCTTGAAACTGGCAAACAACAACCCGAGGCAATAGCATTATATAAAAAATGTGGTTACGCCATTACAGAAAATTTTGGGTTTTATGAAAACGTTGAAAACAGCGTTTGTTTTAAAAAAATGCTCTAATTTTTATCAAAAAACCGTTGATTCGGAAAAATAAAAAAATCTAACTTTAACTATAAATTACAACACTATGAAATTAGGCGCATTTTCAATCAGTTTAAATGTAAAAGACATTCACACTTCAAAAGAATTTTACGAAAATTTAGGTTTCACTGTTTTTGGAGGAAATATTGAGAAAAATTATCTCATAATGAAAAATGAAAATTCTCTTATTGGTTTGTTTCAAGGAATGTTTGAAAATAACATTATAACTTTTAATCCGGGTTGGGATGAAAACGCAAAAGAATTGACTGATTTTAATGATGTTCGTGAAATACAACAGCATTTAAAAACCAAAGGCATAAAACCAATTACTGAAGCCGATGAAAAAACTACAGGCCCAGCAAATATGATTGTTTTAGATCCTGACGGAAATGTAATTCTTATAGATCAACATGTCTCCTAACTACCATTCTATAACTATTTAATTTTAAAGTATCTTTGCCAAAAATCAATTTCAATACATGAAAAAATTACTCCTAATTGCCCTATTTTTTACAACACAAATAGGTTGCGCACAAGAAGATGCCACAAGAGGTTATAAAGTAAAAGTGGGCGAACAAGCTCCTGAACTTAATTTCACCTTAATGGATGGTACGCAACATACCAATGAAAGTTTAAAGGGGAAAGTCGTAGTGCTTCAATTTACAGCTTCTTGGTGTAGTGTTTGCCGAAAAGAAATGCCGCATTTAGAAAGTAAAGTTTGGCAGCAGTTTAAAAACGAAGATTTTATGTTGGTTGGAATTGACCTGAAAGAAGATCGCGAAAAAGTGGAGCGTTTTATTGCTCAAATGCAAGTTACCTATCCATTTACTATTGATGAAGATGGTTCTTTATTTGAAAGTTTTACCTTGCCAAAAGCAGGAGTTACCCGAAATATTGTGTTAGATAAAAACGGGGAAATTATATTCCTTTCTCGTTTGTATGAAGAAAAAGAATTCAATGAAATGATTGCAGTTATTACTGCTGAATTGAAAAAATAAGCAATTATTTATGGAGAAAAATAACAAACAACCCCAAGAACAACCAAACAACCCGTTACATGGAATTAAATTGGCTGAAATACTACAATATTTAGTTTCAGAATATGGTTGGGAAGAATTAGGAGATCGCATAAAAATAAACTGTTTTAAAAGTAATCCGACTATAAAATCGAGCTTAAAATTTTTACGACAAACACCTTGGGCGCGTACAAAAGTTGAGAACTTGTACTTAAGAACTATTCAAAAATAAATCTTAAAATTAACCGTATTTAAACGCTATGGCAACAGATATTTTATTAATTACGCCTCCTTTTACGCAGTTAAATACGCCTTATCCAGCTACGGTTTATTTAAAAGGTTTTTTAAATACCAAAAATATTACTTCGTTTCAAGTAGATTTAGGAATTGAAGTTATTTTAAAATTGTTTTCAAAAAAAAGTTTGACTTCTATTTTTGAGTATGCTGTTGAAAATGAAACTATTTCTTCTGAAAATTCGCAACGTATTTACGCTTTAAAAAACGATTACTTAAAAACTATTGACCCTATAATTACCTTTCTTCAGGGTGAAAATAATACCTTGGCTCGTCAAATTTGCACCAATGCTTTTCTTCCTGAAGCATCACGTTTTGAACAACTAAATGAGTTAGATTATGCCTTTGGCGCTATGGGAATGCAAGACAAAGCCAAGCATTTAGCTACGTTATATTTAGAAGATTTATCTGATTTTTTTAAAGAATGTATTGATGAAAATTTTGGCTTTAGCCGCTACGCAGAACGCCTAGGACAAAGTGCTAATAGTTTTGATGATTTATACTCTAGCCTTCAACAAAACAATAGCTATATTGACCATATTACTTTAGAAATTTTAGCTGAAAAAATTGAAAAAATACAACCAAAACTAATTTGTTTTTCGGTACCTTTTCCAGGGAATTTATACAGTGCTTTTCGTTGTGCGCAATTTATAAAAGCAACTTACCCAAAAATTACCGTGGCAATGGGCGGTGGTTTTCCAAATACTGAATTACGCTCAGTTTCTGATATTCGTGTTTTTGACTTCTTCGATTTTATTACACTAGATGATGGTGAATTACCCGTTGAATTATTATTGAAATACGTTTTAAATCCTTCCGAAGAAAACAAAATCTTTAAACGTACTTTTTTAGTTGAAAACAATAAAGTAGTGTACCTTAACAACACAACAAAAAACGATTACAAACAAAGCGAACTTGGCACACCCGATTACAACGATTTGTTGCTAAACAAATACATTTCAGTAATTGAAATTGCCAACCCAATGCACAGTTTATGGAGCGATGGGCGTTGGAATAAACTTACTATGGCACACGGTTGCTATTGGGCAAAATGTACTTTTTGTGATATTTCACTAGATTATATTAAAATTTACGAACCCATTACCGCCAAATTGTTGGTGGACAGAATGGAAGAAATAATGGCGACAACTGGAGAAAGCGGATTTCATTTTGTTGATGAAGCAGCACCACCAGCATTAATGCGTGCATTGGCTTTAGAAATTTTAAAACGAAATTTAACCATTACGTGGTGGGCAAATATTCGATTTGAAAAAAGCTTTACTAAAGATTTGTGCATTCTTTTAAAAGCATCGGGTTTAATTGCTGTTTCTGGAGGTTTAGAAGTTGCCTCAGACCGTTTATTAGCATTGATTGACAAAGGTGTTTCAGTGAAACAAGTGGCGCAAGTAACCTTAAATTTTACCGAAGCTGATATTTTAGTGCATTCGTATTTAATGTATGGCTTTCCAACGCAAACCGTTCAAGAAACGGTTGATAGCTTAGAAATGGTACGCCAATTATTTGAACAAGGTGTCATTCAGTCTGGTTTTTGGCATCAATTTGCATTAACAACACACAGCCCTATTGGTTTAGATCCTGAGAAATATGGTGTAATTCCGGATTATAAAGAAATTACTTTTGCGAATAACGATATTGAATTTTTAGATGAAATTGGAATTGATCACAGTCAGTTTAGTTACGGGTTAAAAAAATCTATCTTTAATTTTATGCACGGAATTGGGTTTGATATTCCGCTACAAGATTGGTTCGATTTTGAAATTCCTCCAACAAATATTCAATCGTATTTTATTGAAGATTGCTTAGCTTCCGAAGATAATTTAACTACAAAGCCAACTGCAAAAATAGTTTGGCTAGGTGCTGAACCACTAGTTTCATATACTTCAAAAACAAAAAGAGGAAATACATTAAACTTAATTCATTTGGCATTTCATACAAAAAATGATTTGTTAGAAATTTCATTTGAAAAAGACAAAGGCGAGTGGTTGTTAACTACGTTAGATAAAGTTTCGGTTCAAGAAGCAAACACTGTTACTTTTTCGCAATTGAAAGAAGATTTTGAACTTCACTTTAACGATTTTGAGTTATTTTGGTATTCAAAACCTCTAAAAAAATTACGGAATTTTGGTTTGTTGGTTTTATAAACACACTTCCCTATTTTACTGTATCTTTGCAAAAACTTGTTTTAAACAATATCTATGCAATTCAAAGACTTACAGCTTAATAAATCAATCTTAAAAGCCATTGCTGAACAAAATTACGACGCTCCAACGCCTGTTCAACAACAAACCATTCCGCTAGTATTAGCGAAAAAGGATGTAATTACAACGGCGCAAACAGGAACAGGAAAAACAGCTGCTTTTGCATTGCCTATTTTACAAATGTTATTTAACAAACAAGACGCTGGTAAAAAAGGAAAAAAACTTAGAGCTTTAATTGTAAGTCCAACCCGAGAATTAGCATTACAAATTCAGGAAAGTTTTAAAGTTTACGGAAAATATTCGAACTTAAAATCGACGGTTGTTTACGGTGGAACTTCAATTGAACCTCAAAAAGACTTGCTTAAAAAAGGCGTTGATATTTTGGTTGCTACACCAGGAAGATTATTGGATTTACATAAACAAGACTGCCTTAATTTAGATTATATTGAAACGTTGGTATTAGATGAAGCCGATTTAATGCTAGATATGGGTTTTATTGATGATGTTCGAAAAATAGAGCGTTTATGTCCGCAAGAAAAACAAGTACTATTATTTTCTGCAACTATGCCAAATAAGGTTGTTAATTTAGCAAATACTATTTTAAACGAACCTGAAACAGTCAACGCTACACCATCATCTTCAACAGCACAAAACGTGCAACAATTATTGTTTTATGTACACAAACAACATAAAATGGAATTGTGTTTATACTTATTAAGAAATACTATTGAAGGTAATATTTTAATATTTAGACGTACCAAAATGGGGATTGCTAAATTGGAAAAAATGCTAAAAAGCAATGGTTATAAAGTGAATAGTATTCACGGTGATAAAACACAAGATGACCGTGAAGATGCGCTGGAAAAATTTAAAGATGGTAGCATAAATATTTTAATTGCAACTGATGTTGCTGCTCGTGGAATTGATATTAACAACCTTGATGCTGTAATTAATTTTGACATTCCAAATATTTCTGAAACCTACGTACACAGAATTGGAAGAACAGGTAGAGCAGGAAATTCTGGAGTTGCCTATTCATTCTGTTCTGCTGATGAAAAACCATACATTGCCGACATTCATAAACTAATAAATACTACGATTCCAGTAATGGATGAGCATCCGTATGTGTTAGATCCAAAAGCTAAAAAAGAAGTGCATAGAACACCTGGAAAAAGTAAACACAGACCAGGCAGAAAATCGGAAGCTTCAAAAAAGAACAAAAAGCGTTGGTATTAATTGAATGAAATGATTAGACCTGTAAAAATAGAAGATGCGCAAGCTATTGCTACTATTTATAATTATTACATACTTCATTCCATAGCTACTTTTGAAGAAGAAGTTGTGGATGCTGAAGCAATTAAAAAGAGAATTTTAGCGGTTACGGCTAAATATTCTTGGATTGTTTTTGAAGACGATGGGGAAATTATTGGCTATGCTTATGGAAGCGAGTGGAGATCTAGATTCTCATACAGACACACAGTAGAAAGTACTGTTTATTTAAACCATAAAACGTCAAAAAAAGGGGTTGGAACGCTTCTTTACAAGGAATTAATCAAACAATTAACTCGTAAGAATTTTCATGTAATTTTGGGTTGCATATCGCTACCCAATGAAGCTAGTGAAAAATTTCACGAAAAACTTGGGTTTAAAAAAATTGCCCACTTCCACGAAGTGGGATACAAATTCAATAGATGGATTGATGTTGGTTTTTGGGAATTAATTGTAAATAACTAATGCTTACTTTATCCAATCTTTTTGCTCCTCTTTAGTTAAAAAAGTCCAAGCAACAACACGCGTTACTTTATTGCCTTGATGCATTGGAATGGTTTTAATTTCGGTAGCACCCAATTTTTTCAAAGAACTCAACATACTTTCTGCATTTTCCTTTTTTGAAACCAATGTACTATACCAAAAACATTGCTTTTTAAACATAGAACTTTCATACAAATACGTATGAATAAACGCTTTTTCTCCACCCTTGTACCACAACTCTTGTTGCTTTCCGCTAAAATTTCTTGATTCATCAGACTCCCTTCCCAATCCTTCCTGTTTTCTGGCATTAGCAAGCATAGCTTCCTCTTGTGATCTAAAAAAAGGAGGGTTACACATGGTTGCTGAAAATTTATCTTCTTCAGTTAAAATACCTTGAAATATTTGTGTTGCATCTTTTTGTTGCTTTAACTCAATAACATTGGTAAGATTGTTCTTTTTAATAATTTTTTGAGCACGATCAATCGATTTTTTATCAATATCAGTCCCTAAAAAACTCCAATTGTAAACGGAATTTCCCAATAACGGATAAATGCAATTAGCGCCTACACCAATATCAATCACTGAAATATCTTCTTTAATACCTGAAGCTTGTAATAAGTCGGCTAAATGATGTACATAATCTACACGCCCTGGAATGGGTGGACATAAATTATCATCAGGAAAATCCCAAAACTCAATGTCATAATACTTAAACAACAACGCTGTGTTGATAGCCTTCACTGCTTTAGGGTTCGCAAAATCTATGGTATTGGTTCCATATTGATTTACAAATACAAATTCTTCTAATGCAGGGTAAACTGCAACTAACTCTTCAAAATTATATCCGTTTTGGTGTATATTTTTTGGGTGAAGATTTCCTGATTTTTTATTTTTAGCTTTCATAATTTTCTAGATTGTAAAAGTACTACATTTTAAGTTTTAACATAACTTTATATTTACAAAGAGAATGAATATTCATTTTGTAAATAATTTTACATATATTTGCCACGGTAAATAAAATAAAAAACAATGGCCATAAGACAAAAATGCGATAAAAAACGTGTTGCTTTATTAAATGCAACGCTTCACTTGGTAAATAACCAAGGCTTTCATGCTGCACCCATGTCTAAAATTGCAAAAATGGCTGAAATGTCTCCTGCAACAATTTATATTTATTTCGAAAACAAACAAGATTTAATCAATCAGTTGTATTTAGAAATGAAGATAACCTTTAGCGCTTTTGCTTTTAAAAACTATAGTGAAGAACAATGTGTTAAAGAGAGTTTTAAGCAAGTTTGGTACAATATTGCTCATTTTAAATTAAATCAAGAAGAAGCCTCTAATTTTTTATCACAATGTGATAACACACCAATTATTGATGAAGAAATTAAACGTGAAGGCTTAAAACATTTACAACCATTACTTGATTTATGGGAAAGAGGCATACAAGAAGGTATTTTAAAACCAATTTCTCCTTATTTAATGTATGCTTTCACAATTTACCCGTTAAATTTTTTAACAAACAAACAACATAAAAACAGTTGTGAATTAACCGATGAAATAATCAACACGGCTTTTAAAGCTGCTTGGGATGGCATAAAATCATAAGTTATGGGAAAAACAGCAATTATATTAGGAGCTTCTGGTTTAACTGGCTCCATACTTTTAAACAAGTTATTGAAAGATGAGCGCTATAAATCCATTAAATTATTTTCTCGGAAAAAAATTGACGGATTGCCTTCAAAAGTAATTCAGTTTACAGGAAATTTATTAGAATTAGAGAATTTCAAGGCTGATTTTACAGGTGATGAAGTGTATTGTTGTATTGGTACTACTGCGAAGAAAACACCCGATAAAACAATGTACAAAGCCATTGATTTTGGTATTCCTGTTGCTGCAGCTAAGCTTTCCAAAAAGAATGGTATCAATACTTTTTTAGTGGTTTCGGCATTGGGAGCAAATGCAAATAGTAGCATTTTTTACAATAAAACAAAAGGTGAAATGGAACAAGCGGTGCTTGCCGAAAAAATTGAAAAAACACACATTTTACAACCTTCAATAATTGGAGGCGACAGAAAAGAAACTAGAATTGGAGAAAAAATTGGCTTGGTTATTTTTAAACTACTTCAACCTTTATTCTTCGGGAAATTAAAAAAATATAGATTAACAGAGGCTGACCATATTGCACAAGCTATGATCAACTTGGCAAATTCAACCTCAACAACACAAATTATAACTTCAGAAAAAATTAAAGAAATAGCAATAAACTAAATAAAACTAAAAAGAAAAAATATGGAATTATTAGACAAATTAAATTGGAGATACGCAGCAAAAGCAATGAATGGGGAAAAAGTATCTCAAGAAAAAATTGACAATATTATTGAGGCTGCTCGTTTGGCTCCAACTTCAAGCGGTTTACAACCTTTTGAAATATTAGTGGTTAAAAATCAAGCAATAAAAGAAGCTATTAGACCCGTAGCTTGGAACCAATCTATGATTACAGATTGTTCGCATTTATTGGTGTTTGCCGCTTGGGATACGTACACTGAAGACAGAATTAATAAAATGTTCGACTTAACAAATGAAGTACGCGGATTTAAAAATGAAGGTTGGGAAAACTACCGTCAAATGTTATTAGGTTCATATCCTCAAAAAGATGCTGAAGAAAACTTTAACCACGCTGCAAAACAAGCTTATATTGCATTTTCAGCAGCCATTATTGCTGCAGCTTACGAAGGTGTAGATTGTACGCCAATTGAAGGTTTTGATCCTGTTGAAGTTGATAAAATTTTAGGCTTACGCGAAAAAGGATTAAGAAGTTGTGTGCTTTTACCTATTGGTTATAGAGACGCAGATAAAGATTGGTTGGTAAACCTTAAAAAAGTGAGAAAATCTACCGAAGATTTAGTAACAGTTATTGAGTAATTAATTCAAAACAACAACTTATGAATAATTTTGATTTTCAAAATCCGACAAAAATTATCTTTGGAAAAGACGAAATTTCGAAGCTTTCTAAAGAAATTCCTGCAAATGCAAAAGTATTGCTACTTTATGGCGGCGGAAGTATTAAAAAGAACGGAATTTACGAGCAAGTAACAACGGCACTTTCTAATTTTGAAGTACTTGAATTTGGTGGAATTCCAGCAAATCCAGAGTATGCTGTTTTAATGGAAGCGCTAAAAGTGATTAAAGAAGAAAATATTACTTTTTTACTGGCTGTTGGTGGTGGTTCTGTAATTGATGGAACTAAATTTTTATCCTCTGCAGCTTTGTATAGTGGATTGGATCCTTGGAACATTCTTGTAAATAACGAACGTACTTTTAAAGGGATGCCTTTTGGAACCGTACTTACGTTACCTGCTACTGGTTCAGAAATGAATTCAGGAGCTGTAATTACAAGAGCTGAAACCAAAGAGAAATTTGCAATGGGTGGTCCAGGATTATTTCCGAAGTTTTCAATTTTAGATCCGCAAGTAGTGAAATCTATTCCAAAACGTCAAATTTCAAACGGATTGGCCGATGCTTTTACACACGTAATGGAACAATATATGACCTACTCTGTTGATGCAAAATTACAAGATCGTTTTGCTGAAAGCATTATGCAAACTTTGGTTGAAATTGCACCAACAATGTTAAAAGATGAGTTTGATTACAATGCATCTTCAAATTTTATGTGGAGTTGCACAATGGCCTTAAATGGTTTAATTCAAAAAGGAGTACCTAGCGATTGGGCAATTCATATGATTGGGCACGAATTAACTGCTTTATACGGTATAGATCACGCACGTACATTGGCAATTATTACTGAAAGTCATTACACGGTAAACTTAGAAGATAAGAAAGAAAAATTAGCCCAATATGCTGAACGTGTTTGGAACGTTACTGAAGGAACTTTACACGAAAAAGCCTTGGCTGGAATTGAAAAAACAACACAATTTTTCCATTCATTAGGAATAGACACAAAACTTTCTGATTATACAAAAGATTACAAAGGAACTGCTGAAATTATTTCAAAACGTTTTGAAGAAAGAGGTTGGAAAGGTATTGGCGAAAAAGGAAAAGTTACACCTACTATAGTTGAAAAAATAGTAGCAATGAGTTATTAAAAATTAATGAAGAAATTAAAATATTTAATGGTGGTTTTTACCATAATTACAGCGGCAAGTTGTAAAAATGTAAAACAAACACCAACATCAGCAATTAAAACAGCTGAAACTACTAAAAAAGAAAAAATTATGAATGTATTATTTGTATTAACAAGTCACGAAGATTTAGGAAATAGCGGTGAAAAAACTGGTTTTTGGGTTGAAGAATTTGCAAGTCCTTATTATTTTTTAGCTGATAAAGGCGTAAAAATTACGATTGCATCTCCAAAAGGAGGACAACCTCCAATTGACCCAAAAAGTGAATTGGCCGACTTTTCAACACCAGCAACTGAAAGATATAATAAAGATGCTGCAACAAAAGCGCTTATTAAAAACACGGTAAAATTAGCAACTGTAAACCCAGCAGATTATGATGCAGTTTTTTATCCTGGTGGTCACGGACCGTTATGGGATTTAGCTGAAGACAAAACATCAATTGCATTGATAGAAAGCTTTTACAATGCCAACAAACCTGTAGCTTTTGTTTGTCACGCACCAGCAGCCTTAAAACATCCTAAAAAAGCAGACGGTTCTCCTTTAGTAAAAGGGAAAAAAGTAACTGGCTTTAGCAACTCTGAAGAAGCAGCCGTACAACTAACAGAAGTTGTACCGTTTTTACTAGAAGATATGTTACAAGAAAACGGAGGGACGTATTCAAAAGGAACTGATTGGGCGCCTTATGCTTTAGAAGATGGCTTATTAATTACAGGTCAAAATCCTGCTTCATCAGAATTAGTAGCAGAATTATTGTTGAAAAAATTAGAGAAATAAGAACGTTATTGCTCTAATATAAAAAAAGCCGAAGAATTAAATTCTTCGGCTTTTTTATGCTTATTTTCTAAAGATATTAAACTACTTTTAAAATAGTTCTTCCTTTTAATTTTCCCGCTAACATTAAACTTAATTTTTCACTTAATTCATCTAAAGAAATTGTTGTAGCATTATTTTCTAAATTGTCTAATTTCCACTCATCCGCTAATTTATTCCAAACTTGTTCTCTGTAACTCATTGGGTAGTTTTGAGAATCTATTCCTATTAATGAAACGCCTCTTAAAATAAATGGAAACACCGTTAACTCTAATTTTATTGAAGCTGCATTTCCACAAGCAGTAACCACCCCTAATGGATTGACAGATTTAATCATATTTTCTAAAATTACACCTCCAACGGTATCAATAGCACCTGCAAAAACAGGTTTTAACAAAGGTCTGTTTTGAAGTTCTTCAAAATCTTTACGTAGAATAACTTCAGTAGCGCCCAAGTCCGTTAAATATTGTTTTTCAGCATCTTTTCCGGTAATAGCAGCAACTTTATAACCTAATTTACTTAAAATCATTACACTTACCGATCCTACTCCACCAGTAGCTCCAGAAACTACAATGGTTCCATCTTCAGGTTTTACCGTTTCAACCAATCTTAAAACCGACATACCAGCTGTTAACCCTGCTGTGCCAAAAATCATAGCTTCTTTCATAGAAAGCTTTTCGGGTAATTTTACCACCCAATTTTCAGGAACTTTTACATATTCAGCAAAACCGCCATTGGTATTCATTCCTAAATCGTAACTAGTTACAATTACCTCATCGTCAACTTTAAATTTTTCAGAAGTTGATGTTACAATAGTTCCAACTGCATCAATACCAGGTGTATGCGGGTAATTACGGGTAACACCTTTGTTTCCTATTGAAGACAAGGCATCTTTATAATTTAAAGAACTATAGTGAACTTTAATAAGCACTTCTCCTTCTTCAACTGTTTCAAAAGGCATTTCTTTTATTGCTGAAACAAATTTTTCATTTTCTTCTTCAACTCTGAAGGCTTTATAAGTAGATTTAGAATTAACCATAATTGTTACTGTTTTTTGTTAAATTTACACAAATTTCGAACATTAATTCGTCATACACAAGACCTTACAAACTATACACATACGAACATTTTGTGCAGTTTTGTATAGATACAAGGCTCTAAAGCTAAAAAAAAATGAAAAAAAGTTACTGTCCAATAGATACCTTTATAAATGTGGTTAAAGGAAAGCGAAAAAGCACCATTATTTTACATCTTTCACAAGGTAATAAAAGATATAGTGAATTGGTGCGATTGATTCCTGATATTAGTGAACGTATGATGAGCAAACAATTAAAAGAATTGGAAGCTGATAACTTAATAAATAGAGAAATTTTTCCTGAAGTTCCGCCGAGAGTTGAATATAGTTTAACCGATTTAGGTAAAGAAATTCATCCTTTTTTAAAAGGAATGTTTAAAGGTGGAATTATTTTTGAAAAAATGATTGATGCTGAAGAAAAGCGTTAAAAAAAAATGCTCTACAAATTAATGTAAAGCATTTTTTAACCTAAAATTAGATTGCTCTTATTTACTAATTATAATTTTTTGACGACCTATTATTTTACCTTGTTTAAGTAAACTCACATAGTATAAACCAACTTTTAAATTTTGTGTATTGTATGAAGTTGATTTAGAATATGTTTTAATTTTTCTCCCTGTATAATCATACAGCATCACCTTATCATAATCTTCAAAGTTTACAATAAATGAAGCGTTTGTTGGGTTGGGATAAATTTTAAAGTTAATCCCTTGATTTGTAAAGTTATCAACAGAAAGTGTTGAATCGTCCCAAAAAGCAGGTGAAGATTTAAAGGCTTTTCCATTCTCAATTGTAAGATGTTTTAATGTAGTTAGTGTATTATTTGAAGGATCAAAACTAACTAAGGTACCATTATTATTTTGACCTCCTGAGAATGAAACTGCATACAGTTTATTATTATATACGGTAAACGAACCTTCAAAAATTCTACCATCTGTTGTGCCATTAATATTATGAAGGATATCTACTTGGTTAGATGTCATATCCATTGAGAAAATATACCCATTTGAATTGGCTCCTCCATAGTTAGAAAATCCATATAACTTATTGTTATACTCAGTTGGAGCGTCATTTAAACTTCTGTTTGCTGCATCAAATTCTGCTAAAACTGCGGTTGTTCCGTCACTTGGGTCGTATGAGAAAATTGATGATTTTGCAGTTGGCTCTGCTAAATTAGAGGATAGCCATAAAATTTATTATTAGAGGCTTTAATTAAACCTCCTTTCACCCAACCATTTGCCGTTTCAGCAGCTATAGTACTTGGCGTTTCAAACTGACCAGTACTTGTGTTAAAAACTTCAATATTAGTACCAGAACCGTAATACACTTTACCTGCAAGATAAATAGGCGAAGTATTAAATGCGTCATCGATTGTTTTTAATGTTATTTTTTGATTCGTAATTAGATCTTGTTGTACAAATGTTTTAGAACGAGCAAGTGATTGATGTACATCTACTATTTGATACAATTTATTGTTAGCAACATCTACACCCGAAAACTGAAATGCTTGTTGAAAATTTCTAAAACTTCCTGTAAATTTTTGGCCCAAAAATTCACTTTGGTCACTAACTAAATCTAGTTTTACATATCCCCCTGTCTCATAAAATTCAGTTGCATTTTCACCACCTTTATTCGTGATTGCCCATAAAGAATTATCTTGAATGTAAACACCGCCTACTAAATTTCTACCTTTTGGAGCTTGATTACTTTTTTTTATGGTAACTGCTTGAGAAATTGTGTTGTATTCAAAGATACTTCCTACATCTCCTAGACCACCAAACATTGAACTTCCAATAATACTTCCGTTATCAAACAAAAATGAAGTTATAATTCCAGTTCCAAAAGTATTTTCATTTGATGGTAAAAATGAATTAAAGGCCTGGTTTACATAATCAAAACTCCACATGGCATTTTTCCCATTATCACCAGAGGTTTGATAAAAGCCATAAATTTTTGAACCAATTACCTGTAAACCTTCACCTGACGGTCTATTATTATTAGCCCCTTGAGCAGGAAAATCATGAACTTTTAATGGTACGTTCGCTGTAAAATCATATTCAATAATGGTACCATTATCTAATGCGCCACTAGACATTGTAATAATATAATATTTTGCATTAGCTCCTCTAACAATACCTACAGCATTACTACCTAAAACACTTAAATCTCCAAAGGTAATGGTAAATCTATTTTCTACTTTATCTGTGGTTATGTTATATGCATAACAACCTCCTCCCCAATTAGAATTTTCATCAAAGCGATCTTTAACGCCTACTAATAAATTAAGACTTGAGTTATACACTAGAGAACCTCTTGGATTATTAATAACCCAAAGTATACCTTGTGTTGCATCACTTAAATCTTTTACAAAATTTAGTTGATTGGTAGCTTTATTTATTTTGTATAAATACCCATTATTATTTCCGTTTAACGTTTTCAACACACCATATAAGTTATCTCCATCTCCTGCAACTAATGGAGAGTGTACTCCTTCTCCATGAACAGCTTTATCAAAACTTGCAATGTGTGAATAGGTTCCTGTGGCCACTTCAAATTTATAAATACCACCTCTATCAGATGTTCCACCTTCTTCAGTTAACCCATAAAACACTCCTGGAGAAACTTCTATTGGAGCATAAACTGGCATGGATAAATTATTTTCATAAGCATCTGTGGCTACTTTTACTCGATTTCCGCTAATAAACTCATTCCTACCTTCAAAAACATGTAGAATCTTAATATTGTAATTGCTAGGATCTATCTTAAATAATACTCCATTTGCATTATTTTCTGCTAAATTACTAGATGCAAAATCTAAATTAGTAGTTCCAATACTAGCAAGGGTTGTAACTCCATAATAGAAACCATCTTGAGCTTTCATTAATGCCCCTGGATGTTCCCAAGAATCTGTATTTAAAAAGACATCGGCACCATTAATAGGTGAGCCTTCTAAACTAAATTTGGTAGACAATTGATCTGTAACGAGATCATATTGTATGATTGCTCCATTAGAATTTTCACCTCCAAAATAAGAAGTCCAAAACATTTTTTGACTGTGAGTAGTTGCAGAAAGTAAAAGAACTGCTAATAAGGTAAAAGTAAAGTTTTTCATATATCATTATTTTTATTACTTAAATATAAAATCGAAAAAAAGACTGATTTACAAATATTTACAAAAAACACACTTTGAAGAAACAACTTTTAAATCAAAGACCTAACAGGTTTTGAAAACCTGTTAGGTCTAAATTTTTATGATGATATTCTGAAAAAACCTACTTTTTTCCTGCTACAACCACAACAAACTCTCCTTTTGGTGGCTTTGTTGTAAAATGCTGAATTACTTCAGCAATGGATCCTCTAACAGTTTCTTCGTATAGTTTGGTTAACTCGCGCGAAACGGAAATGGATCGGTCTTCGCCAAAATATTCAGCAAAATGACCTAAAGTTTTTAGTAGTTTATGTGGCGATTCGTAAAAAATCATAGTTCTGGTTTCTTCAGCTAAAAATGTGAGTCTAGTTTGGCGCCCTTTTTTAACAGGTAAAAAACCTTCAAACACAAATTTATCATTAGGCAAGCCACTATTTACCAGCGCAGGTACAAAAGCTGTAGCACCGGGTAAACATTCAATTTCAACACCATTTTCTAAACAAGCCCTACTTAATAAAAAACCTGGATCAGAAATGGCGGGTGTACCCGCATCAGAAATTAATGCAACCGATTCTCCGTTTTTGATTCTTTGCACAATATTTGCCACTGTTTTATGCTCGTTATGCATATGGTGACTGTGCATATGTGTAGAAATTTCGAAATGTTTTAATAATTTTCCGCTTGTACGTGTGTCTTCAGCTAAAATTAAATCTACTTCTTTTAAAACCTTTACGGCTCTAAAAGTCATATCATCTAAATTTCCAATAGGTGTTGGTACTAAATATAATTTTGATTCCAATGTGTTCAATTTTTTGCTAAAAATACAATTTATTCAGCATACATTTTATCTATCAACTCTTTGTATTTTTTCTGAATTACCTTTCGTTTTAATTTTAATGTAGCGGTAATTTCACCCGCTTCAATACTAAATTCTTTGGGTAATAAGGTGAATTTTTTAATCTTTTCAAACATGGAGAATTCTTGTTGTAATTCTTCAAATCGTTTTTCAAACAAATCTTTTATTTGATTGTGATTGATTAATTCTTCAATATCTTTAAAGCTAATTTTATGCTCAATGGCATACTTTTTTATATTCTCAAAACTAGGAACGGCCAAGGCTGTTACATATTTTTGTTGATCGCCAATTACGGCAATTTGCTCAATAAAAGAGTCGTTAATTAAAGCCGTTTCTAATTTTTGAGGTGCAATGTATTTTCCTCCAGAAGTTTTCATTAAATCTTTAATTCTATCGGTAATTACTAGGTTTCCTTCAGCATCCATTGTACCAGCATCACCTGTTTTAAACCAACCATCTTTTGTAAAAACCTCAGCTGTTTCTGCTGGTTTTTTGTAATAACCTCGCATAACGCCAGGTCCTTTTACTAACACCTCGTTGTTTTCTCCTATTTTAATTTGAGTACCGTGAATTGGTTTTCCTGCGGAATTAAATTCGAAATGTTGGTATCCAAATAATGAAACTGTTGCTGTAGTTTCAGTTAAACCGTATCCACATTTAATATTCAATCCGAATGAATGAAAAAACGACACCATATCTGCCGCCAAAGGTGCGCCTCCGCAAGGCATAAATTTAATGCGACCACCAAAAACATCTCGCAGTTTACTCAACACCAATTTATCGGCAATTTTAAACTTCATTTTAATAGCAAGTGGCACTTTTTTATCAAGTCGTTTGTACTTATTAAAATAAGCATTTCCAATACCCAACGCCCAACTCGCTAATTTCATTTTAGTGGGTGAAGCTTCTTTTCTTTTGTCTTGAATTGCCGCAAATATTTTTTCAAAAATACGAGGCACTGTACACATTAACGTTGGTTTTACTTCTTTTAAAACCTCGGCAATTAATTTTGGATTTTGATTGAAATACACTTCAATTCCTCTGTGCAAACAGAAAAACACCCAACTACGCTCGTAAATATGACTTAGCGGTAAAAAGCTTAGCGATGAATCTTTCTCTGAAACTTCCAACTCATAATCATGTGCTTTTAAAGAAGCTCCAAAATTATTATGATCTAACATAACACCCTTTGGTTCACCGGTAGTTCCTGAAGTATAAATAATACTGGCTAAATCTTCTAAATCACATTCATAATGTCTTTTTTGTAACTCAGTTTCCAAGCTTTCTGGAAAATCGGCAGTTACAAAATCAGCTAAATGAATAGAGTTTTTATCTTTTTGAATTGAAATACTTTTGTCTAAGGCAACGATAAGTTTTAAGAACTTATTAGTTTTAGCAATTTCAAAAGCCTTATTGTACTCTTCTTGTCCGCCCACAAAAAGTACGCTCACCTCAGCATCATTAATAATGTATTCGGCTTCTTTTTTAGAGTTGGTTGCATAAATAGGAACGGTTACTGCTCTAATACTCATCACAGCAATATCAGCAATAATCCACTCTGGCATATTTTCAGAAAATATCCCAACGTTTTGTTGTTCTTTGATGCCGAAGTTTAATAATGATTTGGATAGGTTTTTAATGCGTTTTCCAAAGTCTTCCCAAGTAATTCCTTCCCAACTATTTTGCACTGTATTTTTAAAATAAATGGCGTTTTTATTTTTAAAACGTACAACATTGTCTTTAATATCTTCAACTAAGTGTTTATAATTCATACACTAAAATCATATCTAATTAAATAAAAGTTTTATCTAATTCAAAGCGTACAAAGCTACGAATAATTTAGTTGAAGTACTTAGAGGGTTTGTTACACACCTAGTTATTTAACTTAATTTTACCTTTTATGCTATAAAAAACAGGTGTTTTGCGTTCGAGGATTGAGCACTTCGACTCGGCTCAGCACAGGCTTTGTTTGAGCTCTTTTTTTGCCTTTTTAGGCAAAAAAAAGCGAGTAGCGAAAGCCTGCCATTTGCCCAAGCAAATGGAACGCCCAAAAAATTATACATATCATCTTAAAATATTGTTTAATTAACTAAATTTGCACTTTCTTAAAAACTTAGAAAATGTATAGAACACATTCAAATGGAGAATTACGATTAGCAAATGTTGGCCAAGAAGTTACTTTGGCAGGATGGGTGCAAAAATCGCGCGATAAAGGATTTATGATTTGGGTTGATTTACGTGACCGTTACGGTATTACGCAATTGATTTTTGATGAAGAGCGCACTCCTAAAGAAATGGTTGAAAAAGCAAAAACTTTAGGTCGTGAATTTGTGATTCAAATTACGGGTGAAGTGATTGAACGTGTTTCAAAAAATAAAAATATTCCTACGGGTGAAGTTGAGATTTTAGTAAAAAAACTTGACATTTTAAACGCTTCTAAAACCCCTCCTTTTACTATTGAAGATGAAACGGATGGTGGTGATGAGCTTCGTATGAAATATCGTTATTTAGATATTCGTAGAAACCCCGTAAAAGACAATTTAATTTTTAGAAGTAAAGTTTCTATTGAAGTTCGTAAATATTTATCAGATGCTGGTTTTATTGAAGTTGAAACTCCGGTTTTAATTAAATCTACGCCTGAAGGTGCTCGTGATTTTGTGGTGCCAAGTAGAATGAACGAAGGGCAGTTTTACGCATTACCACAATCGCCTCAAACATTTAAGCAATTACTAATGGTTGGTGGTTTAGATAAGTATTTTCAAATTGTAAAATGCTTTAGAGATGAAGATTTACGTGCCGACAGACAACCAGAATTCACACAAATTGACTGTGAAATGGCCTTTGTTGAACAAGAAGATATTTTAAATGCTTTTGAAGGTTTAACACGTCATTTATTAAGCGAAGTAAATGGTGTTGAAATTGCTGCATTTCCACGTATGACCTATGATGAAGCAATGAAAAAATACGGAAACGACAAACCAGACATTCGTTTTGGAATGGAGTTTGGAGAATTAAACGCAGTTGCTCAACACAAAGAATTTGGTGTATTTAACAATGCTGAATTGGTAGTTGGTATTGCAGTTCCTGGTGGAGCAAGCTATACACGTAAAGAAATTGATAAGCTAATTGAATGGGTTAAGCGTCCGCAAATTGGTGCTTTAGGAATGGTGTATGTAAAATGTAACGAAGATGGAACTTTTAAATCTTCAGTAGATAAATTTTACGACCAAGAAGATTTAGCGAAATGGGCAGCAGCTACTGGTGCAAAACCTGGAGATTTAATTTGTGTATTAAGTGGTGGTGCGCATAAAGTTAGAGCGCAATTAAGTGCTTTACGTATGGAAATGGCAGAACGTTTAGGCTTACGTGATCCTAAAGTATTTGCTCCTTTATGGGTAATTGATTTTCCATTGTTAGAATGGGATGAAGAAACTGAACGTTTCCACGCAATGCACCATCCGTTTACATCTCCAAAACCTGAAGATATGCACCTTTTAGATACAGATCCAGGAAAAGTAAGAGCAAATGCTTATGATTTAGTATTGAATGGAAATGAAATTGGTGGTGGTTCAATTCGTATTCACGATAAAGAAACTCAAGCATTAATGTTGAGTCATTTAGGATTTACACCTGAAGAAGCAAAAGAGCAATTTGGATTTCTAATGAATGCTTTTGAATATGGTGCACCTCCTCACGGTGGTTTGGCATTTGGGTTGGATAGATTGGTTGCCATTTTAGGTGGACAAGAAACAATTCGAGATTTTATCGCATTCCCTAAAAACAATAGTGGACGAGACGTTATGATTGACGCCCCATCAACTATTGATGATGAACAACTAAAAGAACTAAGTTTAAAACTAAACTTACAATAACAATACAAACCTCGATAAAATTTTATCGAGGTTTTTTTTACCGTATATTTAAAGAACTTGGAGGTGTACGATTAATTATTTAATTTCGCCTTCTGAAATTTTATGAGGTTGATTTTCAAAGTATTTGTATATTCATAAAAAAATAAATCAAGCTAAAACGTGAACATAATAAAAACTGCATCTATCTTTAATTATGATTTTGATTGGTCTCCTTCAGCAAAGAAAAAAGCCAAAAAAGAGCCCAAAGAAGAGTGTTGCAAAAAATATAAAAAAAAAGGAGAAAAGAAATGTAAAAATTGTCCTAAACGGATAGTTTAATCCTTTAATTTGGATACTTTTGCAAACTCTTTTTTATAAAAAATTCTAATGTCAACTAAATTAAAATACATCCTTAAAAGATTCCTAATTTGGAAATACCAACATATTTCTGATAAACAGTTTGTTCGAATTGCTAGTGCCATTATTGGGCTATTAGCAGGTTTAGGTGCTGTACTTTTAAAAAACTTAACACATTTTATTCAACATTTATTAGAGAGCGAATTTATCAAAGATATTCACGTAGCTTTTTATTTTATTTTTCCACTTATAGGGCTGTTTTTAGTTCGTATGGTTAAAAAATATGTAATTAAGAAAAAAGTTGGTCACGGTATTCCTTCTACATTATTTGCTATTTCAAAATTAAAAGGGATTATGCCTCGCCACCAAATGTGGTCTTCAATTTTAACAGCACCGTTAACTGTTGGTTTTGGAGGATCGGTAGGTTTGGAAGGTCCAACAGTGGCAACAGGTGCTGCTTTAGGATCAAATTTTGCGCGTTTAATGCACGTAAACCAAACCACAAGAACATTACTTATTGGAGCTGCCGCTGCAGGAGCTATGTCATCTATTTTTAAAGCGCCCATTGCGGCTATTATTTTTGCTGTTGAAATTTTCAGTTTAGAATTAACCATGGTTTCCATGATTCCTTTATTATTGGCATCTATTACAGCGGTGTTAACCTCATATTTCTTTTTTGGAGATGATGTATTATTGCACTTTAATATTGAAGATAAATTTCATTTAAATGATGTGCTATTTTATATTTTATTAGGTGTTTTTTCAGCAACTACTTCCATTTATTTCAGTAAAGTTTATTTTAAAATAGGAGCCTTTTTCAGAGATTTTAAAGGAGCTCATAAACGATTGCTTTTTGGAGGAATATCATTAGGGATTATGGTGTTTTTAATTCCGCCTTTATTTGGTGAAGGATATTCAACCATTAACAATGTTTTAAAAGGCAACATCATTCCTATTGTTACAAACAATATTTTTCATATTGAACCTGATAATTTTTTAATAATTACAGCACTTTTAATAGGCTTGGTAACTTTTAAAGTAGTTGCAACTTCTTTAACTTTTGGTGCTGGTGGTGTTGGTGGTGTTTTCGCTCCAACCCTTTTTACAGGAAGTATTACGGGTTATATATTTGCGTCAATTATCAATCATAGTCAAATTTTTGGTCACCAATTGTCTTCAACTAATTTTGCGATGGTAGGAATGGCTGGTTTAATGGCTGGAATTTTGCAAGCACCGTTAACTGCGATTTTCTTAATTGCTGAACTTACTGGTGGTTATGAATTATTTATTCCGTTAATGATTGTTTCTTCTATTTCATATTTAATAACTAAACATTACATACCACACAATATTTACGCTTCTGAATTGGCAAAAAAAGGACAATTAATAACACACGACAAGGACAAAAATGTGTTGATGTTGATGGATATTGACAAGGTTATTGAAACTAATTTTATTGTACTAAAACCCGAAATGACCTTAGGTGAAATTGTGAACAATGCCGTAGCAAAATCCTCTAGAAATCACTTTCCAGTAGTTAGCAGTGAAAATGAATTTTTAGGAGTTATTACATTAGATGATATAAGGAGTATTATGTTTAATACTAAATTATATGAAAAACAAAAGGTATTAGACTTAATGCATAGTGTACCTGACATTATTAATTACGACAAGGATTCTATGGAAGTAATTATGAATAAATTTAAAACAACCGTCGCTTGGAATTTACCTGTAATTAAAGATGGTAAATACTATGGTTTTATTTCAAAATCGAGACTTCTTACGGCTTATAGAAGAAAATTAATACATGTAACAGCTTAATTTACGCTTATGAAATCAATTTTAATCTTTTTATTAGTGCTAATTCTTGGTACTTTAACCTATGGCTTTTACATAAAAGAACCCGGAAATAACCAAGGAGAAATTATTATTGGAATAACGGTACTAGTTATTGCCTTTGTATTTATGCCGTTATTTATTTACCACCGCTATAAAAATAAAAATATCAAAGATTTTACGTTTGAAAAATATCAAAAAGATTTAGCTGCACACAATAAAAAAGAAGAAAATAGGTAGTTAGTTTAAATTGCGTTTTTCAATAAAAAAACGTGTTAAAATTTCACTACATTCATTTTCTAAAACACCACCAAGTACTTTTGTTTTTGGATGAAGCGTTGTATTCAAGTTTATAAATCCTCTTTTTTCTTCGGAAGCACCATATACTATTTTTCCAATTTGAGTCCAGTAGCTCGCTCCTGCACACATTTGGCAAGGTTCTAATGTTACATACAAAGTACATTCCTTTAAATATTTACCTCCTAAAAAATCGGCTGCAGCAGTAAAGGCTTGCATTTCGGCATGTGCAGTAACATCATTTAGCATTTCGGTTAAATTATGAGCGCGTGCAATAATTTGATTGTTCATTACAATTACTGCTCCAACCGGAACTTCATTTTTATCAAAAGCCAATTGCGCTTCTTGCAACGCTCGCTTCATAAAATAAACATCATCAAAAGGATTTATCATGTTTCAAAAGTAAATTTTATTATTTCAACAAACAATTTAAATAGTGTAGTTTTGCATATAGTGAATACAAATTTATTGGCACATATTAACAGTCCGAAAGAACTACGCAAACTTTCCAAAGAACAACTACCACAAGTTGCAAAAGAACTACGCGATTTTATTATTGATATTGTTGCTACTAAAGAAGGCCATTTAGGTGCAAGTTTAGGTGTAGTTGAACTCACCATTGCATTACATTATGTGTTTGATACGCCCAACGATTTGTTAATTTGGGATGTTGGTCATCAAGCTTACGGACATAAAATTTTAACCAAACGAAAAGAATTATTTCACACCAATCGCCAATTAGGTGGAATTTCAGGTTTTCCTAAAAGAAGCGAAAGTATATATGATACTTTTGGAACAGGACATTCATCAACTTCTATTTCGGCAGCATTAGGAATGGCTATTGCTTCTAACATAAATGGTGACGTTCACAAACAACATATTGCCATTATTGGAGATGCTTCTATTGCTAGCGGAATGGCTTTTGAAGGTTTAAATCATGCAGGAGTTACCAATGCTAATTTGTTGATTATTTTAAACGACAATATGATGGGAATTGACCCTAGTGTTGGCGCTTTAAAAAATTATTTCACCAATGTAAAGGCAGGTAAAAAAGTTCGAAAAAATAACATTATTGAAGCTTTAAATTTTAATTATTCTGGTCCTATTGACGGTCATAATATTGAAGCTGTTATTGCCGAATTAGAACGATTAAAACCTATTAAAGGACCAAAATTTTTACACATTATAACCACCAAAGGAAAAGGGTTAGAAAAAGCAGAACAAGATCAGGTAAAATACCACGCACCAGGAAAATTTGATAAAATCACCGGGGAATTAGAAGCTAAAAGCACTAAAATTGAACCGCCAAAATTTCAAGATGTTTTTGGAAAAACAATGGTTGAGTTGGCTAAAGAAAATCCAAAAATTGTGGGAATTACACCTGCAATGCCAACAGGTTCTTCGTTAAAATTAATGATTGATGAATTTCCGGAAAGAGCTTTTGATGTTGGAATTGCTGAACAACATGCGGTTACTTTAGCTGCAGGTATGGCAACGCAAGGATTAATGCCGTTTTGCACTATTTATTCTACGTTTTTACAACGCGCGTACGACCAAATAATTCACGATGTAGCATTGCAAAATTTACCAGTAGTTTTTTGTATTGATCGCGCAGGAATTGTAGGTGAAGATGGCGCTACACATCACGGTGTTTTTGATTTAGCTTATTTACGTTGCATTCCTAATTTGGTGCTATTTGCACCTTTAAACGAGGTTGAATTACGAAACATAATGTACACTGCACAACTGGGAGTTCAGTTTCCGTTGGCCATACGTTATCCAAGAGGGAAAGGATTTATGATAGATTGGCAGCAACCTTTTTCAACCATTGAAATAGGAAAAGGTACATGTATTTCCGAAGGAAATAAAATAGCTATTTTAACAATTGGAACAATTGGAAATACCATTATTGAATTGCAAAATGAGTTTCTTAAGAATGCAGTTGCACACTACAATATGCGTTTTGTAAAACCTTTAGATCACAAATTATTACATCAAATTTTTGAAAAATTTAATACCATTATTACTATTGAAGACGGCACTATTGTTGGTGGATTTGGGAGTGCTATTTTAGAATTTGCTTCAAAAAACAAGTATCAAAATCATCATATTGAACAACTTGGTATTCCTGATGAATTTATAGAACACGGAAAAGTAGACGAGCTATTTGAAACTATTTATTTATCAAAAAAACATCTAAAATCCCGTATTCTAAAATTACTTTCTTCAACAGCTTAAAACTATTTATTAACGAATTATAATTTTTTTGCTTCCGGAAAATTCTGTAGTTGACAACTTCAAAATATAAACACCAGTAGCTAATTCATTAGCAAAAATTTGCTGCTTAGTTCCTCTTTCAAAATTTACTGTTGAAGTATATACTCTTTGTCCGCCAATGGTATAAATTTCAACATTCATTTTTCCAATGGCCGAAGTTGCTGAAATTGAAAATTCACCATTTGAAACTGTTGGATAAATTGAAATTCCGGCTTTTAAAAATACATCGTCTTGAACTCCTAAAGAACTATCAATATTTATAACTACTTCTTGATTAGGAACAAAACCGTTTGTTGCATTGGTAATATCAACCTTAAAACTATCGGTAGTTGTTACACTACTTGTGTTTGCATACACAACCTTACCCGTATTTATATCGTCTTGTGTAAAAGTTGCTCCAATTAAAAGAGCGGTTCCATTCAGTTTAATCTCACCTTTTGCTGGTAACTGTGAAAGCATAAATAGTTGCTCACTAGCTAAAGAACCTATACTGCTAGCTTTTAATTCTGAAGCTAATAAAACATAAGGAGTAGTTGTTTCTACAGTAAAACCTGTGTTTAACAGAGTAGAATTTGTACTTGTAGCTGTTTCACAAACTTCAATAGCCCAACTATTTAATGTTCCGGTATCATTATTATAGTTGTCGGTAACTGTTAAAGTCCAGTCTCCTTGCGCATTTTCAGCATTTAAAGGTAACAACGCACTTAAAGGTGTTACCAGTTCTTGAAATAAACTTCCGCAGTTAATAGCTGTTGTACCAGCATCATCAAAAATAACATTTATATTGTCTTGACCTCCACAATTATTAGCATACAATACAACCTGAGTACCTGAAGGTGATTTTAGTACTAATTTTAAATCTTCAATATAAGTATGTGTAATATTTACAGTAACATTTACATCGTTTAAAATAATACTTGACGGAATATTTATGGTTGAAATTACTGGAGTTCCTTCAACCCCTGCACCTGCTCCATCTGGAATTGGAATTGATGTTGAATTACTAAAATTATTACAATTTAATTGAGTTTGAAATTTTTGTACTTCAGAAAAATCAGCGGTTACGCAATCATTTACAGCACGCACTCTCCAATAATAAACGGTACCCGCAGTTAACGTTGATTGCAATTTATAACTGTTTATTGTTGTAGTTTCAGACTCTATAATAGAACTAAAACCAGCATCGGTTGAAATTTCAACAGTGTATGAAGTTGCTTCAGCAATAGCATTCCATTCAAAATTCACCGCTTCATTTGAAATAGCTGTAGCTTCGTTTAAAGGAGCTGTTGTTGTAACCGTGCTTAAAGCAACAGCATCAACAATTTTTAAAATAACGTCAATTGAATTTGTTCCTAATCCATCACCTGTAACCGTCATAGGGTATTCGCCAATAGCCAAAGAACCAATATTATCAAGTGTCATTATAAATGTGCCAACACCATTTAATGATACTGGACTAAAGCTTTCATTTACTCCTGAAGGCACTCCGGTTACAGAGAAATTAGTTTTGGTTGTATATTCAGGATACGTATTAAAATCGAAATTAAAAACAGCGCTATTTGTACACGAAGTTACCGTTGTACTTGAACTTGTAATTGTAAATTCAGGTGCAGAAAATTTACCTGTAAACAAACCTCTTCCAAAAGTAGTTGCTAAAATACTATTATCGGCAGTACGTAAATCTAAATCTACCACTTTTACATCGCGCATTCCGTTATAAGAGCTTACCCAAGTTGGAGATGCATCATTAAAATTCTTGGTAGACCAAATCCCTAATTCAGTACCAACAATTACTTCGTTTGCATTTAACGGACTTGGTAAAATACATTTCACCGGCATATCGGGTAAATTACCTTCTTTACCAACCCAATCTGTACCCCCGTTAGCAGAATACCAAATACTAGTAACGCCGTAATTATGCATGGTTAGAAATATTTCATTTTCATTAGCTCCAAATTCAATATCAGAAACACTTCCAATAAACGAAGGTCCTGTTATTTCTTCCCAAGTAATAATTCCTGAAAGCTCATCTGCATTGGTAATTTTTAATAATTTACTATTATCAGTCCCAACAAATAAAATAGTACTTGTTGTAGATTCTGGTGAAACCTTAAAAGCAGTTGGAGAACCCGTTAATAAAGCATTTGACAATTGATCTTTAGTTCCAATAAGCCCCTCATCTCCTAATTTATATCGGTTAATTTTACTACCTCCATTTGAATACATCATATTTAAATGATGGTCTAATGTTGCTTGATTTATAAAATCTCCTTCTTGCGGAGTACCACCATCAATTTCGTATAAAGAAGTTCCGTTATAAGGTAATTTTATATAATCATGAACGCTATAAATATAAGAAGCAATCATATAATTTCCATCCTTATCAATTTCAGAAAAAGCACCGTCACCACCTTTTACTTCAATACTAGAATTTGCTCCTTCGGAAGCTCCATTTATCAACTGAGTACCATTGTCTTGCGCTCCTGCCAACAGTAATTCATTGTTAACATCTTGGCCGTAACTACCATAATAAAACTGCGTAACGTTGTAATCTTTGTTTCTAGCAGAAATTACATCAGAACTTTTAGCATTTACTAAATCTGAAGCAAAATAAACACCTCCATCGCAACCAATAACTGCTTGGTTAGCATTACCTGGTCTAAAAGTAAAGGCATGTTGGTCGGTATGCACAATAGCACAGCCTATATTCTCTAAACCGTTAAAGTTAGTCCATTTTGAAATTTGTTTCCAATCACTAGGAGCTGTAATTAAATTTCCTACAGAAGTTCTAAATAAATCAATTCCACCAACATACACAATATCATCATTTGTTGGATCAACCTCAATAACTAAATCATAATAAGCTTGTCCGCGTGTAAAATCGTTTGCTGTTATAGTAGCATCTGCATCTTCTGGTTTTTGCAGTTCATCAATACTTAAAAAAGCATCTTTAGTTACATAAATATGTGGTCCCGCATCGTTTCCTGTTGTAGTAGTACCTTGAGTTAATGCGTATATTTTATTATTATCTGAAGATGAAACAGCCAATTCTACTCTGTCTGAAAATGGTAAGGGAGACGCTGCAGCTTCTGTCCAAGTAGCACCGTCAGTTGTACTAAATACTTTACCGCCACCACTTGAACTTCCAGGTGTTTTTATAGTTCCCATCCAAACAACAGTGCTATCTGCTGAAATTTCAAAATCGTTTGGTATGGTATAATAACCACTACCCAATGTTAATTCTAAAGCAGGTGTTTCAATTCTACTCCAATTACTTCCTGCATTTAAAGATGTATACAAACCAGCATTTTGATAACCTAAATAATTAACAGGGTTTGAGGCATCACCATACCTATGCGTTCCAACACCTAAAAATAGTTGTGTAGTACCATTATTATCCCACGCAATAATATCATTTATATAATAGATGCTAGCAAAATCAGTACCTGAAGTTCCACCTCCTGCCAGTTGCACTGGTATATTTACCCAGTTAGCACCACCATTAGTAGTTTTATAAACACCGTTACCAACCGCAGCACCAAAGGTGTATTGTTCACCTGTTCCTATATACCAAATATTGGAGTTCAACGGATCAACTGTAATGCATGAAATATTCATATTACTTGGTACACCAGGCACCAAAGTCCACGAAGAATTTTGATTAGTTATATCTTCATTTACCCAAAGACCTCCACTTACACCCCCGGCAAAAACACGATTATAATCTACATCATTTGGATCAAATAAAACAACTCGGGTTCTTCCTCCAACATTATTTGGACCTCTATCAATCCAATTATTTGTAACATCACCATCTCCCGGAGCTCTTTTTAAGGTGCTATTTCGTTGCTTTTGTAGTTCTAAAACTTTGTTTGGTTCTGGCAAACCTGTAGCAGGATTCATAGTTAGCTCCCACTCGCGTTCGTAATATTTATTTGGAGGGATACCTCTTAATTTACGTTCAGCTTTGGAAAGTTGAAGTGTTTCTTTAAATGGACTATTAGATAAATAGTTTTCGTGTGTTTCCCTTAAATTATTCATTTTTGAAAATTTAGAAACAGCGCTCTTATTATTAAATTGAAAATAATTGATAGAGAATACTCCCGCTAAAATAATTATTAGCAGAAATTTTAATTTTGTTTTCATAGCTTCTTTTTTTTTATTGAAAAGTATTACCCTTTTAGCTTTTTATACAATTGTAAAGCAGATCCATCCGTTAAACTTGCCACGTAACCACACATAGTTAATACTCTTAAATACAAGGTTTCTTTAGGTTTCTGTATACTTTCAGGCAATAAATTTAATACTAATTTATCGTAATTCGTTAATGAATTTTCATATTTCCTGTTAGTAGCTTTTAAAAAAACATCTAATAAAGTTGCAATAACCGAATATCCAACTAATTCTTTTTCAACCACTTCACGACTTCTATATATTTTTTCGACACTTAATTTAATAATATCGTTGATTTGTGCTTCGTACTTACATTTCTCTAATAAAGAATATGGATATGCGCCTTCTAAAATTAAATCTTCGTTTTCTAAAAACATAATGGCAGCTTCATTAATTAACGTTCCAATAGCTAAAGCACGTAAATAACTTAGTCGGTCTTTTTTAAATTCTAATTGGTGGTATTTTTTAGAATCAATGGTGTCTTTTACTAATTTAATTAAATATTCCAGCGCAAACTCTTCATCAATTAAGCCTAAATTAATACCATCTTCAAAATCAATAATAGTATAACAAATATCATCGGCAGCTTCAACTAAATAAGCTAACGGATGTCTTTTATACGCTACATTTCCATTTGTCCCCGTGGCAATTAAGCCCAATTCTTTAGCTACTTCATTAAAAAAAGGAATATCTGATTGAAAGATTCCGTATTTTTTATCTTCAATTTGATTGGTTGGTTTTTTAGGTAACGACTCTTTTGGGTATTTTATAAATGCGCCCAACGTTGCATACGATATACGAATACCACCATCCATACCTTGCTTGCTTTCATTTAATATTCTAAACCCATTGGCATTTCCTTCAAAATCTACAATATCTTGCCACTCTTTGGCTGATAAATTTTCTTTATATTTTTTGCCTTGGCCATTTTTAAAATATTCACCAATAGCCTTTTCACCACTATGTCCAAAAGGAGGATTTCCAATATCATGTGCCAATGCTGCCGAAGCTACAATAGCACCAAAATCATTAATTCCGTAGCCTTCAGCAACCAAGTTTGGATGCTTTTGTAAAATTTTTTCACCAACAATTCTTCCTAAAGAACGTGCCACTACACTCACTTCTAAACTATGTGTTAAACGTGTATGAACAAAGTCGGTTTTTGAAAGCGGAACCACTTGTGTTTTATCTTGTAAGCTTCTAAAAGAATCAGAAAAAATAATACGGTCATAATCTACTTCAAACCCTAACCTTGTTTCGTTTTGATGTTTACGTATTCTTGGTTGTGTATCTCCAAATCGTTTTAGTGATAATAATTGACTCCAGTTCATTTTCATTTTAAAAAAATTTGCTGCAATATACTTAATTATTCACAGTAACATATTTCAAAAAACGGTAAAACTTAACATTTAACTTACCTTTTTATAATTTACAAATAACCTTTAGTTAACATTGGTAAACGTAATTTGTAGTTATAATTAGGTGTGATATGAAACGATATTTTTTAGCTTTTTGTTTACTTTTTAGTGCGCTAACTTACAGTCAGTCTTTTGAAATGAGTTCGCTTGTAAAAAACACTTCTCAAAACGGAACAATTAAAGGAATTATACTTGACAACGAGTACAATAACGAACCGTTGGCTTTTGCTACAATCACCATTAAAAATAGCAATTCATCTACTACTTCTGAAATAGATGGATCATTTTCTTTCAACCTAAAACCAGGTACTTACGATTTAATTTTTAGTTTCACAGGCTACAAAAACATTGAATTAAACAATGTAGTAGTTACTTCAAATGCTACTTCTAGTTGCAATCAAATATTAAGTGCATTACCTTTTGAACCAGCTATGGCGGTTTCACAAATAAAATAAAACTCTCCTATTTATTTTGGTTAACATTTACTTAACTTTTTAGTTATCTTTTTATAACCACCCGTTAACTTTTCATTTACGCTAGTACAATTTCTTTGCAGCAAGAAATTATTAGAAAATGAGAAAAATTTTTATCGCAATATTATTACTTGTTACCACTATAACATTTAGCCAAACTAAAGGAACTATTTCTGGAACCGTATTTGACAAAGAGTTTGAAAACGAGCCGTTACCATTTGCCAATGTTTTTATAAAAGGAAGCACTATTGGTGTAACCACTGAATTTGAAGGAACTTATTTATTACAAGCTGACCCAGGCACCTACACATTGGTATTTAGTTTTATTGGTTACGAAACTATTGAAGTTGAAAATGTAATTGTAAAAGAAGGCGAAACTATTGTTATTAATAAAACAATGAGCGCTAGCCAAGGTGTTTCGTTAGATGAAATACAAATTTCTGCAACTACCAGAAAAGAATCAGAAACGGCATTATTGACAGATCAAAAAAAGGCTGTTGAAATAAAACAAAGTATTGGTTCTGATGAGCTTGCCAGAAAAGGTGTTGGAGATGCTGCAACTGCCATTACAAAAATAGCGGGTATTTCTAAAGAAGGCTCAAGCAACGTATATGTTCGTGGATTGGGCGATCGTTATTTAAATACTTCTATGAATGGTTTAACATTGCCTTCAAACGATATTAACAAGAAGAATATGGATTTGAATTTATTTTCTTCAGATGTTATTCAAAACGTTTCAGTAAGTAAAGCGTATGCTGCTAATTTTTACGGTGATTTTGCCGCTGGAAATGTAAATATAACTTCAAAAGAATATACTGGAAATGGTTTTTTTGAAGTAACTGTAGCTTCAGAAATTAACACCAATGCCATAAGTGAAGATTTTGTAAAAAATAGTGGAACAGGTTTCTTTGGGTTTTATGGAAGATATGACCATAATCCTTATGCTGTTGTATTGTCTCACGGTCCAGATCCTATTGACGGATACACTCCTATAAATTCAAAAATTAGCGCTTCTGGAGGAAAATCATTTGACGTGGGTGAAAACGGTAGATTTAGCTTTTTTCTAACAGGATCATTTCAAAACGAATATTCTTTTTTACAAGGTGTTGAAGCTGATTACACCAACGTATTGAAAAAATCGTACCCAAATGTTGACTTGTACAACTACGAAACTACTAGTAATGTAATGGGTAATTTTATTTATAAAATTAATGACAATCACAAACTATCTTACAATTCATTATTTATAAATAGTGGTAACGATCAAGTGGGTTATTACGGAACAAAAGGTTTAGGTACCAACCGAGATGCACAAATAAATACAGATGCTGGTTTTTACCAAATGAATGTGCAGTTCAATCAAAATTTAGTGTTTGTAAACCAATTAATGGGAACGCATAAAGTAAACAATGACAAACTAATTTTTGATTGGGGTTTAGGCTATAACAACGTATTTTCTCACGAACCAGACAGAAAACGTTTATCGTTAGAAGAATACTACAACTACTTAGACAACGACCCAAGTACAAGTCCGTCATTTTACACAAACAACTCTTTTGACAACCAACGTTATTTTGAAAAAATTATTGATGAAGAGTTTAACGGAAGAATAAATGCAAAAATGATTTTTTCGGATGCTTTTACACTTAACATAGGTGCTAGCGATCGTTTTAAAAAGCGTGATTTCCAAAACATTCGTTATGGCTACAAAAACATAGACGACTCCTTAATTGTTGATCCTAAAAATTTCAACGAAATATTCAACTATGAAAATTGGGCGAATGGTTTGTATGAAACGGATGTGTTTAGACCTATTAATCCTTCTGGTGAAGGTGTTTTTTACATAGGCCCAACAAACAATCCTGGTTTACCTGAAAACACGTATAATGCAGAACTTTCAGTAGCATCTGGATATGCTTCAGGAGAAATAACTTTAGGTGAAAAATGGTTGTTAGTACCTGCAATTAGAACAGAGTGGTTCAACCAAAAAATTGAATACGATGTAATTAACTTAATTAACAATCCTGGAATTTCAGAAGTTACTGAAACATTGTACTTACCAAGCATCAACATAAAATATGCTTTAAACGATGAAATCAACTTACGTTTCTCGTACAGCAATACTGTTTCATTTCCTGAATTTAAAGAAATGGCCCCTTATGTTTACGAAGGTGTAACACAAAGAATTGGTGGTAACCCTGATTTATTAGGACATCAACAAGGTGTTAATTATGTAAATGTAAAAGATGTTGCATACTCTAAAGTATTAAACCTCGATTTAAAATATGAGTGGTTTATGAGTAGCAATGAACTAATTTCGTTTGGTGTTTTTGCAAAAGAAATTAAAGATCCTGTAAACTTAGTAGTAGCAAATGATGCCACAGGTACACAACGTTTTTTTAGAACGGGTAACAAAGCTTCCATTTTTGGTGCTGAGTTAGAATTAAAAAAAGACCTTTTAAAAAACACTGAAGATGAAACAATGCTTGCAGCTGGTTTTAATATTTCATATATGCATACCGAGCAAGATTTATTCAACACCATTCAAGGAAACTATAGTACGGCCTTTAATCGTGAAAATGACCAACTACAAGGCGCTTCTCCATTACTTATCAATGCCGATTTAAATTACAGTCCAAACTTTGGAGAAAAAGTAATTCCGACAATGAATTTAGTGTACAGTTACTTTTCAGATCGAATTTTCGCCTTAGGTTCTGGCCAGTTAGGTAACAAAATTGAAAAAGGTTTTTCAACATTAGATTTTGTTTGGAAAAACCAAATTGGAGAACACTTTGAGTTAAATTTTAGAGCAAAAAACTTATTAAACCCAAATGTTAAAATAATTAGAGAAATCTCAAACAATGAAGAAGTAATACTTGCAAACTATAAATACGGAATGAACTTCGGACTACAATTAAAATATAAATTATAAAAAAATAAACATGAATTTAAATAAATCAAAAACAATGAAGAATACATTTTTAACTTTAGCAATAGCTTCAACGCTATTTATATCTTGCGGTGAAGATGATACTGCTGATATCATTATTAATAACACAGATAATTCTGTAACAAACATCGTTAACGGTGGAGGAAACAATCCTGGTACTGGAGAAACTATTAACATCTCTGGAACATACACTGTAGATTTAGCTTTAGAAGCAACAAATAACTACATTTTAAATGGTGCTTTGGTAATGGCTGAAGGTACTACTTTAACTATTGAAGCCGGAACCACTATCAACGCATTAGCATCTGGATCTGATATTTATATTGCAATTGCTCAAGGTGCAAAAATTGAAGCAAACGGAACCAAAGAAAATCCAATTGTAATGACTTCTAATTCATCAGCTCCAAAAGCTGGAGATTGGGGTGGATTAATCATTTTAGGAAAAGCACCTATCAACTCTGTTGCAACGGGTACTTCAACTTCTGAAATTGGAAGTTTACCTTACGGTGGATCAGATGCCGCTGATAATTCTGGAACCTTACGTTATGTACGTGTACAATATTCTGGCGGAAAGGCAGATGGTTCTTCTGAAAATAATGGATTCTCATTCTACGGTGTTGGAAACGGAACAACTGTTGAGTACATTCAAATGTTTGAAGGTTTAGATGATGGTCTTGAATTTTTTGGTGGAACTGTAAACGTCAACTACGTTTCGGTGATAAACGCTTACGATGATTCTATTGACTGGACAGAAGGTTTCAGTGGAAAAGTTACAAACGCTTACATAAAACACGGTGTAGATCACGATAAAGCTTTTGAATGTGATGGTTATAATACTGATATAGGTAACAACTCAAGCCCTAAATTTTTCTCTGCTCCTGAAGTTACAAACGTAACTGTTGTAAGCGCTAATGATGCTAGTGAAGCTATTAGATTAAGAGCCGGAACTCAAGGAATTTTCACAAATATTGTGTTAAACGATTTTGCTGAAGGATTTGATCTAGACGGTGATACTACTGGAAATAACCCAACAGGACAAGGAGTTTTAGATGACGTATTACAAATTGTTGATGTTACTTTTAACAACGTTACTGTTAAAATGAAAAACGATACAGGATTTACATTTACTGAAGCTGATTTTATTTCTGGTGATGGTAACGCAACAGGAACTGATTATGCAACTTGGGGAGCAGGATGGACTGTTGAATAACAACTAAATATTTTACCAATAAGAAAAGGCAGCCAATTGGCTGCCTTTTCTTGTATAAGTAATACTTAGAGCTTAATTAACAATAAGATCCTTCGTTTCTACAGTTACAATTTTATTTTGCTTGTAGGTTACAACATTTATTTTATCCTTTTTAAAATACGTCCAAACCCCTTCTTTTTTACCGTTTTCATAATTAGCAATGGTTGTTTTATTTCCTTGCTCATCATAACTAACCCAAGTTCCGTGTAATTTTCCTTCTTTATTAAAAAAACCTTCTCTTTCAACAACGGTACTGTTATCAGCAAAATAATACGTTGCCTGCACTATATCGTTGTCAATTTTTTTATAATCTATTTTTTGCTCTTGAGAAAAAGCAGTAACGCTAAAAAGTAAAACAAATGCAATTATTAAATTTTTCATATTTATAAATTTTAATGTGAATAAGCTGTTTTTATTTATATCTCAAAAATACCAAATTTACCTTTAATTTACCTTTTCTTAACATTAAGTTTACATTAAGTTTTTCAAAAAACACTTTAAACAACTGCTATTTAAGCACTTAAGACACACTCAGAAATGCTCAAAAATTTGGATTTTACAAAACAACTATTTTACACAACATTAAAACGGTTGTATTTTACAGGTAAAACAATTAATAATTTCATAATACTAACATAATATAGAATTACAATACAGTTCTGATATTTGCCTTGTGCGCTTTTCTACAGTTCACAAACATTTCATTAAATAATATTAGTTTTAGTCAACTTAATTTTGAAATGTAAAGCTACCTTTATTTCTAAAAGGTAGCTTTTTTCATTTTTAAACGTTATTTTTATAGTAACATCTAATTAACATTTAGTTAACATATACAATTGACTTTTGCATCGACTAAAATTAAATTATTTAAAATGAAATTAAAAAGTACACTACTTGCGGTATTTGCATTTACATGTATTATTGCAACTGCTCAAGAGACAAAAACTCCAAAATTTGGAAAAGGTATCTTTAATTTAGTGGGAAAAGATAGCACTTGGACAATGAAAGTTGGAGCCAGAGTACAGTTTTTAGCATCTTCTATGTGGGAAGATGGCGCTTCTAACGAAACTAGTTTTTTAATCCGAAGATCTCGTTTAAAATTTGATGGTTTTGCTTTTACACCAAAACTTAAATATAAAATTGAATTAGGCCTTTCTAATAGAGATATTTCAGGTACTTCTAAGTACACAGGAAATACACCTAGAATCATTATGGACGCCGTTATGAAATATAATTTTGCTAAAAATCTATATTTTTGGTTCGGTCAAACTAAATTACCAGGAAACAGGGAGCGTGTAATTTCTTCAGCAAACATGCAAATGGTAGATCGTTCAATTTTAAACGCTCGATTTAATATTGATAGAGATATAGGTATTCAATTAAGACATAACTTTAACATTTCAAATAATTTTGTAGTAAGAGAAATATTTTCAATTTCACAAGGTGAAGGGCGTAACGTAACTACAGGAAATGAAGGTGGACTTCAATACACCGGACGTGTAGAGCTGTTACCATTTGGTAATTTTACTAGTAACGGAGACTATTTTGGATCAGATTTAAAAAGAGAACCTACACCTAAATTAGCTATAGGTGTAACTTATAACCATAACAATAATGCTGTAAGAGTTAGAGGAAACCAAGGATCTTATATGGAAACTGATTATGGTTTATATGAAACAAATATAAACGATGTATTTGTTGACGCTATATTTAAATACAGAGGATTTAGTTTTATGGGTGAATATGCAGATAGAGATGCTAAAAATCCGTTTGCAACAAATTCTGATGGAACCAAAACAGGTGCTATTGTTCAAGTTGGAAAAGGAATTAACCTTCAAAGTGGCTATTTATTTAAAAACAACTGGGAAGTTTCAGGAAGATATTCTAGTGTGAAATTAGACCAAGACATTACAGGTAAAGTTCCTGAAAATCAATATACATTAGGAGTTTCAAAATTTATTGTAGGACACAAATTAAAAGTTCAAACTGATGTTAGCGTGATAGATATTAATCCTGCAAACGATATTATTATGTGGAGATTACAATTTGATATCCATTTCTAAAAACAATCAAAACAAAAAAAAGGGAAATACAGACTGTGTTTCCCTTTTTTTTATGCTTAATTAACAGTTGTTAACAATCTTTAATGGCATTAAAATGTAATTTATGTTACATTCGCAAATTATTTAAAAACCAAATTTAAAATGATTCAAAAGTTAAAAACCTTATCACTTTTCATTTTTATTGCAACTAGTTCACTTTTTGCACAACAAGGAAGTATCTCGGGCGAGGTACTAGATAAAGATTCTAAAGAAGAAATTCCGTACGCAACAATAGTTATTACCGATGCTTTATCTTCAAAAACAATACAAGGAATTGTTTCAAATGAACATGGAAAATTCAAAGCTACTGCTATTCCTTACGGAACGTACACTGTTGAAATTTCATTTATGGGATACAACACAAAAACGATAAACAACATTGTTATTAATAAACAAGATTCAAAAGTAACTGTTAACAGCGTTTATTTAAAACCTTCAACAGAAGCATTAAATGAAGTAGCTATAACAGCAACAAACAAAATTCAGTCTACAAAAATAGATCGAAAAACATACAATCCTAACGATTTTGAAACGGCTAAAGGAGGAACTGCTGCTGATGTTTTAAATAAATTACCTTCAGTTTCTGTAGATCCTAGTGGTGAAGTTTCAGTAAGAGGAACAAGTAATTTTCAAGTATATTTAAACGGAAAACCAACACAAATAGACGCAACTGTATTATTGACTCAAATTGCTGGAAACAATGTAAACAAAGTAGATGTTATTACGGTTCCAACAGCAAGTTTTGACGCACAAGGAAAAGGTGGAATTATAAATATTACTACTAAAACTAATGGTGTTGAAGGTTTATCATTAAACGCAAATGGTTTAATTGGAGGTTCGCCTTGGTCTAATCTTAATGATAAATACAGTGATTATAAAATGAATAACGACCGTTATGGTGGTGGTATCAACTTAATGTACAATACTAAAAATATTTCGTTTTATGGTGGTTTTAATTACAATAAAAGAAACGTTAACGGAAAAAGAATTGGAGATGCGCGTGTATTGGTAAAATATCCTGAAGGTGAATATTTTCATATGGATGCTGCTGGTGAGCGTCCTGAATGGTACGAGTATTATACCGCAAACGCAGGAGTAGATTTCAATTTAAGTGAAAAAGACAAACTTTCGCTTACGTATTCTTACGGGAACAGAACTGGAGGAAGAGCAGCTTACTATATTTACAACAACTATTATGCTGATGCCGATGGTTCTAACAAAGACCTTGCTTCTGAAGACTGGATATACAATCCAAATATTGACAATAGATACGGACAATACAACACGTTTAATGCCGATTATTCATTAGATATTAGTGAAGATAAAAATTTAAAAATTGCAGGATCTTATGAAAATTCTCAATTAAGCAGAGAACTAACCAATCAAAATTACGCTTACGATCCTATTGCTGATATTGCTGGTTCAACAGTTGAGCAACAATATTCAATGGCAGATGATACACCGCTTCATGGATTTATTTTTTCTGCTGATTATGCTATCAAATACAATGATTTTAATTCATTAAAACTAGGTGTTAGAAGTAATAATGTAGCTATTGCGGGAGACTTTATTTTTGATAATGATTTAGTTACAAAAGACTTAAACAACGCTATTGATATGAGTAGAGGTGTTTATGCTGGATATGCTGATTTTACAGGTAAAACCGGAAAATTAGATTACATAGTTGGATTAAGAATTGAGTACGAAGATCAAAAAATGCACGTAACAAATACTGATTATTTGAACTTATTTAACAACTCTGGAGCATCTGATTTTGACCGCACAAAACTAGATTTCTTTCCATCGCTACATTTAAGCTATCCTGTTTCTGATGAAAATAGTTTGATATTAGCTGCAAGCCGACGAATTAACCGTCCGTCAGCAACAACATTATCACCATTTTTATACCGTCGTCACTACGAGGTTTATGTACTTGGAGACCCTGAATTAGAATCAGAATACACCAATAATGTAGAATTAACTTATGACACTAAAGTTGGAAAGACAACCCTTGATATTACTGGTTTTTATCGAGGTGTTAACAATGCTGTTTTTAGAGTAAACACAACAACAACAGCAATTGAAAACCCAGATTTACACGACATTTTACAGGAAAATGTTTTAATTAGAAGTTACACAAATGCTGGTAACTCTACATCACTTGGTGGTGAAATAAATGCCGATGTTTACTTAGGTAAATATGTCGATTTATTTTTAGGTGGTTCTTTATATTATTACAGCATAAAAGGGGAGGTTTTTGGATATGATATTGACAACAATAGCACTAACTGGTCGTTAAAAGCAAATCTTAATTTGAACTTAACAAACGAATTTAAATTTAATATGGATTACAACATAAAATCTGCAACCATTACATCACAAGGTCAAAACGATTCGTATCAAATAGCAAATGCTGCCTTAAGCTACAAGCCAACAAAATTAGAAGATTGGAGCTTCTCATTAAGAGGTTTAGATATATTTGGTTCAAATATTCAAGGTTTAGACACCAATGCATTCAACAGTAGTGATGAACAAATTTTTTACCAAGAAACATCTTATGTGCGTAACGGGCCAATTGTAGAATTAGGCGTTACATATTCATTGAATATGGCAGGTAAAAAAGCGAAAAAAGCAAAAGCATTTGAAGCTGAAAAACATTTTAAATAGAACAATATTTTAAGCATAAAAAAAGGGAATTGATAAAATCAATTCCCTTTTTTTATGTCAATTTATCATTTACCTCTCTTTTGTAATTTGAAACTCTTGATACAATTGCAATAAATTAATTAAAGATTGAATTAAATCTTTTGTTTCTAATAAAAGACCAAAATATAATGTTGCATTTTTTTGACTTGTTTCATCGGTTCTAATACGTTCAATTTGTTCTTCTATAGATTGTGAAACCCTATCAACCAAACGTTGCTTATCATCAATAATTTGAATTAAATTATCGAAATTTCTTGATCTAAAATCCGATTCTATCTGAGTTAACAATTCAGTTAAAATATTATTTATTGTATTTAAATTTTTTATTTGAGATTTTTTTAAGTTTTTATGATTGTTATTTACGTGATTAAAACTAGTAGAACCTATAAATTCAATAGATTGAACAATATCTTGTAAATGATCAACAACTAATAAATAAAATTTACTAGCTTTCATCATGTTATCATCCAGTGATTTTATAAAATAGAAAACATCTGATTTTAGTGTATTTACTTCTTCATTTAAATTTTTACCCTTATTTTCAATTTTCGATAACTTTTTTAAATCTTGTTTTATCAAGTTTTTAATAGTGGATGCATATAGCTCGTTGACTTTTTTTACTACTTCTGATATATGTATTGAGCTTTCAACAATAACATCATTTATCGTTGATTTTTCTTCACTTTTAATTTTTTTAATTTGGTTTTGTTCTTTCACTTTTTTAGAATAATTGAAGTAACTTCTTAATAATAAAAAAGCAACTAAAGCAAATAAACCAATAACAGCTAGGCTACCACCAATATGAATTAAAAAGGCAAAAGTACCCGAAACAACAAATGCCAATATTGCTGTTGAAAACCACCCTCCAATTACATTTATAACTCCAGCAACTCTATAAACCGCACTTTCTCTATCCCAAGCCCTATCCGCTAAAGATGTACCCATAGCAACCATAAAAGTAACATATGTTGTAGATAACGGTAGTTTAAACGAAGTTGCAATTGAGATTAAAATACCTGCCACCATTAAATTTGCCGAGGCTCTAACCAAATCAAACGCAGGCTGATTTTTTAATTGATCTTTTGTTAAGTGAATAACAGGTTTTTCAAATTGATGATTAATTTTTTTGCCTAAGGATTTTGGAAATACAAAACTAAATGCACCACTCATTTTAAGAGTTCCACGCACTATTGATCGCGATAAAAAATTAGATTTAAATTTCTCATGCCCCTCTCCTTGTCTTGACAATCCAATTTCAGTTTCAGTAACTGAACGGGCCTTTTTTGAGAACCATAAAGTTACCACCATAATGGCTCCAGCAATAAACAACATTAAAGGTTGAACTCTTACTTTTTGAGATAATACACCCATTGAAAATTCTGAAGCAGCAATTCCAGATTTAAACCAAGCATCATAAGAATTAAATGCAGCCATTGGCACACCAATAAAATTCACCAAATCATTTCCTGCAAAGGCAAGCGCCAATCCAAAAGTACCAATAATTACAACTAAAATAAGGTTGTTCTTCTTTGAAATGGCGCTGTAAAAAAATGAAATTAGGCTCCATAAAACAAAACTTATGAATATAATATACATTTCATTTCCAGCTAAAACTCCTTCAATATCTTGGTAAAAAGGAGTTCCTTTTAACCCTTTCATAAAAATGAAATAGGTGATAGCAGTTAAAGCAACACTCCCAAAAACAATACGTACATATTTATGCTTATTTTCATATTCAAAAGAAAAAATTAACCTCGAAATAAATTGAACAATAGCTCCAATGGTAAAGGCAAAGACTACCGAAAGTAATATTCCTATAATAATTTTTAAAGCACTTTCCGAATTAATATAGCGTCCTAAGTCGGTGAATGTTTGTGAATCACTTGCATTTATTTTTATCAAAGCCATTACTACAGCTGCACCCAACAATTCAAATACAATAGATACTGTGGTTGAAGTGGGCATACCTAATGAATTGAACAAATCTAGCAGCAAAACATCAGTAAGCATTACAGCCAAAAAAATGATCATAATTTCATCAAAATAAAACTCTCCAGGTACAAAAATTCCTTTTCTAGCAACCTCCATCATTCCACTAGAAAATATAGCACCAAAAAAAATGCCCAGACTAGCAATAATCATTAAACTTTTAACTGAAACGGCTTTTGAACCAATTGCTGAGTTTAAAAAGTTTACTGCATCGTTACTTACACCAACCACTAAATCAATTACAGCTAATATTGTTAAAGCTATTAGCATAACTGTGTAAATATCTCCCATTTTTCAACTAATGTTTAATAGCGCAAAATTACTCTCAATAACATAAATCAATGTTAACTCAATATTAATTTGTTGTGATTTTATTTTAAAAATTAAAGTTTATAAAAATGATGTAATTAAAAAATAAATAAAACCTAACTTATTAAAATTAAGCAAAGTATTTGCGCAAAAAAGAGTAAAAAAAATATTGAATTACAAATGTACTAGCAGAAAAAGGTTAGGCGTTTTTTTTGTTTTAGGAGTTTCCATTTTCAAATAATGAATCCTTATTTCCGTATAATAATTCAGCAACTTCAATTAGTTTTTTATTAATATCATTCACATTAGAATAATCGTTAAAAAGTGATGAAGCCATCTCTGCTGAAATTAAATCTTTACGAATTAATTTATCTATAGATTTATTACTTTGTCGGACGTTTTCTTTCGCTTCGTCTTTTAAACGCTTTAACTGATTTGCATATTTTTCAGAATCTTCTTTAAACAAATAAATAACGCGCAGTACTTTGGTTATTTTTTTTCTAAAGCTATTGTACTCTTTTATTAAGTAGGGGTTGTTTAAATTTCGAGCCAAAGTTACATTTTTATGAAGTTCACGCACATCCTTAATAATCTCAACCATTTTTCTATTGGCGACTTTTATTTCAGTAACAGCTTTATGTTGCTTTTTGGTTAATTTTAATTCGCTTTGAGCAGTGGTTGCGTACTTCAAAATTTCACCATAAATAGTTTTTACTTTTGCATAATATAACTCTTCAACATCTACTTCCATATCTTCAGTAGATTTTTCAATGATTTTCTTGATTTTTTCTCCTGATTTAATATCTTCTCTATGAATATTTAAACCGTGGGCTACAATTTCAAAAATGGCATTTTTAAATAAATATCTAGATTCTTTAAACAACGAATAAATTGCCGTTCCAGGAAAATTCAAGATGGTTTCATTTAAATATTTTGGTGTACTAATGCTTATAGCTGTTACATCTTTTTCTTTTAAGAAACGAATTAAGAAGGCTTCTAACCTAGAAATAAATGGAATCATTAGCAATACACCTAAAACGTTAAATATGGTATGAAATACAGCTAGTTTCAATGTATAATCGTTGGATGCAATACCAACAACATTTGCTAAATAATCTACAAGATTTGCCAATGGAAAAATAATAGCCAAAGCAACTATACCTGTAACCAAATTAAAAATTAAATGAGCCATTGCCAGTCTTTTTCCTGCAATATTTGAACTTAGCGAACCTAGAACTGCCGTAATTGTAGTTCCTACATTAGCACCTATGGCGAGCGCTAAAGCATTCTCGTATTCAAGCTGACCAGCTGCTAAAGCTGTTAAAATCAACGCCAATGTTGCACTACTAGATTGTAAAATGGTAGTTAGAACAATTCCTACTCCTGTATAAATAATAACGCCTAAATACCCTGAAACCGCAAATTGGGTTAAATCAATATATTCTTTAAAAACATCAAAGCCTTCTTTCATATAATGAATTCCTAGAAAGAAAAACCCTAAACCCGCCAATACATTTCCTACACCTTTTAATGCTTTTGTTTTTTGAAATGAAAATATAATTCCAAACACCAACATAGGCATAGCTAGTGCTGAAATTTTAATTTTCAATCCAAAACCAGCAACCAACCAAGCGGTAGCTGTGGTACCAATATTTGCTCCAAAAATTAACCCTAAACCACCTGATAAGCTAATTAAACCAGCACTTATAAATGAAATTGTGATTACAGAAACTAAAGAACTAGACTGAATTAAGGCTGTTACTGTAGCACCAACGGTAATACTTTTATATAATTTATTAGTGGCATTTTTTAGTAAATTTTGAAGTGGTCCTTTAGTAAAAACCTTAAAACCTTCTTCTAACATAATCATACCAAACAATAAAATTGCAACTCCTGCGGCAATGGTTTTAAAGTTTGGGTTAAAGTATAATACAACGGCTAGTACAGCCAAAAATAATCCAAAAAAAAGTCGTCTAATCATAAAAAATGTAATGAACTGCATAAACATACAGCTAATAATTAAAATATAAAAACATTAACTCCCAAGAACTAAAATCAAAACACCATCATTTATATTGTATTTTAAGTCACAATAAATGGTATATTTTTCTAAAATTTCTAAGGATTTATACATTTTTAGGTGTTTTTGAACTTCACCTTTTTATCTAAGCCTTAAATTAAGTTTATTGTTAACGTAAAGTTAACATTAGATCCATAAATCTTTTAGTTCTTTGCGACTTTAATAATTTTATGCTAAATTGAAACCACAAAAGTGATTTTAACAATTTTTTCACCTAACTCCCTAGATATGAATTTTAAACATATAGAGTTTTTATTTAGTATAAATTCAATTAACTTATTACATTTACTTTTTTAAATTCTTAAAAATGGATAACATTTATTTATTAATGATTGTTGCTCTAGCAATTTTGGCTGTTGCCGATTTAGTTGTAGGAGTAAGTAATGATGCTGTAAATTTCTTAAACTCAGCAATTGGTTCAAAAGCGGTATCATTTAAAACTATTATGATTGTTGCTAGTATTGGTATAGCCTGCGGGGCTGTTTTTTCTAGCGGTATGATGGAAGTTGCCCGTAAAGGGATCTTTAACCCTAGTATGTTTATGTTTAGTGATATCATGATTATTTTCATGGCTGTAATGATTACAGATATTCTTTTGCTAGATTTTTTCAACTCACTGGGTATGCCAACCTCAACTACAGTTTCAATTGTATTTGAATTATTAGGAGCAGCTGTTGCTGTTGCGTTGATTAAAATTGGTGCTGATGGTGGTGATTTTTCTACAGTTACCAACTACATTAATACTGATAAAGCTACACAGATTATCTTTGGAATTCTACTCTCTGTGGTAGTAGCATTTTCTGTTGGAGCGCTGGTGCAATATATTTCACGTTTATTATTATCGTTTAATTTTGAGAAAAAAGCAAATTGGGTTGGAGCCTTATTTGGTGGAGTTGCACTAACTGCCATTGTATATTTTATATTAATGAAAGGTATTAAAGGAGCAGACATTGCCAAACAAAGCTTTGATGTTATTGGAGGTGCTACCATTAAAGATTTTTTAGAAAACAATGTACTCTCAATAGTTGCTATAAGTTTTGTTATATGGTCTGCATTATCTTATACTTTAATAGCAACCTTTAAAACTAACATTTATAAAATTATTATTGTTGTTGGTACTTTTGCTTTGGCATTGGCCTTTGCTGGTAATGATTTAGTAAATTTTATTGGAGTACCAATTGCTGCTTGGCAATCTTATGAAGCTTGGATAGGTTCTGGAGTTCCTGCTACAGAGTTTGCAATGGATGTTTTAGGTCAAAAAGTACCTACCCCAACTGTATTGTTATTTATTGCTGGAATGGTAATGGTATTAACATTATGGTTTTCTTCAAAATCCAAAAATGTAGTAAAAACATCTTTAGATTTATCAAGCCAAAGTGACACAAAAGAGCGATTTGAGCCTACTTTTTTATCGAGAATAATGGTGAGAGGTTCTATTTTAACTTCAAGATATTTTTCAGTACTCATCCCTAATGCACTTCAACAGAAAATTGAAAAACAATTTGAAAAACCTGTGATTGAATTAACACATGGAAAAACACATGAGTTACCAGCTTTTGATTTGGTGCGTGCTGCTGTAAATTTAATGGTTGCTGGGGTTTTAATTTCTATAGCTACTTCATACAAGTTACCACTATCAACCACCTACGTTACGTTTATGGTTGCCATGGGTACCTCATTAGCAGATAGAGCTTGGGGAACTGAGAGTGCTGTTTATAGAGTTGCTGGTGTATTAAATGTTATTGGAGGATGGTTCTTTACCGCCTTAAGTGCATTTGTTGCTTCTGGAGTTGCAGCTTATTTAATTTATTTAGGAGGCGCCACAATGATTGCTATTTTGTTATTAATTGCAGTTGTATTATTAGTTCGAAATTCCTTAAATCACATTAAAAAATCAAAAGAAATAAAAGCTGAAGATAGCTTAAGCAATGCTGAAAGTAAATCTGTAAAAGGAGTTATTGAAGAAAGTGCAGACAATATTTCTAAAGTATTAAAACGTGTAAGTAAAATTAATGAAAACACCATTAATGGCTTAATAAAGGAAAATTTAACTTCACTTAAAAAAGCTAAGAATACGGTTGTTAAATTAGAAACTGAAATTGAAGATTTACAAAACAACATTTTCTATTTTATTAAAAACTTAGACGAATCATCTATTAGCGCAAGTAAATTTTATATTGATGTAATTGGAGATTTACAAGACATTGCGCAATCTGTTTCATTTATTTCTAAAGTAAGTCATAAACACATTAACAACAACCACAAAGGTTTAAAAGTGAATCAGGCTAAGGAATTGAAAGAGATAGATGGAAAACTAAACCATTTATTTGGCAAAATAAGAACTATTTTTGATGAAAGAGCATTTGATCAAATTGATGCTATAATTGAAGAAAAGCAAGGCTTATTAAATGATGTTTCTGCCTACGCTCAAAAACAAGTTGAACGTACTAGAACAACAGAATCTAGCCCTAAAAACACAACGCTTTACTTTAGTATTTTATTAGAAACTGAAGACCTAATAAAAGCTACTATGGATTTATTAGAATTGTATTCAAATAAGAAATAGTAATAAGCTACTTCAAAAAACCTCATCTTAATTATTTAGGATGAGGTTTTTTTTGATCTTATTTTAAGGTCTTTCAACTTTTTTCTTCGGAAGAATTCTTATTACAACTAAAAAAGAGTCTTAATTTTAAAATTAAGACTCTTTTATTGGGCTGACTATTTATTCGGTTTACTAATCACAGTTCAAATAATTTCATCAAACTAATTCTCTTTAGCAAAGATCCTAAAATTAACTCTTCATATAACATTTCAGCTACACAGTTATTCACAAGTTATTAACTTTGAGGTAATTACACGTTTTAAATTATGAACCACACATTTCACAATCATCTGGATTGTTTTGTGAAGCTATTAGCATAGCTTTTAATTCTTCCGGACTTAATGGAGCATCTTCAACCTTCTTTTTATTTGAAAGTGTAAACTGTATAGCGTTTACCGCACTTTTTGTTCTTAAATAGTACATTCCAGTTTTTAAACCACTTTTCCAAGCGTAGAAGTGCATAGATGTTAACTTTGAATAATTCGCATCTTGCATAAATAAATTCAGGGATTGAGATTGATCAATAAAATAACCTCTTTGTCGAGACATATCAATAATGTCCTTCATACTTAATTCCCACACTGTTTTATACAATTCTTTCAATTCTTGTGGTATAACATCAATATGTTGAATAGATCCGTTAGCACGCATAATATTCTCTTTCATTTCGTTGTTCCAAAGCCCTAGTTCAACCAAGTCTTCTAATAAATGCTTATTTACAACAATAAACTCGCCACTTAAAACTCTTCGCGTGTAAATATTAGAAGTATAAGGCTCAAAAGCTTCATTATTACCTAATATTTGTGAAGTGGAGGCTGTTGGCATTGGAGCGACTAATAATGAATTTCTTACCCCATTTTTTTTGACTTCTTTACGTAAAGATTTCCAATCCCAACGCCCACTTAAATCGTCTTCTGAAACACCCCACATATTAAACTGAAATTCACCTTGCGACATAGGTGAACCTTCATAAGTTGAATACGGCTCTTTTGCTTTTGCCATTTCCATAGATGAGGTTACGGCTGCAAAATAGATAGTTTCAAAAATTTCTTCGTTTAGTTTTTTAGCTTCATCACTTGTAAAAGGCATACGTAACATAATAAATGCATCAGCCAACCCTTGAATTCCTAAACCAACAGGTCTGTGACGGAAATTTGAGTTCTCGGCTTCTTTTACAGGATAATAATTACGGTCAATTACCGTATCTAGATTTCGAGTAATTTTTTTAGTGACCTTAAATAGTTTTTTATGGTTGAAAAACTTAACACCATCTTTATTTTCTTCAACAAACATTGGTACAGCTATGGATGCTAAGTTACAAACAGCAACCTCATCTTTTGCCGTATATTCCATAATTTCTGTACATAAATTTGAAGAACGAATGGTTCCTAAATTTTTTTGATTCGACTTTCTATTTGCTGCATCTTTATACAACATATAAGGGTTTCCAGTCTCAATTTGAGCCTCTAAAATCTTTTCCCAAAGTTCACGTGCTTTAATGGTTTTTCTTCCTTTACCTACTTGCTCGTAGCTTGTATATAATTTTTCAAATTCATCGCCATAGGTATCAAATAAGTGCGGACATTCATTTGGACACATTAAGGTCCAATCTCCGTTTTCCTCTACACGTTTCATAAACAAATCTGGAATCCACATGGCATAAAATAAATCACGTGCACGCATTTCTTCGGCACCTGTATTTTTACGTAAATCTAGAAAGTCAAAAACATCTGCATGCCAAGGTTCCATATAAATTGCGAAAGAACCTTTGCGCTTTCCTCCACCCTGATCTACATAACGAGCCGTATCATTATAAACCTTTAACATTGGTACAATTCCGTTTGAAGTACCATTTGTTCCGCGAATATAAGAACCTGTTGCACGTACATTGTGAATAGACAAACCTATACCACCTGCAGATTGCGAGATTTTAGCGGTTTGTTTTAAGGTATCATAAATACCATCAATACTATCATCCTGAATTTGTAATAAAAAACAAGATGACATTTGTGGTTTTGGTGTACCAGAGTTAAATAACGTTGGTGTAGCGTGTGTAAATATTTTTTTAGACATTAATTCGTACGTCTCAATAGCTTCATCAATATCATTTAAATGAATACCAATGGCAACACGCATTAACATATGCTGCGGACGCTCGGCTATTTCGCCATTTAATTTTAATAAATACGAACGTTCTAATGTTTTAAATCCGAAATAATCATACCCAAAATCACGGTTATAAATTATGGTTGAATCTAATTTTGCAGCATTACCTATGATTACTTTATATACTTCATCAGACAATAATGGTGCTTTTTTACCTGTACGTGGATTTACATAATTGTATAAATCCGTCATTACATCGCTAAATGTTTTTTTTGTGTTTTTGTGTAAGTTTGAAACGGCAATTCTTGCAGCTAAACGAGCGTAATCTGGATGCTGAACGGTCATAGTTGCAGCAGTTTCAGCTGCTAAATTATCTAATTCAGAAGTAGTAACCCCGTCATATAGGCCTTCAATAACCCTCATAGCAACCTTCACAGGATCTACTAAGTTATTTAGTCCATAACACATTTTTCTTACTCTTGCCGTAATTTTATCAAACATCACTGGCTCTTTTCTTCCGTCTCTTTTTAATACAAACATTCTGTAGTTAATTTTTGAATTACGAATTTTGAATTACAAATGAACTCAAAATACAAATTCTAGTTAGTTTTTAGTTTTATAAGCTTATTATTCCAGTCTAGTGATTCATGTTCAAACAAGAATCCAAACCATACAGCATAAATTCCTACCTTCTAAGAAATGACAACTATTTGGTCTAAAGAACTAAATTGTTTGAAGTAATAATTTCACTTCAAAGCTATAGTCTCTACTATTTAATATTTTTGTGTTTTTGAATATACGCTTGGGGTAATCGTAATTCTTGATTTAAAATTATCTTAAAAATCTGCGTCGAAACTAATTTCTCCGGTACCTGTACCACTTTTCACACCTGCTTTTTGGTATTCAGAGACTCTTTTTTCAAAGAAATTGGTTTTTCCTTCTAATGAAATCATTTCCATAAAATCAAACGGATTGGAAACATTGTACACTGTATCGCAACCAAATTCACTTAATAAACGGTCGGTTACAAACTCTAAATATTGGGTCATTAATTTAGCATTCATTCCTATTAAACTAACAGGCAATGATTCTGTAATAAATTTACGTTCAATATTTAAAGCATCTACAATAATCTCGGTAATACGCTCTTTAGGCACTTTATTTACAATATGATTGTTGTGCAAGTGCACCGCAAAATCACAGTGTAAACCTTCGTCACGAGAAATTAACTCGTTGGAGAAAGTTAACCCTGGCAATAAGCCTCTTTTTTTCAACCAAAAAATTGAACAAAAACTACCTGAAAAGAAAATTCCTTCAACAGCTGCAAAAGCAATTAAACGTTCTGCGAAACTTGGACTGTCAATCCATTTTAAGGCCCAATCTGCTTTTAATTTAATTGCAGGAAAAACTTCAATAGCTTTAAATAACTCATTTTTTTCAACTTCATTTTTTACATAGGTATCAATTAACAATGAGTACACTTCAGAGTGAATATTTTCCATCATTATTTGAAAACCATAAAAGAATTTTGCTTCGGAATATTGAACTTCACTTACAAAGTTTTCAGCCAAATTTTCATTTACAATTCCATCTGAAGCAGCAAAAAAGGCTAAAATATGTTTGATAAAATAACGCTCATCATCGCTTAATTTTTGTTCCCAATCTATTACATCTTGGTGTAAATCAATTTCTTCAGCTGTCCAAATACTTGCTTCCTGTTTTTTATACCATTCCCAAATATCTTGGTGTTGAATTGGAAAAATTACAAATCGATCTTTATTTTCTTGTAAAATTGGTTCAATAAACGACATTATAGCTGTGATTTTTTTAGAATTAGTTAGTTGTAATTTGTCTCGAATGAGAAAACAAAGATTGGAAAAATTTAAACATAAAAAAGGGTTACTTATTCACATTTGCAAGTAAGTTTTTAACATTTTACGCTATTTTAGAATAAACGATTAATCAGTCTTAAATACTGATAATCAACAATATATATTCCCTGAGATTCAACTAACTACTGGTTTTGCTGAGAATATTGAAAACCAAATTTTCACAAGAGGAGGTATGGCGTAAAACATAAAAAAAGCACTTACAAAAAAATGCAAGTACTTTCAAAAAATATAACTTTATACGAGAAAATAATTCCTTTTAAAGGGGATTTGCTGTTACTTTAATATAGAATTTTACATCAATTGTAAAACTAGCCGCAACTTCTAAATTAGTAGATTCTGCATTGAAAGATACAGTAACGCTATCGTTATTTAATAATTTTGTTGCTACAGTATTTAACGCTGACGTATCGTTTACTTCAAAAATAGTATCATTAGCATCAGCTTCAAAGCCAAAAAAACTTTCATTTATAAACGGTGTTCCATCAGCAGTAAATTGCGCTTTGTACTCTGCTAATGCATCACCTGTATAGTTTAAAACTTCAAATGTTATTTTTTCAATTGCTACATTTTTTAACTTATCAGCATACGGTTCAACAGCAGGTGTTAAAATACTAATATTAAAACTTCCCGTTTCAACAGCGTTATCTCCGCCTTCTAATTCTACTTTAAATTGCTTCGTTAATTCCACCGTTTTTGTTACATCTGCCAAATCTTCAATTTCATCACAGGCAGTGATTGTTGCTAATAAAATTGTTAAAATTGCGATGTTTTTAAATAATGTTTTCATAGTTTTTTTGTTTTTACATTAATTATTCAGGCTTATAATTTTCAGCAACCGTTTCCAATTCAGCATACCAATCTTTCCCAAACTTTCTAATTAAGGCTTCTTTTACAAATTTATATACTGGCACTTGCAGCTCTTTACCCAAAGTACAGGCGTCGTCACAAATTGGCCAACTGTGGTAATTTACTGCTGAAAACTCGCTATATTCCATAATACGAACAGGATATAAATGGCACGAAATTGGCTTTTTCCATTTAATTTCTCCTTGATTATATGCTTCTTCAATACCGCATTTGGTAATGTTATTTTCATCAAAAATTACATAGGCACAATCTTTACCATCAATTAAGGTGGTTTCATATTCACCTTCTGTAGTAACAAATAATCCTTGATCTTCAATAGCTGCTATTCCTTCTGGTCTTAAAAAAGGTTTTACTTTTGGATAAATATCAAGTAATATTTGAAGTTCACTTTCTTCTAACGGAGCTCCGGCTTCGCCATCAATACAACACTTACCCTTACAGGCATTTAAATTACAGACAAAATCTTTCTCAATAATGTCTTCTGAAACTATGGTTTTTCCTAATTGAAACATGCCGCAAAAATAAACTATTTTTTTATATACTTTTGTTAAAGGCTATAAATGATTAACTACATTTGCCAACCAAATTTAAAAACGAGTATTATGGGGTTTAATATTAAAGAAATAATTACTGCCACTATGGTACTGTTTGCTGTAATTGATGTTATTGGCAACATACCTATTATTATTGATTTACGAAAAAAAGTAGGAAGTTTAGAATCGGAAAAAGCTTCTGTTGTTGCCGGAATTATTATGATTCTTTTTCTTTTTTTAGGAAAAAGCATTTTAAATTTAATTGGTATTGATGTTAATTCGTTTGCCGTTGCAGGTTCGCTAATTTTATTCTTTTTAGCTTTGGAAATGATTTTAGGAATATCATTATACAAAGAAGAAAAAACCAACTCAATGACAGCTTCTGTATTTCCCTTAGCTTTTCCATTAATTGCTGGACCAGGAAGTTTAACCGCTATATTATCATTACGAGCAGAATACGCAACTGTAAATATTATTATAGCTATTATTATTAATGTATTTTTTATGTATGTTGTTTTAAAAACTTCAAGTAAAATTGAACGATTAATTGGAGAGAACGGCATTAACATTATTCAAAAAATATTTGGTGTAATTTTATTAGCCATTGCCGTTAAACTATTTACATCTAACATTCAAGGATTATTCTCATAAAGCTTTTATATCATGAAACATTTTGACGCTTTAATTATTGGAGGAGGTGCTGCAGGACTTTCGTGCGCACTTATTTTAGGATCGGCAAAAGATAAACCTTTTGCAGCAAATAAAACTGTAGGTATTATTTCTCACCAAAAAAATTCAGCTTTACAAAATGCTATTTTAAACAATGTTTTAGGCTTTAAAAAAGACACAAAAGGTGCTGATATTTTAACTGAAGGATTGCAGCAATTAACCGATTTATACCCGCATGTTGAACAAATTTCAAAAGAAAAAGTAATTGAAGTTCAACAAATCGATTCTGAAATTACCATAATTACCAATAAAAACAAGTACACTGCAACCAACATTGTAGTTGCTGTAAGTCCGTCAAATTTATTTAATATTGAAGGCTTAACACAGTATGTGCAACCACACCCAAACATTCCTTCATTTAAAGAAAAAATAATGTTGAAGAATGAAAACCATTTAATTTGCAAAGGAGTGTACGTTGCAGGTGTTATTGCTGGTTGGAGAAGTCAATATGCCATTGCAGCGGGGAGTGGTGCTTCCGTTGCTACTGATATTTTAACCGAATGGAATGATGGAAATCATACTATGATTCATGATGTTGTTGCATAAAAAAAGGGCTATTTTTAATAAAATAGCCCTTTTTTTATGTTTTAATTTTTACTTAATAATTACCTTTTTTGTAATAGCACCTGTTGATGTTTTTAACTGAACAACATACATTCCTGTTGCCAAATTATTAACGGGTAATACGAGTTGTGTATCCTCAAGATTTTTGGTCCAAACTCTTAATTCTTGACCTAAATTATTGTATAAATTTACAGCTAACAATTCAACATTTGTTGTATTGTTAATTCTTAACTCTTGTGCTATATTATTAACATAAACAAACAACCCATTTTTTAAAATTTCGTCTTCTATATCTAATGTTTTATTTTGCTTAAATACCAATGAAAAACGATTGGTATATTCACCTGCCTCTAATTCAATTTCAAAAGGAGTATTGTTTATTTTAGTAGTAGTTCCTAATAATTCATCTTTAATATACAACTCAACACTTTCATCAACATTTTCAAGCGCATCAATTTGAATGATTGCTAATCCTGCTTTACTCATTTTAATACCTAAAGGTATCTCTCGATCAATATTAGCATCTGGCAAACCTTGAATTACGTATTTTTTATTATCTAATGCCCAATACATATCATCCGCCAAAACACCATTCATTTCGCCATCATACCCCCAATCAACAGCATTAGTGGTCTTTTCATCAATAGTTAATAACAGTTGTCTATGTTTAATTTGAGGTGCTTTAAATCCTAATCTAAATTTTGGACGAACATCTTGATATTCTTTAGCAGTACTTACAGTTTTAGATTTAGAGTTACTTGACTTCATAAAAATTGAACTTCCAGAAGATTCAGGTACAAAAAATCGTTGACCATTATTAAATTTAATCTTACCTCCATCAGCATCACTCGATGTAAAGAATCCCTGAGCTACAGGTATGTATTGACCTGGAGTTTTAAGTTTAGTTAAATCATCGGGCAAGTCACCTATACTTGCCACGGCTGCAGGAGAACCTCCTGAAAGAGTTAACGTAGCATAACCACCTTCATAATCTGCTAAATTATGACTTGTTCCTTTAAATTGTTGCCAAAAATAAAGCGTACCGGTTAACAATGAACCTTCTGGGTTTGATGGGTTATTATCATTTATAAACTGGAAGCCATCAATAGCTGAAGGATATGGGTTTGCAACCAAATATTCATTTCCTCCACTAACCGCTAAAGAAATTGCACCATTATTTGGTAAACCTCTAAATGTATAATTTTGAAGCGTACTTACATCTCCAGTAGTTGTTCCTTTCATAGTAAAACCTTCTCCGGCTTTAATTTCACCTGAACTTCGCATATGTTGCCATTCGGAATAATTTCCCGCAGGTCTATCTGCAAATTTCCAAATCCAATAATCTGCTAGTGATAAAGGACTTGAGCTACCATTATAACCTGAAGTTAAAAAGGTAACTGAAGGTAATACTGCAGGAACAGTATAGCTATAATCACTTATACTAATATCACCTGATTCTTTGGTTACACCAACTGGCGACCCCCAATAATTATAGGAGTATAAATTAGCCGTACCTTGCTGACTTCGTGTAATATATCCCGTACTTGCATCATCTAAAATACTTCCATCTTTTTGTATTAACTGTCCTTCACCTTCTAAATCAACAACACCATTTAACAATAAAGTTCCATCTACTTCAATACTATTATCAAAAACCGTTAATGTTGCACCATTCTCAATTTCAATATCATTTGCTAAACCACCTGCATCAGCAGCTGCAATTTCAGGATAATTTGTTACACTTGCAGGAATTAAAACATTGGTAGTAATTGTAGGAACTGTTCCACAACTCCAGTTTACTGGATTATTCCAATCTGAACTAACCGCTCCTGTCCAAGAGTTTATTGAACAGCCGTTAATTATATTTATGGTGTAATCTTCAACTTCACCTCCATTTGCATCTGTACAAGCTGTTATTTCACCATTAAAATTCCATATAAGCATAATCCTCATCCGAATATTACCTATAGCGGCATTACTTGGTATTGTTATACTCTTAGTAACCGTTTGAGGACTTTTATCAGATAGCTCAAAACTCTCTCGTTCATCTGTATTGTTAAAGTTTCCATCTTTATTCCAATCAAACCAAGCATATAAATTATACTTTTTACTATTAGGTTTATTAAGATTTATAGTAACAGTTAAATCATGAGAATCATTTAAAAAAACATCAGTTGAAATATATGTGAAATCTGAATAACCAGAATTAATATTCCCACTATTTTTATTGATCGTATTAAACTGCACTTTACTAATGTAGTCATCTTTATTAGAATTACCTGGATCTTGCTCGCAATAATCATCACTGCTTTCTCTAATTAATATATTGTCTAAATAAAGTTTTGTCGCATTTTTAACATCACATTGAATTCTAAATTTAGATGCTGTTGTAAAATTAAAATCTGAACTTCTGACTTTTACTTTGTATGCAAAAAAATCACCATTTATAAAGTTCAAATTATTTACTAATACTCTTACATCTATCCACGTCGATCCTCCATCATTAGAAAATTGAAGAGTAAAACCATCATTATTATTAAAATCAGCACTGAAATCAAAAATAAAATCTACAGAAGTATATGGTGTTAAATCTAAATTATTTACAGTAGTTATGGAGAAACTTTGATTTCCATTATCATTGTCAAATAGAACAGCTCTTCCACTATTAAGAGGAGATGCATCAACTATTGTTGCTCTCTCAACAGCATTCCAATTACCATAGCCACTTTCAAAATCATCTTCTATAATAGTTGTTTGCCCATACCCAAACCCAGCATGTATAAAAAAGCAAGCAACTACTGTTATTTTAATAATATTTTTAATATACCCCATATTAATTAATACCTAATTTCGTGCAAAAATAGTACTTATTTTATAACATAAAACCAAACTATATAATATTAACGTTTTTTTTGAAATAAAAAAATACCCTAAAGCATTTATTTTCATTATTATATGAAAATAAATGCTTTAGGGTGTGAGTCGTTTTGTACTAATTTTACTTACAAAAGTTTACTTTTTTATAGTTTTAAGAATTTTGAATTAATACTCTTTTAATAATTCGATCATTATTTGTTTGTACCATTACTAAATAGATGCCTCTAGGAACTTGTAATTGGAGTTGAATAGTTTCATTGTCAAGATTTTCATTCCATACATTTACCTTTTGACCATTTCTATTTAATAAGGTTATTCTTACAATTTTAAGTCCTCTTTTATTTTTTACATTTAAAATACTTTGACCATTGTTAATATAAATAACCAGCTTATTTTTATTTAAATAGTTTTGATTTGTATTGTTATTTTCTCTTTCTCTAGTATTGTTTTCTTCATTATTAGAAGCTTCTGTCTCTTCTATTTCATCGTCTTTAGCTTCATTAACATTACCTTCTTCAGTTTCTTCTGAATTACTAGTATCTTCTTCTGTTGCTTCAGTATCTGTAAAACCAGGTGGTGGAGATGGCAATGCGCATTCTTCATCTTCTACTGTTTCTGTTGTTTCAACTGCTGTATCTTCAGAAGTTGGCAATTCAGTACTGTCAGTACTTAAGAAAACAATTAAAAATCGATCGTGATATGTACCTGCTTCTAGAGTTACTTGGTAATCGGCTTCTTCTAGTTTATGAATTACATTTAAGGCTGTATCTTTTAAACCCACTTTCAAACCTGTAATTGGATTTTCTAATGCATCTATTTTAATAGTAATTACACCTCCATTTGTTGTAAAAACACCTAAAGGAATTTCTTTTCCACTAAAAACAGAATCTGTTCCTTGAATTACATATTCTTTATTGTTTATTAACCAATACATATCATCGGCTAATACTTGAGGTGTTTCACCATCATATCCCCAATCCACTCCATCAGTACAGTTTTCATCAATAGTTAATAATAACTGGCGGTGATTGATTTGAGGTGCATCAAACCCAATTCTAAATTTTGGTCTGACATCAGTTGTGGCTTTTTTAGTATTTTCTATACTTAAATCGGCGGTAAAGACTGTTGATATTATGCTTTCAAAAGCATTTATACTTGTTGAAAAACAACAAATAAGAATCAGTAGAGGTAATATTTTTTTCATAACCGAGGGGTTTTATACAGGTTAAAAAATAATTAATAATGAAATATTTACAATTAAACAACTAAATAGCTTACTTAACTTACGTTTGCAATACTATTTTAGGGGTATTGTTTTATTGTTTATTTAATTTCATAGTATAAATGTATGGAAAATAAACTAAACAATACCATTTATTTGCTTTTATTTACCATTTGATAGTTTTTTTAACCCGTTTATTTTAATCAACAGATCGAAACTTATAAGAATATCTTCAATTTATTGATGATTTTATTTTAAAGCTTCAGTTCCGAAGGGTTTGAATCTCTTGCAAAAAAGTTTAATTTCTTAACTGCAAAAACTAAAGCAATTACAATTAAAACCCATAAATAATCATCAATAGGAACTGCGTCTGGATCAGTTCCCGGATCAGTGACCCCTCTACTTCCACCATCTCTTTGCGCTATTAAATTATTATTTAATAGAAACAAAAACACATTGATTATTATGTGAATAAATCTTGTTTTCATGAGTTTATTCAATTATTAACTTTTTAATTACTTGATTTCTTATGCTTGTAGCTTTTAATATATATACACCTGCTGCCCAACCTGTTGTTTCTACAACTGTAGTTACACCTGAAAGCGCTTTTTTAGCTTCAATTAACCGCCCTGTAATGGTGTAAATCTCAAAAGTAGTGTCTTGATTGCTGTTTTTATTTAAAATATTGAATTGACTACTAGCTGGATTTGGCCAAATTTTTATTGCTGAATCCAATACCTCATCTTGAACGACTAATGAACTTGAAGCTTTTAATGAAAGTGTAAAACGTTCTTCACCCTGACTATTAGCTGCATTATCGATATTGAAATTATAATCAGTTCCTTCAATTAAAATGGTTTTTGTATTTAAAAGTTTATCTTCTAAAATTGCCTCAAATTCTGAAGGAATACTATTTTCTTCGATAGTTAATGTGAAGTTTTGCTTTTCCTTAGAATAAATACCCAATGGAATTATTTGCTCTACCAACTCCAACTCACTAATCGCCATGTTTTTACTATCTGCAGTAATACTATAAAAATCTAATATTGTATTTGGTAATTTACCAAAATCAATATTCCTCCCAGTAGTTCCAACTTCTTTAAATTTAAGTTGCAATTGATCGTAATTAACACCATTGCTAATTACATTTATAGTTAGAGCAGTTGAAGTACTATTTTTAGTATTTGTTGTTTTATGGTTATAATTACCAGCAGCACCACTAATTGTACCTGTATAAATAGCCGTTTTTGGAATATTAATACTACCAGCGGTAGTTGCTTGTACAAATATAGTACCCATTGGTGGTATTACCACATCAGAAGCGCTACCAGAAGTTCCTGAAACTGGATTGGCGTTGTACCCTCCTTTTTTAACTATTAACTCGCTAGCCCCATTTGAAGCCTTTGATGGATCATAATAGGATACTGCAGAACTTAAACCAGAACTTGCTGTTAAAATACTTGAAACACTTACAGGTGCTGTATACGGATTGGCTACTAAGTAATACTTTCCTGCTGTTGTGGTTATTGAACTTGGTACTGTATTAGTTGCTGTTCCAACCGTTTTAATAGTTACATTGCTTGGAGGTGTAACACTGTAATTTAAACCTGATACCTCGCTCGCCAAACCTCTAACAAATACCTTATAACCTTGTTGAGTAACCATATTATCTGTATCAACTCCACTAGACCAAGTATTGTTGGCTGAATTATATGCTCCAGAAGCACTTGGACCTAGATCTATAAGACTATTTGAAGCTAAGGCGCCAAAAGTAGTTGTAGACAACGGATTACTTAATATTCTCCAACCTCTTTGGTTACTAGTTAAATAACGTTCTTGAGTTACATTTGCAACACTGCTGTCACTTAACAAATATGCTGTTCCTGCAGCAGTTGATTTTAACACAATTGAACCGTTATTTGTAATGGTTCCGGTATTAGTTAAAACTACTCCTTCATTTACCGTTATAATTGCCCCTGAACCTATAGTTAAATTACTCACCGCAACATTAGCATCAATACTAATATTAGCTGCTGAAGGTATAACAATATCTGATGCTGCAGTAGGTACAATTGCTGGAGACCAGTTTGTTGCAGTTGACCAGTTGTTATTTGTTGTGCCAGTCCAGGTTGCAGTATGTTTAATATTTATTGTGTAATCTTCAACTTCACCATCAAAACCAGTTTCGCAACTTGTTGGGTACCCCCCCTCTTTGGTAGAAATACGCATTCTAACATTACCAACATGTGATGTAATTGGTATGTTTATATTAGGGGCTATAGATGATTGAGTATCTGTGTTATCTTTTGCAACAGTTCCTAAATCAAATTTCTCGGTAGTCGTATCAAACACCCCATTATTGTCAAAATCTATAAAAGCACTGGCATACAATTTCTTTTGACCATTAAGACCTGTTGTTGTTAAATTAACTTTTAACGGATATGTATTTCCAGCAAGTACTTCAATTGATAAGTTGGTGAAATCTTGATATATATTAGTAGTTAAACTTGTCTGAGTAATGCTATTAAATTCAACTTTTGTGATACCTCTTTCCGTAACACTTCCTGAAGAATTACAATAACTAACCGATGCTGTTGTGAAATTTATTAAACTACTATAATTCGAATAAGTTGAACCACACACACTTCGCACTTGAAATTCATAGGTTGTATTAGCTGTTAATCCAGTTAAATTTAATGAGTTTGTAGTTGAAGTGGTTGCTATCCATGTAGAAGCTCCATTAACTCTATATTGAATATCATATGAACTAACCCCAGCATTATCCCAACCTATTGTTGCTGTTGAAGCAGCTACACTTGCTGTATTCAAATTAGTAGGAGTTGCTATACTAGGTGTCAATAATATATCACCTAAATCAATAGTTTCATAATCTTTAATTGTCTGATCGGTTAAAGTATATGATTGATAACAATCTGCCTCATATAAAATATTGTATGTTCCTGCTTTTATAGGGCGATAATAATCACCTAATGGCAATTCGGTTTCAACCCAAGAACCAAGTGCATCATGCCCTACTAAGGTAATTGTTGCTTTTATAGGATCTCCTGTTACAGCATCTTTTACAACACCTCTAAATCCGTATATACCTTGAACTAAATATTCAATGTAAGCTTCTTGATTGTAATTCCAAATATCTATAATCTCATTATTATCAGAGGTATTTGTAGAAGGAGGTACTTTTAAATTTGATAATTCTACTGTAGACTCTTTACATTGCTTATGAAAGTTCATATAATCTTGTCTACCTCCAAAAACGGTGTACCAATCAGAACCATTAGTTACACCAGGCCAAGTATAATTTGTATACATGGCATCCATATAACCAACAACGCTATTGTTTTGACAATTAACAGCATATTCCTTACTAATAAAAAAATACCAATCATCATCTGGATGTCTATTTGATGTGTTATCCCAAGGGTAATTTACCACTTCTGTTCCTCCATGAAAATTAGCAGATATAACGAAATGGTAATCATTGGCTAACTGCATAAAAGCAAGTGTTTCTGTTTGGTAAACTTCTCCGTCTGGATGAGCTCCAGCAACATTATCAGGATAATTTCTATTTAAATCTACGTTATTAGCATTTTCTCTCCTTGAATTTGCAACTGTAGAATTATCGTTACTTAACCAATAAGTTGCATCTGGGTTCGCTAATGGATTGATCCATACCTCACTATTATCTAATAAATTTTTAATCCTTGTATGGTCTGCATGGTTTGTGTCATTGTAAGCAGTAATAAAATAATCTATTAAATTTAGCATCGATGGAAATCCAGCAATTTCATTACCATGCATAGAAGATGTGTACATAACACGTGGTTCTACCTCTCTTGTTGAAACATTATCTGATAGTTTGATAAATAATAGCCTCTTATCTCCTTGAACTGTTCCTCCAATATCTACCAGCTCACAAATTGCAGGATGATTGGCTGCAAATGCCGCCATTTGACTTGCATATTGGTCATAAGTAGGATAAGCTGTTAAAGGAAATGATAAAGGATATGTAGCTGTACTTTTAGCTGAAACAGCCTGTTTTTTATGAACTTTAGGATTAAACATTACAACATCCTTTGGATCATTAAGCTCTGTATCAACTGTAAAAGGTAAATTAAATTCTAAAAACTTTTTAAAATTCTTATTATTAGCAATTGCTTTAATTGTAAGTGGATTATTTCCATCTTGTCCGTGATCAAAAGAAATTATTTTAGCCAATTGCTGAATTTCAGCAACTGAATTGGCTGTAAAGGTAAAGGCCAATTCTCCTCTTTCTTTTAAATATTTATCGGCTAATTCAATATTAGTTTGAGCATTCACAAAAATTGTACTACATAAAAATAGCACCAAAAGTAATTTTGTTTTCATTAATTTGGGGTAAGTTTAATTGTTGATGATTATTTGATTAGAAACCCTTCCTGTAGTTGTATTTATTTGTACTAAATACATCCCTGTTGAAATCATATTTACTGGTAAAGCAATTGAAGTTACTTCAAGATTTTTATTCCAAGTACTTTGTAATTGCCCTAAACTATTGTACAGTTTAATACTTAACAATTCTGCTTGCATTGTATTTCTGACTTGAATTTCCGACACTGTATTATTCATAAATACTTGAATACCATTTTCTAAAACTTCATCTTCAACTCTCAGTGTTTTTTGAGGTGAAAAAGTCAATAAAAAACGTTCTAAGTAAGTGCCAGCATCTAACAGAATCTCAAATGGTTCGTTATTAATTTGAGTAGTAGAACCAGTTAAAGCATCTTTAATATAAATATCTAGGTTTTGATCTATATTTTCTAAGCCGTCAATTTTAATAGTTGCTAAACCTGTTTTACTTATTGTTAAACCTAATGGAAATTCTTGATCTAAATTAAAGTTAGGCACACCTTGTATTACAAATTTAGTATCATGTATAGTCCAAAACATATCTTCTTTAGCAACATCAACCATATAAGCATCGTAACCGTTATCAACTCCATTTGTAGTATTTTCATCTGTCCCAATAACTATTTGACGATGATACCCTAAAGGAGAATCATAAGTCAACCTAATAATTGGTCTTTGTAAGGGTGCTGTTTTTTCACTTTGTAGCGTTGTTCTTTTTAGTTTTTCAGTTTTCATAAATACTGATATTGGTTTTGAAGGACTACCACTATCTAACTCTGCCTCTGTTTTAAATACGCGTTGACTATTTTTAAAAATAATATCTCCCCCAGGAAAACCTCCAGAAGTGTTTACAAAAAATCCTTGACCAACAGCAATGTATCTACCAGGTGTTTTTGTACCTGAACCATTGTTATTATTAATACGATAATCATTTGAAACTGCAGGAGCACCGGCTAAAATATTTCGTGTAGCATAACCACCAACATATTCTTTTAGCACATGAGATCCTTCTTCTCCGAAATGATCCCATAAATATATTGTTCCACTGGTAGTAGTTATATTATCATTTATAAACTCAGTAACATCAATTGCTGAAGAATAAGGATTCCCTATTAATCTACCTACATCTGCTCCACTAGCTAAAGATTTATCTAAGGTTAATGTAATATCTCCATTGTATGGTTTTCCTCTAAATACATAATTTTGAAAACTACTCAAAATTGGAACAGCACCCAATGATCCTTTCATAGTAAAACCTTCACCTGAATTGAATGTAGTTGTTTGATTAGTATTAGCCCAAGCATTATAACTGTTTTCTGGTCCATGGAATTTATACAACCAATACGTACTCATTATTATTGGGTTTACCCCTATAGGACCAGCATCTGCAGCATAGGCTGATGCATTATAAACTATTGCTTTTGAAGGATCTCTTCCATCAAACAATACATTACCAATTTGAAATGGTGCATTGTTTGCACCTCCAATTGGTCCTACTGAAGATGTCCAATAATTATAGTTAAAACTATTTCCTGTTCCTTGCTGGTCTCGTTCTAAATAACCTGTTGAAGATGAGAACAGCATACTTCCTTCAGTTTGTACTAATTGTGATTCCCCTTCAAGGTCTAATATTCCACCTAAATACAAATAATGTGTCACGGTAATACCATTTCCTGTACCAACTCCAGTAGTTAAATCAACTGTTCCGTCCATAGTTAGCGTTTGCCCATTTTGAATCCAAGCCAACATCGTTATATTTCTTAGATACTCAGAAGCAATGTTATGTGAAGTTTCCACAATATTCCAATCAACTGAAATTGAAGAATCCACAATAGATACCCCATTAGGAATATCTTGTACCGTATTATTTAACCAAGTTGAAGGCGTATTCCATAAGCCATCATTCTCCGATTGGTATGGCAACGGTGCTGTTTGCCAATCAACTGTATTTAAATTACGTAAAGCACCTTGGTGTCCTTTACCTGATTCATCTTTAGTATTTGTATACGTATATACAGACATTGGGTAATACCCTGCTAATTTATCCCAAAGAGTCGTGTTAAATTCATTATTCGTTATTGTATTTGGAATAATTTTCCCACCAACAAACGTTGCATTTTCTTCAATTTCTTGATTCATAATATAACGCAACTGCTCTTCTGAAAGTGCTATATCCCAAACTCTAACCTCATCAATATTCCCGTGGAAATAAGCTTCAGGAGTATTTTTACAAGCTGCTGCTATAAAAAAGGAACTGTTGGTATTTACCGGATTGCTTAAACCTGAAACCGTTTCGTCTAAAACACCATCAATATAAATATTAGCTGTATTATCTTTATAAATAACCGCTACTTGATGCCAAACATTTTCTGGAATAGTTGTATTTGAAGTTATTTTTTCTAATCCCGAAGCCCCCCAAGACATTTCTAATTTTCCAGAACCATTAATTTTAAAATCGTAACCTTCGGTATAACCAACATTTCTTTTAGATAAAATAGATGTATTTGCAGAATTAATGCCTCTATTAATCCACGCCGAAACCGTAAATTCTGTAGCATTCAAATCTAAATTATCTTCCATATCAATATAATGCTTATTTACTGGATTAAAATAAATGGATCTTTCGTATTCTTTTTCTGGAGCCCAGCCAAAAGTGATGTATTTTGCACCATCAAAATCATACTCCGTATATAAATTCCCTCCAGACTCTGTCATTACTCTATAATCTGCTGTTGGGTCAAAAATTCCTGTATCTGAAATAAACATCAAATACCTACCATCTGGTGGCATAGCAGACCGTACTGCATTTGTTGGAATAGAAACTTTAACAGTTGGAATATCTACTCCATCTCCAACATTTTCAATAACTTTCCAAACTCTTTGAATTGCTTCAAAAGAAACTGGGGTATTCAAATCGGTGTCGTCTAAAGGCGTTATCCCTTTACTCATATCAACCTCAATACTTACTGCAGTTCCGTCTAAACTTGCATTGTTATTTCCCCAACATAAAAACTGTCGGTCGCTATTAAATGTTGCCGTGTTTAAATTATTTGTACTATGAATATCTGATAAACCAATAGTTAATAAACCTCTACTTTCTCCAACTCCATCAAAAAAAGTATTTACACTTTTAGATTGTTTTTGATTTAATTCGGAAACATCATCTCTACCAATACCTGCAATGTCGTAATTAAAACCATTATTTGCAGATTGATCCCAAATTATGGTCCCATCACTATCAACATAATCTTGACTAGCTCCATTCACACCTAAAGTGATTCCATATTTTACAGCTAAATATGATTGAATTCTATTACGTTCTTGGGTTAAATCTGTATCATTTTTCCTTGTTGAATAGGTGATTATTTCAGCTATTCTTCCATTTAAACTAGCCTCCCAACCTTCACTTCTTCCTATCCAAAATTTTGTATCATTTACATTGATCATTTGATCCAAAGAGTTGTTTTGGGTATTTCCAATAGAGTTAGCATTATAACTTAATTCTTGTTGAGGTAATGATAGATTATTGTGAGCGTTTATTATCCCCACATTATCATAACTGGACCCTGTACCAATTTCAGCTACAGCATATCCATCACCAGGAGTAGATTTATTATAAGTACTATGAGCATAACTAATTATTTCATTAGATATTCTACCTGAATAATCTCCTAACCCGATACCTGTAGCATCTTCCTCATCTTTTAATATATTGGCATCAGCACAAAACATATCCATAAAACCAAATGAAGTATTAATTGGGATATCATCTGGAATAAATACCACAAATATGTCTTGTGAGTAAAAACCAGAATTTCCTTCTAAAAATTGAGTAGTGGTGTTATCAAAAGAAAAATCAGTATCTTTAATTACTGAAGTATATGCATTTGAAAATTCAACTACAGGATTAAAATTTACATTGTAAGTTTCTTCATCTCTAAAAGTAGGTTCCTGACCAGGTGTATTAACTGTTGCGTTTGAACCATAAGCCTGCGTAAACCAAGAAGTTACCCCACTACTTCCATTTACAACAACCCCTTCATTTGCTTTTAACCATAATTTTAAATTTGATGTTACCCCTCCAGGGCCCTCAGTTAGAGGTGCTATACCCGTACCTGAAACTACAAAAGTATATATATCTAAAGGGCTACTAACATTACTATTTACAGTTATAGTTCCTGTTTCCGTTCCATTTGTTGTAGGTAAAAACGAAACTGTAAAATCATATGAAGAACCACTTGCTATTGTTATAGAATAAGTAAGCGCTCCTATTGAAAAAACACCATTATCGCTACTAATACCACTAACTACTAAGTCTGCAGTACCATTATTTTGCATTGTAAATGTACTTACCACAGGTGTTGTTGTGTCAGTAGTACCAAAGTTAGTACCATCATTAACATCAGGTGTACTATCAGTATCCGCAATTAAAATACTATTTCCTTGAATATCAATATCAGGTTGAGGTGCAGTTCCAGTTCCTTGAATTCTAAAATTATAAGGATTTTCATCTGAGTCATTATTCTCTATTGATATGTCAGCTGTAAAAGTACCTACTGACAAGGGAGTGAAAGTTATTGTAAAAGTAGTAGTATTATTTTTAGGTAGCGAAGAACTACCCATAGTTGATACTGTAAAATAACCGTCAACATTACTTGTAAAAACTGGATTTGATAAATTCAAACTCGATTGTTGATGCCCCGTATTCTCTACTCTGAAAGTATACATTAAAGAAGACCCCACATCAACAGTATCGAAATCAGTACTATTCAGTACTGAAGGTGTCAAATCTCCATCATCGATGTTAGCTGAATTTGCAGCATCATAAACATTAATTTCTGGGGATTTATCTGCAGCTTGCCCTTTCCCTTGTAAAATAAACTTATATGAAGACTGCACTCCATTGCTATAACTTATGGTAACAACTGCTGTTTTTAAACCATCAGAAGTTGGAGAAAATTTTATTGGTAGTGTAACCTGAGTACCTTTTTTTAAATTTCCGAGGTTAGAATTTGTTACTGAAAAATCATTCCCAGAGATTGATACTGTAACTTTCTTAAGACCTTTCCCCCCCTTTCCACTAGCAATATTCTTTAGATTAAAGTTAAAAACTTTACTTGAATTTAAATTTATATCACCATAATCAGTTACAGAGTTACGAGCAACATTATTTTTCTTGCTATCTAAAACTTGAAGAATTCCTTGACTAAATACAGTTGAACTAACTAAAAATAAAAAAAAGACTAAAAAGTATTTTTTTAAAAAGATATATGTTTTCATTGGGTTAAATTATAAACGTATTTAAATAACATTTGTAATCATAGTAATAGACTACTATAATAGATTGATTTTACAAATAGAATTAAATTTGGAAAGAGATTAAACGATTTAGAATAATTTGAAAAGGGGGTATCTGAGAATAAGTTGCAAATGAACCTACAGCTAGTAATTTGTTTTTCATATTTGGGGTAAAATAGGGTTAATTGTTGATTCAAAAGTAATTAATTATTAGTTATTAACAAAACTTCCACTTGTTAACATTTTTCATAATAGACTAACAATGTGTTATTTACAAAATCAATTTAAGATCCCAAACAACCATTTATGATAAAAATCAGGTATTTTATTGTGATTATTATGCGCTTTATTTAAAATGAGAAAAATTCAAATACTTCTAAAAAATGAAGAATTAGAACTTTTTTAGAAGTATTATTTAGTTAAAGTTTTAATATTTTTAATGAAAAAAGTATTCAATTTATTACTATTTTTTTAGTAAAAACCATCTTATAAGTGTCAATTTAAATAAACAACTGTTATCTTGTTTGAAACAAGCAATTATATTCGTATAGTTTCGAGGTATTTTTTACTATTTATTTTGAAGTTAGCCTAGGGTACTATATAAACATAGCTGTAACCACTGAATTGTGTAGGTTAAAAAAATAAAACTCGTAACTAAATACCAATGAATAACACCTAATCAATTAACAATAACCTTTTTGTTAAATAATCCTGTATTTGTTTTTACCTGAACTAAATACATTCCAGGTACTTTGTTATTAACTGGCAATGATATTTGTGCATTTTCAAGGTTTTTTTGCCATTTATGTTGAAGCTGCCCCAAACTGTTGTACAAACAGATTGTTTTAATTTCAGTATTTAATGTATTTTTAATTTGAAGTTCGTTTGAACTATTATTTACAAACACGTGAATTCCGTTCAATGCTGCTTCATTTTCAACTGAAAGTGTTTTTTCAGCTTTAAAACGCACATCAAATCTATCCATATATTCACCAGGCTCTAGGTGTATTTCTGCTGAATTTTTAATTATATCATAATTTTTTCCTGTTAAATTGTCATGAATAAACAATTCAAATCCTTCATCAATATTTTCTAGTGTATCAATACTTATACTTGCAATACCAGCACTCTCAATACGTAAACCTATTTTCAACTCTTGATCTAATTTAAATGTATCAACCGCTTGAATTACAAATTTTGCATCACTAAAAGCCCAAAACATATCAGCTACGTTATCTTCTATTAAAAACCCGTCGTAACCCAAATCAAAATTAGCACTTGCATTTGCATCAGCTCCCACTAACAATTGTCGTTCATAACCTGTTGGAGATTTAAATAGTAGTCTTACTTTCGAACGTGTGTCTTCTTCAACAACTAATTGCTTAGTAGTTTCTTTTGAATGTGCTGATTTTAAAAACACTGAATTCCCTGAGTTTTCAGTAACACATACTCTTTGGCTATTTTTAAATATTACAGCTCCACCTGTTACCGAAGTACTGATAGAATTCGACACCGTATCTAAGGAGGCATTTACAAAAAAACCTTGATTTACAGGAATATATCTTTCAGGAACCTTAACTCCTGATGAGCCATTATTTTGTATGCGTTCATCATTTGCATACGCTTTTGCTCCTCCCATTAAAGTATAGGTAGCATAACCTCCAACATATTCACTTAACACATGGGTATGACCAGAAAAATGATCCCAAAAATATAAGGCTCCGTTAAAAACATTAGTAGCTGCATTACCTCCACTATCACTTATATTGTCTAAAATAAATGCATTTGCATCCATTGCAGATGAGTATGGATTTCCAACTAATCTATTATCATTTAAAGCTATGCTTAATGTTATATCTCCATTGTGTGGCTTTCCTTTAAATACATAATTTTGATTATCAATAATAGCCGCCACTCCTGAAGTTCCTTTCATTGTATATCCTTCACCTGCTAATACCGAAGAGTCTTCATCAATAGAAACCCAAGAATTATAATCGTTGTCTAAACCATTAAAGGTGTACAACCAATAAGAACTTAAGGTAATAGGTGATGTAACCGCTCCATCAGCAGCAGTATGTTCTGGTTGAAAATTTATTGCAGCAGGATTATTTGCAATAGTTCCATCAAACAAAACTTCAGAAATGGTATTACTTGTATTGTTAGTTCCTGCGCCAGCAGCTATTGGAGATACTGATGATGACCAATAATTATAATTATAACTACTTTGCGTACCTTGTTGATCTTGCTCAATATAGCCTACACTATCTTCATCTAAAACACTTTCTGCACCTTGAACTAATTGTGATTCGCCTTCTAAATCAATAAAACCATCTAACTTTAAATACCAACTTACATTTAACTCTGAATTATTTTGAATACTATACTCTATTGGATTTGAACCAGCATCTAAGTTATTTACAATTAAGCCCAAATGTTTTTGATAATTATTGTAATAAACAGCATCATGTAAAATATTTACAATAGACCAATCATAAGCAATAGCATCGTTTCCATTAACACCATTAATTGTATGATTTACTGCCGTAGGAAGTGTTCCTGTTTGATTGGTTACAAATGGTAATGGAGCTGTTTGCACATCAATAATTTTCATATTGTAAATTGTGGCTCCGGCACCAACATCAACTGCAGGAGTACTTAAATCATCAATAATATCATCTTTATAAACATCCATTTTAAAATAGCGTTGCAAATAGGTCCAATCTAAAGGAGTTACAGTATCTTCATCAATAAAATTTGTAACATTCATAGGAATAATGCTTCCTCTTACAATTCCACCATTATTTTCAATTTCTTGATATACTATTTTTTGAAGTTCATTATTAGAAAGTGCTTTGTTAAAAACTCTTACTTCATCTATATATCCGTGGTAAAAATTACTATTTACTCCTGGTAGTTTTCCTATAGTAAATAAAGAAGTATCTGCTGATAAGGCTCCTGAAACACCAGTCTCAATGGCTATTTCTTCGCCATTTATAAACAACTTAAACTCATTATTTAAACTGCTATAGCTAGTTGCAATATGCACCCATTGATTTACGTTTAAAGGAGTACTATAATTTAGAGTATTACCACTTGCATGTGCTGAAATAGTTTTGTTGGCATTTAACTGAATATTAAACTCATTTTGCCCCATTATATGTTGAATTCCTGCGGAAGCAGGATCCATTTTAATCCAACACATCATAGTTGCTTCACCCCACGCGTTGATAACTGCACTATCTTCAGCATAATCATTTCTTCCATCAAAATACAAGTTTAAACAACGATCAAGATCACGTGGAGAACCAAAAGCGCTATCATCGGTATCAAATAAATCTACAATACCATCACCTTCGCTATCATTTGTATCGTCAATAATACCGTCGTTATCAGCATCTAAATTGGCATATAAGGTATGTGAAATATCAAAAGTTACCCCATCAGAAGTTACATCCATATAATCTGGAATACCATCAGCATCAGAATCTAACACATAATACGTATTTCCTACACCTTGATTTTCGTTTCCGTAAGCGGTCTCAAAAGTACTTCCGTTAAAATAATCGTACACATCTAAAATTCCGTCGGTAAAATATTCTAAGGTTCCATCAGATTCATAGTCGGTTTCTCTAACATAATCAGTATCGGGACCTTGCCCTACACCATTTCCTGAAATATCTCCATCACCATTTTGAAAAGTTGCATTTGCTGTATTTCCAGCACCAGATTCGTCAACATCAAAAATTCCATCGTTATCACTATCTAAATCTAAATAATTTGGAGTTCCATCACTATCTGAATCTAAAATAACATTTGATTCTGCTGCATCATGCATTCCGTTTCCATTTGCATCAACCCAACCCGAAGGAAAAGGTATTTTTGCTGTACCTAAACTTATAATTCCTAAACCAGATTCAACAACATCAGGTATCCCATCATTATCACTGTCTAAATCAAAAACATCAGCAACACCATCACTGTCTTTATCACATAATGTTTGTGAAATTACAATATCATCAAGCGCTAAATCGTTACCAGCTCCACCGGGAGCATTGTTTATAAATCGAACTATAAATTTATCTACATTACCCAAAACAATATCATCACGAGTAAAATTTTGCCATTCATTGGCAGTACAAGAATTATCGTTAACACCTGAAGCACATCTACCAAATTCACCTGTATCAATACTTGTAATAATGTTTCCAAATAAATCAACAAATTGTACTGTTACATTAGGTAAAATAGAACCCGGAAACTTAGATTCTGCCATAATATTTAACACCCAAAAACTATACGTAATTGGAACATTTGGTAAAATACCTGTTATTGTAGTTTCATAAAAAACACCAGGATCCCAAGCAGCATTAAAAACAGCCATTCCACCTGTATCTCCATCATCAGCCGTATGATCTAAAACATTTGTCCAAGCTAAATCTCCGTGTATATTATCTGGGTCAGCTGTATCTGTACCAGTAATTTTGGAAACAACTACATATTCTCCATCATCAAGAATCCAGGTAGATCCACAAGAAGAACCTGTTCCTATTCCTTCTTCATAACAATAAGTGGTAGTTGCATTGTACGAAGTATTAATTGTTGTTCTAGCACCTGGAGCTAAAGTTCCAAAAGTTTCATTTAAAAACTTATAGTTTGCAGGAACTGATATGGAAGAACTTTTACAAGCACTTTCTTCTAAAGCATCTAAAACACCATCATTATCATCATCAATATCCACATGGTCAAAAACTCCATCACCATCGCTATCAAAAAAGTTTTGAACTCCTGTACCTTGCACATTAAAGCTGTATAAACCTTCATCTGTGTCGTTATTAGAAATTTGTATAGTTGCCGTTTTTGTACCTAGTGAAAGTGGTGAAAATGTAACTTGAAATGTGGTAGAATTTGCAGAAGTAATAGGTGATGTTGTTGAGGCTACATCTATCGAAAAATGTCCAGCATCAGCACCTGTAATTGATACATAAGGTGAATTATTTAATACCAAATCATCTAAACCCCAATTTTCTATTGTAAAAGTTTGCGCTACTGAACTTGACGCCAAATTAACACCTCCAAAATCGGTTCCATTTGTTATTGAAATAGCTGTGGTTCCGGTTGGAATCTCAAAACCATTTCCAGCTACATAAATTTCAACACCAGCAACCAAAGCTGTACCTTCAATAGTTATATTGTCAAAAGCAATATCTCCCTGCCAAGTATTTGCCCTAGTAATTACAAACCTAAATTGCACTGAACTCCCTTGGTAAGCCAATAAATCTACAAGTCCTGGCAACCAAGTATCTTGATCATAATTTTGACTTCCTGTTAACGAAAAAGAAGTTGATTGCCAACCAGTGTTATTCTCATTTATTTCAAGAGCTAAAGTTCCAACATCACTAATACTGTTGCTGCTATACATATGATAATCAAAAGAAAACGTTGGCTGCATATATCCTGACAAATCAATCACAGGACTAGTAAAAATGGCACTATCTCCACTTTCTCTAGGGCTAGACATTTCAGCAAACATATAAAAATTACCTGAAGAAGCAGTATTAGGCCCCGTATTATTTGAGGGTGTCCCCTCAGATTGTCTAATTAAGTCAAAATCATCCATAGCACTTTGTGACCAACCTTCAATACCTGATTCAAAATCAAATGAATCAATTGTAGTTTGGGCGTAAAGTGGGATTATAAAAAAGCAACCTAAAATTGCCAATTTTATTGATTTTAACATAACATAGGGGTTTATGATGTTATTTAAAAACTCAATTAATAATTAAAAACTTTTAAAGTTATATATGTTTTAAAATAGTTACTACATATTGCAATTCAGAATTAAATTACTGACTACAAAATAGTTAAAGACCATTAAAATATACTATACGTATTTTTTAACTAGATTTTTAAAATAAAAAGTACTGGAATAGGGAATGTAGTTTTTTGTCATAATTTGTGGGGTTTTGGAATTACAAAATTACAAAAAAATAAACATAAAAATAATTTATCAATTAAAAAAACTAATAACAACCTAACTATCAATGAATAACACCTATTTATTTAACAATAACCTTTTTGTTAATTAATCCGATATTTGTTTTTATTTGAATAAAATATACTCCTGATTCTTTATTAAATGGAAGTGAAAATTCAAAAGTATCAAAACCTTTATTCCAAGCACTCATAAGTTGTCCCAAATTATTAAAAGCTTGAATTTCAATAATTTTAACCTCAGTATTTCTACTTATTTGAAGTTTAGCTGAAGTATTATTCATATACAATTGAACATCTTGAATTAAAGTAGCTTCTTCCTCTTTTATAGCTTCCTCAATTCCATTTTCTTCTTTTGAAACTTTTTTCGATTTAAAGATTAAATAAAATCTATCTAAATATTCACCTTTTAATAAATTAATTTCAAATGGCTTGCTATTAATTTGATGTATCTCATCCAACAAATTATCTTTAATATAAATTTCAATACCTTCGGCTATGTTCTCCAAACTTTCAACCTCTATGCTAGCCACACCGTCACTTTTTGTTATTAAACCAAGCGCCAACTCTTGTTCATTATTAAAATTATTAACAGCCTGAATAACAAACTTCGCCTCGTTAAATACCCAAAATAAATCTTCACTTCCTATATCTGCAATTGGAGCATCGTAACCTAAGTCAAAATTATTGGTTGCATTTACATCTAAACCTAACAACAGCTGCCTATTATATCCTTTAGGAGAATTAAACTTCAATCTAATTTTTGAACGTTTATCCATTTTTTCTTGCTTTATTATCGTTGATTTTTTACTTGTTTTAAAAAATAACGAGCCATCATTAGTTCCTGTAAAACGCTCTCTTTCAAATACACGTTGACTGTTTTTAAACATAATTGTACCTCCATCAACAGTAGTTGTTGTTCCCACTATTGTTGATGGTAAATAAGCACTTACAAAAAAACCTTGATTTGCAGGAATATACCTCTCTGGAACTTTTCCTCCTCCTACCAAAGGTGTTGCATTGTTAATTAAATCATCTGTTGAATATGCCTCTGTTCCTCCTAAAAGTGTATAAGTTGCATACCCACCAACATATTCTTTCAAATTATGCGAATCTTGTTCACCGAAATGATGCCAAAAATACAAAGCTCCGTTAAATACATTCTCTGTTCTTCTTCCTGTTTTTTCTTCACCACTAGCATCAATAAAAGTTTGATCAGTTTTAATATTGTCTAAAATAAATTCATCAGCATCAATTGCTGAAGGGTATGGGTTTCCAATTAACCTTTCTTGTCCTTCGGAAATAGCTAGCGTAATACCACCATTATTTGGTCTCCCTTTAAACACATAATTTTGATTGGTTGCTATTGTTACATTTCCTGAAGTTCCTTTCATTGTAAAACCTTCTCCAGGTAACAAGGTATTGTTTTCATTTATTGGAGACCAAGCATTATAATCTTCTGATGCTCCCCAAAATTTATACAACCAATACGTACTAATTCTTTTAGCCCCAGTATATGAACCATCAGCATATGTATGAGCCCCTCCAAAATCTACGGTTAAAGAACTTGTAGAATTTGTTCCGTCTAGTAAAAATTCTGAAACTGAAGCACCTGTATTTGTACTTTCTACACCTGTACCTAATGTTGCTATATTCCCACCTACAACACTAACCGATGACGACCAATAATTATAATTAAAACTATTTGCTGTTCCTTGTTGGTCGCGCTCTATATAACCACCACTATCTTCATCTAAAACGCTCCCTTCAGACTGAACCAATTGTGATTCGCCAACCAAATCTATAACACCATCTAGTTCTAAATAATGAGTTATTGTTAATCCTTGTCCGTCATTTAATTCAATAGGATCTGTAACTACTGGATCTGCAATTGTAAATTGCACGTTTTGGGGAACAATTAAACCAAGTACTTTTATGTCTCTATCTCCTGAGTTAATGTTATGTTCCAAATAAACAATATTCCAATCTATATAAGTTGAACCATCTAACCCTAAACTATTTGGTAAAATATTTTCTGTTCCATTTACCCAAGTTGCTGGTGAATCCCAAGGACCTTCCTCAGCAGATATATAAGGCAATGGTGCTGTTTGACTATCAACAATAGACTTTGCTTTGGTTAGATAATTAAGTCGTAAAAAATAACGATCATTTGTTAGCCCTTCTACTGTTGAACCATAAAATGAATTAAAATCATAATACGCTCTTAAGTCGCTCCAAGGAATTGTAGTTACTTCGTTACTTGAAGCTCCTTGAGGGAGAAATTTACCCGTTGCATAAACAATTCCCCCACTATTAAACCTCTCTAATTCTTGATTCATTAAGCTTCTAATTTGCTCTTGTGTTAATCCGTGATCCCAAACATAAACCTCATCTATTTCTCCAATAAATGGATGGTTTATAGTGTTTTTATCAATATAAACACCTCCAACAGTAAAGCGATTGTAATTTGGTGATGGATGAATTATATTTTGAACAGAATGATCTAAGATTCCATCAACATATAAAAAAATGGTTCCACTATTGTATACAAAGGTTAATTGATGCCACTTAGAATCTAGCGCCATATTAGAAACAAAAGAAGGGCTATTGTCATCTACCTCATCAACCAATACCTCAATATTATTTGTACTATTTAGCCTCAACTGCATTTTATTCCCTTTTGCCAAAATGGCTCTTGTACTTGCATTTGGCGGGCTTTTTACCCATACTGAAATTGTAAAAGCATCTTCACTTAAATTAAGATTGTACTCGCCAACTAAAAAATCTCCAGACGATAAACTCACTGATTTATTTCCTGTTAATTGAGTTGCTTTTCCAAATGTGAAAAACTTTGTATCATGAAAATCATACCAAGTATTGTAAACTTGATTTCCTTCTTTATCTAAAATAGGATTTCCAGCAGCATCAATATTAATTTTTAGTGGAATTACATCAATAATATCTTCATTCGCAAAATTTTCATTATCGGCAACAATTAACACATATTCTTCAGTAGCATTTTTAGTAAAACTACTAAAAGCTGTTGCTGGAATACCCATATAAATATTCCCTACTTCTCCATCAACATCTTCATTTGATTCTACAATTTTCCATTTGCGATCAATTCTTGTTAAGTTAGTTGTAAGCCCAGTTGCTATTGTAACTGTATTGGTATTTGATCCTGTAAAAGCGCCATTATTACAACCCCAAACTAAAAAATCACCATCTTTTTTAAACTCATTTGGATTTACTGTATTTGTTGTAAACAAACCTCCTAAACCTATAGTTACTTCGTTGGTGTTATTAATACTTTTTGATTGCTTTTGATTTAAATCAGAGCCATCGTCTCTTCCAATACCTGCAACGTGATAATTAAAGTCTGAATTTGATGAAATATCCCAAATAGCAGTATCAAAAGAGTTTACATAGTTTTTTTGAGCTTGGGTTGAAACTCCTAAAGTTACTCCGTACTTAATTGCTAAATAACTTTCAACTTTTTGCCTATTTGTATCCGAAAGACGTTCAGCAAAAGTCATAACCTCAGCAATACTTCCATTTAAACTACCTTGTATTCCGTGATTTCTACCAATCCAATAAGGAGTTCCTTGCCACAAAGAGCCATCTACATATCCTACATTTGAATAAGCAATATCATCATAAGCTGTAACAGTTGTTAAAACATTAGATTTAAAGAGTATTTCTTGTCCCGTAGCTGCTGCATTATTTCTAACATTTAAAACTCCAGGAATGGTACTACTATAGGTAGAACCTGTTTCAACAATACTATTAAATACTCCTACAGATGTATCTACATCTTGTGCGTAAGTTAATACTTCGGTTGAACTTCTAATTGTATAATCTCCGAAACCTACCCCAGTAATATCATCAACATCAAATGTATTATCGTTTATATCTTTTTTAGAAACCCCAGCAAAAATGGTATTTCTAGAAGAAGTATTTGTCATCGTTTCATTAGGAATCATTACAACAAACATATCCTGACTATAAAATCCATTTGTATCATTGTACAAATACTGCTCTAAACTACCTCCATCGTTTTCAAATTTAATTACAGGATTAAAATTAATGTTTGAAGCAATACTGTCTATATAAGTTGGTTGATTTGAAGAAGTAGGCTGAGTAGCATGTTTTGGGTTGGTCCCTAAATCTTTCCATTCAGAAACTTTATCACTTCCATCTTTTGTAATACCTCTTGTAGTTTTTAGCCATAATCTAAAATCGGCAGTAATACCTCCCGGACCAGGAATATTAAAATCAAATACTTCACCGCTAACCGTAAACGTAAATGTTGTATTATCTGTATTTCCAACGCTAATAATAGAGGTGTTTGTACCCGCAGGGGTTAAATTATCTACGGCAAAAGCCACATCAATAACAATATAATAATAAGAAGGAATGCCCACATAAGGAATTGTATAAGGAGATGATACTATAAAATCAGGATTTGAACTACTTAATGATGTTATATCTAAATCACAACTTCCAATATTAGCTATAAAATATCTTCTAGTTACCGTATTACCTTCTTCAACCACACCAAAATACGTTCCGTTAGTTGGTGAAGTTGCTGTATCTCCATGGTTAATATCAGCCCAAGGACTACCCCCTAAAACATAAATTGTTGGAGAAGAATTTATAGCTACTGTAAATGAAAAATCTGGAGTATCTTTGTTATTTTCTATAGTTATATTTGTTGAAGCAACACAGCCTCCACTAGTATTAGTTACTGTAAAATCTAGATATTTATTACCGTTTTTACAAGCTGATGACTTTACTTTATAAGAGAGTTTTTTGTGTGAAACTGAAAAATTAGCTTGGTCACTTAATATAATATCTTCAACCTTTAAAGTTCCGCAATTACTTCTAGTATTGGTAATTCTGAAAGTTATACTATTTCCTGCAGTTATTGAAATTGTAGTTCCCGAGGCCACTTCTGCTCCACCAAGAATATTAACTTGCATCACTTGAGCATTCCCTGTAAAGGCAACAAATAATAAAAGTGCTATTAATTTAACATTAAAGCATTTTAATGCGTTATTAAACAACCCCATAATTATAACATTAATGACTAGTAGATTATAAATTTACTAAAAAAAATAGAATTATTTATCTATAAATGGTTGTTTTTCATAAATAAATGACATATATCATCAAATATTTAGCAACAAGGAAGCTGAAAAATTACGTCCTGGAGCACTAATTGCTGAAGCAAATTCTTTGTAATGAATATCAAAAATATTATCAATGTTTACGAATAGGCTTACATTATTATTTACTTTGTAATTTGCATTTAAATTAAAAATATTCCAGCTTGGAGTACCGTAATAAGTGTCTAATAAAGGATTGTAAGGCGTTTCTTCAAGATTATCAATACCTTCTACTAAATTATATGTTTCTAGAGTTTTTTCACCGTTAAAAACCCAATTAACACCTACTTGAAAACGTTTTTTTTCAAATCCAAGTTCTAACATACCAAATAAAGGAGGGATAGATGATAATCTGTTTTTAGTATCATAAGCCATACCCTTGGTATAAGTTATAGAGCCTTTAGTATACCACATAGGATTAAAATTTCCCTTAAAACTAAAAGTACTTCCATAAATGTATGCATTGCCTTTATTTACATTTGCCATTGTATTGGCCTCTTCTCCATCATAAATAATAGTTGAAGAACCATCCATTTCATAATAATCACGTGTAATATAGTTATGTAATAAGGTATAATATACATCTAAACCTATATGAAATTTTTTATGATTGAAATATTTTATAGCGCTGGTTTCAAAATTATACGCATATTCAGGCTTTAAATAAATATTCGGCACCGTAACATCTCCGTTTTTCTCTCTAATTTTCCCAATATCATCAATATTTGGAGATCTAAAACCTGAAGAAACAATTCCGTTTATTTGCCAATCTAAAGTTGGTTTAAAAATATAGCCAATGGTTGCTGTTAGTGAAGAGTTACTTAATGAAATACCCATATTAGGCAAGGTAATAAAGGTATCATCAATCCATTTTGCCGTTAAATGTGTATTTATAAATCGCACCCCTGTATTTAAGGTTGACTTTTCACTAATATCTTGTCTGTAATTTACATAAGCCGCAGCACTTGTATAGGTACTTCCTCCATCAGGATAACGAGATTGTACCGTAAATTCATCAGTAAAACCAACAACAGTATTGTTATAAATATCCAATACTTTACCAATTGCTTCAGAATTTACATTATTATGCGTTGCTTCAATTCCGTAGGAAAAAATTCGACTATTATCATTTGTTAATGGAACAAAAAAATCTCCATTCAAACTAAATACATCAACTTGTTCATCTCTATAAGAACGATCTAAACTTGTAAATTTTCGTTGCACTCGCGACTCTTTAATATTTTGATACGCTAATGTAATTGTACCATAATCTAACCATTTTTTAGACGGATTAATTTTTAATTGAGGCGAAACTAACAATCGTTGTTGCGGTCCATAATACCATTCCGCAAACTTTAAACTACCATCTGAATATTGCGTTAAATTATCAAACCTTGGAATATTTGACGAAGTTGAATATTGAAGATTCAAGGTGAAATCGGTATTTTTTGAAAATGGGATTGCAAATTTTTGCAATATATCAGTTTGCTTAAACCCTGTATTTTTTTGAAGTGTTGGATTTTCATTTTGAACCGGGTTTGTGTTGTAATACGTATCTGTATTATTTGAATATTCATAGACTTTTCCCCATTCTTTAAACCCGTGATTTCTACTTTTACCCATTCTTAAATCACCAAAATCACTATATGAAACACTGGTAAACGAAGCCCATTTTTTAAATTGAAGCTCAACATTAGCCTGAGTAGTAATTTCATTATTTACAGAACTGTACCTCGAAAAAATTTCACCCTTAACTTCATTATTTAAACTTGTTTTAGGTGTTTTTGTAAAATAATGAATTACACCTCCTAAAGCATCTGACCCATAAACTACTGATGATGGTCCAAAAATAACCTCTGTTCTGTCAATAATATTAGGTGATACTGTAATAGAATTTTGTAAATGCCCCATTCTGTAGATGGCATTATTCATTCTAACGCCGTCTACCACCAATAAAACACGATTAGCCTCCATACCTCTTAAAACTGGGCTTCCACCGCCAAATTGGGTTTTTTGAACTTTTATTCCTGGTAAATTAGCCAACAAGTCGGCTGATGTTTGAGGTGCCAACTTTTTAATATCTATTTCCGAAGCTACAGCAATTTGTTCTGCAATCCTACTTCTTTTTTCGTTGCCTTTAGAAGCTGATAATACAATCTCATCTAATTGCTCTGATTTTTTCACTAAATGAACCACAAACTCTATTTCACCTAGTTCTCTTTTTAAAATTTCGTACTCAAAAAAACCTATATGATAAAATGAAATAATATCACTTTCTTTAAATACTGATAAATCAGCAATTCCGTATTTATCGGTATATACTATTGTCTCCTTGGTTTCATTATAAATAGTAACATTTTCAATAGGAAAATCTACCCCTAACTCTAACACCTTAACTTGTTGTGATTGAATTGAAAATGTAATAAAAAAAATAACAACTAAAAATCTCATAATCAACTAAATACCGATTTAAAAATGGCTAAAGATTTAGGTTTCTTAAAACCGCTCAAATGTAATTCAAAATATTGAATGAGCATATTTAATACGACCTGTCTACTAGCCGCATTAAAATTAACTTGGTGAAGAACATCAAAATTTATGCCTAACAGCTTCTTAAATTGATCTAAATTTTCACCAAATATAGCGTTGGGCTCTTTTATAGCTGTAAACCTACCTTCTACCATATCAAAATAAGTATTTTGAATTGTATTTATTTCAGGATAAAAACCCAAAAACTTAGTTAAATTCAATAAAAAAAGTAAATGAAAATTTGAAACATCCTCATGCATATCTAACCATAAAAATGAGGTTTCTAAATAAGTATATAATGCACTATTATATTCTTCTTCTTTAACAGATTGATTTAAAATTTCAGATAAAAATAGGGCTATAGTTTGTTTTTTAATGTTCACATAAATTGAACTGTAAAAATGAACAACTTCAACATCTCTAAGACTATTTAAAGAACCTTTGTTGTTATGATTGGCCGTTAAATTTAATTGCATTAATGGTTGAAAATATGCTGTTTTAATCTTTGCTTTTTTAGCTTTTAAAACACCTCTAAGCATATACGATTTTACACCACATTTTTCAGTATAACAAGTTGCTATTAAACTGGTGTCTCCATACTTTATTGTATTTAATACAATTGCTTTGGTAGTTTCAATCATTATTAGTTAATGATAGCAATTTTAGCAACTTCAGTTTCTGAATTTTCGTTGGCAGTTAACAAAACAATATATACCCCTGAAGCTACTTTTTTACCAGCTAAGTTTGTTTTGTTCCAAACAACTTTACCTCCAAACAATTCTTGACCTTCTTTAATATTTGTTTCAAACACTAAATTACCTGCAGTATCTACAATTTTTATATTGGTACCTCTTGGTAAATGTGTTCCATTTCTTCCATCAATTGTAATAAATTCATTGTTTTTTGTTGAAGGATTTGGATACGCATAAACCTCTTGTAAATTTTCCCCATACTCTGCAACATTACTGTTAAAGGCTACAATACCCTTATCTGTAGCAAAGTATACCAACCCTGAATTATCAGCAACTGCAATTTTTAAAATATTGTTTGAAGGTAGTGGTGAATTGTCTTTGTTAAAATTTTGTAACGTAGTTGAACCTGTTGGATTGGTTTGTAAAGCCCCTCCTATTTCAGTTCCAAACCATTTATTATCGGCACCATCAATTGCTATTGAATTTATAGATTGGTCTCCTAATAATTTCTTCGGAATTCCATCGTCTATTATTATTACAGGTTCTGCATTTACAACAGCTTGATTGATAACATTAGACGCATTATAAAGTACCACCATCCCTTTTTTTGTACCTATCCAAAGTCTATTTCTACTATCAGATTTTACGGTTCTTACATTTAAATCTGGCAACGACCCTCTATTTTGTTCAGTTGTTAAAGATGTTTTATTATTCCCTGATTCATTATACACCAAAACCCCATTTCGCCTAGATCCAATCCAAACTGTTGTGGTTTTATCAACCTCAAGTTCATTTAAACCTAATGCTGTATTTGTAATTGTGGTACTCATATCAACACTAGACCAACTTCCACCCTCACTGTATTTTTTTATTCTATTGTCAACCCAAGCATTCGCAATCCATAAATTTCCTTTATTATCCATTCCTGAACCATTAATTCTTGTTGAAATATAATTTGGTGATTGAGGCAAATTCAATTTTTCTAAACCACTATTTGTATAATTCCAAAAGTCGGTCACTTCATCATCTTCAATAACCAACATTCCTCCAGTATTTGATATATCATTCGGATTACTAGCACCCCACGAGCTCACATATACTTTATTTATATTAAATATATCAAAAGTAATATTCACCAAATTTTTAACTTTAAAATCATTATAAGGCTTATTTAACCAATGATCACCGTTAAAATGACTTATAGGATAGTACCCATTTAAAGGTGTATAAGCTGCATTATAACCACCATAAACCACCCATAGTTGATTTTCTTTAGCCGCAATTGAAAAAGGAGCATTTGATGTTGGACCTTCAGGGTGAATTTCTATAAAATCGTTTATTTGCTGTAAATTACTATTTAAAATTCCGAACTCTGAGGTTCCAATAAAAAGTTCATTATTTTCAAAATAAGCTGTATTTAAATTGTAATAAAATAAATCGGTAGATATTGACGTATGGCTAACTACTTCAACTAAATTATTGTTAAAAACGGTAACTGTACGTTGTGTTCCAATGGTTAAATAATCTAATGATGCTTCAACGCTTCTAATAGTTTGAGTACTTGTGTTTTTTAAGTACAATGTATTGTTTTCAACTAAGTATAAATTTCTATCGCGTGCTGTATAAACTTCATTATTAAAAATTGCGATAGACCTAAAGTTTCCACTAAAACTATGTGTCCAGTTATTATAGTCTATTAAATTTTGATTATAAACATCTGCTGTAAAAATACCATCTTCTGTGGCTGCATAAATAACATCCTCAAATATTTTAATGTCATTAATTTCAATTTCAGTTGATTGGTTCCCAATAAAATAAGTATCACCAAATTGTAGCGTTTCTAAATTATAAACGATAATCGCAAATGACGTTGCTAAATACAATTTATTTTCAAAACCTGTTATACTATTAATTTGTTTACTCCCAGAGTAACTAAAATTTAAAATATCTTTTGCAACTGTAATGGTTCCATCGGCATCAATTATTTCTAACAAACCATTTTCGTAACCAATAACCGTTTTATCGTACGCTTCACTATAATAAATACTTGTAGTAGTTTCTCCTGAAAGACCGTTCACAGAAGATATTTTGTTGATTTCACCTGAATTTAAACTATACTTAAACAAAGCATTATCAGCTATTGCAAAAATATCGGTATCAACCTTTAAAAAATCTTTTACATTATTGTACGAATAAAAGTCTTGCCAACTTTCAGAATAATCAATCTGAGACCAAATTTGCTGTACAAATAAGATTAAAAATATTTGAGTAATTTTCTTCATAAATTATTTCAAATATATCTATTAAAAACGGAAAGGTATTTATTTCTTAAAAAATTTAATTCAAAAAAAAACCTTGAACATTGTAATACGTTCTTACAATGTTCAAGGAATAAATAAATCAACCCCAAAGACTTATTTAATGTTTTAAATGTAAAGTGCCAAAACCCCTCTTGACGAAATTACAATACAAATATACGAGTGTTCTGCTATTCTTTTTAGTGAAATTCACAAAACAACTTTAAAACTAAATAAATGGTAAGTTTAATTAAATAAATGGCATAATCAATTAACGTTAAAGAATCTTTTTACCATACTATTAATCAATATGTTAACTGTTTTAGTTAAAAAATTAAGGTTGAACTAAGCAAAAAAATATTTTTTATATTATGCTTTATAAAATTTATGGAAGCTATTTCGAAATAAAAAATAGTGTTATTCTAAAGGAAATTTTATTGAAACTCTTGTACCCGTTTCTTGACTTGAAGAAATGTCTTTTGTTTCAATAAGTACATCTTTGTTTTTGTATAAAATTTTAATTCGATGTTCTGTTGCCTTTGCACCAAAGAATTTACGCTTTTGAGACATGTGGTTAATTTCTTTGGCTTTATTTATTCCAATACCATTATCTTCAATAATACAAACCGCCATATTATCTTCTTTTTTTATTGATAATTTGATTGCTTTTTCACCTTCCTTTTTCATAATCCCGTGCCAAATTGCATTTTCAATAAAAGGCTGCAAAAATAAAGGAGGAACTTTTATAGTTTCTAAATTTATATGTTCTTGAATATTTACTTTATAGCTAAAGCCTCCATTTACACGCATTTGTTCTAACTTTACGTACAAGGCTAAAATACCTAACTCCTCGGCTAATGTAGATGTTGGACTTGAAGAACTATTTAAAATTACACGTATTAATCTCGAAAATTTTGTAATATAATCTGATGCTTTTTCAACATCACTTTTTAATACAAAATTATTAATGGAATTTAATGAGTTAAACAAAAAATGAGGGTTCATTTGACTTTGAAGTGCTGTCATTTTCAGCTCTTCCATTTCCTTTAATTTTACCGCTAACTTTACTTCCGCATTTTTACTTTTTTGTTCAATTGTTTTAATAATTGAACCTATAATTACTGATAATATTAAGCATTGAAACAAAACACCAACATAAATAAAAAATACAGGATCAACACCAAAATTAGTAAAAGCTTCTTTTCCGATAACTAATTCTAAAAAACTAATATTTGCAAACACTAAATAAAATAAGGTAGCTATTACAAAATTAATTGTATTGTTGTTTTTTATTCTTTTTAAAATAATATAAAACGTATAAATGGTAAAAGCTGTAATAATTGGAGCTATTACAATAAAAGCCTTTAATTGAAATTCGTAACCAAAAAGTAACTGAATTAATAAAAAGATAGGTGATAGAACGAGTAAAACTTTAATTTCTATTTCTAAATACTTATCCCATTCTAAAAGTTTACTTCTAGAATCTAGTAAAACCCTAGCAAAAGCAATATAAGCCCCGTAAGCTAAAAATTGTATGGTAAAATCAGCATACTCTGTGTAATTAGGAATTACCTCTGCAATAAAAGATTGACAAAGAAAAAGGGTAATACTAAATAAATATAAACTGTAGTATAAATATAGATTATTCTTATTTTGAAAATATATCAACAAATGGTATATGAATAAGATGAAAAGTCCTCCTCTTATCCACGAATATATTTCAGAATGAAAATCTAATAACATTCTTTTAGTCTAAATAAAGTTTCTTAAATAACTCAGCTTTTCGATTTCTACTAATACTTGCCGTTAATCCATTTGTCATAATCAACTCACCTCCAAGACCTTTTAAGTACTCCTTAACATGATTTAAATTAATTAAATAAGAATTATGAACTCTAAAAAATTGTGAAAACAAGAATTTTTTCTCAACCTCTTTTAAGGTTTTAGAAACTAAAATTTGTTGCTCATTTTTTAAATATATTGTTGTGTAGCTTTTATCCGATTTCAACATAACAACATCGTCTCTATCTAATAAATATACTTTACCGTCAGCAGAAATATTAATTTTATCATTACTGTCATTTAAATTATTTAATAATAACTGTAATTTATTTTCTAATAAATCGCCTTTTTTTGGTTTTTTAATTTTCTCCATTGCTTCAAGCAACTCATCTTTATCAACTGGCTTCAATAAGTAATCAATTGCTGAGACTTTGATTGCTTTTAAGGCAAATTCGTCATGTGCTGTTGTAAAAATTAAATTGAAATCTCTATTTTCTAGCTTTTCAATCATGGTAAAACCGTCCATTTCTGGCATTTGTATGTCTAAAAACACTACATCAAGACCTCCTTCATTAATAATGTCAATCGCTTTAATTGGCGAATTACAAGTTGTAACTTCAACATTATCAATGTAATTATTTAATTTCCATTCAAGAGCTTCTAAAGCATCATTTTCGTCATCAACTAATAAAATTTGTAACATAGTTTTCTGGATAGATCTTAGATTTTTTTTTGCAAGATACAACTTTTGATTTGATGTTCAAAAGGTTATTTTATTTCAATTTTTTTTTGAATTTCATTACCTTGTTCATCAATTGCAGTAAGCATATAAGCTCCTTTTTTAGGTTTCATTTCTAACTCATGAATATTTTGTGTAGTGGCAATAAACTCACTATCTAAATACCAAAAAACTAATGCTGATGGGTTTGAATGTACTAGCTTAAACACAATTCCTTGCTCCTGTTCTTTGAAATCTTTCGCCAAATAAAATGTGGTATTTTTTTTAGGATTTATAAAATCCATTGTGGTGCTATTTTCGCCCAAACAATCTTTTCTAAAGCTTGGTAAATAGTTATAAAACGGATTCTTTTTTTTAAAATAATAACTCATTAAAGGTGGTAAAACAAACCAACTTTTATGAATGATATTTGGCAATGTTTCGCAAGAAGTATTTACCTGAAATTCTTCATTTTCATCTAAATGTACCCAAAAATGAAACGGACAAGATGCTGTTTTTAATCCTGATTGCTGCACAAACTCCGTGTTCTTTTGTTCACAATATTCACCAGCTCTATAACCACTTTTACTGCAAATTGGTATTTGAACCAATTCATCAAAAGGAGCTTCAAACCAATTACTATTGGGTAAATAATTAAATATTTCAAACATAATTGGGGCCGCAGTTGAAACACCTACCAATCCAGGTCTGCCTTCTCCATCTGCATTTCCTACCCAAACACCAACAACAAAATCTTTGGTAGTTCCAATTGCCCAAGCATCTCTAAATCCAAAACTAGTACCTGTTTTCCACGCAATTTTATTAGCTTCATTAAAAAACTCCCAATTTTGCTCTTCTTCGGGACGGTTTACTTTGTTTAAAGCTTCAAAAGTTAAATAAATAGAACCTGCGTCAAAAATGTTTTTTTCTAATGAAGTTGCTCCAAATTCTGGATTAAAATTAGCCAAATAAGAAGGTTCTATAAACTCTTTTTTATAGTATTTACCTTGCGTATCATCGTAATGATTAACGGTGGAAGCCATGGATGCGTAACTTTTACATAAATCCCATAAATTACTTTCAGCTCCACCTAAAATTAACGACAACCCATAATGATTGGCATTGTACTTAATATCGGTTAATTTTAATGCCTTTAAATAATGATGAAACCTGTCTAAACCAAAGCTTTGCAACATTCTAACGGCAGGTACATTTAGTGATCTTGAAAGTGCTTCACTTGCAAAAACTGCTCCATCAAATTTTTTATTAAAATTCTCTGGCCTATAACTTCCTATTTGAGTTGGCACATCTGCCACCAATGTATTGGGTAAAATATCCCCAGCATCTAACATAGCAGCATACAAAAAAGGCTTTAAAACACTCCCAGTACTTCGCGGTTTATTAATAATATCCACATCTTTTTGATGCTGACGTGTAGTTGGGGAATTTCCTACATACGCCAATACTTTTCTAGTTTTTACATCTAAAACCAATACCGCCATATTGTTAATTTGGTTCTGACTTAATTCTGAATAATGTTTTTTTACAATAGCATTTATTTGCTGTTGAAGATTCATTTGTATCGAAGTTGTTACTTTTTCACCTCGTTGATTTTTCGCCACTTTTTGCAATAAATGAGTTGCTACTTGTGGAATTCTATAAGGTTTTTGGGGTAATGCTTCTTCAATTGCCAATTGATAGGTTAACGTATCAATGATATGTTCATTCAATAATTTTTGTAATAAACGATTTCTTTTCTGCAATAATTGCTCTTGATTTTTCCCAGGATAAATTAAACTTGGCGCATTTGGCAAAACCGCCAACGTTGCGCTTTCTGCCCAAGAAAGTTCGTTTGAAAACCGCCCAAAATAACGCCAAGAAGCCACATCTAAACCAACAACATTTCCGCCAAATGGAGCGTTAGAAGCATATAGCGAAAGTATTTTTTCTTTTGAATAGCGAAACTCTAACCGTGTAGCTAAAACTAATTCTTTTAGTTTTTCAAAATAGGTTCTTTTTTGATTTTTTCTAGATAATCGTATTACTTGTTGCGTTAACGTACTACCGCCTCTTTTTACTTTATTCGATTTGAAATTTTCAACTATAGCCTTTACAATTGAAATGGGATTAAATCCCAGATGTTTATAAAAATAAGCATCTTCAAACTTAACAATACACGCTTTAAATTTGGGTGGAACACGATCGTTTTGTGGAAACCGCCATTGCCCATCACTTGCAATTTTTGCTCCTAACAATTGTCCTTCGGCACTTTCAATAACTGTTGATGTAGGGTCTTTAAATAGTTGTTTTGGCAATGCAAAATAATAAGCCGTTACTAAAATAACGGCTATTATTAATTTGATTTTATGTTTTAATATTTTATCAATCATTATCAAAATTCGTCATTCCGAACTTGATTCGGAATCGCATGATGAGAAGCTGAAACAAGTTCAGCTTGACGTTACTTAATTTACTTCACCACTTCAATCCATTTTCCTGTTGTACGTGTAAAATACTCATTATCGTACATTGCTTCAGCTTGTAAACCATATAAATAATAATTCCCCAAATAAGAAGCGTTTAACAGCACTTTAAATGTTCTGGTTTCTTTGCCATTTAAATTGAAGTAAAAATTCACACGATCATCTCTAATATCGGTAAAATTAGCTGCTCCAACGGTTGTAGCACCAAAATCGGTAAAACGTGTATTTACAATTTCCCAACCTGAAGGAAAAATTTCAGTCAATGCAATATCGTATACATCTTCAGCTTTTAAATTACTTACAGTAACTAAGGCTTCAAATTCAGTTCCTTGAGAAAGTTTAGAAACATCAATTATTTTCCCTTGCGTATCTTTATATTGAACTTGAACACCTAAACCTCTTTTTTCTGAAATCTCTTCACCTAAAGGAAGAATACCAGAATTCAACACATTTATAAATACTAAATTACGTTCGTTATTTGTAATTGAAATACTGTTTACACCTTCATTAATTTTTAAATGTTGCTGTGCAATGGCAAACTTAGTAGTAACCGACTTCGATTTTTCGTTATTGATTGTATACTTTAAATTCAAAGCTTTTCCGCCATTCAATTCCACCATTTTAGCCATTGCCAATAAACTATACGCAGTGGTTTGGGTACTCATCCAATTGTTAGAAGACAATCTTTTAGCAATGTATTTTGCCAATTCCTTTGCCTGAACATCACCAGTCAACAATATTGTTTCCATAGCCATTGCTCTATTTCTATCTACAGAACCATAGGTGTAATAATCGTTGTTTTTAGTTTCAAAATTAATATTTGCCGTATTCGCAATTTTAGTCGCTGCTTCTTTTTGACCTGCCAATGCATAAGCAGCTGCCAAACGCCATTTTGCATTGTTTGAAAGTTCACTAAACTCTCGCAATCTATTCATTGCCGATAAATCTGGATGTCCTGCCAACGCCAAAGTATATAAACGATATGCTTGCGCTAAATCTGAATTATAGGTTTTATATGTAGGTCTCCAATTTCGAGCCGCTTGTTTTTGGTATTTTAACCAATTTGAAATAAAAGTTAATGGCAGTACAAAGCCTATTTTTGAAGCTTCAATCATAAAATGTCCTGCATAACTTGTTCCCCAATCGTTGGCTGAATTTTGCCCCATCCAATAACTTAAACCGCCATTTGGCAATTGAAAATTCCCTAAGCGTTCAATTGCTTTCTCTACATTTTTGGTCATTTCTTGCTTTTGCTGAATTGTAAGCTCCATAATTTCACCTAAATACAACTGCGGAAACACACTTGAGGTTGTTTGTTCAACACAACCGTGTGGATATTGAATTAAATACTGTAACCTTCCTGAAATATCCATAGATGGCAATGTTGAAAACTCAATAACGGCATAATTACTTCCTTTAATTCCGAAGGTTTCAAAATTTATAGTTTGCGTTACATTTGGCTCTAATTCAGCTGCAATTGCTTTTGAAGAAACAGGATTTGGATTTACTACATCAATTTCAACCTCGTATGATGATTTTTGACCATTGCCTTGCGCAATAATCGCTACGTCTCCAATTCCCTTAGCGTTTGAAACATCTAACTCAAAATACACCATTTTTTCATCTGGATTTTCAAATGAAAGTTGTTGTGTTTTTTCACCAACTATGGTTATTCCTTCAGATAATTTTAAACTAACAGCTACGTTTTTAACGGAATTTTCCATAGCGAAAACAGTGACAGGTAATGTTACTTTTTCTCCCGGACTTAATTTACGCGGTAAGGTTGCTAACACCATTAATGGTTTACGCACTGGTGTTGCTTTTTCTGTAGATCCGTAAGCTCCATTTGAATTATCAGCAGCAATTACCATGGTTCTAACCGAACCAATGTATTTTGGTAATTTTATACTGTGTTTTGCTGCTTTCCCTTTTGTTAACGTAAAAGGCCCTAACACACGAACTACGGGTTTAAATCGGTTTGCTTTTTTGTTTTTCCCACCAGCTGCATCACCATCACCACCAATTGATAAAACTTGTTCAATTTTACCTCCATAAGCCCCAATTACATCATCAAAAATATCCCAGGTTTTTACACCTAAAGCTTCACGCGTATAAAATGCATCCCAAATTTTAGGCGTTTTAAATCTGGTTAAATCTAATAAACCTTCTTCAACAACTGCAATGGTATACGACATTCTTTTGCCGTTTTTCTCACTTACTTTTACGGTAAATTCTTCTTCAGGTTTCAACACTTCTGGCATAGAAATTTGTGGCTCTAAACGTGTGCTTGAATCTTCAACTAACAACGGAATAATTCCATACAAACGCAACGGTAAATCGTTAGCTGTTGACGCATGTGGTTGCAGTAATGAAATATTTACAAACACATTTGGAGTCATTTCTTTGGTAATAGGAATTTCAATTTTTGTTTCTCCTTTTACTGTTTTTTTCCAAATAGTTTGCAATACTTCTGTTCCGTTTTCAATACTAATTAAAGCGCGACCTTCGGTTCCTGACGGAAATGTAATCACTGCTTTTTCACCTACATTATACGTATCTTTGTCTGAAGAAAAAACCAACATTTTTGAAGCTTCAGGATCGTTGGTTGGACGTTTCCACCAGTTTTTATAAAAATAGGTTGTTGCGCCTGTTGCGTGTCCGCTCTTTTTATTGATTACTCTAATTAAATAGCGTCCGCCATCATCATCTGAAATGTTTAATTTAAAGTTTGCTTTTCCTGCGGAATTGGTGGTTAATTGTAATTTCTTATATGGTTTGTGATAACTGCTTCCGCTGTATGATGATAAACTTTCGTAGCTTGAGCTCCACCACCAACGCCATTGAATTTGAAATACTTCAACTTCTAATTGTGTATTTGGTGCTGGTTTTCCTTCCGCAGCAATTGAAACCACATCAAATTCAATATTCTCATCAGTATCATACGAATTATATGCTTTTGGTTTCGGTAAATTCAACCCAACAAAAGAAGTATAAGGCGCGTAATTTTTAGTAATTACATCCATTGAAAAATCACCTCCATTTTCAAAAGCCTTGGTTAAAAATGCAACTTTCAACATTCCCGGAGCTTTATTTTTTAAGCTTACTTTCTTATTGATAATTGCTTCTCCTTTTTCGTTTAATTTTCCATCAAATATTTTCACTTCTTCCGAAGAAAAATCTCTCGTAGGATCGTTGAAAATATATGTTGGATATTGCTTACTAAACGCATTAAAGTTTGAACTAAATTTAGCATTTACCTCAGTTTTTATATTTTTTGCAACCGCGCCGTGCAACCATTTTACACTTAAAGTTCCGTTAATTGGCTGCTTATTTGTAAGCACCTCATCTTTAAAATCAATATTAATTTTTAGGCGGTTTGGTTTAACGGTTTCAACTTTTAACGATTGTTGAAATTTAGCACCACCAACGCTTACTGTGCCATTCCAATTTCCTGTTGGTGCATTGCTCGAAGTTGGCACTGTAAATTGGTACATTCCGTTTACGTTATTGGTTGTAATTTCTTTAAAGGCTAATTTTCCACGAGCATCAGTTACCTCTAATTTTATAGGATGCTCTTTTGGTAACGGATTTGCCTTATCGTTTAAAACAAATGTTAAATGAATGGAATCTCCTGGTCGCCAAACACCACGTTCTCCATACAAAAAGCCTTTTAAACCTTTCTGTAATTTTTTTCCTGAAACATTGAATTTACTTAACGAAAGCGAGTAACCATCTTCTAATTTTAAATAAGTTTTTTGCTTGTTTTTTGAAACAATTGCAAAGAAGGCGTTTTTACCCAACTCAACATTTGCAATTCCTTCATTATTGGTGGTTGCTTTTGCAATTTCTTGTTGCTGATAATTGTAAAGCCTAATTGTAGCTTCTGAAATTGGCTGCGTTGTTAAAATATCTGTCACTGCAAAAAAGTACGATTTGTTTTCGCCTTTTTTAGCAATTACACCCAAATTAGAACCTAAAATATTAATAGAAACTGTATTATCTTCATTAAAATAATACGCTTTTTTACACGGATTTTCACGATCTCTCCAGTTATAATAGTCGTTGTTATAATTGTAAATTAAATTGTCCCAATATTGCTCTTCTCTTTCATCTAAATCGTCTGACAACTGAACATCCTCTTCATAAAAATCTTCCTCAAAAAAGTCTTCAGTAGTTGAAGTTTCAACTTCGCTTCGTTCGCATTTAAATAATGAATATTTCTGTTTTATGCTGAATTCAACCCTGTAAATTGCACCCGGATCGGCTTTTATCATTTCAGACAAATCAACCGCATAGGCTTTCCATTTTCCATTATTTTCAACGTTGCTTGTTACTAAATTCATTGTTTTTTTAGCAACTCTTCTTCCTACTCTTCTAATATTATAACTGTTGTTACTTCCTAAGCTATTTTGCTGTAAAAATTGCAACGCATTGTCTTCAAAAATTTTGATAACTCGTATATCAACTGCTTTTAAATTAACGGCTTCAAAATTTATTTTTAGATTGTTTGAATTTGGTAAAATAACGCCACTTGAAATTAACCTAACTGCGGGTTTTAACTGTTCAAAAGCAACTGTTTCAGAAAATGATTTTTTTAATTTATAACCATCAACACTTTTAATACCCTGAAAAACATCAACCAACACATTTCCTGCAATTCTGGTGCTTGGATACACTTTTAAGATATTTCCATCAACCACAAACTTTAAGTTTTCAGCATTTTTAATAGCCACTAAACCATTAAAATTTTGTTGTTTTTTTAGTGGATCTGAAAAATTAATTTTCAAAAATTGTTCAGGAGTTTGAATTACTTCAATATTTAAAATTGAAAAGTTGTTTTTTCCTGCAATTCTTAATGAAGATTGTCCTTCGCTATCAACGTTTATTGTTTTTCCATTCCAAGAAAGTAACACTTCAGAATCGTCTTCAAAACGCTGAACGCTATCAATTTTGAAGCTAAAATTTGTATGAATTGAGTCTGACTCTTTCCATTTTATAGCCAAGTTTTTATTTTTTTGTGTTGCTGAAATAATAGTTTTTACTTTTTCAAACGCTAAAACATCGGCTGTTTTAATGCTACCTTCAATGTATTGCCACTCTTTATTATACGATTGAAAATTGGTAGTTGCAACGGCAAAATTTTGTGCTATAGTTTTAAACTTAAAGGTATAGGTTTTATATTTTGAAGGAATGTTTGCATACATTTCACCTAATTTCACGGTTACAGTATATTCCGTATTTGGTTGTAAATTTTTTGAAGGTTGAAATAATAAACTTCGTGTATTTAAGGCTGATAATTTTCCATTTATACTTGGACTAATTGTTATTAAATCCGTTTCAATTTCTTGATTTGACTCCCAAGATTCAACTTCTTTTGCTAAATCAATTCTAATAGGTTCAGCAATTGAAACTACGCCTGATGTGGTGTAATTTATATACTCTTTAAATTGAAATAAATTATTGGTTGATTCTTGCGGAGTTTCTTTTTTACAAGAAAATAAAAGCACACTAAAAGTTAGAGCGATTAATACATAACGAAGTTTCATAAATGAAGGTTTTTAAAATTCAGCAAATTTTCATTGAAAATACTAAAAAACAAGGAGATAATTAAAAAAACGTTGTTTAATTTTTATGAATAGGCAATACGTAAAAAAATACGGCCATAAAGTGAGAGAAACTTCCTAATAATACAAAAATATGAAAAATGGCATGGTTGTATTTTATGCTTTTTATACTGTATAAAATAGCGCCAACTGTGTAAAAGAGTCCGCCAGCTAATAACCACAACAAACCTTCAATAGGAAAATTGTTGACCAAGGGTTTTATTGCAAAAACAATTAACCAACCCATTAAAACATAGGCTATGGTTGAAATTTTATCGTATTTACCGGTGTAATATAATTTGAAAATAACCCCAAAAATGGCCAACGCCCACGAAACTCCAAAAATGGTCCACCCAACCCAACCTTTTAAAACCACCAAGGTAAAAGGCGTATAAGTACCTGCTATTAAAATGTAAATTGCTGAATGATCAAAAATGTTTAATTTTTGACGTAAACTAGGCGTTTGAACATAATGATACATTGTTGATGCCGAATACAACACAATTAAACTAGCACCGTAAATTGAAAAACTTATTACATGCCAACTATTTCCATAATTAAGTGCATAAGCAACTAATAAAATTAAAGCGATTACACTTAAAATAAGGCCTATAAAATGAGAAACTACGTTTAATTTTTCCTCTTTTGGATCGTAATAAGTGATGTTCTTCTTTTTCATAATTGTTAAACAATGTTGAACCAAATTAATTACGTTGTTGTTGTAATTTCTCGTCGGAAATTAAATCGTTATAAAGTAAATTGAAAGTTTTGTTTTTTAACGCAGCGCACTCTTTTAAAGATAAACCTTCCGTATAAATAAATGCATGAATTTTGACTCTTAACTTCCCTGGGCTACCACTAAAAAAAGTGTATGAAAATCTTTTTTTACAATCGTAAAAACTAATTGGTACAATAGGAATTTGGTGCTCAATTGCCAATCTAAAAGCGCCTTTTTTAAACTCGTTCAACACTATAGATTCATCATCAGGAACTAGACCTTCAGGGAAAATACAAACATCCAATCCGTTGCTTAATCTTTTTCTTACTGCATCAAAAACAGCTGTTCTACTTTTACTGTTATTTCTATCTACAATAATACAGGTTCGTTTGTAAAAGAATCCAAAAATTGGAAGTTTAGTTAGTTCTTTTTTTCCAACAAAAACAAACGGATTTTTAGCTATTGAAAGCATAAGCATGATATCAATCATAGAAGTATGATTTGGGCAAAAAATATAGCTCTTATTATCATCTAATTTTTCCTCTTCAAACAAACTTACTTTAAAACCCATGACAAAAAGAATGGTATTTGCCCAAGCCTGTGTTATTTTAAAAAATACTGGATACAATTTATCTGATGATGTAACAACTAGTAATACAGGGAAAATTGGAATTATTGTAAACAATACCCAACCGTAAAACCAGCATCGCCAAACTATGTAAAAAATGAATTTAAAAATTTTCATAAGCATCAAATGTAAAAATTTAGCTGCACTTTTCGTTTTTATTTTGTTAATTTCATCGCATATTAACTTTTTACATGTAAAATTATGATTTACTCAATTATTATTGGAGGAATTGCAGGTTGGCTAGCCGGAACAATTATGAAAGGCGGCGGCTATGGTATTATTAAAAACATTTTATTGGGAATTATTGGTGGATTGGTAGGTAGTTGGATTTTTGGTTTTTTAGGGATTGTAATTTTAAATGGTACTTTTGGAGATTTATTAGAAGGCGTTATTGGTGCGGTAGTTATTTTAGCAATTGCAGGCGCTATTAAGAAAAAATAGATTTAAAGCGGTAATTGCCGCTTTTTTTATGCGGTTGAAATATGTACTTTTGCGGAAAGTAAACAACAATTAAATGGCAAGAATTTTAACCGGAGTACAAAGTACCGGAACACCACACTTAGGAAACTTATTAGGCGCAATTATACCAGCTATTGAAATGGCTAATAATCCTGCAAATGAATCATTTTTATTTATTGCTGATATGCACTCTTTAACCCAAATAAAAAACGGTGAAGAATTACGGGCAAATACGTATAGCACAGCCGCAACTTGGCTTGCTTTTGGCTTAGATGTGACTAAAACTGTTTTTTATAGACAAAGTGATATTCCTGAAACAACGGAACTTTCTTGGTATTTAAGTTGCTTTTTTCCTTACCAACGTTTGACTTTAGCACATAGTTTTAAAGACAAAGCAGATAGATTGGAAGATGTAAACGCAGGTTTATTTGGCTATCCAATGCTAATGGCTGCAGATATTTTATTATATGATGCTGAAGTTGTTCCTGTTGGAAAAGATCAATTACAACATTTAGAAATTACACGTGATGTTGCCAATCGTTTCAACCATCAAATGGGAGAAACCTTGGTTCCGCCAGAAGCAAAAATACAAGAAGGAACCATGTGGGTTCCAGGAACTGATGGAGGAAAAATGAGTAAATCGAGCGGAAATATTATCAATTTGTTTTTGCCAGACAAGCAATTGCGCAAACAAATAATGAAAATTCAAACAGATTCTACGCCGTTAGAAGACCCTAAAAACCCTGACACTTGTAACTTATTTGCCTTGTATAAATTATTAGCTTCGGTAGCACAAATTGCTGAAATGAGAGCAAATTATGAAGGTGGAAATTACGGCTACGGACACGCAAAACAAGCTTTTTATGAACTTTTAGTTGATAAATTCTCTGAAGAAAGAGCTCGTTATAACTATTTTATGGAAAACCTAGAAGAAATTGACAAAGCCTTAGCTATTGGTGCTACAAAAGCAAAAGCTGTTGCTGGTGAAGTACTTAAAAGAGTTCGTGAAAAGATTGGCTATTAATTTAATTTTTCCTTTTTAAAAGAAAAAATGTATTTTTAACAACGTAAATAGTTACGCTACAAAAATATGTTTAAAAAAATAACTGTTTCTCTTTTATTTTTAATGCTAAGTTTTTATGGGTTTTCTCAAAAAGATTCCATAAAATTGGCTAGTAACCAAATTTTAATTGGAGAAGTTAAAAGTATGGACCAAAGTGTGCTTGTTTTTAAAACTCCTTATAGCGATAGTGATTTTAAAATTAAGTGGTGGAAAGTAAAAGAAATTTATAGTAAAAGAGAATTTATTATGACTTTGACTGATGGAAGAAGATTTAATACTTCTATTCATTCTGATTCTATAAATACGAAAGATGTTATTTTAGTTCATCAAGGTAAAACCATAAAAACAAGTTTAAACAAAATTACTTCGCTAGATCCGTTTACTAGTGGTTCTTTTTTAAAACGAATAGAATTAGCATTTGACACCGGTTTTTCGCTCACAAAGGCCAACAATTTCAAACAGCTAACTATGAATGCCAAAATTAATTATAAAGCATCTAAATGGAATTTTTTAAACTCATTTCACTTGGTTTATAGTAGGCAAGACAATACCGATGATATTAGTAGGTATGAAGCTAACATAAATGTACAACGTTTTTTACTTAAAGATTGGTACTTGTCTGGTGCTATTGATTTATTATCTAATAGTGATCAACAATTAAAATTACGTACAACAGGAAGTTTAGGTGCTGGTTATTTTGTGACAAAAACCAATAATCTTTATTTTGGAACTGGAGCTGGTTTAGCTTTTAATAATGAATCTTATACGAGTTCAAGTGATAGTAAAAGCAGTTTAGAATCTTATTTTTCTGCGGAATTAAATAAATATGATATTGGTGATTTTAGTATTCTTACTTCCGCTACTTTATCACCCAGTTTAACTGAAAAAGGAAGGGTGCGTTTTGATTATAAATTTAACTTAAAATACGACATTACTTCTAGCATATATATAAAATCTGGTTTAACTTACAACTTTGACAATCAGCCCGTAACTGGTGCTACAAAAGGAGATTATACGTTTCAAACTACTTTAGGTTGGGATTATAATTAATTGTTTTTAGATATTATAAAATACACAGAAACTAAAATACAGTTTGTTTTGAAGCTGAAAAATTAAAAACCTAATTGGTTTAATTAACCTGTTAGGCTTGCTATTATTTTTTACGTTAAGGATGGAATGGCATGTTTGAGCTCTTTTTTAGTTTAAAATAAAACTAAAAAAAGCGAGTAATGACAGCCTGACCCGAAGGGAAACGCCCAAATAAAATGAATTTAAAAGAAAAACCATCCGTGGCAACCTGCAACTGCTCCTACAATGGTTATTAAGCTTAACAACAATAAAAACCAGTGTGCTCTGTGCATAATCTTAAAGGTTTTTTCGGGGTTTTGGTTTGCGTATTTTTTAAATAGTTTGTGTAATACAAAAGGTTCTAAAATGTATAAAACTACCGTAAAAAGTACCCATACAATTACCATAGCGTGAAACCACCAAAAACGAGGCTCTAAAAAGCGGTACCAAGCGTCCAATACATATACCATATAAAAACCAGTAATTGCGGTAATAAGTGTGGTTATTTTTGCTTGTATGGCAAATCTTCCTTCAATTTTTTCAAAGGTTTCTATTTGCTCTTCTTTTGATTTCATTTTTTTTACTGCCGGAATAATTACCGTTGTTACCATTGAAACACCGCCAATCCACAAAACAACTGCTACTACGTGTAAAACTCTTGCTAATGTAAAATATTCCATAAATATTGGTTTTAATATTGCGTATAGGTATGCACACTTGTATTGGCTACCGGTAAATAGTTTACGCCAAACCAACAAACTAGTAACACCACAAATGCCAATGCCAAAATAGTTAATGCTTGCTTGGTTTTATGACTGTGAAAATAGCGGTAATGAATGTAAATTAAATAGCCCATCCAAGTTAAAAATGCCCAAATTTCTTTTGGATCCCAGGTCCAATAATGCCCCCAAGCTTCTTTTGCCCATAAAGCACCAAAAAGCAACCCTAAGGTTAAAAAAGCAAAACCTATGTATACTAAATTGTCGGCAAGTTTTAAGCTTTCTATGTTGAAATTTCCTTTGTAACTATCATACCATCCTTTGATGGCAACAACGCTTGATGCGGTTAATACAGCATAAGAAAATAAATACACCAACACGTGTGGTATAAACCATGGACTTTGCAATGCGGGCATTAAGGTTTTTGAATAGGTTTCGGGATTTAAATAATTAATGGTTAAAAACATCGTTGCCATAAGTATGCTATAGGCTAAAAACCATTTGTATTTCCAACGAATGTAGGTTAAAAAACCAATTGCAGGTAAAAATGTAGCGTACCATAAACGGGTTTCACCCAAAGTTCGCATTGGAGGCCTGTCTAATTCTATCCATAATTTTATTACGAATGTAATTAGTACAGCCCAGCCTGCCATAAATAAAATGTGTGCTATTTTGGTGATGGCTTGCTTTTTATAAGAAATAAATAAAAATACAAGGCCTGTTATCCACAAAAATGCGGTTATTGAGCTATAAAAAGGAAAATCTATCCAAGTCATTCGTTTTCGTTTTTAGTTATTTTATTACCTACCCAAAACATATAAATAGCACCTGCAATCATCATAAAAATACCTAAATATATCAAAGGGAGCCACGGGTCTTTAACAAGCTCTAAAACGCTTAAATTACTCCATTTCCCCATTTTATCGTCGTAGCTTAGCTGGTATATTTTCCATCCTTTGTATTTGAATGCTTTATTTACTTCTAAAATGGTACTTATACGTTCGCCATCTTTTGTTAAAATATCAATATCTGAACTAAATTTCTTAGCCTCAGGTATGGTCATTACCATAGAATATGCTTCACTAATTTTTAAGGATTCGTATGGATATCTAAAACTTCCACTACTTATCCAAGCTTTTTGAATTGAATCGTTTTCAATATTTTTCACTGAAATGTAGGCTGCTGGTGGCGATCCCTGTTCATTTACTGGTTCGTAACGCATTCCAAAACGAATGGCATTTGGCAAATAATTTTCAATGGTTACTTCAAAGTTGTTAAAATAATAGGTTTCGCCTTTTTCAACTAGGTATAAATTTTTGCCATCGTTATGCGAAATACTTCCTGTGCTATTGTCAACCAACGCTAATTTAGGGTTGTATTCTTCAATTAAAAAGTCTTTTAAATAAAAGGCAAAAGGCAATTCAACTTCATTTCGTTCAGCATCAGTTGCAATCCAACTTGGTTTTCCTTCATACACATTTATTGATAATCGTTGCAAATCTCCCGAACCTAAAACACCTGCTGTAAGTGCTAAAAATAAACCTACATGATTTAAAACAAAACCAAAGTTATCCCATTTAAATTGTAATATTCTTTTGATTGAAACGAGTCCTAAACAGGTTAAAAATTGAAATAAAATTAATAGGAATGCCCAGTTGGTTGTGATATGATTTAACCCAAACTTATTAATAAAATTATTTGTTGAAGGAACTTGAGGCACGGTTCCCATAATCATAACCAAAATTGTAATTAATACAATACTTGAAATAGATGCAGGAACTTTTGTTAACCACCGAATAACTTGACTTGAAGTAAACCATTTATAGCAAATAAACAATACAATAATGTAACCCGCCAATGCAATTACATTATACGGATATTTTATTGTAAATATATTGCCGTTTGTTGTTACAAAAGCCTCAATTAAAAAGCCTGTAAGCATTAAACCAAACCCTATAAAAAAAGATTCAATATAACCCCAGGGATTTTCCCAAAGATTACGTTGAATGTTACTATTATTTTCACTCATGTTAGTTGGTAGTTAGGAATGGTTTTTTAGTTTTTAGTTTTTAATTGTTGGTGAGAATATGTGAAATATTGTAAATCCCTTATTATTTGGATTACCTAAAAGCGAATATACAATTTGATTTTTAATAGCTAAAAAAAATGAGTATTGAGATTTACTTTTCTCAATACTCATCTTTCAATATTCATATCTAATAATACGATTCTATGTTAGTAAGTTGCTTCTCTTTTTGCAGCAGCTTCTTTCCATTTTGGTAACAATTCTTCTTTGAATTTAGCTTTGTCGGCTTCTAATTTTTCTATAGGCAAACCTATAAACTCTTGCGCTGCAGCTTTTGTTTCAATATTTGGATAAGGAACATCACCTTTAAAACCTAATTCCATTAACAGTTTTGCTAATTTAATTCTGGTTTCTTGTGTAATATCAATTCCTTTACCAACAACTCTACCCAATTCAACAGGTGCATGGAACGAACCACCGTGTGATGCCGCTGCATAATCCCAACGCCATTGTCCTAAACGAATACCGTGTAAAATATCTTTCATTTGCGCTTCAGTAGCACCTAACTCCCAACATTTACCAGCTTCAACGTGAGCACGTACTAATAAACGCTCTAATTGATCACGGTTTTCAATAATACGATCTTGGTTATCAAATACATTTTTAATTAACTCATCTTTTTCTTCTCTATGACAAACCTGACAAGAATTAGCCACATTGTTTAAAGGAGATTGGATATGGTGATCTGTAAATTTTTGTCCACCTTCAGTTTTATAAGGCATATGGCAATCGGCACAAGAAACACCTCTTTGTCCGTGAATACCCATTTTGTAAACTTCGTACCCTGGATGTTGTGCTTTTAACATAGGCGCTTTACTAATGGCATGTGTCCAATCGCTAAATCCTATATTGTCGTAATATTTTTCCATATCTTCAACTTTTTGTCCATCATCCCAAGGAAAAACTAAGTAAGGAATTCCTTTTTTGTCTGGTAAATTTTTGTTGAAATAGTACTCAACGTGACATTGTGCACACACTAAAGAACGCATATCATTATGAGAAGACTCTGTAATATCTTTTCCTTGACGCTCAAAAGCTTCAATTAAAGCAGGTTGTGTAATGGTAAGACGCATTGATTTTTCATCATGACAGTTTGCACAGCCAATTGGGTTTACAATTTCCTCTCCTTTACCAGCCCATTTTCCTTTGTAATAAGCATCAACACCAATTTCATTAATTAAACGTGGAACATCAGGAGATTTACACGTCCAACAAGTTGCTGGCATTGGCCCATCATCTGGTCCTGTTGGTCCACCTGTTCTTAAGGTATTTCTAATATCATCAATAGCATATACGTGACCACGACCTTGATTGTAATCTTTTGCAAAACCATATCCCGCCCAAAGTACCACTAAACGTGGATCTTCTTCTAACATATCAATCATTGCACTTCCATTATATTTTGAACGAAATGTAGTATCGGCCGTTTTATAATACGATTGAAATTCACGTGGAAAGTTTTCGCCCCAAACTTCGTTTCTAGGTTCTAACTTGTTAATTTTCGTCATTGGAGTATATGCAAATTTTGCCTCCATTTTACGTTCTGTTATTGAAGAAACTAATAGCCCTAACAAAAACACAATTACTAAAGACGCTAAAAATAGCACCCAATTTTTCCAAGGTTTTCTTATATTACTCATCTTTTTTATCCTTTTTATTATCTGATTCTTTTAAATATGATTTTAACCAATCTGGTACTGTAGCATTGTGTTTTTCATCAATTTTTCCGTAATATTTTACTGAAGATAAACTGTGTATGCTTCCGTGTGGAACTTCTTGATGACAGCTCCAACATTTTCTGGTAGTTCTGTTTTCGTAATGATCTTCAACCAAACTTTCTGTTCTGGCATCTACAACTTGATCTCCATGACAACGAATACAGTTACTTTGAACCACTTTATCACCTGCTTCGTGCATTCTAATTACCTCTGGCTCGGTACGCGAGGTAAAAACTGAAGCATGATACAAGCCGTCTTTTGCTTTAAAAAAATACTTTTTAAATACATTGTCTTGCGGCACGTGACAGTCGTTACAACTTGCCCATTGGCGATGCGAGCTATTTTGCCAAGTGGTGTATTGCGGTGTCATTACATGACAGTTTGCACAGGTTTTTGGATCGTCAGACAAATAAGAAATTGCCTTAGACTCCACCATTGCATACATGCCTAACCCACAAATAGCACCCAATAAAATAATTACTGGTAACCGCCATTCTTTGGGGGGAATTAATGCTCGAAATAATTTTTTCATAGAATAAAAAATTAATTACTAAATAACGTAGGCTTAATGGTTAACATTAACCACGCCCAATTGTTTGAATTTCCGTCAAAATTATTTTTTAGATATTCCATTCCTTCTGAAGCAAACATTTGAGAATACCCTGCAGCTAGTGAAATATCTTTTGAAAGTTTATAGCCATACACTAAATCTAGCTCTGTACCCAACTGTTTTTCAACACCATTAGCAACTTCAGCGTAAGAAGTGAAGTTATGAATAAATAATGACAAATTAGATTTTTCACCCAAATTTGCAGAAATTTTTCCAAAAACATCAATTAAACCTGTACTGTTGAAATGGTTACCAACATAAAAATAATCCATAAAACCATTGAATTTATGATTGGTACCATAAAATGGAGAAAAGGCTTTATTTTTTGAAGCATCTCCATCAAAATCGTTACCTGATTGCATTTCAAAACCAAGGCCAAAACTCCATGTATTTGATGCTTTATAGCCTAAATCTAATCCAACTAAAAATGCATTTACATCTCTTTTTGCAACATCGTTTCCTGCTTGGTAGTATAGGTTTGCGACTGCATTTAAATTATCCGTAATTTTATATTTTAAATGAGAACCTAATGTTTGACTGTAACGAATTTCATTGTTAGCACTATCAACAACATCAATATATTGTAAACCGTTGTTTAGGAATAATAAACTTAACGCAAAATTATCCCATTTTTTATTGAACCAAGCATATTGCATTGCTTTATAACTACCTGCTGTTGTGTAGGTATTATCAAATAATGCTTCACCATCTTGATTAAATGCTAAACCTACATCTAATTTAAAGCTTTTACCAAAAGATAGTAAAAGTGCATCATGGCTTCTTGCTTGTTGTGCCCAACCTACATTACCAAACATACGATGATCATCGTACACTATTTCTTGTCGACCTGCTTTTAAAGACATTCCTTCAAAATTTACCAATCCCCAGGCTTCATGTATTGCTAGGCCATTTTTATCCGCGGTGTTTAATTGCTTTACATCACCCCAAACTCTAATGTCTTGAATACTTACATAAAATGTGTAAGTTTCAGTAGCAAATTTTGTATTTAAACGTACACGTTGTGAAGTAAATAATGCTGGGTCAGCGTCATTTGGTCTTAATGTTTTGAATCCATTTCTAAATTCGGTACGAGGTCTAAATTCTCCGCTTAGTGTAAATTGCGCTACCATTTTTGAAGAGACAAGTACTACAATTAGTAATAATAAGTGTTTAGTTTTCATTATTGTTTGATTTAGTTAATTTAAATACAAAAAAAGAACATTAAAATAATATATATTATGATTAATATCAGTTATTAAGATGTTTTTATCTTTTATTAAAAAGGGCCCTGATTAAACAACCATTAACCTTCTTTTTACATAAATTATGAATAAATAAAAACTAGCATTAAAAATAGTTTAATTATCTATTTATTAGGCGTTTGTGTTAAATATGGAACACTTCGACTGAGCTCAGTACCAGTTCTAAGTTTGAGCTCTTTTTATGTTTAAAAAACCTAAAAGAAGCGAATAATGACAGCCTGACCCAATGGGGAACGCCCAAATGTTTAGACTAAATTAAGGTGCCGGATTGGGTTGTAACGCTTGAATTTCATCAATCTTTAGCAATGTTTCTTCTGAAAGTTCCACGTGAATACTGCCAATGTTTTCTTTTAATTGCTCCAATGTTGTTGCTCCAATAATATTTCCTGTTAAAAAGGGTTGGTGGTTTATGAATGCTAAAGAAAGCTGGGTTAATGAAATGTTTAATTGAGTTGACAGATCCGAATATTTTTGCGTTAAAAAAGTACATTGTTCGCTATTATATCGACTATACTGTGGAAATAATTTAATCCTAGATTTTTCAGGTAATTGTCCGTTTAAATACTTACCTGTAAGTACACCAAACGCTAATGGAGAATAGGCTAATAAACCTACTTTTTCTCTCATGGATACTTCGGCCAAGTTAATTTCAAACAATCTGTTTAATAACGAATACGGATTTTGGATGGTTTTACAACGGGTTAAATTATGTTGCGTACTTTTACTTAAATGATGCATTACACCCCAAGAGCTTTCGTTAGAAACGCCATAGTGACGAATTTTACCTTGTTTTACCAATCCGTCTAAGGTTTCAATAACTTCGTTTACATTGTCTTCCCATTGTTCATTTGGGTTGTGCTTGTAGTTGCGTTGCCCAAACATTGGCACATTTCTATCTGGCCAATGCAGTTGGTACACATCTACATAATCGGTTTGTAAGCGTTGTAAACTGTTATCTAAAGCGTCTAAAATTGCAGGTTTTGAAAAGCCTAAATTATCACGTACATAACCAAAAAAATCGCTAGGTCCGGTTACTTTTGACGCTACAACTATGTTTTCTCTTTTTTGATGTTTTAACCAAGAACCAATACATTTTTCTGAATTTCCTTGGGTTTCTTTACTTGGAGGCACCGAATACATTTCGGCAGTATCAATAAAATTTACACCTTGTTCAACTGCATAGTTTAATTGTTCATGTGCTTCTTGTTCCGTATTTTGCTGACCAAAAGTCATAGTTCCTAAACAAATTTTACTAACTTTTATATTGGTATTTGGAATGTTTGAATATTTCATTTTTAATTTTATTTATGTTCAAATGTAAAAAAACTAAACAACTGATTAGTAATATAATTACAGTTTAGATATGTTTGTTCTCGTAGCGTTTTATTTTTTTTTGACTTCTTTTTGTTCAGCCATCTCAACTTGTTTTTCAAGAAGCTCGGTAATTCTATTTAACAGCTCAATATCTTTGGGCGTAGCAACTGTTTCATTTTTAGGATCTTGAGATTTATTACGTATGATATTCATAAACTTAACTACTAAAAAAACGGTAACTCCAATAATTAGAAAATCAACTAGTACTTCAAACAATTTTCCATATCCAATTGCTATTTCTTCGGGTTTTGCAATGCCATTTTCAATAACAGCTTCTCTTAAAATCCATCGCTTATTTTCCCAATTAGTTCCATTAGTTAAATAAGAAAGAGGTGGAAGAAAAACTTCTTTTATTAACACATCTACAACCTTATTAAATGCTGTTCCTATGATTACTCCAATCGCAATATCAATCATATTACCCTTAACTGCAAACTCTTTAAATTCTTTTAGTAAATTTAATTTCATGGTATACGTTTTTTAATGAATTTCTATATTGTAAAAAACCATTTTCTAAATACATAGAAAATGGTTTTTATATTATCATGAGATGCTGAAACAAGTTCAGCATGACGTTCTTTTTTAGGGTAAAGCTTATTTTAAAATAGCTTCAATTCCTGGTAACGTTTTACCTTCTAAGCTTTCTAACATTGCTCCACCACCGGTAGAAACATAACTTACTTTATCAGCAAAACCGAATTGTTTTACTGCTGCAACAGAATCTCCACCACCAACAAGTGAGAATGTTCCGTTTTTAGTTGCATTTGCAATAGAGTTTCCTAAAGCAATTGTACCAGCTGCAAAAGATTCCATTTCAAAAACACCTAAAGGACCATTCCAAAGAATGGTTTTAGATTCGTTTACTACTGCGTCAAATAATTCTCTTGATTTTGGTCCGGCGTCAAGTCCTTGCCAACCATCAGGAATATTGTTAATATCACAAACTTGTGTATTAGCATCGTTGCTAAAAGCATCAGCAGCAACAACATCAACAGGAATATGCACTTGCACCCCTTTTTCTTTTGCTTGTTTTAAAATTTCTAAAGCCAATTCTTGTTTGTCATCTTCACAAATAGAATCTCCAACGCTTCCGCCTTGTGCTTTAATAAATGTAAAACTCATTCCACCACCAATAATTAAGTGATCAACTTTGTCTAAAATATTTTCGATAACAGTAATTTTTGAAGATACTTTTGCACCTCCTAAAATTGCTAAAACTGGTTTTTCACCTTCTTCTAAAATCTTTTTTAAGCTTACAATTTCTTGTGCCAATAAACTTCCAAAACATTTATCTTCAGGAAAAAATTGTGCTACAATAGTTGTTGAAGCGTGTGCTCTGTGAGCTGTACCAAAAGCATCGTTTACATAAACATCACCTAATTTTGATAATTGTTCAGCAAAAGCAACATCTCCTGATTTTTCTTCAGGATGAAAACGTAAATTTTCTAATACCAATACCTCACCCATTTGTAGGTCTTGAGCAGCTTTTTCAGCTTCTTCTCCAACACAGTCTGAAGAAAATTTCACATCAACACCAATTATTTCAGAAACTTTTTCTGTAATATGTTTTAAAGAATATTTATCCTCAACTCCTTTTGGTCGTCCTAAATGCGACATTAAAACAACTGCACCACCGTCTTCTAATATTTTAATAATAGTTGGTTTTGCTGCTTGAATTCTTGTTGCATCTGTTACATTAAAATCTTCATCTAAAGGAACATTAAAATCTACACGAACTAAGGCTTTTTTACCTTTAAAATCTATGTCTTGTATTGTTTTCATTATATTTTATTTTGTTCTACAAATATAAATTAATTTCATAGAACGTTTACAGTTTTTTACGAAAGCGATTTCATGTACTATTCATAATATATTTTAAATACAACATACTAGTCCTCAATCAATAACCCTTTTAACTAACAATTATATAATGAATTATTATTTTTTGAAGAATTAACACTGAATTAAGTTTCATTAAAAATATTGAAAGCAGAAACAATCTAAAAAATTGAAAAATTGTTTACTTTCGCTTTAATGGAATTTTCGGATATTTTAGGGCAAGAACATTTAAAAAATCATTTAATGAAATCTACCGATAATGGTAGAGTTTCTCATGCGCAACTATTTATAGGAAAAGAAGGTGCTGGTGTGTTATCTATGGCAATTGCTTATGCGCAATATATTTTGTGCAGCACTAGCAACGATAAAGAAACTTGTGCAATAAAATGTTCTAAATTAATGCATCCCGATTTACATTTTGCGTTTCCTGTGGCTTCAAACGACAAAATTAAAAGCAAACCTGTAAGTAATAATTTTTTAGAAGAATGGCGCCAATTTGTTACCGATCATCCTTATGGAAATTTATTTGAGTGGTTGCAATCTATTGGTATTGAAAACAAACAAGGTCAAATAGGTGTTGATGAAGCTGAAGAAATTGTAAAAAGTTTAAAACTTAAAAGTTACGAAGGTGGTTATAAAATAATGATTATTTGGATGGCTGATAAAATGAACACTTCAGCTGCCAATAAATTATTAAAACTCTTAGAAGAACCACCTGAAAAAACAGTATTTATTTTAACTGCCGAAGATGAAGACCAGTTAATTACCACCATAAAATCACGGTGTCAAATATTACAATTTCCATTGCTTTCTGAAACTGATATTACAAAAGGCTTAGTAGCATTAGAAGGAACCGATCCGCCAATTGCTGCACAAATTGCGCACCAAGCCGACGGAAATTTTAACAAAGCATTACATTTATTACACAACGATAATTCAGACGAACAGTTTGAACAGTGGTTTATTGTTTGGGTACGAGCTGCCTTTAAAGCAAAAGGAAATGCTGCAGTAATTCAAGATTTAATTGAATGGAGCGAAACCATTGCTAAAAGCGGAAGAGAAACTCAAAAACGTTTTTTAAATTACTGTTTGCAATTTTTTAGACAAGCTTTATTGCTGAATTATAACGCTGAACCTTTGGTGTTTTTAGAACCAAAATCTCCTGGTTTTAAATTAGAAAATTTTGCACCTTTTATTCATAGTGGAAATATTATGGAAATAAATAAGGAATTAAACGACGCTATTTATCATATAGAACGAAACGGAAATCCTAAAATAATTTTACTGGATTTATCTATAAAATTAACACGATTACTTCATTCAAAAGAACAATCATAAATGTCACTTTTCAATCAAAATTCGGCTGCAATTCTCGTATTACTTTTTTTTATAATCACGTATTTTATGTCGGTTTTAGAAAAAATAAGTGACTGGAAAGGAACTGTAGCTTATTATTCCAATCATTTTAAAAATACAATTCTACATAAAATGATTTCTTTACTCTTGTTGCATATTGTGCTTTTTGAAATTGGAGCACTTATTTTTATTAGTTTAGGCTTGTATTTTTTAGTGATCGAAGACACAACTTTTATTGCAACTATTGGGATGGAAATTTCAGCACTTACATTATTACAATTTTTAGCTGGACAACGCATTGCGAAAGATTATCCTGGCGCAATGAACATTACGGTTTACTTTATATTGAACATTATAGGTATTTATTTACTAAATTAATATACTGATTATGAGAATTTTAGGAATTAGCTCGCGCATAAATCACCCAGAATTTGGTATGGGTGTTGTAACCAACGTAACCTCCAAACATTATTGGGTTACTTTTATTGAAAACGGCCTAGAAACTATTGATCTAAACAGTGAATTTGAAGTTATTGAAGCTGTTGAAGATGAAGTTGATACCATTAGCTTTTTTGAAGTTGAAACTACACTAAAAAATATGCTAAAACAATGGTCGGATATTTCAGAGGTCATTCCGATTGCTGATAAATGGAAAGGCGGAAAATTAATTTTAGAACCAAAAGACACCAATTTACAAAGCAAAGAAATTCCTATGGAAACCTTTTTTCATAAAATTGTAATGGTGCGCGATCGCGTTAGAGTTATGGAACAAAAAATAAACGCTAGTAAATTAGACGATCAAGACAAGGTAGATTTACAGCAATACATAACACGTATTTACGGTAGTTTAACCACATTTAATGTGTTGTTTAAAATAAAAGAACATCAATTTTCAGGAGCTAAATCTAAGTCATAAAAAAAGCTGTCTAAAAAGTAAAAATTTGGTCAACCTGAACTTGTTTCAGGTTCTCATAATGATTAATCATCAATATGGTGAGATTCTGAAACAAGTTCAGAATGACGGTTTTCAAACTACTTTTTAGACAGCTTTTTTATAGATTTCATTCTCGTGAAAACGAGGATCCAACTATAGTTGTTTTAATATTACTCTGCAGGAGTTTCTTCAACAACTTCTGCTGCCACCTCTTCTGCCGCATCAAAATCAGCATTTAAAATTGCTACTACATCACTTGTAATATTTAAGGCATCATCACCATACATTACGGTTCCATTTCCTTGAGTTCCTAAAACAATACCAAAACCTTTAGATTTAGAATAATCAGCAACAATACTATCAATTGTTTTAATTAAAACCTCACTTTTAGTAATGTTTTCTTGCTCTAACATTTGAGATGCTTGTTGTTGTTGACCTTGTAATTGTTGTCCTTCTTGTTGTAAAGCTTGTTCAGTTGTTTGTTTTTTTGAAGCAGACATACTTGGAGCATTTTTGTAATACTCTTGAACTTTAGTTTGAAAAGCAGCTTGTGAAGCTTGTAATTGTCCGGCTACTTGTTGTTGCTTCGCTGTCATTTCAGTTTCTAAAGCAATCATTGCTTTGTATTCGCTCATTACATCAGCAACATCAATATAAGCAATTTTGGTTTGACTACATGATACAAGCACAATAGCAACGACAACTAATAATAATTTTTTCATTTTTTAAATTTTAAGATTGAGATTTATTTTTTGGCGAATATAGTAACAAATATCAAAGCCGAAAGTAATAATTATCAGTATTACGTTTATTTATACTAAAAATCACAACAATAACTATCTTCTATTGAAAAAGGATTCAAATAAGCCGCGTGTGCGCTGTTATAAAAAAACGAATACATTCTATATACTCTACATCATTAAAACGCTTTAAAATACTTAAAAATGCTTTTTAGATGTTTTTTAGGATATAAATTAGAGAAGAATACTCTTTTGAACTCAAAGCTTTTAAATTTGATACAAAACCTATAAAAAAAGCTTTAATGAAATTTGATTTTCCTGTTTTATATTTTTCACTTAATAATGAAACATAAAAAGAGTCAAACTTCATTGGCAGCGTTGTTTCAACTTTCATATCAAATTCTGAAAATATCAACTGAATCGATTTTTTTGAAAAATGCCATAAATGTCTTGGTACATCAAAAGCAGCCCAAAATTGTTTGTAATAAACAGCATCGTAACTTTTATAATTGGGAACTGCAATTACCAAAACACCATTTGGTTTTAATAACGATTTTAATTTATAAATATAACTGTTTAAATCTGGCACATGTTCTAAAACATGCCATAAAGTAATTACATCAAATTGCTGTAAAGAAATATCTTGTAATTCTGAAACTATTTTAGGTGCATTGTTTTCATTTAATTTTGAAATGGCTAATTCTCGCGCATTTTTATTTGGCTCTACCCCTACTACATTCCAACCATTATTTTTACACGTTAATAAAAATTCACCTGTACCACAACCAACATCCAATACCTTTTTTTCTTCTGTTTGAAAAGAATTAAGCAGGTTTAATTTATTCTTTAAAGCAACCCTTTTTATAGTTTGATACAATTTATCTGTAAGTGTTTCTTTTGAATCTGTATGTGAAATATAATCTGAACTTTCGTAATACGATGCTAATTCTTCTCCTGTTGGTTTAGGAAAAGTTTCTAACATGCTGTATTGCGCATTGTACAATAAATCAAATTTTTGATTTGAAACTGTATAATCTTCACAAGTTACATAAGGGTGTTTTTCTGAATTCATTTAAAAAAATAGCTTTAATTAATTACGAATTATTGAACGCTTTTACTCTTTAATATTTTCATCATTTTTTTGTCTATAATTTAAACTCTTCTCGATACTGTTTTGCTAATTATTTACCTCTTTCAATTTATAATTCTCTTTGCAAAACCACTCGAAGAGACGAACGTTTAACACTCCTTTTTTATTGCTAATAACATTGTTTTGGATTCCTGCCTCCGCAGGAATGACATTGTAATTTCAATAATACGCTGTTCAACTTTTAAATTAAAAATCACATGTTCCACGTGGAACACATAAAACTTATCGCCCCATATACACTAACAAAACAGAAATATCACTTGGTGAAACTCCACTAATTCTACTTGCCTGTGAAATAGTAATTGGCTTAATCTTGGTTAATTTCTGACGCGCTTCAATAGACAACGAAGCGACTTTATGATAATCAAAATTAGGTGGAATAGATACATTTTCTAAACGATTTAATTTATCCGCTTGATTCTTTTCTTTCTCTATATATCCCGCATATTTTACATGCACTTCAGTCTGTTCTATAATTTCATTATCTATATTTTCCACCAAAATAAATTCAGCAACAGAAGGTATTCTTTGCAAGTCTTGAAAGTTCAATTGAGGACGTGCTGCAATTTTAAACATCTTCATAGACTGTGTAACAGGCGCCGTTTTGTTGTCTTCTAAAATAGGATTTATCACCTCAGGCTTTACACTAGTCTCAATTAAAAACTTCACGAATAAATCTGTTTTACGTTGTTTTTCTATCACACGATCCATACGTTCTTTTGACGCTAAACCAATCTCAAACGACAAAGGTGTCAATCTTAAATCAGCATTATCTTGACGCAATAAAGTTCTATATTCAGCACGTGACGTAAACATTCTATATGGCTCTTCAGTTCCTTTTGTGATTAAATCATCAATCAAAACTCCAATATAAGCTTCATTTCTTTTCAATATAAAAGGGGCTCTATTTTGAATTTTTAACGCAGCATTGATACCCGCCATTAAACCTTGTGCAGCTGCTTCTTCATAACCAGTTGTTCCGTTAATTTGACCAGCAAAATACAATCCTTTAATCAATTTGGTTTCTAGCGTATGCTGTAATTGTGTAGGTGGAAAAAAGTCGTATTCAATAGCATAACCATATCTGAAAAATTTCACGTTTTCAAAACCCGCAACTTTACGTAATGCTTTATCCTGAACATCTTCAGGCAACGAAGTTGAAAAACCATTTACATACACCTCAACAGTATTCCAACCTTCTGGTTCAACAAAAATTTGATGCCTTTCTTTAGATGCAAAACGATCAATTTTATCTTCAATAGAAGGACAGTATCTAGGTCCAATACTTTGTATTCTGCCATTAAACATTGGAGAACGATCAAAGCCTGTTCTGAGTAAATCATGCACTTCTAAAGAAGTATAACTCATATAACAAGAACGTTGATTAGCCAACGGTTTTGTACTTGACAAATAAGAAAACTTTTCAGGATTATCATCGCCTGGTTGTTCAATCATTTTAGAATAATCTAACGATCTTCCGTCAACTCTTGGAGGTGTACCTGTTTTCATTCTACCCGCTTCAAAACCAACTTTTACCAAATCTTCAGTAACCCCTACAGAAGCACTTTCACCCGCTCTACCTCCACCAAAAGTTTTATCTCCAATATGGATTAAACCATTTAAAAAAGTACCTGCGGTAATGATAACAGCCTTCGCTTTAATATCAATTCCTAAGGTAGTTTTCACACCAACAATTTTATCACCATCAAACAACAAACCCTTTACCATATCCTGAAAGAAATCCACATTCTCAGTATGCTCTAACATATTTCTCCAAGTTTCAGCAAAACGCATACGGTCACTCTGAGCTCTTGGACTCCACATGGCAGGACCTTTAGATTTGTTCAACATTTTAAATTGAATAGCAGTTTCATCGGTAACAATACCACTATAACCACCAAGCGCATCAATCTCTCGAACTATTTGCCCTTTTGCAATTCCACCCATTGCAGGGTTACAACTCATTTGCGCAATGTTTTGCAAACTCATTGTTATTAATAATGTTTTTGCACCCATATTAGCACTTGCTGCAGCAGCTTCGCTACCCGCATGACCACCACCAACAACTATAACATCATAAACAGTATTAAACATAAATAAACATATTGTGTTCCACGTGGAACGTTAATTAAGAAATTATCAACTTTAAACATTTGTCTTCTTCTGCACGCATTGTAGCTTTTTCGTCATCAGACTTATCTTTAAAACCACAATAATGCAAAATACCGTGAATCATCACCCTATTTAATTCATTTTCAAATGATTGATTTAAATTTAAAGCATTTTCAAGTACTCTTTCAACAGAAATGAAAATATCACCACTAATTAACTTCCCTAATGTATAATCAAAGCTAATAATATCAGTTAAAGTATCGTGCCCTAGAAACTCTATATTTAATTTTAGCAAATATTCGTCATCACAAAGAATGTAATTAATTTCTCCTTCTGTAAAACCATAAGACTGAATACAGTTAGAAATCCAAGCTACTGTGTCTTTTTCATCTTCTAATTTATAGTCTATTTCGTAATTAAATTGAATCATAATATTATTGAACAGTTTTAAAATACTCCTGTACTTTCTTTTTATAAATAGTGCGCAAAGGTAATGATTGTCTGTTTAATATTTCATTATAATTAAAATACTGATTTTGAAGTTTTAATTTTTGAATAGCACGTTGTTCAAAAGTTTGAATATTTGTTTCAGATTTTCGTTCTTTTTCCTCCCCTTGTTTTAATTCGGCATCCTCTAATTTTAAAAGTTCATACTGTAATTGCAGCATTTTATCTGCAATATTTTTTGTAAAACCTTGCTCTAGCATTTCTTTTTCCAAATCTTGCATTTGCTTTAAAACATCATCACTTCCGCCTTTAGAACCTCCTTTTTTATCGCCAAGCATTTCCTCCAAAGCTTGCCTTAACTTTGCCTGCTCTTTGTATATTTCATATAATTCACCATTCATTTCCTCACCCATTCCTTCACTACTTTCACCTAGTTTTATTCCATTTTCTCCAGGGTTGTTATCACCTGGTTTATTACCTTTTTCAGAACCTTTCTTCATTTGATCAGATAATTCACCTTGCTTCTTAATAATATCAGGCAACACAAAACCAGGCTTAGAACCTTTACCCTTACCCTTCCCCATACTTGCAGAAGCATTCATTAAACTCTCTAACAAATCACTTAATTGATTTGCCAGAATATTTACTGAAGTTAATGCGAAATGTTGATTGGAAATTCCTTGTTCAAACCTATTGTCAGAAAAATTTTCTAGAGAACTATCCATACTGTAATGCACATTAGAAACCTCTTTCTGAATACTCACCCCCATAGTTACCAAACGCAAAGACAGAACATACAAACTATCATCAATATGTTCAAAATATTCTTTTAATATATATTGTTCTTTAATGCTCTCGGGAAATGTTGCGTTATTTAAATCACTTCCAGAAAAACGATCCATTAGTGTTTCTTGATGAAAAGAAAACTCAATTAAATTTTCTACAATTTTACGTAAATCTTCAATATTTTCATCTATCATTTCACCTTCCATTTGCATCATAGAAGACTCCATAGATTTGCCTAATTTTTGCATGTTTTTTGAAGCTTTTTTCTGACTTTTTTTAGCGTTACTATTATTATTTTGCTTCAACTCACCCAAAGCCTTTTCCAAATCTTCTGAAATTTCATTAAGTTTATCTTCATCATTAGGAATATCCATAGGACGTTTTAAATCGTCATTCATTTCATTCAACTCTTCAAACTCTTTTCTAATACCCTCAAATTGTTTATTAATCTCCTGTTGCTTTTCTGGTGAATTAAGCGCTTCAGTTTCATTAGAAAGTTGCTCCTCTTCTTTTCCTAAATCTTTTAATTTTTTAGAAATTTGATTTGCTTTTTGCTCAACGTAAAACCGCTTAGTTAATTCCAAAATTCGTTCTAAACTTTGTTCGTTTCGTTTATTTTTTTTGGCAATATCTTTTAATTTATCAACCAAATCCTCTTTTTCAATTTTTTCGGTTAGCTTATTTAATTCATCCAATAATTTTTCTTGTTTGGCGAGTTGTTTGGTTTCTTCAATTCTTTTTTGAAGTGCTTGCTTTTTCTCAACTAAATCTTCACCTACTTTTTTATCCTTTAAATTTTCTTGAAGCTGTTCGGTTTGATTTTCAAACATTTCTTGATATTGATTTTGACGCTTTACAAACTCTTCTAACTTTTTTGTATCATTCCAATTGATATCAGCTTTTTGCTGTAATTCATTTTGAAACTTTTTTAATTCAGAATTTTCTCTTTTTGACTTTTCAAGAGATTTAGAAATACTATTAATGGTTGCTTTTTGCTCTTTCAACAAGGCAATATTTTCTTCTTTTTCTGTCTTTGTATAATAACTAAATTTTTGACTTTTAGATTTTTTACTTCCATTAATACGATCATTATCAAACACTTCAAAATAAAACTCATACTCCACACCTTCATCTAATTGAATTTCTTCAGGAAAAACATAATAAAAGTCTGTAAATAAGCTTTTAACAATATTTATTTGATGTGTTTTATGTGATTTTGGGTGGTTTTTATCATAATACACTAATTGCAATTTTTCAACTCCGTAATCGTCGCTTAATTGCCCTACAAATTGAACTGGTCCACGTGTAATGGAATCAATATCTGACTTAACCAAAATAGTTGGCAATTCATCTGGAATTACTTCCACCGAAAAAGCCAATGATTCATGATTTTTTAATTGACTGTTTGAGGTATTGATTTTATAGTGCTCAGTTTTAAAAATTCGCTTACTAAAACTAAAATAATCGTTGGTTGATTTATTGAAGTTAATTACAGCATCTTTTGTAATAAATGAAACTTGATTTGTTTGGTGAGTATTTATTTGCCAATCTATTTTTGTTCCCTGCGGAACAATTGCATTTCCCGTATTTTTTATGACTTCATTAGTTTTACCTGTATAAGCTGGGTAATTTAAAACCATAGTTAAATTGGTAATTACAGGTGTGGCAATTGCATTAATTTTATAAGCATTAGAAACAACGCCATTTGCTTCAATATAAAAAAAGAAGGATTGATTAATGCTTGAAAATGTATGTTGAAATTTTCCAAACCCTAAGTTTTCCAAATAATAATTTTCATTGTTGAAATATATTTTAGCATCGCTAGGAATTACATCACCAACTGTTTGAACTTCTAACGTAAAAGGCTGTCCTTCTATCACATCAAAAGATGCGTTTAACACCTGAAAAGAAAATGGAGCAGGTGGTTGGTATTGCTGTTGATAATGAACCACTCTTGAAAAACTTTCGTTAAAAATGGTAGTATTACCCGAAACATACACAAACAACCAAATAACAACAGGTATTAAAGCATATTTAATGTATTTTTTATTGGTTGAAAAATCAACAGCGCGTTTAAACGGAATTAGTTTTAACTCACTGGATTTCTGCTCAATACTAGCTTCTATTAATTCAGAATCGCACTTATTATTCCGTAACTGAATCATATTCAATAACTTATCCTTAACCTCAGGAAAATGATTTCCAATTATTTTAGAAGCTTCAATATCATTAATTCCTTTTTGAAAACCCCATAATTTAAAAATGGGTAACAAAATATAAAAAACAACTAAAGCTACTTCAACACTAATAAACAATAAAAATAAAATGGTTCGGGCGGTAGGTTTTAGCCAAAAAAAGTGTTCAACAAGCAGTGTAAACATAAAATACAACAACCCAATTGAAAAAAACAATAAAACACCCTTAATCAATTCATTAACATAATATTTACGAATGAATTGATGAAGTTTTTTTTGTATAAATGTATAATTACTCAAGTTGTTATTTTTATAGCCATAGAACGGTTAAAAATAACGAAAATTGATTACAGTATAACTATCTTTTGCTTTATTGCGTATAAAACTAGTCCGATACGTGTTTTTGCTTCTAATTTTTCAAATAAAGCTTCTCTATAATTTTCAACAGTTTTAGGACTTAAAAACATTTTTTCGGCAATTTGTTTATACGTTAATTCTGAACAAGTTAATTTCAAAAATTCTAATTCACGATCTTTTAAAACAATATTAGATTTATTAAGACCCAAAGTATTGGCATTAAGTAAAGTACTTGTAACATTTTCGGTATAATAAAAACCGTTGGTATGTACTTCATTAATGGCATGTTTTAAAACCGAAGGATGAATATCTTTTAACAAATATCCTTTAGCACCAGCGCGTAACATTGCTAAAATTGTTTCTTCTTCACATTCCATAGAAAGTGCAATTACTTTCATAGTAGGTCTGTTATTTTTTAACCAATTGGCAGCCTCAATACCATTCATAATAGGCATTTGAATATCCATTAAAATAACATCGGGTTCAGGATTGTTGTTTTTAAAATAATCAACTACTTCAGCGCCATCATTTAGTACTTTAATAACGTTAAACTCATCAAATTTAGACACCAAACTATTTAGTGCCTGAGAAAATAACATATGATCGTCTACTATTATTACATCTATTTTTTTCATTGGTATTATTTTGGGCAATTAATATATAATTTAGTTCCGCTATTGATATCTGATTTTAATTCAATGGTTGCACCTATCAACTCTCCTCTGTTCTTCATATTAGTCAAACCAATTCCCTTGTGTTTTGAAGTATCATTCACATCAAAACCAACACCATCATCTTCGGCTACAATAAATACGTTGTCTTTATAATAATTAAATACTATGTTCAAATTTTTAGCTTTAGAATACTTTAAGGTGTTATTGCAAAATTCTTGTAAGATTCGGAATAAAATAATTTCTTTTTCATTGTTTAAATCGTAATAATCTTCAGAAACTTCAATAGAAGCATTTATAAAGTTTAAACGATTGAAACGCTCAATTTCTTGTGTTATTGAAGTTAGTAAGCCTTTGTTTTTTATAGTTTCAGGATTTAAAGATTTTGCCAAACCTCTAAGTTCTTGTAAACTTTTTCCAATAAGATCTCCTGTTTCCTGAATACCTTCTTGATTTTCTTCGGGCAAGGAAAATTGCACCATATTCAATTGCATTTTAGCTGTAGAAAGTAACTGACCAACATTGTCATGAATTTCCCAACTTATATTTTGCAATGCTTGCTCCTGAATTTCTAACCTAGATTTGTTAATTTCTTCTTGAAAACGCTTTTGAGTTTCGCGTTGTTTTATTAAATAAGCGGTCTTTTTTTGTTGAAAATAGAAAAAGAAAACAATTAGTGTGATAGCCAATATTAGAACAATAATGGTGGTTACAAAAACCAATAGTTGTATTTCAGTTTGTTCCATAAATTACTAATTACATTCCTTTTTACTTACTATAAAACCGGTGATAAAGCAAAAACTCATAATTATATTTAACGTTAAAATGATATAACTAAATATACCTCTATAAGCTATAAATTCAGCAATAATTATTATTGGAATAAAGCCAATATTAAACAACAAAACACCTATAGCTATCCAAAAGACTAATGTTTTCTGAATTTCTAATATTTCATCTCTATTTATTAATTCAATAAAAAATAACATTACTGAGATTACAACAAATAAACTACCAATTATCATTATATTAATAAGTCCCTGTGTTATAAAATTTTCAATAAAAATAATATCGATAGAGACTATAATTATGTAAATAACCAATAGCCATTTCAAAAGGTTACCCTTAAAAGTGCCCTTCATTAAGTACAAAAAGAAAATCATATAAAATAAGTGGTTTACTATATGCCACAGATTATATATATAAAAGGTATTTATACCTAAAATACGTCCACAATAGTTTCCAATTACCTCTGTAAAAAAAGAATAAATTAAAAACCCTAAAAAAAACATTAAGGCTACATCTTGTTTAAATTTATGATAATAAACAAATCCGACTGATATTGTAATAAAATAAATTAAAGGATATATATATAACCACATAAGTAATTTTAAAAGTAAAGTTTGTTGAAATTCATCCCAAAAGCGTTACCTACAAAATGAACCAGAAGGAAAAGCCAATATAAAGAGTTTTTTGAAAAATGTTTATTACTGAGGATAAATTGCACTTGGAGGTTGACCTAAACCACCTGAATTCATGCCATCAATATCCGTAATATCAGATGGTGCTTCAATTCTTGTCAATCCATCTTTTTGTAGCGCACCTACTTTAGCTTGTGTTGGCACTAAAAATACGGTTGACAATCCTTTTTTCTCTTTATTTTTTTCATTATTGCTATACGATCCAAAATAAATTCTTAAACCGTTTACATTAATGTCTTTTTCTTTACCTTGATCTTCAACATAGGCAATGTATTCTTTTAATTCGTCTAATGAAAACCAAGAGGAAATAGCATCTTTCTCTTTAGGTTTACCTGTTTCTTTTTCAACAATTTTATCAAGTGCTTTACCTTTAATTTTTATAAAATTTTCATTTAATTTTTTTGCTTCTTCTGAAGTAATTATTTTCATAAATAGTTATTTTTTAATGATGGCTAAAGTTAAACTTTTATTATAAGCTATAAAAAATAAAAAAGGGGAAATATCCCCCCAAATAAGTAGGGTTTTACCTTATCCTAAAATTGGATGCTTTCTTACCTTTACACTTTATAAATTTCATCATTATGACACTAAAAAAAATTCTTTATTTTAAAAACATTAAATTACTAATTATAGGTTTAATACTCGCTGTGTTATTTATTTTAAATTTATTTGTACTTAATAAAGTAATGTCAAACTCACCACAAGAAACTCAAATAGAGAGAACCAATAGAGTTTTTCATTAAAAACACTAGTTGTCCCCAAAACATAACCTTTTTAATATGAAAGGACACTAAAATCGAAATTGGGCAGATTTTAAAAGGTTGTAATAAATTACAACCTTTTTTTGCGTTAAAACTTCCTAATTACTTTGGTTAAATTATCTTTGCACTCTAAAATTATTCAGAAAATGGAAAACGTAAGAGTACGCTTTGCTCCTAGTCCAACAGGACCATTACATATTGGCGGTGTAAGAACTGCACTTTTTAATTATTTATTTGCAAAAAAACACAATGGTACATTTGTGTTACGTATTGAAGATACCGATCAAACACGCTATGTTGCCAATGCAGAACAATATATAATTGACGCCTTAAATTGGTGTAATATTCCTTTTGACGAGGGACCAGGTAAAAATGAAAAGTTTGGACCGTATCGTCAATCAGAACGTAAAGAAATTTACAAGAAATACGCTGAAGAATTAATAGCGAACGGAAAAGCTTATTACGCTTTTGACACTGCTGAAATGTTAGATTTCCACAGAAAAGATCACGAAGAAAAAGGAAAAACATTTATTTACAACTGGCACAACAGAGAAAAATTAACCAATTCGTTAACACTCACTAAAGATGAAGTTGCACAGCGAATTGCCAATGGCGAAAAATATGTAGTACGCTTTAAAATGTACGAACCCATAATTCATGGTGAAGAAGCTGTAATTGCCTCAACTGATATGATACGTGGAAATGTGAGCTTTAAAAGAGAAATTTTAGATGATAAAATTTTATTTAAAAGTGATGGAATGCCAACCTACCATTTGGCAAATATTGTTGATGACTATTTAATGGAAATTAGCCACGTAATTCGTGGTGAAGAATGGTTGCCTTCACTCCCACTACACATTGCTTTATACGAAGCTTTTGGATGGGATGCTCCTGAATTTGCTCATTTACCTTTAATTTTAAAACCAGTAGGAAAAGGTAAATTAAGCAAACGTGATGGTGATAAGTTAGGTTTTCCAGTATTTCCTTTAGCTTATAAAAATGAAGAAACAGGTGCTATTTCTAGAGGTTATAAAGAAGATGGTTATTTCGCCGAAACGGTGGTTAACTTTTTAGCTTTATTAGGATGGAATCCTGGCACAGAACAAGAATTATTTAGCATTGAAGAGCTAAGCGCTATTTTTGACATAGGTAGAGTTAATAAATCTGGAGCTCGTTTTGATCCTGATAAAACAAAATGGTTCAATCAGCAATATATGATGAAAAAAAACAATGCTGAATTGGCCGAATTATTTGCTGAAATTTTAACAGAAAAAGGAATTGTTGTAGAAAAAGAATATACTGAAAAAGTGGTTTCTTTAATTAAAGAACGCGCTACGTTTGTAGCTGATTTTTGGGATTTAAGTAATTTCTTTTTTGAAAACCCAACTGAATACGATGCAAAAGCTTCAAAAAAACAATGGAAAGAAGATACACCTGCTTTAATGCAAGAATTAGTTGCTATTTTAGATGGTATTGAAGATTTTAATTCTCAAAATATTGAAACTATTGTAAAGGAATGGATTACTTCAAAAGAAATTGGTTTTGGAAAAGTAATGCAACCTTTTAGATTGAGTTTAGTAGGAGCTATGAAAGGTCCTCACCTTTTTGATATTGCTGAAATGATTGGAAAACAAGCAACTATTGACAGAATTAACAACGCTATTACCGCCTTGTAATTCAAACTCGTTATCCTAAACTATCTAGGGTTTTATAGATATTTTAATACTAAACCTAACAGATTTTAAAAACCTGTTAGGTTTTTTTATTCAGTTTTTTAGACTCCAGTAGAACCAAATCCGCCAGCGCCACGTTCAGTTTCGCTTAACACTTCAACAACATCCCATTCGGCGCGTTCATGTTTTGCAATTACCAACTGCGCAATGCGTTCACCATCATTTATCACAAAATCTTCATTAGAAATATTCACTAAAATCACCCCTATTTCACCTCTGTAATCTGCATCTACAGTTCCTGGCGCATTTAATACTGTAATTCCTTTTTTAGCTGCCAAACCACTACGCGGTCGCACCTGCGCTTCGGTACCAACAGGCAAAGCAATAAACAGGCCTGTTTTTATAATAGTACGTTCCAAAGGTTTTAATGTAATTGCTTCTGAAATATTAGCACGTAAATCCATTCCTGCGGAAGCAATGGTTTCGTAACTAGGTAATTCGTGTTTTGATTTGTTGATAATTTGTATTTGCATAGTTATTGAATGTTATAAAGCCATTGTACAATTTCTGAAAATTCACTTTTCCAAAAGGCTTCATTATGTTGGCCTTCAGGATTGACTTTAGTTTTTAAATTTTTTGATTTGAAACCTGTTTCTAGCAATTGTTTTTCAATATTTTTGGTATCTAAAACTACATCTTCACCTTCTTTTTCACCAACTAATAAAATTAATTTTACCTTGTTTAAGTTTCCTTTTTTATTGGTAAAAATAACAACTTCATTTGAAAACCAAAAAGAAGTAGATAAAGCACCAATTTTACCAAAAACCTTTGGGTATTTCAGTCCACCGTAATATGAAATTAATCCACCTAAAGAACTTCCTATTAATCCCGTAAATTTTTGCTGAGGTTTTGTTCGGTATGTTGCATCAATATACGGTTTTAAGGTATTTACAATAAAATTTATATACAAATCGCCTTTACCTCCACCGTATTTTTTATGTAGCCAAGGAGTGTATTCATTAATGCGTTCATCACCCCCATTTTCAACCGCAACAACAATAAAACCTTTACCTGTTTTGTTAAATAATTTATTCAAACTTTCATCAACTTCCCATTCACCACTGTACGAAGTTGCTGCATCAAATAAATTTTGAGCATCGTGCATATAAATTACAGGATATTTTTTTGAAGACGTTACATAATCAGGCGGTAGATACACCCAAATTTTATGCGAGATTGAATTTAATTCTGGAATAACAAATACCTTTTCAATAATTGAAACATTAGAAGTTGCTGTGTGTGTTCTTACAGCAGTTTCCTGACCAAATAACAAAGAACTGAGTAAAAAAAACAAGAAACATGCAACCCAGTTTTTCATATTATTTTTTATTAAATATTGCCAATAAATCCTTTTTTTCTTTGAAATAAATAATTGCTGAAAAACCAGTAATTAACAAAGTGGAAACCCAAAAATTACCTCTAAAATAATTAAATGAAACCCAACAAATAACCACTGATGCAATTAAATAAATGGCTATTTTTTGAAGGTTATAATTGATAGGATAATGTTTTTTACCAATTATATAAGATACAACAGTCATACTCGCATACGCAATTAAGGTTGCATAAGCAGCAGCCATAATACCAGTAACCGGAATTAACCAAACGTTTAAAACAATGGTAATAACGGCTCCTATAATAGAGAAATACATTCCGTAACGTGTTTTATCGGTTAGCTTATACCAAATGGCTAAATTATAATAAATTCCTAAAAATAAATTGGCCAATAATACAATTGGAACAATAGCTAAAGCTCCCCAATAATTTGAATTGATGAAATGCTTTAAGATATCAATATACCCAACAATTCCAATGAAGACCAACGCGCCAATAATTACAAAATAATTCATAATTAAAGCATACGTATTCTTGGCATTTTTTTTAGAAGCTTGGTTAAAAAAGAACGGTTCAGCACCCAATCTAAAGGCCATAATGTATAAATTCATAAAAATGGCCAATTTATAACACGCACTATAAATTCCCATTTCATAAGCTCCAATCATTCGTTTTATTAAAAATTTATCTAAATTTTCATTAATTACATAAGCCAATCCAGCCACCATAATTGGCCAACTGTAAGCTAAAATTTTCTTCAACAATTGAACATCAAACTGGAATTTAAATTTCAATAAATACGGTAGTAATAATATAAATGAAATGGCACTTCCTAAAATATTGGCAATAAAAATAAAATTAACTTTTGAAGTACTATTGTAGGCGTTTTCAAAAAATGCTGGAAACCCAACTCCTTCTTCTAAAAAGATAGGTATATATCTTAAAAACAATAAATTAACCAAAACAATCACACCTACGTTAATCAGTTTTATAACCGCATATTTTATGGGACGGTTGGTGACGCGTAAATAGGCAAATGGCACCATAGAAATGGTGTCTAATGCTAAAATTCCGATAAATAATTTTAGGCGTAACGGATTATTTTCAAAATCTAAAAATTGCTGAAAAAAGTCGAAGAAAACACCTATTGACACTACAAAAAGCACAGCAACCACCAACATACTTATAAAAGTAGTAGCAACAATAGCATCCTTTTTCTTTTCGGTATTGTAAAACCTAAAAAAAGCGGTTTCCATACCAAAGGTTAGCAACACAGCAAAAAGTGCTGCCCAAATATAAAAATCACTATTTACAGCATACTTATCTGCAGCAAGCGCATCCGTATGAACACGTACTAATAAAAAATTAATTACGCGCGGTAAAACTGCGGCAATTCCATAAATAACAGTATCTTGAAAAAATCGTTTAAGTGTGCTCAAAAGTGCATAAAATTAACTGGATAAAAGTACAAAAGTATTGATGGAATACAACATTTAAATTTTATTGAATTATATTGTATTTTTCGGTTATGAAATTACGACTTCAACAACATATAGAACAGCTTTTACAAAACTATACATCAACTAAGAGTAATTTTAACTGGCAAACTATTAGTGGTGGCTCTATTAATGAAACTTATAAAGTAAGTACAACTACACACACATTTTTTGTAAAATTAAACTCAGCTACTATTTTTAAAAATGGTTTTAAAGAGGAAGTTTTAGGATTGCAGTTTTTAGAAAAAAACAATGCTTTAGTTCCTGAAATTATTTTTGAAGGAAATTTTGAAAATGACATATTTTTGGTATTAGAATGGGTTGAAAATGGAGAAAAAACTGCTAATTTTTGGAGAAACTTTGCAGAACAATTGACAAATTTACACCAACAAACCAATACTAAATTTGGATTAGATCATTCTAATTCTATTGGAGAATTATTTCAAAAAAACAATTATTGTGAAACCTTTTCAGACTTTTTTATTGAAAACAGATTAAATCCTCAAGTAAAATTAGCATTTGAAACTAACAAACTTCAACAAAAACATTTAAAACAATTTGAAGAGTTGTATGCTGAAATACCAGCTATTTTCCCTGTAGAAAAACCAAGTGCTGTACATGGTGATTTATGGAGCGGAAATTTTATATGCTCAAATAACGAAAAAGCAGTTTTAATTGATCCTGCAGTGTATTATGGGCATAGAGAAATGGACATTGCTATGTCGCAACTATTTGGTTGGTTTTCTACAGAATTTTATCATAATTATCAAGAAATTTTACCGTTAGCACCTTGTTTTAACCTTCGGAATAACTTTTACAATTTGTATCCACTATTAGTGCATTTAAACCTCTTTGGAAAATCGTACTTAGGAAACATTGAAAATATTATAACTAAATTTTAAGAGCGCTATTTGTGTAAAATAGTTACTTTTACCCCATAAAAAGTAATATATCATGAGTAAACACCCTAAAATTGCCGTTTTTGGAGGAGGAAGTTGGGCTACTGCAATTGTAAAAATGCTCTGTGAAAATTTAGATGAAGTTGGATGGTACTTGAGAAGTCAGAGTGCCATAGATTATATAAAAGAAAACGAACACAATCCTAATTATTTAAGTTCGGCGGAATTTGATGTAAATAAACTTCTTTTATCTAGCGATATAAATGAAACCGTTAGCTATGCTGATATTTTAATTTTCGCCATTCCTTCAGCATTTATAAAAACAGAATTAGATTTAATTACCGTAGATTTTTCTTCAAAAATTATCTTTTCAGCAATTAAGGGAATTATTCCTGAAAGCGGATTGATAGTTGGTGAGCATTTCAACCAAAAATTAAATATTCCGTTTAGCAATATTGGGGTAATTTCAGGTCCTTGCCACGCAGAAGAAGTCGCTATGGAACGATTATCGTACCTAACAATTTCTTGTAGAGATTTAGATAAAGCTGAGTTAATGAGCAACTATTTATCGAGTCATTATATCAAAACAAAAACTTCTGACGATATAATTGGTATTGAATATGCTGCCATGTTAAAAAATATTTTTGCAATTGCTGCTGGAATTGCACACGGTTTGGGCTATGGAGATAATTTTCAAGCAGTATTAATGTCAAATTCAATTCGTGAAATGAAACGTTTTATTAAAAAACGCCATAAAATGAAGAGAAACATTAATAATTCAGCCTATTTAGGTGATTTATTGGTTACTGGATATTCTATATTTAGTAGAAACAGAATGTTTGGTAATATGATTGGTAAAGGATACACTGTTAAAAGCGCCATGATGGAAATGAGTATGGTTGCTGAAGGCTACTATGCTTCAAAAAGTGCGTATTTATTAAACGAAGAAAACCCTGCCAATACACCCATAATAAATGCTGTATATGCTATTTTATATCAAAATAAAAACCCTAAAAAAATCTTTAAAAAATTGACTGAATTAGTGGATTAAACACTGATTTTCAATTTTTTTCAATAAAAATGTGCATTCAATTCAAATAATACTACCTTTGTAGTATAATATTATTATTTAACAATGAAAAAAGGTACAGTAAAATTTTTCAATGAATCTAAAGGTTTTGGATTTATCATTGAAGACGGATCAAGCACAGATTATTTTGTTCACATCTCAGGACTAATTGATGAAGTTAGAGAAGGTGACGCAGTAGAATTTGAACTTAAAGAAGGTAAAAAAGGTTTAAACGCAGTAAATGTAAAAGTAATATAAGTATATTATTTAAAACTTTTTAGAAAGTAAAGCGCTCCTTGTTAGGTGCGCTTTTTTTATGCTTTTTACTTTCATTTTAGTTGACATATATCATACAAAACAGCTATATAATTTATTAATTTTAGAGTGCTGCTAACTAAACTCTAGCACATTTTTTATATGGCTACTAAAACTGCTCTTTTGTATGCAACCATTGATGGTCAAACATTAAAAATATGCAATACCATTGTTACTGTTTTTAAGGAAAACAATGTTGCTATTGACCTGTTTTCTATTGAAGAGTTCAATAAAAAAATAACTGATTATGATAAAATAATTATTGGATCGAGCATTAGATACGGTGTACATAACGAACAAATAATAGCTTTTATAAATGCAAACAAAGACCAACTTGACACGATTAAAACTGCTTTTTTCTCGGTAAATTTAGTGGCTAGAAAGCCTGAAAAAAACGAGGCAAATACCAATCCGTATGTAATTAAATTCTTCAAAAAAAACGATTGGAAGCCAACTATGAAAACTGTTTTTGCAGGGATGCTAGATTATAAAAAATATAAGCGTTTTGATAGAATTATGATTCAATTTATTATGTGGATGACCAAAGGTCCAACTGATAAAAACACCAAAATTGAATACACCAATTGGGAAAAAGTTACTGCTTTTGCTGAACAAGTTTGTAAATTATAAATCAACATAAATGTTTAGTATCTTTGAAGTTCATGTAATTAAATTCATTCTATGAAATTAACATATACTTGCATCATTGCACTTTTTTTTGTTTTTATTACCAAAGCACAAGAACGTTATTTAATTGAAGAAACTGATAGTATACAATTATTTGAGACCTATTTATCAAATACATCAGTAGGAAATGTTTTTCCAACCATCTATAAAAATGGCTTAATTTATGTATCTGACTATAAAGCTGAAACCTACAGGTTGTACTACTCTGATTTACAATCAAAATCAAAAAAAATAAATCTAGGTGCTAGGTTTGATTTTGGTGCTGCTTCAACATTCAAAAATGAGATTTACTTTACGGGAATCTCTAAAACAAAGGACAGTACAGGCTATTACAATTCAACTATTTATAAGGGAATTATTGAGGATCAAAAAGTATCTGGTATTGAAAGTTTATCTTTTTGCAATAAAAATTATTCATATACCGACCCTTGTATTTCAAAAAACGGAAACCACTTAATTGTTGTTAGTACCGAAAGAAAAACCATTCATATTATGGAATACGCAAAAAACGACCTAGGTAAATGGATTAAAAAAGGAGTGGTTTATATTTCGCATCCCGATTTTGATATTATAAATCCAACCTATTTTAATGAAAATACTATTTACTTTTCATCTAATCTTTCTACTAATAAAGACAGACCTGTAAACTATACTGTTATTAAAGCTGGAAAAGATTATATTACAAAAGCCGTAAGAGGTGCAGGCGATTTTAATATTTTTAAAATTGAAAGAATTGATGGCCGATGGTCATATCCTAAAAAGGCTAACGAATTTAATTCAGAATTTGACGAATTAGGTGTTGTTTTTGATTCAGAAAAAAGCGGCTATTTAACCTCTTTTAGGTATAATAGCAATGATAATATTTATTATTTTAAATTAAAACAATAAACACACTGGCGCTGAAGTAGTTTCGGTATATAAATAGGTTAATGTACCCGTATTTTCACCTACTTTATACACACTAATATTATTACTTCGTCTATTGGCTACTAATAAAAATTTGCCATTAGGAGTTAACGTAAAATTACGTGGCCAATCTCCTTCAACAAATATTGATTGAATTTTTTCAAGCATTCCGTCTTCTGTATTACGTTTGTAAACAACAATACTATTCTCTCCCCTATTTGAACCATATAAGAATTTTTCATCTTTAGATAAATGAATATCGGCACATGCATTCATTCCAATATAGCCATCTTTTAACGTGCTAATAGTCTGAATTTCGGTATAAGTACCTACTGCACCTTTTTTTAATGCAGTTATGGTAGAATTTAATTCATTTATTACATAAATATAATTACCACCTTTTGAAATATCAAAATGTCTAGGACCCGCTTTAGGTGCCATATCATAATTTTTTTTCAATAAATAAGAACCTTCATCTTCAACATATTGCGCTAAAAAGTCACGACCTAAATCAGCTACAAATAAGTTATTATTCAAAAATTTAGCAGAATGCGCGTGTGATTTTATACCTGGCGTATTATGATCAATTACCTGAAAGGCATCTTCAATAGTTCCATTAGTTTGGTTTATATTACAAACCGCAATAGTACCTCCACCGTAATTAGAAACAACCAATTTTGTGTCGGCTTCATTTAATTGAATATGGCAAGGCCCATCTCCTCTACTGCTTACTGAATTTAAAAACATCAACGAATTATCATTTTGTACAGCATAAGCATTTATAAACCCTTTTTGGTCATCAGTTTTACTAGTGGTATACAAATACTTTCTATTAGATGAAATAGCTAAAAAAGAAGCATTTAAAGCCTCTACAGCTAGTTTTTTATTAGTTAACTTACCTGTTTCGCTATTAAAATCGTAATAGTAAATTCCTTTACTTCCTGATTCGTTATAAGTACCCACATAAAGTGGAATATTTTGGGCTGATAGTACTTGTAAAAAAAATACAAATAAAAAGGTAAAAGAAGTTTTCATATAGTAAAAAGCTAATATTTAAAAGCTAAAATACTTAATTTGATATGAATCAACAGCGCTTGTTTAAATTAATATTGATGAAAATCGTCAAAATACTGAATTTCAAGGTTAAATTGTTATATTTAATAAAATTATAAGGTTAATATGATGACAATTATCATTCAACATTTTTTTCAAAAAGTTTAAATTTGAATTACTCTTTCATAAATTTAAGACTTAAACTTTCGTAGTATTTTTTATAAAGTTTATTAAAAAAAACCTCAACAATGCCGCTGGAACAAAACTATATAGAAAAAACACTACAATTTATATCATCACATGGCTATAAAAGTTCTGGTATAGAATTACTTCAAGAAGTTTCAACATTTTTATCTCAGTTATTGAAAATTAATTACGTATTTATAAATACATATTCTATTGACGAACCCAATTTGGTTAAAGTAGCTGTTTTAAATAATAAAGGCGTTTTTGGACCGAAATTTTCATATAATTTAAGTAACACACCTTGTGAAAATGTTATTAATAAAAATTTATGCATTTATTCAACTGAAGTTCAACAAAAATTTCCAAAAGATAACTTTTTAATTGAAAATAATATAAACAGTTATATTGGATTCCCTTTGTGGAGTTCAAAAAAAGAGCCTATTGGACTCATTGTTTTAATGGATAGTACACCTTTTAAACATTTAGAAACCATAGAAGCAATTATTAAAATTGTTGCTCTTAAAGTTGAAAAAGTCCTTGAAAATTTAATTTTCAAAAAAATAAAAAAACAAAAAGAAACTGAAATTCATGAATTAGCCAATTTAACTTTTGAAGGCATATTGGTACATACAAAAGGCATTGCATTTGATTGTAACAAAGCATTTAAAGAAATGTTTGGATACAAAAAAAAGGAACTTTTAGGTAAAGATGTAATTACACTTTTATTTCCAAAAAACTATCAGGAATTAATTCAAAAAAAATTAAAAAAAAGTTATGCTGCTCCGTATGAAGTTGAAGGAATAAAAAAAAATGGAGAAGTGTTTTCTGTTGAAATTGAAGCTAAAAATGTTGCCTATAAAAATGGGACGAAAAGAGTGGTAGCTATAAGAGACATTACACACAAAAAAGCTGTTGAAAAAAAATTAAATGAAAGCAATACCCAATTTAAAACAATAATTGAACAAGCTGGTGACGCCTTATATATCTCAGATTTAAAAGGAAATATCTTAAAAGTAAATAATAAATCATGTGAACAAACTTTATACAGTAAAGAGGAATTACTAAAAATGAATGTGCTAGATATTGATACTAAACACATTAACACTAAAGATCTTCAACATTTTTGGGTAAATCTACCTTTAGAAAATTCAGTTACTGTTGAAAGTAAACACAAACGCAAAGATGGCACTATTTTTAATATTGAAATTAGAACTAGACACACAAAATTAAATGGAGAATCTTTAATTATAGGCTTGGCTAGAGATATTTCAGAAAGAAAAAAAAGAGAAACTGAAAATATTAAACTTTCTACAGCTGTAGAGCAAAGTGAAAACGTAATTATAATTACCAATTTAAATGCTGAAATAGAATATGTAAATCCAAAATTTACCCAATTAACAGGTTACACTTCAAATGAAGCTATAGGTAAAAACCCTAGTATTTTAGGTTCCAAAAGTCAGCCAAAAGAATACTATAAAAAAATGTGGGAAACCATTTCCGCAGGTAATATTTGGAAGGGTGAATTTGAAAATAAAACTAAAAGCGGTAAACATTTTTGGGAAAATGTAACCATAACTCCAATAAAAAATAAGTTTGGTAAAATTGTTAATTACTTAGCAATTAAAGAAGATATTACCGAAAGAAAAAACGCAGAAAATAATCTTAAAAATGCTTATAAAACTATAAAAGATAAGGAAGATTATTTAAGCCAGATTTTACAAACTGCTAATGAAGGTTTTTGGATTATTAACAAAGATGCAATTACCATAAATGTAAATGAAAAATTATGTAAAATATTAGGCTTAAAAGAACCTGAAATAATAAATAAATCAGTATTTAATTTTGTAAATAAACAAGGGGCACAAACCTTTAAAACCGAATTAGCAAAACGAAAAAAAGGACTCTCTTCTAGCTATGAAATAGACTTATTAAAAAGCGATGGAACTTTAGTTACTTGCCTTTTAAAACCTTCACCACTTTACAATAAAAAGAAGGAAATAATTGGGTCTTTTGCTCTTATAACTGATATTTCATATATAAAAGATTCTCATCGAAAACTAGAAACAAAAAATAATGAATTAATTGAAATTACTCAAAAGTTATCACAAAAAAATAAATTATTAGTAACTAGTGAAAATAAGTATCGAAATTTATTTGAAAAAAGTCCGGTTGCACTTCTTGAAATTGACTTTGAAGAAGTAAAAAAACACATTGTAAACAAAGGTATTAAACCTGAAGACTTAGATGCATATTTTATTAAAAATCCAGACTTTTTTAAAGAATGCTTAGCTAAAGTAAGTTTAAAAAGCGCAAATGAAAGTACCTTAAATCTTTTCGGAGCAACTCATATTGAAGACTTTGCCAAATATTTAAGAGAAGGACCTACTGAAAAAGAAGTTGATGAACTTAGAAAAGATATTATTGCGGTTGTTTCAAATGTCAAAAATTATGCAAATGAAACAGAATTAGAAACAATAAATGGTACTATTATTTCCGTAATCATCAATTCTGAAATTGATACAAATGGAAAAGCAATTGTTTCTATTATTGATGTTACCGCTATTAAAAAAGTAGAAAATGAATTAAAATTAGCAAAAGAAAAAGCTGAAAGAAGTGATGAACGTTACCGATTGGTAAACACAGCCACTGGTTTAGGTATTTTTGATTGGGATATCATTTCAAATAAAATTTATTATTCTAAATATTACAAACGTCAACTTGGTTATGAGCCTCATGAACTTGAAAATACGATTGATGTATGGAAAAACTTATTACACCCAGAAGATTTTGAAAAAGCAACTAATTATATTGATGAATATTTAAAAAATCCTGAAGGTCAATATATTTCTGAATTTAGATTACTACATAAAAGTGGTAAGTATATTTGGATTTTAGCCAGAGCAGAAGCATTGTTAAATGAAGAAGGAAAGCCAATACGATTATTTGGTTCGCACAGAAATATTACGGTGCGTAAAAAAGCCATTTTAAAACTTGAAGAACAAGCTGTTGAATTGTTGAATGCAAAAGAACAAGCAGAAGAAAGCAACCGATTAAAAACAGAGTTTTTGAACAATATGTCGCACGAAATACGAACTCCAATGAACGGTATTTTAGGTTTCTCAGAACTCTTAAATAATCCTGAACTTTCAGATACTAAAAAAAGTTATTTTATAAATATTATTCAAAATAGTGGAAAACAATTACTACGTGTTATTGATGATATTTTAGAAATTTCTAGGTTAGGGACACACCAAGTAAAAGTAATTGAAAAACCCGTTTGTTTAAACGATTTATTACTTGAACTATTCTCAATTTTTGATATCAAGGCAAAAGAAAATAAAATACCCCTGTACGTTAAAAAAGGGTTAACAGATGCTGAAAGCACCATTTTAACCGACAAATCCAAACTAAATAAAATTATAAGTAATTTACTAGAAAATGCTTTAAAATTCACCAATAAAGGTGAAATAAGGTTTGGTTACACCTTAACAAATACAAACTTGGAAATTTTTGTAAAAGACACAGGTATTGGTATCGCACCTGAAAAACAAGAAATTATTTTTGATAGGTTTTCACAAGAAGAAAAAAATCTCGCTCAAAATGTGGGTGGTTTAGGTCTTGGATTGTCTATAGCAAAAGAAAATACTGAGTTATTAGGAGGTGAAATTTCTGTGAAATCAAAAAAATGGGAAGGCGCTACTTTTATGATTTCGTTACCCTATAATCCTGTAGATAAAACTTTGAAAGAAAAGAAAAAAAATGTAGCTACTAAGGAAAAAAACACCATTCTAATTGTTGAAGATGAAGAAGTTAATTATCTTTTTATTGAAATATTATTGACTGAAAAAATAAGTATTGATTGTGATTTATTGCATGCTAAAAATGGGGTTGAAGCCATTGAAATGTGTAAAAATAGCACCATTGATTTTGTGTTAATGGATATTAACATGCCCGTAATGGACGGACTTGAAGCAACAAAAAATATAAAGAAAGACTTTCCTAATTTACCTATAGTAGCTCAAACAGCTTACTCAACCAGAGAGGATAAAGAAACCGCTTTAAATGCTGGCTGTGATGATTTTATAACAAAGCCTATTGATTTAAATAAACTAAAAGCAGTATTATTTAAATACTTATTAAAGGACGAAATAAAAGTTTAAATAGGCTTATTTTATTAAAATACCTCGTTTATTTAACAAAGGTACATTGCGTAAATTTCCTTCTTTAATAATTCCTTTTTCAAACAAATATTTTTTATCGTACATTTTTGAACCTTCAAAAAAAGTAACATTAAAAAAATTAGCTAGTTTTAAAACATCCTCTTGTAATAATTCAACCTTTGCATACGATTGTGCTGGTAGCTTTTCAATTTTATGCCTTAAAACTGCGGTTTCAAGTAATTTATCTTCGTCGTATCCTTTAGAAACAATAAGCACCATTTCTAAATCAACAGTTTTATTGTTGATAATATAAGCGTTCCAATCGTCACATTTAAATTCGTTGTTGTACTCTTTAACAACAGCCATAAAAACGTTTGATACTTCTGGTAATTCAATATCTTTCTTCATAATTACTGGTAAAAAAAATTCCGCTCTAGAGCGGAATTTAATAATTTATATTACTGATTTAAATTGCTCTAAGAAACGTACATCGTTTTCATAAAACATTCTAATATCAGGTATCTGATATAACAACATTGCAATACGTTCAATTCCCATACCAAATGCATATCCTGAGTAAATTTCAGGGTCAATATTGGCATTTTTAAGAACATTTGGATCTACCATACCACAGCCCATAATTTCAAGCCAACCTGTTCCTTTTGTAATTTTATAATCTGTTTCCGTTTCCAATCCCCAGTAAATATCGACTTCAGCGCTTGGTTCTGTAAATGGGAAATAAGATGGACGCAAACGAATTTTAGATTTTCCAAACATTTCTTTAGTGAAATACAACAAGGTTTGCTTTAAATCGGCAAAAGAAACATCAGTATCAATATACAAACCTTCAACCTGGTGAAAAATACAGTGTGCACGTGCCGAAATATCTTCGTTTCTAAACACTCGACCTGGTGAAATGGTTCTAATAGGTGGTTTGTTATTTTCCATATAACGTACTTGCACTGATGATGTATGCGTACGCAATAAAATATCTGGATCAGTTTCAATAAAAAACGTATCCTGCATATCTCGTGCTGGGTGATATTCTGGTAAATTTAAAGCGGTAAAGTTATGCCAATCATCTTCAATTTCTGGACCTTCAGAAACGGTAAAACCAATTCTTGAAAATACATCAATAATTTTGTTTCGAACCAAAGAAATTGGATGACGAGAACCTAACTCAATAGGCTCAGATGGTCTTGTTAAATCACCGTAAAACCCTTTATCTTCAACGGCGTTTTCAAGTACTTCATTTAAAGAAGTTACTTTATCTTCAGCAGATGTTTTTAGCTTGTTTAGTGCTTGTCCAAAATCTTTACGTAATGCAGCATCAACATTTTTAAATTCAGTAAATAAGTCTTTCAACAACCCTTTACTTCCTAAATATTTAATTCTGAACGCTTCAATTTCTTCTTTTGTTCCAGCATTAAATGAAGATACTTCACCAATAAGTTCTTTTACTTTATCTAACATTTTGTGTAAAATTAAGGTGCAAATTTACACATTTTTATTGGTATTCAAATTACAGAAACAAATTCAGAAACAAAGAAGTTTTTTGTAACTAAAATCACTTAACATATTTGTATAGACAATGTATTACGAAAACGTTTTAGTTTTCGTTAATTATTTCGTTAATACTTGTTTGTATTTTTGAGGATTATTCATATTTTAAGTATATTTGTGTAGTAAATTGTATAAAAAATAACATAATACGTCATAAATTATGGAATCAAAAATAAAAGAGTTCATGAATTTGGTGAAGCAACGCAACCAATTTGAACCAGAATTTTTACAAGCAGTGGTAGAGGTAGCCGAAACGGTTATACCATATATTGCTAGTCAGGAAATTTACAATGGCAAAAATATTTTATTAAGAATGTGTGAGCCAGAGAGAGTATTGATGTTTAGAGTTCCTTGGATTGATGATACGGGGGAAATTGTAGTAAACAGGGGATTTAGAATTGAAATGAATTCGGCAATTGGACCTTACAAAGGTGGTTTGCGTTTTCATCCAACTGTAAATTTAAGCATTTTAAAATTTTTAGCTTTTGAACAAGTGTTTAAAAACGCCTTAACTACATTGCCAATGGGTGGTGGTAAAGGTGGCGCTGATTTTGATCCTAAAGAAAAGTCTGATGGTGAAATTATGCGATTTTGTCAAAGTTTTATGAGTGAATTATTCCGTCATATTGGTCCAAATACAGATATTCCAGCTGGAGATATTGGCGTAGGAGGAAGAGAAATTGGATACTTATTTGGCATGTATAAAAAACTTAGAAATGAATTTACAGGTGTTTTAACAGGCAAAGGAATGTCTTGGGGTGGATCTTTAATTCGTCCTGAAGCTACAGGTTATGGTACGGTGTATTTTGCACAAAGTATGTTAGCAACTAGAAAAGATACTATTAAAGGTAAAGTTGTAACTATTTCTGGTTCTGGAAATGTGGCACAATATGCCTGTGAAAAAGCAACACAATTAGGTGCTAAAGTAGTAACACTTTCTGATTCATCAGGCTATATTTATGATGAAGATGGGATAGATGCTGAAAAATTAGCATTTGTAATGGAGCTTAAAAATAAAAAACGAGGTAGAATTAGCGAATACTTAACTAAATATCCAAAAGCTAAGTTCTTTAAAGGAGAAAGACCTTGGGCTGTTAAATGTGATATTGCGATGCCTTGTGCAACTCAAAATGAAGTACATATTGAAGATGCCAAAAAGTTATTGGCAAATGGCTGTTATGTTGTAAGTGAAGGAGCTAATATGCCTTCAACTCCTGATGCAGTTCACGCATTTCAAGCTGAAAAAATTATGTACGCTCCAGGAAAAGCATCCAATGCAGGTGGAGTTGCAACTTCAGGGTTAGAAATGTCTCAAAACTCTTTACGCATTGTTTGGACTCGTGAAGAAGTTGATGAAAGACTACAAAAAATTATGTCAAATATTCACGAAAATTGTATTAAATACGGTACAAAAAGCGACGGTTATATAGATTATGTAACGGGTGCAAATATTGCTGGCTTTGTAAAAGTAGCAGATGCAATGTTGGCTCAAGGAGTGGTTTAACTGAAAAATAAGACTCAAAAAAAGGGTGCAATATTGAATTGCACCCTTTTATATTTGATTGAAATTAAGATTACATTCCTACTAACTTCATTGCTTTTTGCAACAAATCAGGATTGCTTTTAATATAATCCATTACTTTTTTAGTTAACGCTGGATTATCCATAATATACTTTATAATTTTACTTTTTGATGTAGGGTTTTTGCTAATTACTTTAGCCATTTCCGTAGCAGTATCAGGATTGTTTTTTAAATAATCAATCGCTGTATTTTTTAATTCAGGGTTTTCCATCAATTGTTCTTTCACTTTTTCCTGCACTTCTGGAGTTTCAAATAATGCTTGCATTTGAGTAGCATTAACATCTGTAGTACTTGGCATTTTTACGCTCGGTAGTTTTTGAGCATTCACTGAATTTGAAAAACCAATAAAACATACCATGGTCATCATTAATAGTCCTTTTTTCATAATAGTTATTTTTAATTAGTATTGATAGTGGGCTAATGTACAAATTTTTTATATTTAATGCAGCTATCAAAAGATAGCTGTAAATTTATGACTGAAGAATACACATATCGAAAAATAATTCATGTAGATATGGATGCTTTTTATGCTTCAGTAGAGCAATTAGATAATCCTGAATTAAGAGGAAAACCCTTAGCTGTAGGTGGTGCAAGTGAACGCGGTGTAGTTTCCGCTGCAAGTTATGAAGCCAGAAAATATGGTGTTCGATCTGCAATGAGCGGCGTTTTGGCACGTAAAAAATGTCCGCATTTAATATTTGTAAAACCTAGATTTGAACGCTATAAAGAAATTTCACAAAAAATTAGAGCCATTTTTTTTGACTATACCGATTTGGTGGAGCCGCTTTCTTTAGATGAAGCTTATTTAGATGTTACCGAAAACAAAAAAGGGAATCCCTCAGCTAGTTTAATTGCTAAAGAAATTAGAAAACGTATTGCTGATGAATTGCATTTAAATGCTTCCGCAGGAATTTCAAACAGTAAATTTGTGGCTAAGATAGCTTCAGATATTAATAAACCTAACGGGCAAAAAACTATTCCGCCAGAAGAGGTTATCGATTTTTTAGAAGCATTACCCATTGAAAAGTTCTTTGGAATTGGAAGAGTTACCGCAGCAAAAATGTTTAACTTAGGTATTTTTACAGGAAAAGATTTAAAAGCTAAAGATGAAGCATTTTTAACAGCTCATTTTAAGAGCTCTGGAGCCCATTATTTCAACTTAGTGCGAGGTAATTATCATAGCAAGGTAAAACCAAACAGAGAACGAAAATCTGTTGCAGCCGAACATACTTTTAAAACCAATTTGACCTCTGAAATTTTTATGCTAGAAAAATTAGAACAAATTTCTGAAGAATTAGAACGACGTTTATCTAAATCAAAAGTTTCTGGAAAAACAATTACCTTAAAAATAAAATACAGTGATTTTACCACACAAACACGTAGTAAAACGTTACCATTTTTTATTAAAGAAAAAGCGGTGTTGTTAGAAACTGTAAAAGAACTATTGTTTCAAGAAAAAGTACAAAACTCTGTTCGTTTACTAGGAATATCAGTTACAAATTTAAATATTCATTCTAAAAAAAAACCTGAAAAACCTATTGATGTACAATTGAAATTTGAGTTTTAATAAACCTTATCGTTCCTTTGAAAACAAGGATCCATAACTTGAACAGAAAATTAGAGAATGTTGTTTTAAATGCGAATATCTTATTTCTTTATTTTTGAAACCCACCATGTGCTTGATGGGAAATTGTCCTGATTTAAAACAATACCTTCACCAATAATTGGTGTGGTAATTTTTACGTTTAGTTCATTCGCTTTTGCGGTAGCTCTAACAATTGGGTCGTCCCAACTATGTAACGAAAGTTTAAAACTTCCCCAGTGAATTGGCATTACCAAGTTGCTTTTAACATCAATACTTGCTTGTATGGTTTCTTCTGGAGTCATATGAATTTGAGACCATTGCTCGTTGTATTGCCCACATTCCATCATTGTAAAATCAAACGGACCGTATTTCTCCCCAATTTCTTTGAAGTGTTTTCCGTAACCACTATCACCACTAAAGAAAATAGAAGAAATAGCTGATTTTAACACCCAAGAACACCATAAGGTACTGTTTCTATTGGTTACACCTCTACCAGAAAAATGACGTGCTGGTGTAGATACAAATTCAATTCCCTTGAAATTTATGCTTTCCCACCAATCAAACTCTGTAATTTTATCAGCAGCAACTCCCCAAGAAGTCAAATGTGCTTTAATTCCTAAAGGAACATAAAATTTAGCAACCTTATCTTTTAATTGCACTATTGAACCATAATCTAAGTGATCGTAATGATCGTGTGAAATTAATACCACATCAATACTTGGTAGAGAATCTATAGCAATTGGCAATTCTTTTTGAAACCTCTTTGATCCTAAAAATGGGTGAGGAGCAGGAACATCACCTAACATTGGATCAATAAAAATATTCAATCCTTCCAATTCTACAAAAGCTGCAGAATGTCCAAACCAGGTTATTCTAGGTGCTAAAGGTTTATTAGAAAAAAAAGATTTGGTCAACTTTTCAATTGGTAAATCAACTGCAGGTGTTTTATTATTTCCATCAGTAAAAAACTTAGGAATGGTGCTCCACTTAAATCCTGTGCTTTGTAATGTTTTTTCTGCGTTTTTAAATGCTCCGTTTAAAAAGTTGGGTGATTTCCTAATACGTTCTAAACTTAAATCATTTGAATTTGCACCAAATTGAGGACTCACATTGATAAAAGTAACACCTACAAGCGTAATAACTCCAACGATAGATATCATTCCAATCATAATTTTTTTTATTAGTTTGAATAGCTTTTTAACCATTTTTTACTTCTTGTAATTTTCTTGTCATTTTCAACACCATTTTTTTAGGACTAAATGGAATGCTACCAATCATTATTTTTTGCTTCATAGTAAGCCCTGATATAACATCTAATTTTCCTTTCAACATAGCGTTATAACCATCTAAAGCAACAGAAGTAGCTGAAGCAGTATCTTTAAATATTTCTGTTTTATCCATTCCCGAAATATTTCCAAATTCAGTTTCAGTTGCGCCAGGCATTAAATTAGTAACAGTAACGTTGGTATCATGCAATTCCTCGGCAATAGCATTGCTAAAAGAACTTACGTATGCTTTAGTCGCAAAATATACTGCCTGTAATGGACCAGGCATTAAACTTGCAGTAGAAGAAACATTTAGTATTTTTCCATTATTTCGGTTCACAAAATCTGGTAAAAATAATCTAGTTAATGATGTTAATGCTACAATATTTAGGTTGATCATTGATATGTGTTGTTCGAGTGATCGCTCATGAAATTTACCAATACCACCAAAACCAGCATTGTTTATTAAGTAGTTAATTTCAATCTCTTTTTTTTTCACTTCTGTATAAATTTCAGTAGTTGCATTTACAATAGATAAGTCTTTTGAAATTACTTCAACGTTTACTTTAAACTGTTGTTCAATTTCATTTTTTAAAGCAATTAATTTATCTTCTCTACGAGCTACCAAAACTAAATCTCCACCATTTTTTGCATGAATAATGGCAAATTCTTTTCCAATTCCGCTTGATGCTCCAGTAATTAATGCTGTATTATTCATGTAGTTGATTTTTAGTTATAATTATATCTTTTGACTGAGTATTCACTCAATAATTTGTTCAAATTTTTTTAATGGTTAAGGTTTTAACGAGTTATAAAACATTTCCCAAGCCTGTTCTAAAAATAATGTATCTGTTTTTAATTCAGGTTTACATCGTAGTTGATTTACCATTGCTACAATCATACCAAACATCATATTCATGATAAAAATGGTGTCGGTATTTTTTACAAATCGTTCTTGTTTGTACGTTTCAATGTAGTTGCAAAACCACGCGTACTTTTCAACAATATCTGGATGACTTTTAATTTTTTCAGAATAGATAGAATTGTCTGCCTGCCTAAGGAAATCGAACTTTAACGGGTTTTCTAAGCCCCATTTCCAAGAATTTAGCCAAATTAAACGCAACTTACTTATCCCTGCTTTTAAGGTATCTACATCTTTTAAAACACTGCCTGTGAACTCCATTTTTAAGTCAACATACAGTTGAACAATTAAATCGTCTTTGGTTTTAAAGTAATGAAACAAAATTCCAGCACTCATACCTGCCTCTTTTGTAATTGCAGAAGTAGGAGTTGCGTGAAAACCACGCTCAACAAAAAGTTTTGTTGCTGTTTCTAAAATTAACAGTCTTTTTTCAAATTTAGATTGAGTAATCACTCAACAAATGTACTGTAAATTTTTAAAACAGGTACATAAAGTTTAAATTTTAATGAATTTTTAAGAAAATGCTTGCGCCTGTTTGAAGTTGTTCCGTATGTTCAAAAAAGAGGGTGGTTCCGTTTAAGTTTGATTCAATTAAATAAAAACTTCCTTTAAAATAAGAATGAAGTACCGTTGCTTTTATACTAGATTTAGGTACAACTGTAAGTTGATTTGGGTACACCAATTTTGTTGCCTTACTTGTAGAATTCTTATCAATTGCTGCTAATGGAATTTCATTTATTTCATTAAAAAATGAAGCAACGTAACTTGAGGTTGGGTTGTTATAAACTTCTTCAGGTGTACCAATAGTTTCAATTTTAGTATCTTTTAAAACTATAATTTTATCCGCAAAAGAAAGTGCATCAGTAGTATCATGCGTGGCTACCAAGCACAAAATATTTTTTGATTTTAAATATTTAAATAAACTTCTACGTAATTTATTTTTTCTGAAATTATCAATATGACTAAAAGGCTCATCTAACAATAAAACTTCAGGTTCTTTTGCTAGTACTTTTGCAATTGCCACGCGCTGTTTTTGACCACCACTTAAATTTTTAACCTTTGTTTTTAAAAACTCAACCATATCAACAACGTCTAATAATTCGGCTATGCGCTGGTTTCTATGTTCATCTAAATAAGAAAGGTTTTTACCAATATTATCTTCAACAGTGGTGTAGGGCATTAAATCGAAGTCCTGAGGTAAATATTTCATAAAATCTTCACCAGGAATTAAGTAAAAATTAGGGCCTAAAAGCTTCTTTTCGTTCCAATATACAGTACCTTTATCAATATGCAATAAGCCGTAAATAATTTCTAATAAGGTACTTTTTCCACAACCACTTTCACCAACAATGGCAATATAGTCACCTTTATTAGCCTGAAAACTAATATTTTTTAATACTTCTTTTGAAGTGTAACCAAATGATATGTTGTTAACTTTTAACACTTTTTATTCGAAGCCTATGTGTAATAAAGCATCACCTTGAATAACAACTGGTGAATGATTTGAATTTAAAATATATCCTTCTTGTGGGTTTTTAAAAACCTTTTCATAAGCACCATAAGGATCAGAAATACTACCCAGTCTAGCTCCTTTTTCAACTTTTTGACCTGCACTAATATAGGATCTATACATACCTGAATGCGTAGCTCTAATCCATTTTGAGCTTTGAATTACAACAGGTGGATTTTGAACCAAAGGATCTAAAATTTGTGAAACATGTTCGCGTAATCCTAAAAAATGCATGACATTTAATGCACCTTGAATACCAGATTTTGTGACTTTTTTATCAAGATTCAAGGATTTTCCTCCTTCAAAAAGCAGTACTTTTTTACCTAATTTAACCATAGAATTTCTAAACGTTTTTTCCTGACTTTTACTAAACACAATAAAAGGAGCACCAAACACTTTTGCTAATTCTAGGGTTGCTTCATCAGTGCCATTTATTCTTACTTGAGAATAATTAAAACGTTGCGCACCACCAGTATGATAATCTATACAATAATCTACCTTCGGAATCACTTCTTTCATTAAATAATAAGCAAATTTACTTGCTGATGAACCTGTATTAGAGCCAGGAAACATTCTGTTTAAATCTCTTCCGTCAGGAAACTCTCTTGATTGATTTAAAAAACCAAAAACATTTAATAACGGAATACAAATAATAGTTCCTTTATTAGGCTTGTGTTGACCAGAAGCAATGAGCTGACGTACAATTTCTATTCCATTGGTTTCGTCGCCGTGAATACCTCCAATTAACAATAAACAAGGACCATCAACCTTACCCCTTGAAACAATAACAGGTATGTCAATTTTAGAGCGTGTAGTTAAACGCGCAATATCCATATTAATTGTAACGGTTTCTCCTAACTCAACCTTTTTATTGAGAATTTTAAACTCACTCGGCATGACGTTCAATATAATGAATAATTTTACCTGCTATATCAATTCCTGTAGCTTCCTCTATACCTTCTAAACCTGGTGAAGAGTTAACTTCTAAAATTAATGGTCCGCGCGCAGACTGGAGTAAATCTACCCCAGCAACACCTAAGCCCATAACTCTAGCAGCTTTTAAAGCTGCATTTTCTTCATCTATAGAAAGTTTTACAATTTCTGCGGAACCACCACGATGCAAATTAGAACGAAATTCTCCTTCTTTACCTTGTCTTTTCATAGCGCCAACTACAACACCATCAACTACAAAAACACGAATATCAGCACCTTTTGATTCTTTGATAAATTCTTGAACAATTACACGTGCTTGTAAACCGTTAAAAGCCTCTAATACTGAAGTTGCGGCTGTATGTGTTTCAGCTAAAACCACACCTAAACCTTGAGTACCTTCTAAAATTTTAATAACTAAAGGTGCTCCGCCAACACTTTTTATAACATCCTCTACATTTTTTGAATAGTTTGTAAAAACTGTTTTAGGTAATCCTAAACCGGCTCTAGACAATACTTGTAAACTTCTTAATTTGTCTCGTGAACGCATTAGCGCTTGAGATTCAACTGCAGTAAATACTTTCATCATTTCAAACTGACGAACAACAGCAGTTCCAAAAAAGGTAACAGAAGCACCAATTCTTGGTATTACAGCATCAACACCTGTTAATAACTCTTGTTTGTAACGTATGGCTGGTTTTTTCTTTTCAATGATAATATCACACTTGGTATGATCTACAATTAACATTTCGTGATTTCTTTTTTTACCAGCTTCTATGAGCCTTTTGGTAGAATATAAATTTTGATTTCTAGATAAAACAACAATTTTCATTTTATTCGTTTTTTTTGTTTAAATTTTTATATGATAGATTTTTTTTAGCAGTGTCAATAATAAATTTTTTAGACAAAAATTTTCTTCCTAAAAGAACAGGGTAAGTCATTGATCCACGCTCTGTTAATGACAATTCAATGGTATGAATTTCATTAAAAATAAGAATATCCGTTTTTATTATAAATCTACTTTCTGTTATTCCATTTGAACTTTTTACATTTTTTTGAATAAATTCTTTAAATGTAAAATATTTATCGTGGTATTTGTGGTGTTTTGGGTCTAAAAATTGACATTTTAATACATTGTTAACAATTTCTATATGATGACAATGAAAACTTGATGTATACGCTCCTGTATCAATCTTTATATCAATTCCAAATAATTCCAATCCAGGAAAATCAACAATATCGGTTCTGCCAAGTAGTATTTTTATTGGTTTCGTTTTCAAAAAATAAAGTGTTAGTTACTAGCTTTAAAAAAATCGTATTTCAAATTTATAATAATTTGTCAAAATTAGACTAATATTAAGAACATCAAAACTTTTAATAATTTATATTAAATTTTACTTGTAAAATACTGTTATAAAATAGTTTATAAACAAAATTGAATAAAAAAAGGAGGTAACTTTAAATGTACCTCCTTCTAATTTTATAAATATTAAGATTATAAATTAATCTTCCTGATTATTAATAAAATCTTTGATTTTTGTTTCTAATTCTTCAGCTAATTCAGGATTGTCTAAAATTAATCCTTTCACAGCATCACGACCTTGACCTAATTTTGTTTCGCCATAGCTAAACCAAGAGCCACTCTTCTTTACAATTCCAAACTCAACAGCTAAATCTAAAATTTCACCCGTTTTTGAAATTCCTTTTCCATACATAATATCAAATTCTGCAATTTGGAAAGGTGGAGCTACTTTATTTTTCACCACTTTTACTTTGGTACTATTACCAATAACTCTATCGCCATCTTTAAGCTGCGTTCTTCTTCTAATATCTAAACGAACTGATGCATAAAATTTTAGTGCATTACCACCCGTTGTAGTTTCAGGATTCCCAAACATAACGCCAATTTTTTCACGTAATTGGTTGATAAAAATTACCGTACAATTTGTTTTATGAATAGTCCCTGTTAGTTTACGTAAAGCTTGTGACATTAAACGTGCGTGTAATCCCATTTTTGAATCACCCATTTCACCTTCAATTTCACTTTTAGGTGTTAAGGCGGCAACTGAATCAATTACCACAATATCAATAGCGCCTGAGCTAATTAAATTATCAGCAATTTCCAATGCTTGTTCACCGTGATCTGGTTGAGATATAATTAAATTATCAATATCAACCCCTAAATTTTGAGCATAAAAACGGTCAAAAGCGTGTTCAGCATCAATAAAAGCGGCAATACCACCGGCTTTTTGAGCTTCAGCAATTGCGTGTAATGTTAACGTAGTTTTACCCGAAGATTCTGGTCCATAAATTTCAATAACTCTACCTCTTGGATACCCTCCAACACCTAAAGCTAAATCTAATCCTAAAGATCCTGTTGAAATAGCTTCAATATCACTTATAGCAACATCTCCCATTTTCATTACAGTTCCTTTTCCATAGGCTTTATCTAATTTATCAAGTGTTAATTGTAATGCCTTTAATTTTGCAACTTTTTCTTTGTCTTCTGCCATAATCTTTTAAAATCTATTAATTTATTCGATGCTAAAATATAAAAAAGTATTGACTATATTTAGCCTTTGTTTATAAAACTATTAACTGTTTTTAATATGAAAAAATACACCCTATTTTTACTAATTACCCTTTTAACTTATTTAAATATGAATGCGCAAAACGATGTTATTTCGGCTTTTTTACTGAAGTGGGAAAATTCTAAAAATTACTTATTAGAAATTGCTGAAGCAATGCCTGAAGAAAGTTATAACTACAAACCAACTGAGCGTCAAATGACGTTTATGGAGCAATTAATTCATATTAGAAATAATATGATTTGGTTAAGTGAAACAAATTTTGTGGATTCAACTTACATGAAATCTGAAAAAATAAATCCAAAAACAAAAGCTGAAATACTTCAAGAATTAACCATTGCTTTTGATAAGGTTACCAACATTGTAAAAAATGTTCAGCTAAATGATTTAACAACTGAAGTAGATTTTTTTGCAGGAAGAAAAAGTAAATTGCAAATTTTAAACTTATTGCAAGATCACGTTACACACCACCGCGGACAAATAATTGTATATTTGAATTTAAATAACATTCAACCACCAAAATATGTTGGTTGGTAAAATTATACTTATGAAAAAATCTTCACTTGCCGAAAATATAGTTTACAATGAAAATAAAGCAGCAATCTCTGTTTTATTTGAAACCGAAACTACCAAAGAAATTAGAGTGGTTATGAAAAAAGAGCAACTAATGAAAGAGCATAAAACTGCTTTTCCAATTACTGTTGAAATTTTTGAAGGTGCAATTGATTTTGGTGTAGAAGGTACCGTTTACAAATTAATTAAAGGAGATTTGGTTTCATTAGAAGCAAGTGTACCACACGATTTAGTTGCTGTTGAAGATAGCATAGTTCGTTTAACTTTATCTAAATTAGATACAGTTGACCGTGTTGTTAAAGTTGCTGAATCTTAATATGACAACTACAGACTGGCTAGGTTTTTTAGGTGTTTTTCAAATATTGTTAGCGTACGTATTAAACGTATTAGGTAAAATTAAAAAAGAAGATTTATCTTTTATCTTATTAAATTTAATTGGTGCAAGTTTAGCTTGTTTGGCATCTATTTTAATGAATTATATGCCTTTTATACTATTAGAAGGTGTTTGGGCTTTTGTAACGCTAATTTCATTAATAAAATATGAGAAAATGTCATAAATAGTATAAAAAAAAATTAAAGACTTTAAAAAAAATATTTATATCTTTATTTCATAAAACAGCTATGAATGAATAAATTAGATACTAAATACAGGTCTTTTTCGCCCAAAAGAATAGTTAAACCCTTTTACATCTCAATTGCTTTTATCACGCTAATTTTTTTAGCAACTATCTTTTATGTTCTTTTTACAAATTCTTCAAATTTTATTAAATATCAAGTTAGTGAGTTTGAAAATTTATTAATTCAATCAAAAAAAGATTTTATTCAAACCCAAGTTGATGCAATTATTCAAGATATTGAAATTGAAGAGCACATATTATTGACAAGATTAGAAAAAGAAAATCAAAATTTATTACATAATAGAGATGCAATAGATAGTATTGTAAAAGAAGAAATATATTTACATATTCATAATACAAAACTTATTAATTCGGGTTATATATGGGTGAATGAAATATTAAATTACGAAGGAGGAGATAATTATGCAATACGCTTAATACATCCAAATTTAAATGAAACCGAAGGCATGTTGTTATCAACAAACATGACCGATGTTAAAGGAAATAAACCTTATTTAACTGAACTTAATGGCGTAAAAAAGGATGGAAAACTATTTTTTAACTACTGGTTTAAAAAACCTAACAGCGAAAAAATAGCGCAAAAACTTACCTATGCACGTTTGTATAAAAAATATAATTGGATTATTGCTACAGGCATTTATCTTGATGATGTAGATGCGCTTGTAGCTGCAGAGTTAGAAAAAGGAAAAAAAATGATTTGGAATCAAATTTCAATTATCTTATTGGTTTTACTGTTCTCACTTATTATTGCCTTTTTAACAATACATTATTTCAAAAAAAGAATTACTACAACCATAAACTTTTACACAAAAGAAGTTGATGAACGAGAAAAATTACTTCAAGAATTTAACACAGATCTTGAAAAATTAGTTAAAAAACGAACCGAACAATTAAATGAAAGTGAACTTCGCTATGGTTCATTATTCAAAAAAAATCAATCGGTAATGTTGTTGCTAGATCCAGAAACAGGCTTAATTGTAGATGCAAATGAAGCTGCTGTTCAATTTTACGGATATACTTTTAAGCAACTTACTTCAATGAGTTTATCTGAAATAAACACCCTTCCTTTAGATGAACTAAAATCAACTATTAAAGATGTACTTTCTTCTAAATTGAAACATTTTTATTTTAAACATAAAATAGCAAATGGAGCTATTAAAGATGTTGAAGTGTATTCAGAAAAAATAAGGGTTGGAGGTAAAGATCTTTTATACTCTATTGTTTATGATATTTCTGAACTTAAAAAAACACAAAAAGAATTAATTGTTGCTAAAAATAGAGCTGAAGAAAGTGACCGACTTAAATCTGCTTTTTTAACCAATATGAGTCATGAAATTAGAACTCCTATGAACGGAATTCTTGGGTTTTCAAACTTATTAAAAAACCCAAGTTTGTCGGGTAATAAACAGCAAGAATACATTAAAATTATAGAAAAAAGTGGGGAAAGAATGCTTAATATAATCAATAATATTGTTGATATTTCTAAAATTGAGTCTGGATTAATGAAGGTGAAGTTAGAAGAAACTAATATTAATCATCAAATTGAATTTATCTATAATTTTTTTAAACCCGAAGTTAAAGCAAAAGGCTTAACATTAATAGCTAAAAATGGACTTCCAGAAAATAAAGCTATTATTAAAACAGATACTGAAAAAGTATATGCAATACTAACAAATTTGGTTAAAAATGCCATTAAATACACAGCTAAAGGTACTATTGAATTTGGATATATTAAAAAAGAAAAATACCTTGAATTTTACGTAAAAGATACCGGAATTGGAATTCCAGAAGATAGAAAAAAAGCTATTTTTGAACGCTTTGTTCAAGCTGATATTTATGATAAAATGGCACGACAAGGTGCAGGATTAGGATTGACAATTTCTAAAGCTTTTATTGAAATTTTAGGTGGTGAAATTAGAGTTGAAAGTGAAGAAGGTATTGGTTCTACATTTTATGTTACTTTACCATATACTGAAGAAAAAAAAACAATATCCAATGTAGAAAATACCTTAGAAGAATTAAATGCAACTACATCAAAAATTAATGGATTAAAAATATTAATTACTGAAGATGATGAAACTTCTGAAGCACTTTTATCAATAGCTATTGAAGGTATCAGTAGCGAAATAATTAGCGCTAAAACTGGAATTGAAGCTATTGAAAAAATTAAAAAAAATCCGGATATAGATGTGATACTCATGGATATTCAAATGCCAGAAATGAATGGTTATGAAGCTACAAAGCAAATTAGAACATTTAATAAAAATGTTATTATTATAGCACAAACTGCTTTTGGATTGGCTGGAGATAAAGAAAAAGCTGTAGCTGCAGGATGTAACGATTATATTTCAAAACCCATTAAAACAAACCAATTAATTGCATTAATTGAAAAATTAGTAAGTGGATTGGTAGCACCCTAACTAGATATTTTATTCAACCAATTTATGAATTTGAGCATATTGCAATAAAATAATGCTTTTGGCATCACAAATTTCACCTGTTGAAATCATTTCTAAAGCATTGTTAAAATCAGTTTCTATTACCTCAATTTCTTCGGTTTCTTCTTCTAAACCACCACCTTCGCTAATTTTCATTTCATCACTATATTCAGCAATATAGTAGTGAATTTTTTCAGTAACAGCTCCCGGTGTAGAATAGATTTCAAATATTTTTTTTGGATGGTCAATTTTAAAACCTGTTTCTTCTTCGGCTTCTTTTTTAATACAAGTTAAAGGATCATCAGCATCTAATAAACCAGCGCAAACTTCAATCATCATACCATCTTCATTTTCATTTAGATACGTTGGCATTCTAAATTGTTTGGTAAGAATGACTGTTTTTTTTGAAGGATTGTAGAGTAAAATAGCGGCTCCATCACCACGATCATAACATTCGCGTTGTTGGTATTGCCATTTACCATCTTTTGTTTGGTAATCAAAATCTACCTTGTCTAATTTATACCAATTATCCGATAAATTTTTAATGCTTTTTATCTTAACTTTTGAATTGTTCATAGCTTACTTTTTTATCATTCCTATATGCGGAATTCCATCTTCTAAATACGTTTCTCCAATCATATTAAAACCAAGAGATTCATAGAATTTCTTTAAATATTTTTGAGCTGAAATTTTTATTTCAGTTTCATTAAAAAAAGTAGAAATAGCTTCAATTGAAGCTTTCATTATTTGATAACCGTACTTGTTAATACGCTCATTTTTTTTAACAACAACTCTTCCAATACTTGCTTTTTCAAAATAATCTCCGGATTTAAAAATACGTGTATAGGCTATCAATTTATCATTTTTAAAACCCAAAACATGCAACGCTTTTTGATCTTTAAAATCAATGTCTTGATACACACAGTCTTGTTCAACCACAAAAACTTCACTTCTTAATTGTAAAATTACATACAATTCATTGGTTGAAAGTTGTGAAAAGGATTTAATGATAACTTCAAACATTATTAATCTTGTTTTATTAAATCTTTTTCATCGTCTCTGATAAATTCTGGTTGAAAATTACAATGATCTATACCGTATTTATCTAATAATAATTTTTCAATTTTTTCGCAAATCACATCAAATTCAGAAAGCTTAATATCTTTTTCAAATTCAATATGAGCTTCTATATGTGTGCCGTGATCGTTTAATTGCCATATATGAACATGATGAATGTTTTTAATGCTTTCAATTTTTAGTACTTCCAAAGCAACTTCTTCAATTTTAATATGTTCAGGAGCAAAAAGCATTAATATTTTAACCGATTTTATTAAAATATCCCAACTCATATAAATTAAATATCCTGAAATAATTAAAGTTAATATGGCATCTATCCAATAAATTTGGTAGTATTTCATTAATAAACCACCAATTAAAACAGCTACTGAAGTTAACATATCTGTTAATAAATGTAGATATGCAGATTTCATATTTAAATTATGTGTAGCATCTTTTTTTAATAAAAGAACACTAAATCCGTTTACAGCAATTCCTAAAATTGCCAACCATATTACTAAATCTGTTTGAATTTCTTGAGGAGTAAAAAAACGTTTAACAGCTTCAATTGCTAAAAAAACTGCAATTACTATTAAAGAAATCGCATTGAAAAAAGCAGCAAAAATTTCGGCTCGTTTGTAACCAAAAGTGTACGCTTCACTTGTTTTCTTTTTATTTGCTAAAATATTTGCTACATAGCTTATTATTAAAGAAATAACATCCGAAAAATTATGAATAGCATCAGATATTAACGCTAAACTTCCCGATATAAAACCACCAACCAATTGTGCTATTGTAATGATGATATTTAATATAATTGAGAGTAATAAATTTTTACCAGATAGCGTTGGATGGTGATGTGAGTGATTGTGACTCATTTCTCTAATTAATAATCGTTAAATGTAACTCGTAATTTTTAATTCATAATTGATTAACAACAACCTGTTGGTATTTTATCAATACGTGTTTGGTGACGACCGCCTTCAAATTCTGTATTTAAAAATATTTCAACAAAATCTAAAGCTTGTTGTAAGGATACAAAACGTGCAGGAATGGTTAACACATTAGCATTGTTATGTAATCTTATTAATTCAACAATTTCATTGTTCCAAACCAAACCAGCTCTAATACCTTGGTGCTTATTAGCTGTCATTTGAGCTCCGTTACCACTTCCACATAAAATAATACCATACGTAGCTTTACCAGATTCAACAGCATCAGCAACTGGATGTATTGCATCAGAATAATCCATACTATCATTTGTATCGGTTCCAAAGTTTAAAACTTTAATACCTTTGCTTTCTAATAATTTAATAATTTCGAATTTGTACTCTGTACCTGCGTGATCATTACCAATTGCAATTACCATAAATATGTTTTGTTAATAAGTTAGAGCACAAAAATACAAATTCACGCTTATTAACAGTAAAAAAATTAATTGTTAATAGCATTTTTTAAAAAACTGATTTACAATAGCTTTACATTTTATTAACATTGTGGATAAGTTTAGCCTTAAAAAAGAAAACTATTTTTTGATATATCTAAATAAAAGTCTAATGCAAAAACTGACATGAATTATGCAAATTTATTTATTGATTTTTCATTTAAAGTTGTTAACCAGTTTTTGAATGGTTGTTAACATCGTAAACACGAATTGTTATACAAAAAAGCTGTTAACTAACACTATGAACACACTGTTCATAACTACTATAATTTTATTGATTATTAAGTGTTTAAAGTTTTAGTAAATGTTCATAGTATTCTATAAGTGATATATCAAAATTTAAATTCATCTTTTTATTGTACATGTTAACACACTATAATAACAAAAAATATTTTTTTAAATTTTTAAAATTCTTTTTTATAATATATATATATGTTCATAAAGTTTAAAACTACACTAGAATTGACTCTTTTAAAATAGTAGTACTTCTTAAAACTATTTTATAGTTTTAAAAAATTAGTATTAAATTATAATTGAATTGAAAGTTTTAAAGCTGTTGATGGAAGCGAAACAGTTTCTATATGATCTTCAGAAGAAAAAGAACTGTTGATTGTTTTTATAGATAGGAAAATTCCTACGATAAAAATAATAACAAATAACACAATAATTTTATACAACCTTTTCATAATTAATGTCTTGTATATAATAAAGACGAAAAAAATTTGAGTTCGTTACAATTTTTTTAAGATTTTTTTAACAATTTATTTTTTAGGTACAATAAAAGTCAATGCTTTTGGAAGTAAACTCACTGAAAAACTACCTGAACCAATCAATTCTCCATCTGCTTGTATATAAGCTTCTTGGTTAGCTGCTACTTTAATTTTTAATTCAGAAGTTTTATAGTTTTCAACAATTTTATGTTGGGTAATTTTTCCATTAAAAAAAGCTGGAATATTTATAAGTAATTGTACTAATGAAATGTTTTTAACAAACGAAATATCAAATAAACCGTTTAAAGGATCAGGCTTTTGCGTTAGTTGCATTCCGCCACCGCAATACTTACCAATACCAATAAAAAGCAACAAGGTTTTTTGTTTTAAAACGGTATTGTTAAAACTAATTTCAAGCAATGGTTTTTTATAACTAAACAAGCTTAACAAAGCACCGGCTAAATAAGCTAAAGAACCTAAATTTTTATACTTATGAACTTTGTTAACAACGTACCCGTCAAATCCAATTCCGGCTAAATTATTAAAGTAAATATTTGTATTTGTGTTAGTTAAGTTAATTTTACCAATATCTTGAGGTGTAGTATGTTCGGTTTTTAAAATTTCAATTGCTTTTTTATAATTGGTTGAAATACCGTAGGTTTTAACCCAATCGTTTCCAGTTCCAATAGGAATTACGCCAATTTTTACTTCGGAAATAATAGGAATATTTAATCGTAAAATTCCGTTAACAACACTATGAAGCGTGCCGTCTCCGCCAACACAAATTATTTTTGTAAACCCTTTATCAATAGCATTTTTTACCAATTCTATTGCGTGATTTTTATGCTCAGTAAATACATATTCGAATTGAAATTGTTGCGATTTTAATTCCTTATAAATACGTGGCCATTGCTTTTTTGAAGCACCGTTTCCTGAAGTAGGATTCACAATTACAAACCATTGTTTTGGCATAATTTAAAAAATCAAATTTTATGCAAAATACAAATTCAAGTTTATATAAGGTTTTATTAACACAATCAAGTTTAAAAAATAGTACTTTTGAAATAATTAAAAAAATGAATTTAATGTCGAAGAAGAAAAAAATATATAAAAAGAAAGGAAACGTTATCAAAGATTTAACTAGAAATATACTAAAATTATTAAATCAAGATTTTAATAAAAGTTTAAATTATAAGCAAATAGCAGCTAAATTAGAAATTACAGATGCGAATGGGAGAAATCAAATTATTCAAAAATTAGAAGAATTAAAAGGCCAGCAAAAAGTTGATGAAGTAGAGCGTGGAAAGTTTAAAATTATTCCATTAGACAAATATTATATTGGTATTTTAGATGCTACTAGTAATGGAAATGCTTATTTTGTTTGTGACGATTTAGAGAAAGATATTTACATTCCGTCGCGAAACTTAAACAAAGGTTTAGACAAGGATACGGTAAAAATTTATTTATATAACCGTAGAAATAGTAGTAAACAAGAAGGTGATGTTGTTGAAATAATTCAACGTGCAAAAACCGAATTTGTTGGCGTATTACAACTCAATAAAAACTTTGGTTTTTTAGTACCTGATGATTCAAAAATGTATGTTGATATTTTTATTCCGAAGAATAAATTAAGAGGTGCTGAAGATGGTGTAAAAGTATTGGCTAAAATGACCGACTGGCCTACAAATTCTAAAAATCCGTTTGGAGAAGTTGTTGAGGTTTTAGGAATGCCTGGAGATCACGAAACTGAGATTCATTCTATTTTATTAGAATATGGATTACCGTATAAATTTCCTGATAATGTAGAAGAGGAAGCGGGTAAATTATCGTTTGAAATTACTGAAGAAGAAATTTCAAAAAGAAGAGATATGCATAAAGATTTAACCTTTACCATTGACCCGAAAGATGCGAAAGATTTTGATGATGCCTTGTCTTTTGAAGTATTAGAAAATGGAAACTATGAAATAGGAATTCATATTGCCGATGTTTCACATTATGTTGAAGAAAAAGGAATTATTGAAGATGAAGCTTATGAAAGAGCAACATCGGTTTATTTAGTAGATCGTGTGGTTCCAATGCTTCCAGAAGTATTGTCTAACGGAGTTTGTTCTTTACGTCCTAATGAAGAAAAATTAACTTTTTCAGCTGTTTTTGAAATGAATGAAAAAGGGCATGTGTTAAACGAGTGGTTTGGAAGAACAGTAACGTATTCTGATAAGCGTTTTGCGTATGAAGAAGCACAAGAAATTATTGAAAAAAATACTGAGAAAGAGGTTTCTACTTCGCTCAACCAGCAGTTAAATTGTGAAGTTTCACAAGAAATTTCAATAACAGGTGAAGCATACACAGTGCAGCCAGCAATTGTAACAGCTATTTTAAAATTAAACGAATTAGCCAAAAAACTTCGAAAGAAACGTTTACAGCAAGGTGCTATTACTTTTGATAGAGTAGAGGTTAAATTTAATTTAAATGAAAAAGCAGAGCCTATAGGTGTATTTTTTAAGGAAGCTAAAGATGCTAATAAATTAATTGAAGAATTTATGTTGTTGGCCAACAGAAAAGTGGCTGAATTTATAGGAAGTAAAAAAGGAGTACCAAGTAAAAACACATTTATATATCGTGTGCACGATGAGCCAGATTTAGATAAACTAGCTTCATTACAAACCATTGTAAGTAAATTTGGGTATAAAAATGTAATTGATACAAAAGATAAAAAAACAACGTCTTCAACCTTAAATCAGTTATTAAAAGATGTACACGGAAAAGGCGAAGCAAATATGATTGAAACGTTGGCAGTTCGGTCTATGAGTAAAGCTGTTTATACCACTGAAAATATTGGGCATTACGGATTGGCTTTTGATTATTACAGTCATTTTACATCACCAATTCGTCGTTATCCTGATGTAATGACACATCGTTTATTACAGCATTATTTAGACGGAGGAAAATCTCCAAAAGCTGAAGCGTATGAAGAAAAATGTAAGCATGCTTCCAACCAAGAATATTTAGCTTCAAAAGCTGAAAGAGATTCTATCAAATATATGCAGGTCAAATACATGGCCGATCATAAAGATCAAGAATTTGAGGGTGTAATTTCAGGAGTAACCGAATGGGGAATTTACGTTGAGATTATTGAAAATAAATGTGAAGGAATGGTCCGTATTCGTGAAATAAAAGATGATTATTATTTATTTGACGAAAAGCAATATGCTTTAGTTGGTCAAGCTACCAAAAATTTATACCAATTAGGAGATCACGTTTTAATTAAAGTAAAACACACCGATTTAGAACGTAAACATTTAGATTTTACCTTACTTGAAAAAGTAGAAAAATAAGTTTAAAAAGGCACAATTATTGGTTAATTTGTTAGTTATATATATCAATATAAACTGAATAGGATGAGTTATTATTTTAGTAAAATTTTAGGAAACATTTCATTTGATGAGGCTATAGCATTAACTACAGCCGAATTAAAAAAAGAGGGTTTTGGAGTGCTTACAGAAATTAGCATTGATAAAACATTAAAAAATAAAATTGATGTTGATTTTAAAAAGTATACCATTTTAGGTGCTTGTAATCCTCAATTTGCTTACGAAGCTTTAAAAAGTGAAGATAAAATAGGTGTTTTTCTTCCTTGTAATTTTATTGTTGAAGCCCATGAAAATGGTGATATTGAAGTTTCAGCTGTTGATCCAATTGCTGCTATGAATTCAGTAGAAAATGAAAAACTTGGTAAGTTAGCAATTGAAATTCAAGCTAAAGTGAAACGAGTAATTGATAACTTAAAATAATAAATACTAAGAATGAAAAAATTAACATTATTACTATTATTAACAACATCACTGCTGTTTTCACAAGAAGCAATAGAAACAAAATTAGGTGATTTTAACACCTTAAAAGTTTTTAGTGGCTTAGAAGTTGAATTGATAAAAGCTAATGAAACAAAGGTAGTAGTTACAGGTACTAAAGCCAACCAGGTTTCGGTTAAAAATAAAAATGGAACTTTAAAGTTTAGTTTAAAACTTATTGAAGGATTTAAATACGATGATGTAACTATAAAATTATATTATCAAGATAATATTGCAACTTTAGATGCTAATGAAGGCTCACATATTTTTTCTAATGAAATTATAAAGCAGCAACATTTAGAATTAAAAACACAAGAAGGTGCACATATTGAAATGTCATTAGCCATTAAATATTTAACTGTTAAATGTGTTTCAGGAGGAATTATTGATATTGAAGGTACAGTTCAAAATCAAAAAATTGAAGCAAATACTGGAGGAATTTATAAAGGTTTTGAAGTTCAAAGTATTCAAACAACAGCAGTATCATCTGCAGGAGCAGTGGTTGAAGTTACCGTTTCTGAAATGTTAGACGCTAAAGTTAATTTTGGAGGAACTATTTATTACAAAGGAAATCCGGAAGCTTTAAAAACAAAGAAAGTTATTGGTGGTAAAATTGAACAAAAATAATTGATAAAAAAGCTTACATAAACTGAGTTTTTAAAAGATGAACTTAGTTTTGAATTAATTACTATCTTTGTAACTCAAAATTTTAAAAAATGAATGCACTTACTATATTTTTAGGAATGGTTGGTCCTTGGCAATGGATAATTATTGGTTTGGCAATTTTATTATTGTTTGGGGGTAAAAAATTACCAGAATTAATGAAAGGTCTTGGAGGCGGAATAAAAGAGTTTAAAAAAGCTACTCAAGATGAAGATAAAGAGGATGAGAGTAAAAAAGTTAAAGAAAAAAAATAGTTAATAACACTATAAATTAAAAAAATCCTGTACAATTTGTACAGGATTTTTTTTTTAAAATATGTCATTCTGAACTTGTTTCAGAATCTTATTATTTTGATAACTTAAATATTAAAATTTAACAGCAGTTCCTGAGGCGGTAACCATTAACATGCCGCCGTTTGGTCCAACGGTTTCATAATCTAAGTCAACACCAATAACTGCAGTTGCACCAAGTCTTTGTGCTTGTTCTTGCATTTCTTTTAAGGCAGTGTCTTTAGCTTCTCTTAAAACGCGTTCATAAGAACCAGATCGTCCGCCAACAATATCTCTAATTCCGGCAAAAAAATCTTTAAAAATATTAGCGCCAATAATAGTTTCACCAGTTACAATACCTAAATACTCTTTCACAGTATGTGTTTCTAATGTATTTGTTGTTGTTACTATCATGTTACTTTTTTGTTTTTTTAGTGACTTCAGCTATGGCTGCATCCGTTTCAACCATTTTATTAGCAGCAACCAAACTTGTAACCATATCATTCAACATAGTACTAGCAGCATTCGGGTTATTCGGTAACAAAATTAAGTTAGATTTTGTATCAGCACCAATACTTTGTAACGTATCATAATGTTGGGTAATAATAATCAATGCAGAAGCTTCTTGGCTATTAATACCAGCTCTGTTTAAAACTACCACACTTTCTTCTAAACCACGTGCAATTTCTCTACGTTGGTCTGCAATACCTTTTCCTTGTAAACGTTTACTTTCAGCTTCTGCTTTGGCACGTTCAACAATTAAAATACGTTGTGCATCACCTTCGTGTTGTGCAGCAATTTTTTCACGGTCAGCAGCGTTAATTCGGTTCATGGCAATTTTCACTTTTTCATCAGGATCAATATCTGTTACCAAAGCTTTAATAATATCATATCCATAATTAAGCATTGCTTGTTTTAAATCACGTTGAATAGCTAAGGCAATTTCTTCTTTCTTTTCAAAAACATCATCCAAAATCATTTTTGGAACTTCAGCACGCACCACATCAAAAATAAAGGCGGTAATTTGTTCATCAGGATTTTGAAGCTTGTAAAAAGCATCATATACGTGATCGGGTCTAATTAAAAACTGAACCGATATTTTTAAATGCACAAAAACATCATCTTTGGTTTTGGTTTCAACAATTACATCTAATTGTTGCACACGTAAACTTACACGTCCGGCTACTTTATCAATAATCGGTATTTTTAATTGAAGGCCGGCATTTCTTGAACTTTGAAATTTACCAAAACGTTCAATAATAGCAACTGTTTGTTGTTTTACGGTAAATAAACCAGTGGCAACTAGTACAACAACAATAAAAATAAAAACATACGATCCAATCATTTTTCAAAAAATTTAAAGGTTAAAATAGTTATTAAAGATACAATTTTTAAAAATCTTAAAAATCGTTCTCAATTAATATGTTGTTAATTTTTACAAAATGTTACAGGTTTTAGTTGAAATTATAAATTAGAATAATTTTAAATAACAGAATTGGTGATTTTTAACTAAACGAAGCTTAGATAATTATTGAATTATTGAGTAATTTTAAAGGATAAATGATAAGTAATTTTTAAAATGAAACAATCTATTAGTTTTACATTAAATGGTAAACCAGTCACTGTTGAGGTTGAAGGAAATGAATCTTTATTAACAGTTATTAGAGAATATTTAGATAAAACAGGTACAAAATTTGGCTGTGGTTTAGGCGATTGTGGTGCTTGTACTGTGGTTATTAATAATGAAGCTTTAAGATCGTGTATGTTAGCTGTTGAAGATGTTGTAAATAAAACTATTTTAACTATTGAAGGTTTGGAAGAAAACGGAAATTTACATCCACTTCAAAAAGCATTTGTTGAAAAAGATGCATTGCAATGCGGATTTTGTACGCCGGGAATGATTATGAATGCTTACGGATTGTTACTAAAAAACCCAACACCAACACGCAATGAAGTAATCAACGGAATGGAAGAAAATTTATGCCGATGTGGATCGTACAATCGAATTGTTGAAGCCATTCAATTAGCTGGAATAGAAATGAATAAAAACTTTTAATTATGAAACCTGAAAAAATTGATGAATTATATTTTAACGATGTAAATGAACCTATTCAGTTAGATAGACGTGACTTCTTAAAAAAATTAGGTGGCGGAATTATTGTTGTTTTTTGTATCGGAAAATTATCGTTGTTAAATGGCTGGGGACAAAATGATAAGGAAGATCTTTCAAATTTCAATGCATATTTAAGAGTAAAAGAAGATGGACGTGTAGATTGTTACACTGGGAAAATTGAAATGGGTCAAGGAATTATTACTTCTTTAGCACAAGTATTGGCCGATGAATTACAAGTATCAATTTATGCTGTTGATATGGTGATGGGCGATACAGAATTATGTCCGTATGACGCCGGAACTTGGGGTTCCTTAACCACGCGTTTTGCCGATCCAGTAATAAGAGCTGCTGCTGCTGAAGCTCGTGAAATTTTATTGGATTTAGCCGCTGAAAAGTTACAAGTAACTAAAACGGCTTTAACCATTGAAGAGGGTGTTATTTTTGTTAAAAATAATCCTTCAAAAAAAATTACGTTTGCTGAAATTACCAAAGGGAAAAAAATAGTTAAAAGCCTTTCTACAAAGCCAGAAATTAAAAAGTCGAGCGATTTTAAACTTATAGGACAGTCAATTATAAGTACAGATGCGTTGTCAAAAGTTACCGGAAAAGCCCAATATTCAGGAGATATTAAATTACCAGAAATGGTGTATGCCAAAGTTGTTAGGCCAGCTGTTTATGGTTCAAAAAAAATAGCTGTTGATGCTTCAGAATTGACAACTTTTGAAGGCATCACATTAATTAATGAAGGCGATTTGGTTGCGGTGGTGCATAACAATTTAGAAATTGCCAATAAAGCTGCTCGAAAAGTAAAAGTAACTTGGAATACACCTGAACCAACTACTGATACTGATACTATTTTTCAACATTTAGAAGACCAAATCACAGATTATAATGTATTTAAAGATGGTGGGGATTTAACCATTGGAAGAGCAATTTCAAAAACCATTTTAAAAGAAAAATATCACGATGGTTATAAAGCACACGCGCCTATGGAAACCCATTCCGCAACTTGCTATTTTGAAGGTGAAAAGTTAATTATTTGGGCTTCAACACAAACACCTTTTGGTTTGCAAAAGCAATTGGCAAATGCCTTACATATTGAGCTTGAAAAAGTACACGTAAAACAAATTTTTATTGGCGGTGGTTTTGGTGGAAAAATCTACAACAAACAAGCTATTGAAGCCGCTTTAATTTCAAAATCCTGCGGAAAACCTGTACAATTGGTTTGGAGTAGAAAAGAAGAATTTATGTATGATAGATTTAGGCCAGCAGCTGTAATGAATGTTACTTCAGGAGTAAATAAAGAAGGCAAATTAACCATGTGGGATTTTGATATTTATTGCGCAGGAACTCGTGGAACATCGCTTTTTTATGGTATTGAAAACCATAGAACTAGGATGTTTAATGAAAAAAATGTAAAAGGTGATAGTCATACCAATAAATTAAAAAATCAAAGTGTTCATCCAGTTGGAACTGGTGCTTGGAGAGCTCCCGGAAATAATTCAACCACTTTTGCACGAGAATCTCATATTGATAGTGTTGCTTATAAAATAGGAATGGATCCGTTGGCATTTAGGTTAAAAAACTTGGACCATTTAAATATGACTGCAACACTTCAATTGGCTGCTGAAACTTTTGACTGGAATCGGAAAAAGAAAGAGGGCCATGGCTTTGGTATTGCATTAGGAGAAGATGCAGGTACTTGTGTGGCAATTATTACCGAAGTGTTTGTAGATAAAAATTCAGGAGAAGTTCAGCCTATAAAAATTGTATGTGCTCAAGATATGGGGCAAGTTGTAAATCCACACGGAGCAACAGTTCAAACTGAAGGTGGTATTACTATGGGTTTAGGATACGCTTTGTTTGAAGAAGTTGAATTCAGTGGTGGAAACGTAAAAACTAGAAATTTCAAAAATTATGAAATTAATAAATTTTCAAAAACACCTGAAATAACCTGTGTTTTTAGAGATAAAATGGATGCAAAACCACAAGGTGGTGGAGAGCCTGCAATTATTTGTGTTGGTGGCGCTATAGCAAATGCTGTTTTTGATGCTTCTGGTGCAAGAGTATATAGAATGCCAGTTACTTCAAAAAGAATTTTAGAAGCACTAAAAAAGGCTTAACTATCAAAATTAACAAAGCAATATTTAATTAACAATTTGTTATTTATTTGTAAAAAACAGTCGAATTATACGTGTATTCTATTTAAAAAATTAACTTTGAAATTCATTTAACTGAATTTCTTTTAAATAACTACTATGAAAAAGTTTCTATTTTGGGTGTTAGGTATTTTACTTATAGGAGGTACATTATATTTTTTAGCTATTTATTACATTACCTATAGTGAAGGTTACAGAGCTGGTGAATTGGTGAAATTTAGCCATAAAGGTGTAATTTTTAAAACTTGGGAAGGCGAAATTAGCCAAGGAGTTTCTGAAGGACAAATATTTAAATTTTCGGTTGAAGATCACGAAAAAAAATTAATTCAACAATTAGGCGATTATCAAGGCGCTTATGTTAGACTAACTTATAAAGAGCGTTTTAAAACTTTTTTTTGGTTGGGTGATACAAAATATTACGTAACCAAAGTTGAAAAAACCGATAGAAATAATATTTATGAATAATAATTTTAAAACGTCTGATGATTCAGTAGTAATTTTAACAGAGTTAATGTTGCCTTCACATTCTAATTTTAGTGGAAAAATTCATGGAGGCCATATTTTATCTTTAATGGATAAAGCTGCATTTGCATCAGCTTCAAAATTTTCAGGGCAATATTGTGTAACTGCATCTGTAAACAGAGTTGATTTTTTAAATTCAATTGAAGTTGGAGAATTGGTTACTTTAAGAGCTTGTGTAAATTATGTTGGGCGATCATCAATGGTAGTTGGTATTCGGGTAGAATCTCAAAATATACGCTCGGGTGAAGTTAAACATTGTAATTCTTCTTATTTTTCAATGGTTGCTAAAGATTTAGATGGAAAATCGGTAAAAGTTCCAGGTTTATTAATTAAAGATGAATCTGGATTGCGTCGTTTTTTGCGTTCAATTAAACATATTAAAATGAGAAATGCACGTAAAATAGAGTTTAGCAGAGAAAATTTTGAAGCAAAAGATTATAAAGATGTTTTAAAAAACTACAATGTTAAAATTTCTATGTAGCTAGATTTCAATTTTTTTATAAAACACATTTCTTTCTTCTAAGTAGTTTAAAATATAATTAAAACAAGCGGTATTTTTTCCAACTAATTCTGGCGGAAAAACACCTTTTTCAGTAAATAAACCATCTAAAAATAAATTAGCGGCTGCGGTTGCTGTATAACCCGTTGTTCTTGCCATTGATGAGGTATTGGTAATTGTACAATATGCATCGTGTAAATTGTAAATTATTATTTTTTGAGCACCTTTTTCATCGGTTCCTTTTAAGGTAATTCGCATCACAGTAAGTTCTTCTTCGGTGTCGTTTAATTTCCATTCATTAAATAAAATTTTTGAAGTAAAATCAAGAGGAGAAATACTTGAATCATTTATTTTAATGGGTGTTTTACTAAAAAATCCACTATCTTTTAGCACTTTAATATATTCAACATGACCAGGATAACGCAGCGTTTTTTCTTTCATATTTTTTATATGCGGCATGGTAAAAATAATTGAACGCAATCCGTCAGAATTAAAAGATTCTAAGGTTCCAACACCTTCAAAATCTACATATTCACAATCGGTTAAAGCTTCTTTGGTAACTATACAACCGTTTTCAACATACCTTGCTGGACGCGTATATTCTTCAATTACATCAATGGGTGAAAAAGGTGCTTTATAATTAAATGGCCATTTTTTAACCTTTGGTAAACCACCAACCAAACATTCGAAATCGGTTAATTTTAAGAATTCATTATAATAACCTAAAATAATATTTCCCATTCCAGGAGCAACACCACAATCTACAATGGCTGTTACATTTTTTTCTTTAGCCAATGCATTTAATTCTAAAGAATTTTCAGAAAAAAAGGAAATATCTACCACATTTTTTTCAGCTTCAATACAGTTTTTTAAAGTTTCAAAACCTAAAAAACCTGGAACAGCACAAACTACTAAATCAAATGGTTTAATTATTTGTTGAAGTTTTTCTTTATTAGTTACATCTAACTGAATAGATTTTAATTTATTGCATTTTTTAGTTGCTTTTTCTAGGGCTTTTATATTGAAATCAGTAATTGAAACAGAATGATTTTTAGCTAAATCTACCGCCATAGTACTACCTACCATGCCCGCGCCTAATACAATAATTGTATACATAATTGTGAAGTTAATAAGGATTAAAATTTTAAAAATAGCAATTGAAAATAGCTAAAAAAGTTACAAACCCGGAATTAATATCCAAGGCATTTCAGAAATATGTAGAATTAGTAGAAATGACATTTTTTAAAGTTACAATTTATTTCGATAGCACTATTACGCTGCCTATAATTATTAAAAAAATACAATTTTTATAAGTATGGTAATACCAGTTATTAATATTAAAAATAACACCATAGATTTAAATTTTTCTTCGGAAATAGATTCAAGTATTTTCTTTCCTATATACGTACCTACAATACTAGCAACTAATAAAAATGGAATTAAATATAAGTCGTGTGTATGAATATAGCCATTTGTATAATAAACAATGCCTCTGCTAAAATCAATGCCTAAATCTATCAATGCAGAAGTTGCTATAAAAGTTTGCATGCCTAAATTAAATGAAGCTAATGTTAAACCTCTTATAGCACCTCCAGTACCAATTAAACCTGCAATTAAGCCTGAAAAAACACCACCAATAACCGAGTTTTTTGTTGTAGGTTTTATATTCATATTTTTGAAGAATAAAAGAGTTAAGCTAGTTGCAATTAAAAAAATTGCCAACAGAATTTCTAGTATTGAAGATTGAATAATCTTACTTAAATAAGCGCCAATAATTACAAAAATAACCGCTGGAATCCCCAAATAAAGTACTAATTTTTTATCAAAACCTTTTCTAAAAAAAGCAATTTTCGTAATGTTACTTGATACATGAAAAATTGCGGTAATTCCTAAAACAGAATGAAAATCTAAAAAAAAACTAGCTATTGGAATAAAAAATAGTGAAGAACCAAAACCACCAATGGTTCCTAAAATTTCAGCCAATAAGGCTAATAAAATAAATAATAATAAATAATCCAAAACCCAGGTTTTTGAAATAAGTAAAAAACGATATTTAAAAGCAACTAATTAAAGTTACAATTTTTTTAACGAAGTTAGTTTGTGTAATTTTTTCCTTGCCAGGTATTTTTCTCTACCAGAAGTTTATCAATTTTAGCAACAATTTCAAAATTTTTAAGTCCGCCCCATTTTGGCGCAATTAACAAGTCTTTTGGAGCCTCGCTAATAAAGCGTTCGATAATAATATCTGGTCGAATGTTTGAAATAAATTCAGCGATAAATTCTATATAATCTTCAGCAGTAAATAAATTTAATTTTTCAGGATTACGGTTGTATTGTACCGCCATTACAGAATTTTTTACAATTTGTAAATGGTGCAGTTTTAAGGTAGCAATTGGTAGTTTTGAAAGCTCAAAAGCGTGTTGTAATAAATCTTCTTTAGTTTCACCAGGTAAGCCTAAAATTATATGTGCACCTAAGTGAAAACCTTTGTTTCTGCACAATTCATAAGTGGCTTTGGTTTCTTCAAACGTATGGCAACGATTTACTTCCAATAAAGTTTTTTCGTTGGTACTTTCAACACCGAATTCTAATGAAATAAAGTATTTTTTAGACAATTTATCTAAATAATTAATAATTTCTTTGGAAATACAATCAGGACGTGTACCAATTACCAATCCAACAACTTTAGGTACACTCAAGGCTTCATCGTACAATTTTTTAAGCGATTCAAAATCGGAATAGGTATTTGTATACGCTTGAAAATAAGCTAAGTATTTGTTATTTTTTCCTTTTCTTGAAAAGAATTCAATACCATGTTCTAACTGTTGTTTTACGCTTTTTTGTGGTTCGCAGTAATCTGGATTAAAGGTGTTATTATTGCAGTAGGTACAACCTCCAAATCCTTTAGAACCATCACGGTTTGGACACGAAAAACCAATATCTAATGAAATTTTTTGTACACGTTCACCAAAATGTAATTTAATGAATGAACTATAATCTAAATATCGTTTTCCTGTAATTTTCATTGAATTGTTTGTTTTGCAAAATTAGGAATAGTTATTTTTACAACCATTCTATATGAAGAAAGATTTAAACATAAAACAGCAATTATTAAATGCTTGTATTCATTTTGTTGAAAACAAGCACACAACCATTTCAAAAAGTATTGCTTCAAACAAAAACGACTTATTTTCTGAAACCAAAAGTTCAGCAGGTGATAAGCACGAAACAGGAAGAGCAATGATTCAATTAGAAATGGAAAAAGCAGGTCAGCAATTGGCTGAAGTGAACTTGATGCAAGAAGTTTTAAATAAAATAACGATTGAATATACTTCGGAAGTTGTTTGTTTAGGAAGCTTGATTAAAACAACTAAAGGCATTTATTTTTTAGCTATTAGCGTTGGTAAAGTGGTGGTTGAACAACACGATTATTTTGTAGTTTCAGCACAATCTCCCATAGGAAAACAGTTATTAGGAAAAAAAATAGGCGATTTAATACCTTTTAATCAGGCTGTTGTAATTGAAATTTTATAAAAAATCAAATAAGATCAAATTTTTAATCTTATTTGGTTATATTTGTAAATAGAGTTAATTAAATAACCTTATTTATGGCTAATTTAAAATATTTTTCAAAAGAACAGGTAATTAATAAAATTAAATTTGAGAATCCTTGGTGGAAAACATCTAAAATAGATGAGTATTATTCTTCAATGAAGAAACGACTTTATTTTGATCTTTTTGCGCCGTTAGTTTATGAAAAGAACGTGAAAAGGGCTGTTGTATTAATGGGGCCTAGAAGAGTTGGTAAAACCGTAATGCTTTTTCATTTAGTTCAAGATTTAATAAATAATAATGTTCCTCCAAAAAATATTGTTTATCTATCTATTGAGAATCCTATATATACTGGACTTTCATTAGAAGAAATGTTGATACATTTTTTAGAGATAAATAGTAAAATTGCTTCTGAAGAACATTACATCATTTTTGATGAGATTCAATATCTGAAAAATTGGGAAATACATTTAAAAACGTTAGTTGATAGTTATCACAAAATAAAATTTATAGTATCTGGCTCAGCTGCAGCAGCTTTAAAACTAAAAAGTAATGAATCTGGCGCAGGAAGATTTACAGATTTTATGTTACCTCCATTAACTTTTCATGAATATATAGATTTAAAAAATTTATCACATTTAATAAAATTAACAAGTAAAGAATGGAAAGGTGTAAAAGGAAACTATTTTCAAACAGATAATATTGAGGAGTTTAACCAACATTTTTTAAATTACATTAATTTTGGTGGATATCCAGAGCTTTCTTTGTCAAAAGAAATGCAATCGGATCCTGGAAGATATATTAGAAGTGATATTATAGATAAAGTTCTTTTAAGAGATTTACCTAGTCTTTATGGTATTCAGGATGTACAGGAGTTGAATGCCTTATTTACAACTATTGCCTATAATTCAGGAAATGAATTTACTTATGAACAACTTTCAATAAATTCTGGTGTAGCAAAAAATACGATTAAAAAATATATTGAATATTTAGAAGCAGCTTTTTTGATTCGTGTTATTAATAAAATTGATCAAAATGCAAAAAAATTTAAAAGAGCTACTTCTTTTAAAATATATTTGACAAATCCATCTTTAAGAGGTGCTTTATTTGCGCCTATTGAAAAAGATGATGAATTTATAGGTAATATGGTTGAAACTGCTATTTTTTCTCAATGGGGTCATAATACTGAATTTACCCCTTATTATGCAAGATGGAAAAGCGGAGAAGTAGATATTGTTAGGCTTTCAAATGAAAAGCAAAAACCAATTTGGGCTGTAGAAATTAAATGGAGTAATCGTTATGTTAAAAGTTTGAATAAATTATCCAATCTTAAATCTTTTTGTAAAAAGAATAATTTGGATAGAACTTTAGTAACTACACTTAATATTGAGGAAATTAAAGAAGATGATGGTTTAATGTATGATTTTACACCAAGTAGTCTTTATTGTTATACAGTTGGAAGAAATGCAGTTGAGAGGAAATTTAATATATCAATGGCTATTACCCATTAAAAAAAGGCTGTTTAAAAAGTAGTATTTTTGTCAACCTGAACTTGTTTACTTATCCATTTTTTATTTTAGAGTATGGAATTCGTGAATCTTCGATTTCAGGTTCGCATACTAATTGATTATCAGTATGGTGAGATTCTGAATCAAGTTCAGAATGACGGTTTCAATACTTTTTAAACAGCCTTTATAAATTTAAGAAACTACCCTTTTACTTTTGTTTCACTTGGTAATTCTTTAAAACCCATATTGTACAAGGTAAATCCAAAAATATCAGCGTATTGTTCAATAGTTTTAGAAACAGGTGTTCCTGCTCCGTGACCAGCATTGGTTTCAATACGAATTAAGGTTGGATTATCTCCCGTTTGTTTGTCTTGTAATTCAGCCGCAAATTTAAATGAATGTGCAGGAACTACACGGTCATCGTGATCACCGGTAGTTACCATAGTTGCAGGATATGCAACACCTTCTTTTACATTATGTACCGGAGAATATCCTTTTAAATAGTCAAACATTTCTTTAGAATCTTCTGCAGTTCCGTAGTCATACGCCCAACCAGCACCCGCAGTAAATGTATGGTAACGCAACATATCCATAACACCAACAGCAGGCAATGCTACTTTCATTAAATCGGGTCTTTGTGTCATTACAGCACCAACCAATAAACCTCCGTTAGAACCACCTCTAATAGCTAAATATTCTGATGAGGTGTAGTTGTTTTCTATTAAATATTCCGCAGCTGCAATAAAATCGTCGAATACGTTTTGTTTTTGCAATTTAGTACCTGCTTTGTGCCAAACTTTACCATATTCTCCACCACCACGTAAATTTGGTACAGCGTAAATTCCGCCTTGTTCCATCCAAACAGCATTTGCAATACTAAAACTTGGAGTTAAACTAATATTAAAACCACCATAACCATATAAAATAGTTGGGTTTTTGCCATTTAGTTCTGTTCCTTTTTTGTAAGAAATAATCATAGGAACCTTTGTACCGTCTTTTGAAGTATAAAAAACTTGTTTGGTTTCGTAATTATCAGAATTAAAATCGATTGCTGGTTTTTTGTATAAGTTAGAAATCCCTTTCTTAGGTTCAAAAGAGTAAATAGAACCTGGCGTAATGTAATTTGAAAATGAATAATACAATGTTTTAGCATTCTTTTTTCCACCAAAACCACCAACAGTACCAACCCCTGGCAATTTAATTTCACGAACTAATTTTCCTTTGTAATCGTATTGTTTTACTTGTGAAACAGCATCAACCATATATTTAGCAAAAATAAAACCACTTGCTTTTGAAGGCGATAAAACATTTTTTGTTTCAGGAATAATGTCTACCCAATTTTCAGACATAGGTTTGTGTACCGGAGCTGCAACAACACGTTTATTAGGTGCATCAACATTGGTTACCAATAAAAACTTATTTCCTTTGTGATCTAATACAGAAGTATCATATTCAAAGCCTAAAATAATAGGTTTTATGTTACTGTTTTTAGTTAGTAAACTTTTATAATATAATTCATTTCCAGAAGTAGAAACCGAAGCGCTAATAATTAAAAATTTTCCATCTTCAGTTACAGATCCGTTTACATATCTCCTTTTTTCTTTGTCTCCAAAAATAATTTCATCCTCTTTTTGAGCAGTTCCAAGTTTGTGGTAAAACAAGCGATGTTGATCGGTTTTTGCAGATAATTCGCTTCCTTTAGGTTTTTCATAACTTGAATAAAAAATTCCTTTATTTCCGTGCCAAGCCAATTGGCTAAATTTTACATCAATAAGCGTATCTTCTTTAATTTCTTTTGAAATGGCATCCATAATAATAACTTTACGCCAGTCTGAACCTCCTTCAGAAATGGTATAAGCAACTAATTTTCCATTTTTTGAAAACGAAATTTCAGACAATGAAGTAGTACCATCTTTTGAAAATGTATTAGGATCTAAAAACACCTCAGGCTCTTCATCTTTTTTAAACCGATACAATACATATTGATTTTGTAAGCCGTTATTTTTGTAGAAGTAAGTATAATTTCCTTCAATAAAAGGGGAACCTACTTTTTCATAATTCCATAATTTTTCTAATCTATTTTTTAAAGCTTCACGATAAGGAATTTGTGCTAAATAACCAAAAGTTGTTTCATTTTCAGCACTTACCCAAGCAGCAGTTTCATCAGACATATCGTCTTCTAGCCAACGGTAAGGATCTTTTACATCAGTACCAAAATAGTTGGTAATTGTGTCTACTTTTTTTGTTGCAGGGTATTTCAATTTGGCAGTTTTTGGCGCATCAGCATTCTTACAAGAGAACATAAAAATTCCAATGAGTGTTAATAAAAAATATTTTTTCATGATAATTGTAATTTGTTCGAAACAAAAATAACCAAAAAACTACTAGTTTTTTGGTTATAAATTAGTTAATACAACGTAAATATTACCAATAAAAGGCAATTGAGTTCCCTTTTTATGATTGAAGTGTTAATTCGTTTTTATCGGTATGTTCAAACGCTCTTCCATAAATTTCTAGCATAGTGGTTTCAGAACAAATCATTTTTCCATTTTCAACAGTAAGCTCTTGACGGTAGTTTTTTGTTAAGGCTTTTTGTTTCATAAAAGGCGATTGTACAATGCCCCAATCTTCATTATCAATTCCTGCGGAAATATCAATAGAAAGTTTTCCGTTTTTATAATTTGAATCGTTTAATTTTGCACCAGCTAATAAGCTTACAGCTCTAGGAATATTTAAAGAATGCATAATTACATTTTCTTTTGCGTCCCACATCCAATAACCTGTTTCATCGTGAAAAATTCCATCGTCAGATTTACGCTTTACAATTTTTCGGTAATGCAATACAGCCAAAACTTGTTCTTCACCATTGGTTAAATCGCCACCTTCTTCAAAAGTAATTGTTTCGTAATACGGGTTTTCTTCAGTACCATCAGATTCTGGAGCAATATCTATTCCTTTATCACCTTTCCAAACACCAATTAAAGCAGCCAACGGCCCGTAATTTATTTCTATAATTTCACTCATTTTTTTTAAATTTTATCAAATGTAAATAAGTCGAGTTATTAAGTTTATGACATTTGTCAAATAATTTTAAGATTTAACTAAACTTTAGTCGTTTTTTTAATGAAAATACCCGAAATAGGTGAAAAACAATCCAAAAACAACAATTAAAACACCTAAAATAGCATATAATTTAGGAATACTAAAAAATGATTTATACATAGAAATTACTGTTGGAAATGCCAATAATAATATTCCTTTTATAAGTGCTACCCAACCTATAATGGTAATTAAAACGGTCCAATTTTTAACCCAATAATTATGATTTTCAATAATAAGTACCCCAAAAATAATCGCCATAAAACCACCTAGAATTAAGTAAGCAGTATTTTCTAATAATTTTGGAATTTCTTTTTTATAATAATTGCCATTTAGTAAAATTCCTACGCCAAACGAAAGGTATATTAATCCTATAATTTTTGCTATTAAGGTTGAAGTTTCCATTTTTTTAGAATTGAAAATTAAGCATTCTAAAGGTACAGTATAAAATTTTCAGAATCAATTAAATTTACTAACTAAAGCTAATTAATGACTTGGTAATTGCATTAAATTTGGATATTTAAATTCGAAATTTAAAGTTTTTTTAAGCTTTTCATTTCCAATAATTTTGATCGATTTTTTATCATTTTCATTGAAAATAGGCATAGTTCTACCTACTTCTAAAAATGCTTTGGTGTAAAAATCTCGTCGTTTTGGATGCGTGTCTGCACTGGCATTAAAAGTATCATTCCAACAATTTTGTAAAACCAGTTGTTTTATAATTTCAATACAATCATCTTGATGAATCATATTTACAACACCTTCAGGATTTGGGATAACTTTGCCGTTTTTAAACCAATTTCCCGGTTTTCTTTGGTAACCTAACAATCCTGAAAATCGAAGAATGGTTGTTTTAAAATGGGTGTTTTTTTGAAATAATTCTTCAATATCTTTTAACGGACAGTCTTTTAAAATGGTTGCTTCAGTAATAATTTCTTTAGCACTTTCAAAAACAGAGGTTGAGCTTACAAACAGTACTTTTTTGATGCTCGATTTTTCAATAAACGTAATTAGGTTTTTAAATCCTTCAATATTTTTTGAAGGAATATTTACAATTAAAATTTCTGAATTTAAAAAGTCTAATATATTGTTGGGAAGTTCTTCTAAATTGAAAAGAAAAGGTTCAATATTATTGGATTTAAGTACTTCAATTTTTTCTTCGGAAGTTGTAGAACCTTTTACGAAAAAACCTTTATTTACAAAGCTTTGGGCTAAAGGAAATCCTAACCAACCACAACCAAAAATACTTATATTTTTTTTCATTAAAAGTGAAATAAAACCTTAAAATTAATGTTCAGATTGTTCAATTACGTTGTTAATATTTAGTTGTTCTTTTGGTAAAAAACCTTTCAACATTAAAGCAATTCCAAAAACCATTAATAAAATACCCATTCCGCGTTTTACTTTGTAAATAACAGTTGGTGTTAACTTTCGTTTTAATTGTTTTGCCAATAAAATTTTTCCAAGATCGGTGATAAAATAACTTAATAAAATCACCATAAAATAGTTGAAAATTTTCTGCGGATTCATTTGTAAATTAGAACCAATAACTACAATCATTCCCAACCAAAAAGCCAATACACCAATGTTAATAAAGTTCAGTAAAAAACCTTTTAACAGTAATTTTACATAATTGGTTTTTTCGGGCAGTACTAAGGTTTCATCTTGCACCACTCTTTTTTGACTTTTGTCTACATAGGTAATAATGCCATACACCAACAAAATGAGGCCACCAATAAAAAATAAGCGCGGATCATCTTTAATTTGTTCTAATAAACTTTTACTTCCGTAGTAAGCAATTAAAATAAAGGCTATATCGCCTAAAATTACACCTACATCAAAGGCAATTGCAGCTCTAGCACCTTTTATAATACTTGTTTGTATGAGCATAAAAAATACAGGACCAATCATAAAGGCCAGAAAAAATCCGATAAGTACTGCATCTTTAAGTTCGATAAATGTCATAAATAGTGCTAAAAACGTGAAATTACTATATTTTATTAAACATCATCAAAATCAATGGTTAATTTTTGTGAGGTTGGATGCGCCTGACAGGTTAAAATTAAACCTTCGTTAATTTCATCTTCAGATAAAATAGCATTCTTTTCCATCACGGCTTTTCCTTCGGTAACCTTTGCTAAACAACTGCTGCAAATTCCACCCTGACAAGAGTATGGAGCATCTAAACCTTCTTTTAAAGCAGCTGTTAAAATATTGGTTTTAGCATCCATTTCAAAAGTAGTTTCTTCATCATCTACAACTACTGTTATTTCACAAGTTCCGTTAAAATCTTGAGGTTCATTTTCCGTAGCAATTGGCGCGGTAAACAATTCAAAATAAATGTCGTTTATGCCATTTTCAGCAAGGGTTTCTTTAGCAGTTGCAATCATAGCTTCTGGTCCGCATAAAAAAGCTTTATCAAATAAAATATGTTTGAATTTATTTTTGACTACAAAATTAATATTACCGGTATCAATTCTGCCAAACAAAGCATTTTCTTGTTCTTCACGGCTTACTACATATTGCACATTAAATTGAGTTGGATACTTGTTTAATAATGCATCAATTTCAGCTTTAAAAATGGTATCAGCCGTTGTTTTATTTCCGTAAATTAAGGTAAACGTGCTATTTGACTCTTCGATTAAAGTAGCTTTAATCATTGCCATTACAGGTGTAATTCCGCTACCTGCAGCAATTCCCAAATAATTATTTTTATTGGTTTTTGCAGTCTCTAATACAAATTTTCCTTCAGGTTTTGAAACGTCTAAAGTATCGCCTTCTTTTAAAATAGTACACGCAAAAACAGAGAACGTTCCGTTGTCAACAGCTTTTATAGCAATGCGTAATTCGCCACTAGTTGGTGCTGAACAAATTGAATACGCTCTGCGTAATTCTTTGCCAGCAAGTTCTTTTTTAATCGTTATATAGTGTCCGGCTGAAAATTCAAATTCAGCTTTTAAATCGGTTGGAATATCAAAAACAATTGAAACGGCATTTTGCGTTTCTTTTTTAATTTCTTTGATAGTTAATGTGTGAAATTTTGCCATTATTAATAGTTTTAAGGCTACAAAAGTAATTAATCTAAACACAATTTTTGTTAAAAAACATACCTAAGAAAGTTATAGTTAAGAAAAATAGAATATGCTCTTAATAAAAAAATACATGAAACTGGGTTGGGATATTTTTAAAAACAATTTCAACTATTGTTAACATTAGCCTTATTTAATTATTGGTGGTCTTTTATGAGTATTAATAGTTCGGCTAATTCAATTGTGACAATTGAAAAACGGTACTTTAGGCAAATCAATAAAAAATAGTTATACGCTGTTAATTTATACTTAGACCGTTTGTTTTACCCCAAAAAGCAGCAAAAATATTAGAAAATCAATACCCAGAATATAAATTGGTTTAATTTTACCTGTAACATTTTATAAAAATTGCAACCTATATAAAAACAACATATCAAATGATTAAAAATTTTTTAAATTTTGAATGGAAACAATTTGCCCGTTCATCCTATTTTCAAAAGGGAATTGCTATTAAAATTTTATTAGCCTTAGCAGTATTATATTTTGGAGGAATTGCTTTATTAGTTGGGGCTGGTTTGTTTTTTATTCTTAAAAAAGCAATACCCGAAACCGATCCTCTAATTTTAGTAAACAACTTTCTAATTTTCTGGTTTATTTTTGATTTAGCACTTCGGTTTTTTATGCAACAACTTCCGGTAATGAACGTAAAACCATTAATGATTGTACCAGTAAAGCGTACTACAATTATTAATTATTTATTAGGAAAAACAGCATTGTCGTTTTTTAATTTTTTACCCTTATTTGTTTTTGTTCCGTTTAGCATTGTTTTATTAGTGCAAGGTTATCCTGTTTTAAACGTGGTTTGTTGGTTTTTTGCTATGTTGTTTTTGGTGCTTTCTAATAACTTCATCAATTTTTTAATCAATAAAAGTAACACGTATTTTTATGTATTAATTTCAGTATTAGCCATTTTTATCGGCTTAGAATTTTTAAATATTTATAAAGTATCAGCTCCCATTGGAGTTGCTTTTAACACCTTGTATAACAATCCTATTTTAAGTATCATTCCGCTAGTTTTAATGGTTGTATTGTATGCCGTTAATTTCAACTTTATTAAAAAGGAATTTTATTTAGACGATGCCGTTTCAAAAAAAGTAAAAGAAGTAAACGCAATAGATTTATCTTGGATGAATCGTTTTGGAAGTGTGGCTGTTTTTTTGAAAAACGATGTAAAACTTATTTATCGCAACGCAAGACCACGACAAGTAATGATGATGTCTTTTTTGTTTTTATTTTACGGACTCATATTTTACACTCAAGAAACGTATAAAAATATGCCAGCATTTTTAGCCTTTGCTTCCATATTTGTAACAGGCGGATTTTTATTAACATTTGGTCAATTGGTACCTTCGTGGGATAGCGAATATTATAAAATGTTAATGAGTCAAAACATTCCGTATAAAAAATATTTAGAATCTAAATGGTATTTAATGGTGGTTGCCGTTGCAGTTTCATTTGTATTAAGTACACCTTACATTTATTTTGGATGGAAAATTTACGGAATGATTGCTGCCGGAGCCTTGTTTAATATTGGACTAAATTCATTTATTACCTTATTTGGAGGTGCTTTAAACAGAGTGCCAATAGAGTTAAATGTAAAAGCAAAAGCGTTTAGCAATACCAACGGATTTAATCCAACTCAAATGTTAATTGCTTTGCCTAAAATGGTGTTACCAATGTTATTGTTTTATGTGCCTTATAAATTTATAAGCTTTGAAGCAGGATTGATAACTTTAGGATTAAGCGGTGTTTTAGGAATTGTATTTAAAGGCTTCTTTTTAAATAAAATTGAACAACTTTATCAAAAAGGAAAATACAAAACATTAGCGGCATATAACGAAAAATAAGAAATGACTTTCAAACTTTAGACTATACAACTTTAAGACTTATACAACAATGATACAAGTAACAGAACTTTCAAAAAAATATAGCGGAGTATCCGTTTTAAATATAACATCTTTAGAAATCCCGAAAGGTCAAGCTTTTGGTTTGGTAGGAAATAATGGAGCAGGAAAAACCACTTTTTTCAACTTATTACTCGATTTAATTAAACCAACAACAGGAACTATTATAAATAACGAAATTCAAGTAAATACCAGCGAATTGTGGAAACCTTTTACAGCTGCTTTTATTGATGAAAGTTTTTTAATTGGTTATTTAACTGCGGAAGAATATTTTTACTTTATTGGAGAATTACGTGGTATGAATAAAACAGATATCGATGCTTTTTTAGTTCAGTTTGAAGAAATTTTCAACGATGAAATTATTGGGAAGAAAAAATATTTGCGCGATTTATCTAAAGGAAATCAGAAAAAAGCAGGAATTGTGGCGGCACTTATTGGAAATCCGGAAGTGATAATTTTAGATGAACCGTTTGCAAATTTAGATCCAACAACACAAATCAGACTTAAAAAATTACTAAAAGATCTAACTATAGAAAGCAATGCAACCGTATTAATATCAAGCCATGATTTAGGTCATGTAACCGAAGTTTGTGAGCGAATAGTGGTGTTAGACAAAGGGAATCTTGTAAAAGATATTAATACTTCTGAAGAAACATTAAAAGAGTTAGAAACCTATTTTTCGGTGTAATTAACTTAAGTACACAATATTTTGTATTTTTACATCCCTTTTAACAATATTTATAGCGTATATGCAGTTAAGAAGGAACGTAAAACTGATTCTATTGAAAAATATATATAAAATATTTGTAGTTTTTTTACTATTCATTTCAGCCCTAAGTTGTTCAACAAAAAAAGATGCTTTTGTAAATAGGCAATACCATGCGGTATCAACTAAATACAATGTCTTATTTAACGGTGAACAAGCTTTGTTAGAGGGTTTAGAGGCTTTAAGCGCCAATTATGAAGATGATTATTGGGGAATTTTACCTATTGAGCCTTTAAAAATTGATGAATTAGCGTTGCCTGGAATGACAGGTGATACCGATAGTTCTCCTCAAGAATTTGAAAGAGCTGAAAAAAAAGCTGTAAAAGCCATTCAAAAACACTCTATGTTAATAGCAAGGCAAGAGCGCAATTCTCAAATTGACGCTGCTTATTTGTTATTAGGAAAATCACGCTATTATTCAAAACGTTTTGTACCCGCTTTAGAAGCGTTTAATTACGTTATTATAAACTATCCAAGAGCCGATTTAATCAACGAAACTAGAATTTGGCAATCAAAAACCAACATTCGTTTACAAAATGAAGAAATTGCAATTGAAAGGTTAAAAAAGGTATTAAACCTTAAAACTCTTTCAGAAAAAGATAAAGAAGCCGCTCATACTACCTTGGCAATGGCTTATGTAAAAACGGATAGTATTGACAACGTAATTTACCACTTAAACCAAGCCGTTTTAACCGATAATAATAAAGAACAAACTGCCCGAAATTTATTTGTTTTAGGGCAGTATTACGCCGATAGAAATGAAAAAGATTCGGCCGATATTGCTTTTCAAAAAATTATAGATTTCAAAAAAGCACCGTATAAATATAAAATTCACGCTGAAATAGAACAGGCAAAAAATGTTTCGAATAAAGAAGAAGCAATAGCTATGGTTGATGAATTAGAGCGATTGATAAAAGATCGTTACAACCGCGATTATTTAGATGAATTGTATTTTAGATTGGGTGAAATTACTGCGGAAGACGATGTAAATTCAGCGCTTGATTATTACAAAAAATCGGTTGAAACAAGTACAAACAATACTTTTCAAAAAGAATTGAGTTACGAAGCCATTGGGAATATTTATTTCGACAAAGCAAAGTTTAGTGTTGCCGGAGCTTATTACGACAGTATTTTACAAATTTCAAAAAATGAAAACACCAAACGAATTAGAAGCCTTATAAGAAAACGAAATAAATTAGACGAAGTAATTACATACGAAGCTATTGCTAAAAGAAATGACAGTATTATAACTGTTGTAGCAATGACTCCAGATGAACAAACAGCTTATTTTAACAATCACATTCAACAATTAAAAGCCGAAGAAGAACGACGATTAGAAGAAGAACAAATTCAATTAAATTCAGGTTCGTCATCTTATAAAGCAGGTGATATGGGTGTTTCCAATAATTCTGGAAAATGGTATTTTTACAATGCGCAATCCAAAGGTTTTGGGGAACAAGAGTTTAGAAAAGTTTGGGGAAACAGACCCTTAGAAGATAATTGGCGTTTGAGTGATAAAATGCAGCTTAATTTAGCAGCAGTCACAGCTAGTTCAACTAAAGCTCCACAAATTGATCCTTCAAAAAAGTATGAGTTATCGTATTATTTAGACAATCTACCAAAAGATCAGGTTGAAATAGATAGTATTGTAAGTGAACGAAATGGCGCTTATTACAACTTAGGTTTAATTTATAAATCGCAATTTAAAGAAATTGATTTAGCCATTTCAAAGCTCGAAAAACTGCTTACTTTTTACCCAGAAAACGACCTGTTAATTCCTTCAAAATATCATTTATATAAAATGTATTTGGAACAAAATAGTGAAAAAGCGTCCACATATAAAAATGATATTACAAGCAATCATTCTGATTCTAAGTATGCTAAAATTATTTTAAACCCTACGGAAGTTTCAAATGAAGATAACAGTAATTCTCCTGAAAGCATCTATGCCACCGTTTTTCACGAATTTGAAGATGAACTATTTGATGCTGTTATTGAAAAAGCCAACAAGGCAATTTCAACTTATGACGGACAAGCAATTGTGCCTAAATTTGAGTTATTAAAAGCGTATGCAATCGGTAAAAAAGAAGGTATAATAGCTTTTAAAGAAGCGTTGGAATTTGTGCAATCAAATTACCCAAGTACTGAAGAAGGAAAAAAAGCTGAAGAAGTATTACAAACTATAAATTCAAAAATTTAACAACCCCCAAAAAATTAGTAAGAATGAAATTTTCAGACAAAAAAGACAAAACACCCCAAGTTTTAGAAAGAAATATTATAGGAACAAACACCACTATTGTTGGTGATATTATTTCTGAAGGCGATTTTAGAATAGACGGTAAAGTTGATGGAACTATTAAAACCAAAGGGCGTGTTGTAATAGGGAAATCTGGAACTGCCATTGGAAGAGTTGAGTGTACAAATGCCGATATTGAAGGGAAATTTTCTGGTGAATTATTTGTTGAAAACTTACTAACTTTAAAAGCCACAGCTACCATTTCAGGCGATGTTGTTATCAGTAAATTATCCGTTGAACCAGGAGCTGAATTTAACGCAACTTGCGCCATGAAAGGTGCAGTTATGGAACTAAAAAATGAGCAAAAATCAAAAGAAAAATCAGCTTCATAAATATTTAGCTTTAACAGGTATTGCATTTCAAATGGGGATTACTATTTATCTAGGTGCCTACTTTGGAAAAAAACTCGATGCTCATTTTGAAACAACTAAAACATACACACTAATATTAACATTACTCTCATTATTAATTGCTTTGTGGAGCGTTTTGGCGCAACTAAAAAAAATCAACGACAAATATGATAAATCCGGTACTTAATTTTTCACTTAAATTAACGGGTATTTTAGTAGTTACATTTGCACTTCATACAAGTATTTTACATTATTTACAGTTACCAAGATTCAATAATTTAATTATTGAATCTTATGTTGTAAATGTTTTAATGGCCATCATAATTTATGGTTCACTGTTTTTTTTAAGAAAAAAATATTTAGATATTTTAGGCTTTATTTTTATGATAGGAAGCTTTTTAAAGTTTGGTGTTTACTTTGTTTTATTTTATCCAAAATTTAATATTGACGGCGAAGTCGTTAGATTAGAAGCAACTTCTTTTTTAATACCGTATTTAACTTGCTTAACTGTTGAAACTTACTACCTAATTAAACTGTTAAATAAAGACTGATAAGTCTTTAATAGTTAGAGATTTATTCTTAAAACAAAATAAAATATTTTTTGGTTTCTCATATAAAAATGTACATTTGCAAAATATTTTTAGGCACCACTACTAATTTACAGCTTTTATGTATAGAAATAGATTAATTAAAATACTTGTGTTATTACTATTTGTAATAACAAATACAGTATCTGCACAAGAATTTACCGAAGAAAACAATTCTGACGAAAAAGATATTAAAGTTGAAATTAAAGAATACATTAATCATCACTTATTAGACTCTTACGATTTTGGTTTATTTTCATGGACTACTGATGAAGGAGAACACAAACATTTTGGATTTCCACTACCTGTAATTTTAATTGATGGTGGCTTGAAAGTTTTTTCTTCTTCAAAATTTCACCACGGTGAAACTGTAGCCGAAGTTGATGGAAATTACTACAAAGTATTTCACAATAAAATATACAAAACTGATGCTGCCGGAACGATTACTTTAGACGATCATCAACATCCTACAAATACAAAACCATTAGACTTTTCTATTACTAAAAACGTAACAGTTATTTTCTTAGTTGGTTTATTCATGTTTTTTATGTTTAGCCGTATGGCAAAATCATACCAAAAAAACAATTTAATGCCTACAGGTTTCGGACGTATGTTAGAGCCTATCATCATGTATATTAGAGATGATATTGCCATTCCAAACATTGGTAAAAAACATTACAAAAAATACATGAGTTATTTGTTAACCGTATTTTTCTTTGTGTGGATTATTAACTTATTAGGTTTAACACCACTTGGAGTAAACGTAACAAACAATATTGCAGTAACTTTTGCATTAGCTTTAATAACTTATTTATTAACCACATTTACAGCAAATAAAAATTACTGGAAACACATTTTTTGGATGCCAGGTGTTCCTGGTCCAATGAAAATAATTTTAGCACCTATTGAATTGTTAGGTACTATTATTAAGCCATTTTCATTAATGATTCGTTTGTATGCAAACATTACAGCGGGGCACATTGTATTAATGAGTATTATTGGACTAATGTTTATTTTCAAAAGTTGGATTGGTAGTCCATTATCTTTTGGATTAGCATTTGCATTAGCTTTGCTTGAATTATTGGTAGCAGCGCTACAAGCATATATTTTCACTATGTTATCAGCACTTTATTTCGGTTCAGCTGTTGAAGAACATGATGATCACTAAAATTGAATGTTTAATTAATTAATATATATATTATGACAGGTTTAAATTTCGTAGGAGCAGGGTTAATCGTAATCGGTGCTGGATTAGGTATCGGTAGAATTGGTGGTTCAGCAATGGACGCTATTGCACGTCAACCAGAAGCTTCAGGAAAAATTCAAACAGCGATGCTAATTGCAGCAGCGTTAATTGAAGGTATTGGATTTGCTGCTTTATTTGCTGCATAACAAAACAAACAAATAGCTACAACGGTTGGTTGTAGCTATTGTTTAAACTATTAATTAAAAAAATAAAATATACAGAATGGACAAGTTAATAGAACAGTTTTCTTTAGGATTATTTTTCTGGCAATTAATTTTATTTGTAGGCCTAGTGCTTTTATTAAAAAAGTTTGCTTGGGGACCAATTTTAAAATCGGTTGGAGAACGTGAAGAAGGTATTAAAGATGCATTAGACGAAGCTGAAAATGCGCGTAAAGAAATGCAAAACTTAAATGCTGACAATGCTCGTATATTAAAAGAAGCACGTATTGAGCGTGATACCCTTTTAAAAGAAGCACGCGAAATGAAAGAAGGTATTATTGCTGAAGCTAAAGAAGAAGCTCAAGTACAAGCAAACAAAGTTGTAGAGCAAGCTCAAGCTACTATTCAATCTGAAAAACAAGCAGCTATTGCAGATTTAAAAAATCAAGTAGCCGAATTGTCTATAGGCATTGCTGAAAAAGTAGTTAGAGGTGAATTAGCAGACAAAAGTAAACAAGAAAAACTTGTTGAAGATATGTTAAAAGAAGTAACTATTAGCTAAATTATTGAAATGAGCGGATCTAGAGCAGCAGTACGTTATGCAAAAGCAATATTAAGTTTTTCACTTGAACAAAATAAAGAAGTTGAAGTAAACAATGATATGTTGTTAGTTGCAAATACAATTAACGAAAATACAGATTTACAATTGTTGCTAAACAGCCCAATTTTAAAATCAGACCTTAAAAAAGCAGCTTTAAAAGAAGTTTTTTCAACAAAAATATCAAGTTTATCTTTTGGTTTAATAGACCTTTTAATTGAAAATAAAAGATTACCTATTTTAAAAGATGTTGCAAAAAAATACAACCTTCTTTTTGATGAATTAAAGGGAATTGAAGTAGCTAAAGTTACTTCAGCAATACCTTTAACTGCAGCTTTACAAAAACAAGTGTTAAGTAAAGTAAAAGAAATTACAGGAAAAGATGCAACCATTGAAAATGTAATTAATCCAGATATTATTGGTGGATTTATATTACGTATTGGCGATGTTCAATACGATGCAAGTGTTGCAAATAAATTACAAGTATTAAAAAGACAATTTGAAAACGAAAGTTAAATTTCGATTTTAAAAAACAATAAATAGTTTTAAAAACAATAAAAAATGGCATCAATAAAACCAGCTGAAGTATCAGCAATTTTAAAACAACAATTAGCAGGATTCGACGGTTCAGCTTCTTTAGATGAAGTAGGATCAGTTTTACAAGTAGGTGATGGTATTGCACGTGTATACGGTTTAGCAAACGCACAATACGGTGAATTAGTTGAATTTGAAGATGGATTAGAAGGAATTGTATTGAACTTAGAAGAAGACAATGTTGGGGTTGTTTTATTAGGTCATTCAAAAAATGTTAGAGAAGGTTCTACCGTAAAACGTACTGAGAGAATTGCTTCATTACAAGTTGGTGAAGGAATTGTTGGTCGTGTGGTTAACACTTTAGGTCTTCCTATTGATGGTAAAGGACCAATTCAAGGTGAAACTTTTGAAATGCCATTAGAGCGTAAAGCACCTGGTGTTATTTATCGTGAGCCTGTAACAGAACCATTACAAACGGGTGTAAAAGCTGTTGATGCAATGATTCCTGTTGGTAGAGGTCAACGTGAACTTATTATTGGTGACCGTCAAACTGGTAAATCAACAGTTGCTATTGATACGATTATCAATCAAAAAGAATTTTATGATGCTGGTGTTCCAGTATATTGTATATATGTTGCAATTGGTCAAAAAGCATCTACGGTTGCTGGTATTGCAAATTTATTAGAAGAAAAAGGAGCTATGGCGTATACAACTATTGTTGCAGCCAATGCATCTGACCCTGCTTCTATGCAAGTATATGCTCCAATGGGAGGTGCTGCAATTGGAGAGTATTTTAGAGATACGGGTCGTCCTGCATTAATTGTGTATGATGATTTATCTAAACAAGCAGTTGCTTACCGTGAAATTTCATTATTATTACGTCGTCCACCAGGACGTGAGGCGTATCCTGGAGATGTATTTTATTTACACTCTCGTTTATTAGAACGTGCTGCAAAAGTTATTAATGATGATACCATTGCTGCTCAAATGAATGATGTTCCTGATTCACTTCAAGGAAAAATAAAAGGTGGAGGTTCTTTAACAGCTTTACCAATTATTGAAACACAAGCGGGTGATGTTTCTGCATATATTCCAACAAACGTAATTTCTATTACTGACGGACAAATTTTCTTAGATGGAGATTTATTCAACTCAGGTGTACGTCCAGCTATTAACGTAGGTATTTCAGTATCTCGTGTAGGTGGTAACGCACAAATTAAATCAATGAAAAAAGTAGCAGGTACTTTAAAATTAGATCAAGCACAATACCGTGAGCTAGAAGCGTTCGCTAAGTTTGGTTCAGATTTAGATGCTGCAACTTTAAACGTAATTGAAAAAGGAAAACGTAATGTTGAAATCTTAAAGCAAGCGCAAGCAGATCCTTTTAAAGTTGAAGACCAAATTGCTATTATTTATGCTGGTTCTAAAAACTTATTAAGAGAAGTTCCTGTTGAAAAAGTAAAAGAGTTTGAAACAGACTACATTCAATATTTGAATGCAAAACATAGAGATACATTAGATACTTTAAAAGCAGGAAAATTAACCGATGAGGTTACTGACACTTTAACAAGTGCTGCAAAAGAAGTTTCAGCTAAATACGCATAAAACATAAACTGTCATTCCCGCTTTCGCGGGAATCTCATGATTTGAAGTTCATATATAAAGATTCCGCATTTAGTGCGGAATGACAAATAAAATTAAAATGGCAAACTTAAAAGAAATACGTAACAGAATTACATCCATTGGATCAACAATGCAAATTACCAGTGCCATGAAAATGGTATCGGCAGCAAAGTTGAAAAAAGCCCAAGATGCAATTACACAAATGCGTCCGTATGCTGATAAGTTGACAGAACTTTTACAAAGTTTAAGTGCAACATTAGAAGGCGAAGTAGGCGGAGTATATTCTGAACAAAAAGAAGTTTCAAAAGTATTATTGGTTGTAATTACTTCAAACAGAGGTTTGTGTGGTGGTTTCAATTCTTCAGTAATTAAAGCAACAGTCAAAAATGTAAAAGATAACTATAAAGGAAAACAAGTTGATTTGTTAACTATTGGTAAAAAAGGAAACGACCTTTTATCAAAAACCTTTACAGTTGTTGAAAATCATAACGAAATTTATGACGATTTAACTTTTGATAACGTAGCTGTTATTGCTGAAAAAATTATGAGTTTATTTGCTGAAGGGCACTATGATAAAGTTGAATTGGTGTATAACCGATTTAAAAACGCTGCAACTCAAATTGAAACTATTGAGCAATTTTTACCAATTGCACCAATGGAAGGAGAATCTACCGTAAATGCTGATTATATTTTTGAGCCATCAAAAGCAGAAATCGTATTAGAATTGATTCCTAAGTCATTAAAAACACAATTATATAAATCTATTAGAGATTCATTTGCTTCAGAACATGGTGCTCGTATGACAGCTATGCACAAAGCAACGGATAATGCAACAGATTTACGTAACGATTTATTATTAACGTACAACAAAGCACGTCAGGCTGCAATTACCAACGAAATTTTAGAAATTGTTGGAGGTGCTGAAGCCTTGAATAATTAGACGAAGCAAAGCGGAGTCAAATTTTCAAAAAGTGCTGAAGCCTTGAACAATTAGGCGTAACGTTAGGTAGTAAATCTTAATAAAACATATAAAAAGAGCTTATCAAATTACTGATAAGCTCTTTTTTTGTATTTTGGTACATACTTTGTTAATATACACTTATGAAAACTTTAAAAAAAACAAGTATAGGAATTGCAGTAATAGGTTTATTACTTTTTATAAGTTGTGGTTCAACTTCAAAAATTTCTGAAAATAATCCTCCTTTTAAAGTACTTAGCGCAACATATACCGAATGGTTGGGTGGTCAGCCAGGAGTAAATGGCGTCCTAGTTTCAATTAAAATTGATAATTTAGCAATAAAATTAGACTCTGTATATTTTAGAAATACAAGTGCCTTGTTAAAGTTGAATAAAAAAACGACATCTTATAATGTAAGTATTGTATTACCAAATACAAATAAAAACCTACAGCTAGATATTGATCCTCGAAAAGAATTTGGAAACGAAGTTCCTGATATTTCAACAAAAATACCCTTTGAATTAAATGATAATGAAGCTGTTGTTAGTTATCTTCAAAAGGGTAAAACTAATTATTATAAAATTTCAAGCCTTATTGAAATAAAAAAAGAAAAACGTAAATAATTGAATTATAGTGTTTTTAAATTTTATTTTTTTACTATTTTGTTTTTGGCATAGTAATTGAATTTTATACAATACAACCAAAACCAAACATTATGAAATCAATAAAATTACTTTTTGTAACGATAATAACAGCATTAACTATAGCTTCTTGTAGTCTTTCAAATGAGCCAATATATTATCCACCAACACTTGAAGAAATTGTAACAGGGTATGATTTATGGTATGTAGACTACAATAGAACTACCGGACCTGGAAATGTTCCTTTTTTATCAATGGCGTTTACAATTTCATTCAGAAATGGTTATTTGTATGCAAATAACAATATTGTAGGACTCGGTTTTACGGGTAATGGTTATGGAATTGAAATAGGACGTTACGATACCTACAATGGATTTTTAGAAGTGGATCATATTATAGATGGCTATTACGACTTTGATGTGGTTGAAATATCATCAACTAGTATAAAATTAGTTGATAATAGAAACAGAGTTACTTACTATCTTGAAGGTTACCAAAAAAGAGATTTTGATTACGATAAAGTGTTTTATGATAACATTGAATATTTTTTACAAGAATATCAAGGTTGGGAAAAAACAGATGTAATTGGAGGTGAGCCAAATGACTTTGATTATGAAAACTTTTTATACTTTTCACAAGATGATATTACAATATTTGGATCTTCAATAGATGAGATTGGCACGGATATTGGTAATGTAATTTGGGATTACGAAGGAATCTATGAAGTGTTTAATGTAACCGGATATGATGATCTGAAAATTTTAACATTAGATTATGATTTTAACGTAACAGAAGAGTTCGAATTGAGCGTTATAAACGATGAAGTAATTAGTTTATATCACAATGCATCAGGTACAACCTACGAATTTACTGGAAGAGGTTTTATTCAATATTTAAAACCTGATGGAAAAATTAAAACAGATGCTGTAAGGATTGATGGTAGAGAGCGAACTAAAGTAGAAAGAAAAACAAAAGTTAGAAAAAATAGAAAATAAAGTTTGGTTAGTTGATTTTAGTTGGTTTTTTAACCAACTAACAAAAACCATCTCTTGGCAGGGATGGTTTTTTTGTATCTTTATATTTCAAAATAAAAAGTAAACATGAATCATAAAACAGCATTTATTACTGGAGCAACTTCAGGAATAGGAAAAGCAACCGCCGAAATTTTCGCAAAATATCAGTTTCAATTAATTCTCTGCGGAAGACGTAGTGATAGATTGGTCGAATTAAAAGAAACCTTAAGCAAACAAACAAAAGTAACCACCTTACAATTTGATGTTCGTAATAGAGAAGAAGTATTTAAAGCTGTTGCTTCACTTTCGAAGGAATTTCAAAAAATAGATATTTTAATTAACAATGCTGGAAATGCGCACGGCTTAAGTACCATTCAAGATGGAAGTATAGATGATTGGGATGCAATGTTGGATATTAACGTAAAAGGTTTGTTATATGTTTCAAAATCAATTTTGCCTCAAATGGTTGAAAGAAATAGCGGTTTTGTTGTAAATATAGGCTCTATAGCGGGCAAAGAAGTATATGTTAATGGAAATGTGTATTGCGCGTCAAAACACGCAGTAAACGCTTTAAATAAAGCGATGCGTATAGATTTAAACAAACATAACATTCGTGTTTCAGCAATTCATCCAGGAGCTGTTGAAACTGAGTTCTCAGAAGTGCGTTTTAAAGGGGATACAGAAAAAGCAAGCAATGTATACAAAGGTTTTGATGCTTTACAAGCCAAAGATATAGCTGAAATTATTCATTTTGTTGTAAGTAGACCAGCGCATGTAAATATTGAAGATTTAGTGGTGTATCCAACAGCACAAGCTAGTGCTACAATTTTAAACAAAGAATAATTGTTGAGATGATTAATAGGCGACTTCTTGTAAAAAATTTATTAGCACATAATGATGAAAATAGCTTTTATGATAAAAAGCAAAAAATAACATTACATACCAAAGAAGGAAAAGCTAAATTTTTAAAACACGTATGCGCACTTTCAAATTCAAACCCTGAAAATAATTCTTATATAGTTGTTGGGGTTGAAGATCAATTCAATAAAATTGAAGGTGTCGATTTTTTTGACGATAGTAAAATTCAAAATTTAATTAACTCTTATCTTAATAATCCTCCTGAAATACTCTACGAAAACATTGCATTCCCTAGCTTACCAAGGCACAAAGTTGTTGGTTTGGTTACCATTGGACCAATTAACAAAGTAACCTCTTTAAAAAAAGGTATTTGGAAATATGTAAGAGGCCGTATTTTTTATAGAAGAGGCAGTAATTCAATGTCCACTTTAGGGCGGTTTGAATTAAAAAGCACCAATAAATCAATTGTTGAAGCTATTGAAAAAAATGCCAGTAATAACATTGAATTAACCTTAGATGGCGTATTCGATTTTATGGAACGGCATAAAGATGAATACCACCCAGCTTATAAAGTTTTCAACGAACAATTTGTTTTGTGTTGGGCAGGAAAAAAGAAACAAGTAGAAAAAAAAATATTTTATTCGCGTGTTGATATTGAGTTGATTACTGAGCAAGTTCGTTTGTTTTATTCAGCGTTAGATGAAGTGAAAATTGAATTTAACCATACTTCTTTCCGAATTACTGAATATGTATATTTGGGGATTAAAGAAGAATTTGATTATTATCCGTTAGAGAAAACAGTAATTCATTTTAAAGAAAATGGTAAGCATGATATTGCCGTAGAATATTTATTTCAACCACCAAAATTCGATGTATATATTTTGCATCACGTTTTAAATAGTTGCAATGCCATACTAGAAAAATTAAAGAATAAATTACCACTTACTGAACTTGAAGAACTAGATTTAAAAGAATTACCTACAAATTATATGCTTTGTGTGTTGAATGACATTCCAAATGCTTACCAAAAATTGATGGAGGCAAAAAGCTATTTAAAGAATTTACCAGATATTTCAACATACGTTAAATATAAAGAAGCCGTTCGTGTACTTCGAAAAGTAAAATACAGTCAATAATTATTAAATTGTTATTTTTGCAGCTTAATTTTTTTTATGAAAAGTAGAACATTGGTTATTGGAGATGTTCATGGCGCTTTAAGAGCCCTTGTACAAGTGATGGAAAGAGCAAACGTAACTGCTAACGATACCCTTATTTTTTTAGGTGATTATGTTGATGGTTGGAGCGATGCTGCCACTACTGTAAATTATTTAATTCAGTTAAAAACAACGCATAATTGTGTATTTATCAAAGGGAATCATGATGAGTTATTTTTGAACTGGCTTACAAAAGAAAAACACAATCCGCAATGGTTATTGCACGGCGGACAAGCAACTATAGATTCTTATAGCGCACTTTCTAAAGGAGCAATTGATGTACATATTCAATTTTTTGAAAGTTTAGAAAATTACTATTTAGATACTGAAAATAGGTTGTTTTTACATGCAGGTTTTACAAACGAACATGGTGTTGAAAAGGAGGCGTTTACTAAAAGTTTTTACTGGGATAGAACTTTGTGGGAAATGGTATTGGCAATGGATAAAAATTTAAGTATTGATAGTGTTTATTACCCTAAAAGATTAAAGCATTACGCTGAAATTTACATTGGGCATACTGTTTTATCTAGAATTAATGAAACCACACCACAACAACGTGCAAATGTTTGGAATATTGATACTGCTGCTGCTTTAAAAGGTCCGTTAACAATTTTAGATGTTGATACTAAGGAATTTTGGCAAAGTGAACCAGCGTATAAATTATACCTAAATGAAAAGGGTAGAAATTAAAAAATAGGCTGTTTTAAAATAGAATTTTCATCAACCTGAACTTGTTTCAGGTTGTCATTCAATTTGGTGTTTAGGATGATGAGATTCTGAAACAAATTCAGAATGACGGTTCTCAATAATTTTAAAACAGCCTATCTTAGTTTATAAATCGAATTTTATTCCTTGCGCTAAAGGTAATTCGGTGGTGTAATTTATGGTATTTGTTTGACGGCGCATATATATTTTCCAAGCATCAGAGCCAGATTCTCTTCCGCCACCAGTATCTTTTTCACCACCAAAAGCACCGCCAATTTCAGCTCCTGAAGTTCCAATATTTACATTCGCTATTCCACAATCTGAACCAGCTTGTGATAAAAATAATTCGGCTTCACGCAAATTGTTGGTCATAATTGCCGATGATAAGCCTTGATTTACACCATTCTGTATTTCAATGGCATTTTCTACACCACCAGTGTATTTTAATAAATATAAAATAGGTGCAAAGGTCTCATGTTGTACAATTTCAAAATGATTTTCAGCTTCAGCAATAGCAGGTTTTACATAACAGCCACTTTCATAACCTTCACCACTTAAAACACCGCCTTCTACAATTAAATTTCCACCTTCTTCAACTACTTTTTGCAAGGCAGCTTTATACATTTTTACAGCAGCTTTATCAATTAGCGGCCCTACGTGGTTGTGTTCATCTAGCGGATTTCCAATTCGTAATTGTTTATAAGCATCAATCAAGGTATTTTTAACCAAGTCGTACATAGATTCATGAATAATTAATCTGCGTGTTGAAGTACAACGTTGCCCTGCAGTACCTACAGCGCCAAAAACAGCACCAATAATACTAATTTTTATATCTGCATCAGGGGTGATGATAATAGCATTATTTCCACCTAACTCTAACAACGATTTTCCTAAACGCTCGCCAACTGTACTTGCTACAATTTTGCCCATGCGTGTAGATCCGGTAGCTGAAATTAAAGGAATACGTTTATCTGTGGTCATAAATTCACCTACTTTGTAATCGCCATTTATAATGCATGAAATTCCTTCAGGTAAATTATTTTCTTTTAAAATTTCAGCAATTATGTGCTGACAAGCAATGCTGCACAAAGGTGCTTTTTCTGAAGCTTTCCAAATACATACATCACCACTAATCCATGCTAAAGCAGTATTCCAACTCCATACAGCCACAGGAAAATTAAAAGCCGAGATTATACCTACAATTCCAAGTGGATGGTATTGTTCATACATTCTGTGCCCAGGGCGTTCAGAGTGCATGGTTAATCCGTGTAATTGACGAGACAAGCCTACAGCAAAATCACAAATGTCAATCATTTCCTGAACTTCACCCAAACCTTCTTGCAGTGATTTTCCCATTTCATAAGAAACCAATTCACCCAAAGGTTTTTTTAAATCGCGTAATTTATTACCGAATTGTCGCACAATTTCACCTCGTTGAGGTGCTGGCATTAACCGCCAAGTTTTAAAGGCGCTTTGAGCAGTTTTAACAACTTTTTCATAATCTTCTTTTGTGGTTGAAGTTACCTTGCCAATTAGTTTTCCGTCAACAGGAGAAAAGGAGGAAATTTCCGCTCCATTTCCAAAGAAATTAGCACCTGTAGAAGTACCTGAATTAATTTTTTGTATGTTTAATTTTTGCAGCGTATTTTGGATGGTTAATGTTTCCATAAAGCAAATAGTTTAGTTTTGGTATATAACAAAGCTACAAATAAAAAACGGTTAAAAAAGTAAAGCCATTTCAAACTTGAAATGGCCTTTCTTCATTCAGTATTTGGTAACCAGCCAAATAATAAACCAACTAAAACTTATAATTTAATCCTGTATAAACTCCTAAATAATACGATTGAATATCCCCGCTATTTTTAGAAAAGGTATTTGTTTGTACTTTAAGCATTGGAGTCACATTGATAAACAAATTTTTATAGATTGAGTAATCTACGTCAACACCAAAATTACCACTAAAGTTAATATCTCTTAAATTGTTTGAACTACCCAAACTTTGTGAAAAAGAAGTTGTTTCAACAAAAACTTCATCTTTATTTAAAAGTAATGTACTAACTCCTCCAATTATATTTACCCCAATTTTACCATCGGTAATATTGTATTTTATTTCAACAGGAATTTCAATATACCCAAAAACCTGATTTAAACTTGCAGCGTTTTCGGGGTTGAAATTAGATGCTGCTTTTGCTAAGTCAGGGTTTTCTTTACCTAAAATTGGTAAGTTTGAAACATTAGATAAACCTACCACAGCAACCCCTGGAGTAACATATACATTGTTTGTTGTTTGTCCTAAGCTAATAAGGTTTACACCCGATTGTAAACTAAATTTTTTGTTTAATTTATAAGAGAATTTAACACCGTAAGAATACGATGAATTTCCAGATGTTTTATTATTATTAAACTGCTCATCTACACCTGAACCGTCACCAAAAGAATTGAAAAAAATTGGTGCAAAAATAGTTGCTACCGTAAATTTACTTTCTGTGATGTTTTTGTTAAGTTTAGCGTTTGGAGCATATCCTGTAAATGGAATTCGTTTGGTGTTCGGATAATTTAAGCTGTTAATCGTTTTTTCTGGTATACTTGTTTCTTCAGCTATAGATGTATTAGCAATTGTTTCATTAGAAGTAGCTGAGAGTACATCTATAGAAAGGTTAGCGTTTAAAGGTATTACCTTACTTTTTGAATTTACTTTTTTAGAAGAATCAACTGTTGAGGCTGTTGTAGTATTTGTAGTACTATCTGTATCAATTATTCTTTTAGGTATCGTATTTTTCTTCGGAAGTAAGTTTTTTGTAATACTATTTTGTGGCATAAAATAAATAGTTCCTATGCTAAAAAATAGCACTAATAGCGCAGCGATACTTGAAAGTTTCGCCCAAAAAGGAAGTCTACGTTTTTGTTGTTTCCTACTCAGGTTTCTTTCAATAGCATTCCACGATTTATTAGGAGGAAAAACTTCATAGTCTTTTAATTTCTCCTGAAATATTCTATCTATATTTTTTAAATCTCTCACTTTTACCTATATATTCTTATACAGATTGCTGACTTTCTTGATGTGTTTCAATTTTAGTTTTTAAAATTGCTCTTGCTCGGGCTAAATTTGATTTTGATGTGCCTTCTGCAATATGCAACATTTTTGAAATTTCTTTGTGAGAATGCCCATCCAATACATAAAGGTTAAAAACCATTCGGTATCTATCAGGTAATTCTTGTATTAAACTTAATAAAAAGTCTAATGAAATTTCATCATCATCAATGTCAACAATCACTTCGTCAGGAATCTCTTCTGTAACAATATTTAACACGTTTTTTTTCCTGTACTTTACTAAAACTGTGTTAATCATAACGCGTTTCATCCAACCTTCAAACGATCCACTAAACTTAAATTGCCCAATTTTATTAAAAATGGTAACAAAACCATCTTGAAAATTATCTTGCGCTTCTTGTTTGTTTTTGGAATACTTCAGGCATATAGAAAATAATTTACCTGCAAAAAGCTGATAAATTTGTTCTTGTGCCTTTGGGTCGTTATCCGCACATTGTTTTATAAGTTTATTTAAACTCAACGTACTAGCGTTATTAATTATTAATAAGATACCTAAAAGAGTGATAGGTTGCGTAAATTTACATTACTTTTGTATCGTTTCCCAATTTTATGAAAAGAAATTTATTTTTTAACATTCAAGGTATCAGTGAGTTTGAACAATTTGCTTTGGAAATATTTCAATTTCAAGCTCAAAAAAATACGGTTTATCGCGAATTTTTAGCACACTTAAAAACCGATATTTTTGCTGTAAATTCCATAAACGAAATTCCTTTTTTACCCATTCAATTTTTTAAGTCACACCAAATTGTTGCTTCTAATAATGCCATTCAACAAACATTTTTAAGCAGCGGAACTACAGGAATGCAACAAAGTAAGCATTTGGTTACTGATGTTGCTATTTATGAAGAAAGCTTTAGAAAAGGCTTTGAATATTTTTATGGAAACATTGAAGATTATACGGTTTTAGCTTTACTACCATCTTATTTAGAGCGCGATGGATCATCGTTAATCTATATGGTGAATGATATGATTCAGCAATCTAAAAAACCTAAAAGTGGCTTTTATTTAAATAATTTGGAAGAATTAGCGCAGAATTTAATTGAATTAGATAAAAAAGGTGAAAAAGTGCTGTTAATTGGAGTTTCGTTTGCATTGTTAGATTTGGTTGAAGCTCATAAGTTTCAATTAAAAAACACCATAGTTATGGAAACTGGTGGTATGAAAGGTCGCCGAAAAGAATTGATTAGAGAAGAATTGCACGAAATTTTATGTGATGGTTTTGGAGTGACTGAAATTCATTCAGAATATGGTATGACGGAATTATTGAGTCAGGGTTATTCAAAAGGAAACGGAATTTTTGAATGCCCGCCTTGGATGAAAATTCTAACTCGTGATACGGAAGATGCATTGACTATTTTACCTGAAGGAAAATCGGGAGGTATCAATGTAATTGATTTGGCAAATATAAATTCTTGCTCATTTATTGCTACACAAGATTTAGGGAAAACCTATTCAAATAATACTTTTGAAGTGCTGGGGCGCTTTGATAATTCAGATATTAGAGGTTGTAATTTGTTATTGTTGAAGTAGTTTTAATATAAATTGTCATTCCTGCGAAGGCAGGAATCTACAATCAAAGTGTTTTTCAATTATTTATTTTCAACAATGGAAAAGAAAAATATAACAAACGATGGTACTAATATGATGAGACCATGAAACAAGTTTAGGGTGACGTTATTGAAGTAAAAAAGACCGCTTTCAGCAGTCTTTTTAAAATTATATTAGTAAGTTATTTATACAACTTTCAATAAAAAATAACTTTTTTTACCGCGTTGTAGTAGCACAAATTTATCGGCTATTAAATCATTTGTAGAAATTACAAAATCATCTTTTACCTTTTCTTTATTTACAGAAATTGAATTTTCTTTTAAGGCTCTTCGCACTTCACCGTTTGATTTTAAGAAACCAGTTTCAGCAAAAGCAGCTACAATATCCAATCCGTTTTCAACAACAGAGCGCTCAATTTCGGCCTGAGGAACACCATCAAAAACATCTAAAAATGTTTGTTCGTCTAAACTTTTTAAATCGTTAGCAGTAGATTTTCCAAATAAAATATTTGAAGCTTTTATGGCATTGTCATACGCTTCTCTACCGTGTGTCATAACGGTAACTTCTTCTCCAAGTCTCTTTTGAAGTAAACGTAAGTGCGGTGTTTCTTTGTGTTCAGCAATTAAGTTTTCAATAGTTTCTTTATCTAAAAACGTAAAAATCTTAATGTATTTTTCTGAATCTTCATCAGATGAGTTTAACCAGTATTGGTAGTATTTATAAGGTGAAGTTCTTTCTGCATCTAACCATATATTTCCACCTGCAGTTTTTCCAAACTTGCTTCCATCAGCTTTTGTAATTAATTTACAAGTTAAAGCATAAGCTTTTCCTTGTGCTTTACGCCTCACCAATTCAGTTCCGGTAGTAATGTTTCCCCACTGATCTGAACCTCCCATTTGAAGCTTCACATTTTTTTCTTTGTACAAATGGTAAAAATCGTATCCTTGAAATAATTGGTACGTAAATTCAGTAAAACTCATTCCAGTTTGTGAATCAGATCCCAAACGTTTTTTTACAGAATCTTTCGCCATCATATAGTTTACAGTAATATGTTTACCTACATCACGCACAAAATCAATTAACGAAATATCTTTCATCCAATCGTAATTGTTTACCAATTCTGCAGGATTTTCAACAGCGCTATCAAACTTTAAAAAACGTTCTAATTGTCCCTTTACACCAGCAACATTTTTTGCCAATGTTTCTTCATCTAGTAAATTACGCTCATCCGATTTTCCAGAAGGATCTCCAACCATTCCTGTAGCTCCACCAACCAACGCAATGGCATTATGACCCGCTTTTTGAAAATGCATTAAAATAATGATAGGAACTAAACTACCAATATGAAGTGAATCTGCAGTTGGATCAAATCCTATATAACCTGCAGTTTTGTTATTTAATAAATAGTCTTCAGTTTCAGGCATAATATCGTGTAACATGCCTCTCCAACGTAATTCTTCAACAAAATTCATTCTCTAAATTTTTAATTTGCGCAAAGATAAAATTTTAGTTGTAGAAATACCTTTAAACAAACATTTTTGTTACATTCGTTTTATGATTTTAGTCACCGGAGGAACAGGATTGGTAGGGTCGCATTTATTGTATCAACTTTCTTTAGAAAATGATAAGATAAGAGCCATTCACAGAAAAAACAGCAATTTAGAAGCTGTAAAAAATGTTTTTAGTTATTACTCAACCAATTTTGAAGCGTTATTCCATAAAATTGAATGGATTGAAGCTGATATTTCAGATGTTTTTTCCTTAGAAATTGCTTTTGAAAATGTGACAGAAGTATACCATTCCGCAGCGTTGATTTCTTTTGGTAAAAAGGATTACAAAGCGATGCGAAAAATTAATATTGATGGCACCGCGAATATTGCTAATTTTTGTATTGAAAATAAAGTTACAAAATTATGTTTTGTAAGTTCGGTAGCCGCTGTTGGAAAATCTTTGAATGGAAATTTTATTGATGAAACAACAGAATGGGATATTGAAAAAAGTAATTATGGTTATGCCATTACAAAATATGGTGCCGAAATGGAAGTTTGGAGGGCATCACAAGAAGGTGTTCCGGTTGTAATTGTAAATCCTGGAGTAATACTTGGACCTGGATTTTGGGCTAGTGGTTCAGGAAAACTATTTAGCAAAATACATAAAGGTTTTAAATTTTATACGGAAGGCATTACAGGGTATGTTGCAGTAAATGATGTGGTAAAGGCAATGCTTCAATTAATGAAAAGTGTTGTTAAAAATGAGCGTTTTATTTTAGTTTCAGAAAACCAATCTTTTAAAAGTATATTTACTGAAATTGCTCAAAATTTCGATAAAAAACCACCAAGTATAAAAGTTTCAAAATTAATGAGTGAAATGGGTTGGCGTTTAGAAAAAGTTAAATCAATACTTACAGGAAAGCCCGCATTATTATCGAAAAATACTGCAGAAACTATTCATACCAGTCGGTTTTATTCTTCAGAAAAAATAATAAAATCACTTGATTTTAAGTTTGAGCCCCTTTCTAAAACCATTAAGGAGGTTTGTGGGTTTTACAAAAAGGGGTAAAACGAATTGAGAATACCCGAAAATAATAAAATTATAAGAAAGTTGTTTCTAAAAGAACTTACAAATTGGCTAGGAATTTCTAGCTAACCAATTTATTCAATTGTTCTACTTTTTTTCATTTGAAGCGAATCCCTTTTCATTCTTTTAATGGAATCTTGTACGTTTTTTTCGTCTTCAAATTGCTTTCTTAATTTTTTTAATCGATCGTCAACTCGTTTTAAAATTTTATCATATTCATCAATTTTTGAAGTATAATAAAAGTTACTTTCTTTAAATTGTGTGCTATCAATTTGATATTTTTCGTACACTAATGGGTAATAATTAACATTACGCTGTAAATGAATGTTTTTAATATTTTTTCCGCCAGTAGCTAAAAATAAATCGGTTAAAACATCAACCATTTGATCTTTAGAAATTAAATTATCAGGCTTTTTAATAATTGTATTACTGGTACAATTCATTAAAAAAAGGCTTATAAAAAATATGTAAATAATTTTATTCATTGGGTCTATTAAACACTAAGCGTTTTCCTTTAATGGTATCATTAAACGTTCCAGATTTGTAAATTAAGTTTCCATTTACAAAAGTATGCGTAATTTTTGAGTAAAAAGTTGTGCCTTCAAAAGGAGACCAACCACATTTGTATAAAATATTATCATTGTTTACTGTCCAAGGTGAAGCAATATCAACCAACACTAAATCTGCATAAAAACCTTTTTTAATAAACCCTCTTTTTTCGATATGGAAAATTTTTGCAGGATTATGGCACATTTTTTCAACAATTTTTTCAATGGATATTTTTCCTTGTCGGTGTGCTTTTAACAATGCAGGTAATGCGTGTTGAACTAAAGGTCCGCCACTTGGAGCTTTTGTATAAACCTGATTTTTTTCTTCTTTAGTATGTGGTGCGTGGTCTGTAGCAATTACGTCAATTCTATCGTCTAATAAAGCTTTCCAAAGCCCTTCTTTATCTTTAGCCGTTTTAACGGCAGGATTCCATTTTATATAGGTTCCTTTTTCGGCATAATCACTTTCATCAAACCATAAATGGTGTACACAAACTTCAGCAGTAATTTTCTTTTTCTCTACAGGAAGTTTGTTCGAAAAAAGTGCTGTTTCTTTGGCAGTAGACAAATGGAATACGTGTAAACGTGCACCCGTTTTTTTTGCCAATTCAATGGCTTTTGAAGAGGATAAATAACAAGCCTGCTCACTTCTAATCTTAGGATGTTTATCAATTGGAATATCTTCTCCGTACTCTTCTAAATAGCTTTCTAAATTAGCTTTAATGGTTGCTTCATCTTCACAATGCACAGCAATTAACATTTTTGTTGAAGAAAATATTTTTTCCAATACTTTTTCGTCATCAACTAACATATTTCCTGTTGAAGAACCTAAGAATAATTTGATACCTGCTACATTTTTAGGGTCTGTTTTTAACAATTCTTCTAAATTATCATTAGTACCGCCAAACATAAATGAATAGTTGGCATACGATGATTTTGAAGCAGTTTCAAACTTTTGTTCCAGTAATTCTTGAGTAGTTGCCTGCGGAACGGTATTTGGCATTTCAATAAAAGAAGTAATACCACCAGCAACAGCAGCTCTACTTTCAGTTTCTATGTTTGCTTTTTTTGTTAAACCAGGCTCACGAAAATGAACTTGGTCATCAATAGCTCCAGGAAGTAAATATTTTCCTTCGGCATCAATAATTATAGTATTTGCAGATTTTGAACTTATTGAAGTATCTATATCAATAATATGTTCTCCATCAATTAAAACATCACCTTCCAAAATTGCACCTTCGTTTACAATTTTAGCATTTTTAATAAGTGTTAACCCCATAATCTTTTTCTTTATTTTGGCAATCCTTGTAACTTCATTTTTATTACACCAAAAACAGCTTCTGAAATTATACCACTGCTCATTTTTGATGTTCCTTCTTTTCTATCGGTAAAAATAACCGAAACTTCTTTGTATCTAAATTTTCTTAACCAGGCTTTAAATTTCATTTCAATTTGAAACGCATACCCTATAAATTTAATTTTATCTAAATTAATACTTTCCAAAACGGTTCGTTTGTAGCAAACAAAACCAGCGGTTGTATCAAAAATAGGAATTTGAGTTATAATTTGCACATATTTTGATGCGAAATAAGACAAAAATAACCGTTTAAAATCCCAATTTACTACATTTATTTTATTATTTAAATATCTAGAACCTATTGAAAAATCGGCGCCATCAATTTCACAGGCGTTGTATAATCGTATTAAATCTTTTGGGTTGTGCGAAAAATCAGCATCCATTTCAATAATGTAATCGTATTTTTTATTTAAAGCCCATTTAAACCCGTGAATATATGCTGTTCCTAAGCCACTTTTATCTTTTCTAACTTCTAAATATAAATTAGAAAACTTCAGTTTTAACTTTTTAACAATTGTAGCTGTACCATCAGGTGAATTATCGTCTACAATTAAAATGTCAAATTGCTTTTCTTGTGAAAATACAGCATCAATTATAGCTTCAATATTTTCTTTTTCATTATAGGTAGGTATAATAACAAGCGTATTTGACATATAAATTTATTAGTGCGCAAAGATAAAACAATTTATTACTAATTTTGCGTTAAAAATTAGAACTTAGTGAATGTTTGAAGCAAAAGAAATAATTTCTCAAAATAACGATTGGATTGCCTTAATATTCCTTACTATTTTTATAATTTTAGTAGTTATTAAGCTGTCTTTTAGCGAGCGATTAAACTACACAAGCACCCTTTTTTTTTCCAAAAAAAATTTTGCTACTTATGCTAATAAAGAGAATAGAAATATATTTAATATGTTTCAAATTTTATTTTTTGTGATTCAACTTTTGGTGTTTTCTTTGCTTTTTTATGAATTATTAGCTTATTTAAAACCAACTTTTAAGACTTTAAACCTTTATAATTTTTTGATAATACTAGCTGGAGTTTTTTTATATTTTGCTTTAAGATATTTAATAGGGGTGTTTTTAGCATCTATTTTCAATTTAAGTGAAATTTATAAAAAAATGGTTTATGAAAAAACAAATTACCTTAATAGTCTGTGTATAAGTATTTTGCCTTTTTTATTATTTTTATTTTATACAGATAACTATAAAATTATTTTTTCAAGAATAACATTAATTCTTTTTGTTTTTTTATTGTTAGTTCGCTATGCATGGGTAATTAGAAACAATAAAAAGCTCATTTTTAATAACTTGTTATATTTTATTTTGTACCTTTGCGCACTTGAAATAGCACCCTTAGTAATTATTTTAAAATTAACTATTTAAGACAAAATTGAAGTTTATGAAAGTGAAAACAATTTTGGTTTCCCAGCCAGCTCCTAAAACGGAAAATTCACCATATATTGAATTATCAGAGAAGCAAAAAGTAAAAATAGATTTTAGACCTTTTATTCATGTTGAAGGTGTAGAGGCTAAAGCTGTTAGAGCTCAAAAAATAGATTTAAGCAATTTTACTGCAGTTATTTTAACAAGTAGAAATGCGGTAGATCATTTTTTTAGAGTTGCCGAAGAAATGCGTTTTACAGTGCCAGATTCTATGAAATATTTTTGTCAGTCAGAAGCTGTTGCTTACTATTTACAAAAATACGTAGTATATCGCAAACGTAAAATTTATGTAGGTACTCGTACATTTCCAGAATTAGCGAAATTGATTAAAAAATATAAAGACGAAAAGTTTTTATTACCTTCTTCAGATAAGTTAAAAGACATAGTTCCTGATACGTTAAATGAATTAGGTGTAAATTGGAAAAGAGCTATTTTATTTAATACAGTAGTAAGTGACCTTTCAGATTTAGAAGATGTATTTTATGATGTTTTAGTATTTTTTAGTCCTTCAGGGATAGATTCTTTATTTCAGAATTTCCCTAAATTTGAACAAAAAAATACGCGAATTGCAGTATTTGGAAATACAACTGTAAAAGCAGCTCAAGATGCAGGTTTAAAATGTAATATACAAGCTCCAACTCCTGAGACGCCTTCAATGACAATGGCTTTGGAGAAATATATTGTTACAGCAAATAAAAAATAAGAGCATAAAATTATAAAAATTGAAAAGCCGAGTACAATACTCGGCTTTTTTTATGCAAATAGGTTTGCGTAAATATCATCAACTTTTGTAACCTTTACAATTTTAATGGTGTGATTGGTGTTGCTAATTTTATTAAATTTTGAAATAAATATTTTATTAAAACCTAGTTTTTCAGCCTCTAAAATCCGTTGCTCAACACGGTTTACAGGTCTAATTTCACCTGCTAAACCAATTTCGGCGGCAAAGCAATAATCTTGCGGAATGGCTTCATCTTCATTTGAAGATAAAATAGCTGAAATTACAGCTAAATCTATAGCTGGATCATCCACTTTTATACCACCAGCAATATTTAAAAAAACATCTTTTGCGCCTAATCTAAACCCGGCGCGTTTTTCTAAAACTGCTAATAACATATTTAAACGTTTTAAATCATAACCAGTTGCAGATCTTTGAGGTGTTCCGTAAACAGCGGTGCTCACTAGTGCTTGTACTTCAATCATTAAAGGTCGCATTCCTTCAAGGGTTGCGGCAATGGCTGTTCCGCTTAAATCATCTTCTTTTTGTGAAATTAATATTTCTGAAGGATTGTCAACTTCACGTAAGCCTATGCTTTGCATTTCGTAAATTCCTAATTCAGCCGTAGATCCAAATCGGTTTTTATTAGCTCTTAAAATTCGGTAGGTATGATTTCTGTCGCCTTCAAACTGTAAAACAACATCAACCATATGTTCTAAAATTTTTGGTCCAGCAATGTTTCCATCTTTGGTTATATGGCCAATTAGAAGTACTGGAGTAGCTGTTTCCTTAGCAAATTTTGTTAACTCAGCGGTGGTTTCTCTAATTTGAGAAATCGAGCCTGGTGAAGCTTCAATATATTCGGTATGAAGGGTTTGTATAGAGTCAATTACAACCACATCTGGTTGCACTTCTTCAATAGCTCTAAAAATGTTTTGCGTATTGGTTTCTGTTAAAATTAAACAATTGGTATTGGCGATTTGTAAACGCTCGGCACGCATTTTTATTTGCGACTGACTTTCTTCTCCTGAAACATACAATACCTTTTTTGGAATATTTAATGCAATTTGAAGCAGTAAAGTTGATTTTCCAATTCCGGGTTCTCCACCTAGCAACAGCATAGAGCCTCTTACAATTCCACCCCCTAAAACTCTATTTAATTCGTTGTTTCGTGTTGAAATTCGATCTTCTTTATCTAAAGAAATTTCGTTTATTTTTAAAGCTTTATTTGCTTTTTTAGTACTGGTAGTTTGTTTCCAGTTTCGTTTTTCTTCCTTCTGAATAACTTCTTCAACAATAGTATTCCACTCGTTACAAGATTTACATTGTCCCATCCATTTTGCATATTGTGAACCACAATTTTGACAGAAAAAAGAAGTTTTAGTTTTGGCCATATTTACGTATTTGAAAAACGTAAATATAGAAAGAAAAAGGAACTATTTTTTATATTTATTATAAATAGGAATCAGTTGAAAAGATAACAGTCCAAATATGATTACCATCACAGTTTGTGCGGTCCACATTATCCAACCAAAAGCTAAGGCAGGATTGTTAGGAACATTGTATAAAACGAGTGCGCTAGCCACAAATACAGGGTAAGTTCCCAAGCCACCATTTGTTAAAGCCATACTTAAACCGCCAACAACAAAACCTACAATAATGGCCTCAAAAGGTAAATTAGTAGTTTCAGGCAAAGCAAATGTTACGGCGTAAAACATAAGTACGTACATCATCCAAATAAACAGCGTATGCAAAATAAACCACCATTTTTTCTTCATTTTCAAAATGCTAATTACACCTTCAGCTAAACCATTTACAAATGAAATTACTTTAATAATAAAGGGGTTGTTAGATTTTTTTAAAAATCGGTAACCAATATAACCAACTAAAGGAAGTACTACAAAAAAGAATATTTTTGAGTAAATACTACTTTCTGCCTTGTCTTTAAAAAGATAGCTTCCTATTAAATCGGTTTGTAAAAAAAAGGCAATTCCAATAATAGAAAGCAGCATAATGGCATCCGCGACACGCTCTGCAACAATAGTTCCAAAAGCTTTGTCAAAAGGAATTTTATCGTATTTTTTTATAGTAGCAGCTCTTGCGAATTCACCTGAACGAGGGATGAATAAATTTAATAAATAAGCGATTAATACTGCCATTACACTATTTGCGAATCTTGGCTTATAACCTAAAGGTTCTAATAAAAATTGCCAGCGATATGCCCGTGATAAATGACTGAGAATACCAAACGTAAGTGACAATGCTACCCACCAATAATTTGCTGTTTGAAACGATGTTTTTATAGATTGAATATCGCTAGGTGACAGCTTGGAAATAGAGTACCAAATCAAAAATACTCCCAATGCTATTGGGAGTATTATTAAACTGGTTTTTTTAATTTTTTTGTTCAAACTATGTTAACATATTATCGTTTTCATTTGGAAAAATAAGAGAAGGCTTAAATGATTTAGCTTCCTCAAAGTCCATAATACCGTAGGAAATAATAATAATAATATCTCCTTTAGCTACTTTTCTGGCTGCAGGACCATTTAGTGTAATCTCTCCACTTTTTCTAGGTCCAACAATTGCATACGTTTCAAGGCGTTCGCCATTGTTAATATTTACAATTTGAACTTTCTCACCTTCAATAATATTCGCTGCATCCATTAAGTCTTCATCAATGGTTACACTACCAATATATTGTAAATCGGCTCCGGTAACCTTAACTCTGTGAATTTTTGATTTTACTACTTGTATTTGCATGGTGCAAAATTAATAATTTTGTGTTAATGTATTCATATTTATAAACTTATATTGTCTATAAGTCTAATTTCTCCTGCAAAAACAGCTATAAAAGCCCGGTGTTTTTGCTTTTCATTTTTATTTTTTATTGTTTGAAGATCATCTTCATTGGCAATTTCGAAATATTCTAGCTCTAATAAAGGCTGTTTTTTAAATTTATTTTCAACCCAATTTATAACTTCTAAAGCATTTTTTGTGCCAAACTCTATTTTAGCTTGTTTTAATGTTTTGTAAACAAAAGGAGCTATTGCTCTGTGCTTTTTTGTCAATCTTTCATTTCTAGAGCTCATAGCTAAGCCGTCTTTTTCACGGTAAATAGGACATCCAATTATTTCAACAGATAGTTGGTTTTTTTCAACCATTTTTCTAATAATTTGTAATTGTTGAAAGTCTTTTTCGCCAAAGTATGCTTTTGTTGGTGTTACAATTTCAAACAACCGTTTTACAATTGTACCCACGCCATCAAAGTGCCCATTTCTAAATTTACCTTCCATTTGATGTTCTAAACCATCAAAATTAAATGCCGCTGATTGTACGTTGTTTGCATAAACTTCATTTGCAGATGGTGTAAAAACAACATCACAAAATACAGCTTTCAAAAGTGATAAATCTGTATCAATCGTTTTAGGGTAGTTGATTAAATCTTCGGAGTTGTCAAACTGAGTTGGATTTACAAAAATACTAACAACAACTAGGTCGTTTTCTTTTTTTGCTTGCTCAATAAGCGATAAGTGTCCTTGGTGTAAAGCACCCATTGTTGGTACAAAACCAACAGTAGTTCCTTTCTTTAACGACTCAATTTTTTGTTGTACAGATTTTATTTTAGCAAAAACTAACATTTTCTTTTGTTAATAAACGTTAAAAGCGTGCAAACTTACATTTTTAAAGCTAAAAACTGTATAAATTTTCGTAATTTTGCATAATCTTTAAAATTAAGAGTTGAAATATGAAAGATAAGCGAGTATTGGTTGTTTCTTCAGAAGTTGTGCCTTATTTACCTGAAAACGAATTATCAACTACTTCATTTGAAGTGGCTAAAATGATTCACGGAAAGGGGGGGCAAACCCGAATTTTTATGCCGAGATACGGTTTAATTAACGAAAGAAGACATCAATTGCATGAAGTTATTCGTTTATCGGGTATGAACTTGGTTATAAACGATATGGATATGCCATTAATAATTAAAGTAGCTTCAATTCCAAAAGAAAGAATGCAAGTTTATTTTATTGATAATGATGAGTATTTTAAGCGAAAAGCATTGTTTACTGATGAGGATAATAACCTTTTTGAAGACAATGATGAAAGAGCCATATTTTTTGCAAAAGGAGTTGTAGAAACCGTAAAAAAATTAAATTGGTCTCCAGATGTTATTCATGTGCACGGTTGGATGGCTTCTTTATTACCTTTATACATTAAAGAATATTATAAAAATGATCCATTATTTGCAGATAGTAAAATAATTACTTCGCTTTACAATAATGGTTTTGAGGGGACGTTAAATGATCAATTCCTTGAAAAAGTGAAATTTGATGAAATTGACGAGTCAAAAGCTCAAACAATAGCAACCCCAAACTACACTAATTTATTAATAAACGCTGTGGAGCATTCTGATGCTGTAATTAAAGCAAGTCAAGAATTACCAGAAGAACTAACAGCATATTTAAGTAAAAGTGAAAAACCGGTACTTGAATATTTTTCAGAGGAAGAATTTGAAGGTGCTTATACAGATTTTTACTTAACTCAAGTTTTACAATAAAAAATCAGAAAATATATATGACTACAAAAGTTGTAACTTTTTTAAAATACGTTGGTTTTTTTTCCATCGTATTTTTTACAATAGTTTCTTGTGAAAAAGAAATTAAAAATATTGGAGTTGATATTATAGATAACAATAAGTTTTCCATTGGTGACTTTGTTGCTGAAACAACCACAAGTACTGAAAATGTTTTAAGAGTTCCAGCCAACGGTCTGCCTCAATACTTATTGGGAGTATATTCAGATGCCGAGTTTGGAGCGTTGAAAGGATCTTTAGTATCTCAAATAATTCCACCTGCTGTAGGTGATTTATATACGTATGGAGAGAATGCTGCAATTGATTCAGTAATTATTTATATTCCTTATCAGGTTACAGCACAAGATGATGCTGATGATGGTAAGCCTGTTTTTGAAATAGATTCAATTATTGGAAATACAGATCAGGATTTTAAATTAAGTGTGTACGAGTTAGAAACTTTTTTAAATACATTAGACCCTACAGATCCATCAAAACCAATGGTTTATTATTCAGATAAAGTTTTTCAAAAATCATCAACACCTTTTTTTACTGAAAACTTTAAAGTAAACTCAAATGATACCGTTGCGTATATAAAAAGATATATGCCTGATGGAATTACCGTTTATGATACTGATACTATAAAGGAAACGAGTTCAATTCCAACTATAAAATTACCATTAAACGAAGCGATGATTCAACAACTATTCGTTGACAACGCTTCTGGTTCAGAATTTTCTTCTGTGGACGAATTTATACGTTATTTCAGAGGTTTTTATTTAGAAGCTACTGCAACTAATAGTAATGAGTCTCACCTTATCTCTTTGTCTATGGCAAATTCAAAAATGACCATTTATTACTCTAATGATGAAGATGAAGCTACAGATGAAGATAAAGATGGCGATGGTGTTACTGGAGAAGGCGTAGTTAGAGTTAAGCAATCATACAATTTTAATTTTGGCACCACTAGGTCAAATGTTCTAGAAAGAGATAATTCAAATATTCAAGAAAGTGGTCCTGACAGATTGTACGTGCAAGGAGCTGCAGGTTCTTTAGCTACTATTGATTTATTTGAAGGTCAAGACTTACCTGAAATTAGAGAAAATATGTACTTAATTACAGGAGCAACCTTAACCTTTTTTGTTGATCAAAATGCATCTAGTAATATTGCTCCGGGTCGATTATTTATTTATAATTACGAAGACAATGAGCAGATTTTGGATATGATGACCGAAGGTATAGCTACAGTTGGAGCTAGTTTAGAGTATGATGATGACGGAAATCCTTATAAATATGTATTCTCAATTACAGATTACATTTCTCAAGTTTTATTATCTGAAGATCCTGATGAACTAGTTACAATTGGCATTAAAGTATATAACCCAACTGATTCACCAACTAGCACAGTAGATACCACAATTAAAGAATACAGCTGGTCACCAAAAGGAGTAGTTCTTTACAATCAAAATCCTGACTTTGAAGATAAAAGAGTAAAATTAGATATATTCTATTCTAAAATAAATAATTAAAAATTAAAATGCTATGTGTGGAATTGTAGGTTATTTAGGCTTTAGAGAAGCTTACCCTATTGTTATTAACGGTTTACAACGCTTAGAATATAGAGGGTATGATAGTGCCGGAATTGTTTTAGCTAATGAAATTAATGAAGGAGGTTTATATAAAACTAAAGGTAAAGTAGCAGACTTAAGAGAAATTTCCGAAAAAAATAATACCAAAGGAACTTTAGGTATAGGACACACCCGTTGGGCAACACACGGAGTACCAAATGACGTAAATTCACATCCACACGTCTCAAATAGTGGTAATTTAGTGGTTGTACATAATGGTATTATTGAAAATTACGACACCCTTAAAAAAGAATTAATTAAAAGAGGTTATACTTTTGAAAGCGATACTGATACAGAAGTATTAATTAATTTAATTGAAGAAGTAAAAAAGACAAATAAATGCAAATTAGGGTACGCTGTACAAATAGCTTTAAGAAGTGTTGTTGGTGCTTATGCAATTGCTGTTTTTGATAGAAGTAAACCTGATGAAATAATTGTTGCACGACTTGGAAGCCCTATTGCTATTGGAATTGGAGATGATAATAAAGAGTTTTTTATAGCTTCAGACGCTTCACCATTTATTGAATATACAAAAGATGCTATTTATTTAGATGACGAAGAATTAGCGATTATTAAACTAAATAAAGAAATTAGAGTTCGAAAAATTCATGGAAATGCAGTTGTTGCTCCAGATATTCAAGAGTTACAATTGAATTTAGATCAAATTGAAAAAGGTGGTTTTGACCATTTTATGCTCAAAGAAATTCATGAACAACCTGATGCTATTGTAGATACTTATAGAGGTAGATTGTTGCCAGATCAGGATATTATTAAAATGGGAAGTGTTGATAACAACATTACCAAATTTTTAAATTCAAAAAGAATTGTAATTGTAGCTTGCGGAACATCTTGGCATGCAGGTTTGGTTGGAGAATACTTATTTGAAGATTTAGCTAGAATACCTGTTGAAGTTGAATATGCTTCTGAATTTAGGTATAGAAATCCTGTAATTAATAAAGATGATATTGTAATTGCTATTTCACAATCAGGTGAAACAGCAGATACATTGGCGGCTATTAAATTGGCAAGATCTAAAGGTGCTTTTGTTTTTGGAATTTGTAATGTAGTTGGTTCTTCTATTGCAAGAGAAACAGATTCAGGTGCTTATACACATGCCGGTCCAGAAATTGGAGTAGCTTCAACAAAAGCATTTACAACTCAAATTACAGTACTTTCATTAATTGCTTTAAAATTAGGGCATCTAAAAGGAGAAATATCAATATCTGATTATCATAATTATATTCAAGAAATGAGTATAATTCCTTCTAAAGTTGAAGAATTATTGAAAATTGATAAGGAGGTTGAAAAAATTGCAGCAATCTATAAAGATGCTCCAAATTGTTTGTATTTAGGTAGAGGTTATAATTTTCCAGTAGCTTTAGAAGGTGCTTTAAAGTTAAAAGAAATCTCATACATTCATGCGGAAGGTTATCCTGCAGCGGAAATGAAACACGGGCCTATTGCCTTAATTGATGAATCTATGCCAGTAGTTGTAATAGCTACTAAAAAAGGTCATTATGAAAAGGTTGTAAGTAATATTCAAGAAATAAAATCTAGAAAAGGAAAAATAATAGCTATTGTAACTAAAGGAGATACGCAAGTTAAAGCTATTGCAGATCACGTAATTGAAATTCCTGATACTTTAGAGCCATTTACACCTTTATTAACTACAATTCCTTTACAATTATTGTCTTACTATATTGCAGTAATGAGAGGTTGTAATGTAGATCAGCCAAGAAACTTAGCAAAATCTGTTACGGTGGAGTAATAATTTTATAAAAACACACTAAAAAAGGGCGTCTAAATTTATTTTTAGACGCCCTTTTTTTATGTATAAAAGCTACTTAAAAGCCGGAATTCCTGTAATGTCCATTCCTGTAATAAGCAAATGAATATCGTGTGTTCCTTCATACGTAATCACACTTTCTAAATTCATCATATGGCGCATAATAGCATATTCTCCAGTAATTCCCATAGCACCTAAAACCTGTCGTGCTTCTCGGGCTATTTTTAAAGCCATATCTACATTATTTCGTTTTGCCATAGATATTTGCGCCGTTGTAGCTCTTCCTTCATTTTTTAAAACTCCTAAACGCCAAGTTAATAATTGCGCTTTAGTAATTTCAGTAATCATTTCAGCTAATTTTTTTTGTTGTAATTGAGTTCCTGCAATAGGTTTATCAAACTGAATGCGTTGTTTAGCATAGCGCAAAGCAGTATCATAACAATCCATTGCCGCTCCAATTGCTCCCCAAGCAATTCCATAACGTGCAGAATCTAAGCAGCCAAGTGGAGCGCCCAAACCATCTTTATTAGGTAAAATATTTTCCTTCGGAATTTTCACATTTTCAAAAATTAATTCACCAGTGGCTGAAGCTCTTAAGCTCCATTTATTATGTGTTTCTGGAGTTGAAAAACCTTCCATACCACGTTCAACAATTACGCCTTTTATTCGTCCTTCTTCATTTTTAGCCCATACAATAGCAATATCGGCAAAAGGGGCATTTGAAATCCACATTTTGGCACCGTTCAATAAAAAATGGTCACCTTTATCTTTAATATTGGTTACCATTCCTGCCGGATTTGAACCGTAATCAGGCTCTGTTAATCCAAAACAACCTACAAATTCTCCATTGGCTAATTTTGGTAAATATTTTTGTTTTTGTGCTTCTGAACCATAATTGTAAATAGGATACATCACTAATGAAGATTGCACAGAAGCTGTTGAACGCACACCTGAATCACCTCGTTCAATTTCTTGCATAATTAACCCGTATGAAATTTGATCCAACCCAGCACCGCCATATTCTTCAGGAATATAAGGTCCAAAAGCCCCAATTTCAGCCAAACCAGTAATAATTGATGTTGGAAATTTTGCTTGTTGAGCAGCTTCTTCAATAATTGGCGAAACAGCTTTTTTCACCCATTCTCTTGCAGCATCTCTAACTAAAATATGTTCTTCACTTAATAAATCGTCCATGTGATAGTAGTCTGGTGCTTGAAATAAATCTTGTGACATAGGTTAAATAGTTTTGGTTTTAAACAAAGTTAGGAATTAAACTCTTTTGAAATTCATTTTTTAAAATCTTTTATTCCTTACATTTGTAATGATGAGATATACGTTAGGAAAAGACGAAAAGTTAAAGAGTAAAATTTTTATTGGTCAATTATTTGCTGAAGGAAAACGTGTTAAAAAGTTTCCTGTGCAACTGATTTACTTACCAGTGCAACACAATGATGAATTTCCTATTAAAGTAGGTTTTTCAGTTCCTAAACGTAATGTAAAATTAGCTGTAAACCGTAATAGAATTAAGCGATTAATGCGCGAAGTATATCGAAAAAACAAACATGCTTTCGCCGATAATTTAAATGAACAATACATATTTATGTTTATTTATATGGCTAAAGATGAACCAAATTATACCGGTTTAGAGTCGACTTTTGAAAAATTACGTGTGAAATTACTGAACCAAATTAAGGAAGATGAGCAAAATTAAAAAATGGATACTAGGTGTTTTTGTGGTAATTTCTGTTGCTGTTTCTGCTGCGTTTCAATCTGATTTTTTTGAAGTAGCAAAACAAATTGATATTTACACCACTCTTTTTAAAGAGTTAAATATGTATTATATAGATGAAATAAATCCCGCAAAAATTACAAATAATGCGGTAAACCACATGCTTTCTAATTTAGATCCTTACACACGTTACTATGATGAGCAAGGGGTTGAAGATTCAAGAATTAGAGCTACAGGGAATTATGGCGGAATTGGAGCGCTTTCACGCTTTAAAAATAAAACGTTAACCATTCGCGAAATTTTAAAGAATTCTCCTGCTGAAAAAGCGGGAATAAAACCTGGTGATAAAATCATAAAAATTGGAGACATGTTGGTGGCAGATTTTGAAGGTGAAGGTATCACAGCATTGTTGAATGGTTTGCCAAATACAACCATAAATCTTCAAATTGAGCGTCAAAAAAAGCTATTGAATATTGAAGTTACTCGTAAAAAAATTGAAATAAATCCGGTTCCTTTTTATACTATGATTGATGCTGAAGTTGGTTATATTTCATTTACTCAATTCAACGAAAAAGCTTCGGCACAAGTAAAGGATGCTTTTTTAAGCTTAAAGGCCGAAGGAATGAAAAAGCTGATAATTGATGTTAGAAGTAATCCTGGAGGTTTGTTAAATGAAGCGGTTAAAATCACAAATTTCTTTATTCCTAAAGATAAAATAGTAGTTACAACCAAAGCAAAAGTAAAAAAATGGAGCGATACATTTAAAACAAAAGAGCAGCCGTTAGATTTAGAAATTCCTATTTCAATTTTGGTTGATGGGCATTCAGCGTCGGCTTCTGAGATTTTAGCAGGTTCGTTGCAAGATTATGATAGAGCCGTGGTTATTGGAGAGCGTTCTTTTGGAAAAGGATTGGTACAGCGTTACTTACCACTTTCGTACGGTACGCAATTAAAAATCACCATTTCAAAATATTATACACCAAGCGGAAGATGTATTCAAGAACTAGATTATACCAATCGCGATGATAAAGGAACTATTCCTAAATTTTCTGACCAAGGAAGAGAGGCTTATAAAACAGCAAACGGACGAACTGTTTTTGGTGGAGGTGGAATTTTACCAGATGTTGAAATTAAAAAACCGCTAACTACTGAAACAACAAAAGTTTTATTAAATTCAGATGCTTTTTTTAATTATGCAACCAATTATTTCTATGAACATAAAACCATCTCAGAGGCTTCAAAGTTTAATTTAACCGATTCAGATTTTAATTCATTAAAAAATTACATTTCAAAGCATCAAACAGATGTTGAAACTAAAACAGAAGCCGAGTTAGTTAAAGTAACGAAACTTGCTGAAGAGGAAAATTTAAATGGAAATTTAACATCGAGTTATGCTGCCTTGTTAAAAAATATTCATTCAGAAAAAATGAAAGAATTCGATAAAAATAAAAATGAAATTTTATCGAAATTAACTGAAGAAATTGTAAAAAGATACCATTATGAAGAAGGTATTTATCAGCAAAAAGTAGTTTTTGATGCAACCATTATAGAAGCCGTTTCACTTTTAAATAATACTTCAAACTATCAAAAGATTTTAAAAAACTAAAAGAAGTTGGTAATTTATTGTTCAACAATATATACGTACCTTTGAACTCCAAATTTAGAATATGCAGCACACAAAAATATTAAATAGAACCAGAGCTCAAGAATCATCGAGCGCCATTGAACGTTTGTACATCTCAATGCGCCATTTATTTACACGTGGTTTTTACAAGCCAATGGGAATTTCTGGAGATGCTTTAAGACAATCGTTGTTATTACTTCGACCTGAAATTTATGGGTCAATTGCGGAGGAAAAAGTAGAATTAAACGGACTTATTTATGTGGTTGAAAGACTTCCTTTTGGAATTGAAGAATGTAGGTTTGTAAATTTAACTGCCGATGAAGGTTATTCAAATTCGCATTTTAAAGCAATTGTTCCTCCAAAACGAAGAAGAAATTGTTTCAGAATAGATAAAGATCAAATGAATATTGAAGTTACCAGAGGAAGATCTGAAATTTACGATATTCTTACGCATTTAACTTTTCTGTTTATAGAGTCTCACAAAATTGCTGATAAAGTTTTAATCAACGAAGAAACAGCAACCATAAGAGAGTGGAAAAAGTTAGAAGAGGTTGTACTTCACAATAAAAAATTGTCTAAAGATGAGCGCGATATTATGTTGGCGCATATGGCAAGCATTTTAGGTAGAACATTTGCTGAAACTCAAGCCGTACATTTAGAGCTTTCAGAAAAAAATAATGAAGACCGTTTTTTTCAAGTTATTTATTGGTTAGGACATTTAGCCATTCAAGAAAAAGTGCATAATTTAAAACGAACTATTACATTTAGCCCCGTATTACGCGAGCGCATTGGACATCATATTTATGGTGAAATGTGGGCAAATAGTATAAAGGATGCCTTATATGAAAATAATTTACTAGAGCGCCCTATTCACATTATTAGTGCCAATATGCACAGTGTTATGAATTCTATTTACGCGCCATTGGTATTGCCAAATCAAATAGTTGATAATGATACCATTTCGTTATTTGAATTGTTAAGTAAAGACGATAATGAAGATTTACGAAAACAAGTAAAGGAATATGCCTCTAAAAATGGTTTAATCTATATTAAGGATACTTCTGGAACAAATATTAATGTTCAAATAATTGATACTGATAAAATTGATATTAGCAAAACGCAATATACAATAGAACATAGTGCAGAGCACGAGGAAAAACCTGTAATAATTGTAATGGATTATGCGTTTGGAGAGCAAGCTTATGAAACAATGGATGAGTTGCTCAAGCCATACATTTGTGCGAAAGGTAAAAAACACCATTTAAATGTTGAATCTGTTTCTATTATGGGGAAAGCTGGTATTTTAGAAGGAGGAAAAGGAGATATTATGATTCCGTCATCTCATATTTTTGAAGGAACTGCCGATAATTATCCATTTAAAAATCAGCTAAAAAAGAAAGGATTTGAAGGTTGTGGAGTTGGTGTTTATACAGGAGCTATGGTTACTGTTTTAGGAACTTCCCTTCAAAATAAAGACATTTTAAAATTCTTCCATGATTCTACTTGGAAAGTTACAGGCTTAGAAATGGAAGGGGCTCATTACCAAAAAGCAATTCAGGCTGCATCAAAAATTAGAGGAAATATTTCAAGTAAAGTTAAGGTTCGCTATGCATATTACGCTTCTGATAATCCATTAGAAACGGGTAGTACGCTAGCCTCTGGAGGCCTAGGAACCACAGGTGTTTTGCCAACCTATGTAATTACAAATAAAATTTTAGAACAAATATTTTAATTCGTTGCACAAAAGGCGCTACATATTTCCCAAAAGAATATTCGATATAAGTTTTTCATTAGTTGTAGTTATTACAATTTTAACTTGGCTTACACCACTGGTGGCTCTTATTATTTTTTTAGAATCTAGAGAACATTTGTTTTTTAAACAAAAAAGAATTGGCAAAAACGGTCAACCATTTTATATTTATAAGTTTAAAAGTATGAAAGGAAGTGCGCCCGTAAATGATCCATTATTATCAATAGACGAAGCAAATCGTATTACAAAATTTGGTAAATTTATGCGCAAATATAGAATTGATGAAATTCCACAATTTGTGAATGTTTTAGGAGGAGAAATGAGTATTGTGGGGCCTAGACCTGAGCGACAATTATTTTTGGATGAAATAATTTCAGAACTTCCAAAATATAAAAAAATGCTTTTGTTAAAGCCTGGAATTACATCATTGGGTCAAATAAAATATGGCTATGCTGATAATTTAGAGCAAATGTTAAAACGTGCCAGATACGATTTGGTTTATTTAGATAATCTAAGTTTTTGGACAGATATTAAAGTAATTTTGAATACAATAGTTATTGTATTTCAAGGAAAAGGAAGATAGATAACACAACACACAATTATGAATGTATTAATTTTAGGATCAGGAGGAAGAGAACACGCAATGGCTTGGAAAATAGCACAAAGTGATTTATTAGATGAACTTTTTATTGCACCAGGTAATGCGGGAACAAAAGAGGTAGGAACCAATTTAGAAATCAGTCAAACAGATTTTGAGGCCGTAAAAAAAGCGGTTATTGAAAATAATATAGAATTGGTAATTGTTGGGCCTGAAGATCCTTTAGTGAAAGGTGTTCATGATTTCTTTTTGAAGGATGATGAACTGAAAAATGTACCTGTTATTGGACCAGAAAAATATGCGGCACAATTAGAAGGAAGTAAAGAATTTGCCAAAGAATTTATGTACCGTCATAACATTCCAACGGCAGCGTACGAAAGTTTTACTACCGAAAATTTAGAAGAAGGGTATAAATTCTTAGAAACTTTAGATGCTCCTTATGTTTTAAAAGCTGATGGTTTAGCTGCAGGTAAAGGTGTGGTAATTTTAAACGATTTACAAGAGGCTAAAGATGAGTTAAAAGACATGTTGGCCAATGAAAAATTTGGTGCAGCGAGTAGTAAAGTTGTTATTGAAGAATTTTTAGATGGTATTGAGCTTAGCTGCTTTGTTTTAACCGATGGTAAAAGCTATGTAACCTTGCCAAGCGCCAAAGATTACAAACGTATTGGTGAAGGCGATAAAGGGTTAAATACAGGTGGTATGGGAGCTGTTTCACCAGTACCTTTTGCTACTGATGAATTAATGAAACAAATTGATGAATTGGTTATTAAACCGACTATTGATGGATTTCAAAAAGATAATATTTCTTATGTTGGTTTTGTTTTTATAGGTTTAATTCTTGTAAAAGGTGAAATTAAAGTAATTGAATACAATTGCCGAATGGGAGATCCTGAAACCGAAGTTGTAATTCCATTGATTGAAAGTGATTTTTTAGAATTGTTAATTGCAACAGGAAATAAAGAATTACACACTAAAACCATTGAAATTAAAAATCAAAGCGCTTGTACCGTTGTATTAGTTTCAGGTGGATATCCTGAAGCGTATGAAAATGGAAAAGAAATTTTAGGTGTAAACACGGTTGAAAATTCAATTCCGTTTCATGCAGGAACCAAAATTGTTGATGGTAAATTAGTAACCAATGGAGGTAGAGTAATTGCTGTAACTTCTTACGGAAGCGATTTTAAAGATGCTTTAAAAACATCGTACAAAAGCATTGAGAAAATATGCTTTAACGGCATGAATTTTAGAACAGATATTGGATTTGACTTGTAAAAAAAAATTCTTGTAGCTCCATTAAGTTGGGGATTGGGACATGCAACACGTTGCATCCCTATTATTGAAGCGCTAATTAAAGCGGGTTTTGAACCTGTTTTAGCAAGTGATGGTGAGGCGTTGTTGTTGCTTCAAAAAGAATTTCCTTTTTTAAAAAGCTACACACTTCCATCGTATAATATAAGGTATGCTAAAAGCGGTAAAAATTTAAAATTTAAGCTGTTTTTTAGGATACCTTTTGTTTTTTTAGCCATTAAAAAAGAACAAAAAGTAACCGCTGAAATTATTGAAAAAGAAGAAATTAAAGGCATCATTTCAGACAATAGATTTGGCGTTTATTCTTCAAAAATTCCATCCGTTTATATTACGCATCAGCTACAAGTTTTATCTGGACTTACAACAAAAATATCGACTGCTTTTCATCAAAAAATCATTAAAAAATTTGACGAATGTTGGGTGCCCGATGTTGCTAATGAATTGAACTTATCTGGAAAATTAGGGCATTTAAAAGATAATAATTTCAACCTAAAATATATAGGTATTTTAAGCCGGTTTATTTTTATTGAAAAACCGTTAAAATACGACTTATTAGTATTGCTGTCTGGTCCAGAACCACAAAGAACCCTATTAGAAGAAAAGTTGTTAAAAGAGCTTAAAAACTACAAAGGAAGTGTTCTATTTGTACGAGGTGTTTTAAATACTTCAATAAAAATTTCAGCAGCTAAACATATTCAAATAAAGGACTATTTATTAAGTGAAGAATTAGAAGCCGCTTTAAATTCGAGTAAATTAGTAATTGCACGATCAGGTTATTCAACAATTATGGATGTAGCAGTTTTAGGAAAAAAAGCATTTTTTATTCCTACGCCGGGGCAACAGGAACAACAATATTTAGCTAAAAAACTTTCTGAAGATAAAATTACGCCTTTTAAACAACAAGATGACTTTAAGATGCAAGATTTAAAGAAAACAGAAAACTATACAGGATTTAAAATATACAATAGTGAAATAGACTTACATAGCTTTAAATTGTTCCAAAGTAAATGAAAATTCTGAACCACGTTCATTCTTACTTTTTACAAAAATTTGTTCGTCGTGCGCTTCAATAATGTGTTTTACAATAGAGAGTCCTAAGCCCGAACCACCTTGATCTCTAGACCTACTTTGATCTACACGGTAAAAACGTTCAAAAAGGCGATCAATGTGCTCCTCTTTAATTCCTTCACCATTATCTTTAACTTTTATTAGTATTTTGCTGTTTTCAATAGCTTCCATACTAACAACGGTTGCTCCATTAATTTTTCCATACTTAATAGAATTCATAATTAAGTTGGTAAGTACTTGTTCAATGCGTTCAATATCACCAATAACCATAATTGGATACTCATAATACTTGTTTAAAAGCAAAGTTACATTGCGTTTTTTAGCTTCAATTTCTAATAAATCAAATACATCTTGCACCAATTGAACAATATTAAAAGATTGCTTCTTTAAGTTTAAATTATTCGATTCTAGTTTTGAAATTAAATCTAAATCTTTCACAATAGCTATTAAACGTTCAACTCCTTTATTGGCTCTTTTTAAGTATTTTTTACCAATACGTTTGTCGTTCATAGCTCCATCTTCTAGGGTTAATAAATAACCTTGAACTGTAAATAAAGGTGTTTTTAATTCGTGAGAAATATTTCCTAAAAATTCACGACGATAATCTTCTCTAAGATTTAAGTTTCGAATTTGTTGTTGTTTGTTTTTAGCAAATTGTTGAACTTCCCTTGAGAGTTTATCTAAATCGGCAGAAACAGCTGTTTTATTTAGGTCTGAAGCGTCTAATAATGAAACATTGTCGTAAATTTTCTTAATTCGTAGGTTGATAAATTTCTCAACTCTATATTGAATGATGAAAAAAGAAAATGAATATATAATTGCAACAAATATAAGTACTGTTGTAATTGGTAAATGTCTATTTAAGAAAAAATAAGAACTTAAATAAAAAACAGTTAATGAAGTAAATGTTAAAATTAAGGAAGTCCAAAAAGCAAAGGAATATGTTTTTTTAATCTTCATTAATTACAAATTTATACCCAACACCTTTTACGGTTTTAAAATAATCATCACCAATTTTTTCACGTAGTTTTCTAATATGTACATCAATAGTTCTTCCGCCAACAACCACTTCATTTCCCCAAACAAGATTTAAAATATCATCTCGTTTAAATACTTTTTCAGGTTTTGAAGCTAGTAATGAAAACAATTCAAATTCTTTTCTTGGCAGTGAAAGTTTTTCACCATCTTTAATAATAATATACTCATCACGATCAATAACAATACCACCAACGTTTATTTGGTTTTGATTTTGATCTTTTGAAACGCCTTCAGCAGTTTTATTTACTCTTCTTAACAACCCTTTAATTTTACTTATTAAAACCTTCGGTTTAATAGGCTTTGTAATATAATCATCAGCTCCAACATTAAATCCAGCAACTTGAGAATAATCTTCACCACGAGCTGTAAAAAAAGTAATTAATGTATGTGATAAACTTTCGGTTGCTCTAATTTTTTCACAGGCTTCAATACCATCCATTTCAGGCATCATGATGTCTAAAATAATAAGATGAGGAATTTCTGCTTTTGCTATTTTAAGGGCTTCAACCCCGTTTTTAGCAGTGAATATTTTGTACCCTTCATTTTTTAAATTGTAACCAACAATTTCTAAAATATCAGGTTCATCATCAACAAGTAGTATTTTAATATCTGAGTTTTTCATAATTTATTTAATAAAAACAGTCAAATGTAAACATAAATTAATAGCAGTTTGCATTACGAATATACTATTTAAAATTATAACAATTACATAACATTAAACTTACATAACCTTAATTTTTGTGGGAAAAACACCAATTTTCAGCTTTTTTTGAAAGGGAAAAACCAAAAAAGAGTTATTTTAAGTGAAATTTAAAATAGATAGCAGTGCACTATTTTAGAATTTATTATATTTAAATAAAAATTTGCAATGAATACTAAGATTAATTTTGAACATATCCTTTTTCTGGATATTGAAACAGTACCTGAGGTTGAAAATTTCAATTATTTATCAGAAGAAAAACAAGAACTTTTTGCGTTAAAAACACAATACCAGCGTAAAGAAGAATTTACGGCGGAAGAGTTTTATGACAGGGCCGGAATTTGGGCTGAATTTGGGAAAATTGTATGTATTTCGGTTGGATTTTTTACACACTTTAATTCTGATGAAAGAAAATTTAGAGTCACTTCATTTTATGGTGATGAGGTTAAAATTTTAGAAGACTTTAAAGAATTATTAACCAAACATTTTTACAAACCACAACACGTTTTATGTGCGCATAACGGCAAAGAATTTGATTTTCCGTACATAGCAAGAAGAATGATTATTCAGCAAATTTCATTGCCTGAAAAATTAAATTTATTCGGAAAAAAACCTTGGGAAATTCCACATTTAGATACTATGGAATTGTGGAAATTTGGCGATTATAAGCATTATACATCACTTAAATTATTAACTGCTATTTTAGGAATTTCTTCACCTAAAGATGATATATCTGGTAGTGAAGTTGGCGCAGTATATTACAAAGAAAAAAACATAAAACGCATTGTAACCTATTGCGAAAAAGACACCATTGCTATTGCACAATTATTATTGCGTTTTAACAATGAACCTTTAATTGAGGAACTGAATATTGTACATGTTTAGAAAATTTTGTCATTCTGAATGTAGCGATAGCGAAATGAAGAATCTACTATTTGAGATTCTTCACTTAGGTTCAGAAAGACAACAGCTCTCAATATTTACCCTTCTAATTTAGAAGAAAGTTCAAACCAACGTTCCTCTTTTTTATCAATTGATTCTGAAATTTCTTTTAGTTTAATAGAGAGTTCATTTATTTCTTCACCAGAAAGCGATGCATCTAAAAACTGAGTTTCAATTTCACTTTTTTTCTTATTTAATTTTTCAATTTCACCTTCAATACCATCATACTCTTTTTTCTCTTTGTATGATAGTTTTGCTTTGTTGGTTACAGGTTTTTCTTTCGTTTCTAGTTGTTTTATAATAACCGCTTGTTCTTTAGGTTTAGAATCTTCATAAACTCTAAAATCAGAATAATTACCAGGAAAATCTTCTACAACACCATCACCTCTAAATACAAATAAATGATCTACAATTTTATCCATAAAATAACGGTCATGCGATACCACTAATAAACAACCCGGAAAATCTAACAAAAAGTTTTCCAAAACATTTAAGGTGATAATATCTAAATCGTTGGTAGGCTCATCTAAAATTAAAAAGTTAGGATTCTGAATTAAAACGGTACATAAATACAAACGTTTGCGTTCTCCCCCACTTAATTTTTCAACAAAATCGTACTGACGTTTACGGCTAAACAAAAAGCGTTCTAGTAATTGAGCTGCAGAAATTTTTCGTCCTTTAGTTAACGGAATAAATTCTCCAAATTCCTTAATAACTTCAATAACTTTTTGACCCGGTTTTATAACAATTCCATCCTGAGAGTAATAGCCGAATTTTATAGTTTCACCAACAACAACTTTACCGCTGTCAACAGGTATTTCTTCAGTAATAATTTTTAAAAAACTAGATTTTCCAGTACCATTTTTTCCAATAATACCAATACGTTCACCACGTAAAAAATTATACTCAAATTTTTCTAATATTTTTAAATCTCCAAACGATTTTGAGATTTTATGAAGCTCTAAAATTTTAGTTCCCATACGCGCCATATCAATCTCTAACTGAACTTTATGGTCGTTTCTTCGTTTAGATGCTGCTTCTTTAATTACATAAAAATCGTCTTGTCTACTCTTACTTTTGGTAGTACGAGCTTTTGGTTGCCTACGCATCCAATCCAATTCTTTTTTAAACAAGTTTTTGGCTTTATCAACCGTTGCTTGTTCTTGCTCAATACGTTCTTCTTTTTTTTGTAAATAGTTAGAATAATTTCCTTTGTAGGTATAAAAACCACCATTGTCTAATTCAACAATTTCATTACACACACGCTCTAAAAAAAAGCGGTCATGCGTAACCATAAACAAAGTTATTTTTTCCTTTTCAAAATAACTTTCTAACCATTCAATCATTTCTAAATCTAAATGGTTGGTAGGTTCATCTAAAATTAATAAATCGGGTTTATGAATTAAAATTAAAGCCAACGATAAACGTTTGCGTTGCCCACCTGAAAGATCGCCAACTTTTTGCGTTAAATCGTCTAATTTTAGCTTAAAAAGAATTTGTTTAAACTGTGTTTCAAAATCCCAAGCATTCAATTGTTCCATTTTTTCAAACGCACGCTGGTACTCTTTTTCATCTTCTGGGTGCAATAAGGCATGTTCATAAGCTTCAATAACCTTCAAAGTTTGGTTATCCGAATCAAAAATGGTTTCTTCAACAGTTAAAGCATCATTTAAAGCATCTTCTTGCGATAAATACTCAATTTTAAGATCTTTTCTGCTTACAATTTGCCCAGTGTCCGAACTATCCAAACCAGCAATAATATTCAACATAGACGTCTTTCCAGTCCCGTTTTTAGCAATAAAAGCAATTTTTTGATCTTTATTAATTCCAAAAGAAATGTTGCTAAACAATTCTAATTCACCAAAAGCTTTCGAAATATTTTCAACTGATAAGTAATTCATTCACCGTATAATTTGCCGCAAAATTACACAAAATAAAGCCATTACTACAATTTAAATTATTTGGGCGTTCCCCATTGGGTCAGGCTTTCGCTACTCGCTTTTTTTTATTGCGAAAAGCAACAAAAAAAGAGCTCAAACAAATAGCTCTATCCTTAACGCAAAAAAAGTAACGGGCTTTAAACCTAACAGGTTTCAAAAACCTATTAGGTTTGGTTATTTGGTTCATTAAAGCTTCAAAATAAATTGTATTTTTATCAAAAAATAAGAAATGCTCTCAATACAAAACCTTTCTATTGCTTTTAAATCAAACAATGAACTAAGTACCGTAGTTCACAACATTTCATTTGAGTTAAAGCAACAACAAATTTTAGGAATTGTGGGCGAATCTGGTAGCGGAAAATCGGTGACTTCATTAGCTGTTTTGGGTTTGTTAGATAAAAATGCAAATGTTGAAGGTGCTATTCTTTTTAATGAAACCGACTTAACAAAAATTTCAAAAAAGGAATTTCAAAAAATACGTGGCAATCAAATTTCTATGATTTTTCAAGAACCAATGAGTTCTTTAAATCCAAGTTTAACCTGTGGATATCAGGTTTTAGAAATATTATTACAACATAAAAACATCTCAAAATCTGAGGCTAAAAAAGAAGTAATTTCATTGTTTAACAAAGTAAAACTACCTAGAGCCGAAACAATTTTTACACAATATCCACATCAAATTTCTGGCGGTCAAAAACAACGTGTTATGATTGCCATGGCCATTGCTTGCAAACCGCAAATTTTAATTGCCGATGAACCAACAACAGCGTTGGATGTAACCGTTCAAAAAGAAATTATTGAACTGTTAAAAGAGCTGCAGCAAGAAACCCAAATGAGTATTATTTTTATAACGCATGATTTGGCATTGGTTTCAGAAATAGCCGATTCAGTTTTAGTAATGTATCAAGGAGAAATTGTGGAGCAAGGAGCTGCAAAGCAAGTTTTTAAATCGCCAACACATAATTATACCAAAGCATTAATTAATTCAAAACCTAGTTTAACCGAGCGCATAAAAATATTGCCAACGGTACAAGATTTTGTTGAACAAACGATTAAAAACGAGGTGTATACTTCGGAACAAAGAAATGAATTTCATAAAAAAATATATGCAAACAAACCTTTGTTAGAAGTACATAATTTAGCTACTTATTTTAATACTGATACCAGTTTTTTCTTTGGAAAACCAACAACAGTAAAAGCTGTTGATGGTGTTTCTTTTAGCTTGTTTGAAGGTGAAACTTTAGGGTTGGTTGGAGAGTCTGGTTGTGGTAAAACAACATTGGGTCGTACTATTTTACATTTAGAAAAGGCTACAAAAGGACAACTATTTTACAAACAACAAGATGTAACTACGCTTTCAAAAAAAGCCTTAAAAAGTTTTAGAAAGGAAGTACAAATTATATTTCAAGATCCTTTTTCTTCTTTAAATCCTAGAATTCCGGTTGGAAAAGCCATTATAGAACCTATGAAAGTGCACGGTATTTTGAATTCTTCCGCAGAAAGAAAACAATACGTATTTGATATTTTAAAGCGTGTTGGATTACATGAGGAACATTTTTACCGTTATCCGCACGAATTTTCGGGTGGGCAGCGTCAACGTATTGGAATTGCACGTACCATTGCCTTAAAACCAAAATTGATTATTTGTGACGAATCGGTTTCGGCTTTAGATGTCTCAGTGCAAGCACAAGTTTTAAATTTGTTGAATGAATTAAAGCAAGATTTTGGGTTTACCTATATTTTTATATCGCACGATTTAGCAGTTGTAAAATATATGTCTGATCAATTAGTAGTGATGAATCTAGGAAAAATTGAAGAAATTGGAGACGCAGATCTAGTTTATAAAACACCGAAAACAACCTACACTCAAAAATTAATTGACGCCATTCCAAAAGGAATTTAACTTCAATAAATTGTATATTGCGCCCATCTATGAAACGTAAATTTTTATTCAATTTAATTTTTGTGGGAATTCTAGCAATTTCCAGTAGTTTCTATGCGCAAGAATTAATAGATGAAGAAAAAAAATTAGAATTTCAAACCCATTTTTTTGAAGCTTTAAAGCAAAAAGCAATCAATAATTATGCAAAAGCTATTGAAAGTTTAGAGTTATGTATGGCTATAGATGCCAGCAGTAAGGCAGTTGAATTTGAATTTTCAAAAAATTACTTGGAGTTAAAAAAATATTTTGAAGCCGAAATATTTATAGATAAAGCGTTGTTGAAAGATACAAATAATGTGCATTTATTAAAACATAAAGTGGCTATTTATAAAGCGCAACGTAATTTTGAAGCTGCAATTAAAATTCAACAAAAAATAGTTGAAACACGCACTGAATATTCGGATGAGTTAGTTTTATTGTATTTGCAAAACCGAAATTTTGAAAAAGCAGCATCTTTGATTGTTGAAATTGAGGATAAAGCTTTAGCAACTTCAAAAATAAAAGGCTACAAACAATATCTTGAAAATAGAAAAAAAGCCATTGAAAAAACAACAGATAAACCTAAAATTAACACTGAAATAGTTGATATTTCAACCTTAAAAAAGGAATACGCTAATAATAAAGAGTTTAAAATTTTACAGCAAATTTTAAAAACAGAACTAAGTACTGAAAGTTTTGATTTGTTATATAGTGACAGTAAAGATGCGTTGGAATTGTTTCCAACTCAGCCATTTTTGTATTTAATGAACGGGTTGGCCTTAAATAAGTTAGTGAAATATAATGAAGCAATTGCCGTTTTAAGTATTGGCATTGATTTTGTTATAGATAACAATGAACTAGAAGCCAGTTATTATGAGCAGCTATCAATTGCTTATGAAGGTTTGGATAAAAAAAATGAAGCTTTAAAATACAAACAGAAAGCTGAAAAATTAAGACAACATAATTAAATGAACTATAGATTAATAATAATAGTATTTGTTTTCTTGGGAATTACTTCGTGTAAGTCCAAAAAAAACATGATAGATTCTAATACTATTGAAGTGGTTTCAACCAAAAAAATGATTAAAAATCATTACGAAAGTGGTTTTAACCAGCACACAATTGATGCCAAATTAAATGCGAAGTATAAAGACAAAAATAAATCAGTTTCTATAAATATTAAACTGCGTTTAGAGAAAGATAAAGCCATTTGGATGAGTGCAACCAAATTTGGGATACCTATTGCTAAAGTAATGATTACGCCAACACGTGTTAGTTATTATGAAAAATTAGAAAACACATATTTTGATGGAGATTTTTCACTGCTAAGTAAATGGTTGGGAACAGATTTAGATTATAAAAAAGTTCAAAATTTATTATTAGGAGAGGCAGTTTTAAATTTAAAAGATGGAAAATATAATTCTTCAATAATAAATAAAACCTATCAATTAGTTCCAAGAAAAGAAAATGATTTATTTGGTATTTTATTTTTTCTGAACCCAAAAAACTTTAAATTAGACAAGCAGGAAATTCGTCATCCTGAAAAAGAACAATTGTTATTAGTCTCATATCCAAATTACCAAGATATACAAGGGCAGCAAATTCCTAAAAATTTAGATATTGTAACTATTGATGATAAAAAAACAACCAATATAGCTATTGAATATCGTTCGGTTGAGTTGAATAAACAGTTAACCTTTCCATTTTCAATACCAAGTGGTTACACAGAAATTACCTTAAAATAATGCAGCTTAAAACTAAGTACATTTTTATTTTGATAGCACTAATTTTTAGTGTGCATATTTCGGCTCAAAAAAAAACAAAACGAGAAGTTTTAGAAGCGCGTAGAATTCAACTTCAAAAAGACAAAGTATATATTAACGCACTACTTTCAAACACTATAAGGAAGGAAAAAAATGTATTGGTTGAGTTGCTTGAACTTGATGGGAAAATTAAAACTAGTGACGAGTTAATTCATGTAATTTCAAAAGAATCAAAAGAACTAGCCAACGAGATATACCTTAACCAGTTAGAAATTAACCAAAACAAAAGAGATTTAGAAGCGCTAAAAAAAGATTACGGAGCTATGATTTACAAATCTTACAAAAGTAAATCTCAAAATAGCCGAATTATGTTTTTACTGTCTTCTCAAAGCTTTTTTCAAGCATATAAGCGGTTTCAGTATATGAAACAATACACCTCTTTTAGAAAAGCACAAGGGGATCAAATTCAACTTAAAACTGTTGAATTGCTAGCAATGGGCGAAACCTTAAAAGAGAAAAAACAGTTAAAACAAAAACTGTTAGATCAGAAAAAACAAGAGCAACTTGCTATTGAAAAGAAAAAACAACAACGTCAAGGTTTATTGAGTCAAGTTCAAGAAAAAGAAAATAAATACAAAAAGCAGATTAGGCAATTTTTAAAAGAAGAAGAACGTATAAATGCTCAAATTGATAAAATAATTAGAGATGCCATTGCAGCTTCAAATACGAAATCTAAGACAAAATCTAAATCAACTTCTTTTGCCTTAACGGCTGAAGCAGAAGCGTTGGCTTCTCAATTTGTGGCAAATAAGGGGAAATTACCTTGGCCTGTTGAAAAAGGATTTGTGACGATGTATTACGGTAAACAACGCCATCCAATTGTTAAAACAGCAACCATTCAAAGTAATGGTGTTAGAATTGTAACCGATAAAGGAAGTAAAGCACGCGCAGTTTTTAATGGAACAGTTTTAGCCGTTCAGGTAACTACTGGAAATAAAAAAGCGGTTTTAATACAGCACGGTAATTATATTACCGTGTATAAAAATTTAGAAAACGTATTTGTTAGTAAAGGCGATAAAGTAAAAACAAAACAAGAAATAGGTACAATTTTTACAGATAAAGTATCAGGTAAAACTATTATTGGATTTGTATTGTCAAAAAATACAACTACTGAAAATCCAAAGAATTGGATTTATAGAATGTAAGTTGTAAAAAATAGTAATTATTAGTTCTGAAGAAAGTAGAAACCAAACTCAATAACTTAATCATTGAAAAATTGTCATTTCACATTTACCTTCCTTTATTTAATGGTTTGCAGTTCTCTATTTGCAATTCCATCTCAAGATACAATTCAAAATTCACATTCTAATCATTTATTAGATTCGCTCTTTATCTCTACAGAAAATAAATTGATTGAAGCAAAAAACCTAACAGATTCAGCAGATTATCCGAATGCTTACGATAATTTATGGATTGTTTTAAACGTGGCAGACTCAATTAAAAATCCAAGTTTAAAGTACAAAGCATACAAACAACTTTCAATGCTTTATTCTATTTTTCATAATTATGAAAAGGCTTATTCTTGTGTAGATTCAATGTTTTATTATGCCAATAAAACCAAAGAATTATCAGTAAAAGCTAAAGGAAATTTACACTTTTCAGCAGCAATTACGTACAGAATGCAAAAAAAATATGATGAAGCTGCAAGCCAATTAAAAATTTGCGAACAACTATTTGATTCATTGAACAATCCAATAGACCAAAAATTATATATTTTAACTGAAAAAGCACACTTAAATACGTTACAAGGTAATTATAAAAAGGCTGAAGAACTATTAATTGATATCACAAAACAAACACCTTCAAATCATTCTTACGTTTCTATATTGTACTCAATGTGGGGAGATTTTTATTCAGAAATGAATAATAAAAACAAAGCTTTGGAGTATTACAATAAAAGTTTAATAGCTATTTCTAAACAAAATACTAGAATTGGTTTAAGGGTTGAACTTCTTTCTAAAGCCTCAAAATTAAATTACAGTTTAGGAAACAATAAAATTGCTTTTGAACAAATGGAAGCATCTAAACAGTTAGGAGATAGTTTGTTTGGGAGTCAAAGTATAAGAAATAAGCAGCTTTTTGAAATTAAAGATTCTTATAGAGAAATTAAACTTGAAAACCAACGAATTCAAAAACAACAAGAGTTGGAAAATTTAAAAAGTGAAGAAGAAAAATTAAATCTTCAGTTAGGCTTTTCAATTGCTCTGTTAATTACCCTTATAATAGCAGCTATTGTTGTGGTAACTTCCTTAAAAAAGAAATACCAATTAGAAAAAAAATTGATTACAGAGCGTACGCGTTCTGAAGTTGAAATGAAGAAAAAAGAATTGACTTTAACAGCTTTACAATTGATGGAAAAAGATAGGTTGTTAGATGAAATAAAGACTGATTTAGAAAAAATTCAGCAAGATAAAGGTGATGCATCTATACATAAAATTAGGAACACTATTAATGTAAATTCCAAGAAGAATTGGGAGGAGTTTGAGGCTAGATTTGTGCAAATAAACAATTTGTTTTATGATTCTCTTTACAAGAAGCACAGTGATTTAAGTCGAAATGAATTAAAGCTTTGCGCATTGATTAAATTAAATTTTTCGAGTAAAGAAATGGCTCAAATTTTAGGTGTTTCGGCAGATAGTATTAACAAGGCTAGGTATAGGTTGCGTAAAAAAATGAATTTAACTAGAGATGAAAATTTAGTAACTTATATAAATACGATATAAAAAGTTAATCAAAAAGCAACTACAAAACATTATGCGAGGAATGTAAAAATGAAGCAATCTATTTTAGAAAAACAGATTGCTTCATTTCGCTGTAATACCTTTTATTATTGAACAATTGTTGTGAAATTTCTTATTCTTATTCAGTAATTATTTCACTAATTACAAACGGTTTTTTAACTCCTGGAGGAATTATTGTTATTGATTTATGAATTACTTCGCCTTCAAGAGTTTTAATTTTAAGTTTAACAGGTTTTCCATATTCTGGTGGAATTGGGATTTTTATTTTAAGTTTTAAACTTTCGGGTACTTGATATGAACTAATTTTTGCACCTTCCATTGAAGTTTCAATAACCGCATTTTTTGAGGCAGATTTAAAATTTAATTCGGCATTCCAAGAGTTTACATAAAATCCAGGATCAATAAATGTAATTTCATATGCAGCCCATGGAGCGTTATTGTCTTTTTCTTTGGTAGAAACCTTCAAATTAGCGCTGTTTTTATAAAGATAATCCCAATTTTTAGTTCGGTTTTGGTCTTTTTCGTTAAAATATCCGCTTTTTTGGCCAACTTTAATAGCAGGAATAATTCCTCCTTTAACTTCGATAGCTTTTCTTTTAATAATGTTGTTGCTTGATTTACCAATCATTATTTCAAACTTCCCAGCTTCAACCATAAATTGATTTGAAATAGTGTCGTAATGTGCAAACGCTTCATAAGGAATTTTAATATCCACTTTTTTTATTTCTCCAACAGGAATATGAATTCTTTTAAAACCTTTAAGTGCTTTTATAGGTGAGGTTTGTGATGATTTTAGATCTTTAATGTAAACTTGAACAATTTCATCTCCATCCATTTTTCCTTTATTTGAAACACTTGTTGAAACGATAATATCTTCAGAAGTATTAACAGTTTCTTTATCAGTTTTTATTGAATTAATTTCAAAATTAGTATAACTTAAACCGTAACCAAAAGGGTATAATGGATCGCCTTTGAAATACATATAAGTTCTTCCAGTTTGAATAGAATAATCGTGCATATTAGGTAAATCATTGTCTGATTTGTACCAAGTTGAAGTTAACTTTCCCCCTGGATTTACGTTTCCAAATAATACATTTGCCAAAGCATTTCCTTGTTCTTGTCCATTTGGCCAAGCACAAATAATTCCAGGAATATTTTCTTGTTCCCAAGCAATTGCGGTTGGACCACTTGGAATTAAAACTAATATTACATTCTTATTCACTTTTTGAACTGCTGTTATCAATTTGTGTTGATTTCCAGGAAGTTTTAGTGAATTTCGATCTATATTTTCTGTTGAGGTACTTTCATCATTACCAACAACTAACACTACATAGTCAGATTCTTTTGCCACTTTAACAGCTTCTTCAATTTTTTCAGCATCCAAAGCATCAGCCGTTACAGAACAGCCTTCAGCATATTTAATTTCAGCATTGATAGCATTTTTAATTCCATCAAGAGGCGTTATTTTACTTTTTGGAATTCCAGAGTAAATACCCATCCAACATCTATTTGCAAATGGTCCAATAACAGCTAATTTTTTTTGACTATTCTTTTTTAAAGGAAGAATGTCATCATTTTTCAATAAAACAATAGATTCTTCAGCAGCTTTAAGTGCTAGTGCTTTATGTGTTTCAGATTCAAGCACATCTTCAGTAATTTTTGAATATGGATTTAACGAAGCTTCATCAAAATCACCAGTCATAAAACGAAGGCGTAGTAATCTACGAACGGTAACATTTAGTTCTTCTTCAGTTAATAAACCTTGTTCAATTGCAGGTTTTAAAGCGTTTACCATTGGAGCTAATTTCACCTCGTTTCGATAACATTCTTGGTCAACTCCTGCTTTTATTGCCATAGCCGCAGCTTCCGGTTGAGATTTGGCATAGTTCATATTTATTTCAATTCCTTGAACAGCAGCCCAATCTGCAATTACATAACCTTTAAAGCCCCATTGATCTCTTAAGACATTATTTACAAGCCATTTATCTGCAGAGCAAGGAACACCATTTAAACCGTTAAGAGCTGTCATAATACCTGTAGCTTTTTCATCTATAACACAGGTTTTATAAGCCGGGAAATAATATTCATACAAATCTTTTTTGTTAATATTTGAATGAATTCTTTCTCTATTTTTGTCAACATTATTAGCAACATAATGTTTTACTGTAGTAACCGTTTTTACATAATTAGGGTCGTTACCTTGCATTCCTCTTACATACATTCTAGCCATTTCAGACATTAAAAAAGGATCTTCAGCATAACATTCTCCATTTCGACCCCAGCGAGGATCACGTGGCATATTTACCGTTGGAGAGAACATCATCACTTCTTTTTTACCTATATTTTTTAATGCTCTTGCTTCATTAGAAATTGCTGTTGCAACATCAAACATTAAATCGGGGTTCCAAGTAGCGCCCATTGCTATGTTTTGTGGGAATTGAGTGCAGTTCCAAGCTATAATTCCATGCAAGGCTTCTCCGTACCATTCAAAATCTGAAATTCCCAATCGCTCAATTCCAGGGATTTTTGAACCGCAGTAACTAATTTTTTCTTCAAGGGTCATTTCTGACAGTAAGCTTTCAACGCGTTCATCAATATTCGCATTTGAGTTTTTCCAAACCTGTGCATTTACAGAAATGCTAATAACAATAAAAAGTAAACAGCTAAATAGTGCTTTTTGTTTCATAAATATTTGATTTAATTTAATTCTATTTCAAAATTAGAATTTGAAAAATCAAATATGCACAAAAGCATATGGACAAAATTAGGACAAGGGTGTATTTGGTTTAATTACAGTGTTTTAAACAAGGATTTAACTAAGAAAATAACGCTTTTAATTCAGTAGCTTCAGCAGGCTTCATTTTTCCTGAAAGTATCAAACTTAATTGTTTTCTGCGCAAAGCGCCATCATAACGTGCTATTTCTAACTCGGTTTCGGGTTTTATTTGCGGAATTTCAATGGGAGTTCCAGATTTATCAACAGCTACAAAAGTGTATATACCTTCATTTACTTTTGTAATTTCTTGAGTTTCTCTGTCTTCAACCCAAACATCAGCATAGACTTCCATAGACGATTTAAAGGCGCGAGATACTTTGGCTTCAATAGTTACAACACTTCCAAGTTTAATGGCTTTGGTAAACGCTACATGATTTACGGTGGCTGTAACTGCTATTTGACGTGAGTGTCTTCGGGCAGCAATGCTGCAAGCTCTGTCCATTCTTGCCAACAATTCGCCACCAAACAAGTTTCCTAGCGGATTTGTTTCACCTGGTAAAACAACATCAGTTAAAATAGTTAAAGATTCTTTAGGTGTTTTTATCATGCTATTGAAGTTTTAGCAAAGATATAGCTATTTTTATAAAAAAAAGGACAAGCTAAAGTGTTGTGGTTTTAGTACTCTTTTACTAATAACCAAGCATCTTTAGATTCAGATTTTTTGATAGTGTTTAAAGAATTTACAGCTTCATTTCTAGAGTTAAAGCTTTCATAAGAAACCTGTGTCAAATTCCATTTATTAACACCTAAAATTTTAGCATTATACCCTTTTTTAAGTAACACGTTTAATTTCTTTTCAGCGTTTACAGGTTCTCTAAAAGCTCCAGCAATAATATGGTAATTATACGTTTCTTTAGTTACATTAAGTGTAATTGCAGGTAACGGATTTTCAATTACAAAAGTAGCCTCTTGTATTGTTTTTTCAACTTTTTGTTGCTGTTGTTCAGCTTCGGCAACTAACGTATTGTATTCAGCTTTTTGATATTGATTCCAGCCAACCGAACCTAAAGTAAAAACAATAGCTGCAGCAGCTGCATATTTAATAAAAGCAGGTGTTTTACGCTTGTTTTCTTCCGAAGGAAGAATTGGTGCAACTGTTTCTAATTGTGTTACTTTTTCTTTGTATTCAATACGTTTAACAGCAGGTGAAACATACGAACTTAATCCGAAAGAAGAAGTTAGATAATTGACTGAATTTGTAGGCTCAAAAATATATTTTCCTTCAGTATTTAAGTGAAACGAACCTATGTTTTCTAATTCAAATTCTTCATTAGCAATACTAGTTTTCCAAGAAGCAACCTCTTGTTCTATAAGTTCAAGAGCTTTTGAATACGAAACACTTTTAACCGAAGCCACGTAATTTACCAATAACCCATCGTTATTTTGTAAATGGGCATTAAAAGTTAACTGTTTTGAAGGTGCGTAAAAAGAATGTGTAAAGTGGTTTACTTTTGCCGAAATTTCATTGGTTACAAAACCTCCAAAATTAGGAACAATTACACATTCATACCGGTATAATAAATCGCCTATGTAGTTTGCTAAAGTCATCAAAACAAATATAAGAGAAAAGCAATCTAAAAATAAAGAGTTATCCTATTTTTTATTAACAATAATTTTATAACTTGACACTCAAATTGTTAAAATATGCTTGAAGAAGAATTGTTGTACGTTTTGGCGTTGCAACGGGTAAAAGGCGTTGGTGATATCAACGCAAAAAAGTTAATAGCTCACTGTGGAAGTGCAAAAAATGTACTAAATGAGAAGCGTAGTAACCTTGAAAAAATTAACGGTATTGGTGTAAGTACGCTGCAATATTTATTCGACAAAAATAACTTAAAAGCAGCCGAAAAGGAATTAAATTATATTCAGAAAAATGCCATTGAAACCTTGTATTTTGCTGATGCTAATTATCCCGAAAAATTAAAACATTGTATTGATGCTCCTATTTTATTATTTAAAGAAGGAAATTTTGAATTAACCAATCAACCTATTATTAGTATTGTTGGAACTCGAAAAATCACTAGTTATGGTCGCGATTTTTGCGAGAAACTTATTGCAGATATTGCGCAGTACAAACCTATTATTGTAAGCGGATTTGCTTACGGAGTTGATATTTGTGCTCACAAAGCTGCCATTAAAAACAACCTAACAACTGTTGGAGTATTGGCGCATGGTTTTGAAGAAGTATATCCAAAATCACACAAAAAGTACATTTCAGAAATGCATAAAAACGGTGGTTTTTTTACTGATTTTTGGCATAATGATGTTTTAATTCGTGAAAATTTTTTAAAACGAAATAGGGTTGTTGCTGGAATTTCTGAAGCGACTATTATTATTGAATCGGCTGATAAAGGAGGCTCTTTAGTAACCGCTGATATTGCAAACTCTTATAGTAGAGATGTTTTTGCAGTTCCTGGAAGAACAACAGATAGTTTTAGCAAAGGGTGTAACGATTTAATTAAACGAAATAAGGCAGCAATTTTAACTTCAGCAACAGATTTAATTGAAATGTTGAATTGGGATGTAGAGAAAAAAGTAAGTGCTCCAATTCAAAAGAAATTATTTGTTGAGTTAGATGAAAAAGAGCAACTCATTTATGATTTTTTGATGGAAAATGGAAAAGAATTGTTAGATATCATTTCAATAAATTGTAACCTACCTATTTACCAAACAACCACTATTTTGTTCAATTTAGAAATGAAAGGTGTTGTAAAACCTTTGCCCGGTAAATTGTATGAGGCCATTTAATTAACAAAGCTTATTGTTAAAACGTATGTTGAAGTTAATTTTATGCCTATTTTTGATACTTAAATTTTTTTTATGATTGAAATACCAAAAAGAGCCAAAGGATTAATTTTTGATTTAGACGGAACAGTAGCAAATACTATGCAAAGTCATTTTGAAGCTTGGAGAACTGCAGTTGCTCCTTTTGGAATAGATTTTACGCCAGAGTTGTTTTTAACATTAACCGGAATGCCAAAAGCAGCAACTATTATAAAGTTAAATGAATCGTTTGGAACTGATATGAATACCGATGAGGTTGGAAAAGCAAAAGCCAAAGTTTATAAAGAATTGGTTACCAAAACACAGGAAATTAAAGTGGTGACCAATGTTGTTCGAAAATATCACGGAAAATTACCCATGTCTATTGGTACAGGAAGTACGCAAATTGGAGCGCAAAGAACCTTATCTATTTTAGGGATGAAGCATTATTTTAATCCAATTATTACCGCTGATGATGTCATGAATTTTAAACCAGCACCAGACACCTTTTTAAAATGTGCCGAATTAATGGGGGTTGCTCCAAAAGATTGTGTGGTTTTTGAAGACGGAATTTTAGGAATTCAAGCTGCAGAAGCTGTAGGTATGATGGTTGTTGATGTGAACGATTATTTTGAAATGAAATTTACGGTTTAAAATTGAGTAGTTAAACCTGTTTCCCATTCATCTAAAAATTCATTCACTTCCTTAATAAAATCTAAAGGTTTTTGAGTTCTATTTATGGTGGCGTGAATTAGAATTTTAGTTCTTTCAGGAGAAAAACCAGTTGTAATGGTCCATTGTAATGCGTTGGGGCAATCTAATAAAGCAAATCGTATACCGCCTTTAATTTGATCGTAACTAATTAAAAATCCACCCCAAAGCGTTGCGCCGCTAAAATTGTTTTTAACTTTTTCAAGCAGGAACATACTTTCAGTAAAAAGTTCTAAATTTTCAGGTGTAATTTTATTTTGAATTATTTCTTCTGTAACTTGCTTGTCGATAATTCTAAAAAATTCCATAATTAATTACCTGTTTTTATGTGAATAATAACTTTCAATTACAACTGTTGAAAGAATTAAAAATCCTCCAATAATGGTTTTTGAAGCAGGTATTTCACTTAAAAATAACATGCCAAATAAAATACCGTAAATAGGTTGTATGCTACTTATAATACTAATGGTTCCTATAGAAAAATGCTTCATACTTAATACAAAAAGCGTATGACCAATGGCGGTTGTAAACAATGCCAAAGCAGCTAAACCAAGCCAATCATTTGTTGATGGATTTGCTTCAAAAATAAAAAATACAGGGACTAATAAAATGGTTATCACAATCATTTGATAAAACATTAGCATAGAACCATGGTAGTTTGAAGTTTTCTTTTTCATTAAAATATTTCTGATGGAATAAAAAACAGCCGAAACAATTCCTGATAAAACTCCTAAAGAAACATTGTTTTCTATAGTCAACTCGGGAGTTAAAAAGTAAATACCAACCAGTACCAAGCCGCCTAAAAAAACATGTTTTAAGTCAAGCTTTGTTTTAAAAAATATAGGTTCTAAAAAAACGGTAATTATAGGGTAGGTAAACATCGCCAACATTCCAATAGCTACCCCTGAAAGTTTTAAGGCGTAAAAATAAGTTATCCAATGGGCTCCCATAAAAAAACCACTTATTAAAATGGTGGTTAAATCTCTTTTTGAATGGACTTTTAAGTTTATTTTTTTGTACCAAATATAGGCTCCTAAACAAAAAATTGTTAAAAAGCTTCTCCACCAAATTGTTAAGGGTGGAGGCATTGCAATAAACTTTCCTAAAACACCTGAAGTGCTTACAAACATCATTGCAATGTTTAATTCAACAAGGTGTTTTAAATGTGTATTTTTCATTTATATTTTTTGAAGTATTTCTAATGCTTTTTTTATAGAATCTATGTGAATAAATGTCAACAATAAACGCAAGCCGTTTTTAGTTTCTTTTTCTTTCATAACGCAGGTTGTAGGATTGCTAGTTGTGTAATTAATAACATTCTTAAAAATTTGCGTATTGTAAAATTCGCTTTGTTGATCTGAAATAAAATAACAAAGCATTCTTTTTTTCTTTAAAATAATGCGTTCAATTCCTAAATGTTTGGCAATCCATTTAATACGAACACTGTCTAATAAATCGTCAACCTGTGCTGGGAACTCTCCAAAACGGTCAATAATTTCAGTTTCAAACGTATGTAATTCTTCTTCTGTTTTTAGTGCGCTTAATTGGTTGTATAAATTCAACCGTTCAGAAATTACATTCACATAATCATCTGGAAATAAAATTTCAAAATCGGTGTCAATTTGAATATCTTTTACATATTCTTTAGGTTTGCTGTCGGCTTCACCTTTGTACAATTCCTTAAACTCATTTTCTTTTAGTTCTTCAATAGTTTCACTAAGTATTTTTTGATACGTATCAAAACCAATATCGTTTATAAAACCACTTTGTTCTCCACCTAACAAATCACCTGCACCACGAATTTCTAAATCTTTCATGGCAATGTTAATTCCGCTCCCTAAATCTGTAAATAATGAAATAGCTTCAATTCTTTTACGCGCATCATCCGTCATCATATGATAAGGCGGCGTTATAAAATAACAAAAGGCTTTTTTGTTAGATCTACCAACACGTCCTCGCATTTGGTGTAAATCAGACAATCCAAAGTTGTTGGCATTATTTATAAAAATGGTGTTTGCATTTGGAACATCTAAACCACTTTCAATAATTGTGGTTGAAACCAATACGTCAAATTCATTATTGATGAACGAAAGCATTAAGTTTTCAAGCTTTTTACCTTCCATTTGTCCGTGACCAATGCCAATTTTAGCATCAGGAACCAAACGTTGTAATAAACCGGCAACTTCTTTAATATTTTCAATTCGGTTATGAATAAAAAATACTTGTCCGCCACGTTGAATTTCATACCGAATAGCATCTCTTATATTTTCTTCTGAAAAACGAATTACATGACTTTCAATAGGAACACGGTTTGGCGGTGGTGTACTTATTACCGATAAATCACGTGCTGCCATTAACGAAAATTGTAAGGTTCTAGGAATTGGTGTTGCGGTTAATGTAAGCGTATCAATATTTTCTTTAATGGTTTTTAGTTTGTCTTTTACGGCAACTCCAAATTTTTGTTCTTCATCAACAATTAACAAGCCTAAATCTTTGTATTTAATTGCTGCATTTGTTAGTTGATGTGTACCAATTACAATATCAATTGATCCGTCTTCTAAACCTGCTAATACACCTTTTCTTTGACTAGCCGTTCTAAAACGGTTTAAATAATCAACAGTTACAGGGAAATCTTTTAAACGTTCACTAAAGGTTTTAAAATGTTGAAAAGCTAAAATGGTGGTTGGTACTAAAATAGCCACTTGTTTTCCGTTATCAACAGCTTTAAAAGCAGCTCTAATAGCAACTTCTGTTTTTCCAAAACCAACATCTCCACAAACCAATCGATCCATAGGTTGTTCGCTTTCCATATCATTTTTCACATCTTGGGTTGAAGATGATTGATCAGGTGTGTCTTCGTATAAAAAGCTAGCCTCTAACTCATGTTGTAAATAACTATCGGGTTGGTATTGAAACCCTTTTTGCATTTTACGTTTGGCATACAATTCAATTAAATTGTAGGCAATATGACGAATGCGTGTTTTTGTTTTTTGCTTTAATGTTTTCCAAGCCGGAGATCCTAATTTGTAAACTTTAGGAGGTTTACCATCTTTACCAGCGTATTTTGAAATTTTATGTAACGAGTGAATGCTAATGTATAAAATATCACGATCGTCATACATTAATTTAATAGCTTCCTGTTTTTTGCCTTCAACATCTATTTTTTGAAGTCCGCCAAATTTTCCAATTCCGTGATCTATGTGCGTCACGTAATCGCCAATTTCAAGATTGGTTAATTCTTTTAAAGAAATGGACTGCTTTTTAGCATAACCATTTTTTAATCTGAATTTATGGTAACGCTCAAATATTTGATGGTCTGTATAACAAACTATTTCATTTTCAAGATCAATAAATCCTTGATATAAAGGAAAAACAATGGTTTCGTAGGTTACTGTTTGTTCTACTTCATTAAAAATATCATGAAATCGTTCGGCTTGTTTTTGCGAATCACAAAACAAATAATTGGTAAACCCTTTTTCGGTATTTTGTTGTAAATTCTCAATTAATAAATCAAATTGTTTATTAAATGAGGGTTGCGGTTTTGTGTTGAAAACCACCACTTCTTTTGAGCTGTTTTTTAGTATTTTTTGAGTTGTTTTTGAATCGAGTTCTGTATGATGTGCATTTAAAATTTCAACACTGGTAAAATCGTTGAGTTGTTTTTTTATCAATTCGCCGTGGCAAAAAAGCTCAACAGGCTCTGCGTGATTTATAGCGGTTGAAAGTTCTTTAAAAGTTTCTGTAGCTTTGCGAAAAAGTTTGTCTAATCTGTTTGAAAGTACATCTAAATTTTTGGTAAAAACGACTGTTTTTGAAGAAATATATTTTAGAAAACTTTCTCGTTTTTCATCTAATGTTTTGTCTTCAACATTAGGCATTATGCTAATTTTGGTCAATTTTTCAGTTGAAAGTTGTGTTTCAACATCAAAAGTTCTGATGCTATCTACATCATCACCAAAAAATTCTATTCTGTAAGGTTCGTCGTGCGAAAACGAAAACACATCAATAATTCCACCACGAACAGAAAATTCACCAGGTTCACTTACAAAATCTACCCTGTTGAATTTGTATTCAAACAGCACTTCATTTACAAAATCTAGACTTAAATTATCGTCAACAGCAATTTTTAACGTGTTTCGGTTCAATTCGGCTTTGGTAACCACTTGTTCAAACAAGGCATCAGGATACGTTACAATAACTGCAGGTTTTTTGCGCGAATTGATTCGATTTAAAACTTCAGAGCGCAACAACACATTGGCGTTGTCAACTTCTTCAATTTGATAAGGTCTTCTATACGATCCTGGATAAAAAAGGACATCTTTTTCGCCAATTAGCTGCTCTAAGTCGTTTAAATAATAGGCAGCTTCCTCTTTATCATTAAAAATTAAAAGGAATGGTTTTTCGGTTTCTTTAAAGCTTTCAGAAACAACAAAAGACAATGAAGATCCAACCAAATTCGAGATTTGAAAATGGTGTTTGTCTTTTGATAATAATTGAGCTAATTGTTTTTTTTGAACCAATTGCTCGTAACTTTTTAAAATATTTTGCTTACTCAAAAACTTCAAATTTTGTCAAAGGTAGCATTTTAATAAAAAAGCAAAAAAAATTAACAATAATTCCTTAAATTTATAAGGAAGAATTTAAATTTTAAAAGTTATGACAATTTCAGATTTATATCCATCAGGATTACACGAAGAAAATAAGGGGCACTTTGCGAATATTGTTAGACTTGCATTATTGGATAAAATAATTGACGCCGATGAGTATGAATTATTGAAAAGATTGGCGAAAAGGCTAGATATTTCTAAAACTGAATTCAAGGATATTTTAAAAAATCCAGCCAATTATCCTGTAAACCCACCTGTGAGTTATGAGGATCGTTTAGAGCGCTTATACGATTTAACAAAAATGATGTTTATTGATAAAAACCCAACCATAGATAAAACTTCTATTATGGATAGAATTGCCGTTGGTTTGGGGTTTCCTATTGATACTGCGAGAGAGGTTGTAAAAGCAGCCATAGATTTCTTTTTAATTGAACCAGATATAGATGATTTTAAAGCTGCAATTAAAAAAGTAGATAAAATTAATCGATAGCAAGTTTTAGATAATGTCTCATTTTTATCATGGTTTAAGTTTGGTTTGTAAGCTAAATTCAGGTAAAAATTATTCGTATAGAAACTGCAATTAAATCACACGTTAAAATCGTATATTTTACTAACTTGCATTCTAAATTTTTACAATGCAAAATTCAGCATCTTATCAAATATACAATGCTTCTGCCGGAAGCGGAAAAACATTTACCTTAGTAAAAGAATTTTTAAAAATACTGCTATCAAGCGATAGTGCTTATAAATTTCAACAAATTTTAGCCGTTACATTTACAAATAAAGCCGCGGGTGAAATGAAAGAGCGTGTTATTGAAAATTTGCAAGATTTTTCGCTAAAAAAGCAGAATAACATGCTTCCAATAATTTGTGAAGAAACCAATTTAACCGAAGCGGTTATTTTTAGCAGATCAAAAATTGTTTTAAATGCCATTTTGCAAAATTATTCGGCATTTAATATTACTACCATTGATAGTTTTACACATAAATTAATAAGAACTTTTGCGTATGATTTAGATCTTCCTTTGAATTCGGAAGTTGAAATGGATACCGAAAGTTTATTGAACGAAGCGGTTGATATTGTAATTTCAAAAATAGGAGAAAGTAAAGAGCTAACTTCGGCTTTGGTAAGTTATGCTATTGAAAAATTAGACGATGATAAATCGTGGGATATTTCGTTAGATCTTAAAAAATTTGCCAAACTTATTTTAAACGAAAATCACGGAAAATATTTAAAATCGTTACTTGAAATACCTAAGGATGAATTCACCAATTTAAAGCAACAACTTGTAACCGAAAATAAAAATATAGCAGCTGCTTTTAAAACTATTGGAGAAGAAGGCCTAGAAATTATTCAAAACACGGGAGTTGCAGATAAAGATTTTTATTATTCGTTAATTCCAAAGCACTTTCAGCAATTAGCTTCCGATTATAAAAAAGCAAAGTTTTTTGATCAAGGAAAATTAAAGGAACGAATTGAAGAAGGAACTTTTTATTCAAAATCTAAATCTGATGCCATTAAATCTGCTATTGATGAAGCTGTACCTGAGTTGCTGAATTTATACAACCAATCAGAAGTTTTATTTCAGAAAAAAACATTGAACGATTTATTTTTGAATAGCTTAATTCCGTTAGCTGTTTTAAGTCACATAAACAATGCTTTACAAGACATAAAACAAGAAAATAATATATTGCTAAACGTTGAATTTAATCAGCTAATTAGTGATACCATAAAAGACGAACCAGCACCATTTATTTATGAGCGAATTGGGGAGAAATTTCGCTATTATTTTATTGATGAAATGCAAGATACTTCAGTATTGCAATGGCAAAATTTAATTCCGTTGGTTGAAAATGCAATTACTTCTGAAAATGATTTGGGTGAAAAAGGGAAGTTGTTGTTGGTGGGCGATGCAAAGCAATCGATTTACCGTTGGCGAGGCGGAAAAGCAGAGCAATTTATAGAACTTTCTAATAAAGACGCTAAAGGAAAACCTTTTTATGTTGAAAAAGAAGTTTCAAATTTAGGGACGAATTTTAGGAGTTTTAGCGAAGTAATCAACTTCAATAATGCTTTTTTTACACATATTTCACAATTTTTAGGAAACGAAGCCTATCGTAATTTATATGCTGAAGGAAACAATCAAAAACTAAACTCAAATGAAGGTGGTTATGTGCAAATAGACTTTGTTGAAGAGGTTGATGATGCAGAAGAAAAAGCACTTTTATTTCCAAAAAAAGTATTTGGAATTATTGATAATCTCGATCCTAAATTTCAAAAAAATGAAGTATGCGTATTGGTGAGAACAAAAAAACAAGGAGTTGAAGTTGCCGATTATTTAACAGAACAAGGAATTGAAATTATTTCGTCGGAAACACTGCTGTTAAAAAACAGTCCGAAGGTAGATTTTATCATCAATCTATTGAATGTAATTCAAAACCCGTTGAATAAAGAATTCAAGGTACAGCTTTTGTATTATTTATATGAAAAGCTAGAAATCACTGAAGATAAACATCATTTTTTAAACGAATTTGTACACCTAGAAAATCAGCCATTTTTTGAAGAATTGAGGAAGTTCAATATCATGTTTAATTACAACGAATTTGTTCAAAGTCCATTTTACGAAAGTATAGAGTATTGCATTCGTAGTTTTCAATTGATAAACGAATCAGACTCAAATGTTCAATTCTTTTTAGATGTAGTTTTTGAATATCAACAAAAAAAGCAGGTCTCAATAGGTGGTTTTTTAGAGTATTGGGAACTAAAAAAAGACAAGTTAAGTATTGTTGCTCCTGAAGCTAAAAATGCAGTACGAATTATGACCATTCACAAGTCAAAAGGTTTGGAATTTCCTATTGTAATTTATCCGTATGATATTGATATTTACAATCAAATTGATCCAAAAGTTTGGTATTCTTATAAAAGCGAAACAAGCAATTTAAAGTCGTTACTTGTAAGTTACAGCAATAAACTAAATTACATAGGCGAACAAGGAATTCAATTGTTTGACGAAAGAAAAGAAGAGCTAGAGTTAGATAATTACAATATTTTATATGTTGCGCTAACCAGAGCGGTTGAGCAATTATATGTGGTTACAAAATTAAAAATTTCAAAAAGTACTTCTGAAGAAAATTTAAAATTCACATCTGGACTTTTTATCAACTATTTAAAAAGTCAAAATTTATGGAACTCAGAACAATTGGTGTACAGCTTTGGAAACCCTGAAAGAGGAAACTTTGAAATAAAAGAAGAAAGTAAAAATACTACGCAACATCAATTTATTAGCAATTCATGGAAAAATCACAATATAGCTATCGTTGCAAATTCATCATTGCTTTGGGATACCGAACAAGGAAAAGCGATAGTTTATGGTAATTTAATTCATGAAATTTTATCAAAAATAAAAACGAGTAATGATATTTCTGAAGTAGTAAAACAATACTTGTTTAAAGGAATTATTACTTCAGCTTATTATGACGAAATAGTTTTTTTAGTTACTAAAATTGTAACTCATGAAAAATTAGCACAATATTTTGATCAAAATAATGTAGTTTTTAACGAACGTGAAATTTTAACTTCTGAAAAAAAAATTGTGATACCAGATCGTTTGGTTTTTAACGATAATAAAGTAACAATTATAGATTATAAAACAGGAAAGCCAGAAAAAAAACACAGGTATCAAGTGAATGAATATGCTCAAGTATTGGAAAGCTTACAGTATCAAATTTCTGAAAAACTATTGGTTTATATTAATGAAGAAATTACTGTTGAAGCAGTTTAAAAATTAAGAAAATTTATAAAAATCAACTATTATGTACGGTACTATAAAACAACACTTACAAAAAGAATTGCAAGAAATTAAGGAAGCTGGTTTATACAAGTCAGAGCGAATTATTACTTCGTCTCAAGACGCTGTAATAAAATTAAGTACAGGTAAAGAAGTTATCAATTTTTGTGCTAATAATTATTTAGGTTTATCAAATCACCCTGAAGTTATTCAAGCAGCAAAAGATACCATGGATACGCATGGGTTTGGAATGTCGTCAGTTCGTTTTATTTGTGGAACTCAAGATATTCATAAGCAATTAGAAGAAAAAATTGCTGAATTTTATGAAACTGAAGATACCATACTATACGCCGCAGCTTTTGATGCAAACGGAGGTGTTTTTGAGCCATTATTTTCGCAAGAGGATGCTATTATTTCTGACGCTTTAAATCATGCGTCAATAATTGATGGTGTTCGTTTATGCAAAGCCGCACGCTATAGGTATAATAATAACGATATGGTTTCATTAGAAGAACAATTAATTGAAGCCAATAAGCAAGAGCATCGATTTAAAATTATTGTAACCGATGGTGTTTTTTCTATGGATGGTGTTGTTGCTAGTTTAGATAAAATATGTGATTTAGCCGATAAATATGATGCGTTGGTTATGGTTGATGAATGTCATGCTGCCGGATTTATAGGTAAAACAGGTAGAGGTACTTTAGAGTTAAAAAACGCAATGGGACGAGTTGATATTATTACAGGCACTTTGGGTAAAGCGTTAGGAGGTGCGATGGGAGGTTACACAACAGGAAAAAAAGAAATCATAGAATTATTACGTCAACGTTCAAGGCCTTATTTATTTTCAAATTCATTAGCGCCAGCAATTGTAGGGGCTTCATTAAAAGTTTTTGAAATGTTATCAAAAGATACTTCTCTAAGAGATAAGTTAGAGTGGAATACTAATTATTTTAAAGAGGGAATGGTGAATGCTGGTTTTGATATTGTTAAAGGAGATTCAGCAATAGTACCAGTAATGTTGTATGATGCTAAATTAGCTCAGAAAATGGCAAATTTGCTTTTGGAAGAAGGTATTTATGTAATAGGATTCTTTTTCCCAGTAGTACCTAAAGGAAAAGCAAGAATTAGGGTCCAACTATCCGCAGTACATACTAAAAATAATCTAGATAAGGCTATTGAAGCGTTTGTTAAAATTGGGTTAAAGTTGAATATAGTTTAGAAAAATTAAAAAAAAATACCATGTTCAAGATAATTTTGTATTTTTGTCTAGATATATTAAGTTTTAACGGCTTATTTATTTATTAACAAAAGAACATTTAATTTAAAATTTTGAAAATGAAACATTTAAAAGTAGCCTTATTGGCTTTGTTATTAGTTACAGGTTTCAGCAATGTAAATGCACAGGACGAAAACAATCCTTGGGCAGTAGGCTTTGGTGTAAACGCAGTAGATTTTTATCCAACCAACCCTAATACAGATTGGGGAGGGAATTGGTTCAACGAGTTTATGAATGCTGAGGATCACTGGAATATTGTTCCAGCAATTAGCAGATTAACTGTTGGAAGACATTTAGCTGATGGATTCAGTTTTGAGGCTGCGGGAAGTTTCAATAAAATTGAAAAAATGGGAGATATGAGCGTTAGCGATTATGCTTTCTGGACAGTTGATGGTACAGTTAAATGGTCAATTGCTAGTGTTGCTGAATTAGGATGGTGGGAGCCATACTTATTAGTAGGTGGTGGTTACACTTGGATGGATGATTATAATACAGCAGCATTAAATGCAGGTGTAGGTATGAACTTTTGGTTTAATGACAAAGTTGGTTTAAACTTAGAGTCTAAATTAAGACAAACTTTTGAAAGCGATCTTAAAGCTCATTTTCAACATTCTCTTGGAATTATTTTCAAAATGGGAGGAACTGATACTGATGGAGATGGCGTATATGACAAATTTGATGCTTGTCCAGATGTATTTGGTTTAGCTGAATTTGATGGTTGTCCTGATACAGATGGTGATGGTGTTATCGATTCTGAAGATGAATGTCCAGATGTATTTGGTTTAGCTGAATTCAATGGTTGTCCTGATACAGATGGTGATGGTGTTCCAGATAAAGATGATAGATGTCCAAATGAAAAAGGAACAAAAGCTAACCAAGGTTGTCCTGATACAGATGGTGACGGTGTAGTTGATATTGATGATGCTTGTCCTACAGTAGCAGGTCCAGCAGCAAACAAAGGTTGTCCTTGGCCAGATACAGACGGTGACGGTGTACTTGATAAAGATGATGCTTGTCCTACAGTTCCTGGTCCAGCTTCAAACAATGGATGTCCAGTAGAATTATCTGAAGAACACGCTGAAACTTTAAAAGAATTAGCTAGAACTGTATATTTTGATTCTTCAAGAGCTTCTTTTAAATCAGAAACAACAGGTCGTTTAGATATTGCTTCTAAAATACTTACTGAATATCCAAACTCAAAATTCCATATTGAAGGACATACTGATAGCACTGGTAGTGAGGCATTCAACCTTAAACTTTCTCAAGAAAGAGCTGATGCAGTAAAAGATTACTTAATTTCTAAAGGAGTTAAAGCTGAAAACTTAACTGCTAAAGGTTATGGTGAATCTCAGCCAATCGATTCTAACAAAACAAGATCTGGAAGAGCAATCAACAGACGTGTTGAAATTAAATTAGTAAAATAATTTATAATAATTTATAAATTTTAAAGAAGCCATCCTCAAAAAGGATGGCTTTTTTGCTTTAAATTACTTTGTGATTTCATTATATATGACTTAAATTAGTGGAAAAAAAGATATGAAAACGTGTAACTTAACTAGCTGCTTTTTTTTTATTGCCATTAATTTTCTTTTTATAACAACTACAAGGTCTCAAGATAAGGCTAACCCTTGGATGATTGGTTTTGGTGTAAATGCAATAGATCATTACTCAACAAATATTAAAGGAATGACTTCTAATGTGGGTAACCCAACCAAATGGTATGATCAATTTTTTAATTTAAATGCTCATTATAACTATATTTCAGCTCCTTCAAAATTATCATTATCCCGTTACATTAATAAAAGTTTCAATGCTGAATTAGCTTTTACTATAAATCAAATTACACAGTTAGGGAATACAACTTTAACTAAAAGTGTACCCTATTTTGCTATTGATGCAAATGCAAGCTATAATATAAATATGCTAATTGGTGATACTGGTTTTTTTGATCCCTATGCGTTATTAGGAGCTGGTTTCACCATGCAAAGTGGAAACCGTGATAATAATGTTGTGTTTAAAAATCAAGGCTCTTTTAATAGTGGTTTAGGCGCAAAGTTTTGGATTTATAAAGGTTTGGGGCTTAGAGTGCAATCAATGCTTAAGTATTTTTTTAATGATGGTTCTTACAGGCATTTTCAACATTCAGCAAGTATTATTTATAAATTTGGTGCTTATGATGGAGATAATGACGGAATTGATGATCACAAAGATAAATGTCCTGAAATATATGGTTTAAAGGAGTTTGATGGTTGTCCAGATTCAGATAATGACGGTGTGCCCGATTCTTTAGATGAATGCCCTGATGTTTTTGGAGTTGTAGCATTAAATGGCTGTCTTGATACAGATGATGATGGTGTATTGGATAAAGATGATCTTTGTAGTACCATTAAAGGAAAACCTGAATTTAAGGGGTGTCCTGATACAGATGGAGATGGTATTATTGATCCGCGTGACGCTTGTCCAACAGTTGCTGGGTCAGGTTCAAGAAATGGTTGCCCAGATATAGATACTGATGGAGATGGTGTTCCAGATAATATAGATAAATGCAAACTTGAACCGGGGTTAAAATCCAATAATGGTTGCCCAATAGTTAAAGAAGAATTAGCTGCTACATTAAATGAATTAGCGAGTAGTATTTTATTTAAGAATGCATCAGATGTTATTTACCCAGAATACAAAGTTAAATTAGATGAAATGGCTGAATTAATGAAACAAAACGGTCAATTAAAATATAGAATTGAAGGTTATACCGATAATGTTGGTTCTACCGATACAAACTATAGGCTTTCAGTAAAAAGAGTGAATACAGTATTAAATTATTTAATTTTTAAAGGTGTGAATCAGTTAAATTTATCAGTGAAAGGTTTTGGAGAATTGTATCCAATTGCAAGCAATGCTACTCCTGAAGGAAGAGCTTTAAATAGAAGAGTTGAAATTAAAATCACAAATTAAAAAAGGAAAAAATACTTTTAAAAAAGTCATTTCAATCGAAATGGCTTTTTTATTTTTATCATCTAAAAAAGTTATATGAATTCATTTATTTCAAATGTAGTTGAAGAAGTTTTAAAGAACCACAAAAATTTGAACGAAGTAACATTTGTGCTTCCAAGTCAACGTGCTTGTGTGTTTTTAAAAGAGGAGTTATTAACTAAAATTTCAACAACAGCTTTTCTTCCAAAGATTGAAAGTATTGAAAATTACATTCAAGAATTGGCCGATCTTCATTTAATTGATAACACCCAACTTCTTTTTGAATTTTATTCTATTTACAAAGCTACTATTCCAAAGGATAATTTAGAGTCTTTTGAAGCATTTTCACAATGGGCAACAATAGCTTTGCATGATTTTAATGATATTGATTGTTATTTAGTAAACACCAAAGATTTTTTTGAAAATTTAAAGGATATTAAAAAACTAGATAAATGGTTTCAAGAAAAAAAGCCAAGTAAATTAGCAGTCAATTATTTGCATTTTTTTGAAAATTTAAATGTTTTGTACAGCGCTTTGTATGATAGCTTAAAAACAAATAAAGTTGGATATCAAGGTTTAATTTATAAAGAAGCAACCGAGAATTTAGAATTTTATATCAATAGTAATTCTGATAAAAAGATTGTTTTTATTGGGTTTAATGCGTTAAATAAAGCGGAAGAATACATTTTTCAGGAATTATTAAATAACGGCATAGCAACCGTTTATTGGGATGCTAATGAACGTTTTTTTAAGAAATCAAATGAAGCTGGAGTTTTTTTAAGAAAATATAAATCGGAATGGCTTTATTATAAAGAAAACGAGTTTTTATGGGCTGAAAACAGTTTTAATCAAGCACAAAATATTCATTTAATTGGTGCACCCAAAAACATTACCCAAATTAAATATGCTGGAGAATTGTTATCAAAATTTGATAATTTTAGTAAAACAGCGTTAGTGTTAGCCGATGAAAATTTATTAACATTAACCTTAAATTCTTTACCAAGCAACATAAATAATATTAATATTACCATGGGATATCCATTAAAAGATATGCCATTAGCAGGTTTGTTTAACAAGTTGTTTAAAATGCATTTAAACCAACTAAAATTCAATAAAAAAACTACCGAGTTTTATTATAAAGATGTGTTGAGTTTATTAAATGACCCCTTTTTAAATAAATTATATACAGAAAAACTTCAAAAAATAATTTCAAAAATAAATAAGGAAAACCGCATATTTTTAACGCTTGAAAATTTAAAAAATGGGATTTCAAAAGAAGAGCAATCTGAACTTTCAATTGTATTTTCATTATTTAGTTTGTCAACAGATACCAATAAAATTATAGCGCAATGTAGTGCGTTGATAAATGCCTTAAAACCTTTTGTTGAAGGTGTTGAAAAGGAATATTTATTCCGTTTTTACAATGTTTTTCAACAATTAGAAACATTAAACACAACGTATAATCATATTGAAAATTTAAAAACTTTAACCTTGTTTTACGGTCAATTACTACAAAATGAAAAATTATCATTTCAAGGTGAGCCGTTGCGAGGTTTACAGTTAATGGGAATGTTAGAAACCCGTGCTTTAGATTTTGATACCGTTGTAATAACTTCAGTAAACGAAGGGATTTTACCAGGAGGAAAAAATGAGTTTTCGTTTATACCTTACGATGTGAAAAAATATTTTGATTTACCAACGTATCAAGAAAAAGATGCCATTTTTTCGTATCATTTTCAACGATTATTACAAAGAGCAAAAAACATTTATTTAATTTACAATACAGAAACTGACGGTTATGGTTCAGGTGAAAAAAGTCGTTTTTTAACCCAGTTAGAAATCAACAATCCAGCAATCATAAAAACCATTATAAGTCCAAAAGTGCAACCAGTAGAAACCAAACTTTTAGAAGTTGAAAAAACGCCAGCAATAATTCAAAAATTAAAAGAAGTTTTTACAGCTGGTATTTCGCCATCGGCATTGGCAAATTACATATACAATCCGATTAGTTTTTACGAGCAAAAAGTATTGGGTATTAGAGAAGATGATGAGGTTGAAGAAACCATTGCTGCAAATACAATGGGGTCAGTAATTCATGATGTTTTAGAGCATATGTACAAACCCTTTATTGGTAAGTTTTTAACCAAAGATAATATTGCAGCAATGCAAAAAAGTACCATTCCTTTATTGAATACTTATTTTGAAAAACATTATTTTAAAGGAAATATTCAAACCGGGAAAAACAAGTTAATTTTTGAAGTAAGTAAAAGTTATATTGATCGTTTTTTAAATCAAGAGTTACAGATCCTGAACCAGAAAAAGGAATTGAAAATAATTGCTTTAGAAGGAAAACTAAACTGTGAAATAGTTATTGAAGGAGTTGATTTTCCTATTAAATTAAGAGGGATTGTAGACCGTGTAGATGAGTTAGACGGTGTAACCAGAATTATAGATTATAAAACAGGCAAGGTTGAAAGTGGTCAATTAAAAATGACCGATTTTAGTGTTATAAGTGAAGATTATAAATATACCAAAGCAATGCAAGTAATGTTGTATGCTTATATGTTTTTACAAACTTCAAACAATGAATTTAACGAATTAGAAAGCGGAATTATTTCATTCAAAAATTTAAGAGCAGGCTTTATGAAAATGAATTTTTCAGCATCAAGAGGTCAGGATAATCATGTTTCTGAAGAACGAATTGCAGATTTTATGTTAGAAATTAAAAAGTTAATTGTAGAAATTTTGAATCCAGAATTACCGTTTAAGCAAAATCAAGATTTACCATTTTAAATAAAAAATATGAGTTCAATACGCAATACCATTGTAAAAAGTAAGTACCATAATAAACCAATTTTAACCGATTTATTTTATAAAGAAACCAATACTAAAAAACCAGTAGTTATTTTTTGTCATGGCTATAAAGGTTATAAAGATTGGGGTGCTTGGAATTTAGCTGCGGAAGAATTTATGAAGCAAGATTTATTTTTTGTAAAATTTAATTTTTCACACAATGGCGGTACCACTGAAAACCCAATTGATTTTCCAGATTTAGAAGCTTTTGGTCAAAATAATTTTACTTTAGAATTAGACGATTTAGAAACGGTAATTAATTGGCTAATCAGTAATTCAGACTTTGAAAATGAAGCTGATTTTGAAAATATTACCTTAATTGGGCATTCTCGTGGTGGTGGAATTGTAACGTTAAAAGCTGCTGAAAATAATAAAATTTCAAAAGTAATTTCTTGGGCTGGTGTTTCAGATTTTGGCGCTCGTTTTCCAAAGGATGAAAAAATTCTTCAATATTGGGAAAAAGAAGGAGTTTCGTACATTGAAAACGCAAGAACAAAACAGCAAATGCCGCATTATTTTCAGTTTTATACCAACTTCAAAGAAAATGAAGAACGATTGACCATTAAAAATGCAGTTACTAATTTAAGCATTCCGCATTTGATCATTCAAGGTGAATTAGATGATGTTGTAAAAACCAATGAGGCAGAAAATTTACACCGTTGGAATCCAAAAAGTGAATTGATAGTAGTGGAAGGAATGAATCATCCGCTAGGTTGCACGCAACCTTGGACTGCTGCTAAAATGCCTGTTCATTTAGCTGAAGTAGTAAACTACAGTGTAGATTTTATAAAAAAATAATGTTATTTATAATTTGATGATTAAAAGAGCAATTATATCAGATTTAAATGATTTGTTAGCAATAACAAAGTGTTGTGCAAAACACATGATTGATAAGAAAATTTATCAATGGAATGAATTGTACCCATCAAAAGAAGTACTTCAAAATGATATTGAATTACAGCAGCTTTGGAAGTTAGAAGTTGATGATAAAATTATTGGTTTGATTGTTCTAACTGATATTGAAGATGCAGAATATAAAGATATAAAATGGTTGACTAAAAACGATCAAAATTTATACATTCACCGTTTGGCAGTTCATCCTGAATTTCAAGGGAAAGGATATGCTCAAAAATTAATGAGTTTTGCTGAAAATTATGCTAAACAACACAAATTTATTTCAATTAGATTAGACACTTTTAGTCAAAATAAACGAAATCAGAAATTTTATAAACAACAAAATTATAAGCAATTAGGAAGTATTTATTTTCCAAAGCAAAGTGAGTATCCTTTTTATTGTTTCGAAAAAATAGTGAATGTATAAAGAATCAAATATTACTTTTAAAGGAATAAATAAATTAGCCATTCCGGCTATTATTTCTGGAATTGCAGAACCTTTACTTTCAATAACAGATACCGCAATTGTTGGAAATATTCAAGTAAATCCTACTGAAGCTTTGGCTGCGGTTGGTATTGCAGGTTCATTTATTTCAGCATTGGTTTGGATTTTGGCCCAAACACGTTCAGCAATTTCAGCAATTGTAGCAAAGTATTTAGGTGCAAAAAAATTAGATGAAATTGCAACCTTACCGGCGCAAATTATAGCTATCAATCTATTTTTAAGTGTTGTTATTTATGTAGTAACCATTTTTTTTACCGAGCAAATTTTTAAGTTGTACAATGCTGATGGACTTATTTTAAATTATGCCGTAGATTATTACAAAATTAGAGCTATTGGTTTTCCTTTAACGTTGTTTGTGTTTTCAGTATTTGGTGTTTTTAGAGGCTTACAAAACACCTTTTGGCCTATGGTTATAAGTATTGTTGGTGCTTGTTTAAATATTGGGTTAGACTTTGCATTGGTTTACGGAATTGAAGGATTTATAGCTCCTATGAACGTAAAAGGGGCTGCATGGGCAAGTGTAATAGCTCAAGGAGTAATGGCAATTTTAGCTTTGGGATTATTGTTAAACAAAACACCTTTTAATTTGAAATTTACATTTAAATTCAATAAAGAAATTAAAAACTTATTAGCTATTAGCTTCAACCTTATTATTAGAGCAATGTCTTTAAATGTGGCTTTGTATTTAGCTAATTCGTACGCAACAAAATATGGTCAAAATTATATTGCAGCACAAACCATCGCTTTTCAAATTTGGTTGTTTTTTGCTTTTTTTATTGATGGATATGCAAGTGTTGGTAACATTGTTTCAGGAAAATTATTGGGAGAAAAAAACTACGAAACAATGTGGAAGCTAAGTATTAAATTAAGTCGATATTCCATTGTTATTGCCGTATTATTAGCTTCAATTTGTGGATTGTTTTATCATGAAATTGGACTGCTATTTTCAAAAGATGCATTTGTGTTAGAATCGTTTTACGGAGTTTTTTGGATTGTACTATTAATGCAACCTATAAATGCTGTAGCGTTTGTTTTTGATGGTATTTTTAAAGGATTGGCAGAAGCAGTTACGTTAAGAAATTTATTAATTGTGGCTACTTTTTTAGGTTTTATTCCTGCATTGTTAATTGGTGATTATTTTGACTTAAAATTATATGCCATTTGGATTGCTTTTACGGTTTGGATGTTATTGCGATCTGGAATTTTGGTTGTGAAATTTAGACGAAAATATTTGCATAAAAACACGTAACTTTGAACTCTTATGAGTAACGGAAGTTTATATACGCATATTCAAAATAATATTGCAACGGTTGAGTTTTTTCACCCTGCTAGTAATTCGTTTCCAAGTGAATTATTAGCTAGGCTAGCTGCTGAATTTAAAGAGCTTAGTTCAAACCCAGAAGTTCATATAATTGTTTTAAAAAGTGAAAAAGAAAAAGCTTTTTGTGCTGGTGCTTCTTTTGATGAACTGGTTGCTATTTCTAATTTTGAAGAAGGGAAACAATTCTTTTTAGGTTTTGCAAACGTACTAAATGCGATGCGAAACTGTTCAAAAATAATTATTGGGCGTGTACAAGGGAAAGCTGTTGGTGGTGGAGTTGGTATAGCTGCTGCTTGTGATTATTGTTTTGCCACAGAACAAGCTGCTATAAAACTTTCAGAATTAACTATTGGTATTGGACCGTTTGTTATTGAACCTGCCGTAACGCGTAAAATAGGTATTGCATCATTTTCTGAATTAGCTTTAGATGCTACTAGTTGGAAAACGGCGTATTGGGCAAAAGAAAAAGGGTTGTTTGCAAGTGTATTTAATTCCATAAATGAAATGGATACTGAAGTTGAAAATTTAGCTTTAAAACTTTCAACATATAATGCTGAAGCATTAGTAGCTTTAAAAAAGACCTTTTGGGAAGGAACTGAGGATTGGGACATATTGTTAAATAAACGTGCCGAAATTAGCGGTAATTTGGTTTTGTCTGAGGCAACAAAAAAAGCACTTCAAAAATTTAAAAAGTAACACATGTTAGCAAGTTTTATTGCATTATTACAGCAGGTAGATATTGAAGAAAAAATGAAAAATGCACCTGATAGCGGCTACGAAATAGGTGTTGTTATTGGTACTTATTTACCTTTTGTGTTTTTAGTAGCGATTGCTTATTTTGTGTACCATAAGGCGAAAAACAGAAAAGATTTAGACGATTAATTTATAAGTATGAGTAATATTAGAATAACAAAGCAGTTTGATTTTGAAACTGGCCATGCATTATATGGTTACGACGGAAAATGTAAAAATGTACACGGGCATAGCTATAAATTATCTGTTACAGTAATTGGAACGCCAATTAGTGATACTTCAAATGTGAAATTTGGAATGGTGATAGATTTTGGTGATTTAAAGAAAATTGTGTTATCTGAAATTGTAGATAAATTTGATCACGCTACTGTTTTTAATAAAAACACGCCACATGTTGAATTAGCTGCAGAATTGGAAAAACGTGGACATAATGTTATTTTAGTAAATTATCAGCCAACCAGTGAAATGATGTTGATAGATTTTGCTGAAAAAATAAAAAATCGTTTGCCTGAAACTATTCAATTACACTCATTAAAACTACAAGAAACTGGTACATCACATGCAGAGTGGTTTGCAAGCGATAATTTGTAATTTATGTTCCGTTGAAGGAATTCATCGTATTATTTAAACCAGCAGTACCAAATGATTTTACAAGTTCGTGTGCTTTTTCTAGGCGTTCAGGTAATAGTTTGAATTCGTCTTCATTCCATTTTCCTAAAACATAATCTACTTGTCGACCTTTAGAAAACTCATCTCCAACGCCAAATCTAAAGCGCGCGTATTTTTGAGTTTGCAACACAGCATTTATATCTTTTAAACCGTTGTGACCTCCATCACTTCCTTTCGCTTTTACTCTAATAGCACCAAAGTTTAAGTTTAAATCATCGCAAATAATCAATACATTTTCTAGCGGAATATTTTCTTTAGTCATCCAATATTTAACAGCCTTTCCACTTAAATTCATATAAGTTGAAGGCTTTAAAAGTATAAAAGTTCTTCCTTTAAACCTGAACTTTGCAATGCTTCCTAATTTTTGACTTTCAAAAGCAGCATTTTCTTTAGAGGCTATTTCATCTAAAATTTTAAAACCAATATTATGACGTGTATCATCATATGTTGCACCAATATTCCCTAAACCAACAATTAAGAATTTTTTCATAAGCTCTTCTGTAGTTTCCTTTTCTTTTTTTGAACCGAATAATTTTTTAATGAATTCGAATATTTGCATGCTGCAAAAGTACTAAAAAGAAAAAGCGTTGCAAATATGCAACGCTTTTAAATACTTTTATTAAAGTTGAATTATTCAGCAGCAGCTTCTTCAGTTGCTCCTTCTTCACCTTCTTCTTCATCATCATCAGATGCAACAGCACTTCTAGAAGTTCTAACTTGAACAACTACAGAGTTTTCAGGATGTAGAATTGAGAATTTATCATCTGCTAATTCAGAAACGATTAATTTACTTCCAATTTTTAATTTAGAAATATCAGCATTGATAAAATCAGGTAAATCAGCAGGTAAAGCTCTTACACTTAATTTACGCATTGCAAAACGTAAAGAACCACCATTAATTACACCTGGAGAAGTTCCAACTAATACTACAGGTATATTCATAGTTACCAATTTATCATCAAATAATTGGTAAAAGTCAACGTGTAAAATTTTGTCAGAAACTGGGTGAAACTGAATATCTTGCAAAATTGCATGATATGTTGCCCCTTCTACTTCAATCGTTGCAGTATATACGTTAGCGGTATACACTAATTTTTTGAACGATACTTCGTCAGCTGAAAAGTGTAATGGTTTATCCCCTCCGTATAATACGCAAGGTACCTTTCCAGCATTACGTAAGGCTTTAGTACTTACTTTGCCCACGCTTTCTCTTTGAGATCCTTTGATTGTAATTGATTTCATTTTTATTTATTTATTAATTATTTACATTAAAAATTGTCCGCTGATAGATCGGTTATCTTGAACCTTATGCATTACATCTGCGAACAAAGGCGCGCAAGATACAACTTTTATTTTAGAACTCTCTCTTTTTAAAGGAATTGTGTCTGTAACAATTAATTCTGTAAGTTTTGAGTTTTCAATTTTATCATAAGCTCCGCCTGATAATATTGGGTGCGTACATATAGCGCGAACACTTATGGCTCCTTTTTCCATCATTACATCAGCAGCTTTTGCAAGTGTACCACCTGTATCAATCATATCGTCAACTAAAATTACATTACGACCTTTTACGTTTCCAATTAATTCCATAGAATCAATTTCGTTAGCTTTGATACGTTCTTTATAGCAAATTACTACATCACTTTCTAAATATCTAGAATAAGCATACGCACGTTTAGATCCACCCATATCTGGAGAAGCTACAGTAATATTGTCTAATCCTAATTTATTGATGTAAGGTAAAAACACTGTAGATGCATATAAGTGGTCAACAGGTTTTTCAAAAAATCCTTGAATTTGATCTGCATGTAAATCCATCGTCATAATTCTAGTTGCGCCAGCAGCTTGAATTAAATTAGCCACTAATTTAGCGCCAATTGCTACACGAGGTCTGTCTTTTCGGTCTTGTCTTGCCCATCCAAAATAAGGGATTACAGCTGTAATATGTCTTGCGGAAGCTCTTTTAGCAGCGTCTAACATTAACAGAAGTTCCATTAAATTGTCTGAATTAGGAAAAGTAGAACCTATAATAAATACGCGTCTACCTCTTACCGATTCAACCAAAGCAGGTTGAAATTCTCCATCGCTAAAGTTTGAAATTATTACATTTCCTAGTGGAAGACCGTAACTTTCAGCGATTTTTTCAGCCAATACTCTGCTTTGTCTACAAGCAAATATTTTAGGAGCTAATTGATTATTTTGCATTTTTTCTAGTTGTGTTAATTATTAGATTTTCTTTGTGTTGTTGTTTGTTGGGTGCAAATTTAAAATTATTTAAGTAGGAATTAAACAACTTAGTAAAGTTTTTGTGTTTTAGATGAAAAAAAATTATAAATTTGCATTCCAATTTAGAAATGCCTCGATGGCGGAACTGGTAGACGCGCTGGATTCAAAATCCAGTTCTTTCGGGAGTGTGGGTTCGATTCCCACTCGAGGTACTAGATTAGATATTAAGGGAAATTAATAAAAGCTTAGACAGCTGTAAATCAACAGTTTAGATCAATAAAAGTTTTTGCTAATTTCCCTTTTTTGGTTCTTTTTTTCATATATTTGGTACTGATATGGTACTAAAATTTGATTGCTATGAGTGTTAATTTAAGAACGAGAACGCAAAGTAAAGGCGCTATTAAGTATTTTTTAGATATTAATCATAATGGTAAAAGATATTACGATTTCTTAGACATTAAGATTTTTCCAACAGATACAAAACAAATTAAGGCTGACAAAAAGAATTTAGCAGAGTTAATGCGGTCTAATAGGGAGATTGAATTACTTACCGAAAGCACTTCTTACGTTCCAAAACACCTAAAAGGTGTTAACTTCTTTGATTTTGCAAATGACTATATTAAAAATTATAAGAAGAAAGATGTTAGAATGATACAAGCATCTTTGAATTATTTTAAAGAAAATGTTAATGATAATAATTTAGCGATATTACAATTAACACCTACCATGATGTATGGCTATAAAGATTATTTAACTGACGAATGTGGATTAACTGGTGAAACACCTCATAATTATTTTACAAGATTTAAAAAAATATTAAAAAGTGCTGAATTAAAAGGTTTACTCATTAACAACCCAACAAAAGAAATTAAGTTTAGAAAAACAGTTGGGGAAGGTGTTTTAAAGAAACAAATTCTAACAACTGATGAATTAAAAACTTTGGTTAAAACTAAATGTGGAAATGAAGAAACTAAAAAGGCTTTTTTATTTGCTTGTTACACAGGTTTGGGGTTGGCTGAAATAAAAGTATTGACGTGGAAAAATGTTATAAATGGTAAATTGGTTACAAATCGTGAAAAGACAAAACAAAAAGTTGAAATTAAGTTAAAAGAAGGTTTGCTAAAATTAATTGGAGAGAAGCAATCTAAAAGTGCTCATATTTTTAAGTTGGTAAACGATAAAAATAATTCGTTATCTACAAATGCTATTAACAAGTGTATAAAAAACTGGGTTGAAAGAGCTAAGATTGAAAAGCATATTACTTTCTATTGTGCAAGACATACTTTTGCAACTCAGTTACTTCAATATGGGGCTAATTTAAAAACTGTTGCAGATGCAATGGGGCATACTTCTACAAAAAGTACTATTAAATACTTGAATTACATAGAAAATTTAAAAGATGAAGCCATAGATAACTTGCCAGATATAAATTTTTAAAAAATGAAAGAAAAAGATTATCACTCTATTTATGAAAAATATTTTAATCAATATTTAGAAGAGTATATTAATGAAATTCAAAGCTTCTATAAACGGTCTTTAAAAGAGGGAGATGCTCATGATTTTGTTTATGATTGGTGTACTTCTACTTTAACTGGAAAAAGAGGCGAGTTAAAAATTAATGATGAACCTTTTTATAGATTGTACTCAATCTATAAACGAAGAAGTGAGTTAGTGCAAGAGTCAAACCCAAATAGATTGTATTTAAAACATATCATCCCTGCTTATGAAAAATTGAAAATTGGGTTAAAGGAAGTTGAAATAGAAATTTATATAGAAGAAATTGCTATTTCTGAAGCTTCTCAAACTTTGTATTCTTGGTATTCAAATTGGTCAACTGTTTATAAAATGATGTTTGAATTGAAAGATCTTACAGAATTTAAAATTATTAGAAACGCTGCTTTTAGTGAAGGAGGTGAAATTTTTAAGAAATATCATAGGGAATTATACCCTAATCATTATGCGGTTGAAGAAAATTTATTTGATTTTGAAATTTCAGCAAAATATAAGGCAATATTTAAAAATGTTTATGAAGATTTAACAGTTAGTTTTATTGATGAAAAGCGAACTAGTATTGAGGATTTTGAGAATGTTTTTTTATTTAAAAACAAAAAGCACAAATCAAAAATTTATTTTTTTTGTAATACAGAGGTTGCAGCTTATTTATTGTGGGAATTAAATTTTGCTTTTAAAAAATTAAATTTCACGAATATTGAAAAATCAAAATTATTTATTTCATGTACGGATAGAGAGCTTAAGCAAAAAAATCTATCAAATAGTAAAAAATCATTTATTAATAAAATTGGAGAACAAGAGGTGGATTTATTAATAAATGAAATAAACCATATACTTCAAAAAGTGAAATAAAGTTAAATTCTATTAACAAGTTAATCTATAGTTAATAAGACACTTTCCTTTTATTGCCTATTTTAAATATTTGCACTGTTATCAAAATGGTAACGGAATAGCGCTATTCCATTTTTAATTTTAACACCATTAAAAAATGGATCAAATCATTTTAAATAAATTAGAAGAAATAAATAATAATCTATTTCTTCAAAAAGCAGTCTTGTCTTTTGACGAAGCATGTAAGTATTGCTCAATTTCAAAAAGTAAAATGTACAAACATACTTCTTCAAGTAACATAGCATTTTACAAACCAGAAGGGAAGCTAATATTCTTTAAAAGAGAAGAACTTGACCAATGGTTATTGCGAAACCGACAATCATCAATGGATGAATTACAGCGTGAAGCAACAAAATATTCATTAACTAAAAGAAGGTAGGTATATGAATAATTTGAAGAACCTAGGTGAAGATTATTCGAATGATATAGTAGATCATTTAGAAAAATTAATAGCTGATTTATATAGAATGCAGATTAGTAATAATAAAAATTATGTCTTCTGTAAATCAATTGAAACCTTAATTGAAAAAAATGAAATGCTAATAAGATTAGTGAAAGTCAATGTTCGATTTGAATGGTTGAAAATTCAAAATGAAATGGATCGGTTATATAAAATAGATAATTCTTTGACAGGTTACAATATTCAGTTTGATTTTAAAGAAAGTAAAGAGTCAAAAAGAGCTTTGATTCGAATAATTAAAATTGATGAAAATGAAAAAGGAAAATAGTTATTTAAGGATAGGGACAGATTACTACAAAAAGGGGTTAGTCCCCCTTTTTAGTGGTGACACTTATAGTGCTTTGTTAAAGTGGAATAAAAGTGAAATTGTTACTGATGAGGGCAAGGATTATTTACAGGAAATTGAAAAGTATGATGGCTTTTGTTTAATTCCTTCTCATACAGATTATAAACAACAAATTCAAGGCTATTATAACAGGTATGAAAAGATTGAACATCAATTTTTAATGGGTGATTTTCCTAAAACGAAAGCATTTTTAAAACATATTTTTAATGAGCAATATGATTTAGGTTTAGATTATTTAACCATACTTTGGAAACATCCAACACAAGTACTTCCAATTTTATGTTTGGTAAGTGAAGAGCGTAAAACAGGTAAAACCACTTTTTTAAATTGGTTAAAATTGGTTTTTCAAGGTAATATGACCATTAATAAAAATGAAGACTTTAGAAGTCGTTTTAACTCTGATTGGGCTTCAAAATTAATTGTTTCGGTTGATGAAGTTTTATTGGATAAAAAAGAAGATAGTGAACGAATAAAAAACCTTGCAACTGCTGTTAGTTATAAAACCGAATCAAAAGGAGTTGATAAGGTGGAAAGTTTTTTCTTTGGAAAATTTATTCTTTGCTCTAATAATGAAGAGAACTTTATAATTGTTGATAAAGATGAAATCAGGTACTGGGTTCGTAAAGTTCCATCATTGCCTGATGCAGATGAAAATCCTAATCTTTTGAATGACCTTGAAAAAGAGTTGCCTTATTTTATGTGTTTTTTAAATGAAAGAAGGATTAAATCTGCTAAAAAAACAAGAATGTGGTTTACGAAAGAGCAAATTTTTACAAAGGCTCTTTCAAGATTGGTAAAAGGAAATACAACCTATTTAAATAAAGAAATTGAAGAAATTTTAATTGATGATTTTTATAAATATGATGTTGATGAATTAAAATATTCTTTAAGTGATTTAGTTGAAATTTTATCAAAAAATAATGTAAGAGCTTCTACTTCAAAAGTTTCCGAAGTTTTAAAGAGCTATTTTAACATTAAAAGTAAAAATGGGTCATATTCCAAGTATTATTTATCAATTCTACCAAATAGTAATTCTCATTTTGTTGAAGAATTAAAACTTAAAGGGAGATACTTCTCATTTAAAAAAGAAGATTTTATAAAAGACTAAATTCATGTTGATTTGTTGATTAGTGTCGTAATGTGTTTTAAATCAGTGAAATACATCAAAACATTAGATCAACATCTCGTCAACATTAGCAGGAGATGTTTTATAAAAAAAATGATAATATTGTATTTGTTGACACTTTGTTGATTTCTTGTTGATTAGGATGAGTCTAGTTTTTAGGTGTTTAGGGTAGTAATCAACAATTCAACAACATTTTTTATGTAAACTTTTAAAGCTCTCATTAATTTGGGAGCTTTTATTTTAGAACTCCTGATGGGCTATGTATTGCAATTTTAAGAAATTTTCTAATTAGAGGTGTGAAGTAATAATTGTAACTAAAAGGTTATGTTAAAACATTTGTAAATACTTATCTACGGTTTTGTCGTGCTTTTGTCTTGTGTTGTAAGGTGTCGTTTAGCTAATGGTATCAAGGGTTTTATTAATTTTTGTCTTGTCTTGTCTTGTCTTGTCTTGTCTTGTCTTGTCTCATACTGCAAACCAATTAGAGAGAAAATAAAAATGTTTCTATGTTATTACAGTTGCAATGGGTAACAATCTTATGTTTTTATTAAAGAGAGTTGAAATAAATGGTTTTAGCATAAGTTTAAGCCAGTTGCTACTAATTTGCCAACTGGCTATGAAGACAATAAATTCCTAACTTATTCTTTAATTTTAATGTTATTTGTCGTTTTTAGCCAGTTTGTTCTTATTGAAACAGGTGGCAATTAATTAAACTCATTTTAAATAGTCATTCATATTTTAATCATAACTCAATTATCCTTAATTTAGTCGGTAAAAATTGCAACCCTTTATTAATCATACTTCAAGAATGGATAGTTATAACCAAGCATTAATAGAAATATTAAAAGGTGTTGAAAATTGGGAGGGTTTAAAATTTAAGTTAGAGAAATTCAATACTTCCCAAACTGAAACAACGAAAAAGAAGACAACAGCAGGTAAAATATTTGAATATTTTACTAAATATTATTTTTTAGCTGAAACTAAGGTTAAATCAGATTATAAGAAAGTTTGGCTTTATGATGATATTCCGATAGATATTCGTAAAAAACTGAATTTACCATCTGTAGATCACGGAATCGATTTGCTTTTACAAAGTACAAATGATGATTATCATGCTGTACAATGTAAATTTAAAAATGATGAGCTGAAAAAATTAAGTTGGTCAGGTGATAAAATTGCAAATGTCTTAGCTTCGGGTACTTTATGTCAAAAAGTTATTGTTTTTTCAAATGCTGCTGATGTTACTGGTGTTGCTAAGAGTTTTGATAAATATTCACATTTTGTTTATGATGCTTTAATTGATATTAAACCTGAAGTCTTTAAAAATATTTTGCTTTTAGCTTTAGGAGAACAACCTAAGGAAATTAAAAAATACGTTCCTCAAGAACACCAATTGAAGGCTATAAATGAAGTTGTAAAACATTTAGAAAATAATGATAGGGGGCAATTGATATTACCCTGTGGAGCAGGTAAAACGTTAACAGCATTATGGATTAAAGAAGAATTAAAATATAAGACTATTTTAGTTTTGGTGCCATCACTAGCTTTACTTAAACAAATTAAAAATGATTGGGCTGAACAGAGAAGTACGGATTATAAATATATGTGTGTTTGTTCAGAAAAAGATATTGATAAATATAGGCCTGATAGCGTAATAGTTCATACTTACGAAATAAGCGGTTTAGTTTCGACAGATCCTATAATTGTTAGTAACTTTATTAATGAAAAAGGAAGTAAAGTTATTTTCTCAACTTATCAGTCACTTAAAGTTATTCAAGAAGCCTGCGAAGAAAAAGAAAAATTTAGTTTTGATTTAATAATATGTGATGAAGCTCATAGAACCACTGGAAGTAAAAATAAAAGCATTTTCACATTAGTTCATTATAACGATAAAATTCCAAGTAAAAAAAGGCTCTACATGACAGCTACTCCAAAAGTAGTTTCCACAAGTTTTAAGGCTAAATTAGGTGGTGATTATGAATTGCTTTGTGACATGAGTAATTCTAGTATTTATGGAGAAGAGGCTTTTAGAATGACTTTTGGAGAGGCTATTGAGCAGGATATATTAGTAGATTATAAAATTATTGGAATTGGTGTTACAGATAAACAGATTAAAGAATTTATAGACCGTCAAAATTATTTAGGTGATTATTCCGCAACTGATTTGGCTCATAATTTTGCTTTGGAACTGGTAATGAAAAAATATAATGCCTTTCATGCGTTATCTTTTCATTCAAAAGTTGCTTTTGCGAAAGAATTTTCTGAAAGACATAGTCTGTTTTTTAATGAAATTTTCTCAAAACATGTTGAAGGGAAGCAATCAACTACTTATCGTGCTAGGGTTTTAAATGAATTTAAAAAAAGTAAAAGAGGAATTGTATCAAATGCTAGGTGTTTAACAGAGGGTGTAGATGTTCCTGCAATTGATTTAATTTATTTCTGTGATCCAAAAACGTCTAAAATAGATATTGTTCAAGCATCAGGGAGAGCATTAAGAATTAGTAAAATAAATAATAAAACGATGGGGTACATTGTAGTTCCAATATTCCATCATATTGAAGAAAATTTAGAAGCTGAAATTAAGCGAAAGCCCATATTTAATCATTTAATACAAGTTGTTCGTTCTCTTTGTGATCAAGATGAGCGTTTACAAGCATACATAGACACGATAGCTTTTGAGAAAGGTAAAAAAGGAAACTCTAAAATTGAAATAGATTTTTCAGGCGGTGAAACTGAAAGAGTAATTAAGTTAGATGGGTTAGAGAATAAATTAAAAAATGTTCTTTTTGATGAAATAATTGAAAAAACTAGAACTTTATGGGAAGTGAGATTTTTACAATTAATAAGTTTTAAAAAAGAAAATAATAATCTTAATGTTTCAAAATTAGATCATCCAAAATTACATAATTGGATGTCTGAGCTTAGAAGGTATAATAGAGGTAACAAACTTGACTCAAAAAAGAAAGAAAGGTTAAATGAAATTGGATTTGATTGGAAAAGTGAATCTTTCAAAGAGATAACAGATGTAGATGAAATATGGCTGAGCACCTTTGATAGATTATTAGATTATCATACAGAATTTGGTAATTGTGATGTGCCTGCAAAATATTCTAAAGATAAACAACTTGGAACGTGGGTTGTTTCTCAGAGACGAAATAAAAAGCTTAATAGAATTTCACAAGAGAGAATTGATTTATTAAATGAGTTAAATTTCAAGTGGGAAGGAAGAGGTGGCGTTTTTGAGAAATTTATTAAAAGATTAGAAGAGTTTAAGTTAAAGTATGGACATACTATGGTTCAAGCTGGTAGTGATGACTTTCCTAAGTTTGCAAAATGGACAAATAGATATAGAACGATACTTAATAACGGGGTTACTCAAGAGGATGGCTCTGTTAAACATAGTGCAGGTACTTTAACAAAGGAGCAGATTAATAAGTTAATAGGGCTTGGTTTTAAGAAATCTGCAGGGAGGTTGAATTGGGAAGGTCATTATGATGAGTTGAAAACTTATTTTGAACAACATGGTCATTCAAGTCCAAAACAATCTGATAATTTAGATCTCTATCATTGGTGTTATAGGATGAGGGAGAAACAGGATGGTTTAACTAAAGTTAGAAGAGAATTATTAGAGAAAATACATTTTAATTTTAAGAGAAAAAAATCTTTAGGTAAATCAGGCTCAAAAAGAAAAGGAACAAAGAAAAACAAAATAAATACGATTGTAGAACCTTCAATTAATTCAATTAACAAAAAGATTGATGAGACTTGGATGGTTAATTTAAGAAAACTAGAAGACTATTATAAATCGAATAATACTTTTCATATTCCTAATTCTAAGAAGGATTTAATGCCTTTAAGGTCGTGGTTACAATACCAAAAAAATATTTATAAAAAGAAGAAATTAGATAAAAGTAAAATTAAACTATTAAAGTCAATTGGTTTTTCTTTTGAGCTTAATTATAGAGGGAATAAATTTGAAGACCCAATTAAATCAGAAAATGATTGGAATGAAAAATTTGAAGAGTTTAAAGATTTTCATTTAAAGTTTAAAACGTTTCTCATACCGAATAAACAAGAACAATACAAACCCTTAAGAAGTTGGCTTCAAGAACAAAAAAGATTTAATAAATTAGGACGTATAACTTCGGAAAGAAAAAGCAGGTTATTAGAAATAGGCTATTCATTTGATCTAGATTTTAGGGGTAAGAAATTTGAACATGAAACAAACCCAAAAGTAAAAAAGACACATGTAAGGGGTAATTCTGAAACTTGGAAAAATAAGTATCTTAAATTAATTGATTATAAATTGAAAAATGGCAACTGTAATGTACCTAGAAGCTATGAAGATAGGAGTTTAGCTAATTTCGTAAATAGCCAGCGCAATTTATATAGAAACAATGAGCTAGATAATGATAAAATTGAGAAGTTAAAGTTGATTGAATTTGAGTTTGATTTTAGATCTAACACTTGGAATAATCATTATTTAGAATTAAAAGCTTTTTTTGATAAGAATGGGCATTCAAATTATAAGAAAACAGATGAAAACAGGACATTATATAATTGGACATTAATTCAACGAGGTAATAATAAGAAAGGTAAATTAACAAAAGGGAAAATATTAAAATTTAACAATATAAATTTTAATTGGCATCCTGAGAATACAGGTTCTCCAGATGATGATGGTTGGTTTGATATGTTATTACAATTAAAAATATATAAAGAAAAATTTGGAGATACAAATGTTTCCCAAGTAAGTCCAGTTTATAAAAGATTAGGGAAATGGTTGAATGAACAAAGGTTATTTAAATATGGGAAAAACGCAAATGGTAAAACTTATTATTTAAGTGAAGAGAGAGAGGAGTTACTGAATGATTTGGGTGTGGTTTGGAACCCTCGTGATAACCGTTGGGGGTTAAGGGTAAATCAATTAGAAAAACACTTCAAAAAGTATGGTCATTTCAGGGTAAATCAAAAGGATGAAGAGTTTAAAGTTTTGTATAGTTGGTTATATAAAATTAAGAAAAAGGGCACTTCTATAGAGCGAATACACGATTTAAGAAATATTGGTTTTCCAACGGAAAACATTAATATTATTCATGAAAATTAAGAAGTAAATAGATGTTCAACTTTATCAGAAATGTTTGAACGGACAAAATAAAATTTAACAAAAAAATAAAAATTATTAACATTTAGTGTTAATAAAAATATTTATATTTGCATGAAAATTACATTTGACGATAACAAATTAAAAAAGTACGCTAATGATGATAGGTTGGCTGAAAGAAAATTAGGAAAGCGTGAAGCTTTACTATTTAAACAACGACTTGATGAATTAGAAGCTTCACAAACTTTAGAAGATGTTAGATATTTACCAGGCAAATACCATGAATTAGTTGGCAATAGAAAAGGGCAATGGGCTTGTAACTTAGTTCATCCTCATAGATTAATTTTTGAACCTCACGAAGACCCAATCCCTACCAATGAAGACGGTCAATATTTATGGATTGAGATAAAAGGAGTTGAAATAATAGAAATTGAAGATTATCACTAAAAAAGGAAAAATGACTACTACCACACAATATTACCCTCAAACTGTTTCACACCCCGGCACAACTTTAGTTGAAATTTTGGGAGAAAAACAAATGGGTTCAAAAGAATTTGCTGTTAGAACTGGTAAACCCGAAAAAACAATATCTGATGTTTTAAATGGTAAAAGTGGAATTACACCTGAAATGGCAATTTTATTTGAGCAAGTATTAAAAATTCCTGCACATTTTTGGATTAACAGGCAAAGAACTTATGACGAATATTTAGCAAGAGTTGAATATAAAAAAACAATAGAAGAAGGGATTGAATGGATTAAAACTTTTCCTTACGCCAAAATGGCTTCATTGGGTTGGGTTGAACCAACGCTTAAAAAAGAAGTTAAGGTTATTAATTTGTATAATTATTTTGGAGTGTCTAACATAAAAGGTTATTATGATTTTTATCATCATCAAAAATTGTTAGTAAATTTCAGAATTTCATTAAAAAATAATGAAAATTCAGGTGCTATTGCAGCTTGGTTAAGACAAGGAGAGATAGAGTCTTGTAAATTAGATGTGCCTAAATTTGATAAAAAAAAGCTAATAAAACTACTTCCAGAATTAAAAATGATTATGGCATTTCAACCAAATGATTTTTTTAGTCAAATTCAGAATTTATGTATGGGTGTTGGTTTAAAAGTGGTACATACGCCCTGCTTGCCAAAAGCACCAATTCATGGTTCAACAAGATGGTTGGGTGATATTCCTCTAATTCAATTAAGTGGGAGATATAAAAGGAATGATATATTTTGGTTTACATTCTTTCATGAAATAGGACATATTTTGCTTCATGGGAAGAAATATATTGCAATTGAAAATATTAAGTATGATGGAGAAAATCAAATCTATGAAGAAGAAGCAAATAAGTTTTCTGCAAATTTATTATTAAGCAAAGAGCAAGAAGCAGAAATATTATCTAATCGAAGATTAAGTGAGGGTGATATTATTAATTATGCTGAAAAGTTTAATACGCATCCAGCCATTATAATTGGACGGTTGCAATATTTAAAATTAGTTCCCTTTGGATTGGGGAATAATTTATTTAATTCAATTGATTTTTGCTCATAGAGAATAAATCTTGGATTTTTGTATCACACAAAAGTGCCTAGCTATTCATTACGCTTTAGTGTTGCACTCAAAAAAAATATATTTAGCCTAGACATTTGCTCTAGGCTTTTTTTTTGATGAATAGTCAAATTTTTTATTGGTAGATTGTCAGAATATAGAGTTTTATCTTTCCCATAAAAATGATGTTTACGGTGCTAATATGGTACTTGTTGTTTGTTAAATATTTGTAAATCAGCGTATTTAAGTTGATTAAAAGTGCCCGCTCGAGGCGCATGTTAAACCTGATAGTTAAAAGACTATCAGGTTTTTATTTTTTAATAATCTTTATAAGATTAACGTATTTAGTAATATAATCGAATCCTGTTCAGACTCTGTTTTTGATTGAAAATGTGATTTTTCAATATTGTTAAAAACTAGCATTTTAAAATTAATCGGTAGATTACCTTTTACTTGGGTAGTTAAAAAGAGTTTTCTAGCCCACAGTCTATGAAGTTTAAAAATTGGATTAGCTTATAAAAGTGTTAACGTATACATTATTTTAACGTTCAATAGTTTTTATCTGCGCTTCTGTACTTTCTGTTTTTTTATGGATGAATATTTTTTTTCTTTGAATCGGAAATAAGTATAAATATCAACAAAAAGTCTATTCTAAACATCTCCTAAATTGGGGAAAACTGCTGCAGAGTAATTGTTGATTGAAAATAAAAACTGTAACAATTTAATTATAAAGAAGTCTTATATCAAAAGATCCTAAAAAAAACTAAATCTAAGATGAAAAGTATAAAAATAATATACATAATAATGCTACTGACACTTTGTGTCTTTGCATCTTGCCAAAGCAACGAAGATGAAATTGAAAGGACTGCTTATTTGAGTATTCCAGATAATCATTTTGAAACTAAATTAATTGAGCAAGGTATAGACTCAGACGGTATTGTTAATCAACAAATGTTAAAGTCTGATGCCGAGACAGTAAGTATTTTAGATTTAAACCTTTTCGATAATTTTGGTGAAATTAGTAATTTAACTGGCATTGAGGGGTTTGTAAACCTTACGCTACTGTCCGCGGCTAACCAAAAAATAGAAACTATTGATTTAAGTAATAATATAAAGTTAGATACTTTAAATATGCTTGGAAATTATTTAACCAATATTGATCTAAGCAACAATACAAATTTAGTTTTTGTAGATCTTCAGTCAAATGGATTTAACTCATTTAACGCTATTAGTGGACTCGCAGATATGACAAATTTAAAAGAATTGGATTTGTCATGGAATTACTTGAAAGAATTTAATATTCATAATGAATCATTAGAGGTTTTACACATTAGTCATAATGAATTGAAATCGATAAATACAAATGGAGCTGTAAATCTAAGAAACATTTATATGCCACTTAATAAACTTGAAACAGTAGACTTTAGTACCAATATAGCATTGGAAACCTTATTAATTGCTGGAAATAAACTTCAATATATTGATCTTGAAAGTAATACTAGTTTAACTCATCTATATATTTCAAGTAATTCACTAACCAGTCTCGATGTGAGCAACAACCTAGAATTGGTAGATGTAAGATTGGATAGAAATCCTGATTTAACTTGTATTAAAATTCAGAATAGTCAAAATCCATATATTATGAAATCTGATTATCAAGAATTAAATATTAACTGTAATTGATTTTACTAAAACATAAACAAATGATAGGACCTGATAAGAACAATAAGTTTCCACTTGATAATTATAAAAGACTCTGTTTTTTGAAAAACATAATTAAAAACCCAAATATTATAGTTGGAGATTATACGTATTATGATGATTTTGAAAATGTTGAGAATTTTGAAAAGAATGTAAAATATCATTTTGACTTTACTGGTGATAAATTAGTAATTGGAAAATTTTGTATGATAGCTTCAGGAGTTAAATTCGTTATGAATGGAGCCAACCATCTTACAGATTCATTATCAACCTACCCTTTTGCCATATTTGGAAATGGATGGGAAAAAGCAATGGAAGGAAAACTTTATCCAAACAAAGGTGATATTCTTATCGGAAACGATGTTTGGCTTGGATACAATGCAACAATTATGGCAGGAGTGAAAATTGGAGATGGAGCTATAATTGCAACAAATTCAACAGTAATTAAAGATGTAGCACCGTATACAATTGTAGGTGGAAGTCCAGCAGCTGAAATTAAAAAACGTTTTCCTAAAAAAAACATTGAAAAAATTTTAGAATTGAAATGGTGGAATTGGAGTATAGAGAAAATAACAGCTAATGTTGGAAATTTAACAGATGATAATATTGAACAACTGCAATAAATAATTTTAATGAGTGTAATAAAAAAAAATATACCGGTCATTAAGAAAAAAAATATAATAACATGATAGTTTTAGTAGTAGGAGCAAATGGTGCAACAGGAAGTAAATTAGTTGAACAACTTCTTATTCAAAAACATAAAGTAAAAGTAATTGTAAGATCTCCTAAAAAATTACCTGAATTATGGAGGGATAATGATTCGATTCAAATTATATCTGCGAGTGTATTAGAATTAAGTGATATAGAAATGATTGAAATTGTTAAAGATTGTCATGCAGTAGCTTCTTGCCTTGGTCACAATTTAACTTGGAAAGGAGTTTACGGGCAACCAAGAAGACTTGTTACAGATGCTACTCAACGATTATGCAGTGCCATAAAATCAAACAATCCAAGAAAACCAATAAAGTATGTTTTAATGAATACTACAGGAAATAGAAATCGCGATTTAAATGAGCCTATCTCTTTTGCTCAAAAATGTGTTATTGGTCTTCTTCGTTTGTTATTGCCTCCACATGTAGATAACGAAAAAGCCGCAGATTATTTAAGGGCTCAAATTGGTCAAAACAATGATTTTATTGAATGGGTTGCAGTGAGACCAGACAGTTTAATTAATGAGAAAGATGTTACCAGTTATGAGATACACACTTCACCTACAAGAAGTGCCATTTTTAATGCAGGTAAAGTTAGTCGTATAAATGTTGGTCACTTTATGGCTAGTCTAATCAATGATAACAACTTATGGGCTAAATGGAAAGGACAAATGCCAGTAATCTATAGCAAATCGAAAAAAGATTAATTCTAAAAGCATAAAATGGAAACATTATATAAGTCTGATACTGGAAAGTCTGAAATTTTAAACCTTTATGATGAAAAACTAAAGGATTTAAATATAGATTACCAATATAAAGAAGTTTAAACCTCTTTTGGTAAAACCAATTTAATTATTACCGGTGATGCATCAAAACCACCAATATTAATTGTTCATGGTTCAAATGGCTGCGCGCCTATTGCTTTAGAAACTTATTCAGGTTTAGAGTCTCATTTTCAAGTTTTTGCAGTTGATGTATTGGCACAACCTAATAAAAGTACAGAAACGCGATTGTCAATTAAAAATGAAGATTACGGTAAGTGGTTGCACGAAGTGATTGCTATTTTAAAGTTAAAAAATGTAACTCTTGCTGGGTTTTCATTAGGTGGCTTGGTTATTTTAAAGGCTTTAGAGTTTAAGGATGAAAATGTAAAAGAAGTGTTTTTAACAGCTCCTGCATATCTTGTAAATGGAAATCCCTTAAAAGCGCTATTAAAAGTATTCATACCTATGAAACGCTATATAAAATCGCAAAAAATAAAGTATGTAGAGCGTTTTTTAAATGAACTGTTTACTGAAAGAGATGAGTTTGCAATACAATTCCTCTCCAAAGTATTCTTGCATTTTAAAATGGATTTTACACCTGTGCCCGTTATTAAAACACAAGCAGCCAAACCTATAAAAACACCAATAACTATAATTGCTGCAAAAAATGACTTAATGTTTCCTAGTGAGAAGATGATAAAGCGTGCTAAAAAAATATTTCCATCATTAAAAAATACAACACTATTACTTGAACAATCTAAACATGTACAAAGTAGATCAGACAATAAGAAAATAGTAGAAATCATCAAAAAATAAATTAAACGAAAATGATGAAATTATCAATTAAAGTACTACTAATTACGTCAATTTTATTTGTTTCGTGTTCAGAAGATGAAATAGATGATGTCACGGAATGCACTGGAGAAAATTACACAATAGTAGTAAATAGATTTATAAAAAGATTAACAACAACACAAACAGGACCGTTACCTTCAATTAGAAATTATGAGTATACCTATAATACTTATAATTTATTAAGTAGTGTAAATAATTATACTTTTGATACTGAAGCACAGTTAAACTATAATTATAAATGCAGTAATGCTATTAGTACTATAGAAAATAAAACAAATATTACTAAATATGAATATTCTTATGATAGTAATAATAGAATAATTGCATACAAAACAAAAGATCGTTATTTACATGACTATACATTAAGATATGTAGATAATAAAGTTTTTGTTGAAGGAATAATTAATGTAAAGTCAAATATAGCAATTATTTTAGATACAAATTCTAATGGATTGGTGACTAAATTATCAAGAGCTGATGGTTACTCTACTTTTGATTATGATGCCAATGGAAATATGATTCATGCTAAAGATTTCAAATTAGATAATCAACTTTTACACGATTATGAAATTTTATATGATACAAGCCCAAATCCATTTTATGGACAACTTACTGCTAGTTATTTAGAGCGTTTTATTGATTATTTTAGCGATTCTGCATTTTTATGGAATTGATATTTTCTTTAGAAACAATCAATATGATTTTTCATACTTAAAAAACAATCCAATGGTATTAGAGTATAAAAATTGTACTTCTTGTTATTCAGAAGTTCTTAAAAGAACCTATGAATATGATGCGCAAAATTATCCAATTAAAATGGAAGAAAGTCATTATGGAAATCCTGTTGTTGTTTATAATTATGAATACAAATAAAAGATAAAAGTTATATTAAAAGTGGAGAAATTTAAAATAATCATAGAGCGACATATATCAGGTAAAAAGGTTTTAGGACTTTTCATTCTAACCAATGTAGTTTATGCTATTATGTTAAGCGTAACAATTCCAAAAATAATGGGGTTTTCCAAAGGAATGAAATTATTAGATATGATGCCAATAGGGTATGATTTTAATTATGTAAACCAATTGTTCAGAACTCTTGGAGAGAATGGGCGTAAAACTTATCTAACCAGCCAAATACCCGCGGATATGGTTTATCCATTACTTTTTGGAATTTCCTATTGCTTACTAATAGCATATTTTCTAAAGAAACTTAACAAAATTAATACATCATATATTTACTTGTGCTTTTTACCTGTGATAGCAGGAATTGCAGATTATCTTGAAAATATCGGAATTATTATAATGCTGAAGAGTTTTCCTGAAATTACAGAAACCACAGTTAATGTAACTAGTCTGTTTTCTGTTATAAAAAGTATTTCAACAAGTATATTTTTTATGATTTTATTAGTGATCTTAATATTCCTTGGTGTTAAATTAATCAAGAAAAAAGGCTTTACCAATTAAGGAGATAACTAATATAAAAATAAGGAACATTCACTGATTTTTGGCATATGATTTGCTAATACCCATTCATATTTAATAAACTAAAATTTAACTAGTATAATTTTAACAATAGAAAAAAATGAAAAACTACAAGATTACAAAACTAATTATTGCCCTTTGTTTATTTTCAGTAATTGCAAGTTGCGATACTGACAACGACGATCAATTCACTAAAACAGCGGTTACAGATTTTACAAAAGAAGAATTAATTAAACTACATGGTGGTTCCGAGAAATCTTGGAAATTAACAGAAGTAATTCTTCCTGAAAAATATAAAGATCATCCAAACCTATTGAACAACACATGTGTTGCAGATGACACGTTTACGGTTTCGGCATCAACTTCAACAACATACGAAAGTGTAGAAGATATTATAATTGAACTTGGTGAAATTCGTTGTTTTGACACCTTTAGCGAGGCAGAGCGTTTTGAAGGCAAGTTGTTGTACGTGCCCTATAAATTTAACGGAATAGATGTCGTTGAAACTACATTGATTTTAAAGAGCTGTAGCATTGAAAACATAGTAGACGAGAATGGTACCGAAGGAACATTTACAAAATGTGATCAAGATGCTTTTCGTTTGGTTGAACTTACTGACGATAGAATGGTTTTTTCAAATGCAGCATACATAGGAGAATATACTTTCGGCTATGTATTTGAAAAGGCGGATGAATAATTTATGGGTAACATTTGCTTTATCAAAAATTGGTATAAGAAAATCCATTTGTCATTTCGATAAATGGATTTTTATTTTTAAAAATTTAAAGAGAAGATCAATTTTAACATTTTAAAGAACACTTAAACCTTCTTTTCTACGTACATGTACTTTTCCTTTCCATGTTTAAAAGAAATTTGTTCCTTTGTAAAGAATGGATATAAGTAGAAAAAAAATTGAAAGTAATATTCCAATTTCTCTCTATTGGAGATGTCAATTATTAGGATGGAGTATCGTTTCTATTTATTGGGCATATACAGTATATACAAGAGATAATTATGGAGCTTTTTATACGTTACTAAATTATGCATTAGACATTTTTATAGGAATATTTTTAACACATATGTACAGACGATTTGCCCTAAAAGCAAAATGGAGTAGCTTACCTATAAAAAAATTACTAATCCGTTTAGTGCCTGCTATACTTATATTAGCTGTTTTATATGTAGTAATAAACAATTTAAAATGGTATACCTACTGGACTATCATTGCAGGCGAGGATGAAAATTTATTAAAATCTATTATTTACTGGGATCCAATATTACTAACAGGGTTAAGATTAATGTCTATCTGGATTTTAGCGTATCACTTATATCATTATTACCAAAAAGAAGTGGTTACAGCCAAAGAAAACTCTCAATTATCTATTATAGTTAAACAAGCCCAGTTAGATAATTTATCGGCTCAATTAAATCCACATTTTTTATTCAACTCCTTAAATTCTATTAAATCATTAGTGATAGAAAACCCTAAGGTTGCAAGAAGAGCCATTGATTTATTATCAGATTTGTTGCGTTCATCATTATATGAAAAAGACAAAGATTTAATAAGTATTAAAAATGAACTTTCTTTAGTTTATGATTATATTGAATTAGAAAAAATGCGCTTTGAAGAACGACTTCAACTAAAAACCAATATTGATAACGACCTCATTAATTATAAGATTCCTACGTTAAGTATTCAGTTGTTAGTAGAAAACGCTATTAAACATGGAATCGACTTAAAAGTTGGTGGTGGCATTATTTTCTTGAAAATTAAAAAGATGGATAACAATATTTATATTACAGTTGAGAATCCTGGAAAAATTAATAAAAATAAAAGTGTTGGATTGGGTTTAGAAAACTTAAAAAAACGATTAGAGATTCAATATAAAGGTGAGGCTAGGTTTAGTTTAAAAGAGATTGATAATGACCTAGTCTGTGCTGAAATAATAATTCCAATGAATATAGATGATGAAAAGATATAAAACCATAATCATTGATGATGAACGTTTAGCAAGAGAAGAAGTAAAACGCGCATTAGAAAAACATCAAGAGTTTGAAATTATTGGAGAAGCAAGTCATGTAGATGAGGCAATATCTTTAATTGAAGAATTAAAACCAGATATTTTATTTTTAGATATTCACATGCCAGGTAAATCTGGATTTGATTTATTGGAAGAATTAACAAATGTACCAGACGTCGTTTTTACAACAGCTTATGATCAATATGCTGTAAAAGCTTTTGAGATGAATGCTCTAGATTATTTAGTAAAGCCTTTGAGAGATGAACGTTTTTCTAAAACTATTGAGAAGGTCAAGGTAGAATTATCTAAAAGGGTAATATCGGAACCAACAACCCTGCCAATGCATCAAAAGATATTTATAAAAGATGGTGAAAAATGTTATTTTATTCCTTTAACGAATATTCATTTTATTGAATCTTTAGAAAATTATGCACGCCTTTATTTTGGTTCAGATAAAGCGATGATTAAGCGTTCTTTAAATTTATTAGCAGAGAAATTAGACCCTAAAGTCTTTTTTAGAGTTAATCGAAGTCAAATAATTAACATACATTACATCAAAGAGATTCACCCATACTTCAATAATAAATTGCAAATTATATTAACTACTGGAGAAAAAATAGAAGTGTCTAGCAGGCAATCTGTTAAGTTTAAAAACTGGAATAGTTTATAAAGAAATAACCTTATAGTTTTCTAACGTTCATTTGCATTTATTTACGCTCTTGTACTTTTCCTTTTTTGATAGAGACAGATACCTTTTATTTGTGTTATAATTATAAACAATAAAGATTATGAATCATTTTAAAGCATCAATATATATAACTAAACTTATCTATTTAGGATTAATATCACTGGTGTTTTCTTGCGATGAGAACACTTCAATTACAACAAAGCAACCAACGGTTACAGATTATTCAGTTGGAGAAAAATGGATTTGGAAATATAAAGGCGTAACAACGGAAGGCGTGGTTCGTTCAGATGGAAAAGATACCAGAAAAATAGTTAGTGAAGATGGTGTTTTATATATGTTAATTGAAAATGACACAATTCCAGTATCAGACATTGTAAAACCAGAAGAAAGCGAAACACCAAAATATAAATGGCCTTTAAAAGTTGGTGAAAAATGGAAATATGAAAAGAATTGGACAAGTCAAGATGGTACCACAGGAAAACAAAGCCAAAATGTTGAAGTTTTATCATTTAAAGAAGAAACGGTAGAAGGAGGAACATTTATGGCTTACACAATAGAATACAAAGGAACAATTTCAAATTCAAGAGGTTACAGCGCAAAAGCAAATGAAGTTTGGTTGTACGCTCCAGAAGTAAAAAACTTTATTAAAATGACTCAAACTCAAGACGACTTTTTGTATGTAGAGGAATTAATAAAGTATTCAAACTCAAGTAATAATTAACATAGTTTACTGTTAATTTTCAAACAAAAACAATGAGAAAATCAATCCTGTTATTATTTTTTACAGCTATTAGTATTGCTTCTTTTGGACAAGAATTGCCATTTAAGAAAGTAAACCTATCAGATTCGGTAGCACTTGCAGATCAGATGCAACAATTAGCTGTATTATGTGACACTCAAAATTTATCAGAATTAGACTTATTTAAATTCCAGTTAATTAGAGGTAATTATAGTGATGCATTGGTTACTGTAAAAAAAAGAATAAAAGAAACACCTATTGATCAAAGACAGTATTTAGATATATACATGCATTATGTAGAGGCTAAGTTTTCTGATAACTTTAAAGAAAGTTTTAGAAAATCTTATAGAAAGTACTTAGATAACTCTAATGATACACAAGTTATCAATTTAGATAAAGCATTGGTAATTAGAGATCCTACAGATTATTATATTAGTAATTTTAAAAATACATATAATGCTATTAAATCTGAAAATATATCACAATCAACAGCCAAGAATTTGGTGAAAAAATATTTTTTAAGTATTGTATTTTCATCAACCAGAGCTATTTTCTTTGAAGAAATAAAACAAGATCATAAACGTAGATATGTTGTAAATGATAGTATTGTAATTCCAATGAAAGATGGGGCAGAAGTCTCTATAGTTTTAGTTCAAAGAAAAGGAAATATAACCAAAAAAATATCTGCCATATTAGCTTTTTCTATTTACACAGGAACCAATGAAGCTGCTGCAATGTTATCAGCATCTAAAGGCTATATTGGAGTTATAGCTAATACAAGAGGAAAAAGATTGAGTAAAAGTGAAATAAAGCCTCTTGAATATGAAAACACAGATGTTTATGAAGTAATTGATTGGATTAGTAAACAATCTTGGTCAAACCAAAAAGTAGCCATGTTTGGTGGTAGTTATAATGGTTTTACACAATGGGCTTCTATGAAACACAAAGTGCATCCAGCATTAAAAACCATTGTTCCAATGGTGGCTATTGCTCCAGGGATTGATTATCCGATGGAAAACAATGTACTACACAATTATTCGTACTCTTGGAATTTTTATGTAACCAATAATAAGTTTTTAGACTTTAAGGCTTCAAATGATTTTAATCGTTGGAATGCCTTAAAAAATACTTGGTACAAAACCGGAGTTGCATTTAATAAGTTAGATAGTTTAGATGGGCAAGTAAATAAATTATGGAACACATATATGCAACATCCTAGTTATGATGATTATTGGAAAAAAATGATTCCATACAAAAAAGAGTTTGCAAAAATTAACATTCCTATTTTAACAATTACAGGTTATTATGATGACTCACAAAGAGGGGCAATGTATTATTACAATGAACATCATAAATATGCGAAAAATCCAAATCATTACTTATTGGTTGGACCATATGATCATTGGACTGCACAAACAAAACCAGAAGAAAGCTTAAGAAATTATAAATTAGACAAAGTTGCATTGATAAACATTGAAGAAGATATTATTTATCAATGGTTTGATTACATTTTAAATGGAAAAGAAAAACCTAGTATTTTAAAAGATAAAGTAAATTTTCAGGTAATGGATACAGATACTTGGATGCACAAACCGAGTTTAAGTGCCATGACCAATGATACATTAACGTTTCATTTAAGCGCTACAAAAACAGATAATTTTTATGCTTTAAAATCGAAAGCTAATTCTTCTAAAATTGAAATGACTGTTGATTTTAAAGATCGAGAAAATATGAATAATACTGAGTATTATCCTTGGCCTTTAGAAAAAGACAACATCAACTTAAAAGACGGTTTAATTTTTAAATCTGAAGAATTAAATGAAGATGTAATTATAAATGGATCTTTTTTAGGAAACCTTGAGCTTTCAATTAATAAAAAAGATGTAGATTATTCTGTTATTTTATACCAACTAACTCCAGAAGGAAAATATTTTCATTTAAGCTATTATATTGGTAGAGCTAGTTATGCAAAAGATAAAGAGCATAGAAATTTATTAACGCCAAATGAAATGACTCAAGTTTCATTCAGTAATTCTAAATTAATTAGTAAGAAAATAAAAAAAGGAAGTCGGTTTGTAGTTATTGTAAATGTAAATAAAAACAACAATGCACAACTTAATTATGGAACGGGTAAAGATGTAAATGCAGAAAGTATAACAGATGCTGAAGTTCCGTTAAAAATAACCTTTACAGGCAATAGTAGTATTTCTTTACCTATATGGAATTTCACAAAGGAATAGTATATATAGATTCGTAAATAGTAACTCAATGAACTTAATTAGACTAAGAAATATTTCGGATACTTATTTCCAAGAAGCTTGGCAGCTATACGAAGAGGCATTTCCTTTTGAAGAAAGAAGAATATTGGATGACCAAATTTCTGTTTTAAAAAATAGCAAGTATCATTTTGAAGTTGTAATTAATGAAAATCAATTCATTGGTTTTATTTTATGGTGGGATTTTGAAACCCTAAAATATATAGACCATTTTGCAACATCTGCAGAACAAAGAAATAAAGGCTATGGGAAATTAATTCTCAATGAGTTTATTAATGATAATAGCAAACCAATTTTACTAGAAGTTGAATTACCTACATCAAGTACTAATCAGCGAAGAATTAAGTTTTACGAAAGAATTGGGTTTAAACTTAATCAACATCCTTATGAAGTTCCTAATGCAAAAATAAACGAGCCTCCATTACCGTTATTACTAATGTCATACCCAAACCAAATAACTTCAAAAGAAGTTGATCTATTCATTAGAAAATGCCACCCTATTATTTTCAAATTCTAATCATTTCATACACAAATAAAAACCAAAATAGTATGGCTATAAAAAAGCATACTCCTAAACTGGAGTTACTACATTTACTTGGACAGTATTTTAAGACTGTTTAACTAAAAACAAATATCTTAGAATTATGAAAAAACGACATTCCAGATTGAAATTGATATTTTGGTAGAGTTTGGCGACGATTTATTTATAGTTAAAAAAATAATAATTCAGAAAATTTTGAGTGTTATTCTCAAGAAATAAACAATCTCTTTTCTTTCAATTAAATGGTACTAATATGGTATTTGAATAAGTATAAAAGACTGATAAACAGAAATATAGATATATAAAAAAGTACCCACTCGAGGTACTATAAAACCTGTTAATTATTTGATTAACAGGTTTTTTGTTTTTTAAAGTTTATAAGTGATTGAGACATAAATCATCAGCAAAAAGTAAACTGATTTAAAATTTTATTTAAATAATTTCAATAACTGAGTTGAGATTGTAAAATTTATCAACTCTCCAACAGTTGTAAGATTTAATTTTTTTCTAATATTTTTTTTATGTTGCTCTACTGTATGATTAGAAATATTTAGTTCTTCTGCAATTTCCTTAGTTATTTTTCCAGAAGATAAAGTAATAAGTACTTCTTTTTCTCGAATTGTTAAAAGCTCTAATTTAGATGTATTTTCTTCATTTTCTGAGATTTTAATTGATTGTTTATTAAAGTTTAATAAAGCTAAATTTATTGTTGTTTTTAGCTGGTTATTATTGAAGGGCTTTAAAATATAAGCAAATGGCATTGTTCTTTCAGCACGTTTAATAAAATCTAAGTCAGAATATGCTGTTAAATACACTACAGGTACTTTTTTTATTTTGCTAAATTCAGTAATGATTTCAATACCGTCTTTTTTGCCATTTAGGTTAATGTCAGATATAATTAAATCGTAAGAATTTTTTACAAATAAATCTAATGCAGAATCGTAATTTCTAGCATAGTGTACTAAAGCAAAGTTGTTCTTACTTAATAAAACTTTAATATCTTTTGCAATAATAAATTCATCTTCAATAAGTAAAATTTCAATCATCTAAAGGAGAGTTGCTAAAAAATAATGAGTAAGTTAATAATTATATTGGAATTTCAATAATGTTTTCTGTGCCTTTTGTTGAGTTTATGGTAATTGTGGCATTTAATTGATTCACCATTTCAGTTACCAATTCAATTCCTAGAGATTTTGGGAGTACATCTTTTTGAAGTGAATATCCTTTACCATTATCACTAATAATCAGTCTTAAAGTGGTTTTGTTAAATTTACAACTAATACTTAATTTATTTTCTGGCTTAAAATCATCAAATGCATATTTTGTAGTATTGGTAATTAATTCATTCAATATTAAACCTATCATAACGGTGTTTACTTTTTTAATGTACACATCAGCTAAGTCATAAATAACAGTGAAATTCAGTTTTTCATCATCTGAAAGTGCTGTTATGATACTTTGAGACAATTCCTTAATAAATTCGTCAATTTTTATAGTTTCTTTCTCAATTGTCATTTTACTTTCAAGATGTGCAATTGCTAAAATTCTGTTTTTAGCAATCTTTAAAGCGTCAATAGCTTCTTTATTGTCTGATGTATTGGCCTGAATATTCAATAAGCTTGAAATGATTTGAAGATTGTTTTTTACACGATGTGTTAACTCTCTCATTAAAAATTTAATGCTATCTCGCTGTTTTTCTGACTTATTGTAGGCTAATTTTAAGGCTTCATTTTTACCTAATATCTCTTGTGTTCTTTGAGTAACTATTTTTTCTAATTTTAGTTTGTCTCTCTTAAGTCTAGTAGTTTTGTAGAAATAAAAAGAGATACCACTCAGTAAAAAAAGTATGACAAAACTAAATCTAAATAGCGTGGTTTGATACCAAGGAGGGATGATAACAATAGCTATAGTTGCTGGGACATCATTCCAAACACCAACATCATTACTGGCTTTCACTTTAAATGTGTATTTGCCTGGGTTTAAGTTGGTATATGTAGTATTTCTAGAGTTCGTTATAGGTCGCCAATCATTATCAAAACCTTCCATCATATAGGTATAACTGCATTTTTCTGGATTTAAATAGTTCAGGGCTGAAAAGTTAAAAGTAAGTACGTTTTCATCACTTTTAAATGCTAGCACGTTCTTATATAATTCATTTTTTTGTAGTGGTTCGTTGAACAAATCAACAGATTCTATGTAGATCTCAGGGATATTTTGGTTTTCCTTAATATTAGTAGCTTTAAAAATATTTATCCCAGAAATTCCACCAAAGTAAAAGTTGTCATGTTGATCTTTATAGCCAGCTTTCCCGTTGAATTCATTGTTTTGTAAACCATCACTAGTTGTATAGTTTTTAAATTTATTTGTTTCGGTGTTTAAAACAGAAATTCCATAATTTGTACTTACCCATATATCATTGTTTTTAGCTATTAAAATAGAATATATAAAATCATTAGGTAACCCTTTTTGTTTATAGAAAAGAGTTGTTTTATGCTGTTGAATATCTAATTTTGTCAAGCCCGTATTCGTGCCTATCCAAATATTTCCGTTGTAATCTTCTTTAATATTAAAAACCCTATTTCCACTTAATTTTTGGTCTAATGCACCTTCTTCGTTATAGTTTTGAATAATACCAGATTTAGATATTTTAAATACACCTTGGTCAGTTCCTAACCAAATATTTTTTTTGGAATCTATTAAAGAGGTCCTGGCTCTATTAATTCTTTTACCATTAATAAAAACTTCTTCAAAGTTTTCGTTTTTAATGTCAAATTTGTGAATTCCTCCAGCCCAGGTAGCAACCCAAAGAGTATTGTTATCAATAGGTATAATATCTACAATATCATCATCAGGTAAATTATTTTTCGTGTTTTGAATTTTAATGAATGAATCAGTATTAGCATCATATTTCAATAAACCGGTTGTAAAACCACCGCCCCAAATAGTATTGTTTTTATCTTTTGTAATGGCATAAATTAAAGGGTCTCCCTCTGTAGCATAAAGTTTAAAATTTTTGTTTTTATGAAAATATTTTACAATACCATATTTGGTTCCAATCCATAAAGTAGAATCTTTTCCTTTTAAAAATTGAAAAGAACTTATATTATTCATTAATGGATATTCTTTTAATGAAAGTTTTATGGTATTAAACTTTTTTTGAAAAGAATTGTAATGATACAATCCTTCACCATCTGAGCCAAACCATAAGTTCCCTTTTTCGTCATTTATAATTTGGTTTATGTCAATTTTTTCTTGAAGTTTATTTTCGTTTATTTTTAAAACAAAAGGGGTGATACTTTCTTCCAAAATATCATATAAAAACAATCCTTTGTCTGAGCCTATGTAAAATTGATTTTCCTGTAATTTATTAAAGCAATTAATTGAAAATGTAAGTGGTGTTTTACTAATTTGTTGATTTAAAATGTTATAAATAAACAATCCATTTTCAGTTCCTATATATATGTTATTGTTGTTTTTATAAAAGCATTTGATATTTTCACCTTCTAGAGTGGTTGTTTTTTGAACATCATAAGTTTTGGTATTAAGTATTAAAATTCCAGTAGTGTTTGCTAACCAATAGTTGTTAATGTCTATTTTTAAAATGGCCGAAATATAACTATCTTTCGTTGTTTCTGGCAACTTAATTATTTTACTGTTTTTAGCAGGCCTGTTAAAAAGAATTAAATTGTTTTTAACAGAAAAGAGTAATTCTTTTTCATCAAGAGGCATTATTTTATAACTGATGTTTAAATCTATATTTTCATTTTTTTTGATACTAAAAAATCGATTTTCAGAAGGGACAAATCCCAAAATACCCTTCGAGTTTGTAGCAACCCAAAGCGTATCTTTTGTAAAAAGCAATCCTCTTACATGGTCATCTTTTATAGAGCTACTGTCTAACGGATTGTGTAAATAAGTCTTAAACTCGTAACCATTAAATCGATGTAAACCATCTTCTGTTCCAGCCCATAAATAACCTAATTCATCAAGCGCCATATCTTTTACATTAAGTTGCAAAAGGCCATGTTCTTGACCAATGTAGTTCACATGCAGCGTGTCTATGGGCTTAATTGTTTGAGAACTTAAACAATTAATAAAGATCGCAAAATATATTAGGACAAATCTGTTCATAAAATAATAGGAGTATTCAAAAGGAGTATTGAAAATAACACGGCCTTAAGATAGTAAAATTAGGGATACAAAATATACCAACAATTTGGTATTTACTTTGTCAATAGTTGATGTTATGTTTGTATAGAGGGAAATTGCTATCCATTTTTTATTGCCCCACCAACTAATTAAAATCAAAATAATTGCCCCACAAATTATTTTTAAACCTGCCTTTTTGAATTATTATGTTCAAAAAGGCATGGATATAACTACTAACTAAAACTATCTTATTATGAAAAGATTGCTACTCTTTTTCGCATTTATTTTATGTGTAAATTTTTCTTTCTCCCAGGGCTGGGGGATTGTAGGTTCTGCGACTCCAAATGGTTGGGGTGGACCCGATATTCCAATGACTTTTAATGTTGATTTAGATATTTGGGAGGCAACTGTTGAATTCACTGATGGTGAAGTTAAGTTTAGAGAAAACAATGATTGGGCGAATAATTATGGTGATAACGGTATTGATGGTTCTTTAGAAGCCGGTGGAGCAAATATTCCTGTTTCAGCAGGTTATTATAGCGTCAGCTTAAATTTAAATACACAAACTTATACCTTAGAACCTTTTGAATTTTTGTTAGTCAGGGCTTGGAAAATTGCATCTGAAGCTGGGGCCTTAAAAGTTGGACCAACGGAAGGCTCAGATCAATGGTGGTCAAATGATGAGCAGACATTAATAGATAGAGCATGCTATTTTGATGATGAATATGTATTTAATTTGGATGGCTCTTTTCAAAATATTTTAGGGGAAGAAACATGGCTAGAGCCATGGCAAGGTGGCGCAGAACCAAACGGGCAATGCGGTGCGCCCAAAGCACCTCATAATGGTACCGTAACAGCAACTTATAGCTATGATGAAATAGCAGGAACAATCACTATAAATGGTCAAGGTGCTTATTTAGGATTACCTAAAGCCACTAATGAAGGGAGTTTAACTGAATTTACTAATGTTCCAGAATCTATTACCTACAATGTTGTGTTTTCCGAAAATGACAATGTAATGACGCTTTCAATTGAAGCTGGTTCGGGTGTGTTTTGGACGTATAAACTTATCAGCCAAAATGTTGTATCCATTCCGGACACTAATTTTGAAGCCTATTTAGAAACGCACACTGCTAATGGAGATGAGGTTTTAATAGGTGACCCATCAAGTATGGGTGATGGTGTGATGAACCATTTAACATTAAAAAGCAGTGTTGAAGGTGTTACAAATCTAAACGTAAATGATTTAGGAATTACTAGTTTAATTGGAATTGAAGCATTTTCAAGTTTAGAAGATTTATACTGTCAAAGGAACCAACTTGCAAATCTTGATGTTACCAAAAATTCGGTATTATCAATTTTAGAATGTGAAAGCAATCAATTTACAGCATTAGATTTAAGTCAAAATAAAGTATTAAAGACCATTGGTTGTGCAAATAATAATCTGTCAGAATTAGATGTCAGTCAAAATTTATTACTAGAAGGTATTTGGTTTACAAATAATAATATTACAAGTTTAAATGTAGATGCGAACACGAACTTAAAAGTGTATGGTTTTTCTGATAATCCATTAACAAGTCTATCCATAAAAAACGGAAACAACAAAAATATTGTTTATTCAACAATGCAAAATTTACCAAGTTTGTCTTGTATCACGGTTGATGATGAGAATGCAGATAATTCTAATTTAAACCTTGATCCTGCAGTTGCTATTAGCAACAATTGTAGTGGTAGTGTTGCTATCCCAGATCCAATTTTTGAAGCTGCTTTAATTGAATTAGGGTTAGATACAGATGAAACCGTGAATGGTCAAATATCTCAGATAGATGCTGAAAATATTTATTCGCTTAATATCGTTGACAAAGGAATTAATGATGTTACTGGGATTAAATATTTTGTGAATCTAGAACAACTGTTTTGCAACAATAATAATTTAACTGAGTTACAGTTAAATACCCATACAAATTTAAATGGGATATGGATTAATAACAATCCTGTAACTTCGATTAATTTAAAGAATTGTCCAAGTTTAGTGTATTTACACATTTCACAAAATCAGTTGGAAGCCATTGATATAAGTAGCAACCCGCTACTTATGGAATTATCCATTGCCAATAATAATTTAACTTCATTAGACGCTTCTAACAATCCTAATTTAACTTTTTTAAGGGCTAATGGGAACGATTTATACAGTATAAATATTGAGAATGGGAATAATTTGAATTTTGCAGCTCCAGAATGGTGGCCTTATTCTTTTGATGTTAGATTTAATTATAATTTATCCTGTATTCAAGTTGATGCAGGTTTGGTAAATAATATCCCATCAGATTGGGCCAAAGAAAACAATACATTTTATAGTGAAGATGGATGTAATGATGTCGTTCCAATTCCAGACCCAAATTTTGAACTTGCATTAATTAATGCGGGCATTGATACCAATGGTGAAACCGGTGATGTGCTAAGGGTAGAAGTTCACAATATCACATATTTAAACTTAGGTGGTAAAGAAATAACAGATCTAACAGGGTTATCTGCGTTTAAGAATTTAAATCATTTAATCATTTATTCTAATCCCATATCTGAAATAGATTTAAGCAGCAATACTGAATTAGAAGTGTTACAAGCTGGTGCTAATGAATTGACTAGTTTAGATATAAGCAATAATCAAAAATTAAGAGAATTATGGGCTTGGACGAATCAATTAGAATCGTTAAACACGTCTAACAATCCGTTATTAGAAGAATTGTGGTTAGGACAGAACAATATAACAGCGTTAGATCTTTCAAATAACAGCAATCTTATTGGATTAGAGATTCACCAAAACCCAATAACTTCTATTGATTTTTCGAAAAATTTAAACTTGGAAAGATTATGGGCTTGGGAAACGAATCTTACAGGTTTAAATCTTTCAAAAAATAGAAGTTTAAATCAATTAAGAGTTCAGGATAACTTAGAGCTATCCTATTTAAATGTGGAAAACGGAAACAATGTAAATATGGATAATTTCATTGTGAGTGGTACGTCAAAACTAAGTTGTATTACAGCTGATGCGAATGTGCATGAGAATATGACTGCATTTTCAGATGGTAGATTGAATGAAGATTGCCGTATGGTATATATCATAGATGAGAGCTTTGAACAAGCCTTAATAGAATTAGAAATAGATACAGATGGGATAATTAATCATTTGATTTCAAGAGTTGATGCTGAAAATACTTCTGCAATAATTGCTAATTTTCCACTACTGCCTGATGGTACAACAAATGTAGGCGCTGATCCAAGAGTTACAATAACTACAAAAATTAAAGACCTTACAGGTCTTGATGCTTTTACCAATTTAGAGGTTTTAGAATGTCAAGGAAATCAATTAACAAATTTAGATATTTCCAAAAATTTAGCCTTAACTAAATTGGAGTGTGGTTGGAATCAAATTTCTAATTTAGATGTTAGTCAAAATTCAACGCTGGAAATATTGGGTTGTCATGATAATAATCTTAGCAGTATTGATGTTAGTAAAAATTTGGCCTTAAAAGGTCTTTGGTGTAGTAATAATAATATTACAGGTTTAAACTTAGATGTAAATACTAATTTAAATTTATATGGAGTATCAAATAATCCACTTACGTACTTGTCTATTAAGAATGGGAATAACCATAATGTAACATATTCTGAATTGTTGAATTTACCAAATCTTTTATGCATTACAGTAGACGATGAGACTGCTAGTTATTTTACTGATAAATATTTTTGGAAAGCCGTAACTGATGCAGGAATTAGTTTTAGTAATGACTGCGGTACAGTTTATATTCCAGATGTTAATTTTGAGCAATCGCTAGTAGATATTGGTGTTGATACAGATGGATTAGTAAACCAATTATTATCTAAAACCGATGCAGAAGCTGTAAACAGCTTAAATTTAACGAATCCATTATTCGACCCTTCCTCGGGCTTTGCAAATTCTTTAATTACAAATGTAACCGGAAAGATTGATGATTTAACAGGGATTGAGGCCTTTGTAAATGTAACAAATTTGCAATTAGGATATGGAGCACTTTCATCGATAGATATTTCAAATAATGTCCTTTTAGAAGAACTGTTTTTAGGCGATAATCAGCTTGAAAGTATTGATGTATCAAATAATACTGTCTTAAAAAGATTTGGAGTTATGCGTAACCCAAATTTGCCAACTTTAGATGTTAGTAGTAATATTAATTTGGAAGAATTATTTATTGATAATACTTTAATTACAACCTTAGATGTTTCAAAAAACATAAACTTGTGGAAAATTTATGCAAGATGGGGCAACCTAACAGGACTAGACCTTTCAAAAAACACAAATTTAAGTGATGTAAGAGTAAGAGGTAGCAGTAATTTAACTTATTTAAATATAAGAAACGGAAATAATATAAATGTAACTGGTTTTGATGTTCGAGACATGCCTGATTTAATGTGTATAACTACAGATGATATACAATCTCAATTAATGATTGATTATTCAAACGGAAAAACATTTAATTCTGATTGTGGTTTCGTTTATATCCCAGATGAGAATTTTGAACAAGCGCTGTTAGACCAAGGTATTGATACCGATGATGCGTTGAATCATTTAATTTCAAGAGCTGATGCAGAAGCACAAGTGGGGCGTTTGGGGGTTAGCGGAAGACAAATAAGTGACTTAACAGGTATTGAAGCTTTTGTTAATATTACTGAATTACAGGCAGGCGATAATCAATTAACAAAAATAAATGTATCGCAAAATACTGAGTTACTCAAATTATGGGTGTATTACAATCAGTTAAAGGCACTAGATCTTAGTAATAACACAAAATTACAGCGGGTTTCTGCTGGAGGAAATCAAATTAGTTCCTTTGATTCTTCTTCCTTGATTGATATGCATACACTTCTAATATGGCAAAATAACCTAACATCTTTAGACTTAACTAATAATGTAAATCTAACTTGGCTTTCAGCACAAAATAATCAATTATCAAATATAGATCTTACAAATAATTTTGAATTGAACCGACTGGAATTGGGAACAAATCTATTTACGGAGACGATAGATCTCTCTCAAAACAATAAGTTAACCTATTTTGAGGCTTATAACAACAAGTTTAAAAGTTTAGATCTTTCTAATAATACAGAACTAACATTTTTAAGTTTGCCAACAAATGAATTAACAGAGTTAGATTTATATAATAATACGAAGCTCACAGAAGTTGTTTTGGCAAATAACCAAATAGAGAAAATAGATTTTAGTTTTGCTACAGAACTGTTTCAACTTGTTATACCCAATAACAAGTTAACATTATTAGATGTGTCAAACAATCCAATATTAACAGCTCTTAATATTGATAACAATATACAACTTGCAAGTTTGGATATGCGAAACGAAAATAATATCAATATAGAATTTTTTAATACTGAAAACACTCCCAATCTAACTTGTATTAATGCTGATGGTGTTACTCTTACTGAAATTTCACAACCAATGTTAGATTCAGGAAAGTCATTTAGTACGGATTGTGGTGATTTTGTAAATATTCCAGATGAGAATTTTGAATTATATTTATTAGAATTAAATATTGATTCAGACGGATTTTTGAATGGTAAAATACTAAGAGAAGATGCCGAAGCAGTGGGAACTTTAAATTTAACAAATCCAAATTTTGATTCATCTGCTTTTGCGAATCAAGATCTTATAAACGTGCCTGGTCAAATTAGTGATATCACTGGAATTGAGGCTTTTGTAAATTTAACTACTTTACAAGTTACAAATAGTTTAATTGAAGACATTGATGTTTCAAACCTTACGCTATTAGAAGTGCTTTGGTTGAATGATAATGTTTTAACATCTATAAATGTTCAAAGTAATATAAACTTAACAACGTTAGGTGTTATGCGCAACAACATTTCTGGCGTATTAAATGTTAGTCAAAACATGCTACTAGAAACTTTATATGCTTATAATAATGCGATTACTGATTTAGTTATTTATTCAAACGTTAATTTAAAAGATTTAAGAGTAAATAACAATTCATTAACAGCGTTAAACGTATCAACAAATCTTGCATTGGCTAGAATTGATGCGCAATACAATACGGGATTAAATATGACTTTCCCAGCTGTTGAGTTGCTTACGCTAACTTCCTTAAATTTATCGGGAACAGGAATCAATAGATTTAATGCAACATTGCTACCAAGTTTGGAATGGTTATTACTAAATGACAATTCACTTACAAATTTTAATGCTGCAAAAGCTGCTAATATTCAGCATTTAAGAATCAATAACAATCAACTAGGAAGTTTAGATGTTTCTGGAAATCTTGCTTTGGTCGATTTGCAAATTTCGAACAACCAATTAACCGATTTAAATGTAGCTAATGGTTTTAATTCTAATATGGCAACTATGAACGCTACATCTAATCTGTTAACATGTATCACAGCCGATAATGACGACATTACATTAGCCCCTTATGTTAATTGGGGCTTAGATTTAGGGGTGCAATTAAGTTTAAATTGTAAAGGTGAACCTGAAGTTGTTTTAATTCCAGATGAGAATTTTGAGTTGGCTTTAGGTGGTTTGGATACAAACGGTGTGAATGGAAATATTTTATTAAGTGATGCTTTATTAATTGAAAATTTAGACGTTTCAGGAGCAAACATTTCAGATTTAACTGGTATTGAGTCGTTTGTAAATTTAATTGCATTGAATTGTTCAAATAATTCAATTGCCAATTTACCTCTAGGAAATAGTAAAGGATTGACACAGTTAAATGCATCGTTAAATAATATCGCGACTATTGATTTAAGTCAAAACACAGCATTAACAGCTCTTGATATTTCATACAATAAATTAAGTGAATTAACCATAAGTAGCGCAAAGGTGTTTAACTCACTAATTGCAAATAACAATCTTATAAGTTTGATAAACTTAAATGACTTGACAAATTTAGTTGATTTAGATATTTCATTCAATTTAATGACTCAAGTTGATGCGACAGGTTTAGATCAATTAGCAACTGTGAATTTAAGTGATAATCAATTGATTGAACTAGATATGAGAAATGGAACAAATACCATTATTACAAATTTTGATGCAAAAAATAACAATCTAGTTTGTATTGGTGTTGATGATGATACAGCTGATTTTTTAAATTGGGATAAAGATAGTGCTACTTTATATAGTGTCACAGGTGATTGCTTGCCTCCAGTAGTCAATACGCAAAATATAACTGTGCAATTAGACGCAAAAGGAGTTGCAAGTATAAGTGCTGTAGCGATAGATAATGGTTCTTATGACAATGCAACACCAACTAAAAATTTAGTGTATAGTGTGAATAAAACAACATTTAACTGTAGTGATTTAGGGGTAAATGAGGTGGAATTAACGATAACTGATTTAGAAGGGCATTCTGCAAGGAAATCAGCACAAGTAACAGTAGAAGATATAATAGCTCCAACAGCTAAATCTTTAAGATCTTTAACCTATGATTTAAATGATGCTTCTGGGACTGTAAATTTAACCCCTGAAGACATTAATGACGGATCTTCTGATAATTGTGATATTCAATTGATGACTATAGATCCAGCAACATTTACAATGCCAGGCGTTTATGAGGTTACATTAACAGTAACAGATGCTGGAGGAAATGAAGCCACTAGTATAACGGAAGTTGAAATTACAGATAGTTCTATTAGTTCAATAGGTCTTAGTTTTGGTAAATTAAAATTAACAGTTTATCCAGTACCATTTACAGATGTAATTAATATTTCATTTTCTGAAGCTACAGATTTAGCGACAGTATCAGTAAGTTTATTATACTTTGATCAATCAGATACCGGAATTAATTTTTATGCAAATGGAATAAATTTAATAAGTGATAGTACCACTAATCTATCACAAGCTAGCGGAACCATATATTGGTTACGGGTAACAATTGGTAAAAAAACACAAACTATTCAAATAATAAAAGGAGGTACGAATTAAAATTACCAATTTGGTGAGCGATTATCCTCTGGAGTTTACACGGTAAAAGTAACTCAATCATATAAAACCGAATATATAAGATTGATAAAAGATTAGAAAATATTTTTTGAATTTAGTTTAGATAGGGCATTTCTAATACATTTTAAAATGTCCTATTTTTTTAATGTTGTAATGATACTTTTATTAAAAAAAATCATAAACTCCCTTATTATTTAGATGTAAGGCGGTTTTAAAGAGTTGGTTTAAAAAAATGTGAGTATTAGTACTTCCCACTTAAAGTATAGGTTTAAAGCTAATAATTGTATTATTGTCAGCTTTTTAAAAAATTTAAAAAAGAGGAGATAAACATTATATAAGACCTAAACGCTCAAACAAACTTTGGATATCGCTTGGGTAGTTGTTTTGTGGCTTTGGAGTACTTTCTGAATTATTTAAATTCAAAGAAGTACTATTAGGGGTTTCATTATTCATTTTCTTAGTTGCTTTATTGTATTTAGAATTTTCTTTTTTCATAATTTAATTAACTGTACTTGTGTAATTAGTAAGTAAAATAATTTAACTGTTTAATTCTCAAGATTTTAATGAAATAGTATAGAAAATATAATTTCTTTTAAAGAATAGTAGTAAAATTACTCATTATATGCTTGTTTTTGGTGGGTTTACCCGTAAAAAAAGGAAGGATAAACCACACAGTTTTTTGATGAAACTTTAGTATTTTTGAAAAAACTATATTTGTCCCCTCCAACTATTATGCGAAACTATTTTATAATTGATACCGACCAAGATTCTGTTCAAAGCATTAAAAATGTTTTGGAAGACTACTATGAATTTAACTGCATTGGCGTTTCTAGTGATTACGATGAAGCCATGAACATTATTTTAAAAGAAACTCCCGATTTAGTTTTTTTTAATATTGACAATGTAATTGAAAATTCTTTCAAATTTGCGCAAGAGTTAAATTTGTTTAATGATGACTTTCCAGTTTTTATTGCCATTTCAGCATCTAAAGATTTGGTGTATGATGTGATAAAGAATGGTTTTTTTGATTTCTTATTAAGTCCTTTGCCTGAATTAGAAATAAGAAAGTCAGTTTTAAAAGTGCTGAAGAAAATTCCAGCCCAATCACGAAAAAATATCTGTTTAAAATCATACAAAGATTATCAATACTTAAAAACAGATGAAATACTATTTTTGAAAGCTGATAATAATACAACCGACTTTTATATGAACGACGGAAATATTATTAGTGCTTTTAAAACACTTAAAACTTTTGAAGAGATACTTCCAAATAATTTCCATAGAATTCATAAAAGTTATATTATTAACAAAAATTTTGTTTCTAGAATACAATATGGTAAATTTACATGTACTATAAAAAGAAATGATTACGAAGTACCTTTTACCAAAACTTATATAGGTAATATTGAAAGTATGAATAAAGCACTTTCTGAGTATTCTTACCAATCTTTAAATTAATCTTCCTTTCAAATAGTAAGGTTTTACTTATAAACAGTATGCTTTTACTAAAGAATGTAATAATAGGTAGTTACACCTAAAAATATGTCCTAATTTAGCTTCAGATTTAAACAACAAAGCAACAATTTTTAGCAAAAAAACTAAAAAAATTTAGCAGTTTAAATTTTAGAAACGATTTAACAAATTAAAAAACATATTGTATAATTTTACAACCCTAACTATTATGAAAACATTCAAATTTATCTTCGCATTCTTTTTATTCGCAACTTTATTAACTTCTTGTTCTGCTACTTCAACTGCTGAAGACGATGAATTGTACTCAGTTGAAAACGTACAAGCAACAGGAGAAGAAAGTACTGCTGACCTAATTAGATCTAGAGAATAAATTAGATAATACATACTTTATTAAACTAAAAAGCCTTTCACATGTGTGTAAGGCTTTTTTTAGTAGTTTTGTTTTGTAAAAATAACCATTTTGAAAATAGTTCCAGCTTCTAAATTTTTTTATGTCATATTAGGATTCCTAGTTATTTTAGGTTGTACTAAAGTTGTGGAAGAAAAGAATAAAGTTATTTCAAAAAAAGACAGTACTGAAATTTGGTTAGCCCAATCAAAAAGCAGGAAGTTAACCTTAGAAGAGCGTAAAAAAGCCTTGGAAAAGGCTTTTGAAGCTGCGCAATCAAAAACATCTGATTCTTTAAGAAGCCATTACTTTTCAGAAATAGCGATAGAAGCTGAATTGTTAAATAACGACCCTTTATTTAAAAAAGTAAATTTAGAGAATCTCAACTTGGCGGTCAAGCTTCAAGATACATTTAAAACAGGCGATGCGCATTGGAGTTATGGAATGTATTATCAAGAAAAGGAAGTGATTGATAGTGCCTATTACCATTTTCATAAAGCTTATGAAAGTTTCAAATCGGTACATCATGAATTATACACAGCGAACATGTTGTATAACTTGGGCTTTATTCAAGGACGGATTAAAGATTATACTGGGAGTGAAATCTCTATGATTGAAGCTATTGCTATTTATAAAAAGCTAGATCGAAATTTGAATTTATACAGATGTTATAATTATTTAGGGATTGTTTATAATAATTTGGATGAATATGATCGGTCTATTTATTACCATAACAAGGCATTAGAGTATTTAGAAAAGGTCGAAAATAAGAGGAATTATAAGGAAGGGAGTTTAAGCAATATTGGCTTGGTATATCAAAAACAACGCAATTATGAATCGGCTATTGAAAGTTTTGAAAAAGCCTTAAATAATAGTGACTTAAAGGTGCGTGATCTAAACTTTTATGCGCGTTTAAAAGACAATATAGCTTATACCAAGTTTTTAAATGCAGATACAGCTAATGTTGAAAATGAATTTAAATATGCATTAAATATTAGAGATAGCCTTAAAAATATTTCAGGTGTTGTAATTAGTAATCGTCATTTATCTGAGTTTTATGCGGCTAAATTTGATACTGTAAAAGCGGTTGAATTAGCAACTGAAGCTTATGATTTAGCTGAACAGGTAGATAACAATCGTGATAAATTAGAAACCTTATTATTACTTTCAAAGGTTAACAAACAAGAGGCCAATATTTATTTAGCGGAATATGTACATTTAAATGACAGCCTTCAAATTGAGGAAAGAAAAACAAGAAATAAGTTTACACGAATTAAATTTGAAACAGATGAATATATTGAGGAAACTGAAAAGTTATCCGAAGAGCGTATTTTAATTTCAATTGGTGCTGTTTTTGTAATTGCAATACTTTCGTTTGCTTATTTTTTAAGAGTTCAAACAGCAAAAAATAAAGAGTTGGTTTTTGAAAAAGAACAGCAAAAAACCAATCAAGAGATTTTCTCTTTAATGCTAAAACAGCAATCTAAATTAGAAGAAGGGCGAATGAAAGAGCGGCATCGGATTTCTGCAGATTTGCATGATGGTGTGTTGGGTAAAATATTTGGAACCCGTTTAGGTTTAGGTTTTTTAGATATAAAAGGAGACGATGGAACTATTGAAAAACATCAGTCGTATATTGATGAACTTCAAAATATTGAAAAAGAAATTAGAACCATTTCACATGAACTTAAAAATGAAATTTTATCCTCAAAAGAAGATTTCTTTACCATTATTGAAGAATTAATTCAACAGAAAAGTAGTTTAGGGGAGTTTAAATATACGTCCAACTTCGACAGCAATATACATTGGGATGATATTAGTGATGAGATAAAAATTAATTACTACAGAATTATTCAAGAGGCATTGCAAAATATTATTAAATATGCCAATGCAACACAAATAACAATAAGTATTGAATTAGAAGAGAGTAATATCAACCTGAAAATTACTGATAACGGACGAGGTTTTAACCTGAAAAATAAGCGAAAAGGAATTGGGCTAAAAAATATGGTGTCACGAACAAATAATATTAATGGAATTTTTAAGATAAATTCTAAAATTACCAAAGGAACTACTATATTTGTTTCGTCTCCATTACAAAAACCTAATTATGAGTAAAATTTATAATGTATTAATAGTTGATGATCACCCAATCATAGCTGATGCTTATAAAAGTGCCTTTGATTTTATAAGCTCAGAAAATATAGATGTTGAGTTTGATATTTCAATTGTAAATAATTGCGATGATGCAATTGAAGAAATTAATAAAGCTGCTAAAACAAACGGTATAGATATTGTATTTTTAGATATATCCTTACCTCCTTCGTCTGATGGTAAATTTTTGTCGGGTGAAGATATTGGTGTGAAAATTAGGCAAGTTTTACCAACATGCAAAATTATTATTGCCACAACATTCAACGATAATTACCGTATTCAAGTCATTTTAAAAAATGTAAATCCTGATGGTTTTTTAATTAAAAATGATGTAAATAAAAACGAGTTAGTTACCTCTATAAAATCAATTTTAGCTGATACTCCTTATTATAGTAAATCTGTTTTAGAATTGTTTAGAAAACAATCTTCAAGCGATTATAAATTAGATAAAATTGATCGCCAATTGCTATATGAAATGTCAATTGGAACAAAAATGAAAGATCTTCCTTCAATTATTCCAATGTCTATGACAGGGCTCGAAAAAAGGAAAAAACAGTTAAAAGTTCTTTTTGAAGTTAAAGAGAATGATGATAGAGAATTAATATTGAAAGCAAAAGAAAAAGGATTCATTTAAAATGAATCCTTTTTTTACTATAAAGAAGTCTTTGGGGTTATAATTATTCCTATAGATACTTCAAATATATTACGAAATACGATTATAAAAAAACGCTAATAAGCTTATTTTAGTGCAGGGTGCAATGTTTATGGAAACAGCCTAAATTTTGTAAGGTAAAACCCTATTTTATAAAATAGTTATTGTGAATGGCGCACCATTTATGTTCATTTGCTGGTTGTAATTTAATTGTTAGTAAGGCTTAATTGTGAAAATTTTAACAAAACGCAAGTGAGGGTATTTGAATTAAATTACGACTGATTGACTATTATTGATTAATTTTGACAACTTTCAAAATGTACATAAGTTTTATGAAAAATTTATTTTTACTGCTATTTAGTGTAGTTATTAGTACGGTAAGTACTGCACAAATTCATGAACCTGTAAAATGGTCAACTTCAACTGAAAAAATTTCAGATACCGAATATAATTTACTCATAAATGCAAGCATAGAATCCAACTGGCATTTGTACTCTCAAAATGTACCTGAAGATGGTCCAATTGCAACATCTTTTGCGTTTACAGCTTCAGAAGATTTTGAGTTAATAGGAGAAACTTCCGAAGAAGAAGGGCATACAGTTGACGATTCTGTTTTTAATATGAAAATTAAATATTTTGAAAACAGTGCTACTTTTAAACAACGTATAAAATTATTGAATGCTGAAGGTGCTTTAATTGTAGGTGAAGTTGAATTTATGGTGTGCGACGATTCCAACTGTTTACCACCAACTTTTATTGATTTAGAGTTTTCAATTTCAAAAAATGGAATTATAACGAGCGATAATAAGGCAAAAACCGATACAGTTGTAAAACAAGAAAAAAAGAAATCTTCAGACAGAAGTTTGTTGGGGATTTTTATCATCGCCTTTTTTTCAGGGTTTGCAGCATTGTTAACACCGTGCGTTTTCCCTATGATTCCTATGACTGTTAGCTTTTTCACAAAACAAAGTAAGAGCAAGGCTCAAGGTATTAAAAATGCAATTATTTACGGCTTATCAATTGTTATTATTTACGTGTTGTTAGGGTCTTTAGTAAGTGCAATTTTTGGTGCTGATGCGTTAAATGCGCTATCAACAAATGTTTGGTTTAATGTAGTATTCTTTTTATTGTTAATTGTTTTTGCAGTTTCATTCTTAGGTGCTTTCGAAATTACATTACCAAGCTCTTGGGGAACCAAAGTTGATGCGCAAGCTGATAGAGGTGGAATGATTGGAATCTTCTTTATGGCATTAGCTTTAGCAATTGTTTCATTTTCGTGTACAGGGCCAATTGTTGGTACTTTATTGGTTGAAGCTGCTGCCGGTGGAAATCAGGTAGGACCAATTATTGGAATGTTAGGGTTTTCATTAGCCTTGGCAATTCCATTTGCATTATTTGCGGCATTCCCAGGATGGTTAAATTCGTTACCAAAATCTGGTGGATGGTTAAATACAGTAAAAGTAGTTTTAGGATTTTTAGAATTAGCCCTGGCATTTAAATTTTTATCAAACGCCGATTTGGTGCTGCAATTACATTGGTTAGAACGCGAAGTGTTTATTGCTATTTGGATTGCTATTTTTGGAGTTTTGGCGCTGTATCTCTTCGGAAAAATACAATTGCCACATGATTCTCCATTAACACATATTTCCGTAGGAAGATTAAGTTTAGGATTGTTGTCCTTAACATTTACATTGTATATGTTACCTGGACTTTGGGGGGCGCCATTAAATTTAATAAGTGCATTTCCGCCAGCGCAACATTACAGTGAATCGCCTTACGGTGTTGGATTTACAAAATTAAGTGATGGTTTAGAAATTGGAGATGCGCATGCTGAAATTCCTGAAGGTGCGCATTTAATGCCACCGCATAATATTTTAGCTTTTAACGATTACGATTTAGGTGTTGCGTATGCCAAAAAAGTAAACAAACCTATTATGCTCGATTTTACGGGGCACGCTTGTGTAAATTGTAGAAAAATGGAACAAAACGTGTGGGCAAAAGATAAAATTTTACCAATTTTAAGAAATGAAGTAGTGTTAATTTCTTTATATGTTGATGATAAAAGACCATTGCCAAATAATGAAGTGATAGATTCAAAATTGCGTCCGGGGAAAAAGTTAAAATATATTGGTCAAAAGTGGAGCGAATTACAAACCTTAAAATTTGGCGCAAACGCACAACCGTTTTATGTGTTAATGGATTTAAATGAAGAAAATTTAAATGAACCAGCGGCTTATACTCCTAATGTTGATGAATACCATGAATGGTTAAAAGAGGGTATTTCAAACTTTAAATAAATTGATTAATTGTAATGAGTATTTTAGAAAATAAATCAGATTTAGAAAACTACTTTCAGCAGTTCAGAAAAAACATTGTAGGTGTTAATGCTTCTTTTGAATCTCCTTGTGGAACAAAAGATATTATTTATACCGATTGGACCGCAAGTGGAAGATTATACAGACCTATTGAAGAAAAATTGCTGAATGATTTTGGTCCTTTTGTTGCAAATACTCATACCGAAACTTCTATTACAGGCTCTGCAATGACAATGGCTTACCACAAAGCTAGAAGCATTATTAAAGCACATGTAAATGCAGGTGCTGATGATGTTTTGATAACTGACGGAACAGGAATGACAGGCGTTGTAAATAAGTTTCAACGTATTTTAGGTTTAAAGGTTGCTGAAAATTTAAAGGAATTTACAAATGTGCCAAAAGAATTAAAACCAATTGTTTTTATTTCGCACATGGAACATCACTCTAACCAAACTTCTTGGTTAGAAACTATTGCCGATGTAGCTATAATTCCTTGTGAAGAGTCTGGTTTAATTTGTTTTGAAAGTTTTAAAAAATTACTAGAAGAACACAAAGAGCGTCCTATTAAAATTGCTTCAGTAACATCGTGTTCAAATGTAACAGGAATTAGAACTGATTATCATCAAATTGCTAAAATTATTCACGAATATGGCGGACTTTGTTTTGTTGATTTTGCGTGTTCAGCACCGTATGTTGATATAAATATGCATCCTGAAGATGAAACGGCTTATTTAGATGCTGTTTTCTTTTCTCCGCATAAATTTTTAGGTGGGCCAGGTACTTCAGGAGTGCTTGTATTTAATAAAAAATTGTATAAGAATATGATACCTGACAACCCAGGAGGTGGTACTGTAAATTACACAAACCCTTGGGGAGATCACGATTATATTGATGATATTGAAACACGTGAAGATGGCGGTACACCCGGATTTTTACAAAGTATTAAAATTGCGTTGGCTATTCAGTTAAAAGATAAAATGGGTGTTCAAAATATATTGGATAGAGAGCACGAGATTAATGAAATTGTTTTTGAAAAATTACAGCACATACCAAACCTTAAAATCTTAGCCGAACAGCACAAAGATCGTTTAGGAATTTTTTCTTTTTTTATTGAAAAAGTACACTACAATTTAATTGTGAAATTGTTGAATGATCGTTTTGGGGTGCAAACACGTGGAGGTTGTTCTTGTGCTGGAACTTACGGACATTTTTTATTGCACGTAGATCAAAAAACTTCAAAAGATATAGAAAAACAAATTGTTGAAGGTTGCTTAACCGAGCGCCCAGGTTGGATTCGTATGTCTATTCACCCAACAATTACTAATGAAGAAGTTTTATATGTTTGCGAAAGCATAAAACAAGTTGCAGAAAATTATGAAGAATGGGGAAAGGATTACGAGTATGCTGCTGCTAAAAACGAATTTATACATAAAACTGCAAAGCCAATTGAGCTAGCTATTGTAAATAATTGGTTTCAGTAATCCTTGAATAACTAACATTTTCTATATTTGAGCAACTTAATTTAAACCCCCATGGATAATTTAATCTTTTTTGTAAAAGAAGGCTTTTTTCACGTTTTAGACTGGAGAGCATATGATCACGTACTTTTTTTAATTGCCCTAACTGTAGTATATGATTTTAAAAACTGGAAGAAAATATTTTGGCTAATTACACTCTTTACAATTGGCCATACTATTTCTTTAGTGCTAGCAGCGTATAATGTAGTTTCAGTTAGTAAAGTTTGGATAGAATTTTTAATTCCATTAACCATATTTGTAACAGCATTGGTGAATATTTTTTATGCTAAAACAGCGTCAAAAGATACCAAAACAAATACCAATTTATTTTTTGCATTATTTTTTGGGTTGATTCATGGTTTAGGATTTTCAGGGTACTTTAAAATGTTAATTGGTTCTTCAACCACAAAATTAATTCCACTGTTAGAGTTTGCTTTAGGGGTTGAATTAGCTCAGGTAGTTATTGTAATTTTAATCTTACTTTTAGGATTTATTTTTCAAACAATATTTCGTTTTTCAAAGCGCGATTGGATACTAATTATTTCTTCAATAGTAATTGGTGTAACTATTCCAATGTTAATTAATAACTGGATTTGGTAAATTTTTAACGGTGTAATTATAAGAATCTTACTATTTTCGTAGCAATATCAAAAAAATGAAAAAGAAAAAACAATTAAAGTACGATACAGCCTATATGAGAATGGCGTTAGAGTGGGCAAAATTATCGTATTGCGATAGGAAACAAGTGGGAGCCTTAATTGTAAAAGACCGAATGATTATTTCTGATGGTTATAATGGAACTCCATCGGGTTTTGAAAACTGCTGTGAAGATGATGAAAACTATACAAAATGGTATGTTTTACATGCAGAAGCAAATGCAATTTTAAAAGTAGCAGCTTCCACACAATCTTGTAAAGGAGCAACCTTATATATTACACTATCGCCTTGTAAAGAGTGTAGCAAGCTAATTCATCAATCAGGAATAAAACGAGTTGTTTATGCCAATGAATATAAAGATACTACAGGAATTGACTTTTTGAAAAAAGCGGGTGTAGAGTTAACTTATTTGAAAAATTTATAATGAAAAAAGCAACAGTATATTTTCCATTTTTTATAGGTGTAGCAGTAGCTTTAGGAGTTTTTATTGGAAGTAATTTAAATTTTAATAATAAATCGGTTTTATTTAGCTCTAATAATAAAGAAGCTAAAATTAAAAGACTAATCAATTATATTAATTACGATTATGTTGATGAAGTTGATACCGATGAGTTATTAGACGGAGCTATTACAAATATGCTGGTAAAATTAGATCCACATTCTGTATATATTCCAAAAGAAGATTTACAACAAGTTACCGAAAATATGCAAGGTAAATTTGTAGGTATTGGTGTTTCGTTTTTAATGTATCAAGATTCAATTGCCGTTAATAGTGTAATTGAAGGTGGTCCTAGTGAAAAAGCAGGAATTAAAGCAGGAGATCGAATTCTTTCAGCAGATAACGATACGCTCTTCGGAAAAAAATTATTAAAAAAAGCAGGTGTACTTGAGAATGAAGAAGGAACCATTCTAGCCGATAGGAAAATTAGTGCAGCTATTTTAAAATCATTAAAAGGAGAGCCCGAAACAAATGTAAATGTGTCGGTTTATCGTCGTACCAATGATGAGGTAATTCAATTCCCTATTGTTCGTGGTGAAGTTCCTTTAAAAAGTGTTTCAGCTCATTTTATGATCAATTCTTCATTAGGTTATATTAAAGTAGAGCGATTTGCAAGAACTACTTACAACGAGTTTAAAGAAGGTTTAGAAGAACTTATTTCTAAAGGAATGACTTCTTTGGTGCTTGATTTAAGAGGGAACCCTGGAGGTTTTATGGATATCGCAAACAGTATTGTTGATGAATTTTTAGAAGATGGAAAATTAATTGTTTTCACTAAAAATAAGAGAGGTCAAGTTGATAGATCTTTTGCAACACAACGTGGAAGTTTTGAAGATGGAAATGTATATGTTTTAATTGATCAAAATTCAGCTTCAGCAAGTGAAATTGTGGCAGGTGCACTTCAAGATAATGATAAAGGAACCATTGTTGGTCGTCGTTCGTTTGGGAAAGGATTAGTGCAACAAGAAATGGATTTAGGTGATGGTTCTGCGGTGCGTTTAACAACATCTCGCTATTATACTCCAACAGGAAGATCTATTCAAAAACCATACAGCAACGAAACTCCAAATGCTTACGGAAATGATTATGTTGAAAGAATTCATAACGGAGAATTAATTTCAAGAGACAGCATAAAAGTAAACGATTCATTAAAATACACAACGCCAAAAGGTAAAATTGTATACGGTGGTGGAGGTATTATTCCTGATGTTTTTGTACCAATTGATACGTTAAACACATATAGTAATAAATTGCATGGTGGGTTAAACGATTTTACATTTAAATACATTGATAGCAATAGAGAAAAAATGCAAACTTGGAAGTTAAAAGATTTTGTTCAAAATTTTGATACTGATAACAAGGTTTTTAATAAGTATGTAAATCAATTAGATTTAAATGTTCCAATGTCTCCAAATGAAAAAGAAAATTTAAAGCGCTATTTAAATGCATTTATAGCTCGTAATTTATTTGATGATACAGGTTTTTTTATGATTACTCTAACCAATGATAATATGGTTTTAAAAGTGTTAGAATTAGAAAACGAAAAAAATAAAGAGTAGTTTTGCTTAAAGAAGCCTAAAGAATCCATTATACTTTGGAAATTAAAAAGAAAATATATTTCGCATCCGATCAACATTTTGGTGCGCCTACTGTTGAAAAAAGTAAAATTCGAGAGCAAAAATTCGTTAACTGGTTAAACGAAATTAAACAAGATGCCGAAATTCTTTTTTTATTAGGCGATCTTTTCGATTTTTGGTTTGAATACAAAAAAGCAGTACCTAAGGGTTTTGTGCGGGTTTTAGGAAAATTAGCCGAGTTGAAAGATAGCGGTATTCAAATTTATTTTTTTGTAGGAAATCATGATTTATGGATGCGTGATTATTTTGAAACTGAGTTAAATATTCCTGTATATTTTCACCCTAAAGAATTTACCTTTAACAATAAAACTTTTTTAATAGGTCACGGAGATGGTTTAGGTCCGGGAGATAAAGGTTATAAACGCATGAAAAAAGTGTTTACCAATCCTTTTTCAAAATGGTTGTACCGTTGGTTACATCCAGATATTGGGCTTTCTTTAGCACAATATTTATCAGTAAAAAATAAATTAATTTCAGGAGATGACGATGTAAAGTTTTTGGGTGAAGAAAATGAATGGCTTGTGTTGTATTGTAAAAAGAAACTGACCGAAAAACACTACGATTTTTTTATTTTCGGACACCGACACTTACCACTAGAAATTTCAATCTCAAACAACTCAAAATACATAAATACAGGCGATTGGGTAAGCTATTTTACCTACGCTGTTTTTGAAGGTAAGCAATTGGTGTTAAAAACCTGCTAAACCTCACTATTTACTTCATTTTTTAACCAATTTTTAACAACGTTTTAAAAAATATTTGTGCTATTTGCATGCTCTAAAAAAGTGTATTAAATTCACGCGGTTAAAAAAAAACAAAATGATTGAAAATAATGTTTCGGTAGATATTAAAGCTATCAATGAGAAGATTGAAAAAGAAAGCGCATTTGTAGATTTATTGGTGATGGAGATGAACAAGGTAATTGTTGGTCAAAAGCACATGATTGAGCGTTTGCTTATTGGTTTATTAGGGAACGGACATATTTTGTTAGAAGGGGTTCCCGGATTAGCAAAAACACTAGCTATTAACACTTTGGCAAAAGCAGTTCAAGGTGATTTTAGCAGAATTCAATTTACACCCGATTTATTGCCAGCCGATGTTGTTGGAACTATGATTTACAGTGTAAAAGACAACGATTTCACCATAAAAAAAGGGCCTATTTTCGCAAACTTTGTATTAGCTGATGAGATTAACCGTGCACCAGCAAAAGTACAATCAGCTTTGTTAGAAGCAATGCAAGAGCGCCAAATTACTATTGGAGATACTACTTTTAAGTTAGACGAGCCTTTTTTAGTAATGGCAACTCAAAACCCTGTAGAGCAAGAAGGAACATATCCTTTACCAGAAGCGCAAGTAGACCGTTTTATGCTGAAAACAGTGATTGATTACCCAAAAATTGCAGAAGAGCAATTAATAATGCGTGCTAATTTATCAGGAAGTTTTGGAACAGTAAATGCGGTAGCTTCTATAGAACAAATTAACAGAGCTAGAAGCGCTGTTAAGGAAGTTTATATGGATGAGAAAATTGAGAAATATATTTTAGATATTATTTTCGCAACACGTTATCCTGAAAAATATAACTTACCAGATTTAAAAGGTTTAATAAGCTTTGGATCATCTCCTCGTGGAAGTATAAACTTAGCTATGGCAGCAAAATGTTATGCATTTATAAAACGAAGAGGATATGTAATTCCTGAAGATGTACGTGCAGTTGTGCATGATGTTTTACGTCACCGTATTGGAATTACCTACGAAGCGGAAGCTGAAAATGTAACCTCAGAAGACATTATCAATCAAATAGTAAATCAAGTAGAAGTACCTTAGTAGTTCACAGTGAATAGCCGCAGTTGGCAGTTTTTTAAAAACTGAACAACTGAATACTGCAATTGAATACTGTAAACTTTAAACAATGGATACCAAAGAAATACTAAAAAAAGTTCGTAAAATAGAGATTAAGACACGTCGTTTGTCTGATCATATTTTTTCAGGCGAATACCACAGTTCGTTTAAAGGACGAGGTATGACTTTTTCTGAAGTACGACAATACCAATATGGAGATGATGTTAGAGCTATTGATTGGAATGTAACAGCACGTTATAATGAACCTTATATAAAAGTTTTTGAAGAAGAACGAGAATTAACAATGATGTTAATGGTTGATATTTCAGGTTCAGAAATGTTTGGGACACAACAACAATTTAAACGAGATACCATAACCGAAATAGCAGCAACTTTAGCATTTTCAGCAACTCAAAATAATGATAAAGTTGGTTTGTTATTGTTTTCGGATGAAATAGAATTATTTATTCCACCAAAAAAAGGAAAAAGCCACGTACTTCGAATTATTAGAGAATTAATTGAGTTCAAGCCAAAAAGTTCAAAAACAAGTGTCAACAATGCGCTAAAGTTTTTATCACAAGTAATGAAAAAGAAAGCCATTGTTTTTGTGCTTTCAGATTTTATGGATACGCACTACGAGCATACGTTAAAAATAGTAGGTAGAAAACATGACGTTACCGGAATTAGAGTATTTGATAAACATGACGCTGCTATTCCAAATTTAGGAATGGTGCCTATGTTAGATGCCGAAACAGGTAAAACTATGTTGGTAAATACCGCTTCAAAAAGTGTTAGAAACGCCTATAAAGCGCATTATTTACAATCAGTTGATTATTTCGAAAAATCATTTAGTCATAGTGGGTCAGGAACCATAAGTTCTCGAATTGACGAAAGTTATGTGAAAAAACTATTAGGCTATTTTAAACACAAAGGAGCAAGATAGATGATGAATTTGAAAGAATTGAAGAAAATAACAATGAAGAAATTTCTAGTTTATATAGTATGTTTTGTTAGTTGGGTTGGTTTTTCGCAAGAAAACCCAGTTTCAATGGAAGTAGACACTACCAATATTAAAATTGGAGAACAAATTCAATATAAAATATCGGTAGCAGCAAGCGGAGATATTATGTTTCCAAAATTAAATTTAGATAGTTTAGGGAAGGTTGAGGTTGTTGAAATGTTGCCAGTTGATACCTTAAAAAATAGATTCGAAAAACGCTATTTACTAACAAGTTTTGACAGCGGTAAATATTTAATTCCGAAGCAAAGCGTTTTAATCAACAACAAACCATTTTTAATAGATTCTTTGCTAATTAATGTAACTACGGTAAAAGTAGATACCACAAAGCAAAAAATGTTTCCTATTAAATCCATTCAAAGAGAACCTAAAACCTTTGATGACTACAAACATTTATTTTGGTGGTTAATTCCAATCTTTTTAATTATCGCGGTTATTTTATACTTCGTTTTTAGAAAGAAAGTGAAAAAAGCTGCACCAGTTGTATATGTTGAACCAATTCAGGAAGCGCTACAACGTTTAAAAGAATTAGATGAAAAAGAGTTGTTGAAACAAAATAAGGTTAAAATTTACTATTCGGAATTAACAGATATTGTAAGAACATATATAGAAAAGGATATTAAAATTCCAGCATTAGAATCAACCACAAATGAGTTAATTGAGACTATCAACGATTTTAACGAATCTAGTAAATTAGGCATTTCAAAAGAAACCATTGCAGAGTTAAAAGAAGTATTACAAAGTGCCGATTTGGTGAAGTTTGCAAAATCGAAACCAATTGTAGAAGAAATTAGAGGGCATAGAAATATTTCAGAACGAATTTTACAGAGTTTAAAGCCTGTTAAAGAGGAAGAACCTATAAAAGAAGAAGAAAAAGATGGGGAGTAATTTTGAATTTTTAAATCCGGGTTTTTTATGGTTGCTAGTGCTAATTCCGTTATTAGCAATCTGGTATTTTTTAACACGTAATACCAACAGTGCAGCATTAACAATAGCAAGTACAAAAGGTTTTCAAGCAAAACCTTCAATAGTTTCAAAATTAAAGCCGCTATTGTATGTTTTTAGGTTGGTTGCTTTGTCGTTACTAATTGTTGCGTTGGCGCGTCCAAGAAACGTATCGGTAAGTTCGCGTACAAAAACAAATAAAGGAATTGATATTGTAATGGCAATTGATGTTTCGGCAAGTATGTTGGCACGCGATTTAAAACCAAACCGATTGGAAGCATTGAAAAAAGTAGCCAATGAGTTTGTAAATCAACGTCCAAATGATAGAATAGGAATTGTGGTATATGCAGGAGAAAGTTTTACGCAAACACCAATTACAAGCGATAAAAGAATTGTAAGGAATACCATTTCTGAAATTAAATGGGGAGATCTTGATGGTGGAACTGCCATTGGAATGGGTTTAGGTTCTGCAGTAAACCGATTAAAAGAAAGTAAAGCAAAAAGTAAGGTAATTATTTTATTAACCGATGGTGTAAATAATACCGGTTTTGTAGATCCAAAAACAGCTACTGAATTGGCAGTTGGTTTAGATATTAAAGTATACACTATTGGTCTAGGAACCAACGGAACGGCTTCTTTTCCGTATGCAAAAGACCCCCAAACAGGAAAGCTATTATTTAGAAGTTCTCCAGTTGAAATTGACGAAGATTTATTGAAATACATAGCCAAAGAAACCGAAGGGAAATATTTTAGAGCAACAGATAATACCAAACTGAAAGCTATTTACGAAGAAATTAACAAATTAGAAAAAACAGAAATAGAAGAATTTAAATATTACAATTATCAAGAAAGATATAGAATGCTAGTTATTTTAGCAGGCTTATTTATTTTGCTTGAAGTGGCATTAAGAAACACCATATTTAAAAGTTTTATATAATGAAGTTGAAAAATTAAGGATTGAAATAGGTAAAATATATCGAACGTTAAATGCTTTACGAAAAGCATAAATAAGCAGATAACAATTACACTTTTTAACCCTTAAACCTTTAAACCAAAAAAAATGTATCAAATAGAAGAACCAACATATTTTATTTACTCAGCAATTATTCCAGTAGTATTTGTACTGTTTTTGTTGGTGTTTTGGTGGAAAAAAAGAACACAGAAAAAATTTGCAAATAGCGAGTTAATTCAAAAATTAAGTCCAGAACAATCAACGTTTAAATCGTTCTTAAAAATTATAGTTATTTGTGTAGGATTGGCATTCTTAGTTATTTCATTAACAAACCCAAAAATGGGTACAAAGTTAGAAACTGTAAAACGTCAAGGAGTTGATATTGTATTTGCGTTAGATGTTTCAAAAAGTATGTTGGCCGAAGATATTGCGCCGAGCAGATTGGATAAATCAAAACAAATTATTACCCGAATTATTGAGAAATTAGGAAGTGATAGAATTGGAATTATTATTTATGCCGGAAATTCATATCCATTATTACCAATAACAACGGATCACGCTGCTGCAAAAATGTTTTTACAAAATGCAGATCCTGATATGGTTTCAAGTCAAGGAACAGCCATTAATGATGCTATTGGAAGAGGAATGACTTACTTTGATAATGATGAACAAACAAATAGGTTTTTATTTATAGTTTCAGACGGTGAAGACCACGAAGAAAGTACCACAAGTTTGGCGAAAGATGCCGTTGAACAAGGAATTAAAATTTACACCATTGGTGTTGGAACTGAAAATGGAGGTCCAATTCCAATCAAAGAAAACGGAACAGTCATTTCTTATAAAAAGGACAATAAAGGCGAAGTTGTAATAACTAAAATGAATCCTTCAATGTTGCAAACCATCGCTGATGAAGGGAATGGAAAATACATCAACGGGAATAAAACACAAGAGACAATTGACATAGTTGAAGACTTGCTAGTGAAAGCTGAAAAAAGTGAGTTCGAAACCAAACAATTTGCAGATTATAAAGACCAATTTCAATGGTTTATTGGTTTTGCACTATTGTTTTTAGTAATAGATGTTTTGTTATTAGAAAAGAAAACAAAATGGGTTCAAAAATTAAATTTATTTAATCAAACTGAAAAGAATGAGAAATAGTTTATTCATAGCGTTTTTGTTTTTTACTTGTATGGGTTTTTCTCAAGAGAAAAATCAAGAAAAATTAGAACGTGAAGCAAGAGAAGATGTAAGAGAAGGAAACAAATTGTACAATCAGTTAAAGTTTGGAGATGCTGAAATTGCTTATAAAAAAGCGTTGTCAAAAAATCCAAATTATCCAAAAGCATCGTATAATTTAGGAAATGCCATTTATCAACAAGACCGAAATAAAGAGGCGGTTGCACAATTTGAAATTTTAGAAAAAACAGCGCCAGATAAAATGAGCAAAGCCGAAGCATATCATAATATGGGAAATTCTTTTATGAAGGAAAAACAATATGATAAAGCTGTTGCTGCCTTTAAGAATTCTTTAAGAAATAATTCAAAAGACGAAGAAACGCGCTATAATTTAGCAATGGCGCAAGAGTTGTTAGAACAACAAAATCAAGATAATAAGGACAATAAAGATAACAAAGACAACAAGGATAATAAAGACGATAAAAACAAAGATCAGAAAGATAAAGAAGGCGGAGACGACGAAAAGAAAGAAGATCAAAAAGATAAAGATAAAGGAGAGGATAAGGAAGACGATAAAAGTGATCAACAAAAGAATCAGGAAGATAAAAAAGAAGATCAAAAAGATCAAAAACCTAGGCCAAACCAACTATCGCCTGAGCAAATGAAACAGTTATTAGATGCCATGAATAACGAGGAAAATAAAACTCAGAAAAAATTAAACGAACAAAAAGCGCAAGGCAAAAAAATTAAACAAGAAAAAGACTGGTAATTAAAAATGAAATTTAAAAAGTTTTTCATACTAAGTATTTTAGTGTTTGTAACACAAGTAATGTTTGCTCAAATTGAGTTTACGACTTCTGTGAGTAAAAGTAAGCTGGGCGTTAATCAACGATTTAAAATTCAGTTTACAGTAAATAAGCAAGGTGCCGATAATTTTAAACCGCCATCTTTTGCTAATTTTAAAGTTGTTGGCGGTCCAAGTTCTTCCGTTAATCAATCTTGGATCAATGGAAAAACAAGCTATTCTCAATCGTATGTTTATATTGTTGAACCTACAAAAGTAGGTGAATTTACCATTGGATCTGCGAAGATTGAGTATAAGGATAAAACCATTAGCTCAAATCCAGTTAAAATCACCGTTACCAAAGAAGTTGAAATTCCAAAAGATCCTAATAATCCGCAATATGTTGCCCAGCAAAACATTCATTTAGTGGCTGAGGTTTCTAATATGAAACCTTATGTTGGCGAAGGTATTTATGTGGTTTATAAGCTGTATGTAAGCGAAAATATTAGCGTAAACGATTGGCGTGTAAGTGAGTCGCCACAGTACAATGGTTTTTGGAATCAAGATATTGAAGTAAAAGAAATAAACGTTCAAAAAGGTACGTATAATGGAGAAAGTTACCGGTATATAGTGTTGAAAAAAGCAGTTTTAATTCCGCAGAGAGAAGGAAAACTGATTATTGAACCTATGAAAATGGACTTTTCCGTAGGTATTCCAACAGGAAGAGGTGACTTTTTTGGGAATATGATTACTAAAAATATTAGTTATTCAGCACAATCTTTGGTAAGAAATGTAAATGTACAAGCCTTACCTATTGAAGGAAAACCAATTGACTTTACAGGTGCCGTTGGAGAATTTGATTTTAAGGTAGCAACAAATAAAAATCAATTAAAAGCAAACGATGCAGCTCAAATTGTTGTGGAAGTTTCAGGACGTGGAAATTTAAAATTATTTGAAATCCCAAAAATAACTACCCCTGCTGAATTAGAAGTTTATACGCCAGAGCATAAAGAGAAAGTAGTAACATCTTTAAGCGGTTTACGAGGAAGTATTTCAGACACCTACACTGTGGTTCCACAATACAAAGGAAAATATAAAATACCAGCAGTTAGTTTTTCTTACTTCAACCCAAAAGAAAAGCAATATAAAACGGTAAACATTGATCCTATTATTGTGGATGTGTTAGAAGGAAAAGAAATTCCAACAACAAATGCCGATTCAAGTTTTATCACAAAACAGCAAGTAGTTGCCAACGATAATAATTTTAGATTTATTGCTTTAAAAAGCACGTTTGAAACAAAACAAAAAAAGGAATTTTTACACTCAAAACAATTTTGGTTATTACTGTTATTGCCATTTTTAGCCATTCCAATTGGGATTTTTATTGGAAGAAGACGAGCAAAAAGAGCAGGAGACGTATTTGGAAATAAAATTAGAAAGGCCGATAGATTGGCGCGTAAATATTTATCCCAAGCTAAAAAACAATTAGGAAATCAAGAAGCATTTTACATAGCTTTAGAAAAAGCATTACACAATTTCTTAAAAGCGAAATTACATGTAGAAACGTCTGATATTTCAAAAGAAAAAATTACTGAAATTTTACAAAATAAAGGGGTTGAACTTTCAACTATTGAAGAGTTTATGGCGGTGTTAAACGATTGTGATTTTGCACGATACACACCAACCACCAATGTAAAAATGACGCAAGAATTAGAAAAAGCAAAAGAAGTAATAACTAAAATTGACAAATATTTATAAGATGAAGCATGTTGTTTTAATAGTGTTGTTGTTTTTAAGTTTAGGTGCTTTTTCGCAGGCTCCAGAGAAGTTATTTGCTGAAGCTAATACATTTTATAAGGAAGCTAATTACGAGCGTGCATTAGGGGTATATTTAGCTATTGAAGAACAAGGATTAGAGTCGAGCGATTTATATTTTAATTTAGGAAACACCTACTATAAATTAAATAAAGTAGCTCCGGCGATCTTTTATTATGAAAAAGCGTTGAAGTTAAATCCAGCAAATGAAGATGCCGCATTTAATTTAGCTTTTGCAAAAAGAATGACGATTGATGTTATTGAAGAATTACCAAAAACAGTATTGCAACGATTTTCAATAAACGTAATTCAAAAATTACCTTTTGATACGTGGGCGTTAATTGCAGTTATAGCTTCATTTTTAGCTTCATTTTTATTTTTGTTATATCATTTTTCAGGAGGAACTAGAAAGAAATTATTGTACTTCAATACCACTATTTTTGCGGTGTTTGTAATGCTTGTAAGTGTGTTTTTTGCATTTCAAAATTATGAAACTGTTCAAAAAAATAGAGTGGCTATAATTTTTGCTACAAAAGCAGAAATAAAGAACGCACCAACACCTTCAAGCGAAGAGGTTTTTGAATTACACGAAGGCACAAAAGTGATTATTTTAGACGAATTAGATAATTGGAAAAAAATAAAAATAGCCGATGGTAAAGTGGGCTGGATAAATGACCAAGAATTAAAAGAGATTTAAGCCTAACAGGTTTTGTTCTAAAACAAAACTTCAACAAACTTTTTTAAGTGTTCTCCGTGCATATTTGAGGCTACAATTTTTCCTTCAGCATCTATTATAAAATTGGTTGGCAACGCCGTAATTCCATACTCAATAGCAACAGGTGTATTAAAACCTTCAACAGTTGAAACATTTGGCCATACTCTGTTGTCTTTTTCTAAAGCATCTAACCAACGTTGTTTTTTAGCATCTAAAGAGATACCATAAATTTCAAAACCTTTCGATTTATATGTATTGTATAATTCAGAAAGTATCTTACTTTCAGATCTGCAAGGTGGACACCAACTAGCCCAAAAATCAATCAAGGTGTAAGTTCCTTTTATGTTATTAAGTTCAATTAAAGTTCCTTCTTTTGTTGGCATTTTAATGTTAGAAACGATACTTCCAACGGTTGTTTTTTGTAGCAGAGCTATCCGTTTTTCTAATTTTGAAGTGATTTCAGAAGTAGGATGCGTAGCTTTAAAATTTGAAACAATTGTAGTGTACGCTGCTAAATTTTCGCCATTCCACCGAATTGAAGTTGGGTAAATAGCAATAGATGTTCCCATTTTTTCTTCAATAAAAACAGTTAATTCAACTAAATGTTTATTGTAGTTTTCAATTTCTAAGCTTCTTAATGTTGCAATTTTTTCTTCGGAAGCTTTTTCCTTTTTATGGTTTGAAATTTCTTTTCGAACCGAATAAACCAAACGGTTCAACGATTCTTTTCTGAAGTTCTCATAAGCCAATAAAAGCGCAGTATCTTTTGATCCACTAATAATTAAACTGTCTAAATTTGTGCCTTTAATTTCAACTGTTTGGTTGTTGTCAATAGCTAATTGAATAGTTTTTTTATGGTTAAAAGTTAAGTTGTAAATGTTAGGAGTTTCAAGATTATTAATTTGAAATTTGCCACTTTTATCAATTAAAATGGTATCTAATACGGTTGTTGTTTTTTGTTGGATATCTATAACTTTTGAAAGGATTACATAGTTTTTCTCCAGATTTTCAATAGTTCCTGAAATTGAGGAAGTTGGTGTTTCTTTTGGAGCACAGTTTACTACTAAAACAAAAGCGATGGCTAAAAAGGTATAAAAAAGGTTTTTTTTCAACATTGGTTAATTTTTTATAAACTTTTAGACGTTGAAAAAACAAAAACTAACAAACTTTAAACCGAAACATCTATATCTTTAGCTTCATCTTCTACAACTTTTAAAAAGCCAGGAAACAAGGTAGGTGCTAAATCTTTCACGGGTTCATATAAAATGGAATCGTCTTTTTGTTCATCAGAAATAAACGGAATAGTATCGTTTAATTTTGTAAAAACAATAAGCACAATACTTAAAATAAGTCCAATTTTAAGTGCACCAAATACGCCTCCCAAAATTTTATTTAACAGTCCTAACGCTGCAAAATCGGCTATTTTTGTAAGTGCTTTACCTAATAATGCAATTACTAAAACAATAATAGCAAATGTAATGGCAAACGAAACTATGGTAATATAGCGTTCTTCCCAAGAAACGTAGTCTTTTAAATAGTCTCCAACAAAAAAGGAGAAGTGAATAGCGCCGTAAATTCCGGCAACTAAAGCTACAAGCGAAGCAACTTCAACAAATAAGCCTTTTAATAATCCTCTAACAAATCCAAATATTAAGAGTGCTGCTAAAATAATATCAAACGTATTCATATAATTGTTTTTGTAAATATACATGAATGGATTTGTATATTTGTTGCCTAACTAAAAAAATCAAATGTCAAGAGATCAACAATTAAAAGAAGATTGGGAACAAATAGTAGCCATACTTGCTGCTAAATTTGGAGAAGGCGAGCAGTTAAATTTAGATGCTATTATTTATTTAATAGGTGTGCAGGAATTAGGAAAAGGCGCTATTGAGTTTAAAAAGGATGATAAAGTAAATTTAATGCACATTGCAATTTGCCGTTTATTAGAGCCTTTTGGCTATTATGAATTCGATTTTTTTGATGATGAAGGTTGGCCGCATTATAAAGTTGTAGAAGAATTACCTATTTTAAAACCAGGAGAACAAACCGTTTTAATGAAAGAATCTATTGTGCTTTATTTTAAACAGCAGGAGTTAATTTAAAGATTGTTTTCTTAAAGCGAAAGCATAAAAAGACATATTTTTAAAAGGATATTAATTATTAAAAAAATCGTGATGCTAAAAAAACTCACCATCATTTTATTTTTTATTGCAACTATAGGTCAAAGTCAACATACAATTAAGGGAACTATGAGCCCTGTTGATGCCGATGTTACTTGGGTAGCTTTGTATAAAATACAAGGTTCAAAGCAAAATTATGTTCAAAATGTACCCATAAATAATGGTGTTTTTGAATTTAAAATACCTGAAAATGCTTCTGAAGGAATGTACAGATTGCGTTACAAAATGGACAATAATAGCATTGTTGATTTTATTTATAACAACGAAGATGTTGAATTGAAATTCGACCCAAATAAAAGTATTGAAACCTTACAGTTTTTAACTTCCGAAGAAAATATAGTGTATGAAGATTTTTTAACTAAAACGTACGCTTTACAGGAACAGTTAGATTCGCTGCAATATTCTTATTTTAACTTAACCAACGCTAATGAACGTTTGAATTCTGAAGAATTATATAAAAGTACATTGGTAACCTATCAAAAAATTCAACAAGAAATTGAAACAAAAGCAGCAAATAAACTAGCATTGCATTATATAAAAGCAAGCCGTAAATATTATAACAATGCTTTGATTGAAAGTCCACAAGAATACCTAAATAGTTTAAAAAGTCATTTTTTTGATTATATAGATTTTGAAGATGCTTATTTGCAACATTCAGCTATTATAAGTGAGTCGGTTTTAAATTATGTATTGTATTTAAATGTGTCTGATGATAGCGCTGTACAAAGCGTGTTGCATAAAAATGCAATTAACGAGGTAATGGCTAAAATAACAGAAAATGAAAGCTTAAAAGCAGCTACTCTCACTACCTTACTTTATTCATTTGCTCAAGATGAGAATGTTGAAATAGTAGATTTTTTGATTGCTGATTTTTACAATAAACTTCCTGAATCGGTTAAAAATGAAAAGGATATTGAAAATATTCTTAAAAGCGTGAAATTAGCTATTGGAAAAAAAGCACCAAATTTTACTTGGGAAGAAAAAGGAACTACAAAAAGTTTGTATGCTATAGATAAGGCTAAAACGTATGTGTTGGTTTTTTGGAGTACAAGCTGTTCGCATTGTGTTGTTGAAGTGCCAGATTTATATGAGTATTTGAAAGATAAATCAAACATACACGTTATTGATGTGGCGCTTGAAAAAGATACATTAGGTTTTGATGTTTATAATGAAAAATTTAAAAACTGGACCAATGTATTTGGTGAAGGAAAATGGGAAAACGCAATTGCAAAAGATTATGAAATTGTAAGTACACCTACCTATTTTATTTTAGATGCTAACAAAAATATAATTGCGAAACCCGACTATATTACTGATGTAAAAGCATATTTTGGAAACTAAAAATGTAAAAAGGCATCTTCCAAATGTTCAATTTGGGTGGTGTTTTTATTTTGAATGATAGCTACAATATCAAAACGTACTTCAACATCTAGATCTCTAGAAATTACATATTCATTCATAGCTTCAACCAATAATTGAATTTTTTTTTGGTTTATAAAATCTTGTGGATTTCCAAAATAATTTGAAGTTCGGGTTTTAACTTCTACTGCGGCTAAAACTTCTTCTTTTTGGACAATAATATCTACTTCAGCCTTTTTAAATCGCCAATTTCGCTCTAAAATTGTATAGCCTTCTTTTTGAAGAAATTCAACAGCGAGTTGTTCACCTTTTTCACCTAATTCGTTGTGTGTAGCCATTTTTTTGTTTTTATAATCGTCATGCTGAACTTGTTTCAGCATCTTATCATGTTTCTTAATTTGTAATGATATCTTGAAACAAGTTCAGTATAACAATATTTAAATCACTTTAAATTAAAATTTAATTGAGGTTTTCTCCTCACTAACTTCTAACTCAACTTTTCTTCCAAAAACTAAGGCCCTATTATCTTTCAAATGCCCTGCAGGAAAATCAAAAACAATAGGGAAATTAAACTCCGAAACAATATCTAAAATAATTTTTTTTGCATTTTTTCCAAACGGAATGGCATTGTCGTGCATATCGGTCATTCCACCAACAACTAAACCTTTTAAATGGTTGAAATACCCGTTTCTTTTTAAGTTCATAAGCATACGATCTATATGGTATAAATACTCATCTAAATCTTCAATAAATAAAATTTTTCCGTCGGTTTTTATACTGGTTTCACTTCCTAATAAACTATACAACATCGATAAATTTCCACCGACTAAAATACCTTCGGTTTTACCTGTTTTATTTTCTTCGGAAGCATTTATTTCATACGAAATAGGTTTTCCAAACAAACTTTTTTTCAAGGAATTTAATGCTTTTTTTTGGTTTTTTTCAACATCTAAAGGCATTGTTGCGTGCAATGTTTGAAAACCCAAATTGTGAATGTGATTGTGCAAAACGGTAATATCTGAATAACCAATCATCCATTTTGGGTTCTTTTTGAATTCAGTAAAATCTAATTTATCAATAATTCGCACCGTTCCATAACCGCCACGAGCACACCAAATTGCTTTAATTTTTTGATTGTCTAACATTTTTTGAAAATCAGCGGTGCGCTGCGCATCAGTTCCTGCAAATTGATGTTCTTCAAAACCAATAGTTTCTCCTACAACTACTTTTAATCCCCAACTTTTAAGCAACTCAATTGCTGGTTGAATTTCAGGTAAAGAAATTTTTCTAGCTGTTGAAACAATGGCAACAGTATCGTTTTTTTGTAAATATGTGGGTTGAATCATCTTTAAATTAACTAAATCAACTTGCAAATTACGAAAACCGAAACAACTATTCACTTTTCTAACAAACAATCCGTATTTTTGCACTTTCAAAATTTATATTGATGAGCAATTCAAAAAGATATACCATAACGGCAGCATTACCTTATACTAACGGACCAGTTCATATTGGTCATTTAGCAGGTGTTTATGTCCCAGCCGATATTTACGCACGCTATTTAAGAAACACAGGTAACGATGTATTGTACATTTGTGGATCTGATGAGCACGGTGTGCCAATTACTTTAAAAGCAAAAAAGGAAGGTGTTACTCCTCAAGATATTGTAGATAAATACCACGTAATTATTAAGCAATCGTTTAGTGATTTTGGAATTTCATTTGATAATTATTCGCGTACTTCGGCGAAAATTCATCACGATACAGCTTCAGAATTTTTCAAGAAATTATATGATGAAGGGAAGTTTATTGAAGAATCTACTGAGCAATTATATGATGAGGAAGCGAATCAATTTTTAGCAGATCGCTTTGTGGTTGGAACGTGCCCAAAATGTGGGAACGAAGAAAGTTATGGAGATCAATGCGAGCACTGTGGTACTAGTCATAATGCAACAGATTTAATCAACCCAAAATCTGCAATTACAGGAAATACACCAACAACCAAAGTAACAAAACACTGGTATTTGCCATTAGATAAATACGAGCAATGGTTGCGCGAGTGGATTGTTAACGGACATAAAAACGATTGGAAAACAAACGTACTAGGGCAAGTAAAATCGTGGTTAGATGACGGTTTAAAACCAAGAGCCGTAACACGCGATTTAGATTGGGGAATTCCGGTGCCTGTTGAAGGTGGAGAAGGTAAAGTATTGTACGTTTGGTTTGATGCGCCTATTGGCTATATTTCATCAACCAAAGAATGGGCAGCACGCGAAGGAAAAGATTGGGAACCATATTGGAAAGATGAAGACACCAAATTGGTTCATTTTATTGGTAAAGACAATATTGTATTTCACTGTATTATTTTCCCGGCGATGTTAAAAGCTGAAGGAAGTTATATTTTACCTGAAAATGTACCAGCAAACGAGTTTTTAAATTTAGAAGGAAATAAAATTTCGACTTCTAAAAATTGGGCGGTTTGGTTGCATGAATATTTAGAAGATTTTCCAGGAAAGCAAGATGTGTTGCGTTATGCGCTAACAGCAAATGCTCCTGAAACGAAGGACAACGATTTTACGTGGAAAGATTTTCAGGCAAGAAATAATAACGAATTGGTTGCCATTTTTGGGAACTTTATAAACCGTGTTGTAGTACTTACCAATAAATATTACGATGGAATTGTTCCTGAACCAAATGAGTTTAGTGCTATTGATAATGAAACTTTAGAAAAGTTACAAAAATTTCCTTCAATAATTGCTAGCTCAATAGAGCGTTACCGTTTTAGAGAAGCATCGCAAGAGTTAATGAATTTAGCGCGATTAGGTAATAAATATTTGGCTGATGAAGAACCTTGGAAACAAATAAAAACAGATTCTGAACGCGTAAAAACCATTATGTATGTTGCATTGCAAATTGCAACAGGCTTATCGGTTGTTGCTGAACCGTTTTTACCTTTTACTGCAAATAAATTAAAAGGAATTTTAAATATTTCAGAAGAAATTTCTTGGGAAGCAATTAAAGAAAGTACTGAATTAATTGCAGCAAATCATAAAATAGGAAAAGCTGAATTGTTGTTTGCGAAAATTGAAGATGCTGAAATTCAAATGCAATTAGATAAGTTAGAAGCAACAAAATTAGCAAACGAAGCTGAAAATAAAGTAGTAGAACCACAAAAAGAAACCATTGAATTTGATGATTTTACGAAGTTGGATATGCGAGTTGGAACTATTTTAGAAGCTGTAAAAGTGCCAAAAACTAAGAAATTATTACAGCTAAAAGTTGATGTTGGTATTGATGTGCGTACTATTGTTTCAGGGATTGCAGAGAGTTTTAAGCCTGAAGACATTATTGGACAAAAAGTCACTGTTTTGGTAAATTTAGCTCCAAGAAAATTACGTGGTGTTGAAAGTCAAGGAATGATTTTAATGACGGATACTCCTGATGGCAAACTAGCATTTATTGAACCAGCAAATGATTCAGTAGCTAATGGAGAGCAAGTGAGTTAAAATAACATATTTACAAAATACTTAAAAAAGGACTGCAATTTGCGGTCCTTTTTTTTATATCTACAATTAATCTTCTTAAATTTATTAAAAATTATATCTTGCATAGGAAATAAATGACTTCAATAATGAATAAAAATCCGCTACCCGATTTAAAATCGTATGAATTTGAAGACGTTGCATTTGAGCAATTAATGCAAAAACGAATTTATAGAATTCTAATAGTTTGCTCAAACTACGATTACTATATGCTAGAGGAAGACGGTAGAATTGATGAACGTATTTTTAATGAATACACCGCGCTAAACCTTCGTTACCCACCAAGCTTTGAGCATGCAAATTCGGCCAAAAGTGCCATTAAAGCGATGGAAGCCAATAAAATTGATTTGGTAATTACGTGGTTAGATATTGGTGATTTTAAAACTGTTGAAACTTCAAAAGAAATTAAGGAAGCTTTTCCTAATGTTCCAATTGCGGCCATTAGTCATTATTCAACCCAATTAAGAGAAAAAATAAGTAGTGAAAGCTCAGGGAATATTGATTATGTTTTTCATTGGAATGGAAACGCAGATATTATTTTAGCGATTATAAAATTAACCGAAGATAGAATGAATGCCGAAAAAGACATCAATGAAATTGGTGTAAAAGCAATTTTATTGGTGGAAGATTCACTAAAGTTCTATTCAAAATATTTGCCTATTTTTTATAAAATTCTACTAAACCAAACCCGTTCTTTTATGTCGGAAGGGTTAAATGCGCACCGAACAATGATGTTAATGAGAGGTCGCCCAAAAATTTTATTGGCTACCAATTATGAAGAAGGTTTGCATTTATTTAAACAATACAAAAGCAATCTTTTAGGTGTAATTTCTGATGTGTCTTATTTTAGAGAAGGAAAACGAGATGCAAAAGCAGGATTTCATTTTTTAAAATATGTGAGAAGTTTTAAGCGGTATTTTCCATTTTTAATTCAGTCTTCAGATAGCAATAACGAAAAATATGCGCTTGAATTAAAAGGGAAATTTTTATACAAGCATACGCAAACATTAGAAGAAGAAATTAAAAACTACATCAATCAATACTTTTCATTTGGAGATTTTGAATTTTGGGATCCAGTTCAAATGAAAGTACTTGTGGTAGCTAAAGATTTAACTACTTTTCAAAAGGCATTAAGCGTTGTAACTACCGATTGTATAGCGTATCATGCCAAACGAAGTGAGTATTCAAAATGGTTAAAATCAAGGGTTTTATTTCCGTTAGCTAATTTGTTTAGTAAAGTTGAATATGACGATTTTGATGATCCTGAACAAGCAAGAACCTATTTAATTAAAGCTATAAAAGCATATAGAGGTTTTAGAGCCCGAGGAATTATTTCAAAATTCAACAAAAATAAATACGATGAATATTTAGGATTTGCCAGAATTGGAGATGGGTCTTTAGGTGGAAAAGGTAGAGGTTTAGCATTTATTGATTCCTTTTTAAAACAGCACAAATTACGTCAACAATACAAAGATGTTAAAATTTCAATCCCTAGAACGGTTGTTTTAAGCACCGATGTTTTTGATGAGTTTGTTGAAACTCATGAATTAATTCGCTTTGTTGACAAGTGTAGCAACGATGAAGAAATTTTAAAGAAATTTATTTCTAAGCCGTTACCAAATTGGGTTGTTGAAGATATTGAAGCTTTTTTAAAAGTCACTAAATGTCCTATAGCGGTAAGATCTTCTAGTGTTTTAGAAGATTCACATTACCAGCCATTTGCAGGTATTTTTGCAACATATATGTTACCAAATACTGAAGAGAAAGAAATGCTAAAGATGGTTTGTAATGCCGTTAAATCGGTTATTGCATCTTCTTTTTTTAGTGCAAGTAAAATTTATTTAAAAGCAACATCACATACCATTGAAGAAAGTAAAATGGCGGTAATTTTACAAGAAGTAATTGGTAAGCAATACGGTGATGTTTACTATCCTAATATTTCAGGGGTTGCACGTTCAATCAATTTTTACCCCATAGGAAACGAAAAACCTAATGAAGGTATTGCGAACATTGCTGTTGGTTTGGGTGAGATTATTGTTGGTGGCGGAAAAGTATTGCGTTTTTCACCCTATCATCCTAAAAAAGTATTGCAACTTTCATCTCCAGGGTCAACACAGCGCGATACACAGCAGTATTTTTATGGATTAGATATGAATCCAGAGAGTTATCAAACGTCAACTTCTGAAGCCATTAATAAAAAGAAAATTAGCATTCGTAAAGCTGAAAAACATGGGTCACTAAAATTTGTAGCTTCAACCTACGATTTACAAAACAATGTAATTAAACCAGGTGTAATGCACGATGGAATACGTGTAATTACATTTGACCATGTGTTAAAATACAACACTTTTCCATTACCTGAAATTTTACAAGATTTATTGCGTATAAGTCAGCGTGAAATGAGAAATCCTATTGAAATGGAATTTGCGGTAAATTTAGATGTTCCTAAAGGAGAGCCAAAGGAGTTTAGTTTTTTACAAATCAGGCCTATTGTTGAAAGCAATGATAATCAGAGTAAAATTCCAAGCAATTTTAAACAAAGTGAAGCAATTATTTATTCCGAATCGGCTTTAGGAAATGGAAAATATGAGCATATTTACGATTTTGTATATGTAAAACCATCAACTTTTAATGCTGCAAATACAAGAGATATAGCAACTTCAGTAGAGAAAATAAACAAAATGTTTAGTGCTACTGAAAGTCAATATATTTTAGTTGGTCCAGGAAGATGGGGTTCAAGCGATCCGTGGTTAGGAATCCCTGTTATTTGGCCGCAAATTTCTTCAGCAAAAATAATTGTGGAAGCTGGTTTAAACGATTTTAGAATTGATCCAAGTCAGGGAACACATTTCTTTCAAAATTTAACATCATTTAAAGTAGGTTATTTAACCATTAACCCTTTTATAAATGATGGTTTTTTAGACCTAGATTATTTAAATGCACAAGAAGCTGTTTTTGAAGATACCTATGTAAAACATATTCGTTTTAAAGAGCCTTTAAGTGTTATTATTGAAGGTAAAAATAACAAAGCAGTAATTTATAAAGAAGGCATTCATCCGAAAAAAACAGGAGCTTCTTTAGAGGAATTGGTAGATGACTTACCTCCTGATGGATTTATGTAAATTTTGAAAGTAATAAAAGTAACAGATTTGAAAAAATTCACCTCTTAATTTTGTGAATATTGTAATTAATTTGATTATTTTTGATTAAAATTAAATAATATTAAATTTTAATAGCCATTAATTATATAAATATGAATGTACATGAGATACTAACGAACCTTGAAACGAAACATCCAGGGGAAAAAGAATACTTACAAGCAGTGCAAGAAGTATTAGAGTCTATTGAAACAATCTATAACGAAAATCCACAATACGAAGCAGCCAAAATTATTGAACGCTTGGTAGAACCTGATCGTATTTTAACCTTTAGAATTTCTTGGGTTGATGATGAAGGAAGCGTACATGTAAATTTAGGGCATAGAGTACAGTTTAACAATGCAATAGGTCCATACAAAGGAGGTATTCGTTTACATCCAAGTGTGAATTTAAGTATTTTGAAATTTTTAGGTTTCGAACAAATCTTTAAAAATGCATTAACAACATTGCCAATGGGTGGTGGTAAAGGAGGCTCAGATTTCAACCCTAAAGGAAAATCAGATGCTGAAATTATGCGTTTTTGTCAAGCTTTTATGCTAGAGCTGTGGCGTGTAATTGGACCAAGTACCGATGTGCCTGCGGGTGATATTGGAACTGGAGGTAGAGAAATTGGTTTTATGTACGGAATGTATAAAAAACTACAAATGGAAAACTCAGGTGTTTTAACCGGTAAAGGTTTAAACTGGGGTGGAAGTTTAATACGACCAGAAGCTACAGGTTTTGGAGCCACTTATTTTACCAATGATATGTTGAAAGCTCAGAACGATACCTTTAAAGGAAAAACAGTATGTTGCTCAGGTTTTGGAAATGTAACTTGGGGTGTTGCTTTAAAAGTAACAGAATTGGGTGGTAAAGTTGTGACAATATCAGGTCCTGATGGTTATGTGTACGATAAAGATGGTTTAGATGAAGAAAAAATAGATTATTTATTGGCTTTAAGAGCTTCAAATAACGACATTGTTTCGCCGTATGTTGAAGAATTTCCAGAAGCAGAATTCTTCCCTGGTAAAAAACCTTGGGAAGTAAAATGTGATATCGCAATGCCTTCAGCAATTCAAAATGAATTGAATGGTGAAGATGCTGCACTTTTAGTTGCAAATGGTGTACAATATGTTGCTGAAGTTTCAAATATGGGTTGTACTCCTGAAGCGATTGACGTTTTTCATAACAATAAAATTCCGTTTGCTCCAGGAAAAGCTGCAAATGCAGGTGGTGTAGGTGTTTCAGGATTAGAAATGTCTCAAAACGCTATGAAAATAAACTGGACAAAAGAAGAGGTTGATGCTAAACTACATCAAATTATGTCTTCAATTCACGTGGCTTGTGAAAAATATGGAACCGAAGAAGATGGATATGTAAACTATGTAAAAGGTGCAAATATTGCTGGATTTATAAAAGTTGCCGATGCCATGCTAGATCTTGGAGTAATTTAAATTTGAGATAAATCGTAATTTATTCGAGATAAAAAACAGTCACAAAATATTTTGTGACTGTTTTTTTATGGTGTAATTTTCGTCAGCCTGAACTCTTTTCAGGTTCTTATTCTCATTGGTTATTAGTATGATGAGATTCTGAATCAAGTTCAGAATGACGTTCTTTAATAATTTTCAACTTAAAAGCGATACCCAATTCTTGTATGTAAATTAATAGCAGCTTCATTATTGGCTTCGAATTTAAAATTATTTATAGTTTCAGCAAACTCGTGTAACCACCCAATTCCAAATCCAAGCTCATAATTAAAATGTTTACCAATATTTCGTCGCATTCCCCAAGTTGGAACAATGGATATTTGATTGGAAACATTGTAATTATCAGATTCTGAAATGATAAACCAATCTGGGTGAAAACTTGTTTTTAGCGATAAAAAATTACCACTGTTTCCTGTAATTTCTTTTGATTTAGACAAACGCTTATTTAAATTGTAATAAAATTTTGGCTCTACAGATATTCCAGGAGCCATCAAAAAATCATCGTTGTGAATCCCACTATCTAAACCTATTTCGCATCGCAATACAAACTTATCCGATAATCGAACTTCGTTATGCACCCAAACACCAAATAATCCTGTTTGAACACCAAATATTGACTTTTCTACACTTGCATCTTGTGCTTTAATAACTAATGTGATTCCACATAAAAATAAGGTAACTACTAATTTTTTCATAAGTTTTTTTAAAGCCTTAATTGTATCAATAATTAAACCAATCACGAATTAAAATAATTTATAAATTCAAAAATGAAATAAGTAACTTGTTTGCTTTAAAAAAAATTGAAATAAAAAGTACCCCTTTGTCAACCATTTTAAATTTTAACGCGTCTTTATACATGAGAGGCCTTTAAAAAAGCATGTTGAAAGTCATAAAACTACATAACGATTCACAATTAATAAAGCAATCGCTAAAGCATAATAGAAAGGCTCAAAAATTGTTGTACGATAAATATGCACCAAAAATGTTGGGTTTATGTGCGTACTATATTAAAGATCTTCAGCAAAGTGAAGAAGTAATGTTGAACGGATTTTTTAAAGTTTTTACAAAACTACATCAGTTTTCTAATGAAGGTAGCTTTGAGGGTTGGATTCGAAAAATAATGGTTTGGGAAAGTATTTCGTATTTAAGAACAAAAAAAGAATTAACGCTTACCAACGAAATAGAAAATTATGAAACCATTGTTGAAAATGAAGTTGAACAAACAATAGCTGTAGAAGATTTACAGCTATATATTAACGAATTACCTACAGGTAGTAAGGTAGTTTTTAACTTGTATGTTATTGAAGGATATAAACATTTTGAAATTGCTGAAATGCTGCAAATTTCAGAAGGAACTTCAAAAACACAACTATCAAGAGCAAGGAAGGCATTGCAAAAAATGATTTCCAATAATAAAAAAAGGCATCATGGAACAACATAAGTTAAGAGACGAGCTACAAAAAAGAAGCTTGGTTCCTTCTAAAAATTCTTGGGAACAGCTAAGTAAAAAATTGACCGAACAGGAAACTGTACAAAAGCGAAATAAATGGGGTTTTTTAAAATATGTAGCCATCATTATAGTACTTATTTCTGTAGGTTTATACTTTTTTAAATCCAAAAAACAAACTGTTGAAGCTCCTGTTATTGCAGCGCCAACAATTAAAAAAGAGTTTAAAAATATAGAAAAAACTAAGCTAGAGCCAGAAATTAGAGTTGCTGAAACACCTGTTAAAAAAGAGGTAGTAATTCCACAACCTATTCAAAAAAATAAACCAACTAATTACCCAAAAACAAGTACTACAAAAACGGAATTTACAGCTTTAACTAAAATCGAAAATGAAATTTTAATTTCAGAAGAAATTGATAAAAAATTAGAGCAGGTTGAAATTAAAACCGAAGAAATTTTGGTAGTTGAGCAGCCTTCAGAAGAAGAAATTTTGAATACTGAAGTAGATCAATTATTAAAAAATTCAACAATTAAATTGCGTGTAAATCGTCAGCTTTTAGCTAAAAGAACAGTGAGCGCTCAAGCTCTTTTAACTGAAGTTGAAGATGATTTAGACAAAGATTTTAAAGAAAAATTAGTTGAAACTATTGTAAACACCTTAAAAGCTCCCCGAAAAGTTATAATTACAGATCGAGGAAATTAATTTAAAACAAACAATTATGAAAAGAATACTATTTATAGGCTTATTGTTAAGTCAGGCGTTTTTGTGTCAACCTTTATTTGCACAAGAAACAAAACCAACTTCAGAAAAAGAAGCACAAATTAATCAAAAAAAGGAACGTGTTATTAAAGAGGAAAAAGAGGCTTTAAAAAAAGAAGTACTCGCCATAAATACACGCTACAATAATGGTGAAATTTCAGAAGCAGAAGCTACAAAATTAAAAGAGGAAGCTGCAGAAATACACGCGTTAAATATTGAAAATAAATTAGCAATTATTGACAATTCAGTAGCCTTAATAAAGCGCAGCGATAATAATGTTAATGAAAATTCAGTTGAAAAAGTTGAACTTACTCTTTTTGATTTTGATGGAGATGATGGTACTATGGTTGCCATAAATTATACTGGTAAAAAAAGAATTTACGACAAAAGAACCTTTTCAAATTTATTGATTTCTTTTGGGTTGAATAATGCAATTATTGAAGGACAATCTTTTGACAAGTCGCCTTACAAAGTAGGAAAAAGTAAATATTTTGAAATGGGTTGGGTTTGGTCTACACGATTGTTACAAAATTCAAATGCAGTGCGTTTTAGATACGGATTTTCATTTACGTTTAACGGTTTAAATCCTACCGATAATCAATATTTTGTTCAAAATGGAGCATATACCGTATTAGAAGATTTTCCAACAAACATTACAAAATCGAAACTTCGTATGGATAATTTAGTGTTTCCTATTCATTTTGAATTTGGGCCTTCTAAAAAAATTGATCGCAAAAATTATTTTAGATATTCAACACGAAAACAATTTAAATTTGGTATTGGAGGTTATGCCGGATTTAATTTAGGAACACGTCAAAAATTAAAATACTCTGAAGATGGATCAAAGCAAAAAGAGAAAATTAAAAAGAGTTACAATACTTCCAATTTTATCTATGGGTTAAGCAGTTATATTGGTGTTGATGATATTTCGTTGTACTGTAAATATGATTTAAATACTATTTTTAACGATCCAAATGCAAAACAAAACAACATTTCTTTAGGACTGAGGTTTGACTTGTAAAAACTATTTTTTGTTCAATATTTTTAAAAACCAATGCAATTAATTTCATTGGTTTTTTTGATTTTATTACTTTGTGAAATAATATCTTTGCAGCACTCAAAATTCAACCATGCAACTACTCAACTTTATAAAATCACAAACCAACCTTCCTTCAAAAGGTATAGAGAATACTATTGAATTGTTAAACGAAGATTGTACCATTCCGTTTATTTCGCGTTATAGAAAAGAGCGTACAGGAAATTTAGACGAAGTTCAAATTGGTAGTATTGTAACATATAAAGCACAATTTGAAGAGTTAGAAAAACGAAAAAAAGCCATTTTAAAAGCTTTAGAAGAACAAGAAGTTTTAACTTCAGAATTAAAACAAAAAATTGAGGCAATAACAGATTTAAGAGTTTTAGAAGACATCTATCTTCCATATAAGAAAAAACGGAAGACAAAGGCTGAAACTGCACGTAAAAACGGATTAGAACCGTTGGCAAAAATGATAATGAGTCAGCGTGTAAACGATTTGGAATATACAGCTTCAAAATATATAACTAATGAAGTTGAAACCGAAGAAGCCGCTTTGGAAGCCGCACGTTTTATAATTGCTGAATGGATTAATGAACGAACTGATATTCGTAATAATATTCGCTATCAGTTAGAGAAATTTGCAACCATAAACACCAAAGTAGTTAAAGCTAAAAAAGAGGATGAAAAAGCACAAAAATTTAGAGATTATTTTGAATGGTCTGAGAGTTTAAATCGTTGTCCGTCTCACCGGTTTTTAGCCATTTTAAGAGCGGAAAAAGAAGGTTTTATTCGTGTAAAAATTGAAATAGATAATGAACGTGCGTTGGATAAAATGGAAGATAGAATTATTTGTTCTAACAACGCCTGTTCTCAGCAACTAAAATTAGCCATTAAAGACGCTTACAAGCGGTTGTTATTTCCTGCTTTATCAAATGAAATTTTAAACAGTTCAAAAGAAAAAGCAGATGAAGGTGCTATCAAAGTTTTTGCAAAAAATTTGCAGCAATTGTTGTTGGGAGCCCCATTGGGCGAAAAAAATATTTTGGCCATAGACCCAGGTTTTAGAACTGGTTGTAAAGTGGTTTGTTTAAATGCACAAGGCGGTTTAGAGTATAACGAAACTATTTATCCACACGCTCCAAAAAACGATTCCATTGGTGCTATGAAAAAAATAAATTCGTTGGTTAATGCTTATAAAATTGAAGCCATTGCCATTGGAAACGGAACTGCTTCACGTGAAACAGAACAGCTTATTCGTAAAATGCGATTTAACAAAGATGTGGCCGTTTTTGTGGTGAGTGAAGCTGGTGCAAGTATTTATTCAGCATCAAAAATTGCGCGTGATGAGTTTCCTAATTACGATGTTACGGTGCGTGGTTCGGTTTCAATTGGTCGACGTTTGGCCGATCCGTTGGCTGAATTGGTAAAGATTGATGCGAAATCTATTGGAGTTGGGCAATACCAGCACGATGTGGACCAAGCCAAGCTAAAAAATTCGTTAGATACCGTTGTTGAAAGTTGCGTAAATTCGGTGGGTGTAAACATCAACACCGCAAGTGTTTCGTTGTTGAGTTATGTGTCTGGTATTGGTCCAAAATTGGCTGAAAATATTGTAAAATATAGAGATGAAAACGGTGCTTTTACATCTAGAAACGAGATTAAAAAAGTGCCACGCTTAGGAAACAAAGCTTACGAACAAGGCGCAGGTTTTTTACGTATTAAAAACGCTAAAAATCCGTTAGATGATTCTGCGGTGCATCCTGAAAGCTATAGTGTAATTTCTAAAATGGCAAAGGATGAAAAATGTTCAGTTTCCGATTTAATAGGTAACAAAGCCGTGCTTCAAAAAATAGCACTTGAAAAATATACTTCAGCAACCGTTGGTTTACCAACGCTAAAAGATATTATTTCAGAGTTAGAAAAACCAGGTTTAGATCCCCGAGAATCAGCAAAAGTATTTACATTCAATCAAAATATTAGAACCATAACCGATTTACACGAGGGGCAATTATTACCCGGAATTGTAAATAATATCACCAATTTTGGCTGTTTTGTAGACATCGGGATTAAAGAAAGTGGTTTGGTACATGTTTCAAATTTAGCCGATAAATTTGTGAGCGATGTAAGCGAAATTGTAAGCTTGCATCAGCAGGTAATTGTTAGGGTTTTAGAGGTTGATGTGGCACGTAAACGCATTCAATTATCTATGAAAAATATCAAATAGTAGTTGTGTTTTTTGGGCGTTACCTTTCAGGTCGCGCTATCACTACTCGCTTTTTTTAGTAGTGAAAACAACAAAAAAAGAGCTCAAACATGCCGCTCTATCGCTAACGCTTATAATGTATGTTTAAAGTTTTTGTTTATTTATATTGACACAAATAAGACGTTTGCCCAACAGATTTTACTTTAAAACTGGTGTTTGCTTCAACTTCAAACTTTTCACCAGCTTGGTAACTCTTCCATTCGGTTTGGTTAGGTAATTGAGCAATTAATTCACCTTCAATAACAAGCATTGTTTCATGTGTTGAAGTTCCAAATTCGTATTCGCCAGGTTCCATTACACCCACACTAGATTTTCCTTTTGCTGAAGTGTATCCTAAAGATTTTACAGTGCTATTGAAATATTCGTTTATCGAAATCATATTGGATTTTTTATATTTTTCGCTAATATATAACTTCAATAATTAATAAAAAACAATAATAACAAGAGAACAATTATTGTTATAAATCCCCAAAATTTCAATCTTTTTATCTTTTCTTGTTTTGCTTCTTCTTGAACTTTTAATTTTAAGGCTTTAAGTTCTTCTTTTGATAGTTTAGGAAAACTGTACTCGGTTTTTATGTTTTTTGTTTTAGTGTAATCGTTGCCGCCTTTAAATTTTACACGGCGTGCATTTTTTAGAGCAGCGTTTTGCTTTACTCTATTTATCATATCATTTACATGACCACCAAAACTCATAATTAATCTATTTTGATCGAGTAAATATCAGTTGTACTAGATTGTTCGTAGGTGTAATTAGAAATGTTAAAAGTAATTACTTTAAAGAAAGTACAGCAGTTTTCATGTTTTTCTTCCATCTCCAATTCAAGATGAAACTCAACGGTAGGTTCTACAGTTATTGTGTAAGTGTGTAGGTCTAGATTCCAACCAATTTCAGGTAAATCAATAATATTTATATTGTTTTCAGAAATAAATTTAAATGTAATTTTTTCATTATTTTCATTTACAACTTCAATATCACTACTTTTTAAAGTCTCATTTGTAAATAAGTTTTCCCCTGTTGTTTTATCAACTAATTCAAAAGCAAAATTAGGTGGAGGTGTAAAACAAGCAATATCCTCACATTCGTTGATTTTACACCCTAGTACTGCAAAAAAAACAATAAGTAATCTAAATTTTCTCATAACATTAAAAACAAAAAAAGGCAGGTTTTAATTAAAATCTGCCTTTTTTTGTTGTTATTATTCACCTTCTTTTTCTTCTTCTTTTGAAGGGGTCTCAGGTAATTCTACCTCCGAAATTACATCTTCAACATTTTTACCTTTTAAATATTCTGGCAATTGCATACCAGCCATATTAAACATTTCTTGTAAAGGTGGCATTGCTTTATACATTCCTGAAATAAAGTTTGAAGTTGATGTTTTACCATCTTTGCCTCCGCTGCCGTTTTCCCAAACAGTAACTTTATCTATTTTAATGTTTTTAATAGCTTCGGCTTGTGTTTTAACTAGTTCAGGTAACTTGTCTGCAATTAGTAACAATGCTGCGTTTTGAGCATCGTTTCCAGAAGCTTTTACAATTTCGTCTAAACCTTGTGCTTGTTTTGTTAAAATTTCAAAAATACCTTTTGCTTCAGCTTCTTTTTTCATGAAAATTGCATCTGCTTCACCTTTTGCAATACGTCTAATTTGCTCAGCTTGTGCTTCAGCATCAATTTCAACTTTTTGCTTATCTATTTGCGCAGGTACCACAATATCAGCCAATTGTTCAGCTTCTTTACGTTTTGCTCTTGCTTCTTCGGCTATTTTTTCAGCAGCATAAGCTTCTTCTAATGCTTTTGCAGCTTGTACTTTTTCAGAAGCAATGGCGCGTTTTGACGCTTCAGCTTCACGTTCACGTCTTAAGGCGTCAGATTCTGCAATTTCAATTTTAGAAAGGTTTTCTCCTTCAATAGCTTTTGCATTTGCAACAGCAGTTTTAACACGTTCAACTTGTTTAGCTTCGGCCTCACCAATTTTTGCTTTAGCATTTGCATCGGCTGTTTGAATACGTTCTTTTTGGTCGGCGTTAGCTTCACCAATTTTTGCGGTTGCAATTTTATCAGCTACTTGTACACGCTCAGTTTGGTTTGCTTCGGCCTCCCCAATTTTTGCTTTTGCTAAGGCATAGGCAACTCTTACACGTTGATCTTGGTGCGCTTCGGCTTCACCAATAGAACCATCTCTAACTTTTTGAGCAACAGTAATTTTAGCGTCATTAATTGCTTTTGCTGCAGCTTCTTTACCTAAAGCTTCAATATAACCCGATTCATCATGAATATCGGTAATATTTACGTTGATTAATTTTAAACCTACTTTTTTTAACTCTGCCTCAACACTGTGTGTTATGTGCGATAAAAATTTATCTCGATCTGAATTAATTTCTTCAATATCCATAGATGCAACTACCAAACGTAACTGACCAAAAATAATTTCTTGCGCTAAATCTTGAACAGCATCTAAGCTTAAACCTAATAAACGTTCTGCTGCATTTTGCATAACGCTTGGTTCTGTTGAAATACCAATGGTAAAACGCGATGGTACATTTACACGAATGTTTTGTTTACTTAAAGCGTTTGTTAAATTAACTTCAATAGACATTGGAGTTAAATCTAAAAATTCATAATCCTGAATAATTGGCCAAATAAATGCAGCACCACCGTGAACACATTTAGCAGATTTTCCGCCTCCAGTTTTTCCGTAAACAACTAAAATTCTGTCTGACGGACAACGTTTGTACCTTCTTATCATAGAAAAGAAGAAAACGACAAGAATAAAAATGGCAGCTCCAACAATGTAAACGCCAGTTAGCCCTGATTGTAAGGGTAATAATGTAAGTAAATTCATAGGTTATTTTTATTTAGATAATTTTTCAACAAGTAATATTTCGGCACTAACAATTTTGGTAACTTTTACCATTGCACCAGTTTTTAAATCTTCTTCTTCGTCGGTAATTGCTTCTAATTCACGCAAACTACCTTGCACTTTAATTTGCACTTTTCCCATGTTAGAACGTTTAGCTCCAATTGGCAAATACACTTCGCAAACAACTCCAACAGCATTTTTTATATTTAAGGTTCCCGATTCGGCTAATTTATGCATCCAATAAAATAGTAACGATGTTAAAAACATCATTACAGCACCAGCAAGTACAGAAATTATTAAAGTTGCAGACGTGGGTAGGTTGTTATCTAAGCAAGTAACACCTGTCCAACCAAATATGGTAAAAAAACCAACAAGACCTTTAAAAGTGAAAAACTGAAATCCAACACCGCCATCATCAGCTTCAAAATCATCGGCATCGGCTTCCATATCAGCATCGCCGCCGCCAATAAAAGTAACGATAAAAATGATTAAAAAAATGAATGACCCAATAAGGGCTATAATCCAGTAAATTTGTTCTAGGGTTGACATTCCGTCAAAAAAATCCATCATAATTGCAATTATTAAATGAAGCTATCGAATATACTAATTCTAAAAAAAATAGAAGATGAAATTGTCATTAATTTTTAGTTTTATTTCAATCAGCAAAAAGCTTTTAATCATAAGTTGTTTATTTGTGAAAATTGTTACGCTAATACCATTAAAAAACTTTTAAATTTGTAATTCAATTAAAAAAAATAGTATGACAAACAAGATAGAATTAAGTTGGAAAGGACAAATGCTTTTTGAATCCGTTGCTCCTGAAGGAAATGTAATGATTGATGCTGCGGAAGAAGTTGGTGGACAAGGAAAAGGTTTGCGCCCAAAGGCAATGATGTTAACCTCATTGGCAGGATGTTCAGGAATGGATATAGCTTCATTACTGAAAAAAATGCGTGCTGAAGTTAAAGATTTTAAAATTGAAGTTGTGGCAAATTTAACTGAAGAGCACCCTAAATATTACGATAAAGTACACGTTATTTACCGTTTTTACGGAAGTGACTTCAAAAAAGATAAAATTGAAAAAGCAGTAAATTTATCGGTTGATAGATATTGTGGTGTTATGGAAATGTTCCGTCAGTTTGCTGAAGTTACTACCGAGATTTTATATATAGAAGATTAGTAGGTGGTTTTTAGCTGCTAGTTATTGGTTTATTAAAATAAATTATTGTCATTTCTGCGAAAGCAGAAATGACAATTGCTGTAAAAACAATTGAGCTAAATAATTTCAGAATTTAAAAATATTCCTATTTTTGAGGAAAAAGCTATAAAAATGCGTTGGAAATTAAAACCTGAAACAAACCCTGAAATTACTTCAAATTTAGCAAAAGAATTAGGGATTGATTTTACATTGGCTAAGTTATTAGTGCAACGTGGAATTGATTCTTTTGATAGTGCAAAAGCCTTTTTTCGTCCTAATTTAAACGATTTGCACAATCCGTACTTAATGAAAGATATGGATAAAGCGGTGGCTCGAATTGAGTTGGCAATTGCCAACAATGAAAACATTATGGTGTATGGCGATTATGATGTGGACGGAACCACTTCGGTTTCGTTAATGAGTTCGTATTTAAAAACAATTCACCCAGCAATTGCCACCTATATTCCAGACAGATATGCCGAAGGTTATGGTGTTTCGTACAAAGGAATTGATTTTGCTGAGGACAATGATATTTCATTAATTGTAGCTTTAGACTGCGGAATAAAAGCCATTGATAAAGTTGCGTATGCCAAAGAAAAAGGCATCGATTTTATTATTTGTGATCACCATAGACCAGGGAACGAAATCCCTGATGCGGTTGCGGTGTTAGATCCAAAACGTGAAGATTGTGAATATCCTTATAAAGAATTGTGTGGTTGCGGTGTTGGCTTTAAATTGATTCAGGCTTTAGCTGAAAAAAGAGGGGAAACAATTGACGATTTAGTTTCGTATTTAGATTTGGTAGCAACAGCCATTGCAGCTGATATTGTTCCTATAACGGGTGAAAATAGAGTGCTAGCGCATTATGGTTTGCAAGTCATAAATTCCAATCCAAGAAATGGTATAAAAGCTATGATTCATCAGTTAGACAAAAAAGAGCTAACCATTACCGATGTTGTTTTTATTATTGCACCAAGAATAAATGCCGCAGGAAGGATTAAACATGGAAATTATGCGGTAGAATTATTAACCGAACTCGATTTTGATTCGGCCGTAAAATTTGCTTCAGAAATAGAAAAAAATAATAACGATCGAAAAGAATTAGATAAAACAATTACCCATGAAGCTTTACAACAAATTACAGAAAATAATGAGCAACAAAACCATGCAACGGTTGTTTATGCTGAAACTTGGCATAAAGGTGTTATTGGTATTGTGGCTTCTAGATTGATAGAAACGTATTACAAACCAACCTTAGTTTTTACTAAAAGTGGTGATAAATTAGCTGCTTCGGCGCGTTCAGTTAAAGGATTTGATGTGTACAATGCGTTGGAACAATGTTCGGAATTTATTGAGCAATTTGGCGGACATAAATATGCTGCTGGTTTAACTTTGACAGAAGAAAATTACCCTAAATTTAAGGCGAAATTTGAAGAAGTAGTAAAAGAAACCTTACCTTCAGCATTGCGAACTCCTGAAATTTCTATTGATGCCGAAATTAGTTTGTTTGAAATCACCCCAAAGTTTTTTAGAATTATGAATCAGCTAGCACCTTTTGGACCTCAAAATATGCGCCCTGCTTTTATGGCTTCAGGTTTGCGAGATAATGGTTTTGGTAAAAAGGTAGGTACCGATCAAACGCATTTAAAATTAAATATTATTGAAGGTGCCAATCAAAAAACATACAACGCTATTGGTTTTAGTATGGGAGACAAGTATGAAATAATTCAGAAAGAACAAGCTTTTAAAGCTGTTTTTAATATTGATGAAAATCATTGGAATGGAAATACATCCTTACAATTACTACTGAAGGATTTAAAAGAAGAATAACAGTTTATTGCCAGTAAATATTGGAGTACTTCCGTCAGAATGAGAATGACACATCGTAATTGTTATACTGAATGCGGTTAAACGAGTATAAATAATTTTTATTTTAATCACTACTTGTTTTCTCTAATTAAATACATATAAACCGGATAATGATCGCTGTAGCCATCGATAAAATTTGGTCCAGCAAAACTTCGGTGTGGATAGCCTTTGTATTTCCCTGATTGTGTAGTTAAGTATTGCGGATTAAAAACAATTACCTTATACATTTTATAAGACGAATAATCTCTTTTTGTTTCAAGTAAAGGTGATGTAAACATGATTTGGTCGAAAAAATTGATGTTGTCTCTGTACACCAACGTGTTTTGTCCGCGGCGAAACATATCTTCCGTAGGATTGTAAATATCATCTTCTTTAACTTCGGCTTTTTTCGACTTTGTTTTTAAAACTGTTTTTAAGCTAGAGTTGGTAGGGTCATCGTTTAAATCGCCCATAATTATAATTTTAGCATCGGGATCGTTCTCTCTAACTTTTGCTATAATTTCAGTGTTCAAATAAGCCGCTTTTTCACGTTTGTTTCTGCTTTTTTCTTCACCGCCTCTTCGTGATGGCCAGTGATTTACAATAATATGAACCAATTCATCATCTAAATATCCTGACACCAATAACTGATCACGCGTGTAAATTCGTCTACCATCTTCATCCCATAACCTTAATTCAAAAGTTTCACTATGCGTAGGTTTGAAATATGCTGGCTGGTATAAAAAACCGACATCAATTCCTCTTAAATCAGGTGAATCATAATGAATAATTTCATAATTTCTATTTTTTAAAGCATCAGTTTGAATCAAATCTTCCAAAATTTTTCTGTTTTCAACTTCAGCAACGCCTAAAATTACGGGACTATTATTTGATTCTGCAATTCCAATTTCTGAAATTACTTTTGCCATGTTCTTTAGTTTCTTTTCATAGATAGCTTCCCTTCCTTCTTTAATCTCCATAATTGGACTCGCTTCATCGTTAATTAACGTGTCGTTTTCAGTATCAAAGAGGTTTTCTAAATTATAAAAAGCAACAGTCCTTATTTCGTATTGTTTTTGGCTGAAAATAGCATTGCTTGTAATAAGTAGTAAAAGCAATAGAAAAGAAAATCGTTTCATAGAAAGGCATGGGTTTTATTTCTGCTAATTTACAAACAATGTTTTAGATTGAATATTTTATAGGTTGAATAAATCTCAATAAAATAAAACTTAAAGTATTTAAAATCAGTGTTTATTTTGATTTATTTAAATAATATACTAATATTGTTAAAAATTGCGGGTTTATTAATAATTGCTATGAATAATAAATACCTACATTGTACAGTAATATTACTGTGCACTTTTTTTGTTGGTTATGCGCAAACCACACTTTCTGAAGGAGACATTTCTATTATTGGTTTAGATACTCCTTCAGAAGATTTTGTGTTTGTTACTTTCGTTGATTTAGAAGCTGGTACACAAATTTATTTTACGGATGAAGAGCCTGCTGGAAATAATTCAATTGGTGCTGGTGAAGGTACTGTTTTGTATACTGCGCCTTTAAGTGGTATTGCTGCTGGCCAAGTAATTTCTTATGTTGCTAATGCTTCTGATTTTAGCATTACTTCTGATGGAAATATTCAATTAGCTGATGCTGGAGATGGTTTGTTAGCATATCAGGGCGCTGCTGTTGGAAGTGTAACCACTTTTTTACATGCGGTTGGAGAGGATTTGGTAGCTATTGGTACATATCCTAGCGGTTTTTCTAGTTACGTATTAATTGGTAGTGATGATGGTGAATATTTTGGAGTTCGAGATGGAGAAACAGCCGCTATTTATTTTTCGGAAGTAAATAATAGTTCAAACTGGAATGGTAGCGGAAGTGGTGTAAGTCCGTTTAATTTAATAAATTTCACTTTTGAAGCTGATGAAAATAATGATTGTTCCGAACTTTTTATTTCTGAATATGTTGAAGGGAGTTCAAACAATAAATATATTGAAATTTACAATCCAACCAATCAAGTAATTACACTTACAAATACGTATGTTTTACAAATATATGCCAATGGAAATAATTACGCTTCAACGATTGATTTAGTAGGAAATATTGAGCCTTTTGGTGTATTTTTAATTTCTCACAATTTAGCTTCGTTGGGAATTGTTGCAAATCAGTTAAGTTCAACATTGTTTTTTAATGGAAACGATGCTGTAGCCTTGTCAAATGCTACAAACATTATCGATTTGATAGGTGTTATTGGTGAGGATTTAGATTTTGCAAAGGATACGGGTTTAAAAAGAAAAAATAATATTCAACACCCAGCGCTTGTTTATGATGATTTGGAATGGGAGGTTTTAGCTGAAGATGATGTTTCAAGCTTAGGTTTTCATTTTGGAGATTGTGGATATGTTTGCACTTCTTCTAAAATCACTTCTTGGAATGGGGTAAATTGGAGCGATGGTTCGCCTAATAAATACACAACCGCTATTCTAAATAATAACTATAATACGTCGCTTAATGGTGGTTTTGAGGCGTGTTTTTTAGAAGTAAATGCTGATGTTTCTTTAGTAATTGGAAATTCAACAACCCTTGAAATTCAAAATGGGGTTGAAGTTAAAGGGGATTTAATTGTTGAAACACAAGGTTCCTTTCTTCAAATAAATAATTTGGCAAATTTTGAGGTTGTTGATAATGGCACTTCGTATGTTCAAAAAACAGCCGCAGCTATAAATTCTTGGTATGAATATACCTATTGGAGTAGCCCTGTACAAGCTGCAACCATCGGTAATACACTTGTTGATGCGCCTGAAAGTAGGCGGTTTTGGTTTAATGCTCAAAATTGGTTAGATACTTATGCTGAAACTGGCAATAATAATGCTGCCGTAATTGGGCAAGATGATATTGATGATAATGGAGATGATTGGCAATATGCAAATTCAAATGACATTATGATTCCAGGTGTAGGGTATGCTGCTACGTATTCGGCTTCTAAATTTACAGGTGCAGGTCAGCGGTATTCTTGTGTTTTTACGGGCGCCTTTAACAATGGAATTATTACTGTTCCTGTGTACAGAAATGATGCTGAGATAAATGATAGTAATTGTAATTTTATAGGAAATCCATATCCGTCAGCCATTGATGTTGATGCTTTTTTTAGTGAAAATGTGTACAATGCAATTTCGAATCCTTTGGGAGTTTTAGGTGGAGCCATTTATTTGTGGTCCCAAAATACAGCGCCTTCAAATACAACTAACGGAAATGAAGCCTATAATTTTTCGCAATCAGATTATGCCATAATTAACGGAACAGGTTCGGTTGCAGCTAGTGGTGATCCTCAGCCGCCGAACAGATTTATCCCTTCTTGCCAAGGTTTTTTTGTTTCGTTTTCAAACAATGCAACTGCAACAAATATGGTTTCGGGAAATTTGTTATCGGGCAATGTAACCTTTAATAATACAATGCGTGTAAGCGGAAATAACAATCAATTTTACAAACAGGTAAAAAAGACAGGTAAAAGCATTTCAAATAAATTGTGGATTAATTTAACGGCTGAAGGAGGTTTGTTTAGTCAAACGTTAGTGGGTTATGTTGAAGGGGCTACAGATAATTTGGATACTTCGTTTTATGACGCAACTCGAAATTTAGCCACAGGAAGTTTCGCTGTAATTTATTCAACCATTGAAAAGAGTATACATAAATTTGCTATTCAAGGGAAGTCGATCAATAGTTTAAATTTAAATGAAGAAGTGATTTTAGGGTTTGATACTTCTATTGAAAGTAATCCTGTTTATAAAATAGCAATTGCTAAAATTGAAGGGAATTTTTTAGAGGGAAATACCATTTATTTAGAAGATACTTTCACAGGATTTACACATAATTTATCTGAATCGGCTTATACATTTAGCTCTGAAACAGGAGTATTCAATAATCGTTTTAAACTTAAATTTAAAAATGAGATTACTTTACATGTGGAGGAGGAAAAGCAGCTGAGTAACTTATTAATTTCAAATTTAGATGATGAAAATGTACAGTTTTCAGTTTCCAAAAATCTAGTAATTGAGCATGTTCAAATTATAGATTTATTAGGAAGAACTTTAGTTGAGAGTCAAGAAAAAAAGAAGTCAATAACCGTGAATTTGGAGCGTGTAACAGGTGTAATTTATTTTGCAAAAGTAACACTGTCAAACAACCAGGTTATTGTAAAAACGTTATTAAAAAAATAACTTAAGAGTCGCTATTTTTAAGTTGTTATAGAAAAAGATAAAAAATGCAAATGAAAACAATAGTTATTGCTGCTATGTTCTTGTTGTTTTGTACGTTAAAGTTAGCTGCACAACAAGACAGTTCTATAGAAGGAACAATACAAGCGTCTAATTCAGAAATGCCTTTAGAGGGAGTTTCTGTGAAAATTAAAAACAGCCTTTTTTCAACCCAAACAAATCGTAATGGTGAGTTTAGAATTGAAAATATTTCAAAAGGGACTTATGTTTTGCAATTGGTTTTTGAAGGGTATGACACCCAAAATATTGCTGTAACACTAAGTGAGGGGCTGGAATATGATATGGGTGTTATTTATTTGGAATTGGCAACCGATGCCTTTATAGATAGAAGTGTTATTTTATTATCAGATGATGATTTATCTGGTGAAGATGATCAGAATTCAGCCTACGTTTCAGGATTATTTCAGTCTTCAAAAGATGTATATTTAAACGCGGCAGCTTATAATTTTAGTCAGGCTTGGTTTAAAGTTCGGGGCTACGATTCTAGTTACGGATCTATTTTAATTAATGGTGTTGAAATGAATAAATTGTTTGATGGAAGACCGCAATGGAGTAATTGGGGTGGGTTGAATGATGCTTTTCGAAATCAGGAATTTACAACCGGGCTAGCGCCAGCTACGTATGCTTTTGGGGGTGTTTTGGGAACCAATAATTTTAGTACTCGCGCATCTAACCATCAGCAAGGAAGTAAAGTTTCTATTTCTTCTGCCAACAGAAGTTATGTGGGGCGTGTTATGGCAACGTATGCTTCTGGTTTGAACTCAAATAACTGGGCTTTTGTAGCATCGGCGTCATATCGATTTGCACAAGAGGGGTATTTTGAAGGGACTTCATACAATTCGTGGTCTGGATTTTTAGCTATTGAAAAACGAATAAATAGTCATCATAGTTTAAACTTAACTGCTTTTGTTGCGTCAAATCGCCGTGGGAAATCGTCACCAAATACACAGGAAGTTTTTGATTTAAAAGGGTATCAGTACAATTCGTATTGGGGAAATCAGCAAGGAGATAAGCGCAATTCAAGAATGAAAGAAATTGTAGAGCCAGTTGTAATGTTAAGTCATTTTTTTGATGTGAATAAAACTTCGGTAAAAACTACAGTTTCTTATCAATTTGGTCATATTGGTAATAGTCGCTTGGGATATTTTAATGCACCAAATCCTGCCCCTACTTATTGGAAATATTTACCGAGTAATTATTTGCGTTTTCAGGATAATTTAGATTATGAGAATGCCTATTTATCCGAGCAAGAATTTATAAATAATGGTCAGTTAAATTGGACTAATTTGTATGAGGTAAATACAGCTAAAGGAAACGCCTTGTATTATTTGTATGAAGACAGGGTTGATGATTCGCAAATTTCCATAAACTCTAATTTAAACACAAATATTTCAGATAAGTTAAGTTTAAACGCAGGTATTTCTTATCGGAATTTAACTTCAGAAAATTACGGAAATATGTTGGATTTGTTAGGTGGAAGTGAATTTGTAGATTTAGATCAGTACGCTCAAGGCGATGCACGTCAAAACGATTTAAATAATCCGAATAGAGCTATTTTTGAAGGCGATAAATTTCAATACAATTACAATATAAAGGCCGCAGTATTTGGAGCGTTTGCACAATTACAAAATATAGGAAATAAGGTTGACTATTTTATAGGAGTTAATTTTGAAAACATCAATTATCAAAGAGAAGGTTTTTATAAAAACGGCACATATCCTGATAATTCTTTAAGGAAAAGTGAACAACCCTCATTTGCAGATGTTAGCGCAAAAGCTGGTATAACTTATAAGTTTACGGGTAGGCATTTATTGAATTTGAATGCGGGTTATTTGTCAAATGCTCCAACCATTCGAAATTCATTTTCAAATGCACGAGTAAATAACAATATAGTTCCCGATTTAAAAAGTGAAAAAATTGTATCTGGTGATATTTCCTATATATATCGTTCGCCCAAATTAGAAGGAAGACTTACAGGGTTTTACACACAATTTAGCGATGCTGTTGAAACGGGTTTCTTTTTTGCAGAAGGGTTGCTTGGTGATCAGGCCGATTTTGTAAGTGAAATTGTGACAGGAGTTGATAAATTAAATATGGGCGTTGAGTTAAGTGCAATATATCATGCTACTTCAACAATAAATGTGTTGGCGGCTGGTTCTTTCGGACAATTTACGTACAATAACAATCCGCATTTATATTTACAGTCTGAAAGTTTTTTAGATTTAAAGAGTGATTTTGGAACAACGTATTTAAAAAACTACCGTGTTTCGGGAACACCACAGCGAGCCTATTCTTTAGGTTTTGAATACAGAGATCCAAAGTATTGGTGGTTTCAAATCAACACCAATTTGCTTACAAATAATTATTTAGATATTTCACCTTTATTGCGCACGGATAATTTTTATTTAGATAACGATGGAGTTCCTTTTGTGGATGATGAAACAGGTGTTGAGGTAACGCAAACGCAAGTAAATTCTTTATTAACACAAGAAAAGTTTGACGATGCCTTTTTAGTGAATATGGTTGGTGGTAAATCTTGGTTTGTGAATCATAGGTATATTGGATTTTTTATTGGTGTGAATAATGTTTTTGGAGAGTTGTTTAAAACTGGCGGATTTGAACAATCTAGAAATGCCAATTACCCAGAATTAAAGGAAGATAAAAAATTAAGCAAACCTATTTTTGGACCTAAATATTGGTATGGAAATAAAACTTCATACTACATAAATGTATACGCACGATTTTAAAAAAAAACAGCAATGAAAACAACTAAATCAATTTATAAATACCTAAAACTACTCTTCTTATTTTGTCTTTTTTCGGCCTGTGTAAAAGATCAGGATTTTTCAACACCAACAATTGAATGTAGTGAGCCTGAAATTAGGGTAACAAACACTATTCAGCAGGTAAAAGAAATGTACCGATTTGGTGGTGCTACGGTTATTGAAACCGATGTTGTTATTGAAGGTTATGTAGTTTCAAACGATGAAGCTGGAAATATTTACAAAACACTTTCTATTCAAGATAAACCTGAAAACCCAACAGCAGCAATAAAAATTTCAATTGATAAAACCGATTTGTACACAAAGTACAACTTGGGTAGAAAAATATATGTAAAATTAAAAGGCTTGGCGGTTGGCTATAGTTATGGAAGTTTTCAAATAGGAAAAGCAAATGGTAAAGAACTTGTTCGAATTCCGCTCACTGAGGTAAATAATTACATAGCCCGTTCATGTGAAGTGGTTGAAATTGTTCCGAAGAAGGTGAAAATTTCAGAATTGAATGAAGATTTCTTAGAAATGTTCATCCAACTAGAAAATGTGCAATTTGCAACAAATGAATTGGGACAATCCTACGGGAATTTAGATAACTCATCAACGGTTGAAAGAGTACTTGAAAGTTTTAATAATGATTGTAATTTGTTAAATAATATCAAATTAAGAAATAGTGGTTTTGCCGATTTTAAAAATGAATTATTGCCTGAAGGAAAAGGAACCATCAATGCAATTTTATCTAATTATTACGATGATTTTCAACTCTACATTAGAAGTGTAGATGATGTGAATTTAACAGAAGATCGCTGCGATTATTCAAATGCATTAATACCAACAATTTCAATAAAAGAAGTGCGAGAAATGTATACAGGTTCAATGGTAGAATTTGGCGTGGAAACTAAATATGTTATTGAAGGTTATGTTGTCTCAAGTGATGAGCAAGGTAATTTTGAGGGTAAACTTGTTATTCAAGATGCTATTGAAAATCCTTCCGCAGGAATACATCTCTTAATTGAAAAAGAAATGTCATTTGAACATTATAATATAGGTGATAAAGTTTTTGTGACGCTGAATAAATTATATATGAATGAAAATGATGATGTTTTAACTATTGGTTTTCCAAAGAATGATGAAATTACAGAAATTGAAGAGGAAGCAGTTAGTGCGTATATTTATAATACCGGTGAAAATTTTCAAATGCACCCAAAAGAAATAACGTTGTCTGAAATTAACAATCCGTTATTAGAAAGTATTTTGGTAAAAGTATTAAATGTACAATTGGTTGAAAATGAATTGGGTTCGGCATTTACTTACTTCACAGGAACGGACGATGGTATTAGAGCTATAGAAACTTGTAATGAAACTAATAAGTTAACTGTTTTTACTAATGGAAATGCAACGTTTTCCAATGAATTATTTCCTGAAGGAAAAGGAAGTATTACAGGGATTTTAAATTCAAACATTGAAATTAGATATCTTGACGATGTTCAGTTTACAGGACAGTATGAAATTTGCCCAGTAATTATTCCCAATATTCTAATTACAGAAGTAGCAGATCCAAAAAATAGTACAACATCTCGTTTTGTTGAATTGTACAACGCGGGTTCAGCTACTATTAATTTAACGGGTTGGAAGTTGAATAAATATGTAAACGGAGCTTCGTCTGTTTCTGGAACTGCTGTTGATTTAACGGGAATTAAAATTCCTTCAAAAAGGTTTGTGATAATTGCCAATACAGGTTTTGCAACTATTTTTGGAATTACACCAACTATTGAAACAACCTATATTTCTGGAAATGGAGACGATGTTTATGAGTTGATTGATAATTCAGGAAAAACCATTGATATTTTTGGTGTAATTGGCGAAGATGGAAATGGAACAAATTGGGAATATTTAGATGGAAGTGCAGTTCGTAAGTTAGATGTAAATAACGCTAATAATAGCTTCAATATAAATGAATGGATTGTTTCTTCAAATGCAAATAATATGTTGATTTCTTACCCAAATACGCCGAAAAATGCTCCAAACGACCTCTCTCCTAATTATAGATAACATAATTTAAAAGATCAAAACACTTAAATATTACACATTTAATCAACGAAAACGTTTTAATTTTACGAATAACGCAAAATTGTTAAATTTTTGATTCAAAGTTTTTAAAAATTCAAGAAGGTGAAATTCAATATAAATTTACAGTAAATTTGAGTATTAAAACAAAGTAAAAATTTTAAACATCAAACCATGAATAAATTTAAATTATTGGCAATTGCCTTCGTATTAGGAACAACAAGTTTATTTGCAAATAACATAGTAAACCCAGAAGTTTCAAAAGATGAAATTAGACAACAAATTATTGAATTAGTTCAACATTCTGTTAACACGATTGATAACCAGGTTACTGTAAATGTAACTTTTACTTTTAGTACTTCAGGTGAAATTATAGTAAAAAAAGTAAGTTCTACAGATAAGGAAGTTTTAGCTTTTATTCGCGAGAATATCAATAGTAAAATACTTGAAAATCCAGGAAGAGCTAACAGAAATTTTACAATGCCAATTGTAATAAAGTAGATTTTTTTAAATTGTAATAAAAGCTCAAATCTTTTAAGGTTTGAGCTTTTTTTTGCTTTTATGTTTTCTTTATTAAAGTTGTAAATTTCTATTATTTTCAGTAACTTAATAGTCAGTTTAATACACTACTGAAGAATCTTTCTTCTGATGCTATTGGTGTTAAAATAACAAAACTTCACTCCTTTATTTTAACATTGTATTTTTTTTAAACTTTGATTTTATTCTGTAGAAATGAAAACATCTGTATTTTTTAGGTTTTTAGCTACTGCAATAGCTATGTCAATACTATTTCAAAGTTGTAAAGTATATCATAAGCAAAATGTAACAATAAATGAAGCTGTTTCTTCTGAAAAGAAAGTGAGGGTAGTTTTATTGAATAATGAAAAGTATGCTTTTTGTAAGCTGATTTATAAACAGGAGCAATTGTATGGAATTACTAAAATTAATTCTGCTGCTGCAACAAGTTTAGATACTTTAATGGTTGGGTGCACCTTAGATGGTAAGATTGCTAAAATTAAACTGAACGAACATACGATAAAGGAAATATATTTGTACAATAAAACATTATCAAGAGTTATATCTATTGCGGGTCCTATAGTTATTGCAGTTATAATTGTTGGTGTAATTATTGGAACTTCAAGTAATAATATGTCGATTGGTCCTATGCCGCTTATCTAATTTTTTTTGAAATAAAATCCATTTTAACATAATTTAAGTTAAAATTCTAAAAATTAAAGTATGCTAATTTTAGATTCTTTTTAAAAACAGACTCTTTTTAGGGTATGTACATTATTTCTTTTAAATAATGTTGTAAAAAATCTGTAGTTAATTGTTTGTTAACTGCTTGTTTCAAAGTGGTTTGAAAAGGTTTTCTTGATAATTTTGAGATACAAACTAAAATCACTTATTATGAGAAAATTTAAATTATTGGCTTTTGCCTTCGTTATTGGAACTGCTAGTTTATTTGCAATGAATTCAACTACTTTAGTTGGTCCTGAAAATCAAATGAGAAATGAACTTGTGAAATTGTTACAAACACCCGATTTTACAATCACTAGTGAAATGAATGTAGTTATAAAATTTACGTTTAATTCAGAGGGGGAAATTGTTGTTTTATGTGCGGGATGTAAAGACCGAGAAATTATTGATTATATCAGAGAAAATTTAAATCATAAGAAATTTAAAAACCCTGGAGAAAGAGATAAAATTTATACGGTGCCTTTAAAAATAAAAGCTGCATAAAAGAATTAGAAAAAAAATCAAACTTAATTGTTTGAGTTTTTTTCTAATTTTTCTTTAAATATACATGTACGGGAAAATGATCACTAAATCCTCCTAAATACCATTTTCCAGCATAAGTTCTAAACGGATTTCCTTTGTGTTTTCCTTTCCATGCTTTTAAAAAATGTTTGTCAAACACTTCAGCATATTTAAATGTGTGTGTGTCTTTTTCAAGATTGAAAAAATTCTTCGAAAAAATTATTTGATCAAATAAGTGCCAGGTGCCTCTGTAATTTAAAGTTCCGTTTCCTGTATTAATTAAGCGCTCCATAGGGTTGTAAAAAGTGTCATTTACCAGATGATCTTTTACACTTGTACTTGTAGGGTCGTCATTGAAATCTCCCATTATAATTATTTTAGAATTAGGAGTTTCAGTAGTTATATTTTCAGCGATTTCATACACGAATTGAGCTGCTTTTATTCTCTTTTCTTCGGTTTCATCAAAACCACTTCTTCTTGAAGGCCAATGGTTTACTAAAATGTGTATAAACTCTCCGTTTAAATTACCTTTTACCAATAAAATATCACGGGTGTAATCTCTTTCTCCATTACTTCCATTTACATATAACGGAAAAATTTCAGAACTCATTAATTCAAACAATTCCTTTTTATACAACAGGGCAACATCAATACCACGTTCGTCGGGTGAATCATAATGAACAAAGCCATAATTATGACTTCTTAAAGCATTTGTTTGTACTAAATCTTCTAAAACAGTTTTATTTTCAACTTCAACAACACCAACAATAGCAGGTGAGTGAAAAGATTTTTCAGAACCTAATTGTGAAATTACGCGACCTAGTTTTTTAACCTTGTTATTATAACGTTTATGGTTCCAATTTTTTTTTCCTTTAGGTGTAAAATCATCATCTAAAATAGTTGGATCATTTTTCGTGTCGAATAAATTTTCAAGGTTATAAAAAGCAACTGTATAAGCGTGATTATTTTTCCCTTTAGATTTGAAATATGAAAACATATATTATTTTTAAAAACTCGAAAATACGAAATTAGAATTAAACATTGTATTCGTATCTTTGTATCCATACTTGAAGAAAAAGTATTTCGAAAAGCTAAAAAAATATGATTGAAGAAAGAAAAGTATCATCTGAAAAAGCGGTTTTAATTGGTGTTGTAACTCAACATCAAGATGAACAACAATCAAATGAATATTTAGATGAGTTGGAATTTTTAACACTAACAGCCGGCGGTGAGGCAGTAAAGCGATTTACTCAAAAATTAGAAATGCCAAACCCTAAAACCTTTATTGGTGCTGGTAAGTTGGAAGATGTACGTGCTTATATGGAGGCGCATCATATTGAGACGGCTATTTTTGATGATGAACTATCATCATCTCAATTACGTAATATTGAAAAAGTATTGGATTGTAAGGTATTAGATAGAACCAATTTAATTCTTGATATTTTTGCAAGTAGAGCGCAAACTAGTTATGCTAGAACTCAAGTTGAATTGGCGCAATGTCAATATTTATTGCCACGTTTAACCCGACTTTGGACGCATTTAGAACGTCAAAAAGGGGGAATTGGAATGCGTGGACCTGGTGAAACAGAAATTGAAACGGATAGACGTATTATTCGAGATAAAATTACCTTGCTTAAAAAGAAATTAAAGATTATTGATAAGCAGATGGCTGTGCAACGTAAAAACCGTGGAAAAATGGTGCGTGTTGCGTTGGTTGGTTATACAAATGTTGGAAAATCTACATTAATGAATGTGGTCAGTAAAAGTGATGTTTTTGCTGAAAACAAGTTATTTGCAACATTAGATACTACTGTTAGGAAAGTAGTAATAAAAAACATTCCTTTTTTATTAACTGATACCGTTGGGTTTATTAGAAAATTGCCAACGCAGCTGGTAGAGTCGTTTAAATCTACTTTAGATGAGGTTCGTGAAGCAGATTTATTATTGCATGTAGTTGATATTTCGCACCCTAATTTTGAAGATCATATTGCTTCGGTAAATAAAATTTTAGACGAAATTAAAAGTTTAGATAAACCTACCTTGATGGTTTTTAATAAAATTGATGCATACCAACATGAAACCATTGATGAGGATGATTTAGTTACTGAAAAAACAAAAGTTCATTTTACATTAGCTGAATGGGAAAAAACTTGGATGAATAAATTAAATAACAATTGTATTTTTATTTCAGCCTTGAATAAAGAAAATTTAGAAGATTTTAGAGTAAAGGTTTTTGAAGAAGTAAAGAAAATTCATATTACTCGTTTTCCTTACAACGACTTTTTATACGAAGAATATACTGAAGAGGATAGTTGAAAAAAACACTAGATATAGCAGTGTTTTTAACAGTGAAAAGAGTTACTTAAATGGCTTAAAGTATTTTATATTTAATTAAGAAATCTATACTTAAAAAAAAATAGTTATTTTTAGAACTTATACTTTAAGATATTTAAGCTTATGGTTTTAGTTGGTTCTATTATTTCAATCATTTTTATAGTGATTGTTGCAAAACTATTATTGAAAAAAATTTACCCACATGCAGTACTGCTTTTTAGTGGTATTTTTATGCTTTGCATTTCCTATATTTTTGGTTTTGAAATGCCATTTATAGAGAAATCTACTAACAGTGGTTTTTTTGATTTGTTTGAATATGTAAAGGTTGCTTTTAGCGAAACCAATGCCGGTGTTGGGTTAATGATTATGGCTATTGGAGGTTTTGTAGCGTTTATTGATAAAATAGGGGCGTCAGATGCTTTGGTGTATTTAGCGCTAAAACCTTTGTCGTTTTTTAAGAAATACCCGTATATATTAGCTTCATTAGTAATTCCTATCGGCCAGTTTTTATTTATTTGTATTCCTTCAGCCGCAGGATTAGGATTGTTGTTAATGGCCTCCGTATTTCCAATTATGGTAAATTTAGGCGTAAGTCGTTTATCTGCGGTATCTGTAATTACTGCTTGTACGGCTTTTGGAGTTGGTCCTGCATCCGTTATAACCGCTAAATCTTCTCAAATAATTGGAACAGACTCCGTTTCACATTTTTTTGATTCACAAATACCGCTTATGTTACCATTAACTTTAACGTTAATGATTGTTTTTTTTATAGTTAATAAATATTTCGATGGAAAGAACTCTACGCCTGAGATAAAGCATATAGAAGAGAAAGAGATAGAACTTAAAGTGCCACTTATTTATGCAATAATTCCAATTTTACCCCTAATTATATTATTACTTTTTTCTGATGTTTTTAACTTTTTCACAACAGATGTTGATGTTGGAACAACCACAGTTATGATATTTTGTGTCATAGTAGGCTTGGTTTTTGAATTGATTCGTACCAGAGATATTAAGGTTGTTTTTCAAAATTTACAACTGTTTTTTAACGGAATGGGCAATATATTTAAATCGGTAGTTACATTAATTATTGCTGCCGAAATTTTTGCAAAAGGATTAATTAGCTTAATGTTTATTGAAGGTTTAATAGATTCATCTCAAAGTCTAGGTTTAGGTGGTGTTGGTATCAGTATTGTTATGGCACTAATGATTTTTATGGCAGCAATATTAATGGGGAGTGGAAATGCAGCTTTCTTTGCATTTGGTCCGTTAGTGCCTAAAATTACAGGTAATTTAGGTATTTCAACTACTTCTATGGTGTTGCCTATGGAATATGCAGCTTCAATGGGGCGAACTGTTTCTCCAATATCAGGCGTTTTGCTCGCCTCTTCCGAAATTGCTAAAGTTTCTCCTTTTGACATTGCTAAAAGAAATGCCATCCCTTTTGTTTGCGCAATAATTGTGATGCTTATTACTCATTTTATATAAAAAAATTATGCTTAAAATATTACAAAATGCTTCTATTTATTCAACAAGTTATATTGGTAAAAAAGATATATTATTTGCAGGTGAAAAAATTGTAGCGATAGAAGATCGTATTGAAATTACGGAAACCATTTCAGAAGTAATAGACTTAAAAGGTAGTATTGTAACTTCGGGTTTAATAGATCAACATGTACATATTATTGGTGCTGGTGGTAAACATGGTTTTGGTTCTATGACTCCTGAAATTATGCTTAGTGAATTTATTAAATGTGGAACAACCACCGTAGTAGGTTTGTTAGGAACCGATGGTAGTGCCAGAAGTATTAAAACCTTATACGCTAAATCCAAATCTTTAGAATCTGAAGGCTTATCAGCATACATCTATACCAGTTATTTTGGATTAGACGCGGTTACTTTTACCGAATCAATACAAGATGATATGATTTTTATTGATAAGGTTTTGGGTTGTAAAGTGGCTATTAGTGATGAGCGATCCTCTTATCCTTTAGAAACAGATTTGCTTCGACAATTAAAGCAAGTAAGAGTTGGCGGATTGATTGCAGGTAAAAAAGGTATTTTACACATTCATCTTGGTTCGTTATCAAGTAAAATGGAAATTTTATTAAAAATTGTAAAAGAGCATGGGTTTCCAATCGAGCATATTAGCCCAACACATGTGGGTCGTACGCTTCCTCTGTTTGAACAGGCAATTGAATTTGCTAAATTAGGAGGAATGATTGATATTACTTCTGGTGGAACAAAATATACCGATCCGTACAAATCTGTTTTATATGCTTTGGAAAAAGGAGTTTCAATTGATAATATGACCTTTAGTAGTGATGGAAATGCAGGAATAGGTATTATGGATGCTAATGGTGCTACAGTTGGGTTTAAAAAAGCACCAATTCATTTAAATTTAGAGCAAGTAAAATTATTAATTAAAGAAGGAAAATTACCTATAGAAGAAGCGTTTAAACTAATCACTTCAAATCCTGCAAAAAACTTAGCTTTAAAACAAAAAGGACATGTAAAAGTTGGTTTTGATGCAGATATTTGCGTTTTTGATACAGATTTAAATTTAACCGATGTTTTTTCAAGAGGAAAGCAACTTATGAAAAATTCTGAAGTTATTGTGTATGGAAATTTTGAAAATATTTTAAATTAGACGATTAATTGCTATTCAGTATGAAAAAATTTCAAATAAAAACAATTGCTGTTGTTATATTAAGCATCCTCTTTTATACAAGTGCAAATGCACAAGAGGATGATTATATAGAATCTGAAGAGGGTGAATATATAGATTTAGAAGAAAGCGGAAATATCACAGGTGAAATAGATAGACTAAGATTAAAGAAAAACTATAACTTAGGTGATGGGTTGACTTTAATTTCACAAAGCACAAAAATTAATTTTGCACAGTCAATACAGCTACTATATATTTTTAATTCTGCAGATGATTTTGAAACTACAAATTCACAATTTAGAGTTAGACGAGCAAGATTTAAAATGACAGGAACGTTATTTGATAATCGTGTTTATTTTAGACTTAGATTGAATTTAGTTTCTAAATTTCAAAGTGCCACAAGCGGTACAAGATCATTTAATAATGTTTTACAAGATGCTTATGCAGAATACCGATCAGCTAATGGTAAACATCGATTTAATTTTGGGTTAAGAGCCGATTATGTTGACTCTAGAGAAGTTCGAATTGAAGGGGAATTACTAGGTTTAATAGATAGGAGTTTAATTTCAAGTGCTTATGATGCTATTTTTGACTACGGGATTCGTTATCAAGGAGAAGTTTCTATTAAAAACAATCATTTAATCAAGCCCTATCTTTCAATTACTTCAGGAGATGGTAATGCTAGTTTGCAAAAAAACTACGGAGGCTTTAAATACGGAGCTCGTTTAGATTATTTTCCTTTTGGAAAATTTGCTGGAGGTGGTGAATTTTATGTAGAAGATATTTATAGAGAAAAAAGACCAAAATTAATTATTGGTGGTGTTTATAGTTATAATGTAGGTACAACTTCAGCAAAAGGAACTAATGGAGGGAGATATATTTATGGTGATAGTAATGAAGATGAGTTACTACCTGATTATGGTAAATTCACATTAGAATATTTCTTTAAATACCAAGGATTTTATTCTATGGGTAGCTACGTGAAAGCTCAAGCATATATTCCTGATGGAATTGCAGGAGAATTTAAATTAAATGGTGATTGGGCTCCTTATAATGATACTCCAGAAGAAATTGAAAATACTGTGATGAGTAGGTTAAATACAGGGAGTGGGTTTAATATCCAAGCCGGGTATGTATTACCTTCTAATTGGTCTTTTGCCGCAAGGTACACTACTTTAGATCCTGAAGAAAATGCTGCGGATTTTGCAACTCAAGATAAAGAATATTCTATAATTACTACTAAATATTTCAATAAGAATAATTTTAAAATTCAAGCTGAAATAGATTATCAAGAAAACAGAATAGTTCAAGAACCTAACGGACCAAAAGGTATTTTCTATGGCCAAATAATGTTAACATTACAATTATAATTATGAAAAAATATAGTTTAATAATCGTATGTTTTATATCGCTTACTGTTTTTGCTCAAGAAGAAAAAACAATTTATGATACCTTTTTTTCTGATCCAGATAAAGAAATTCCAGTTCCGTATTTAGAAGGTCAAAAGGCTCAAAAATTTTATACAAGTTATAAAAATGCGAATAACTTTTTAGCTGTGCTGGCTGAAAAACATCCTGATATTATAAAAATATCGAATATAGGTGAAACCCAAAGAGGTAAAAAAATTCCTATGGTTATGTTATCTCTAAAAAATGACATACCAGACGCTGAGAAAATAAGAGTTACTTATATTGCAGGTGTTCACGGAAATGAGCCTATAAGTTCAGATGGGTTGCTTTATTTAATTCATGAATTAATTGAAAAAGATGAATACAAACAGTTACTAGAAAAAGTAATTTTACAAGTACTACCTATTGTTAATGTTGATGGGCGCAGTATTAATTCTAGAGCTTCAAATAATGGTACAGATCTCAACAGAAATTTAAACATGTTAAGTGTTCCTGAGACTGTAAACTTAAGAAATGCAATTAATTTATTTGATCCTCAAGTGGTAGTAGATTTTCATGAGTTTAATCCTAGTAGAAAAGATTTCAAAGAAATGAATGATTGTTTAACTTCAGGAATTGATGCTCAGTTTTTATTTACAGGAAATTTGAATGTAGCTCCTGGAATTAGAGAAATGATTGAAACAGATTTTGTTGAACCAACTAAATTGGTTCTAAAAAACAACAATAGAACTGTTGCCAACTATTCATCTACATTTTGGAGTGGGCAAAGCCTTCACCTTAACTTAGGAGCCATTTCCTCTAGATCAAGTGCTACAAACTATGCATTACAAAATAGAATTTCTATTTTAATGGAGTTACGAGGAGTTACTGAGAGAGAAAAAATGGTAAAAAGAAGAATTGAAACATCGTTTTTAGCAGCAACTTCTTATTTGTCGATTGTAAATAAGAAAGCCCATGAAATTAAAAAAACAGTAGTAGATGCAAACGAGGCTACTATAAATAATATGCGACCTATAGTAGTTTCATCAAATGCTGAAATAATTGAAGGATCTTATAGATTTGTAAATACCTGTACCAATGAAACTGAAATTATTTATTTTGAAACAAAGAATAATTTGAAACACACAGCTGTAAAAACAAGAGAAAGGGCAGCAGGCTATGTTTTAGTTTCAAAAAATAAACATGTAGTGGAGGTGCTTCAAAATTCTGGAATTGTAATGAGTAAGTTAGCTAAACCAACGCTTTTAGAGTTACAAGCGTATAAATTAGACAATAAAAATGTACCCTATTTAATTTCCACACCATTTAAACTACCAGCAGGAGCAATTATAATCAACACAAAACAAAAAATGGGGAATTTATTAGTGGATCTTTTAGAACCCGAACTTAGCAACTCTTTGGTGGCTAATAAAACATTAAAAAAAATCAAAGGAACAGATTTAATAGGATTATTTAGAATTAATAAAAACCAACTGTTGCAATTACAAAATATAAAATAATTATTATGCAAAAGCTACTCATACTTACAATAGCCGCCCTTTTTGTTTTCTCAACAAATGTAAAGGCACAATTATACGACCAAAAAGTCAAAAAAATAGATTCGACATTTGTTTATGTAAACGGTGAAGGAACTTTTATTAATTTCGGAAACAAACAACCGTCTAGCTTAAATATATTAGCAGCGGTTCAGTCTGGCTTACAATTCAGCAGTATTGATGATGGAAGTAGTAAAGAAACTTCTTCAAGAATGTCTATGAATTTAGTTAGGTTAGGAATAACAGGTTCTTTTTACAATGATAATCTTACAATGGGTGTTGTAAGTGATTTTACAGGAACAGTTGGAATTTTAGAAGCTTATGTAGGCTTGTCTTTCTGGGAAAAAAGAATGAAAGTTATTTTAGGGGAACGACAAACGCATACCAATAATCGTTTAGCTATGGCTGATGAACGGTTTTCTCAATTCCTTAGTCAAAGCATCTCAGGAAGTTCTACTGATGGGATTGTTTACGGTGGATTAATGCAGAATTTTGTAGGCGCTACACGTGAAGGAGGTATTTATTTAGAAACAAACTTCTCTATTAATAATTTCCGAATTTATCCAATGTTGTCGGTAACAACAGGTAATGGTCAAGCTTTTTTTGATGAACAAAATAATACTGATTTTAAATATGGTGGTCGTTTAGATATAATGCCTTTAGGTGATTTTAAAAAGAACAATGCATACATAGCGCACGATTTATACCGAGAAGAAAAGCTGAAATTAGCTATTGGTGTAGCAGGTAGTTACAATGTAAAAACCAATAATTTAATGGGTAATGGAATTGAAAATGTAGCAGGCATTTATGATGAAGATGGAGAGGAAACTTTTGCCGATTACAGAAAGTTTATTGTAGATTTTATGTTGAAAAAAGATGGTTTTTCGTTAGTTGGTGAATATATGAACGGAACTATTAAGGGTGAAAATTTATATTCAAATAGTTTGGCTACTGTGCAATTAACTGCAGAGGAGGCAAGTACTAAATATAGTGTAGGTGAAGCTTATAATGTACAGGCTTCATATATATTTAAAAAAGGTTTAGCAATTGATTTTCGCTATTCTAATATAAAGCCAGAATTTGATATAGAAGATTCTATCATTCAAAATCAAAATTGGTACACATTTGGGGTAAATCAATTTATTAAAAACAACGCCTTAAAAGTTGGTGTAAACACTTCTTACATAGATTATGAATATGAAACAGGAAATACAACTAAATGGTCAACCAACATAGCTGTACAACTAATATTTTAAAAATTACTCTCATGAAAAATAAATTATATATAGGATTATTTGCAATAGTATTTGCAATAGGGTGCTCTTCTGAAATTAGCTTTGACGAACCTATTATTCCACCAGAGGTTGGTATCTCAGATATGATTATTTCAGAAATTTCAACAGGTGTAAACACCGATGATGGAGATAGAAACCATTATGTTGAATTGTACAACGGAACACCTGACGTGGTAGACTTATCGGAATATGCCATTGGCTATCATGCTGTTTTTGATGAAGACACTTTAACAGATTGGGATTTCTCTGATGAAAATAATTTTTTACTTTTTGATGCATTGTTAGAAGCAAATACAGCTTATGTAATAGCTTCACCAATAGCCAATGCCACAAAAGTACCAAGTGATATTGAGTGGGGAACAACAAGCTCTGCCAATGCCAATGCGAGTATTCCGCTTCAGTTAAGTGGAAATAGTGCTATTGCCTTATTGAAAAAAGATACTGAAGGCGCATACACTTTAAGTGGAACAGCATATTCTATAATTGATGTTTTTGGTGATCCAAATGTTGCTAGAATTACAGCTTCAGGTTCTAGTAGTTCAAGAAATAATTTTAACTGGACAGTTGCAGGTGAAACAAACGTTCGGAATAGAACTTTTTGGAGAAAATCAGATACAAAAGAGCCTACAACAGATTGGGTAACATCTAAAGGTGAAGATCCTGTAAGTTCTCAATGGATATTAACTGATGATAGAGCTTGGGATTACTCAAACGTTGGTTTGTTTACAGGTTTCTAATTTATATATGATATTAATTTGTGGCTTTACGCTAGTTTAGCCACAAAAAATGTAATTAAGATAAAAAATTGCCTTCAACAAATTGTTGAAATTTCTCTTTGTATAGGTCGCTTACCGGAATGTACACTTTATCAAAAACAATTCTGTTGCGTTCAATAGTGGTAATTTTGTTCAAATTCACAATATAAGATCGGTGTACGCGCATAAAGTTTTTGTTAGCTAATTGTGCTTCCATTGCCTTCATACTTAAAAGCGTCATAATTGGTTTTTCATTGGTTAAATGAATGCGAATATATTCACGCATACCTTCAATATATCTAATATCATCAAGTTTTATACGAACTATTTTGTATTCAGATTTAATGAATAAAAAATCTTCATTGCTTTGTAGTTGTTCGGGTTGTTTTTCGTGAACATCAAACCAAGATTTTGCTTTATTTGATGCTTTTAAAAAGGTTGCATAATCAATAGGTTTCAATAAATAATCAATGGCATCAACTCTAAATCCTTCAACAGCATATTCGCTATAAGCGGTTGTGAAAATTATTTTTGGTGGATTTTCTAACGATTTTACAAAATCTAATCCATTTAAATCGGGCATATTTATATCAACAAACATAAGCGCCACATCCGTTTCTTGCAAATATGAAATTGCTTCAAGCGGACTTTCAAAACTTTCCAAAAGCTTTAAAAAAGGTGTTTTATGTATATAGCTTTCAATTTGTTTTAAAGCTAAAGGCTCGTCGTCTATGGCAATGCATTTAATCATATGGGTAAATTTAAATGAACCTTAAATGTTTGTTCGTTTTCCATAACATTAAAAGAATACGTGTCTTTATAAAGTAAATCTAATCTTTTTTTGGTGTTTTCTATGCCAATTCCAGAAGCTTCTTCAGCAACTTTTGGATGATTACTATTTTCAATTTCAAAATTCAAATTCTTTTCGGTAAAAGAAAGAGAAACATGTATAAAAGATTCAGATTTGTAACTAATTCCGTGTTTAAAAGCATTTTCTAATAAGGAAGTAAACAGTAACGGAGGAATTGATTTATCGGGTATTGTTGAAGGAATTTCAACCTTAATTTTAACTTTATTGCTAAAACGAAGGCGCATTAATTCAATATAACTTTCAATAAATTCAATTTCTTTTTTAATAGGATTTGTTTTCCCTTCGGAATCATACAATAAATGACGCATTAAATTTGATAATTTTATAATGGCATTTTTTGCTTCTTCAGTATCTATATCAACCAGTGCATGAATGTTATTTAAAGTATTCATAAAAAAATGCGGACTCACTTGATTTTTTAAAAATGCCAATTGATTTTCTACATTTTCCTTTTGAAGTTTGAATTTTTCTTGTTCCAAATTTGCCCAACGCATGGATATTTGTAGACCAGTATCAAAACCAACCAGTAAAAATGCAAGAATTAAAAAATTAGCATATGCAGGAATTGGTTTAGGTCCTATAGGTCTTTGCCTGTTTGGTGGCGGTCTATTTTCTGAAAATCTTGGTGGCGGTTCTGGAGCATCAAAACGTTCAACTCTTTCAGGTCTATTATTTTGTTGTAATTGCCCAGAATTGTTGTCAAAAGTATAAAAAGCTAAGGTTGTTAGTACTATAATTAAGCCTGTAGCAATAAAGTAAATGCCTTTTTTTTTCGCAAAAAATAATTTTGGTAATAAAACAAATCGGTTTATAAAAAAAACGGCCAATAGTGGTACATATTTAAGCCAAACTATCGTAATGTGGTTCCAATCAATTTGTTCTTCAAAGCGTCCAAATAATAATGGAGAGGTAAATAATAATGCCCAAAAAGCAATAATTATAAAAGGTTCAAAAGAGGTGAAATTGTAATGTTTTTTTATAAGTTTCATTTTTTATGTGTTACTAGCATATCTATATTTTAACAAAAAAATATCTTTGTTTATACCAAAAAATAAGCAGTACAAACAAAGATATTAAAACTAAACTAATCTAAATAGTTTTGAACAGCCGTTGAACGGCTTGACGCATGTGATTTAAGCGTTGAGATTGCTGAATAAAAATCGCTACTACTATTTAAAAATGTATAACCAGGTATTTCAGTAGTTGCATAAGGTTCAACTAAATTTGAGTAGGTATCGTAAATGCCTTGTATAGAACTTGTTTCAAAAGGTCCGTCAATTGTTGTTTTTACATAAGTGTTGTACTTCGCTTTGTAAACCTCATCTTCGTATAAATATTCAATTAATGGCCAATCGTCACTACTAAGATCGGAGAAGTTTAAGTTTAACGAACCTTCTCTTTTTCCGTCTTGTAACGCTTCATTATTATCCCAAGGAATCCAAGTTAATAAGTTGTTATCTGGGTTGTTGTATAAATAATAATTGTGCTCCATTCTTCCGTAGGTATCCCAGTTTTGTACAATCGTGTTTACCGCTAAATAATTTAAAAAATTATCTACATCTAAAACGGCTTCTAAATTAGTTCTCCAAGTTGCTGGGTCGCTTGTTCTTGTAGTTGCATGTAAGGCTGTAAATAAATTTTTAATATCCGTCCAGTCTGCTTCATCTTCATTGGTTTTTTTCTCAAAACCATCTTCATTAAAAGTTCCGTAAGCAAAGCTTGATCCATAATCTTCGGGCTTGTATAAGTTACCATCATTACTAGAAAATTGAGTTTTAATTACCGTATTATCAACTTCTTCAACCAAAGTGTACAATCCAAAATATTCTGGTCCATTTCCGTGGTCAACATACAAAGTATAAAATGCCGTATTTGAAACTGCTAAACCAGCGTTTTTAAATACTTCAGCAGCTACTTTTTCTCTAAGCATAGATTTGTCAGCATAATTATTTTTTAAGCTAAACTTTTTAAAGCCATAAAAACGTTGATTTTTTATTTGTGGATAATCATCTTCATATTCATCAAAATCTAATTTAAAAGCTAATTTTAAGGTTCCTGATTCCCAAGAACTTTTTAAGCTAGAGTTTCCTTTGAAGCGCAAACCTACTTTATACCATTCTTTACCATTGTAAAAAACGGATCCTGGCACAAAAACAGGGTCTTCATCAGAAAAACTTGTTCCGCCACCCGCACCAGGACCACCACCAGAACCGTTACTTGAACCACCAAAAGTTCCGTATAAATTGGTCATATCGTTTAACATTACATTCCAGTTTGCTTCTGAAATAACAAAATCTAATCGTTTTACTTCAGTGTTGCTAAAAACTTCGGTAAAATTAGGGTCGGCATCTTTACTGTGTGTTTCCGTAGTCCAATCGGTTGCAACAAAATCAGAATCATCAAGAACTGGAGTTGTTCCTGTTTCATTTGTTGTATCGTCTGTTGAGTCGTTTGTACTAACATCATCATTAGAACAATTTATAAATAGAAATACTGATGCTATGAACAGTAGGATTGAAATTTTAATACGTGGGTTTTTCATAAGATTCTTAATTTAATAGGTGTTTAATAATATTCAAAATAACTTGTTTTACTTTTTTCATGAAAAAGGAATCAATGAACTAGCTTATTTTATCTACCAATTGGTTTTATTAATAGCCATTATCTGTGAGTAAATTTGATTATATGTATATGATGAAATTCTGAAATAAATTCAGAATGACAGGTTTTAGTCTGTTTGTTTTGTCAACTGATTTTATTTATTTTTTAATGGTGTAGGTGTATTTTAGCCCTATAATATTTTTGGTTTCAGGAAAGGTTTCATTTAGCTGCTTTTTGTATCGATAGTATAATTTAACTTTTCCGTATTTTTTCATGTTGTATTCGGTTCCAATAGTAACTCTATACTTGTCAAAACCGTTTGTTTCTCCTTTTTCAAAATGATTAAATAGTTCAGCAGAGGCTTCTGGATCTAATTTCCAGTTCTTAATATTATAACCAACGCTTGCTTTAAAACGAAGATGTTGATTGGCATAATCTCCTTCTGAAGAGCTTACACCTAATTCATTTTTATTTTGATATCTCAGTCTGTATTCTAACGTAAAATCCTGAATTTCATGTTTGTATATTGCGTCTAAATGAAATCTAAAATAGTCTTCATAGCCTTGAATATTTCCAGTGTTATCATTTTTAGAAATGTATCTGGCAGCAGCGCCAACTTTAAATTGTTTGGTAATACTATATTTTGCACCTAACTCTGTAAAGTATTTGTCTATCTCTGAAATGTTTTCTTTTAAGCGAACATGTTGCTCTAATTCAAAGGTCCATTTTTTGTTTAATTTGTATTTTATTCCTATTGAATTCCAACTTTCCCAATCATTTAGGTCTTCTTCTTGCGCATAGTTTTTCTGGAAAAATAAAAGGGTTAAAACCAATGCTATAAGTGCTGTTTTTTTGTTCATTTTTGAAGGGTTTAATTAAAATAGAAGATAGTTACCTTGGCTGTATCTTTTAAAAAATCTACATCTCCAATTTTTACTTTGTTAATTTCTAAACCTGTTCTTTTTTCAAGATCGTCTTTTAAAAGGTGGTAATTTTCAGGTTTTATATTCTGAATGTTTTCATAGATTACCGATTTGGAAACTACTTGTTTTAAAGCCCAGTATTTTTCAATGAATAGTAGAACAAAAATAATAACGGCATTGGCTGTAAGAATTTCAGCATAACTCATTTTTTTATTTGCTAATGAGTTGATGATAGATACACCTATAACTACAAATAAATAGGTCATTTCTTTAATGTCAACTGGATTTGTTCGGTAACGAATGATTCCGAAAATTGCAAAAAGCCCCAGTGCCATTCCAATATCCATTTCGTATTTTTTAAGGGTAAAGCACAAGAAAAATACAATGATACTTATTAAATAATAGGTGAAAACGTAATCTTTTCTTTTAGAATCTGGGTAATATATAAACCGAATGATAACGGTTAGGAATATAAAATTAAGTGTAAATCTAAAGATCATTTTAAAAAAATCATCATCAAAAAAGGGGATGTCTAAGAATTCCATTGGGTGTTGGTTTTAAGCTGTTATTTTATTAATTTTTATTATTTTTCTTTTGAATCTATTGTATTTTAATTCAGGATATATGTTGGTCATTCCAATGCAATATTTACTCATGCTGTAAGGGTTTATACCAATTTTTTTTAGTGATTTTACTACTGGTGAAGTACGGTCAAAACGTTGTTGTTTTACTTCAATAATTGCCAGATTCTTATAAGATTTTGAAGAAGTCTCCATGTTGAATTCTAGATTTAAATCGATGGTAAGTCGTTCCATAGCATGTTTGTTTACCAGTGTAATTCGGTCAAATTTGTTCCATATACTTGGTTTAAGGTTGAATTTTTCTGAAGTTTTACTATTAATGAATTCTACAAGATTTTGTGATAGTTCTGTTTCAAAATCTTTTATTTGAATTCTAGATTTAGTGGTTTTTCCTTTACCGTCTTTTTGTTTAATTTCAAGAAAACAGCTATTAGATTCCATATATTTTCTCATTCTTACTTTAGTTCTATTTACTTTACCATTATGGTGATCGTGATAAAATTTTTTATTTTCAGTGTCAAAGTATAATGATGAATAGGTAAGCAATCTATTTTTATTAATTTCAAGAACTTTATATTGATTGGTAATCGTTTTTAATACTTCAATTAATTGTTGTTGATGTATTATAAATTTTGTGTCGGTTCTTTTCATTAATGAAACTCCATCCATTTCGTTTAAAGAAATAGGATCTAAGTTATTTACGATTTGTGCTATTTGTTGTTTCATTGTGAAGTAAAGAAACTAGGATTAAGGTTTATAAAGAAATAAAATCAATGAACTGGGTTATTTCATCAATGAACTAGGTTTTAAAAACAGTTAAAAAATCTGCCTATCAGAAACAAAAAGGCATAAAAAAAGGGTGTTTTCATTTAAATGAAAACACCCTTTTTTAAATACTTTAAATTTAACTATTCAATCTTTAAAGTCTTCAATATAGCTTCTAGTTCAAACATATAATCGCGCTTGTTAATTCCTGGAGCAAAGGTTAAACCTTCAACCACTACAATACGGTTATTTTTCTTATCAACTACTGAGTAACTTAAAAAGGGTCCTGCCATATATACATTTTTAACTTCCCATTTACCTCTGGCTTCAAAGGCTTTTTTACCATCTACTTCAACTTCAAAAATATGCGGCGTATATGCTTCTTCAGTAATCATATAAGAATCTTCAATTTGACCGGGAATATTTTTTTTACCAAAAGCATTTCTAATGGCAACAATATTATTTCCGTTTTCATCATCTTCTGAAGTAATTGGTACACTGTATGCAAATAACTCCATGCTGTTACCACCATTTAAATGGTATCTATACCAAACAAACTCTCCGTTATCTTCAACTTTCTTATAATTACGTGGTATGGTTAAGTTATAGCCTTGCTTTTCAAATGTCTCAATATTTTCAGGATTCCAATATTGTTTTAAGATACGCCTTCTTACAGATTCTAGGTCGGCACTTTTAAAAATGGTAATTATTTTCTGACTATTTTTTTTAATTTCGTTTATTAAACCCTCTTTGGTTTTGCCAGTAATTGTAATTATTTTTTGAGGTGAAGCGTATACTTCAGACGCTACAGTAAAAGAGTCTTCACCAGTAATACCAACATTTAAAATACTTCTTGTAGCTTTAAACATAGAGCTAAAATTATCTAAAGGCACTTGTGTAACTTCAAATTGCGCTTCAGGCTGAGGCAAACCTACCACAGGTTCTGCAATAATTTTGCGTAATTCATCACCAATTTCACCAGCCCATTCGCTATTTTTCATTACAATTAATAAATTGTTAATGCGACCATTCGCTTCTTTAAACGTTTTTTTTTGATTTCCTTTATCACAGGAAACAAAAAGTGTGATTATCATTAAAAGAATTCCTAGTTTTTTCATTTGCTCTTATTTATTATAAATTTTTAATTCAGTTCCGGGTTGTAAACTTTTAACCTTCCAAATATCATTCCAATCCTTAATATTTTGAACGGAAACTTTAGGAAACTTTTGTGCAATTAACCAAAGTGAATCTCCTGATTGTACTTTATACACTGTAAACCCACCCGTTGGAAGTTCTTTTTTCGCTGTTGTTGACGGTGTTGTTTTCACAGGAGTAGCATTCATTTTTTTTGGATAAATTGACAAACGTTGACCAACACTAAGGCTTGTACTTCTCATATTATTCCAACGCTTAATACTACTCACAGATACGCCATACTTTTCAGCAATTTTCCCTAAATAATCACCACTTTTTACTCGGTATACAATGCGATCATTCATTTCAACATATGCAGGTAAAGGCTTTTCTCGCTTGGATTCTTCAGCTTTAGCGTAATTGTAAATTAGCTGTTCATTACTCACAAAAGTTCCTATATCCTTTACTGGTAAGGTCAATGTATAATTTTTACCTTTTTTAAATGGAATAATATCTAATTTATATTGAGGATTTAAAAATTGAAGCACTTCAATATCAACATTTAAAGTTTCATAAATTTGCTCAAAAGTTAGTTGCCCTTTTATTTGAACTGTATCTGTCTCAAAATAGGCAAGCGCATTTTCTTTAGCCTTAATATTGTGTTCTTCAGCATATTCAAAAATATATAGTGTTGCGTAAAAAGCAGGCACATAACCAGCTGTTTCACGTGGTAAATTATGACGAATATTCCAATAATTTTTACTGCCACCCGATCTTCTAATAGCTTTACTTACATTTCCAGGTCCTGAATTATAAGCGGCTAAAGCCAAATCCCAATCACCAAAAATTTTATATAAACTTGACAAGTATTTACAAGCAGCCTCCGTTGCTCTGTACGGATCAGAACGTTCATCAACATACGAACTTACATTTAAATCGAATTGCTTTCCTGTTTGGTACATAAACTGCCATAAACCAGTAGCGCCAACACGTGAACGTGCTCTTGGTTTTAAAGCCGATTCAACAATGGCTAAATATTTTATTTCTAACGGAACATCATATTTATCTAATTGCTCTTCAAACATGGGAAAATAATAACGTGCGCGTTCCATCAATACTGAAAAAGATGATTTTCGTCTTTTTAAATACGTTCTTATAACTTGCTCTAAGTTTTTATTGTATTCAATATGAAATGGCGTTTTGCTATCTAATTCCAATAAACGCTCTTTTAATAATTCCGTTGGAAGTTCTTCTAATTCGGTTACTAATTTTTCATCGGGCTGCAATACATATGGAATAGTATCATACAGTGGAGATTTAATTAACTCATTCAACCATAAGCTATCAATTAGTGTTGCTTCTTTATGTAGTTTGAATAAGAGTGAATCAGGTGTTTTTAAAAGTAAACTGTCTCCCGAAGAAAATAATTCTTTAGCATCTTCAATAGTTCTTTCCTCAATAGTTTGTATGGTATCAATAGCTAAAGTGTCGGATTCTGTTTGAGAAAACCCGACACCTGTAACTACTAATAAAAGTATTATTAGTATGTTTTTCATTTAACTATTATTCGTTTAAAAGCTTTGAAATTTCGTCTAAATTTGGCGCTAAAATAATTTCAATTCTTCTATTTTTTGCTTTCCCTTCATTTGTTTCATTAGTATCAACAGGTGCATATTCACTTCTTCCTGCTGCTGTAATTTGCGTAGGATTCACCTTTTTATTTTCTAAAATTCGAACAATTGCAGTTGCACGTTTTACAGATAAATCCCAGTTATCAGAAATTGTTGATCCGTTGTAAGGCACATTATCTGTATGTCCTTCAATCAATACATTTATATCAGAATTTTCAGCCAACACACTAGCCAATTGCTCTACCGCTTTTTTACCTTCTGAACCTACTGCCCAACTTCCAGAATTGAACAATAATTTGTTTTCCATAGACACATAAATTTTCCCGTTTTTATGTTCTACCGTTAATCCTTTTCCTTCAAAATTATGCAATGCACTTGAAATCGCATCTTTTAATTGTTGCATTTGTGCTTCTTTTGCATTGATTAAACGTTGCAATTCTTCAATTTGCTCTGATCGTTGATTTAATTCGTTTTGAAGATTTTCTAAACGCAAACTTTCAGCTGCTAATATCCTTTCTTTTTCTTCTAACTGCGCTAACAACTCTTGATTTTTTTGAGATTGCTCGGCTAACTTTTTTGAACTTTGAGCCGATAAAGCCTGATACGATTCGTCTAAATTAGTGTATTTGTGTTGCAATGCTTCTAAATCATTTTCCAATTGTGCTTTTTGTGCAGAAAGTTCATTAAAATCTTTGTTCAATTTTAGCAACTCATCTTCTAACGATTTTTTAGTTGCTAATAAATTATCTTTTTCTTCAATTAATTGTGAGTTTGAAGAGCGTAATTTATTGTATTTAGACTCTAAATCTTGGTATACTTTTTTTGATACACAGGCATTTAATGTAAATGCTATAACGAATAAAAGTGCTGTTTTTTTTAACATATTAGGGATTTTATTTTTTATTATTCAATTTCAACTACAATAGGGCAATGGTCTGAATGTTTTGCTTCAGGTAAAATATAGGCCCTATTAATTTTATCTTTCAATGGCTCACTAACCATATTGTAATCTATTCTCCAGCCTTTGTTATTGTTACGTGCATTTGCTCTATAACTCCACCAGCTGTAATGATTTGGTTCTTTATTTAAATGACGAAATGAATCAATAAATCCGCTATCAATAAAACTTCCAATCCACTCACGTTCAATAGGTAAAAATCCTGAAATCCCTTTCATTTTAGGGTTGTGAATGTCAATTTCTTCATGACAAATATTGTAATCTCCACAAATAACAATATTTGGAATTTCCTTTCTCAACTCATTCACATACTCCTGAAATTCGGTCATATAATTCAGCTTAAAATTTAAACGAGCGTCATTGGTTCCTGAAGGTAAATACAAACTCATGACCGATACCTCATCAAAATCTACACGTAAATTTCGACCTTCGAAGTCCATCGACTCAATTCCTGTGCCATACTCTACGTGATTTGGTTTTATTTTAGATAAAATGGCCACACTGCTGTATCCTTTTTTCTGAGCTGAAAACCAATAATGAAATGGGTAACCAGCTTCTTCAAATAAACTTAAATCTAATTGCTCTTTATGTGCTTTGGTTTCTTGAATGCAAATCACATCAGGATCTGCCGCTTCTAACCATTCTATAAAACCTTTTTTTAAGGCTGCTCTAATTCCGTTTACGTTGTATGATATTATTTTCATTTGTTTCTCTTTAGTATCTGGTAATTGGTCTTATTTTATAAACTATTTATTCAACTATTTAATGGCTTCGACTCCGCTCAGCCGCCGTATATTCAAATTATTTTTTATCAATTACCTTGATATAATTCTCTTAATTTTCTTCGCATCACTTTATTTGATGCCGTTCTTGGTATTTCGTCAATCTTCACTAAGTCTGAAACTTTAAAAAGCGGATTTAATTGTTGTTGAATACTCTTTTTTGTTTGCAATAATTTTTCTTCTAGTGTTAATTCTGAATCATTTTCAACATAAAAAACCACTAAATTACTAGGGCCACCACCTTTTGGTTCAACTGCTATTGCAACGGCTTCTTTAATAAAGTCTAATTGATTTAGAACCGCTTCAATTTGTATAGAACTTACTTTTATTCCGCCTAAATTCATCGCATCATCTACACGTCCTTGTGCTTTGTAATAACCGTTTTCTAGTCGCTCTAAAGCATCTCCGTGTCTGCGCAATAACTTACCTTCATAAGTTGGCGTATCTTTGTAATACACTTCAAAATGATCTCTATTTAACAAGTTCGTTGACAAGCCTACTATTGGCGGAATTAAAAATAACTCTCCTTTATTAGAAAGCTCATTAGCTTCGTTCAATAATACAAATTCACCACCTAATGCTTGGGTTGAAAAGGTACTTGCAATATTAGGTTGAACCACAGTACTTGTTACATAACCACCTCCAATTTCAGTACCTCCACAATATTCAATTACAGGTTTATTATTTGCCAATTGCATTAAATATTCCATTTCAGTTGGATTGGAAACTTCACCCGTTGAACTAAAACATTTTATATTGTCCCAGTTAAACTGCTCCATACAACCTGAATTTTTCCAGTGCTTTACAAAACTAGGAATAACCCCCAACATGGTTACGTTTGCATTTTGAACAAATGCTCCAAAATCTTCACCCATTGGAACTCCATTATACAAGGCAATTGTCGCTTTATTTATAAGTGTTGCAAATACCAACCAAGGCCCCATCATCCAACCTAAATTTGTTGGCCAACAAACCACATCATTTGTATGAATATCTTGATGATAATAACCATCACTTGCACATTTTATGGGTGTTGTATGTGTCCAAGGTATTGCTTTTGGCACTCCTGTTGTACCCGATGAAAACAAAATGGTAATAATGTCATCTGGTTGCTGAATTACGGTTTCAAAAGTTGTTTTATCACTTAAAAAAGCTGCCCAATAGCAATCTATCTCTCTTAAGTTATTTTTCTCTTCGGAAGTTTTTATGACAATTGTTTTTGGAGCATTTGCCTCCACTAATTTTGCATACAACGGCAATTCTTTACCATTTCTATGGATAACATCTTGCGTAAAAACTATTGTAGGATTGGTAATTTTAAAACGAACTTCAATTTCATTTGCTGTAAAACTATCAGCAACAGTTACAATGGGCATTCCTGCTTTAATACCTGCTAAATAAATAGCAACGGCTTCAACCGTCATTGGCATATCAATGGCTATTCGGTCACCCGTTTTTAAACCTATTTCAATAAAACCATTGGCAATTTGGTTTACTAAATTCAATAATTGTTGTTGCGTTATTTTTCGAAGTTCACCACCTTCATTTTGGTAAATAATAGCTATCGAATTTTTTTCATTCTGAAAACAAGCATCTACTATATTCAATTTTGAATTGTAAAGCCATTTTGCGTTTTCTACTCCTTCCGAAGTATTTAAAATAGCGGTATATTTTTCTTGAAATTGTATGCCTAAATTTTGAACCGTTTCAGTCCAAAAAAGTTTTTTTCCCCTAACAGACCATTTCCAAAAATCATCATACTTATCAAAACCATGTTGTTGCATCATTTTATAAATGTTGCTTTTTTCTATGGTTTCTTTAGATGGTTTCCAATAGGGCTTATGCGTCATTTCTATTTAAAATTCGTCAACTTCTTCTATCAATGCTTCAACGGTTTCATCTTCTTCAGAAGTTTCATCACAATCTATCTGAATACTTAAATTTTCAGGTTTTTCAAACGCTTCTTGGCTCACTGTTAATTCAGGATCTGCATATAATTTTTTATAATACAAGGCCCAAATTGGTAAAGCCATAGTAGCTCCCTGACCTTGCGTAATACTTTTAAAATGCGTTGCTCTGTCTTCACCACCAACCCAAACTCCAGTAGCTAAATTTGGAACAATTCCCATAAACCAACCATCGGACTGATTTTGAGTTGTACCTGTTTTACCCGCTATTGGATTTGTAAATTGATAAGGATAACCCGTTGCAACATTGTCTGGATATTTTCCCCATTTGGTTCTTAAACGAATACCAGAACCACCTTGCGTTACACCTTCTAATAAATTAATAATCACATAGGCTGATTCTTCACTTAAAACCTCTTTTGAATTTGGTACAAATTGCTCTAAAACAGTTCCGTTTTTATCTTCAATTTTTAACAGCATCATTGGTTCAATTTGTAAACCTTTATTGGCAAATGTTGCGTATGCACCCACCATTTCATACAACGATAAATCTACAGAACCTAAAGCTATCGCAGGCACTTCAGGTATTTTACTTTTAATACCCGCACTTTTTGCCAAAGCAACTACTGTTTTTGGATTTACACGGTCAATTAAATTGGCGGTTACTACATTTACAGATCCTGCCAGCGCTTGTTTCAAGGTTAACTCTCCTCCATATGTATCATCTGCATTTTTTGGAGTCCAATCTTCTGGCATTCCGTATTTTTCCTTCGGAATAGTATAGGGTGTATTTGGTAATTTAAAACAAGGAGACAATTTTAATTGATTGATTGCAGAAGCATATACAAAAGGTTTAAAGGTAGAACCTACCTGACGTTTTTGTTGTTTTACAGCGTCAAATTGAAAATGTTTGTAGTTAAAACCTCCAACCCACGCTTTTACGTGACCTGTTTGTGGTTCAACCGACATTAACCCAGATCTTAATATTTGTTTGTAATATAAAATGGAATCTTTTGGCGATAAAATAGTGTCAATTTCTCCTTTCCAAGAGAAAATTTTCATTTCTGTTTTTTCATTAAAAGAAGCGCGAATTTCTTTTTCCGAAGCACCATTTTTCTTCATCCTTTTCCAACGGTTAGAACGCTTCATAGCCTGAGACATAGTTACGGCTATTTGTTTTTTATCTATATCGTAAAAAGGAGCTGTTCTATTTCTTTTTTGTTCTTTGTCAAATACCCGTTGTAAATTAGACATATGCTCATTCATAGCCTCTTCGGCATATTTTTGCATACGAGAATCTAGCGTTACATAAATCTTCAATCCGTCTCTATGTAAGTTATAATTGGTACCATCTGGTTTTGGATTGTTCTTAATCCATCCTTTCATAAAGTCACGTAAATACTCTCTAAAATAAGTTGCAGTACCATCGCTATGTCCTTCTCTATGTAAGTCTAATCCTAAATCGGTTTGTTGTAACGAATCTTTTACTTGTGTAGAAATAAACTCGTTCTTTTCCATTTGCTTTAGCACCACATTTCTTCGTTGTGTTACCATTTCTGGTCTTCGAATTGGATTGTAAAGCGATGCGTTTTTAAGCATTCCAACCAACATTGCAGACTCAGCCACTGTTAATTCTATAGGTTCTTTTCCAAAATAAATACGCGCTGCAGAACGAATTCCAACCGCAAGATTTATAAAATCGTACTTATTTAGGTACATTGTTAAAATTTCTTGCTTGGTATATTGACGTTCTAATTGAATAGCAATGACATATTCTTTTACTTTTTGAAGTACCCTTTGTACAATGTTTTTTGAACCTTCACCGTGAAATAATAATTTAGCCAATTGTTGTGTAATGGTACTTCCACCACCATCTTTACCCATTTTAGCAACGGCTCTGGCAGTTGCTTTAAAATCGATACCTGAATGCTCGTAAAAACGCTCATCTTCAGTAGCAACTAACGCTTCAATTAAATTGGCTGGTAAATCTTTAAATTGAACAGGTGTACGGTTCTCAAACGCATATTTACCTAATGTTTTCCCGTCAATTGAAATTACTTCTGTAGCTAAATTATGCTCTGGATTTTCCAACTCTTCAAAAGAAGGTAAGGTTCCAAAAGCCCCCCAAGAAGCTAATAAAAATATAAATACAATAGAGAACGTTCCTCCTAAAATGGCAATCCAAAACCATTTAATATATTTTGAAAAATTAGAAGTTGTTTTTGTTGTTGTTGCTTTCGCCATTAGTTTACTTTTTCGATACTTAAACCTACATCTGTAATTCCATTTAAAGGATTTTCACCTTCAATATCATGAATACTTCTTGTAGCATGTTGAATACTAAATTTATAATCGCCTTTTTCTGTAAAAACCACATTTTCTTTATAAAAAAGCTTGTTTTCCTTCACATCAGTAAAACCAGAACCCAACCATTTTCCTTGTGCATCAGCCATTTCATACTCTAAAGTATCAACCACTCGCAAGCCTTTTGGAAATTCTATTTTAGCTATTAAAAATAAAGAACTGAATTCGTAATTTTTATTATTTCTTATTGTTATAAACACATTTTTTGAAGAAATAGTATCTGTATTAGAAACAATAAATTCAATTTTATTTTCGGAAGCCCATTTACTGTTGTCTATTGATTGATATTCATCATAAACCATACCTGAATCACAAGAAAAAAGTAGTAAAGTTCCAAATAATAACAAGAAATATTTATGCATCGTTTGCATTATTCTCTCTTTTTTTAGGTGGTCTTCTTCTTTTATTCCTGTTTTTATTGTTCCCTGTTTTTTGAACAGGTTTTTGCTCAGCTCCTTCAGCTTTTGGTTGTTGATTTTTATTCGGAACCGGTTTTTGTTGCTGATTTCTTGGCTTTGGTTTCGGTTTTGGCTTATTTTGATTTTGAACTCCTGGCTGGCTTGGCTTATTTGGATTTACACCTTGCTTTTTTGGGCCTGCTTTTCGTGGCTTTTGCCCTGCTGGTTGATTTGGCTTATTTTCACTGTTACCTTGGGGTTTTCTCTTCTTATTTCTACGCTTATTCGTGCGTTTAGGCGCATCAAATCGTGTCAAGCTATCTTGCCCAACAACATTTTCAAAATCAGCTTTTACTTCTTCAATTAAATCATCTTCATATTCTTCTAAAGAAGCAATTTTTTCTTGATTTTTATTTAAAGCTATAATTTCTTGAACTTGTTCTAAAGTTAATTTATACCACTTACTACGATTCTCAATATAAGTGTACCAAAGTAAGCCTTTAAAAATATCCATTTTCACAAAAGAAGCATTTCCTTTTTCAGTTCTCAACACAATATCTTGTCGTGGAAAACCATTTAAGGCGTCTAAATAGGTATCTAATTCATAATTTAAACAACACTTTAATTTACCACATTGACCCGCTAATTTTTGCGGATTTAAAGATAATTGTTGGTAACGTGCAGCGGTTGTATTTACTTTTCGCAAATCTGTCAACCAAGTTGAACAACACAATTCTCTACCACAAGAACCTACACCTCCTAAACGAGCGGCTTCTTGACGCAGCCCTACTTGTTTCATTTCAACACGAATACTAAATGCACTTGCCAAATCACGAATTAACTGTCTAAAATCTACCCGATCATCAGCTGTATAATAAAACGTCGCTTTATTTCCATCACCCTGATATTCAACATCAGACAACTTCATTTTCAAACCTAAACGACTTAAAATTTCGCGTCCTCGGTACTGCGTATCGTATTCTTTGCTACGCGCAGCTTTCCAAATATCTATATCTTTTTGGCTTGCTTTACGGTATATTTTTTTGACATCTTCACTATCAGGAGCAACTCCTTTTTTCTTCATTTGCACTTTAATCAATTCTCCGGTTAGAGAAACAGTACCTATGTCATGTCCGGGATTTCCTTCAACAGCAACAATATCACCTATAGAAAGTTGTAATTTATCTTGATTATGGTAAAAGTGTTTTCTACCATTTTTAAACCGCACCTCCACAATGGTTTCAGGCTCTTGACCTGACGGAAGAGACATGTTGGCTAACCAATCAAACACTGTTAGTTTTTCACAACTATCAGTAGCACAATTACCGTTACTTTTACAACCTTTAGGCGTACTATTTATATCTGAAGAGCAACTATTACAGCTCATATATTTTTTAATTTTTTTTGCGTTACGTAAAATTGAAATTTCAATTCTACAACCTTCACTAATTTGTAAAGATATGATTAAAATTACGAACTGTAAAACGTATAAAAATGCTTTTTATGTTTGTTTTACATCAATAATTTTCACTGGGCAAGCTTCTTTGGCTTTTATACTCTCATCAAAAATGGTTTCATCGGGTGATTTTATCGTAAAAAAACCTTTTTTTTCTTTTGAATGAAGTAGCACTGATTTTCCGTCTTTTTTAGACATTTGAAACTGAGCCGGAGCCAATTCAACACAGTAATTACAGCCAATACATTTGGCTCTCTGTAAGGTAATAATTACCATAATAATTGTTGGGTTTTAGTTGTTAGTTGTTGGCTTTTTTTTAAATTTCAAACTTCGATCTTTTTGACTTTAACTAAGACGAAAACTTTTTAGCTTCACCCCGAAAATTCAATCTTCCATCTAGGGTCTTCAGACTTTAGATTTCAATAAAAAAACATTTTTGAAATTACCGTTTCGATTACGCTCAACGACCAAATTGCTTTGTTCTTTAGACTATAGACTTTCCGACTTTTACACTATTTAAGCTTCTACCTTATTTTCAACAATTTTGTATAACTTATCAGAAGGTCTAATTCTAAATTCTAGAGGAATGGTTACAGAATCTCCTTTAGTACCTTTTTCGCCTTTTTCATCGTTTACAAACATTTCTTTCACTTTCATTTCTTGTGCCCCCGTAGTTGGACCTGTAATTAAAATAGTATCACCAACAGCAATATCATAGGCTTCAATTTTAAATTCGCCAATATTTGCTTTTGGAAAAAAATGCATTCCTTTTCCTAAATATACTTTCTTTTGAGTTGCATGACTTCCAGAACCTTTGCTCCATTCACCTAATTGCTGACCTAGGTAATATCCACTCCAAAATCCGCGATTGTAAACTTTCTCCAATTCTTGCATCCAAGTAATCACCTTTTCTTTACTATACGTTCCTTCTTCAATACTATCAATCGCATCACGGTAACATTTAATAACTTTTGCAACATATTCAGGTGCTCTACCTCTTCCTTCTATTTTCAATACTTTTACACCAGCATCTACAATTTCGTTTAAAAAATCAATGGTACATAAATCTTTTGGAGACATAATATATTCGTTATCCAACTCCATTTCAAAACCAGTTTCTTGATCTATTACCGTGTATTTTTTTCTGCAATTTTGCTTACAAGCACCTCTATTTGCCGATGAATTTGAAGAATGTAAACTCATATAACATTTCCCCGATACTGCCATACATAAAGCACCGTGTCCAAAAATTTCGATCTCTAATAAATTTCCTGAAGGTCCACAAATATTTTCTTTTGCAATTTGTTCGGTAATTTTTTTTACCTGACGCAAACTCAACTCCCTACTTAACACCATTGTATCAGCAAACATGGCGTAAAATCGTGCAGTTTCAATATTTGTAATATTAATTTGTGTTGAAATATGAACTTCCATTCCAATAGCTCTTGCTGAAGCTATTACCGCCTGATCCATTGCAATTACCGCTGTAATATCAGCATCTTTTGCTTTTTGAAGCAAGGTTTTTACAATGGTTAAATCGTGATCATAAACAATGGTATTTAAAGTAAGATAGGTTCTGACATTTTTAGCTTTACATCTGTCTGAAATTTCCTGTAAATCATCTAACGTAAAGTTTATAGATGCTCTTGCGCGCATATTTAATTGCTCAACACCAAAATAAATTGAATCTGCACCATTATCTAAAGCAGCTTGCATTGATTCAAAATTTCCGGCAGGAGCCATTAATTCAATTTTCCCAGTAGTAGTCATTCTTTTTTAATTTTTTGCAAAATTACATTTTTTCTTATAACTATTGGTATTTCAATAGTATAATAGCTTTTAAATTATCTGTTAAAAATGGTGACTTGAGCAAACTACAGTGTTTTAGTTCTTCTAATTTGAGTTTTATTAAACTCTGCTATATCAATACTATACAAGGATGATGAAGGTGTTGTATCGTAATCACCTATATTTATACCGCCTAATAAATAAATTTTATTGTTTGAGTAATACATTTTGGCACTAGTTAAATTGAGCTTTATGTAAAATTCATTCAGCTCTTTATTTTTTGTGTTATACGTAAAAAATTTACCTTTATCAAAAATGTAAATCATTTCATTATTAGCTGAAACAGCTGGTGATTCTATTCCAAAAAATAAATCGCCCTCCTTATTCCAACTCTTTGTAATTAAATCAAAGCTTTCAATTTCAGACAACGGCTTACTTTTAAAACCACCAATTAAATAAATTTTATCATCAATTAATACACCGTTTGTTTCTTTTGCTGAAGGCATATTAGCTAGCTCATACCAATATCCTTCCTTTACATCGTAAAAGTGAACTTTATTTGAGTATTCTTTTGTTCCATTTCTTTTCTTTTTAACAGAACCTCCCGCAACAATTAAATTACCTTGATAGTTAAACGATACAAAATTAACAGCCTGATGCGGGTTTGTTTCATCAACAATTTTTGTGTTGGTTTTTAAATTTACAATTTCAATAGTTGTATTTAGATATTCTTTTTTCTTGTTAATGGACATTGTTGTTCCGCCAAAAACATATAAATTTTCATCAAAAAGGTTTGCATTATGATACGCCCTTTTATCAAATTCAATTTCACTTTTCACCCAAGTATTGGTTAATATATTGTACGTTAAAAAATCATCTTTAAAAATATCTAGAAAATAAGCACCGGTAGATTTTTGAAGTATTTCAATTAACGTTAAATCTGTATCTTCATATTTCTCTAAAGCTCTTTTAGCGCCATCTATTTGATAAGAAGCATTACCTCCAACCACATAAATTTTATTATTACGCAATACTGCTCCATAAGAAAAAAGTCCACTTTTCATAGATTTTAACTTTTTAAAACTAATGGTTTGCTTTAGATTTCTTTTTTCAACAATAGACACTTCACCTAACAAGGTTACATTTTTATTTAAAGACATGTTATATACTTTTTCCTTTTTATTAAAAGGAACTTCTGCATTGATATAACTAATATGAGAAAAGTGAATATTTCCAATTTCCATATTTGAAGAAGGAACTTTTAGATAATAAATACCTTTTGAATTTGACAAGGTTCCGTCTACAACACCATCAACATAAATATGGACACCTTCAATAGGTTTATTTGTTGCTACATCTATAATTTTCCCTTCAATGTACTGTGAATAAGAGTTTATAGATAAAAATATCAATAGAATGCAAATGGTTGTTTTTTTCATCTTATTTTTTTTGTTTTAAGCATCAAAAATTAGACCTTTCTTCAAATTTAAGTGAAAAACAATAGAAATAACAGTTTGTTAAATACCATAAACTTTTTAACAAAAAAATATTTATTTGTTAATTATTATTTTTTAATGTTGGTTTGTCGCCTTTTTTTCTAAAATTTGTATTCATATTAAATCTAAAAATAAAGAAAGATGAAAGTAGCTGTTGTAGGCGCTACCGGAATGGTAGGAAACGTTATGTTGCAAGTTTTAGCGGAAAGAAATTTCCCAATTACTGAATTACTATTAGTTGCCTCTGAAAGATCAAAGGGAAAACAAATGGAATATAAAGGTAAAACTTACACGGTTATAGGTTTGCAAGATGCTGTTGATGCTAAACCAGACATTGCTTTATTTTCTGCTGGAGGAAGTACTTCAGAAGCTTGGGCTCCAAAATTTGCTGAAGTTGGATGTACCGTTGTTGATAATTCTTCGGCTTGGAGAATGGATCCTACTAAAAAATTAGTAGTTCCAGAAATTAATGGAGACGTTTTAACAAAAGACGATAAAATTATTGCAAACCCAAACTGTTCAACTATTCAATTAGTTATGGCTTTGGCTCCTTTGCATAAAAAATACCAGATGAAACGTGTGGTAATTTCAACCTATCAATCGGTTTCAGGAACAGGTGTAAAAGCTGTTGAGCAATTAGAAAACGAAACCAAAGGAATTAAAGGTGAAATGGCTTACCATTATCCTATCAATAGAAATGCAATTCCTCAGTGTGATGATTTTATTGAAAATGGATACACTAAAGAAGAAATGAAATTAGTGAAAGAACCAAAGAAAATTTTAGCTGATGATTCTTTTGCTGTAACTGCAACTGCTGTTCGTATTCCAACTGCCGGTGGACATTCAGAAGCTGTAAATGTTGAATTTGTAAATGATTTTGATGTTGCGGATGTTCGTAAATTATTAGCTGAAACTCCTGGAGTTATTGTACAAGATAATTTGGATACTTTTACCTATCCAATGCCTGTTTACGCTCATAATAAAGACGAAGTTTTTGTTGGACGTATTCGTAGAGATGAATCTCAGCCTAACACTTTAAATTTATGGATTGTTGCCGACAACTTACGTAAAGGTGCTGCAACTAACACCGTTCAAATAGGTGAATATTTAATTGCCAATGGTTTAGTTTAAAATTTTAAAACATACCAATAAAAAAGCCGCACATTGTGCGGCTTTTTTATTGGTATGTTTTAAAGCTTATTTTTCAACCTTTAAAACATCTGCTATAATTCGTTCTAATTCATGTTTTGGAAGTGCTCCTTGCGCCATTTGTGGCTCAGCATCTTTCGGCACAAATAACATAGAAGGTATGCTTCTAATTCCAAAAGCAGCAGCTAATTCTTGCTCAGCTTCCGTATCAATTTTATAAATATTTACTTTTCCAGCATAATCATCACTTAACTCTTCTAAAACTGGAGCAAGGGACTTACAAGGTCCACACCAATCTGCGTAAAAATCTATAATACAAGGTATTTTACCTTCAAATTTCCATTCTTTATTCTTTTCGAAATTAAAAACTTTTTCAAAAAAAGTTTCTTTTGTTAATAATTCTGTCATTTTATTTAAGTTTTATATCAGTACTGTTCAAATTCTATACCATATTATTTATAGACAAAATGACATAAAAACAACCAACATTAGGGTGACTATTGTTACATATAGTAGTTGCAAATCTGTTATGCAACTTTATATACCTAAATTATACACTATTCTGAAAGTAAAATTAACAATGGCTTCTAGAGCAGATTCAGCATATATTTTACTTATTTTTGGGTTGAATAAATTTTGAATTTCATTACTACACTATCAAAGGTGCTTTTTTCTGAAGCTGTTATAATACACTAAATAACAAAACATACATATTCTAATGAAAATATTATTAAGTTTTTTTTCACCCTTTTTGTTGACACTATACTAGTTGCTTAAACATCATTTACAGGAACTGTTAAAGACAATAACGGACAACCCATTGCAGGAGAAAAATTAAAGTTATAGGTAAATTAATTGGGACTACTTCAGATTTTGATGGACTTTTTGCTTATTGGGTTGAAGTTGTAGTATCAACATCCAGAACTCCTGAACGTATTTTAGAATCGCCTGTCACCATTGAAAGAATGGATATTAGAGAAATTAAAAACACTTCATCATCTTCATTTTATGACGGTATAGAGAACTTAAAAGGTGTAGATGTTAACACCAATAGTTTAATATTTAAACCGGTAAATACTCGTGGTTTTACCACTTTTGCAAACACATGATTTATGCAATTAGTTGATGGAGTGAACTCATCACCTGCGTTAAATTTTAATATTGTAAACTTATTAGGAATGTCTGAATTAGTTGTTAGCAGTGTTGAACTTTTACCTGGAGCATCTTCAGCATTATATGGTGCAAACGCATTTAACGGTACTTTATTTATGAATAGTAAAAATCCGTTTGAACATTTTTGGGAGTCATCGTTTGTTGATGCAAAAGTTAATGCACGTTGGGTTGTTGATGCTCAAATTAACTATACAGTACCCAGAATTAAGTCAACATTTAAAACTGGAAGAGCTAATATAGGATTACACGAATATTATAGCGCTCCAGGTGTTGGAAAAATAGGTTCACAATATTATGTGTCTTGGACTTTAAACCCGTAAAAAACATTCCTTTATTTTTGAAAAGAAACGCATTAAATTTATAGCGCATTTCCTTTTTATAAAAAAACATTGATTTTTTTTTCAAAATAAAATCAAAAAACTATCTTTGCGTCCTTATAAAGGAGGCTCGCCTCTAAAGATTAAACTACTAAAAAATAAACAGTTAAAGTAATGGCAAAAGTTACAGGTAAAGTGGCACAAATTATTGGACCAGTTATTGACGTTGAATTTGGATCAGGAGCAGAACTTCCAAGAATTTATGATTCACTAGAAATCACTAAAAAAGATGGTTCTTTATTGGTTTTAGAAGTACAATCTCATATTGGAGAAGATACCGTTAGAACAATTTCAATGGATTCTACAGATGGGTTAAGTAGAGGTACTGAAGTAGTTGCTACGGGAAAAGCAATTCAAATGCCGGTAGGTGATGACATTTACGGACGTTTATTTAATGTAATTGGTGATGCAATTGATGGTTTAGGAAACTTACCTAAAGAAGGTGATAACGGATTACCAATTCACCGTCAGGCTCCTAAATTTGAAGATTTATCAACTTCAGCAGAAGTATTATTTACAGGAATTAAAGTAATTGACTTAATTGAGCCATACGCAAAAGGTGGTAAAATTGGATTATTTGGTGGTGCCGGTGTAGGTAAAACTGTATTAATTCAAGAGTTAATTAACAATATAGCAAAAGGTCACGGTGGATTATCTGTATTTGCAGGTGTAGGTGAAAGAACTCGTGAAGGAAATGACCTTTTAAGAGAGATGTTAGAATCAGGTATTATCAAATACGGTGATGATTTTATGCATTCTATGGAAGATGGAGGATGGGATTTATCTAAAGTTGATAAAGCTGGAATGAAAGAATCTAAAGCTACTTTCGTTTTCGGACAAATGAATGAGCCACCTGGAGCACGTGCACGTGTTGCCTTATCAGGTTTAACTATTGCTGAATATTTCCGTGATGGTGCTGGTGAAGGACAAGGGAAAGATGTATTGTTTTTCGTAGATAACATTTTCCGTTTTACACAAGCAGGTTCAGAGGTATCAGCCTTATTAGGACGTATGCCATCAGCGGTAGGTTACCAACCAACTTTAGCAACTGAAATGGGAGCAATGCAAGAACGTATTACTTCAACAAAAAATGGTTCTATTACATCAGTACAAGCGGTATATGTACCTGCAGATGATTTAACAGATCCAGCGCCAGCAACAACATTTGCACATTTAGATGCTACAACTGTATTGTCTCGTAAAATTGCTGAGCTAGGTATTTACCCTGCGGTAGATCCATTAGATTCTACTTCAAGAATTTTAACAGCTGATATTTTAGGTAACGAACATTACGATTGTGCTCAACGTGTTAAAGAGTTATTACAACGTTATAAAGAATTACAAGATATTATTGCAATTTTAGGTATGGAAGAATTATCTGAAGAAGATAAACAAGCTGTACATAGAGCACGTAGAGCTCAACGTTTCTTATCTCAACCATTCCACGTTGCAGAGCAGTTTACAGGTATTCCAGGTGTTTTAGTTGATATTAAAGATACGATCAAAGGATTTAACATGATTTTAGATGGTGAATTAGATAAATATCCTGAAGCTGCATTTAACTTACGTGGATCAATTCAAGATGCAATTGATGCTGGAGAAAAAATGCTAGCTGAAGCATAATCAATTGACAATTGTCAATTATTAATTATCAATTGAAAAATTATGATTTTAGAAATAGTAACGCCAGAAGCAACATTATTACAGTCAGAAGTTGAACTAGTTTCAGTTCCTGGTATTAATGGTGAGTTTCAAATGTTAAATAATCACGCACCAATAGTTTCTTTATTAGTTGAGGGTTCTGTTGTATTTAAAGGTGATAACGTAAAAATTGAAGAAGAATTTGAAAGTAAATTTACTTCAAATAAAAATGAATATACATTGCCAATTAAAAGTGGCACTATTGAAATGAAAGAAAACAAAGTAATTATACTTGCTGACTAATTTTCAATAAAATAAATTAAAAAAGCCTCGTTTTCACGAGGCTTTTTTTTGATATTTACTTAATTTTAGTAAGTAATTTTTTTAAATAAATCCCAAAGTACCACTCCACAACTTACTGAAATATTGAGCGAGTGTTTAGTTCCAAACTGAGGAATTTCAATACAATAATCTGATGCAGATACAACCTCCTGTTGCACACCTTTTACCTCATTCCCCATAACAATCGCATACTTCTGATTTTGTTTTATTGAAAAATCTTGTAGCATTGTACTATTTTCAGCTTGTTCTATTGAAGCTATAATCACATTCTCATCTTTTAACTTTTGAATTAACTCAATAGTATCTTCAACATATTCCCAATCAACAGATTCGGTTGCTCCTAATGCTGTTTTATGAATTTCCTTATGTGGTGGTTGCGCTGTAATTCCGCACAAATAAATTTTTTCAATTAAAAAAGCATCACTTGTTCTAAAAACAGAACCTATGTTATTTAAACTTCTAATATTATCAAGAATAACAATCAGTGGAATTTTATCTGTTTTCTTAAAATCTTCTACATTTAACCTACCAAGTTCGCTGTTTTGTAATTTTCTCATAAAATAATAATTATCGAAACAAATATAAATCTTTAACTCAACTTTTCCTTAAATCAATCCTTTTTTCACAAAAGCATCACCAAGTATAAAACGAAACTTCTATCAAATAACTTCAATAATAAATTCCATAATACAGTAAAAATTCCAAAATCAGGAATAAAAATTAGTATCTTAAACTTTGTAAATCACCATTATAAGCGTAACTTTAGGTATATTTTCAAATTGGCACACTATTAGGTAATATTTTAAACATAAAATTAAACCTAATGGAAAAAGTCATTAAAATAAAACCCCCTATGAAAAACAGTAAATCTACCCTATTAGCCGCAACTATTATTTTTTTATTGGTTACATCTTGTACAAAAGATAGCATTTCTGAAGTTATTGTTCCTGAAGTAGTTGAAGTAAGCGAATTAGCAATTGAAAACTTAAACATTCCTAACGGATTCGACTTTAGTACGCAACAGAAAGTAACAGTTACTATTAACGATAGTAAAAGCAATGTAAAATACGATATATATGCTTATTCAGACGAAAAATACTTTGCCGGAAATGAAACTTATGAAACCGAAGGAGGGGAAACCGTTACAGAAGCTGTTTATAAATCTGATGTGTTAAATAAATTAATTTTTTCAGGAGTTCCGTACAATGGTAAATTAAGCCAAACCATTACTTTACCAAAATATTACACTAAAATTTACATTAGAAGAAATGACAACCTAAAATTTTCTTCATCTATTGAAACCATCAGCAACAAAAAAGTAGATTATACGCATAGCGCAATTGCAGGCAAATCAACTGGAACAAAGGTTGACGATTATTTATACTGTGTAAATGGAAGCGCTGAATTATTTCAAGTAGATCCAGTAACTGGTGTTTACACGTATTTATCTGATATGCCAATGGGAAGTTACACTTGCGCCATTGACCAAGCAAACAAAGATTTGTACTCAATTGGTAAAAGCAGTCCCTACCCATTAATGAAATATTCCATTGAGAATAATACTTGGGAAACTGTTGCCAATGTTCAAAAAGGTGGCCCACGTTTAGATTATAACTACAGAGATGGTTTATTATACTTTTCATCTGGAGCAACATTATACACTTACGATCCAACAAATGGGAACACATTAAATACTTGGAAAATTAATGGGTTAGACAGCACAAGTGGAGGTGATTTGGCTTTTGCTGATGATGGAACGCTTTTTATGTGTACATTTTCTGGACTGTATAAACTTGTGCTAAATGAAAATAACGAATATGATAGCACCCGTATTAGTGCTGATAATTTACCTTTTCAGCCTACATCTATGACGTTTGATTCTAATCAAGAATTATGGCTTGCCAATAACTCAAGTAGTTCCGATTTAATTATCATGGATACCCAAACAGGTGGTTGGCAGTACAATTATGGTATTAGTGCAAATAACAACACCAACTTTGAACGAACTATAAATGATTTAACAACCTTTAGAGTTTATACTGAAACTGTGGAAGATATTGATACCGACGGTGATGGAATTATAGATAGAGATGATGAATACCCAGAAGATGCCAACAAAGCATTTGAAGTTTTTACTCCAAGTAAATACGGATGGGGAACAATTGCTTTTGAAGATTTATGGCCATCAACAGGTGATTACGATTTTAATGATATTGCTTTAAACTATAAAGTAATTGCAGTACTAAACTCTCAAAATTTAGCAGTTCAATTAGATTTTATTTACAACGTAAAAGCCAATGGAGGTAGTTACATAAATGGGTTTGGACTTGAAATTGAAAATTTTGCTCCTTCATTAATTGAAAGTGTTACTGGAACTGTTTTAACACAAAACTATATCAATGTTGATGCTAACGGTACAGAAACTGGTCAAGAAAATGCTGTAGTTATTTTATTTGATAATATGCATACTATGAAAAATAAAGAAACTACTGTTTCTATAAAATTTAAAGCACCTGTTAGCACCGACGATTTAGGTACAGCTCCTTTCAATCCATTTATGATTGTAAACAGAATTCGAGAAAAAGAAGTGCATTTACCAAACGGCCACACAACGTCATTAGGTAAAAAAAGTTTTGATATAGAAGGCATCAATAGAGATGCAGATGGCGATTATTTAACAGATAACGGCTTACCTTGGGCTATAAATATTGTGCACGATTTTAAAGTTCCAAAGGAAAAAGTGACCATAGACACAGCATACAATTATTTTAAACAATGGGCAACTTCTGGCGGTTTTGAATATGCCGATTGGTATAAAGATAGCGCTGGATATAGAAACGAACAATACATAGATAATTAACTATTTTTTTACCGTAAATTAAAAGGTCTATCTCACAAAAGATGGACCTTTTTTACGTTTGTAATACTAGTTGTAATTATATAACTTCGCTATCACAAATTTAAAAACTTCCAGCCTTGGCAAAAACCAAAAAAGTCACTCCATTAATGAAACAATACAATGCAATTAAGGTGAAATATCCTGATGCAATGTTGCTATTTAGAGTTGGAGATTTTTACGAAACTTTTGGCGAAGACGCCAAAAAAGCTGCACATGTTTTAGGAATTATTTTAACCAAACGCGGCGCTGGTAGCGAAACCGAAACCGCTTTGGCTGGTTTTCCACATCACTCATTAAACACCTATTTACCTAAACTGGTAAAAGCAGGAATGCGTGTAGCTATTTGTGATCAATTGGAAGATCCTAAAATGACTAAAACCATTGTAAAACGTGGAGTAACTGAGTTGGTTACTCCAGGTGTTGCATTAAATGATGAAGTTTTATTAGCTAAAACCAACAATTTTTTAGCTGCTATTCACTTCGGAAAAAAACAATTAGGAGTTTCGTTTTTAGATGTTTCAACAGGTGAATTTTTAACAGCACAAGGAAATAGTGAATACATTGATAAGTTATTACAAAACTTCAATCCTAGTGAGGTGTTGGTTCAAAAACAGCACAAAAATAAATTCAATGAATTATTTGGCGAGCGATTTTACACTTTTTATTTAGAAGATTGGATTTTTCAATCGGAATATGCCTTAGAAACCCTAACTAATCATTTTAAAGTAAAAACCTTAAAAGGTTTTGGTGTTGATGAATTACACGAAGGAATTATTTCATCGGGTGCGGTGCTGTATTATTTAAGCGAAACACAACATAACAAGCTAGATCATATTTCGGTTATCAACCGAATTTCAGAAGATAATTATGTTTGGATGGATCGTTTTACCATTCGAAATTTAGAATTGTACAATTCCACTTCAGTAAATGCAGTTACACTTTTGGATGTTATTGATAAAACTATTTCACCAATGGGTGGGCGTTTGTTAAAACGCTGGTTGGCATTGCCTTTAAAAGATATCAATCGCATAAAAAAGCGTCATGATATTGTAAAATATTTTATTGATAATGATGTCTTTTTTGATATTTCAACTTATCAAATAAAGCAAATTAGCGATATTGAACGTTTGGTTTCAAAAGTAGCTACTGGAAAAGTAAATCCGCGAGAAGTTGTTTTGTTAAAAAATTCCTTAAACGCAATTATTCCTATAAAAGAAGCTGCTGAAAAAAGCGACAATGAAAGTTTAAAAATTATTGGAGAACAGTTACAAAGTTGCACAACACTTCGCGAAAAAATCACCAAAACATTAAACGAAGATGCTCCTGTAAATATTAACAAAGGAAATGCAATTGCAAGTGGCGTTTCAGAAGAATTAGACGAATTAAGAGCTATTTCAACTTCAGGAAAAGATTATTTAGATGCCATGTTGGCTCGTGAAACCGAACGTACCGGAATCACATCATTAAAAATAGCCTTTAATAATGTTTTTGGTTATTATATTGAAGTTAGAAATTCACATAAAGATAAAGTTCCTGAAGAATGGATTCGTAAACAAACCTTGGTAAATGCCGAGCGTTATATTACTGAAGAATTAAAAGAATATGAAACGAAAATATTAGGAGCTGAAGAAAAAATAGGTAAACTTGAACACGAACTTTTTGCCGAACTAATTAGCAATTTATTAGACTATATTCAACCTATACAGTTAAACGCACAATTAATTGCCCAAATTGACTGTTTGCTATCGTTTGCTGAGTTGGCCAAGTACAACAATTATGTACGTCCACAAATTGATGAAACTTCCGATTTAGAAATTAAAAATGGGCGTCACCCCGTAATTGAAAAACAATTGCCAATAGGCGAAGAATATATTGCAAATGATGTTGTTTTAAACAGAACACAACAACAAATTATTATGATTACCGGTCCAAATATGAGTGGTAAATCGGCAATTTTACGGCAAACAGCATTGATTGTTTTATTGGCTCAAATGGGGAGTTATGTGCCTGCTCAAAACGCCAGAATAGGTATTGTAGATAAAATATTTACCCGTGTTGGTGCCAGTGATAATATTTCTATGGGCGAATCTACTTTTATGGTAGAAATGAATGAAACTGCCAGTATTTTGAATAATATTTCAGAAAGAAGTTTAGTACTGTTAGATGAAATTGGACGTGGAACAAGTACCTACGATGGAATTTCAATTGCTTGGGCTATTGCCGAATATTTACACGAACATCCAACAAAAGCAAAAACATTATTCGCAACGCATTACCACGAATTAAATGATATGACCAATACATTTAATCGTGTAAAAAACTTCAACGTTTCAGTAAAAGAACTAAAAGACAAGGTTATTTTCTTACGGAAATTAGTTGCTGGCGGTAGCGAGCATAGTTTTGGTATTTATGTAGCTAAATTGGCTGGAATGCCAACTACTGTTGTTCACCGAGCTTCAAAAATGCTAAAGCAACTAGAGAAAAACCACACCAATGCTGAAGTAAAAGAAACCTTAAAAAATGCACAAGAAGAAGAAATGCAGTTGAGTTTCTTCAACTTAGACGACCCTTTGTTAGAAGATATTAAAGAAGAAATTCTTTCAACAAACATTGATACGCTAACACCTATTGAAGCATTAATGAAGCTGAACGAAATTAAACGAATGTTGACAAAGAATAAATGATAAACAATTTAGAACAAGGCTTTTTTGGTATAGGAATTCAGAATGGTAAAACTCCCGAAAATTTAGGTGTTTTATGGCGTTCTGCCCAAAATATGGGGGCTAGTTATATTTTTACCATTGGCAATAGGTATGCAAAACAAGCTTGTGACACGCATAAAGCAACAGGTGCAATGCCCTATTTCCATTACAATACTTTTGAAGATTTCTACAAAAACTTACCAAAAGGTGCACAATTAGTAGGTGTTGAATTAGACGAAAAAGCAGTTCCACTTGAAACATTTACGCATCCGCGCCGCTGTGTGTATTTATTGGGAGCCGAAGATCACGGTTTATCAAAAGTAGCGATTGAAAAATCGCACTTTTTAGTAAAATTTAAATCGACTTTAAGTTTAAATGTATCAGTGGCAGGAAGTATTGTAATGTACGACAGACAAGCTAAAATAAGTTAACATTTTTTATTGACTCAAATATATTATCTTTACAATCTAAACAAATTAGAAATGTATCTATTTATTAGCGGTCCTGAAATTTTTGTTATATTACTTATTGTAGTGATGGTTTTTGGAGCAGATAAGCTTCCTGAAATTGCACGTGGATTAGGTAAAGGTATGCGTCAAGTAAAAGATGCAACCAACGATATTAAACGAGAAATTAAAACCAGCGCTGAAAAAAACAACATTGACATTGATGTTGCGGCAAAAGTTAGAGACGAAATTAGTAAAGTAAAAGATAATATTGGTGATTTTACTGATCCTGTAAGCAAAGTAAAAGATAATGTTATTGATGAAATTACCGGTCCTATAAAAAGAAATAAATAGTGTTTGAATTATTAAACACGCTTATCAATTACGATAAGCAATTACTCTTATTTTTACATTCACAAGGCAATCCTTTTTGGGATGAATTTTGGTTGTTTATAACAAACCCAACTCATTGGATTCCTTTTTATATTCTTTTATTTATTCTTGGTTACAAAGTTTTTGGAATAAAAAAAGCAATCTTAATTGCGTTTTTTACAGCTTTAAGCACGCTAACTACACTATTAGCAGTGCTGTTAATTAAAAGCACAATTCAACGTTTGCGCCCTATTAACGACACTTCAATAAACACAACGATTCGAATTTTAATTGAAGATACAGATTTTAGTTTTGTTTCTGGGCATTCATCAGTTTCATTTACAATTGCCTTTTTATCGTATTGGATTTTAAGGAAGAAATATAGATATGTATTTTTAGTGTTTTTATTCCCTATACTATTTGCTTACAGCCGTATTTATTTGGCTGCACACTTTCCTTTCGATATTCTTTTTGGAATGTTATTAGGCTATTTAATTGCGAAGTTTTATTTTAAAATTGTTCAAAAAAGAGTTTTCGAAAAAACAGCTATTTAACCCTACTTATAGTTAAACCATCTCGTATTGGAAGTAATATAGTTTCTATTCTTTCATCAGTATTTAACAATGTATTATAGGCTAATAATGCTTTTGTATCTATATCCTTAGGATCTAATTCTTCCACAACTTTTCCGCTCCACAACACATTATCTGATAGAATTACACCACCAGAATTCATTTTATCAATTACTAAATTAAAATAATTGGCATAATTCTTTTTATCAGCATCGATAAAAACCAAATCAAATCTTTCTTGAATTGTAGGAATTATATCTAAGGCATTACCTACCAGTTGGTGGATTTGATTTTTATACGCTGATTTTTCAAAATAGTTTTTTGAAAAATCTTCTAATTCTTCATTTTTATCAATGGTAAAAAGAGTTCCCTCTTTTTGCAACCCTTCAGCCAAACACAAAGCCGAATACCCTGTATAAGTTCCGATTTCTAAAATTTTTGAAGGTCGAATTAATTTTGACAACATGGAGAGTAAACGCCCCTGAAAAGCACCACTTAACATTCTTGGATTGAGGACTTTTTGCCAAGTTTCTTTATTTAATTGCTTTAAAATTTCAGGCTCTTGTTGTGAATGGTTCGCAACATATTTCTCAATAGGATCAGGTAAAAAATTCATTTTAGTTATATTTATAAAGAAAAAAAAAGGACAGAATAAAAAAATAAATTCTAGTCAATTGAAATTATATTAAGGTTCTAAATACTATTGAACTTCGAGGTGATAAAATTCTGAATCAAGTTCAGAATGACGCATTTCAATTTTTTTCAGACTTCCTCTTTTTTTATATTCAAACTTTAAAATTGTTATTACAGTTTTTCTTTAATGTCTTTTTCTAAACATTGTTTTTCAGTAGCACTCAAACAATCTTTTTTCATTTTTTCAAGTTGGGCTTGCTTTTCATAACATGTAGTTAAAATAACGTTTTGTTTGGTGTACTTTCCACATTTTTTACATAAAAAAAGATGTAAACTCAATTTTATTCTTTCCAATAAAGACACCTCTCCATATTGACTTTTATCGCAAATTGTGGTTGCTTGGTCGCAGTTTAATTTCATCTCTTTTCTTTTAATTTTTGAACCAATTATCTTCCATACATTTTCTAAGTTGAGTTCTGGCTCTATGTATGATCACCCAAAGATTTGACGATGTTATATCTAACTCCTTACAAATTTCTTCAGTTTCAAATTGTTGAATTGTTTTCATACGAAATACCATCTCATATTTTTCGGGTAAATTACCAATACACTTTTCTAGTACCAAGTTCAATTCTTTATTTTCAATATTTTTATCCGTTTCATTATTCCAGTTTGCTGGCGCTCTTTCTTCAATCCATTCTCCCTCACGTTCTCCGTCAGAATAAAAATTCATTTTCACCTCTGCTTTCCCTTTTATGGAATTAATTTTTCGATAATAATCAATTATTTTTCGTTTCAAAATAGAAATTAGCCACGTTCGCTCACTGGCTAATCCCTGAAAATTATCCATTGCTTTTAAACCTGCAAAAAAAGTTTCCTGAACTAAGTCTTTAGCAAGGTCATGATTATTTATTCTACCTATTGTATAATTAAATAAATAATCAGCGTGTTGTTGCACCCATTTATCGGGATTTAAAGTATGTTTTTTTTGTGCCATTATTATATCTCTTATACCAAAATATTTATTTAGTATGTTCTTGTATTAAATTAAATAATAATTTCTTATCAATTGGTTTAGATAAATAAGAGTTAAATCCATTTGCTAAGGCATTTTCTTTATCTGATTCCATTGCAAAGGCTGAAAGTGCTATAATTGGTAGATTAGGGCGGACTTGTTTAATTTCTTTCATGGCTTCTATTCCATTCATCACTGGCATTTTAATATCCATTAAAACCAGTTTAATTTCAGAATTACTTTTCGCTAAATCAACAGCTTGTAAACCATTACTTGCCTCAACTATTTTATAATTTGTTTTAGAGAACAATTCATTAATATACAACATATTATACTCCTCATCTTCGGCTACTAAAATTGTAATCTTCATATTATTTTCAACCATTCTAGTTGTTTTTTCAATTACACTTGTTACCATTTTTTCTTTTACTTTAGCATACGGAATTGTGAAAAACACCGTAGTTCCCTCTTTAGAAGAATTTAACCAAATTTCACCATTAAACAATTCAACAAACTTTTTTGAAATTGCCAATCCTAAACCTGTTCCTTTGTTTTGTTTTTCAAAATCTTCTTCGGCTTGTATAAAACGATCAAATATCACATTGTGTAATTTTTCATCAATTCCAACACCTGTATCTTTTACATAAAATTTCAAATATCCATTCACCAACTCATAACCAAACTCAATGCTTCCGTGGTCAGTAAATTTAAATGCATTTGAAACTAAATTTGAAATTACCTGGTTTAGCTTTGTTTTATCAATTTTAATAGTGCACTCATCATTTTTAAGTCCTTTTTCACATTTTAATTCTAGTTGCTGTTGTTGTGCTATTGGTAAATAAAATGTTTCTAAATTATTTAATAATTTATTTATGTTCACATTTTCAGAGTTCAATTTTACCACACCAGCTTCAATTTTAGAAATATCTAAAATATCATTTACTATTGACAATAATTGCCTTGAGCTGTTTATCACAATTTTTGCATACTCTTTTCTTTCAACATACGACAACTCTGGATTTAAAAACAATTCAGAAAAACCAATAATTCCATTCATTGGTGTTCTAATTTCATGGCTCATATTTGCTAAAAAAGCAGACTTTAACCTGTCTGATTCTTGCGCTTTTTTCAATGCAATTTTTAAATCATAATTACTGTTTTTACGTTGAATAGTACTACTAATTTGATCAGCTACAAACTCTAATAATTGCACATCCTTTTTATTGTAAGCATGTTCATTGGTGTAACTTTGAACTACCATAGCTCCAAATACTTTATTTTGAGATTTTAAAGGTACACCAAGCCATACTTTAGAATCAACTCCAACCAATTCAACTGTTCCTTTTTCAATTAAACTATTATGAGTTTCACTGTTGAAAAGAAGCGATTTTTTTGATTGAAGTACTTGACTTGTTAAGGTTCCTTTTGCAGGAAATTTACTAAAAACCTCCATTTCATCGACCATAATTGGCGTATAAAATGTATCATTTTCTTCACTATAAAGCGCTATATAAAAATTATTAGTGTCTATTATTTTTTGTAGTTCATCTTTGATAAAATAACCAAACTCTTTAAAATTATCTATGGTTAAAGCCGCCCTTGAAATATTGTATAAAATATCTTCAATTTGTTCTTTTTTTACTTTTTCGCTAATGTCTTTTACCACTGAATGAATGGTTGCTCCGTTAGGGTCTTCTCCTATTTTTGTTAATGTTACCTCAGTTGGAAAAACAGTGCCGTTCATTTTTTTATGATACCATCTAAACCTGTTACTTCCTTTATCTAAAGCTACTTTTATCATTTCATTAGCCATCTTCAAAGAATCTTGGCCGTTGGGCTGAATTTCAGGTGAAATTTTGGACGGATGTATTTTAACAAGTGCATCTTTTGCTGGATACCCAAATAACTTCAAGCTAGATGCATTACAATTTACAATAACACCATCTTTTAAAAGAAAAACAGGATCTACCGATTTTTCAAAAAGATCACGGTATTTTTTTTCAGACTTTTCTAGTAATAATTTTGAATTTACCCTTTCTGTAATGTCATCCGCTAATGAGGCTACACCTATAACATTTCCATTAGCATCTTTTAAGGTTACATTGTACCAATCGCAAATTATAACATTCCCACCTTTGGTTATATTCTTATTTTTACTTCTATCTCCTCCTTTTTGATTTAATAAATTCGCCCAAATTTCTTGAATATTTATGGATGTATCAGTTGGTAAAATCAATTCTTTTGCATTTTTCCCTAAGGCTTCCTCTAAAGAATATCCAAAAATTCGTTGTGCAGAATTATTCCACTCTAGTACGTTAAAATCTAAATCCCAAATTATTGATGCTAGTGGTGTATTATTAAATTGATCTTGTAGGCGTTGATTGCTTTCGAAAAATAAATCTTCAGTTTTTTTACGCTGGGTAATATCAGCCGAAATTCCTTGTATATGTGTTACATTTCCTAATTCATCTTTTATTACATCAATGCTTGCTTCAATCCATTTTATTTCACCTTCTTTAGTGATGATTCTAAAAGTTTTTGGAGGTATAACTTTTGATGCACCTTCCTCTTTTAACAATTTTAAAAAATCTATGCTTACGGATTCTAAATCTTGTGGGTGAATTAATTTATGAATTTTTAATTCTTTATTCCGTAATTCAGCACTTGAGTAACCAAATAATTTATCAGAATTTTCAGAAGCAAAAACAACAGGAAAATCCCAACTATTTTCACATAAAATAGCAACAGATGAGCTTTTATTAATAATATTATAGGCCGTTTTTACTTTATTTTCACTTTCTTTTTGATTTGTGGTTTCTCTAAAAAATATGAGAATTGTATCATTTGATGGAATAATAGTGTTTTCAAACCAACGATTCCAAGGTGAAAAGTAATTTTCAAAACTAATGGTTTTTTTAGTTTCAAATGCTTTTTGATAATTATCAAAAAATAAATCACCTTCTTTCTCCGGAAATTCATTCCAAATATTTTTACCTACGAGATCTTCTCCGTTTCGCCCTAATAACTGACAGGCTATATGATTGATATATATATAATTTGAGTTATTATCTAATATTACAAAACCATCTTGAATACTAGAAAGCGTATTTGAGAGTAATTTTTTTGTGTTATTTAATTTTTCTTCTGACAGAACACGAACTGTTATATCTTGACAAATACCAACAATTCGCTCAATTCTTCCTTTAGAAATTAGTACACTTCGTTTTTCATGAATGTATTTTAATTCACCTTTTGAAGTATAAATTCTATAACTCAAATCCTGATTTGGGTGCTCTAAAAAATTTTGAATTGAAATATCACTAAATATTTTTTTATCATCTTCATGAATAAAAGACAAGCAATAATCTAAGTTTATTAATGTGTCTTTGGGTTGCGTTTCAACTAGCGCATATAACTCATCTGATAAGTGTAATTGTTCTAAATTAAAATCGTAAAACCAGCTCGATAATTTTGCTAGCTTTTGAGACTCCTTATATCTTTTCTCGCTTATTTCAAGCGCTTGGTTTGTTTTGATTCTTTCCGTAATATCTTCAACAGATACAATTACATTTTTTAAAGAATCTTCGCTTCCGGCTTGAACATTATATTTAATTAAAACATTAATAACTTGTCCATCAAAAGATTTATTCACTGTTTCAACTACCGTTTCATTTTTCCCTGTGAGTATATCAATTACTAATTTTGAAAAACCTACTGTAGAATTAGGTGTAAAAACACGTTCTAAATTCTTTAATAAATCATTTTTATTTTCAGCTTTATATAGCTTAACGGCAGTTGCGTTAACTTCTTTTATAATAACTTTTTCATGTAAATTTCCTAAGCTATATTTTTTTTGTTGTAAAAAAACTTCAATAGTTAAATTGGCTTCTTTGGCTTGCTTTTCAATAAAGGATTTTACTTCCGAAAAATCTTCGATGAAGAGTGCTACGGGTGCATACTCAAAAAAATTAGTATACTTCTTGTTTTGATTAAATTGCGAACTATGTGTGGTATCTGTTATCTTAGATTTTATAGTTTCTTTCTCCTTCATTCTACAGCTTTATGGGGTTTATTTTTAACTATAAATATACGGATAATTTATAATTTTAACAATGGCATAATTAAAGCCTGTTTTTTAACTTAAATAAGTCTGCTACATTATAAAGTAAACTATTTTTTTGGAATTGAAATTTTAACTTCTGTTCCTGAGTTTAAGGTGCTTTTAACATCAATAGTTCCATGATGTTTCTCAAGGATAATTTTAGCAATTGTTAAACCTAAACCAATACATTTTTCATTAGCAACATCGTAGGTGTTCACTACAAAAAACTCATTAAAAATAGTTTTTAAATCTGTTGCAGAAATTCCTATACCTTGATCTTTAATAATTGTTTCAATACAATCATTTTGCTCAATAACTTCAACTGTAATAGTGGTTTCTTTTGACGAAAAACGTACTGCATTTCTTATTAAAATTCGAATTAGAAATTCAATTTCAGGCGAATCAATATTCAAAAACAGTTCATTTCCAGAAGTTTTATTTAAAATAAGACGATTTTTATCTTTTGCTTCATAAGCAAATTCATCAACAGCTATTGAAACTAATTTAATATAGTTGGTACTCGCTTTAATTAATTTATAATCAGGTGATTTTAATCGGTTTAATTTTGATAACGACGTTAAAAATTGAATAGAAAAATCGTTTGAATTTTTAATAATTTCAACATATTTTTTACTCTTTTCATTTGCACTTACACAATCAATAGTTGCCAAAATTTCAGCAAAAGAATAAGCAACTCCAATAGGATTTTTAAGGTTATGTACTACTTTTCGAATACGATTAAAATTTTCGGTTTGTACCGTTTTCAGTTCAGTGTCTTTAGCTTTTAATTTTAAACTTAAATCAACTAATTTACTTTCTAATTCATCAATATAACTCGCTAAATCTTTTTTGTTCTCTTTCAAAATAATACTCTTTAATGAGTAAATGTAATTTTAAAAATGCTCTTATTCAAACTTTTGTTTTACAAATTATTGCTTCATTTAAATTCTTTGTTTATTTTAGGAAGATTAAATAAAACTAAGGTGAAAAAAACTGATTTTTCATTACTTTTGCACTTCAGTTTTAAAACAAAGAAAATTCAATGTCAACTGCAAAAAAAAGTTACAAGAAAATTACCACAAAATCATTAACTGATATGAAAAACAATGGCGAAAAAATTGCCATGTTAACTGCCTATGATTATACCATGGCAAAAATTGTGGATAATGCTGGAATAGATATTATTTTAGTTGGAGATTCAGCCTCAAATGTAATGGCTGGTCATGAAACAACATTACCTATTACACTAGATCAAATGATTTACCATGCAAGTTCAGTAGTTAGGGCAACCTCACGATCTCTTGTTGTTGTAGATTTACCCTTTGGAAGCTACCAAGGAAATTCAAAAAGCGCCTTAGATTCTGCTATTAGAATTATGAAAGAATCTGGAGGTCACTCGGTTAAATTGGAAGGAGGAAGCGAAATAGCAGAATCAATTTCAAGAATATTAACTGCTGGAATACCTGTAATGGGACATTTAGGATTGACACCACAATCTATCTACAAATTTGGAACTTTTACTGTAAGAGCTAAGGAAGAAGAAGAAGCAAAAAAATTATTAGAAGATGCTAAATTATTGGAAGATCTTGGATGTTTTGCTTTGGTACTTGAAAAAATTCCTGCAAAATTAGCGAAAAAAGTTGCAGAAAGTTTATCTATTCCTGTAATTGGAATTGGTGCTGGTAATGATGTAGATGGGCAAGTTTTAGTAACACACGATATGCTTGGAATGACGCACGAATTTCATCCTCGATTTTTACGTCGTTATTTAGACTTATACAGCGAAATGACGGGAGCCTTTGAGGGCTATATTTCTGATGTAAAAAGCAGAGATTTTCCAAATGAAAATGAGCAATATTAATGAAAGTACTTCTTATTGATACCAATCACAATGTGCTTCAAGAAGGCTTAGAAAAACTAGGCTGCATTTGCGAACCAGATTACACTTCAACAAAAGTAATTATTGAAGAGAAAATAAGTAATTATGATGGTATTGTTATTAGAAGTAGATTTAATATTGACAAGACTTTTATTGACAAGGCAACGCAATTAAAATTTATTGCACGTGTTGGTGCCGGTTTGGAAAGTATTGATGTTTCGTATGCGGAACAAAAAGGAATTCATTTAATTTCTGCCCCTGAAGGAAACCGCAATGCTGTTGGTGAACATGCGTTGGGTATGATTTTGTCATTATTCAACAACCTAAAAAAAGCTGATTTAGAAATTAGAGCAGGAAAATGGTTACGCGAAGCCAATAGAGGTATTGAACTTGAAGGAAAAACCGTTGGCTTAATTGGCTACGGAAATATGGGAAAAGCTTTTGCTAAAAAACTAAAAGGTTTTGATGTTGAAGTAATTTGTTACGATATTAAAGAAGGTGTTGGCGATGAAAATTGTAGGCAAGTTTCTTTAGAAGAATTACAAGAAAAAACAGATGTTTTAAGCTTACACACTCCTTTCAATGAACTTTCTTACAATATGGTAAATACTGAATTTATTCAGAGTTTTAAGAAACCATTTTACCTTATAAATACTGCCAGAGGATCTGCAGTTGTAACAAATCACCTTGTTGATGCACTTATAAATAAAAAAGTGTTGGGGGCTTGTTTAGATGTGTTAGAATACGAAAAATTATCATTTGAAAATTTATTCGAAAATAATACTTTACCAAAAGCATTTGAATATTTAATTCATGCTGAAAACGTTTTGTTATCGCCTCATATTGCAGGCTGGACTGTTGAATCACATATAAAATTAGCGCAAACTATTGTTGATAAAGTTGAAGCTATTTTTTATTCAAAAAAAGAAAAACACCCAGAAACACCTAAAAGAGTTACAGGTATTGGAGGTTTATTTTTTAAAACAGACAATCCTAAAGCATTAAAAGATTGGTACAAAAAACATTTAAACTTTAATACAGATGATTGGGGTTGTACTTTTTGGTGGAAAGATAGCAATGGAAAAGATGCAAGTACACAATGGAGTCCTTTTAAAAGTGACACTAGTTATTTTTCACCTTCCAAAAAAGATTATATGTTTAATTACCGAGTTGAAAATTTAGAACAACTGTTAATTAATCTAAAAGAAGAGGGCGTTACCATTGTTGGTGAAATGGAAACATATGAATATGGTAAATTTGGTTGGATTTTAGATTCCGAAGGCAATAAAATTGAACTTTGGGAACCTATTGACACCACATTTTTATAAAAAACAATAAATCAATATAAACCGAAAAATTAAAAAAATGGATGTAATAGATGAAAATGGACACATTGTGCCAAAAAGTAATGAAGAAAGCAAACGTGTATTAGCTGGAATACTCGCAATATTACTTGGCTCACTTGGAGTGCATAAATTTGTACTTGGATATACTAAAGCAGGAATTATTCAATTAATAATTTCATTTGTTAGCTGTGGAATTTTAAGTATTATACCGTTTATTGAAGGTATTATTTACTTAACAAAAACAGACGAGGAATTTATATATACGTATCAAATCAACCAAAAAGAGTGGTTTTAATAACGTTTTAAAAAGGCGGGGTTAACCTAAATTCCGCCTTCAATAATCTCGTTTTCAGCACGACTTTCCAACTCTGCCTGAAACTCTTCTAATACAGGTTTTACAGTACTCTCCGGGATATCAGAAACTCGAATATACATTAAACCATCAACCGCATTATTAAACTTAGGATCTACATTAAATGCCACCAAACGGGCGTTTTGTTTTACGTATTTTTTAATTAAAACAGGTAAACGTAAACCAGGCTCAAGTTCATCAATAACCTTATCAAACTTGTTTAAATCGGCTTCGGTAGCATCAAAAACAAAATCTTTGTCGGCATCTTTCAACTTAACTTTATATTCTTTTTTAGGATGTATGTATTGCGCAATATACGGATCGTAATAATGAGATTTCATAAATTCAATCATTAACGATTTTGAGAAATTTGAAAACTGATTGCTAATACTTACACCTCCTATTAAATATTTATACTCTGGGTATCGTAATGTTACGTGCACAATTCCTTTCCACAATAAAAATAAAGGCATTGGTTTTTGCTGATATTCCTTAATTACAAAGGCACGACCCATTTCAATGGAATTATTCATCATATTATATAATTCCGGCTCAAATTTAAATAAGGTATAAACATAAAACCCTTCAATTCCATATTTAGCATAAATACCCTTACCTAAACCCATTCTATAAGCTCCCACTAATTTTTTAGCAACATTATCCCATAAAAACATATGGTGATAGTAACCATCAAAAACATCTAAATCAATGGACTCATTTGTTCCTTCTCCAACTTCTCTAAAGGTAATTTCTCTCAAACGGCCAATTTCAAACATTACATTTGGAATTTCTTTACTTTCCGCAAAAAATACTTCATAATTTTTACTGGATAGTAAACGCCCATTGTTTGACCTTAAAGCATCAACTTCTTCAATAATTTTCTGATAATTTTTTTGGCAAACAATTTGTTTTGGAGCTTTAGGAATTTTTAATGATTGAGAATTAATGGACATTGATTCCTTTTCAAAAGGATTGGCCAGCATATATGTTTTTTTACGAATAAAATTGCTAAAGTCTTGCAATTCAGGATATGCTGCTTGATCTTTTACAGCTATTGGTTTTCCTATTCGCACTTTAATAACCCTGCCTTTTTGGGTTAATAATTCTGAAGGTAATTTTGCAGTTCGTAACGTTGGATTTAATTTCGACAAAAAGTAGAATAAACGACTATTACGTGCATGAAAATAAATTGGAATAATCGGTACTTTTGCTTTCTGAATTAATTTTAAAGCACCTTCTTCCCAAGGTTTATCTACAATTAATTTTCCATCTTTATACGTTGAAACTTCCCCTGCAGGAAAAATTCCTAATGGATAACCTTGTTTTAAATGTAGTAAAGCATTTTTTATACCAGACAAGCTAGATTGCACATCTTTCCTATCTTCAAAAGGGTTGACAGGCATAATAAAAGGCTTCATTGGTTCAATTCTATGCAGTAAAAAGTTCGCAATTATTTTGTAATCTGGTCGTTTTTCAATCAATAATTTTAAGAGTAAAATACCATCCATTCCTCCTAACGGATGATTGGAAACGGTAATAAATGAACCTGTTTTTGGAATTCTATCTAGATCTTCTTTTGGGATTTCAAAATTAATCTCAAAATCCTTCAACAAGGCTGTGAAAAAATCTAAATCTTTTAAATGCTTGTGCTTATTATAAATTCTGTTTAGCTTCGAAATTCGAAGGATTTTCATAATAAGCCAACCCAAAAAAGTCCCAATAAATCCATACTTTTCCAGATTTACGGCCTTGGCAACCTCTTTAGCTGTAACTAAACTCATTTAATAAAAATTAACGTAAAAGCAAAAATACATAAATTTATTGCATAATAACTTGCACCGTACCTTTTGTTGCTTGTTTTAACAAAACTTTCCCTTTCTGCTCTATTAATTCAATAGCATTTTTAGTGGCATGCCTAACGGTATAAAGCGCTACATTTTCAATAAAATTGATCTTGTAATTCATTGTTATTTCAGAAATAAATGACTGAAAGTTTCCAAAATTATCTTCAATACAAACCGAAAAACTCAACGCTGAATTTTGAATTAAATTCACTTTTAATTTATAATCATGCAATATTTTAAAAATATCACTTAAATTATGTTCTACCATAAATGAAAAATCTATAGCTGAAATTGAAACTAATATTTGTTCTTGTTTCACTATAAAACACGGTATTTCTGGTGCTAAATTATGCCCTTTGCTTACCGTTGTTCCTAGTAAATTTAAATTATAAAAAGAACGAACGTATAATGGTATATTTTTATTTTCAAGCGGTTTTAAGGTTTTAGGATGAATTACAGAAGCGCCATAAAATGCCATTTCAATTGCCTCTTTGTATGAAATTTGTTCTAACAAAACTGTGTTTTCTAAATAACGAGGATCAGCGTTTAAAACACCATCAACATCTTTCCAAATGGTTAAACTTTTTGCATTTAAACAGTAAGCAAAAATGGCTGCTGTAAAATCTGAACCTTCACGACCTAACGAGGTAGTTTTACCGTTACAAGCACCTCCCAAAAAACCTTGGGTAAGGTATAAATTAGTAGTATCAAGCTTAGCAATATTTGCTTTAGTTGCTTCCCAATTTACACGCGCATCTCTATAATTAGTATCAGTTTTAATAAAATCACGAACATCAATCCATTTTGTAGTTATATGATTTTCATTTAAATAAGCACCTACAATTTTGGTAGCCAACAATTCACCAAAACCAATAACCTGATCGTAAATAAAGTTATAATCTGAATTTTTGTTTGTGATAAAAAAACCACTTAATTCCCCTAAAAGTTTTTCAACTTCAAGCAATATTGCATTCTTTTCTGAAGAAAAAAGCTCGTTAATTATAGATATATGATAGTCTCTAATAAATTCAATGGCGTTGTTTAAATTATCATTTTTATATACATACGAATCAATTACTTTTTCAAAAGCATTGGTCATTTTTCCCATTGCCGAAATAACAATGAGCGTATTATTAAAGCCTTCGTGTTTTAATACACGAATTACATTTTTAACACCTTCAGCATCTTTTACTGAAGCACCACCAAATTTAAAAACCTTCACTTTATTTATTTAAATAATTTTTCATTTCTTCCCTATGAAATTGAGCCGTATCCCAGTCTCTTAAAACGGTTGCGCCAGTGCTTTCATAAAAAGCTATTGCAGGTTCGTTCCAATCTAAAACAGCCCATTCAATTCGTTCCACACCATTATTATAACCATATTCAATCACTTTTTTATACAAAGCACTACCAATTTTTAACCCTCTTTTTTCTTCTGTAACAATTAAATCTTCTAAATGAATTGTTGGTCCTTTCCAGGTGGAATAACGTGGGTAAAAAAGAGACATTCCTACTATTTCATTTTCCATTTCAGCAACAAAAAATTGAAATAAAGGATTTTTTCCAAAACCATCTTTTTCTAAATTTTTAACAGTAACAATTACAGCATCAGACTCTTTTTCAAAATGTGCCAATTCTTTAATTAATTTTAAAACTGAAGGTAAATCTTCTTTTTTTCCATCTCTAATTGTAAAACTCATAAACTCTTTTTTGAGGTTTTTATATTGGTAAAAGTAGAAAATTCTTTATTTATACAGTATTGTAAAGGACAGTTTTTAAAATATATTTTTAGATATTTGTTGAAACTACAACACAAATTTTTTATATGGAAAACAACAAAGCAACCTTAGGAGAATTCATTATTGAAAATCAAAAGCATTATAAATCAACCACTGGTGAATTTTCCAGACTATTATCATCTATTAAATTAGCAGCCAAAATTGTAAACCATGAAGTTAACAAAGCTGGATTGGTAGATATTATGGGAGCAGCAGGAGCAACAAATATTCAAGGCGAAGACCAACAAAAATTAGATGTTTATGCCAACGATGTTTTTATGAAAACATTGATAAACAGAGAAATTGTTTGCGGTGTTGCCAGTGAAGAGGAAGATGATTTTGTAACTATTTGCGGGAAAGATGGCAGCAATCAAAATAAATATGTTGTTTTAATAGATCCGCTTGATGGCTCTTCAAACATTGATGTAAACGTATCAGTAGGTACTATATTTTCTATTTATAAAAGAGTAACACCAATTGGTGCTCCTGTTGAGTTAAAAGATTTTTTGCAACCTGGAAACCAGCAAGTAGCAGCCGGTTACGTGGTTTATGGTACATCTACCATGTTGGTTTACACCTCTGGATATGGAGTTAACGGGTTTACGTTAAATCCGGCATTGGGTACTTTTTACTTATCGCACCCTGAATTTAGGTTTCCTGAAAATGGAAAAATTTATTCAATTAATGAAGGAAATTATGTTCATTTTCCGCAAGGAGTGAAAGATTATTTAAAATATTGTCAGGAAGAAAAAGAAGATAGACCTTATACTTCACGTTATATTGGTTCGTTGGTATCAGATTTTCATAGAAATATGATCAAAGGTGGTATTTATATTTATCCAACTAGTTTTATTGGTCCTAAAGGAAAATTACGTTTGTTGTACGAATGTAATCCAATGGCTTTTTTAGCTGAACAAGCCAATGGTACTGCTAGTGATGGTTATGGAAGAATTTTAGACATTGAACCTACAGAATTACACCAACGTGTTCCTTTTTTCTGTGGAAGTAAAAATATGGTTGCTAAAGCTGAAGAGTTTATGGCAAAGTACCCTGAAGATGCTGATTATTAATTGTATATTAAACTGTTCTAAGAAACAATTTCAATAAATTAAGATCTATAAATTAATGTTCTTTATAACTTAAAACAATAACACTATAAAAACATTCGATTTTTAAGATTTTTTAAAATGAAAACGGTTCGTTATCTTTGAATAAAACAGAAATACAATTTAACTTTAATTAAAATATATTACTATGTCATTTGAATTACCAAAATTACCGTACGCTTATGATGCTTTAGAACCACATATTGATGCTAGAACAATGGAAATACACCATTCTAAGCACCACGCTGGTTATACAAACAATTTAAACAATGCCATTGCTGGAACCGAATTAGAAGGGAAATCTATTGAAGAAATCTTAGGTGGTTTAGATATGAATAATGCAGCCGTTAGAAATAATGGAGGTGGATTTTACAATCACTGTTTATTTTGGGATGTAATGAATCCTGAAGGAAAAGGATATTTAACAGGAGAATTAAGAGATGCTATTGAAGCTGAATTTGGTTCAGTTGAAGCTTTTAAAGATGCTTTTGCTAAAGCTGCAGCAACTCGTTTTGGTTCAGGTTGGGCTTGGTTATGTGTTCATAAAGGTGGAAAAGTTGAGATTTGTTCAACTCCAAATCAAGACAATCCTTTAATGCCGGGTGTTAGTTGTGGAGGCTTTCCTATTTTAGCTTTAGATGTTTGGGAACACGCTTATTACTTGCATTACCAAAATCGTAGACCAGATTATATCAATGCATTTTTTAATGTAATTAACTGGAATCACGTTGAAAAATTATACGCTGAAAATAAATAATTCTCAGTATTATTCTAAACAAAAAAACACGCCAATGGCGTGTTTTTTTTATATATGTTCATCTAATTTTCTTAGTAAGCTCTTTTGTTATTTCCTTCAAAGAAATTAATATAAGAATCGTTTACTACTCTATTTCCACCAGGTGTTGGATAATCTCCTGTAAAATACCAATCTCCTAAATGATCTGGACATGCTTTATGTAAATTATCAACCGATTGGTAAATAATTTCAACTTCAGCTTTAATATCTTTTGTTTTCAACATTTCAGCAATTTTATCTGAAATTTGCTCGTCTGTAAACGGCGCATAAATTTCTTGAACCGAATTGGTGATTTCTGAATCTTCTAAATGTTGTTGACTTTTACATTTTTTATAAACCTCTTCAACTAAATGATATTGATCTGCATCTTTTAATAATTCTAATGCAGCTCTAAAAGCAATAAAATCACCCATTCTTGCCATATCAATACCGTAACAATCTGGATATCTAATTTGAGGAGCTGATGAAACTATCACAATTTTTTTAGGTTTTAACCTGTCTAAAATTTTAATGATACTTTTTTTCAACGTTGTACCACGCACAATACTATCATCAATTATCACCAAATTATCAGTTGGCTTTACTATTCCGTAAGTAACATCATATAAATGGGCTACTAAATCGTCTCTACTATTATCGTCAGCAATAAACGTACGCAACTTAGCATCTTTAATGGCTAATTTTTCAACACGTGGCCTTTCAGAGAGTATTTCTGTAACTTTTTCAGAAGAAAGTTTTCCTTTCCCTGTTAAAATTTTGTTTGTTTTTTGAAGATTTAAAAAGTCTTCGGCTGCTTCTCGCATACCATAAAACGAAGTTTCAGCAGTATTTGGTATGAACGAAAAAACCGTGTTTGAAATATCATTGTCAATTTTTTCTAATATTTGAGGAAATACGAATTTCCCTAAATTTTTACGTTCTGTATAAATATCAGCATCACTACCTCTTGAAAAATAAATACGTTCAAAAGAACATGCTTTTTTAGGTAATAACTCTGTTACTTGCGGCAAGGTAATTTTACCGTTTCGCTTAATAATTAATGCATGACCAGGCTCAATTTCTTTTACTTCATCAATATCAACATTAAAAACTGTTTGAATTACAGGGCGCTCAGAAGCTACAACAATAACCTCATCATCTTTATAGTAAAATGCAGGTCTAATTCCGGCAGGATCTCTCAATACAAATGCATCTCCATGCCCCAACATCCCAGCCATTGCATAACCACCATCCCAGTTTTTTGCTGATCGTTTTAGTATTTTTTTAATATTAATTCTTTCTTCAATTAAAGGGGAAGCATCTTTTTTTGAAACACCTTCTGATTTCTTTAATTTTTGATAAGACTTAGCCACTTCATCATCAATAAAATGACCTATTTTTTCCATAACAGTAACAGTATCAGTCAATTCTTTTGGGTGTTGACCAATTTCAACCAAATCATTAAAAAGTCGTTTAGAGTTGGTCATATTAAAGTTTCCAGCTACAATTAAACTCTTATGACGCCAGTTACTTTGGCGTAAAAATGGATGTACACTTTCAATACTATTTTTTCCAAATGTACCATAACGTACGTGTCCTAAAAATAAATTTCCAATATATGGCGCATTATTTAATTGCCATTGAACGTCATCAATTTTATCAGGGAACTCTTCATTTAAACCATTTAACCTTCCGTTAATTTGAGAAAAAATATCTTGTATTGGCTGTGATTGGTTTGAACGAACCCGACTTATATATCGGGTACCTGGATCAACATCAAACTTAACACTTGCCAAACCAGCACCGTCTTGACCACGATTGTGCTGTTTTTCCATTAACAAATACATTTTATTTAAACCGTAAAATGCCGAACCGTATTTGTCCTTATAATATTGCAGTGGCTTTAGTAATCTAACCATTGCAATTCCACATTCATGTTTAATAGCGTCACTCATTGTATTAATTTTAGTTGTGCATTTAATATAAATAAAAATTCCGCACGTATGCGGAATCTTATTAACCTAATTCTATTTCAAATTGAGTTAATTGTTTAAATTGTAATAATCTTTCTTCAATTTCTTTTGTTGTTAAATCTTCCATCCTTTCGGTTCCAAATTTTTCAACACAAAAAGAAGCTAAATTAGACCCCGAAATTACAGCTCTCTTCATATTTTCAAAGGAAATATCTTGTGTTTTTGCTAAATAACCAATAAAACCACCAGCAAAAGTATCTCCTGCTCCTGTAGGATCAAAAACTTCTTCTAAAGGCAAAGCAGGTGCAAAAAACACATCGCCATTATTAAATAATAATGCACCGTGTTCTCCTTTTTTAATCACCACATATTTTGGTCCCATTTTATGAATTTTTTGAGCTGCTCTTACCAAAGAATATTCTCCTGAAAGTTGACGCGCTTCTTCATCATTAATAGTAATTACATCAATTTTTGCAATTACTTCCATCAATTCATCCAATGCATTATCCATCCAAAAGTTCATTGTATCTAATACCACTAATTTTGGTCGGTTTGGAATTTGATTAATTACACCCATTTGAACTGCAGGGTGTAAATTTCCTAACATTAAAAAATCTGTATTTGCATATTCTTTAGGAACAACTGGATTAAAATCAGCCAATACGTTTAAATCTGTAATTAAAGTATCTCTTGTATTTAAATCATTATGATATTTTCCGCTCCAAAAAAATGTTTTACCATCTTCAATAATTTCAACACCATCAGTATTTATATTTTTGGTGTTTAATTTTGCCAAATATTCCTTCGGAAAATCTCCTCCGACTACTGAAACGATACCAGAACTAACACCAAATTGCGCTGCAGAAAGTGAAATATATGTTGCTGCACCACCTAAAATTTTATCCGTTTGTCCAAATGGTGTTTCAATTGCATCAAAAGCCACGGTACCAACTATTAATAATTTACTCATATTATATTGTATATACACACCTAATTAACCTTTTTAATTGTGTTTATATTTTTTTTAAACACTCGATGTGATTATTTTTGCAAAAATAAGTTTAAAAAATGACTATCAAAGAAATACAAGAAGAAATTATAGACGAGTTTTCAATGTTTGACGATTGGATGGAACGCTATGAGTATATTATTGAACTTGGAAAATCACTTCCAATGATAAATGATGAGTTTAAAATAGATGAAAATTTAATAGTTGGCTGCCAAAGTAAAGTATGGTTACATTCTGAAATTAAAGAAGATACCATCACTTTTACAGCAGACAGTGATGCCATTTTAACCAAAGGGATTGTGGCCTTATTGTTACGTGTTTTCAACAATCAAAAACCTAAAGATATTTTAGATGCAGACCTGTTTTTTGTTGATGAAATTGGATTAAAAGAACATCTTTCACCAACACGTGCAAACGGATTGGTTTCAATGATAAAACAAATAAAACTTTACGCCTTAGCTTTTCAGTCTAAATTAAGTTAATTCATGTATATTTGTACTTATTTAGAATGAATATAAAGAAGATTTTTTGATATGAATAGTGAGCATGTTCAAGATTTAGGGGATAGAATAGTTGAAACTTTAAAAACAATTTACGATCCTGAAATCCCAGTAGATATATTTGAATTAGGTTTAATTTACGATGTTTTTGTAAGTGAAAATAATGACGTCAAAATTTTAATGACTTTAACTTCGCCTAACTGTCCTGTTGCTGAAACGTTACCTGTTGAAATTGAAGAAAAAGTAAAAACCATTGACGTGGTTAACAATGCTGAAGTTGAAATTACTTTTGACCCTATGTGGACACAAGATATGATGAGTGAAGAAGCTAAATTAGAACTTGGATTTTTATAAATGGCTAGCGAAATTGTAAATAGAGTGGCAAATAGCCAACTTATAACAATTGACCTTGAAGATTATTATCCAAAAGGCGAAAGAACTATTATTGACATTAAAGCTTGGTTATTTCATGAACTTATTTTAAAAGAAGCTGATTTTCGGGAGCATTTAAAAAACCATGATTGGAGTAAATACCAAGATAAATTCATCGCCTTAACCTGCTCTTCAGATGCCATTATACCTTCTTGGGCATATATGCTAATTAGCACTTATTTAATTCCTTATGCTAAAAAAATAGTAGTAGGAGATTTAACCACCTTAGAAACAGCTATCTATCAAGAACTTATTTACAATTTAAATATCAGTAACTTTAAAGCAAAACCTGTAATTATAAAAGGTTGCGCTAATAAACCAATCCCACCAACAGCTTACATTCAACTTATTGAAAAATTACAACCTCATGTAAAATCAATAATGTTTGGAGAGGCTTGCTCAACCGTACCCCTTTTTAAAAATAAAAAATAATTTTTGTGACTTTTAAATTTTTAAGAGTCTTACTTAATGTATTTCTAAAAATTTAAACAATTAACACTCAAAATAAACATTTATGAAAAAAGTAATTTTATCAATGGTAGCGGTAATTAGTTTTTCGCTGTCATTTGCTCAAGAAAAAACCAAAGACACTACGTATTGGAATAAAGAAGGAAAAATATCATTTCTATTCAATCAATCTGCATTTTCAAACTGGGTTGCTGGGGGTGAAAACACCATAGCTGGTAACCTGGGCGTAGATTACACGTTTGATTATGTCAAAGATAAAATTACTTGGAACAATAGAATTGTTGCTTCTTACGGATTAACAAACAGTAAAAATAATGAGTTTACTAAAAAAACTGATGACCGCTTGCAATTAAATTCTGTGATTGGTTTAAAAGCTAAAAATTACTGGAGTTATTCTTTCTTTTTAAATTTCAACACCCAGTTTGCAAAAGGATATGAATACGGAAAAGATGCCAATGGAAAAGAAATTAGAACAGAGTATACAAACTTTATGTCTCCTGGGTATTTAGCTTTTGGACCAGGTTTACTTTGGGAAAAAAATAAAAACCTAAAATTCAACATTTCTCCAGTAGCCGTAAAACTAGTTTTTGTTGATAAAGCTTTTACATTACCTAATGATAAATATTTTGGAGTAGAAGAAGGAAAAGGTTTAAGAACAGAATTAGGGTTAAGAGCCTCAGGATATGCTAAATTCAATATTATGGAAAACATTAGCATGGAAAACATTCTTGTTTTATATACGAATTACTTAGAAGATCCTCAAAATGTAGATCTCGATTACACCATGAATTTAACGTTAGATGTTAATAAATACATTTCAGCAAACTTAATTTTCCAAGCTGTTTATGACGATAATGCTTTTGAAGGCTTCCAAATTAGAGAAGTTTTTGGAATTGGAGTGAACTACAACTGGTAAAGCATTTTAAAATAATTTAATAAAAGAACACATTTGGCAAAATTTTTGCTGAAAGTGTTCTTTTGTTTAACCATATCTTATAGCTATAAAGCTATTTAATAACATCGTATACATTTAATTTTTTAAATTTGATGTTTTTTAATTCAACAGTAAACAATATGATACGTTTTGTTTTAACCCTAATTTTAATTTCAACTTTCACAATTTCATTTGCTCAACAAAAAAAAGAAGAAAAAAAAGATGGCTGGGAAAATCAAGGGAAATTCACCCTTTTATTTAACCAATCTGCCTTTTCTAACTGGGTTGCTGGAGGTGACAATACCTTAGCCGGAAACGTTAATTTTAACCATACCTTTAATTATAAAAAGGATAAATTTATTTGGAACAATAGAGTTATTGCATCTTATGGATTAACTAAAAGTAAAAATACTGATTTCCCAAAAAAAACAAATGATGGGATAAATTGCAATTCAATGTTTGGTTATGATGCAGAAAATTACTGGTTTTACTCACTACTTATTAATTTCAAAACTCAATTTACAAAAGGGTATAAATACAAAAAAGATGCAAACGGTAAGGAGTATAGAGAATCATACACCAACTTTATGTCTCCAGGTTATTTATTAATTGGACCCGGTATGCTTTGGGAAAAAAACAAAAACTTAAAATTAAACTTAGCACCAGCGACTTCTAAATTTGTATTTGTTGATGAAAAGTATACAAAACCAAATCGCGGTTATTTTGGAGTTGAAGAAGGCGAAAATTTACGTTACGAAATAGGTTTTAGCGCCTCATTTTACCATAAATTTAAGTTAATGACCAATGTAACTATGGAAAATATTTTAGCATTTTACTCTAACTATATTGATAAACCTCAAAATATTGATATGAATTACACTGTAAATATCGACATGAATATTAACAAACACTTATCAGCCGATTTTATTTTTCAATCTATTTACGATGATAATGCGTATAGCGGATTTCAAATTAGAGAAGTATTTGGCATAGGATTAAACTATAATTTTAAATATTAAATCAAAAAACACTTCTAACTTTAAACTACTAATTAAGTAAAATTTATTCCTTATTTTAGCAGTAAAACAGCCGTTAATGTCTTTACTTATATTTTACGCAGTAATATCCATTTTTTTCTCATTTTTATGCTCAATACTTGAAGCTGTACTACTTAGTATTACACCAACATTTATTCAAATCAAAAAACAAGAAGGCAAATTATACGCAAATACACTAGAAAACTTGAAAAAAGATGTTGACAAACCTTTAATTTCAATTTTAACAATAAACACCATAGCACATACCGTTGGAGCTATTTTAGTGGGAGTACAGGCTGAAAATTTGGATTTTGATGTTAATTTTTTAGGAATTAACATTGTTGGTATAGTTTCAGCAATCATGACTTTTTTAATATTGGTAGTTTCTGAAATTATCCCAAAAACTATTGGAGCAACTTATTGGAAACAACTTGCAAACTTTACCGCCAAAACACTTACATTATTAATTTTTCCTTTAAAATGGAGCGGAATTTTGTGGCTACTTCAATTAACAACAAAACTAATTGGAGGTAAAAGTGCACACGGTTCCATTTTAAGTAGAGAAGACTTTCATGCAATGACCGATATAGCCCACGAAGAAGGTGTTTTTGAAGAAAGTGAAAGTGCAATTATTAAAAACTTATTATCGTTTAAAGATGTAGAAGCAAAGGATATTATGACACCAAGAACTGTGATGCTAGTTGCTTCTGAAGAAATGACAATCCAAGCTTTTTATAATGAACATCCAAAATTACGTTTTTCAAGAATCCCAATTTTCAAAAATGATTCTGACACAATTACGGGTTTGATTTTGAAAGATGAAGTAATGGAAGAAATTATTAAAGGAAATGGCAACCAACCTTTATCTTCTATAAAAAGAGAAATATCAGTCACCAATCGAAATATTCCAATTCCTGATTTGTTTGAAAAATTTATTTCAAAACGCGAACATATTGCACTAGTTACTGATGAATATGGTACAACAAGCGGTTTAGTAACTATGGAAGATGTTATTGAAACATTACTTGGTTTAGAAATTATGGATGAAAGTGATAATGTTGCCGATTTACAACAACTAGCCAGAAATAGCTGGGAAACAAGAGCCAAAAAAATTGGGTTAATTCAAGAAAAAAAGAAAGAAAATAGCAATGAGTAAGAATAAATCTACCCAGTTTTACATGAGAATCTTTCACCGTTATTTAGGCTTTTTCTTAGCCGGAATAATGGCAGTTTACGCATTTAGTGGTGTAATACTTATTTATAGAGATACCGATTTTTTAAAAACTGAAAAAGTTGTTGAAAAAAAATTAAAACCAAATTTAGAAACTGAGGTATTAGGTAAAACTCTTCGTTTTAAAAATTTTAAAGTTGAAAAAACTGAAAACGATTTGGTATATTTTAAAAATGGGACTTACAATACTTTAACAGGAGACGTTAAGTACACCGCCAAAGAATTACCTTTTGTTATTAAAAAATTTACAGATTTACATAAAGCTACCTCATCATCACCTTTATATTTCTTAAATATCTTTTTTGGAGTGTCGTTGTTATTTTTTGTAATTTCTTCATTTATTATGTTTAAACCAAAAAACAAAATATTTAAAGAAGGTATTTACATAGGAATTTCCGGTATTATTTTAACTATTATTTTACTATTTATTTAGTTTATAGAATCTATATTTTCATGCATCATTGAATTCAATAATTCTTTTAGGCATAAAAAACACACCTTATTTTATTTATCAAAAAAGAACCAATTCTTAAAAAAGTTGGTTCTTTTTATTTTAAAACAGTATTCGTAGATAAAATATGGTAGTTCATTGATTCTAATTTTTAACTTCTATTAACTTGCGTTTATTTGAATAAAGATTTAAAAATCAATAAAATAACACTTTCAAAAACTTCAAATTATGAAATTAAAAATGAGGAAAATATGGAAATTAGTTGTGGTTGCATTAGTAATAACAACAAGTGCTTTCGCACAGCAAAGAGGGCAACAAGGTGGTCAACGAGGTGGAGGTAAACAAGCTCCGCCAGAATTACCAACTTCCAAAGAAATTAAAACAATGGTTAGTAATCTATCAGGTGAACTTTTATTATCAGACGAACAAGAGGAACAAGTGCTAGAATTATACACTTTACATTTTGAAGAGGTTGAAAATAAAACAAAATCGGGAAGACCTGATAGAAATGAAATGGAAGAATTAAAAGAAGATTTTGAAAATGAAGTAAAAGCTGTTTTAACCGAAGAACAGCAAGAATTATTTACTGCATACCTAAAGAAAAACAGTAAAAAAAGAAAATCAAAAAGAAAAATTAATTAAAACACTATACCTTAAAGTCTGTAAACTTATATATTGGGTTCAATTTATCAAAGTTGAACCCTGTTTCTAAATAGGGTCATAAATTGGTTTAAAATGAGTCTCCAGTTGTGAATTGGCATTGTCCATTTTTAAGTTATTCAGTAGTTGATAAAAAAATAATCGAATTTAGGGGTTGAAGTTTAACCTTTGTGCCAGGAATTAACAGGTAGCGTCCAACTTTGTGTGTCTGCCTCATCTCAACTTATAAGATTTGAAGCGTTTAATTTTGTTAAAAATTAAACTAATTTATTCAGTTTTTCATCAAATTTAAAATTATAAATTGGATATCCAAAATACCCTTCTTCTTTATCCATAGCCACTTTAGATAATAATGTTAAAGCGGCCTCAAAATTTGGCATTGAATTTCTAATCTTAAAAGTTCTTTTAAACTCTTTATTTAAGCGTTCTATCCAATTTGTTGTGTAAATCATTCTTCTGATTTGTGGGTGATAGTTTGTATATGTAAAATACAATTCATTCATTGGGTTAAATGGTAAGTTTCCAATGTGTTTATAATTTTTTCTCCACTTTTGAGCAAAGCTATCTAATCTATCAAAAGCTTTAGTTACAGTATCATTCATTAGGTTTAAGTTAAATACTTCTTCTAAATCTGTGGCAATTTCTGTTTTGTGTTTTGAAGCTACTTTGTTTAAAATGTTTCGTTTTAAGTGAACAACACATTTTTGATGTGCTGAATTTTTGAATACCAGCGGAATTACCGTATCTAATGCTGTTAAATTATCAGAGATAATAATCCCAATTTTTTCTACGCCTCGTTGTTTTATTGATTTTAAAACATCACTCCAACCTGAGGCTGATTCACAGGGAATATTAATAATTCCTAACACTTCCCTGGTATAATCCTCTTTAACACCTAGCAAAATATAGAAAGCCTCTGAGCTAACGGTTTCTCTTCTAATTTTAAGATGAATAGCATCTATATATACTGCTAAATAATTTGAATCTAATGGACGTTCTCTCCATTGTTGCATTTGTTCATAAAAAGTAGCTGTAATATTAGAAATGGCACTCTTGGAATAATATTTACCATAAATCTTACCCATCAGACTTCCTATCTGAGAAGTCGTTAAACCATTTCCATAAAGCTCAAATGATAAATCTTCTAATTGCTGTTTTTGATCCCGAATTAAGGCTAAAACCATTGGCTGAAACATTCCTAGTCGATCTCTTGGAATACGTAGTTCTATTTGTTTGCCCATACCTACAGCAAATGCTTTACGATATCCATTACCTTTGTTTAATTCACAATTTTCTAAATAATTTTTGCGCTCACTATACATTAAGCTATTCAAAGTCATTTCTAAAACAGTAGTAAGACCTCTTTCATGTTCTAATAGTTTGTTTAAACTACTTTGTAATTGTACTTTTGTTAATTCAATCATCTCTCTTATATTTTTATTGTTTTTGTTAACTTCAAATTTATAAGTTGAGATGATTTTTTAAGTAATCACAGACACACTTTTTTGGACGGTATCAATTAACAAGCTCGATTATATGTTTGAATTAGAAGCTATATTGAAGACTTTGAAGATTGAGTAAGTTGAGATTTAAGTATATAAAAAAGGGCATTTTCATATTAAATGAAAATGCCCTTTTTTTATGTGTATATAAGTTATTTACTCCCCCATTTTAGCCCAACTATCACGTAAAGGCACTGTTCTATTAAAAACTAAGCTATCAGCGGTTGACTCAGTGTCAACACAAAAATAACCCATACGTTGAAATTGAAAACGATCTAAAATAGCTGCTTCTTTTAAACTTGGCTCAACAAAAGCATTAATTACCTGTAAAGAATTCGGATTGATAAATTCTTTAAAATCTTTGTCTTTATGTCCATCAGGAGCCTCGTCAGTAAATAATCGATCGTACACGTTTACCTTAGCAGGTACGGCGTGTTTAATAGAAACCCAGTGTAAAGTACCTTTCACTTTACGTTTGCTGGCTTCAGTACCGCTTCCGCTTAAAGAATCTTCGTCATAAGTACAGTGAATTTCAATAACTTCACCATTTTCATCTTTTATGCAAGTTTCAGCTTTAATAATATAAGCATTTTTTAAACGCACTTCTTTACCAAGTTTCAATCTAAAAAACTTTTTATTAGCCTCTTCTCTAAAATCTTCTTTTTCAATATAAATTTCTCTACTAAAAGGCACATCTCTAAACCCTGCATTTTCATCTTCCTGGTTGTTTTCAGCAGTTAAAATTTCATCTTTCCCCTCAGGGTAATTAGTAATTACCACTTTTACCGGATTTAAAACAGCCATTACACGTGGTGCAGTTTTGTTTAAATCATCTTTAATACAATGCTCCAATAAAGCAACATCCGTAACATTATCACGCTTTGAAATTCCTGCAGTTTCACTAAATTTTCTAATAGAATTTGGCGTATAACCTCTTCTTCGTAAACCCGAAATTGTAGGCATTCTTGGATCATCCCAGCCATTTACAATTCCTTCTTCAACCAACTGCAATAATTTACGCTTGCTCATTACTGTATAGCTTAAATTTCTACGTGCAAACTCACGCTGTTTAGGTCTTAATAAACTAGGATCGTATACTTGATCAACATACCAGTCGTATAAATCTCTATGACTCTTAAATTCTAAAGTACAAATAGAGTGCGAAATTTGTTCTAAATAATCACTTTCACCATGCGTCCAGTCGTACATTGGGTAAATACACCAATCGTTGCCAGTTCTATGGTGGTGTTTTTTCAAAATACGGTACATAATAGGGTCACGCATATGCATATTAACATGCTCCATATCAATTTTTGCACGCAACACATGAGAACCTTCTTCAAACTCACCATTTTTCATTTTCATGAACAAATCCAAGTTTTCTTCAACACTTCTATCTCTATTAGGGCTGTTAGTACCAACTTCAGTAGGCGTACCTTTTTGCTGCGCCATTTCTTCTGATGATTGATTGTCAACATACGCCTTTCCTTCTTTAATCAATTCAATAGTCCAATCAAATAATTGCTGAAAATAGTCCGAAGAATACAATTCTTTATCCCATTCAAAGCCAAGCCATTGAACGTCCTGTTTAATAGAATCTACATATTCCTGCTCTTCTTTTGCAGGGTTTGTATCGTCAAAACGCAAATTTACAGGCGCATTATACTTTAAACCTAGTCCAAAGTTTAAGCAAATAGACGCAGCATGACCAATGTGTAAATACCCATTTGGTTCAGGCGGAAAACGAAACCTTAACTTCTCTTTTGGCAATCCATTTGCCAAATCTTCTTCAATAATTTGCTCAATAAAATTGAGTGATTTTTTTTCTTCAATCATAATAAAAAACTAATGAGAGGCAAAAATATTGTTTTTTTTTGTCAAATCAACTTGTATAAGTACTAAAAGAATCGCCAAGTTTGTAATAATAATAATTTTTTGTGCGTTTCCTTTCAGGTCGGGCTATCACTACTCGCTTTTTTAACGTTAAAAAAAACGTTAAAAAGAGCTCAAACAAACCGTTCTATCCCTAACGCGTAATTTTTATACTATAAAATCCATTTCATAATTCTACCTTTGCAATTCAAAATTAGTAAGTAGCGCAATGGGAACAATTAAAATTAAAAATATAAGAGTTTATGCCTATCACGGTTGTTTAATTGAAGAAGGTAAAATAGGTTCTGATTATAGAGTAGATGTTACTGTAAAGGCCGATTTATCAACCTCTGCAATTTCTGATAATTTAGCTGATACAGTTGATTATGTACATTTGAATAAAATTGTAAAAGAAGAAATGTCAGTACGTTCAAAATTGTTAGAAGAAGTTGCCAAACGCATTTTAGATCGTATTTTAGTTGAAATACCAATTGTTAAATTTTCAAAAGTAGCCGTTTCAAAATTAAACCCGCCAATAGGAGGCAATGTTGCAATGGTAACTATTGAAATGTCAAAAAAAAGAAAATAATGAGTTTAAGTAACATTAAGTATAAAAAATGTTGCCAGCTTATGAAAAATAATTAAATTTGCAATCCTAAATAAGGCGTCGTGGCCGAGTGGCTAGGCTGGGCTCTGCAAAAGCTCCTACAGCGGTTCGAATCCGCTCGACGCCTCAATAAAACCTAAGCTCGTAGCTTAGGTTTTTTAATTTCTTAACATTTTGTTAAGTATAATTTAATGTATATTTGTGCATTAAATATGAAAAACTGAAAGTAAAGTACTACTAAAACAACGGTTTTTTATATTGAAATTTTGAAAAGTATGACAATTTATCCTATTGAAACAGGAAACTTTAAGTTAGATGGTGGTGCAATGTTTGGTGTAGTTCCAAAAACGTTATGGCAAAAAACCAATCCTGCAGACAGTAATAATTTAATTGATATGAGTATGCGTAGCATGCTTATTGAAGATGGAGAGCGACTTATTTTAATTGATACTGGAACAGGTAACAAACAATCTGATAAATTTTTTGGCTATTATTACTTTTTTGGAGATTTTTCTCTAGATGGTTCATTAGCACAACACGGATTTCATAGAGATGACATTACTGATGTTTTTTTAACACATTTGCATTTTGACCATTGCGGTGGTGCAATTCAATGGAATAAAGATAGAACTGGTTACGAACCTGCTTTTAAAAATGCCAAATTTTGGTCTAACAAAAACCATTGGCAATGGGCTATTGAGCCTAATGTTCGTGAAAAAGCATCCTTTTTAAAAGAAAATATCAACCCAATTGAAGCTAGCGGCCAATTAAATTTTGTAAACATCCCTTCGGGAGATTTTGCCAAAAACACCGAACTAGGCTTTGATATTTTATTTGCTGACGGACATACCGAAAAGCAAATGATTCCTCATATTCAATACAAAGGAAAGACCATTGTTTTTATGGCAGATTTATTGCCAACAGTTGGACATATACCATTACCGTATGTGATGGGTTATGATACACGTCCGTTATTAACGATGGATGAAAAAGCAAAATTTTTAAACGAAGCAGCAGATAAAGAATACCTATTATTTTTGGAACACGATGCTGAAAACCAGTTATGTACAGTAGAACACACTGAAAAAGGAGTTCGATTAAACGAAACCTATAAATTTAACGAAGTATTTAATTAAACAATCAAAATAAAAAATGAGAATATTAAAACCAATGTATGTAGTAGCCATTGCAGCCATTACATTAGCAAGTTGTAGCTCTCTTAAAAACATGGCAGTTCCTACTATGGATACAGCTGTTAATGCTACTGCAAAAAAAGGAACTATCAATGATGAAGATTTCAATCATTGGGCACATGCCGATTTAGCTACTGATTCTATACCAGGAATGAGTTTAGATAAAGCTTACAAATTTGTTGAAGGTAAAGAAAGTACAACGGTTATTGTTGGTGTTATTGATTCAGGTATTGATATTGAGCATGAAGATTTAAAAGATGTACTTTGGGTGAACACAAAAGAAATTCCTGCAAACGGAATTGATGATGATAAAAATGGGTATGTTGATGATATTTATGGATGGAATTTCTTAGGAGGATATGGTGTTGATGCTCCTGAACAATTAGAAATTACACGTTTATACGCTAAATCTAAATCTAAATTTGAAGGTAAAACAGCAGAAACTGTTAGTGCTGAAGATAAAGCAGCATTTGAATTATTTCAAAAGTATGAAAAAGCATACAATGCTTCTGCAGGAACTTATATTGCAACAATGGAGCGTTTAAATCAAATAAATGCAACGTTTGATAATGTAATGAAAGCTATGGAAACTGATAAAATTTCATTAGAATCCCTACAAGCTTTTAAAACAGATGATGAAGTTATTTCGGCACAAGTTGCAGGTTTGGTTGCTTTATATGGAAGAGGTGCTACATACGAAGATTTTAAAGAATACTATGATTCTCAAGCTAAAAATAAAAGTTACGATTTAGAGTACGATGGTAGAGCAATTGTTGGAGATAACCCTGAAGATATTACCGATTTAAATTACGGAAATGGAGCTGTAATTGGTTCTAAAGATATTGAGTCGCACGGAACACATGTTTCTGGAATTATTTTAGCAAATCGTACGAATGACTTAGGAATGAAAGGTGTTGCAGACAATGCAATATTAATGTCAGTTAGAGCCGTTCCTGATGGTGATGAGCGCGATAAAGATGTTGCTTTAGCAATTAGATATGCAGTTGATAATGGTGCAAAAGTTATCAATATGAGTTTTGGTAAAAGCTGGTCTCCAAATCCAGAATGGGTTTTTGAAGCTTTTAAATATGCCGAAAAACATGACGTTTTATTAGTACACGCTGCTGGTAACGATGGTAAAGATATTGATGTTAGTGAAAACTGGCCGAATGATACTGCTGATAAAATAAATGAACTTTGTGACAATGTGTTAACTGTTGGTGCAATGAGTTCAAATTATGATGAAAATATTCCAGCAACTTTCTCAAACTACGGACAAAAGAATGTAGATGTTTTTGCTCCTGGAGTACAAATTTATTCAACAGTGCCAAAAAATGAATACGCAAGATATAATGGAACTTCAATGGCTTCTCCAGAAGTTGCTGGTGTTGCTGCTTTGGTAAGATCATATTACCCTGAATTATCTGCTAGTCAGGTAAAACACATTATTATGAATTCAGGTACTGAAGTTGATATGGATGTTTTAATTCCTGGTAAGAAAGGTGAAAAAGCTAATTTTTCTACTTTATCAGTTTCAGGAAAAGTTTTAAATGCTTACAATGCATTGGTTTTAGCCGATAAAATGGTAAACAAAAAATAAGAATTATAATTTTCTGTTAAAAGAGCACCTTCATTTGAAGGTGCTTTTTTAGTTTATATAGTAATGGCTATATTGCAGTTTCGAAAAATACCCTCATGAAAAATTTATTTACACTCCTTTTTTTAACGAGTTCTTTATTAGTAAATGCTCAAAATAATACTTCGTATTGGCAACAACATGTTGATTATACCATGGATGTTGATGTGGATGTTGAAAAATATCAATATACTGGAACTCAAAAATTAGTGTACGCTAACAATTCACCAGATGTTTTAAATCGTGTTTTTTATCATTTATATTTCAATGCTTTTCAACCTGGAAGTGAAATGGATAGTCGTTTAGAGGATATTATAGATCCAGATGGAAGAATGGTTGTAAATAAAGGAACTCGTGAAAATCCTAAAAATGAAAGTAGAATTGCAACACTGAAACCAAATGAAATAGGATATTTAAACGTACTTTCGTTAACCCAAAATGGAAAAAAAGTACAAACTAATGTTGAAGGTACTATTCTTGTGGTCGATTTAGTTTCGCCAATTCCGCCAGGAAAAAAAGCGGTTTTTGAGTTGACTTTTGAAGGACAAGTTCCTGTGCATATTAGAAGAGCTGGAAGAAATAATGAAGATGGTGTTGCGCTTTCTATGGCGCAATGGTATCCAAAAATGGCTGAATATGATTTTGAAGGGTGGCACGACGATCCTTACATTGCACGTGAATTTCACGGAGTTTGGGGAAATTTTGATGTTACAATTCATATTGATAAAACGTATACAATTGGAGGTACAGGAGTACTTCAAAATCCACAAGAAATAGGTCATGGTTATGCAACTAAAAGTCAGAAATTAAACCTTCAAAAAGGAAAAAAACTAGCGTGGCATTTTAAAGCTAAAAACGTTCATGATTATTCTTGGGCAGCAGATGCTAATTTTGCACATGATGTTTTGCAAACTGCAAGCGGCACTAAACTTCATTTCTTTTACAAAAATATCGATACGTATAAAAAAGCTTGGAAAGAGGTACAACCGTTAACTGAAAAAGCCTTGGAGTATTTTAACTCAGCTATTGGTCCGTACCCTTGGGAACAATATTCAGTAATACAAGCAGGAGATGGAGGAATGGAATATGCCATGTGTACTTTTGTAGCTGGAGGTAAAAACTTAAACGAAATTGCAGGAACCGTTTTTCATGAATTTGCCCATGCGTGGTTTCAACATTTATTAGCTACAAATGAAAGTAAGCATTCTTGGATGGATGAAGGTTTTACAACCTATATATCAACATTGGCTTCTAATAAAATAGTAGAAGGAGGTAATGATACACCAAATTCAAACGGTTACAGAGGTTACTATTATATTGTTAAAAACGATTTTGAAGAACCGCTAACAACCCATTCAGATAGATTTCATACCAATACGGCTTTTGGTATTGCTAGTTATACAAAAGGAAGTATGTTTCTTACACAGTTAAATTATATTATTGGCGAGGAAAATGTGAAAGCAGCCTTGAAACAGTATTACGCCGATTTTAAATTTAAGCATCCAACACCTAACGATTTTAAACGTATTGCCGAAAAAGTTTCTGGAATACATTTAGATTGGTATTTAAATGAATGGACAGAAACCAAACATACCATTGATTATGCTGTTGTAAAAGTTGAAGGAACTTCAATTACATTGGCTAGAGCAGGAAAAATGCCAATGCCAATAGATGTTACAGTAACGTATATAGACGGAACTTCAGAAGATTTTAATATTCCATTGCGTATGATGCGAGGAACAAAACCAACAACTGCTATAATTTTAAAAGATTGGGCTTGGGCTTACCCAACATATACTTTTACAACTAAAAAAGAAGTTGCTAAAGTTGAAATTGACCCTTTAGGCTTCATGGCTGATATTGATAAAACCAATAATACTTATTCAAAGAAATAGTTCCTGTTTTGAAATCATTTTCTTAACACATCTTTAATATGCTGTAGTACAGTGTTTTATTGAGTTTAAATACCCGTTTGTTAATTTCATAATTTAAATTTTAACTTTTTGTTTAATAAATAATTAAGAAAAATGAACAATATATTAAAATGTTTAAGTATATTTGAAAATAATTAAACAATATATCTTATGAAAACTATAAAAAAAATATCTGTACTCGTATTAATGTTTATGACAATTACAACTGTATTTGCTATAGATAAAAGTGAAATTGAAATAATCCCTTTTTCTGAAATAGAAGAGGAAAGCAAACAAACCATTGTTGAAGTAGCACTGGGAAATGAAAACTTCACAACACTGGTTGCTGCCTTAAAAGCTGCTAATTTAGTAGAAACTTTAAGTAGCGCAGGACCTTTTACTGTATTTGCACCGGTAAATGCTGCCTTTGACAAATTGCCTGAGGGCGTTGTTGGTGATTTACTAAAACCTGAAAATAAAGAAATTCTTACTTCAATTTTAACCTATCATGTGGTTGCAGGTGAGTTTAGAGCTAAAGATGTGGTTGAAGCTATAAACGCTAATAATGGAAGCTTTGTAATTACAACTGTACAAGGAGGTAAATTAACGGCTACTTTAAAGGATGGAAAAGTTAATTTAACTGACGAAAAAGGAAAAGTTTCTACAGTTATTATTGCAGATGTTGACGCTTCTAACGGGGTAATTCACGCCATAGATACTGTAGTAACACCATAAAAATGAACCTTAAAGGTTTGGTTTTAGTTGATTTTAAAACTCACTTAGCTGAAAAGTTAGGTGGGTTTTTTAGTTGGGATTTAATTCAGATGTAACAGCAACTGCTTTATTTTTAAAAGCAATATTTAACAATTAACTATGCACCCATTTTACACGACCAACTATTCCATCTTCTAGCTGAACTTTAATTCCATGAGGATGATTAGGAGATTTTGTTAAAAAACGCTTTACAATTCCTTCGGTTAATTCACCAGTTCTTTGGTGGTTTTTTTGTACCACATCAACAGTACTTCCAATTTTAATATTACTTCGTTGTTTACCGTCTATTTTTTTAGAATCCATATATAATTTTAACTGTTACTGTTTTATTAATTTTAAAGAAACAGGTTCATCTAACATAATTTTTGCAAAATAAACACCAGTAGGTACTGCTTCAATATTTAATAGAATTTTACCGTTGTAAACCGAGTAGTTTTTAGTTGAAATTAATTGAGATTGCACATTGTAAACTTTAACCGTAATGTCTTTTTTACTATAAGGAACTGTTATTTGGAATCTTCCTTTTGAAGGATTTGGATATGCTAAAACACCTTCAATTAAGTCAATGTTTTTAGAGAAAACTCCTTCACATTCAATGGCTGTTTTTACTTCTACTAAATCGCCATGAGTCACATCAATTTCAAACGAAGTATTAGAAGTTTTAAATACTTGCTTTCCATTTACTAAAATATTAAAAGGCGCTGTTCCTTCTGAAATAATTATGGCAGCTTTATTAGATGATATGGTTGCTTTTGCAGCAATAGTTGCTCCAGTTTCAATAACAACAGTAAAGCATTGTTCGTAGTTTTCTTCATTTATTGAAATACAAAAATCATACGTTCCTGCAGGAAGGTCATTGATTGTTTGGAAGTTTGTAAAACTGTAATCTGTTCCGTTTATTGTTGCTGTGTAATTATGTGTTTCTGTAGTAGAAATTACGATTTGGCCATTCGCTTTTCCTAGGCAAGTTTCTCCTGTACCTTCAATATTAAAATTACCTTCAGCAACAGTAAAGCAACCTACAGAATTAACTTTTGAACCTGGTGTAGAATTTGGGCATTGGTCAATATCATTTGTAATACCATCATTATCATCATCATTAATTACTTCAATGTTGAGACCACAAATTTCTAGACTCCAATTTAAAATAGTACCAGTATCAGCTTCACCATTATCGGCAACATTTAAAGTCCAATCACCTTTAGATTCAATGTTGTTTAGGTTAGCTAATGGTAACTGTGGAATAAAGCTTCCTGTAAAAGGCGCAAAGCCATCGCTAATTTTTATAGTTGCATCATCATCAAAAACGGTATTTGTATAATTGTCTCCGGCACCTCCATTACTAACAGACAGTAAAATTGCAATTCCGTTTGGGCTTGTTAATGTTAAGGTTAAATCTTCAACATAAGGATGCGTTATATTTACAGTTACATTTATGTCGGTTATAGTTTGATTATTTATTACCGTAATAATTGAGTTTACACCATTAGGATCATTATCTGGAATTTCTAACGATTTATCTGTTGAATTGTATGTATTACAAATAACATTAGCAGTAGAAAAATTAAATACTTCTGAAAAAGCACTTTCACCACAGTTGTTGCTGCTTTTTACTCTCCAATAATAAGTGGTATTAAAGTCTAAAGAGTTTGCTGTAAAGGTATTTGTTGTTAATGTATTGTTTTCTTCAACAATTGAATTAAAACTAGCATCTGTCGCTAATTGAATTTGATACGATTCGGCATTTTCATCTGCACTCCATTCAAATACAAACGGATTTAATAAATCTACAGTATTATTTTCCGGGCTTGTTAAAGTAGGTGTAGTAATTGTACTGTCGAACACGGTTAACGTTACAAGTTCAGATTTTTCCATAGCACTTGTTGCTGAAACTCCTTTCAAATTAATTTCATAGGTTCCTATAGTAAGGTTGCTAATGCCGCTAACAGTTACTTCAATATTTGTGTTGTTTGAAGTTGCTGTTGTAGGACTAAAAGTGACAGTTGATCCTGCAGGATTACCTGTAGCCGAAAATGTAGTTTCTTCATTAAAACCTAAAAAAGTAGTATAGGTAAAATTATAAACAGCACTAGATGGTTTACAAACTTTAGCTGTTGAATTGCTAAAGTCTAGTTGGAACTCTTTGGCTTGAATACTAAGGTTGGCTTTGTTAATAGCGTAAAATATATTGCCCACACTTTCAACTTTAATTCTACCTAAATTAGTAGTAATATTTGGCACAGAAAATGTATATGTACCATTGTTAGGTATGTTAGTTGCTAATTCAAAAGGAAAAGTATAACCGCCATCAGTAGAAAGTAATATATTAACTGTTGAGCAATTTACAGGAGCATTATTGGTGTTTGCGATATTCCAAGTAATGGTTTGTGATTCATTTGAATTCCAAGATTCTGAACTTGTTTGAGATGTTACATTAAAAGGTCCTGTAGTACCATCAAATGTAATGGTAGTTTCTTGACTGGATGACTGACCTCCACTTAAATTATTATCTCTAACATTTACACTAAATTTCATAGTTCTACTAACACTAGGCAATACTTCCCAAGTATCGAATAATTTGCCAGCTATTACCGTATTTTGATTGGGGAAATATCGAGTTGGAGAAGTACTAGGAGTAATAGATCTAAATGATGGACCTTCAATAGAAGTTGCAACTGGTGGTGCAACAGCATTTTCAGGATCTAACTGTTCCCAAGTATAGGTTAAGGTATCACTATCAGGGTCACTAGCTTCTGCAGTTAAAGCAAAGGGAGTTGAGATTGGAATAGTATATGTGTTTAAAGCATTTACTACAGGTGCAGAATTTCCTGTGTTTGTTAAAGTGGCACAGCTACTGCTATTTCCAGCACTAATATTTGCCCACATTTCTTGAATACTAACCAAGTGAAAATAATCATCGCTCTGTGATTGAACATTGTCAGGAGCGCATAAGCCTGCATACGCCATAATTGTTGAACCACTTCCAGGCTCGATAGATGTAATGTCGTTTTTATTTCCGCTACAACTACCTTCATTACTGTTGAAAGTATGATTTGCGCCAAATTGATGTCCCATTTCATGGGCTACAAAATCAATATCATAGGTATCTCCAATAGGGAAGCTTGAACCTGTAATACCTCTAGCTTTTGATGAAGTACAAGGTGAGTTTAATTGCGCTAAACCACCACCTCCGGTGCTAAAGGTGTGTCCAATATCATAATTATTAAAGCCAATGTTAGCGTCAATTACTGTTTGACTTTCATTAATTAAAACACTACCATCATCGTTGGTAAGGTTATCAGTATTTGGGTCTAAAAAAATAACTTTATCAGTATCGGTCACTAATTTCATAGTTAAAGAAACATCACGCTCAAAAATCGCATTAACACGTGTCATAGTTACGTTTATTGCTGAAAGAATGGCTTCTTTTTTTTCGGTTTCGGTTGCTGTTGAACTTATTCCGTGGTAGGTTAATTGAAATTGGGAATATTCTCCAGTGGTTGCAATTGCCAATCTGTAAGATCTCATTTGGCTGTCGTTAGCGTTTAAACTTTTTGAACTTAGAACCGTTTTAGCTGTTGTAGTTTTATCGTTCACATCATCAAACATACAAACAAAAGGATTTATAGATGGAACCTCTTTTTTTGAATAAACCATATAAGATTTATGGTCTGTTGTAAACGGGTCAATAAATACAGCACCTTCTTTGTTTTGTAAAATCATAGCGTGCAACCCTATTTTAGAAACACTAAATCGAATGGTTTCAGCAGAATTAGTTGTGTTTTTTCCAACATATGATTTAATAGAAGGATATTTTTTTTGTAAAACTTCATCTAAAACAGAAGCTTCAAAAATCTCATAATTTTCTATTTCTCCTGAAGCAGAAGGGAAGTCTATAATTAGATTCGATGTTGCTTTTTTATCTTTTCTTTGTGGTGTGTTTTTAAGCTTATCGGTTAAAGATTCAAGATCTAAATTATACACTTTGTAATTGTTTGGAGTGCTTCTTCTTTCAACTTTAGTTTTAGAATTGTTTTGAAAATCAGTACTTTTAAACCAAAGTTTATCAGGTGTCTGTGCCGAAATATTGACAACCAAACCAAAGAATAACAGGGTTGAAAATAGTAATTTATGATGTATTAGTTTCATTAGTAAAGATCTAGTCGAAGAAATTTTTTAGATTAACAAAGATAACAGATATTATTCTTATACAATTATAATACCAATATTAATTAATTTGATTGTATTCTTTTTTAATTAATTACAGTATTTTTACAACTTCAAATAACCTATATTTTTCAACATTGAAAATTTTCAACGATTTATCCCAATACAATTCAACTAAGAAAACGTTTGTTACCATTGGTACTTTTGATGGTGTACACGTGGGGCATCAAAAAGTAATTAAAAAATTAGTGAAAAGTGCTCAAAAAAAAGATGCCATATCGTTGTTACTTACTTTTTTTCCTCATCCAAGAATGGTTTTACAAAAAGATATTGACATTAAGTTAATTAACACCATTGATGAGCGCATACAATTATTAGAAAAAATTGGGTTAGAAGCACTAGTTATTCAACCATTTACCGAGGAGTTTTCAAAATTAACGGCATTAGATTTTGTTCGAAAAATACTTGTAAATACCTTAAATATTTCAAAATTAATTATTGGTTACGATCATCACTTCGGAAAAAATAGAGAAGGTAATTTTGAACAGTTAGAAGAGTATGGGCATACCTACGATTTTCAAGTAAATGAAATTTCACAAAAAGATATTGATAACATTGCAGTGAGTTCTACAAAAATTAGAAAAGCGCTTGAAAATGGAGCTATTGAAAAAGCAAATAACTTTTTAGGATATTGTTTTATGTTGACCGGTGAAGTTGTAAAAGGTAATAATTTAGGCGAAAAAATAGGTTTTCCAACAGCAAATTTATGTATAAAAGAAACCTATAAATTAATACCAAAAACAGGTGCTTACTTGGTGAAATCTACATTAAATAATGAACAGGTTTTTGGAATGATGAATATTGGTTTTAGACCAACCGTAAGTGGGAAAAATCAAACCATAGAAATTCATTTTTTTAATTTTAATGATAACTTATACGGAAAAAGAATTCAAATAGAAGTCCTTACTTTTTTACGCGACGAGCAAAAATTTGAATCGGTTGAGGCATTACAACAACAATTAAAGAAAGATAAAGAAAAATCATTAGAATTAATCAATGGCACTTTTTTTGAATAGAAATTTTTGTAAATTCATTATATGAAAAACCTTTTAATTATTTGCGTTGTAGTTTTAGTGTCTTGCAAAACTTCAAAACCTGTAAATTCAGTAATTACTGCAAGCGAAACAATTTTTGTTCAAAGTGAAAATTGTCCTGAAAATGGTAATTGTGTGTTGGAATTAATTCCGAATAAAACCATTACTTTCAAAAAAGATGAATTTGGAAATTTGTATCCTGTTATTTCTGAAGGCAGCAAAACGCTCTTTAAATATACGTTCACAAAAAATCCTATTTCAGAAACTGAAGATAGCAATTATACGGAAATTGTTTATGCAGAATTAAATTTAAATGAAGATCTTAAATTGCAAAATGAAGCCTTAAAAAATATAAAAATGCATTACGGTAGGTTGTGTTTTTGTAAAGGTGAAAGTGGTTATTTTCCTATTGAAAGAGGTGTTTTTAATCTCACAAAAATGGAAGGAGATTTAGTGAAAATTGACGTAGATTTTATAATGAAAAAAATACCTCAACTAGTTTCGGAAATTCATGAAACGGTTTCTTTAAAATCAAATACAACTAATTAGCTTCTTTTAATCGCAATTTCTTAAATTTGCGGACTAATTAAAGGAGAAAACAATGTTACAAGTAGCGTTTATTAGAGAAAACAAGGAAGCTGTTTTAAAAGGTTTAGCAAAAAGGAATTTAAAAAATGCAGAAGAATTAGTTGAAAAAACCATTTCAGCCGATGAAATAAGAAGAGCAACACAAACTGAATTAGATGCAGTATTAGCCGAATCCAACAAATTATCGAAAGATATTGGAATGCTTTTCAAAACTGGTGAACGCCAAAAAGCAGAAATTTTAAAACAAAAAACGGTTCAACTTAAAGAAAAATCAAAAGAGTTAACCGAAACACTTCAAAATAAAGCAACGGAGTTACAAGACTTATTATATTTAATTCCAAACATTCCTAATGAAATTGTTCCAGGGGGAACTTCAGAAGAAGATAATGTAAACATTTTTGAAGAAGGTACTATTCCTGTATTGCACGAAGGTGCTTTGCCTCACTGGGAATTAGCCAAAAAATACGATATTATTGATTTTGAGTTAGGAAATAAAATTGCAGGTGCCGGTTTTCCTGTGTATAAAGGCAAAGGTGCCAAATTGCAGAGAGCATTAATCAATTACTTTTTAGATAAAAATGCTGCTGCAGGTTATGATGAGGTTCAAGTGCCGCATTTGGTGAACGAAGCTTCTGGTATAGCCACAGGTCAATTGCCAGATAAAGAAGGACAAATGTACCATGATGCGCAGGACGATTTATATTTAATTCCCACGGCTGAGGTTCCTGTAACCAATATTTTTAGAGATGTTATTTTAAAAGAAAGTGAATTTCCTATTTGTAAAACAGCTTATACACCTTGTTTTAGACGTGAAGCAGGTTCTTACGGAGCACACGTTCGTGGGTTGAATAGATTGCACCAATTTGATAAAGTTGAAATTGTACGTATTGAACACCCTTCAAAATCTTACGAAGCATTAGAAGGTATGGTAGCACATGTAAAAGATATTTTACAAGAATTAAAAATGCCTTACCGTATTTTACGTTTGTGTGGTGGAGATATAGGATTTACATCAGCCTTAACGTATGATTTTGAGCTATTCTCAACCGCGCAAGATCGTTGGTTAGAAATTAGTTCAGTTTCAAACTTTGAAAATTTCCAAGCAAACCGATTAAAACTTCGTTTTAAAAATAGCGAAGGTAAAAGCGAATTAGCACATACACTTAATGGTAGTTCTTTAGCATTACCTAGGGTTTTAGCAGGTTTATTAGAAAATTGCCAAACACCTGAAGGAATAAAAATACCTAAAGTTTTAGTGCCGTATTGCGGATTTGATATAATTAATTAGCTCTTACAGCAATCATTAATCTTTTATAGTGGTTCATTTCTACCAACGCTTCAAAATAGGCGTGTAATTGACCGTTATTCATAAATGTTAATGCTTTTTCTTTTGCTGCTTCGTATTGTTTAATTAGTTCTTTCATAATAAAAGTTTGTTTGTTTTTATAATGAAGACAAATTTTGTGCCAAAATGTTACAATTGAGGTTTCAAAATAAGCCGATTTTATAAAAACTTTAACACTTGTTTGGTTATCTTTGAATCTATAATAAAGCGTAAATGCGTCTAATAATACTCATAATTATCTGTTGTTTTTCTTTGCAAATAGTTGCACAAGAACAGCAATTGGCGTATCAGTATTTTAGAAATGGCGAGTACGAAAAAGCAGCTTCTATTTATAAAAAATTACAAGAAAAAAATCCGTACAATACAAGCTATACCAATTATTTAATTGATTGTTATCAGTTGTTAGAAGAGTTTGAAACTGCTGAAAAATTAATGTATTCACAATTAAATAAATTACCTAATCAGGAATATTTGTATGTTGATTTAGGATATAATTTAGAACTTCAATACAAAAATGAATTGGCGATTCCTTTTTATGAAAAAGCATTAAATGCTATTGATGAGAAACCAACAATTGGCTATTCAGTAGGAAGAACATTTCAAGGTAATCATTTATTAGATTATGCGTTGGTGGCTTATAAAAAAACAATGCAATTAAATCCTTCGGCGAATTATAATTTCCAAATTGCTGCTATTTATGGTGAAAAAGCCGACATTCCAAATATGTTCAATACCTATTTAGATATGATTGAACGTGATGAGGCTTATTTGCCAAGAGCAAAAAATTATATGGGTAGTTTTTTAAGCGATGATCCTGAAAATGAACATAATGTTTCTTTAAAAAAACTATTGTTGAAGCGCTCTCAAAACAATCCTAAAAATAGTTGGAATCAATTGTTAAGTTGGTTGTTTTTGCAGCAAAAAGAGTATTTAAAGGCTTTTATTCAAGAAAAAGCAGTTTATAAAAGAGTTTCTGAAGATTTAAATCCAATTATTGAAGTTGGAAGAATTGCTTATGAAAATAAAGATTTTGAAGTATCTAAAAGTTGTTTTAACTATGTGTTAGAAAACACAAACGATGTTGAAGTAGAGCTAACAGCGAAGTTGTACCTGCTTCAAATTAGTATGGATTCTGATACTGAACTTACCGAGATTGAAGCGCAATTTCAAGAAATATTTGTACAGTACGGAACTAGTATTGCTACTTTAAATATTCAAGTAACTCATGCTGAATTTGTAGCCTTTAAAAAGAATGAACCTAAAAAGGCTATTTCCGAATTAAAAAAAATATTGAAATTACCTTTAAATGAATTTCAAAACGGTTATGTAAAAACCAAATTAGCCGATATTTTAGTATTTACAAATCAGTTCAGCACTGCTTTAATTTATTATACACAAGTTCAAAATAGTTTAAAGAATCATGAGATTGGGCAAACTGCACGTTTTAAAATAGCGCAAACATCTTATTTTAAAGGCGATTTTGAATGGGCGCAATCACAATTAAAAGTGTTGAAAAATTCAACATCACAATTAATTTCTAATGATGCCTTAGGTTTAAATTTATTAATTACCGATAATGTTGTAAAAGATAGTTTAAGAGTGGCTTTGCAAAAATATGCAACTGCTGAATTGTTGGCTTACCAACATAAAAACAAACAAGCTATTGATACGTTGCAGGTAGTTTTAGATAATTATAAAGAACATTCTATAGTAGACGAAGCTTTGTTTTTACAAGCAACATTGTTTGAAAAAACAGCTAATTTTACAAAAGCTGAAACTAATTATTTGGCAATTATTGAATTAAATAAAGATGATATTTTAGTTGACAATGCCATTTACAATTTAGCTGAATTGTATGTGAACAAATTAAATGATACTGAAAAAGCAATAATATATTATCAACTTATAATTTTTGAATATCCATCGAGTATATTTTTAGTAGATGCTCGGAAAAAATTCAGAAATTTAAGGGGAGATAATATCAATTAAAAATAATAAAACAATTTTAAAATGTATATATACAACGTAACAACAAATGTGTCTGAACAGGTGCATGACCAGTGGCTTCAATGGATGAAATCAAAACACATTCCTGATATGTTAAATACAGGTAAATTTAGCAACGCTAAAATGAGTCAAGTGTTGGTTGAAGAGGAAATGGGAGGTACAACTTATGCTGTACAATACACAACAGATAGTTTAGATACGCTAGAAGAATATTACCAAGATGATGCTTCAAGGCTTAGAAATGAGGCTGTGAGTTTGTTTAAAGATCAAATTTTGGCTTTTAGAACCGAATTAAAAGTAATTAGCGAGCAGTTTAGCATGGCTACAAAAAACTAAATTTATGAGCGTAAGAGCAAAAAAACACCTAGGGCAACATTTTTTAAAAGATGAATTAATTGCACAGCAAATTGCTGATAGCTTAACAGAAACAGGATACAAAAATGTGTTAGAAATTGGTCCTGGTATGGGTGTTTTAACCAAATATTTGCTCAAAAAACCATTGATTACACATGTTATTGAAATCGATACAGAGTCGGTTGAGTATTTACAAGCGCATTACTTAAACTTAGCTAACAGAATTATTTCAGAAGATTTTTTGAAAATTGATTTAACCGAGTTTTTTGGTGAAGAACAGGTGGCAATTATTGGGAATTTCCCTTATAATATTTCAACACAAATAGTTTTTAAAACCTTAGAAAATCGCCATCAAATACCTGAATTTTCAGGAATGTTTCAAAAGGAAGTCGCGCAAAGAATTGCCGAAAAAGAAGGTAGTAAAGTGTACGGGATTCTATCTGTTTTAACACAGGCCTTTTATGATGTTGAATATTTATTTACTGTTCCGCCAACTGTTTTTAACCCGCCTCCTAAAGTTGATTCGGGAGTAATACGTTTAATTAGAAAAGAAAATTACACACTTCCGGTAAATGAAAAATTATTTTTTCGAGTAGTAAAAACAGCCTTTCAGCAACGTAGAAAAACATTGCGAAATAGTTTAAAAACTATGAATTTATCTGATAATCTAAGAGAAGATAGTATCTTTGGCAAACGTCCTGAACAATTATCAGTTCAAGAATTCATTAGTTTGACTTCTAAAATAGAAAAAGATGCAGTTTGAAATTACCAAAGAGTACATTGAAAAAATTCAACAGTTAATTACTGAAGGAAAAAATGAAACACTTCAACATCTTTTAGAAGAAGTTCATTATGCCGATGTAGCTGAATTAATTACAGAGTTAGAAACAGACGAAGCAATTTATTTAATTAAGTTACTTGAAAATGATGTTTCTTCTGATGTAATTGCAGAACTTGATGAAGATGATCGTGAAAATATATTAAAAGGACTTTCTTCAAAAGAAATTGCAGAAGAGCTTGATGAGTTAGATACCGATGATGCAGCAGATATTATTGGAGAGCTTTCTGAAAAACAAAAAGAAGAAGTAATTGCACATCTTGATGATGTTGAGCACGCCAAAGAAATTGTTGAACTTTTACGTTACGATGAAGATACTGCCGGTGGTTTAATGGCAAAGGAATTGGTGAAAGTGAACGAAAATTGGAATGTGCTAACTTGTGTTAAAGAGATGCGAGCCCAAGCTGAAGAAGTTACACGCGTTCATTCTATTTATGTTGTTGATGACAATGATATTTTAAAAGGTCGTTTGTCGCTCAAAGATTTATTAACAACTTCTACCAGATCTCCAATTACAGATGTTTTTATTAAAAACGTAGATTCTGTAAATGTGCATGAAGCAGCAGACGAGGTTGCTAAAATTATGCAAAAGTACGATTTAGAAGCTATTCCTGTTGTTGATGAAATTGGGCGTTTAGTGGGTAGAATTACCATTGATGATATTGTTGATGTTATAAAAGAAGAAGCCGAAAAGGATTACCAAATGGCTGCGGGTATTTCAAAGGATGTTGAAGCTGATGATACTATTTTGGAATTAACAAAAGCACGTTTACCTTGGCTTGTTTTAGCGCTGTTTGGAGGGTTTGTAAGTGTTTCAATTTTGGGTGGCTTTTCAGAGGCTATGGACAATTATCCTGTGTTATTTTTCTTTACACCATTAATTGCTGCAATGGCAGGAAATGTAGGTGTGCAATCTTCAGCAATTATTGTGCAAGGTTTAGCAAATGATAGCTTAAGAGGTTCTTTATTTAAAAGGCTTATTAAAGAAGTTTTACAAAGTTTATTAAACGGTTTTGTACTTGCAGCTCTTTTAATGTCTGCCGGAATGTTTTTCTTAGGTTTTCAATTTAAGGTTGGATTGACAGTTGCTATTTCTTTAATTTCAGTAATAATTATTGCTTCTATTATTGGAACGTTTGTTCCTATAATTTTAGATAAAAGAGGTATAGATCCTGCGCTTGCTACAGGGCCATTTATAACAACTAGTAATGATATTTTTGGTATTTTAATCTACTTTTTAATAGCAAAGCTTATTTTAGGATTTTAATTCGAAATTATTTCAATAAAGTAACAACATTAAAATATGAGTAAAAAAAATGCCGAACAAATTTTTGTTCGGCATTTTTTTTAAGTGTTATATTTCTTATGAAAATAACTTCACAATATCATTTCCGTTCGCTAAAAGAAGTAGCGCAACTAAAATTATAAATCCAGTTATTTGAGCGTATTCTAAAAACTTATCGTTAGGTTTTCTACCTGTAATCATTTCGTATAAAGTAAACATTACGTGTCCTCCATCAAGTGCGGGTATTGGTAGTAAATTCATAAAACCAAGCATAATAGATAGAAAGGCTGTAATGCTCCAAAAAGCTTGCCAGCTCCAAGTTGCAGGGAAAATATTTCCAATGGCTATAAAACCTCCAATACTAGTTGCTCCTTTTTTAGTAAAAACATATTTGAACTGAGTAATGTAATCTTTCAATTGCCAAACTGCAATATTGTTACCTACAGGAATACTTTCTAAAAAAGTGTAATCTTTATGTTGATAATCTACAGAGTTTTGTCTGAAATTTGAAACCCCAATAGTTCTGTCTTCAGTAGGAGAAATAGCAATATTTTTATTGATACCATTTCGTTCAACAACAATGGCAACTTCGCCTTCAGAAGTTCGTATTTTTGTTGTAAAATCTTGCCAATATGCAATAGGTGTATTATTTACAGAAATAATACGATCACCTTTTAACAAGCCCGCTTTTTCAGCAGGAGTATCAACTACAACGGTGTCAATTACAGGAAGTGTTCTTGCTGTGAATGGCTCCAATACGCCATTTTCCCACATAATACTGCCAATGTTTTCAGGAATGGCTATTGTTTCTGTATTTCCGTCTTCGTGAATTACTTCAAGAGAAGTTAATCCTCTTAAAAATAAATGTTTGTTAACATCTGTAACATCTAAAGGAATTTCTCCATTAAATTTTGTGATTTTATCACCGTCTTTAAATCCGTATTCTTTAAATAGTTCATTAACAGCAAAACCATCTTTTACGCCTTCAGGGCTTACGTAATCTATTCCCCAAGTAAAAGCAATCATAATATAAATTACAATACCTAAAATAAAATTCACGGTTACACCACCCAACATAATAATTAAACGTTGCCAAGCTGGTTTAGATCTAAATTCCCAAGGTTGAGCAGGTTGTTTTAACTGCTCGGTATCCATACTTTCGTCAATCATTCCCGAGATTTTTACATAACCTCCTAGTGGAATCCAACCAATACCGTAAACAGTATCTCCAATTTTCTTTTTAAATAAAGAGAATTTATAATCAAAAAATAAGTAGAATTTTTCTACACGTGTTTTAAATAATTTAGCAGGAATAAAGTGTCCTAATTCGTGCAAAACAATTAAAAAAGATAAGCTTAAAATAAATTGTGATGCCTTAATTAATATTTCCATATATGTTTTTTCAAAATAAAATCGCACAAATGTACGTTTTTAAATACAGTTGAAAAAGTCTAAAAATAAAGTTCACCTCCTTTTAACAAAGTTTTAGAAGAGTAAAGTAAGTATGTTTGCTAATTGTGCTAAATTTGTTTTCTAATTTTATAGAAAAATGGATTTAAAATTTTTTAAAAAGTCAATACCTACATTGGCTATTATGGGTGTTTTCTCGGTAATCATGATTTATGCAATCTATACGTTATTAACCCCTGAAAAAAAATTACCTGTTTTTAACCCTGCAGATGTGAATCCAAGGTTGGTGGATGAATCTTTAGTGCATATTAGAAGTAACCACAAAGTATCCGATTTTCAATTAATCAATCAAAATGGGGATACTATTACTCAAGCAAATTATGAAGGTAAAATATATGTGGCAGATTTCTTTTTTACGCGTTGCTTAACTATTTGCCCAGTTATGACTACCAATATGGGTGTTTTACAAGAAACTTTTAAAAACGATGATGATGTGATGTTTTTATCGCATTCTGTAACTCCTGTAATTGATAGTGTTTCAGTTTTAAGAGCTTATGCAAATGTAAAAGGTGTTATTGATTCAAAATGGAATATTACAACAGGTTCAAAAAAGCATATTTACAAGCTGGCCAGAAAAAGTTATTTTGCTGTTTTGGATGAAGGAGATGGAGGTTTGCAGGATTTTGTACATACTGAAAACTTTGTGTTGGTAGATAAAAAGAAGCAAATTAGAGGTTTTTATGACGGTACAGATTTAAAAGACATTGAGCGTTTAACCGCTGATATCAGGATATTGCAGGCTGAATCAAATTAAAGTGACAATTATCATTGTTTAGAATCATTCTAATTTAGTATATTTGCTATATATTATTTATAATAATTCTTAATAATGTTTAAAACCATTGCAAATTTACAAATAGGAGAAAAGGCTTTTATTGAAAGACTTTGTTTAGAGAATATCCCTTTAAAATTATTGGAAATGGGATGTTTACCTGGTATTGAAGTGCAATTAATTCAAAAAGCACCTATGCACGATCCTTTGTATATTAAAGTCAATGGCAGCCATTTGGCTATTCGAAAAGAAACTGCAGAAAAAATAACTTTAGTTAAGTAACAAACGGTACAACGAATGAGCGATGATAGGGTTGTAAAAGTTGCTTTAATAGGTAATCCAAACACAGGAAAAACATCATTATTTAATCAATTAACAGGGTTAAAACAAAAGGTTGGAAATTATCCAGGTATTACCGTGGATAAAAAACAAGGTATTTGTAAATTAAATAGTACAAAAAAAGCTGAAATAACCGATTTACCAGGAACATATAGTATCAACCCAACATCTATGGATGAAACTTTGGTGTTAGATACTTTGTTGAACGAGAATAATAGTACTTATCCTGATGTTGTAGTTGTAGTAATAGATGTTGAAAATATTAAAAGAAATTTACTTTTATTTACGCAAATAAAAGATTTAAAAATCCCAACAATTTTGGTCATCAATATGATTGATCAAATGAAACGTAAAGGGATAAATCTAAATGTTGAAAAATTAGAAAAACAATTAAAAACAAAGATTGTTTTAGCTAGTGCTAGAAAAAAAATTGGGATTGAAGAGTTAAAAGCTAAAATTTTAGACTATAAAAATTTAGATAAAACACCAATTGCAAATATTACTGATAGAATTGATAAAGACTATTTCACAAAATTAAAACAGGCATTTCCAAACTTTCCATTGTATAAATCTTGGTTATTAATTACACAAGATGAAGAGTTTGATTTTTTAACAGATGAAGAAAGAGTTTTAGTTTTAAAATTTAGAGAGGATGCCGCTTGTATAAGAAGATATCAGCATAAAGAAACAATTTTAAGGTATCAAATTATTAATGAAATTTTAAAAAACACTTTTAACGTTGATGCATCTAAAGCAAGCGATTTAAGAGGGGTTTTAGATAGAGTTTTAACGCATAAAATATTTGGTTATGTAATTTTCGCGGCAATTTTATTATTTATTTTTCAAGGAATTTTTGACTGGGCAAGTTACCCAATGGATTTAATTGATAGTGCATTTGCAAGTTTAAGTTCGTGGGCAAAATCAGTTTTACCACCAGGTACTTTTACCAATTTAGTTGCTGAAGGTATTATTCCAGGAATAGGAGGGATCATTATTTTTATTCCTCAAATAGCCATTTTATTTACATTTATTGCCGTTTTAGAAGAAACAGGCTATATGAGTCGTGTTGTTTTTTTAATGGATAAAATAATGAGAAGATTTGGAATGAGTGGGAAAAGTGTGATTCCATTAATTTCAGGAACAGCCTGTGCTATTCCAGCCATTATGGCTTCACGAAATATAAGCAGTTGGAAAGAGCGTTTAATCACCATTTTAGTTATTCCGTTTACAACATGTTCAGCAAGGTTGCCCGTTTATGCAATTTTAATTGCGTTAATTATTCCTGATAAAAAAATATTTGGATTTCTTAATTTACAAGGATTAACAATGATGGCCTTGTATTTACTTGGTTTTGCAGCTGCAATTTTATCGGCAATTTTATTACATCATGTATTGAAAATTAAAAACAAAACATTGTTTGTAATTGAAATGCCTAACTATAAAATCCCTTCAATTAAAAATATTTTTTATGAAGTTGTCGAAAAAACAAAAGCATTTGTTTTTGGTGCTGGAAAAATAATTTTAGCTATTTCAATAGTTTTATGGTTTTTAGCTTCTAACGGGCCTGAATCTTTTAAAAATGCAGAACAAACGGTTGCTGCTCAAGAAGAAAATAGTACCATTTCAAAAGAAGAACTTCAAAAGAAAATAGCTTCGTATAAATTAGAACATTCCTATATAGGTTATATGGGTAAAACAATTGAGCCAGCTATAAAGCCAATGGGGTATGATTGGAAAATAGGAATTGCTTTAATAAGTTCATTTGCTGCAAGAGAGGTGTTTGTAGGTGCTTTAGCAACTATTTACAATGTAGATAGCGATGGAGATGAAAGCACCATTAAACAGCGTATGGCTGCCGAAGTAAATCCAACAACAGGTAAAAAAGTATTTGATTTTCCAACAGGAATATCGTTATTGCTTTTTTATGCTTTTGCAATGCAATGTATAGGTACTTTAGCTATTGTAAAAAAAGAAACCAATACTTGGAAATGGCCAATATTGCAATTAGTTGGTATGGGAATTTTGGCTTGTTTATCAGCGATAATAGCGTTTAATATTTTAAGTTAATGCAAGATATTTTAGTTTACATAGCGTTAGGGTTAGCCATAGCTTTTTTAATAAAGAAGTATTTCTTTAAATCTAAAAAGAAAGGGAATTGCAATACAAATTGCAGTTGCTAGTTTATAATTTATCCAAGACCAACATCCAAAGTCATCATTACAATAAATCCACCTATAAATCCAAGCGTTGCAATATCGGTGTATTTATCTTGTTGTGTTTCAGGAATAACTTCTTCAACAACCACAAATATCATTGCGCCAGCAGCAAATGAAAGTGCGTAAGGTAATACAGGTTGAAAAGTCATTACCGCCCAAGCACCAATAACAGCGGCAATAGGTTCAACTAAAGCAGATGATTGTCCGTACATAAAACTTTTCCATTTACTAGCGCCTTGTCTTCTAATGGGCATAGAAACAGCAAAACCTTCAGGAAAATTTTGCAAGCCAATACCAATTGCCAATGCAACTGCACCTCCTATTGTGGCACCATCAAAACCAGCAGCAACTCCACCAAACAATACACCAACAGCTAACCCTTCAGGAATGTTATGTAAAGTAATGGCCAATACTAATAAGGTAGTTTTGTGCCAAGGTGTTTTAACTCCTTCTTTTTCACTTTCTTTAAAGTTGATATGTAAATGTGGCAATACTTTATCCAATCCATATAAAAAGAGCGCACCCAATGCAAAACCAACTACAGCAGGAATCACTTTTACAAATCCATCTCCAGGGCTCATTTCAATTCCAGGAGCCAATAAACTCCAAAAACTTGCAGCTACCATTACACCGCCAGTAAAACCTAGCATTCCATCAAAAACGGCTCTGTTGTACCCTTTAAATAAAAATACCAATGCTGCACCAGCAGCTGTTAATCCCCATGTAAAAAGGGTTGCGTAAAATGCCGCTAAAATTGGGTCTATACTTTCGAAATAGGTGATGATTTGTTCCATTTTATAATTTTTTTACAAATAAATTTTTTGAAATTTGATGAGATATTGATTTCTGAGAGTTGTTATTTTCTATAATCATAGAATTGTCAAACTCTTCAATTGAAATTATTTTTAATTGAGATCCTAGCTTAATTTTGGTATTGTCCAAAAACTTTAAAAATGAAGAAGATGAATCTTTTACGCCAATAACAGTGCAATTCTCTCCAACTTTAGCTGATGATAGCATAATGTTTTTGTGGTGCTCAATATTTCCATCTTTATCTGGAATTGGATCTCCGTGTGGGTCGTGTGTAGGGAAATTTAAATAAGCTTCTAACTTGTTAATTAGAGTATTAGACTTTATATGCTCAAGTTGTTCAGCTAAATCGTGTACTTCATCCCAGGTATAATCTAGGTTATTTACTAAAAAAACTTCCCAAATTCTATGTTTACGTACAATTTTTACAGCAATTGATTTTCCTTCAGAAGTTAATTTAGTTCCTTGATATTTTTTGTAATAAACTAATTTTTTATCTGATAATTTTTTAATCATATCAGATACTGAAGAAGCTTTGGTTTTTAGTTTCTCGGCAATCTTATTAGTGCTAACACTTTTACCAGTATGTACCTCAATACTGTAGATTGCTTTTATGTAGTTTTCTTCGGTTTGTGATAATTTTAATTCCATTAAATGCAAATATACATTTTTTAATAATATAAATAAATATTTAGACAAGTCTAAAAATAATTATAGATTTGCCAAAAAATTAAAAACATTGAAAACATCTATTAATATAGTAATATTGCTATTTTGTATAGCGGTATTTGCAAAAAAAAACACTAATGGCGGGTCAATTATTAAAGGTATTGTGTCTGGAGGTGATAATCCAATACCAGGAGCAACAGTTTATATAAAAAATTCAACAATAGGGTCTTCAGCAGATATGAATGGGGAATTTAAATTTACTGTTCCTAAAGGAAATTTTATAGTTGTAGCAAGCGCTATTGGGTTCAAATCAAGGGAGCTTAAGGTTTCAATTAATATAAATGAAACAAAAATTTTAAACTTTGAGTTAGAAGAAGATTTGTTTGGATTAGAACAGGTTGTTGTTACAGGAACAAGAACATTTAAAAAACAAACCAATTCACCAGTAATTGTAAATGTGATTGATAGTAAATTACTAAATGATGTACAGGCTTGTAGTTTATCTGAAGGTTTGCGTTTTCAAACTGGTTTACGGGTAGAGACCGATTGCCAAACATGTAATTACACACAATTAAGAATGAATGGACTTGCAGGTGGTTATTCCCAAATATTAATTAATGGTCGGCCAATTTTTAGTCCACTTACAGGGTTGTATGGTTTAGAGCAAATACCTGCAAATATGATAGATAGGGTTGAAGTTGTTCGTGGTGGTGGTTCTGCTTTGTATGGTTCTGGAGCAATAGGAGGTACTGTGAATGTAATTACAAAAACACCTAAAAATGATAGTTTTGAAGTAAGTTATACGCATCAAAGTATTAAAAATGCTGCTTTTGAAAATATATTAAACGCAAATACTACGGTTGTAAATATGAGTGAAAATGCTGGGTTGTCTGTGTTTTTGAATCATAGAAATAGAACAATGTATGATGCGAATGATGATAATTTTTCAGAATTACCAAAACTAAAAAATACATCATTTGGCATAAATTCATTTTTTATGCCTTCTTATAATCAAAAAATTGAAATGAGTTTTGGTTATTTAAACGAGTATAGATATGGAGGCGAAATGGTTAATAAACCAGCTTTTTTAACACAACAATCTGAAGAAAGAACACATCATGTTTTAATGGGAACTTTAGATTATCAAATTAACTTTAATAACGATAATACTTCATTAATAACTTATTTTTCAGCTCAAAAAACAAATAGAGATCATTATACAGGTATATTTCCAGATGAAGAAAATGAAATTCAAAACCATTTAGAAAACCCTCCGTATGGAATTTCAGATGTGAAAACGTATCAAGGAGGAATGCAATTCAACCATAAGTTCTTAAGTTTTTTGAATGGCTTTAATACAATATCTATTGGAACTGAATTTGTAGAAGATAAAGTTTATGATGAAATTGAAGCTTATAATTATTTAATAGATCAAAAAACAACTAATTTAGGGTTGTTTGCTCAAAGCGATTGGGAAGTTTCTGAAAAGTGGAATATACTAGCTGGAATAAGAGCAGATAAACATAATTTTTTAAATTACTTTGTGTTTAGTCCAAGAGTTTCTTTGTTATATAAACCTTTAGAAAGAACTCAGTTAAGATTTACTTATGGAACTGGTTTTAAAGCTCCACAAGCTTTTGATGCTGATTTACACATTGCTTTTGCAGGTGGAGGAATTTCAAGAATCCGATTAGCAGATAACTTAAAGGAAGAAAGATCTCAAAGTTTAACTACATCTATTAATTACGATAAAGCTTCAGAAAATTTTATTGCAGGTTTTACTTTAGAAGGCTTTTACACCAATTTAACCGATGCATTTTATCAGCATCCATTAGGAGAAGATGAATTTGGAGAAGTTTATGAGAAACGAAACGGAGATGAAGCAACTGTAAAAGGGGTTACTTTAGAATTACGAGCAAATTATAATAAAAAAGTTCAATTAGAAACAGGGTTTACGTTACAATCTAGTAAGTTTAGTGAAGCTGTAGTTTACTCAGAAAATTTACCTTCAAAAAATGAATTTTTAAGGACCCCTGAAGCGTATGGTTATGCTACCATGACGTTTACTTTTTCAAAAAAGTTTAATACTGCAATTAACTTTCTATATACTGGAGAAATGGATGTTTTGCACTTAGCTGGAGCTCCAGAACTATTAACAGATGAATTTGTGAAGTCTAAAAGTTTCGCAGAATTAGGTTTCAAATCCACTTATACGTTTAATATTGAAAAGCTAAAAACAGGAATCGAGTTGTATGGTGGTGTTAAAAATATGTTCGATGACTATCAATCAGATTTTGACTCAGGTAAAAATCGAGATAGTAATTATATTTATGGCCCATCCATGCCTAGAACTTATTTTTTAGGTTTAAAGCTTATGTCTTTATAATAAATCATTATTTTTGAAGTTAAAATTTCAAAAATGAATATAGTAGTTTACGGTACAGGAGGAGTTGGAGGATATTTTGGAGCACGTTTAGCTCAGGCAGGAAATAATGTCACTTTTATAGCACGTGGCAAACATTTAGAAGCAATTAAAAACAATGGCTTACAGCTTAAAAGTGTAAACGGAGATTATTTGGTGAACCCTGCAAATGCAACTGCTAATATTGCAGAAGTTGAAAACATAGATTTAATTTTAGTGTGTGTAAAAACGTGGCAAGTTAAAGAAGTTGCAGAAATTATTAAGCCCGTTTTAAATGCAAATACCACGGTTATTTCATTACTAAATGGTTGCGAAAATGCTGAAGTTTTAAGCTCAGTAATTGATAAAAAGCATGTGTTAGGAGGTTTGTGTAAAGTGGTTAGTTTTGTTGAAGATTATGGTGTTATAAATCACGTTGCTTATGAACCAACCATTGTTTTTGGAGAGCTAAATAACGAAAAAACAGCAAGAGTACTTCAATTAGAAAAAGTATTAAATAAAGCTAAAATAACCAATAAATTAGCCGAAGATATTCAAAAAGAAATTTGGACAAAATATTTATACATTACTACCGTAAGTGCGTTGGGTGCTTTAACAAGAGCAACGCATGGCGAAATGTTAGCTTCGCCATATATTAAAAATATGATGCTAAAAGCTGCTGAAGAAATTTATGCTATTGCAAAAGCTAAAGGAGTTTCTTTACCAGAAAATATAATAGCGAAGCAATTTGAAATTATTGAGTCGTTGCCTTATGAAACAACAGCATCGTTACAACGTGATATTATGGAAGGAAAACCTTCAGAATTAGAAGCGCAAAACGGTACAATTGTGCGTTTAGGAAAAGAGTTGGGTGTGCCAACTCCAACCAACGATTTAATTTATTACGCCTTACTTCCGCAGGAAAATAAAGCAAGAGCGGGTAATTAAGAATTGGCAATTATAAATTACGAAATTTTAATTATAAATCCATTTCTTAATTATTGAATCGGTCATTTGGCATTCGTAATTAAATATTTACTCTTTTTTGCTAATTAAATAAACACCTGCAATTACCAGTATAGAACTAATAATTTTTGTAAGATTTATGTCTTGTGCATATTCATTTTTACCTAAAACAAAAGCATAAATACTCACCATTACAAAACTAACAACAGGCTGTAAATAAATATAACTTCCATTAACTGATGGAGGTACTTTGGTGAGGGCATAAATGTTAAATAAATAGGTTAAAAATGTGGTTCCTATAATTACAAAAGCAATTATTAAATAGGTATTTAGTGTAAATGCGCTAAAATTCGTGTTGATTACACTGTTTAATCCAAACGGAATCATAAATAGAAATCCAATTAAAAATACCCAACTAATTACTGTTATAGGTTGATATTTTTTCATTAATGGTTTTACATACACCAAGTAAAAAGCATAAAAAATAGCATTTGAAAAAATCAATCCATTTCCTAAGAGTGTACTTGTTCCTTCATTTTTGTTTCCATATAAAATAAGTAACAATGCGCCTGTTCCACCAATAGCAATGCCTAATATTTTGGTTCGAGTTATTTGTTCTTTCAATAAAAAATAACTGAAAATTAATACTAAAACCGGTACAGAAGTATAAATAATAGAAGCATCAATAGGTGAAGTTAAATTGAGTCCGTGAAAATATAACAGCTGATTAATGGCAATTCCTAAAATACCGCAAACTATCAATCTAAAATAATCTTCTTTGTCAATTTTTTCTTTAATAAAGCTTTTAATCGTCCAAAACAGTAAGCTAGCACCTAAAATTCTAAGAAAAATAAAGGCTGTTGGACCTAATTTTTCAGGCATTACATCTTTTGCTATAATATGGTTCATACCATAAATAACATTTGCGCCTAATAAGGCTAAGTGCGCTTTGTATGTGTTTTTATTCAAAAAAACTGAAAATTATTGATTGGCGAAATTAAGCATTATTACCAATCTAGAACAATGAAATGCAACTAGAATACCCCTTTAAAACAACCTGTTTTTGGCTTTAACAAAAAATTAATACTGTTTTTTGTATGGAAAGTTACTTTTACAAGACAAAGCGTAAAATTTTTAACTATTAACTCAAATTATTAAAATGAAAAAAAATGTATTATTTGTTGCTGTTTTGGCAATCGTATTAATGTTTTCTAACGAGATAACTGCTCAGAAATTCGCGAAATTAGATAAAAGTCCAATGGACGCAGCTGCATACCCAGCAAGCTATAAGGAATCTAATAAAATGGTGAAAGTTATATACAGTCGACCGCAGTTAAAAGGAAGAACTGTTGAAGAATTGGCGCCAAGCGGTAAGGTTTGGAGAACGGGTGCAAATGAAGCTGTTGAAATTACATTTTATAAAGATGTAACCTTTGGTGGTGAAGCTGTAAAAGCGGGTAAATACACATTATTTACAATTCCAGGAGAAAAGGAATGGACTGTTATTTTAAGTACTGCTGAAAATGTTTGGGGATCTTATTTTTACAATGAAAGCGAAGATGTTGTTAGAGTAATGGGAACTGTATCAAAGTCAAACGAGTTGGTTGAAGCCTTTTCAATTGCTTTTGATGGAAAAGATACTAATGCTACTATGTATTTAGGTTTTGGAAATGTTATTGTTACCGTGCCTGTAAAAGGATAATTTGTTCTTTTTCAATTTAAGGTCTATAAATCTCGGTTTATAGACCTTTTTTTTGAAATGTTATTACTTAAAATTAGACTTTATTCTTTTGTAGATTAACCGTAACTTTGCGCTTTCAAAATTTGAAAGCGACCATGGATTATAATTTTAGAGAGATAGAAGCCAAATGGCAACAATATTGGGCAGATAACCAAACGTTTAAAGCCGAAAATAAATCAGATAAACCAAAGTTTTTTGTGTTAGATATGTTTCCTTACCCGTCAGGTGCCGGGCTACATGTTGGGCATCCGCTAGGTTATATTGCTTCTGATATTTATGCGCGTTACAAACGTCATAAAGGTTTTAATGTAATGCATCCACAAGGGTACGATTCTTTTGGATTGCCTGCAGAGCAATATGCTATTCAAACAGGGCAACACCCAGCAATTACTACGGCTTCCAATATTAAAACTTACAGAAAACAATTGGATAAAATTGGTTTTTCGTTTGATTGGTCTCGTGAAGTGCGAACTTCTGATCCTAGTTATTATAAATGGACACAGTGGATTTTTATTCAATTGTTCAATTCTTGGTACAATAAAACAAGCGATAAAGCTGAAGATATTTCAACCTTAATTTCAATTTTTGAAGTAGAAGGAAATGCAACGATGCAGGCTGTTTGTGACGATGAAATTACTGTTTTTTCTGCGGAAGAATGGAATGGTTTTTCAGAAGAAGCGCAACAACATATATTGTTAAAATACCGTTTGACTTTTTTATCAGAAACTGAGGTAAATTGGTGCCCTGCTTTAGGAACCGTATTGGCAAACGATGAAATTGTAAATGGTGTTTCAGAACGTGGAGGTCATCCTGTGGTTCGTAAAAAAATGATGCAATGGAGTATGCGAATTACTGCGTACGCGCAACGTTTATTAGACGGGTTAGATAAAATTGATTGGCCACAACCGTTGAAAGATTCGCAAACCTACTGGATTGGTCGTTCAGAAGGTGCAATGGTTTCTTTTAAAGTGTTGTCAGAGGCTATTTCTGAAAGTAAAAAAGTAAGTTTTTCATTAAAAGAAATTGAAGCGCTGAAAGAAAAACGTGCAACTTCAACTAAAGAAGAAGAGTTGTTATGGAACGAATTAAGAAAGAAAAAAACAAAATCGAAGTTTAGAGCAAAATATACCATTGGTACTTTTTTGGTAGATTTTGTATGCTTGACTAAAAAAATAATTATTGAATTTTCAGGAAAAGAGGATGAAGCTGTAAGAACTGCATATTTTGAAAGTGAAGGTTTTAGTGTAAAGCGTTTTTCTAAAGAAGAAGTTTTAGAAAACATAAATATTGTAATGTCTAATATAGATTATGCCTTGCAATTTCCAACAGTACCACCAAAGGTTGAAAGGAAAAATGAAACAATTTCTGCAAATAGTTCGGAATATGAAATTTCAGTTTTCACAACACGCCCTGATACCATTTACGGGGTAAGTTTTATGACCTTAGCTCCAGAACACGAACTAGTTTCAAAAATTACGACTGCAGCACAAAAAGATGCGGTTGAAGCATACCAGAAAGCAACTGCAAAACGTAGTGAATTAGAGCGTATGGCCGATGTTAAAACCATTTCGGGTGTGTTTACAGGTGCGTATGCTTTGCACCCTTTTACGGGTAAAAAAGTACAAATATGGATTGGAGATTATGTGTTGGCAGGTTACGGAACAGGTGCTGTAATGGCGGTTCCTTGTGGAGATGAACGTGATTATGCATTTGCAAATCATTTCGGATTGGAAATACCAAACATTTTTGAAGGTGTTGATATTTCTGAAGAAGCTTGTTCTGCAAAAGAAGGTGTTAAAATAGCAAATTCTGATTTTTTAAATGGCTTAACGTATAAAAAAGCGATGAAAAGAATCATTTATGAAATTGAAGAGAAAGGAATTGGTTACGGGAAAATAAACTACCGTTTACGTGATGCTGTTTTTAGTCGTCAACGTTATTGGGGAGAACCTTTTCCTGTGTATTATAAAAACGGATTGCCACAAATGATTGACAAAGCGTATTTGCCAATTGTGTTACCAGAAGTTGAAAAATATTTACCTACTGAAGATGGAAAACCACCTTTAGGAAATGCAACTGTTTGGGCTTGGGATACTAAAACCAATACAATTGTTAGCAACGATTTAATAGATAATGAAACTGTGTGTCCGTTAGAACTAAATACCATGCCAGGTTGGGCAGGAAGTTCTTCTTACTTTAACCGTTATATGGATCCTACAAATACAGAGGAATTTGTAAGTAAAGAAGCGGTTGAATATTGGCAAGATGTAGATTTGTATATTGGTGGTAGCGAGCACGCAACGGGGCATTTATTGTATTCACGTTTTTGGCAAAAATTCTTATTTGATAAAGGTATTGTACCTGTTGATGAATATGCTAAAAAGTTAATCAACCAAGGGATGATTACAGGAACTTCTGCTTTTGTTTATAGAGTAGAAGGTGAAAATAAATTTGTTTCCAAAGGATTAATTGGAGATTTAAAAGTACATCCAATTCATTCAGATGTTGCTTTTGTAAACACTTCTGATGAATTAGATATTGAAGCGTTTAAAAACTGGCGAGCAGAATATAAAGATGCTGAGTTTGTGTTGGAAGACGGAAAATACATTGTTGGTAGAGAGGTAGAGAAAATGTCGAAATCTAAATACAATGTGGTAAATCCTGATCAAATTTGTGAAGAATACGGCGCTGATAGTTTACGTTTGTTTGAGATGTTTTTAGGCCCTTTAGAGCAATCTAAACCTTGGAAAACTTCAGGTATTTCAGGAGTGTATAGTTTCTTAAAAAAACTGTGGAAATTATATGTTGTTGATGGTGAATTTTCAGTTTCAGATGATGAGCCAACAAAAGAAGAGTTTAAAACCTTACATAAAACCATTAAAAAGGTTGAAGAAGATATTGCATATTTCTCTTTCAATACTTCGGTTTCAACATTTATGATTGCCGTTAACGAGTTAACAGCGTTAAAATGTAACAAGCGAGCTATTTTAGAACCTTTAGCTATAATTATTGAACCGTATGCACCGCATATTGCTGAAGAATTGTGGGCTAAATTAGGACATAAAACTTCGGTTTCAACGGCTGATTTTCCAATTTTTGAGCCTAAATATTTGGTGGAGAGTAGTAAAGTATATCCTGTTTCATTTAATGGTAAAATGCGTTTTACTATGGAGTTATCTTTAGATTTAAGTAAAGATGAAATTGAAGCTGCGGCAATGGCACACGAAAAAACAATAGAACAATTACAAGGTAGAACACCTAAAAAAGTAATTGTAGTTCCAGGGAAGATAATTAACATAGTTGGTTAGGATAATATAATATGTAATGCTACTAATATTGTAGTGTTTATATTTGATTTTTTTTGATTTTTTTGTAGAATATTTAAAACTTCAATAAAAATGATTGTAGGACTTCCTAAGGAAATAAAAAACAACGAAAGTAGAGTGGCAATTACTCCTGGAGGAGTTTTTGAACTTACCAAAAATAACCATACAGTTTATGTTCAAAAAGGAGCAGGATTTGATAGTGGTTTTGGTGATAGTGATTATATAAATGCTGGTGCTAACATACTTCCTACAATTGAAGAGGTGTATGCAATTGCTGATATGATTGTGAAAGTGAAAGAACCAATTGAAGAAGAGTATAGCTTGGCTAAAGAAGGTCAAATTATATTTACATATTTTCATTTTGCTTCAAATCAAACATTAACAGATGCAATGGTTGCAAGTAAGGCAGTTTGTATTGCTTATGAAACTGTTGATGATAATAAAGGTACTTTGCCTTTATTAACTCCAATGTCTGAAGTAGCTGGTAGAATGGCTATTCAACAAGGTGCTAAATATTTAGAAAAACCAATTAAAGGAAAAGGGGTTTTACTAGGTGGTGTACCGGGTGTTCGACCAGGGAAAGTATTAATTTTAGGAGGTGGAGTTGTAGGTGTGCAGGCTGCAAAAATGGCGGCCGGATTGGGTGCTATTGTTAATATTTTAGATATTAATATGGATAGATTGCGTTATATTAATGATATAATGCCGAACAATGTAATTACAGAGTTTTCAAGTGAATATAATATTAGAAGACATATTAAAGATGCCGATTTAATTGTTGGTGGGGTATTAATTCCAGGAGCAAAAGCACCAAAATTAATTACACGTGATATGTTGAAAGAAATGCAGCCAGGGACTGTAATAGTTGATGTTGCTGTAGATCAAGGGGGTTGTATTGAAACTACAAAACCAACTACACACGAAGATCCAATTTATATAATTGATGATGTAGTACATTATTGTGTAGCTAATATGCCAGGTGCAGTTCCTTATACATCAACAATTGCATTAACCAATGTTACATTGCCTTATGTATTGCAAATAGCAAATAAAGGCTGGGCAAATGCTTGTGATTCAAATTCATATCTAAAAAAAGGATTAAATATTGTTAAAGGAGAAATAGTTTGTAAAGAAATTTTATAAAATTCTTTTAAATAAATATTCAATTAAACAAAAAGCTTTCATATTTTATGAAAGCTTTTTGTTTAATTTTACAGCCTACTTTATATATAACAATGATAGATAAATTTGAAATAGTAGGTTTAGTAGCTGCCTTTTTAACAACTTCGGCTTATATTCCGCAGGTGTATAAAACTTGGAAAACAAAATCGGCCGGTAATATTTCTTTAACAATGTATATTGCCATGTTTGTGGGTATTATATTGTGGTTGTTGTATGGTATTCACTTAAATAGCTTTGCTATGATTGTTGCCAATAGTATTACTGCAATTTTAACTTTAATTATCCTGTTTTTTAAACTTCGCTACAAATAGGTTTTGGTATGTTTATTGTGAATAGGCTGTAAAATTATCAGTATATTTACTTCAAAATAAACCATGAAAATTAAGCAGCTATCTCTTCGTCACAGAATATTCTTAGCCATGATATTGTTAATATTACTGGCTTCCGTTTTAATTGCGGCAGTTACAATTTACCAATACAAAGAACAGAATGACGAGTACAATCAAGGTCGATTAGAAAGAAAAGAGGATTCTGTAAAAGCAGCTATTAATTATTGGTTTAATACAGGAAATACCTACCCTTTAGAAACTAAAAATCTGGCCTATATTTTTAAAGATAAAATTTATGAAATTTCAGATATTGAAAATTTAGAAATTAATATTTATGAATTAAGTGGAAGGTTAACTATTAGCTCCCATGCAGGTTTTGTGAAAAATGATGCGCCAGTAGTTTTATCAGATACTATTTTAGAAAAGATTTCTTCAAATTATAAGCACAGGTATATAAATACGAAGGTTGTAAAAGGAAATAGTTTTCAATCCTCATATACCTACATTACCGATACAAAGTTCAAGCCAATTGGAATTTTAAATTTACAGTATGTGCAGGACAATACCGCTCAAGATAAAGATTTGGAAGAGTTTTTAGTTAGAATGGGCTTTGTGTATGCTTTAATGTTTTTATTGGCAATAGCATTGGCGTATTTTATTTCAAGTTACATTACGCGTTCTATAAAAGAAGTAACAGATAAAATGGCGCATACCCGTTTGAATAAACGCAACGAAAAAATTATTTTAAACAATGCTAGTACCGAGATTTTTACCTTAGTAAACGCCTACAATGAAATGGTTAATGAGTTGGAGGAGAGTGCTTTAAAATTGGCGAAAAGTGAGCGTGAGCAGGCTTGGCGTGAAATGGCAAAACAAGTGGCGCATGAAATTAAAAACCCACTAACACCAATGCGGTTAACGGTGCAAAGTTTTCAACGTAGATTTGATGCGAACGACCCAAAAATTTATGATAAATTGAATGAGTTTAGTGAGACATTAATTCAGCAAATAGATATTATGAGTTCCATTGCTTCAGCATTTTCGAATTTTGCTAAAATGCCAACTCAAAACAAAGAAGCATTAAATGTGGTTGATGTTGTAAATCACGCCTTAGATATTTTTACGGAAGATTATATTTCCTTTTTTTCAAAAGAAGAAGAAATTATTGCCGAATTAGATAAAACACAGTTAATAAGAGTAGTTACAAATTTGGTTAAAAATGCAACCCAGGCGTTAGAAGATGTTGAATTTAAGAAAATTGAAGTTTCAGTATTAGAAGAAAATAATAGTGTAGTAATTTTGGTAGCTGATAATGGGAAAGGAATTTTAGAAGAAGATAGAGCTAAAATATTTGAACCTAGATTTACCACAAAATCAAGTGGTATGGGCTTAGGATTGCCAATGGTTAAAAACATTGTTGAAACCTATAATGGCAGTATAACTTATACAACAGAAACTGATAAAGGAACAGTTTTTAAAATAATTTTACCAAAAAAATAAGACCATGAATTTAGAAAACGTATTAATTGAGGAAAAAGAGCACTTAGCAATTATAACTATTAATAGACCTTCAAAGTTAAATGCCTTAAACAAACAAACTATTAAAGAGTTACATGTGGCTTTTAAAAGTTTAGATGAAAATTCAACCATAAAAGTAATTATAGTTACGGGTAGCGGTGAAAAAGCATTTGTTGCAGGTGCTGATATTAAAGAATTTTCAGATTTCTCTGTTGAAGAAGGGACTGAACTTTCAAGAAAAGGTCAAGTAATACTATTTGATTTTGTTCAAAATTTAGGAACTCCAGTGATTGCAGCCGTAAATGGTTTTGCACTTGGTGGCGGATTAGAATTGGCAATGGCATCTCATTTTAGAGTAGCAAGTACCAATGCCAAAATGGGATTACCTGAAGTGAGTTTGGGTGTAATTCCAGGGTATGGAGGTACGCAGCGTTTGTCTCAATTAGTAGGGAAAGGAAAAGCAATGGAAATGATTATGACTGCCGGAATGATTTCAGCTGATGAAGCTAAAGAATGGGGCTTGGTAAATTACGTAGTTGAACAAGCTGAATTGTTGCCTTTATGTGAAAAGTTAGCAGGTAAAATTATGCAAAATTCACCTGTGGCAATTTCAGCTGCAATTAAATCGGTGAATGCAAATTTTACCAATTGTGTAAATGGCTTTGCTGTTGAAATAGAAAATTTTGGATTGAGTTTTGGAACCGAAGACTTTAAGGAAGGTACCACAGCATTTTTAGAGAAACGAAAGCCAAATTTTGAATAAAATTACGAAAAAGTTATGTTGGAAATAAAAGCAGCGCCATTATTAAAGTATATAAAAAAATACATTAGTTTAACTAATGAAGAGGAGGCTTTTTTACTTTCAAAATTAAATTATCGAAAATACTTGAAAGGGCAATATGTTGTTCAGCAGGGAGATGTTTGCAAACAAATTAATTTTCTAATTTCGGGTTGTACAAAAACATTTTTTTTGGATGATAAAGGTCAGGAACATATTGTGTTATTTGCAATTGAAGATTGGTGGACATCAGATATTGGAAGTTATATAACTCAGTCAGGTTCCGATTTTAATGTGCAATGTATTGAAGATACTGAGGTAATACAGTTTCAATATGATTATGAAGAAGAATTGTACAAAGAAATTCCAAAGCTAGAACGATTATTTAGAAAAATGCTGGAGAAGGCATTGGTTTCATCACAAAAAAGAATTGTTGGTAATTTTAGCCTTTCAGCTAAAGAACAATACTTGCAATTTAAAAAGCAGTACCCAACAATAGAGCAACGTGTTCCTCAATATATGGTTGCTTCATATCTCGGAATTACAAAGGAATTCTTAAGTAAAATAAAAAGTCAGTTAGCTTTAGAATCGTAAAAGTTAAACTAGTTTAACTTCATTTCATAAACTACCTTATTTTTTTAAGGTATATATCTACGCATATTTGTATTATAATTTAAAAACATAGTATAATGAAAAATAAAATTAAAAATTTAGCAGTTGTAGTTTTGATAGCAGTTGTTGCTTTTTCTTTTAAATCTTTAGATGAAGAGAAAAAAAATGTAAAACTTGAAAGTAGTAAAGTTGTATGGAAAGGTTACAAAGTAACAGGTTCGCATGAAGGTGTTATTGCTCTAAAATCAGGTTCGTTAACATTTAGTGATGAAAAATTAGTGGGTGGTGAATTTGAAATTGATATGAATACAATTATTTGTACAGATTTAGAAGGTGAATACAAAGGAAAGCTTGAAGGACATTTAAAATCTGATGATTTTTTTGGTGTTGAAAACAATCCAACAGCAACGTTAGATTTTAAAAATGTAAAAGCTACAGGTAAAAATTCTTATGAAGTAACAGGAGATTTAATTATTAAAGGTAAAACAAACCCAATTGTTTTTACAATGTCTGTATATGGAAATAAAGCCAACGCTTCTTTAAAAATTGATAGAACTAAATACGATGTAAAATATGGTTCTGCTAGTTTTTTTGATGGTCTAAAAGACAAAGCTATTTACGATGATTTTGACTTAGTAGTAGATTTAGAATTTTAATGAATTCAATAAAATAAATTGGATGAGGTTTTATTTTAAACCCTCCCATTCATTATAAAATTGCTGAAGAAATGTTTCCATATATTGGTGGCGTTCTTCAGCAATTTTTTTTCCGGTTGAGGTGTTCATTTTATCTTTTAGCAATAGTAATTTTTCATAAAAATGATTGATGGTTGGTGCATCAGACTTTTTATATTCCTCTTTCGTCATATTTAAATTTGGTTGAATTTCTGGGTCGTATAACGCTCTGTTTTTGAATCCACCATAATTAAAACAGCGTGCAATTCCAATGGCTCCAATAGCATCTAATCTGTCTGCATCTTGAACTACATCTAATTCAGGTGAAGTAAAAGTTTGGTTGAAATTTCCACCTTTGTAAGAAATGTTAGAAATAATTTGTTCCACATGAATAATTACAGCTGTTTCAACTTTTTCGCTTTCTAAAAATTCACGCGCTACTTTAGGTCCAATAGATTCATCTCCATTGTGAAATTTAGAATCAGCTATATCGTGAAGTAAAGCACCAAGTTCAACAACAAACTTATCAACACGTTCGTTTTTTGCAATTAATTTGGCATTGTTCCAAACGCGTAAAATATGAAACCAATCGTGACCACCTTCGGCATTTTTTAATCTTTTCTTTACAAATTCTTCAGTATTGGCAATAATCGCTGTTTTATTCATAGGCTAAAAATAAAAAATCCATTCAATAATGAATGGATTTTTCTCAATACTTTGTACTGAAATTTCAATACTATTTTTTAACAATACTCATCGTAAGCTCCTGCTAAATTTGAAGCAATAGCTTCAGCAGGTCTTCCTTCAATATGGTGGCGTTCCAGCATATGAACTAAAACCCCATCTTTAAATAAAGCAATTGCTGGTGACGATGGAGGAAACGGAATCATATGTTCGCGTGCTTTTTGAGTTGCCTCAGCATCAACACCTGCAAAAACAGTTACTAAGTTAGTTGGTGTTTTGTCAAATTCTAATGAAGCTACAGCACCTGGTCTACAAGTTCCTGCAGCACATCCGCAAACTGAATTTACAACTACTAAAGTTGTCCCTTCTTTTTGCAATGCTTCTTCAACTTCTTGTGCTGTGTGTAACGATGAAAAACCTGCATTTTCTAATTCTAATTGCATTGGTTTTACTAATTCTGGTGGATACATATTTTTATTTTTTTTGTTAGACGTATTTAGTTATGCAAACCTACATATTTTTTTGTTTTCAAATTGCTAGTTTTTATAGGATTTTTAAATGAGTTGATATGTATTATTTATAGCGAAGTAGAAATTAAAGTTTATAAATATTTTAACAGCTGTAACAACAACCCAATTTAGGTATACTAACAATTACATGTATCTTTGAAAATTATTAAAAAAATATGGGGAATTTTATAAAGTGGTTAGGTGCCGGATTAGGTTTTGCAGTTGCAGGACCAATAGGAAGTATTTTAGGATTTGTTGTTGGAAATTTTATTGATGGGTTTTCAAAAGAAGATATCGTGCAAGCAAAACAGTATAGTTCTTCCGCAGGAAATGTGCAGTCGGGCGATTTTGAGATAAGTTTATTGCTGCTGTCTTCAACAGTTATTAAGGCTGATGGAAAAGTTGATCAACGAGAATTAGCCTTTGTTAGAGATTATTTTAAAAAAATGTATGGTGAAGAAAGAGCCAATCATGCGTTTAAATTATTCAAAGGATTTATTAAGAATAATAAAATTTCAACACGACAAGTATGTGTTCAAATTAGACAAAATTTAACGCATGCATCGCGTTTGCAGTTGGTGCATTTTTTGTTTGGAATTGCCAATGCCGATGGAAATGTAAATGAAGCTGAAGTAAATATAATTAAAACCATTGCAGGGTATTTATATGTAAATCAGCACGATTTTGAATCTATTAAAGCCATGTTTTATGATAGCTCAGATAGCGCGTATAAAATTTTAGAGATTGAAAAAACAGCATCTAATGATGAGGTGAAGAAAGCCTACAGAAAAATGGTTAAAAAATACCATCCAGATAAATTACAACATTTGGGAGATGAGCATGTAAAAGGCGCCGAAGAAAAATTTAAGCAAGTTCAAAAAGCCTACGAGCAAATTCAGAAGGAAAGAGGTATGTAAGGTTTATAACAACCTGTAAGTATATTGTTTCAATAAAATAAAAAAAGAAAAAGATGAAGTATAAAGCAGTTATTTTTGATTTAGACGGAACACTAGTAGATTCACTTTATGATATTTCAGATGCAATGAATATGGTGCTTGAAAGAGCTAATTTTCCTACGCATAGTTATAAAGACTATCAGAATTTTATAGGTAGTGGAATTAGAAGTCTTGTTGTTAAATCGTTACCATCAACTCATCAAAATGAATCACAAATTGAAAAATATTTTGATGCAATGATTGAAGTGTATCGTGATAATTGTACGCATAAAACAACACCTTATGAAGGAATTGGTGAATTGCTTGATAGCTTGGTTTCGCACAATCTAAAACTAAGTGTATTGTCAAACAAAGCCGATGAATTTACTAAGAAAATTGTAGCTGCTATTTTTCCAAATTATTTTAATCCAGTACTTGGTTTAACTGATGAAGCACTTAAAAAACCACATCCATTTGGAGCCTTAGAAATATGTAAAAACTTAGACCTAAAGGCTGAAGAAGTACTTTATGTTGGAGATACAGATGTTGATATGCAAACAGCAAAAAATGCAAATATGATTGCTGTAGGGGTATTGTGGGGGTATAGATCAAAAGAAGAATTAATTTTAAGCGGGGCAAATTATATATTATGCAAACCCTTAGATTTAATAGATATTTTATAATTATTGATTGAATTTTACAGTCAATATTTCTAACAATTTTTTAAACTTTGAAAGAGGGTTTTTAAGATTTCAAAAAATTGCACATAAAACTACAAAACACAACACTTTAGCCTAATAATTTTTTGCCATTTATAGCAATGATATTTTCAAGAAAATACGTAATTTCGCGTCCTAATTGAATTTAAGGTAAAAATGAGCAAAAAATTTAGAGAATATAAGGGTTTGAACCTCACTAAGGTAGCAGATGAAACTTTAGCGTTTTGGGAAGCAGAGCATATTTTCGAAAAAAGTATAACTACTCGAGATGAAAATAAACCTTATGTGTTTTTTGAAGGACCTCCTTCAGCAAATGGTTTACCAGGGATACATCACGTAATGGCGAGAGCTATTAAAGATATTTTTTGTCGTTATAAAACCTTACAAGGGTTTCAGGTAAAACGTAAGGCAGGTTGGGATACACACGGATTGCCAATTGAATTAGGTGTTGAAAAAGAATTAGGAATTACAAAAGAAGATATTGGTAAAAAAATATCGGTTGAAGAGTATAATGAAGCTTGTAAAAAGGCAGTTATGCGTTATACTGATGTTTGGAACGACCTAACAAAACGTGTTGGTTATTGGGTTGATATGGAAGACCCATATGTAACTTACAAACCAAAATACATGGAAACTGTTTGGTGGTTGCTAGCTCAAATGTATAAAAAAGGGCTTATTTATAAAGGCTATACCATTCAGCCATATTCGCCAAAAGCAGGTACTGGTTTAAGTTCTCACGAGCTAAATCAGCCAGGAACTTACCAGGATGTAACAGATACAACAGCAGTTGCGCAGTTCAAAGCAATAAAAAATACATTACCAGCATTTTTACAAAAAGTTGATGGAGATGTACACTTTCTAGCTTGGACAACCACACCTTGGACATTGCCTTCAAACACAGCTTTAACGGTTGGTAAAAAAATAGATTACGTATTGGTAAAATCATTCAACCAATACACTTTTGAACCAATTAGTGTTGTATTAGCTAAAAATTTAGTTGGAAAACAATTTGGGAAAAAATTCTTTGCTGTTGAAAATGAAGCACAACTTTCAGAATACAAAGCAAACGATAAGAAAATTCCATTTATAATAGTTCAAGAATTTAAAGGAGCTGATATTTTAGAATCAAGATATGAGCAATTAATGCAGTATGCATTACCTTATCAAAATCCTGAGAATGCATTTAGAGTAATTGCTGGAGATTTTGTTACTACTGAAGATGGTACAGGTATTGTACATACCGCTCCAACTTTTGGTGCAGATGATGCACTAGTTGCAAAGCAAGCTTCACCTGAAGTACCGCCAATGTTGGTGTTAGATGACAACGGAAACCCAGTTCCTTTGGTAGATTTACAAGGTAAATTCACCAAGCATATGGGCGATTTAGCAGGTAAGTATGTTAAAAATGAATATTATACTGATGGTGATGCACCAGAACGCTCATTAGATGTTGAAATTTCAATTCAATTAAAAGAAGAAAATAAAGCATTTCACGTAGAAAAATACCGTCACAGCTACCCACATTGTTGGAGAACTGACAAGCCAATTTTATACTATCCATTAGATTCTTGGTTTGTAAAGGTTACAGATAAACGTGATCGTATGTTTGAGTTGAATAACACAATTAACTGGAAACCAAAATCTACCGGAGAAGGGCGTTTTGGAAACTGGTTAAAAAATGCAAACGATTGGAATTTATCTCGTTCTCGTTACTGGGGAATTCCTTTGCCAATTTGGAGAACTGAAGATGGTGCCGAAGAAATTATGATTGGTTCTGTAGAAGAGCTAAAAGCTGAAATGAAAAAATCTGTGGAAGCAGGTGTTATGGAAGCTGATATCTTTGCTGAGTTTGAAGTAGGAAATATGAGTGAAGAAAACTATGATAAAATAGATCTTCATAAAAATGTAGTTGATGGAGTAACGTTGGTTTCTCCAAAAGGACAACCAATGAAACGTGAAAGCGATTTAATTGATGTTTGGTTTGATTCTGGTTCAATGCCTTACGCACAATGGCACTACCCGTTTGAAAATAAAGAATTAATCGACGAGAAGATATTCTTCCCAGCAGATTTTATAGCGGAAGGTGTTGACCAAACTCGTGGATGGTTTTATACATTGCACGCCATTGGAACTATGGTGTTTGATTCTGTTGCCTATAAAAATGTAGTATCTAACGGATTGGTGTTAGATAAAGAAGGTAAAAAAATGAGTAAGCGTTTAGGAAATGCTATTGATCCGTTTGAAACAATGGATAAATATGGTGCTGATGCTACACGTTGGTATATGATTTCAAACGCAAATCCTTGGGATAACTTAAAATTTGATATTGAAGGAATTGATGAAGTTCGTAGAAAATTCTTTGGAACATTGTACAATACTTATTCATTCTTCTCTTTATATGCAAACTTAGACAGTTTTACCTATGCTGAAGATGATATAGCTATTGAAGATAGACCTGAAATTGATCGTTGGGTGCTTTCTGAATTAAATACATTGGTGAAAAATGTAGAAAAATTCTATGAAGAATACGAACCAACAAAAGCAGCCAGAGCTATTCAAGAATTTGTAGGTGAAAATTTAAGTAACTGGTTTGTTCGTTTAAGTAGAAGACGTTTTTGGAAAGGTGAGTACGGGCAAGATAAAATTTCAGCTTACCAAACATTGTATAATTGTTTATTAACAGTGGCAAAGTTAGGTGCGCCAATAGCTCCATTTTTTATGGACAATTTGTACAAAGATTTAATTTCAGTTTCAGGAAAGGAAAACTTTGAATCTGTACATTTAGGTGAATTCCCTGGGTATAACGAATCTTTGGTTGATAGTGTTTTAGAGCACAAAATGCAACAAGCGCAAAAAATATCATCAATGGTATTATCATTGCGTAAAAAAGAGATGATAAAAGTACGTCAGCCATTACAACGTATTATGATTCCTGTTTTAGATGAAAAAGACAGAGAAGAAATTTTAGCTGTTGAAAACTTAATAAAATCGGAAGTAAATGTGAAGGAAATTGAGTTGATTGATGACGCTTCGGGGATTCTTGTGAAAACCATAAAGCCTAATTTTAAGGTACTTGGGCCTAAGTTTGGAAAAGACATGAAATTTGTTGGACAAGCGATTCAAAAACTAACACAAGAAGACATTGCAATTGTTGAAAAAGAAGGACAAATTTCTTTAGAAATTAATGGAAAAGTTGTAGATTTAACTCAGGCAGAAGTTGAAATTACTTCACAAGATATTGAAGGGTGGTTGGTAGCAAATCAAGGTGGTTTAACCGTTGCTTTAGACGTTACAATTACTGAAGATTTACGAAATGAAGGTAATGCACGTGAGCTGATAAACCGAGTTCAAAATTTACGTAAAGAATCTGGTTTAGAAGTTAATGACAGAATTAAGCTAATTGTCCAAAAAAATGATATATTAGAGCGTTCGATTAAAGCGAATGAAGCATATATAAAATCTGAAACCCTAACAAACGAATTAGTGTTTCTTGAAGAAATAGAAAAAGGTGTTGAAATTACCTTTGATGATGTACAGACCAAAATATTAATTGAAAAAATGTGAGTTATGAATGAAAATAATAGATACTCAGATAAAGACTTAGCAGAATTTAAAGAGTTAATTCAGAAAAAAATAGCCCATGCTGAAGAAGATTTAGCATTGATAAAAAGTGCTTTTAAAAACGACAGTAATAACGGTACGGATGATACTTCGCCTACGTTTAAAGCTTTTGAAGAAGGTTCTGAAACCATGTCAAAAGAAGCAAATGTACAGTTGGCTATCCGTCAAGAAAAATTCATTAGAGATTTAAAAAATGCCATCTTGCGTATTGAAAATAAAACCTATGGAATTTGCCGTGTTACAGGTAAATTAATTCAAAAGGAACGTTTAAAATTGGTTCCACATGCAACTTTAAGTATTGAAGCTAAAAGAATGCAGTAATTACAAAATAAGTAACTTATTTATAAAAAAGAGACTTGCTAAAGTGAAATTATAAACCTCGTCCTGAACTTGTTTCAGAATATCATGTTTATAGGCTTTCAATGTTTGTGATACCCTAAAATAAGTTCAGGTTGACTTGAATTTACTTTTTAGAACGTCTCTTTTTTAATAAAAAATTTTTTAAAATTTATTCCATTGAAAAAATCAATCTTCCTTATTGTTCTAATTTTAATTATTGATCAAATTAGTAAAATTTACATTAAAACCAATTTTTTATATGGTGAAGAAGTGGTGGTTTTTGATTGGTTTAGAATTCACTTTATTGAAAATAACGGAATGGCTTGGGGTGCCGAATTTGGAGGTAGAACAGGGAAATTATTTTTAACAATATTCAGGTTATTTGCAATTTCAGGAATCGGTTACTGGTTGTATAAGTCAATAAAAAATGAAGCACACACAGTATTATTGGTAGCTATTTCATTAATTTTTGCTGGCGCTATGGGGAATATTATAGATTCTGTTTTTTACGGAGTACTATTTGATACACCTTACAATGCAACGGCTACTCTATTTGCTGAAAAACCTTACGGTGAGTTATTCTTTGGGAAAGTAGTTGATATGCTTTATTTTCCCATTTGGAGTGGAGATTTACCAAGTTGGTTGCCTTTTTGGGGTGGAAAACCATTTACTTTCTTTAACGCTATTTTTAATGTTGCCGATTCAGCTATTTCTATAGGTGTTGGACTATTGATAATTTTTAATAAAAAAGCATTTCCAAAAGAGGAAGTTACGGCCTAATCTCTTTTAATTTTTCAATCAAAAGTGTTTTAATTTCTTCATCTAAACTACTTAAAGGTAACTTACTTGCATTAAGTAAATTGGTGGTTTCAAAAGTATCTTCTTTTAAATTGTAAAAAGCTTCAGAACCATCACTAAATAGCATATATTTATGAGTATTGTTTCTAATGGTTACATTTAATTCATCTTCCGCATAAGCATACGCTCTTGTTTGCGCAGTTGAATTTGAGAAGGTTTCATAAAAGCTCTTACTATCGTTAATTTTATCAACTTCTATACCTGAAATGGTTGCTATGGTAGCAAATAAATCGGTTGTATTAATTAACGCATTTTCTACAGCCTGTACTCTAGTTACATTTTTACCTGCAATTACCATTGGAACGTTTATTCCACCTTGATATAAAGAACCTTTAACTCTTCTAGTATTGTATTCTTGTGCAACTTTATTTGGTGTGCCATTGTCGCCAATAAAAATAATTACAGTGTTTTCTTTTTCTTCTTTGTTTAATGAACTTAAAAGTCTTCCAAATTCAGCATCTACAGCTTCTAATGAAGCTAAATAATAGGGTAGCGGATTTGCATCAATACTTGTTTGGTCAGTTGGTAAACTACCTTGTGTGTGTAAATCTGTAGGTGGTAAATGAAAAGGATCGTGAGGGGCATTATAGGCTAACCAAACAAACCAAGGTTTTGTTTGGTTTTCAATCCAATCAATGGCTGTATTTGTATATGCGGTAGTGTTGTAAGTTGTTACCGTTGTTTGTATACCATTCTCGGTAAATTTCCAATTCCAATAATCGGTTAATGCACCCGATAAAAAGCCCGAATAATATTTAATCCCCATATTTTCGGGGTGATTTTTATTGTTTGATAAATGCCATTTTCCTATTACTGCTGAAGCATATTCACCATTTAAATTGGTATCTATATATGTTTGAAGTGCTATTTCAGTAGTGCTTAAAATATTATTTACAGCCAACACGCCATTATTAATACCGTATTTTCCTGTTAAAATAGTTGCTCTAGTTGGAGAGCAAGTTGGGTTAGACCAAACGTTATTATAGGTGACTCCCGTGTTTATTAAAGTTTGAAGGTTTGGCATTGCTGGTTTTATAGCTCCTATGGAATATCCAGGAGAAGCATCTAAACCCATGTCATCTGCAATTACTAATAGTATGTTTGGTTTTTTGTTTACTATTTCAGTATTGGTTTCGTCTTCTATTTCCGAATCAATCAAATCATCATTCTTTTCAGAACAAGAAAAAATGATAATTATGGTTGTTAGAAACGTGAAAAACTTACTGTTTTTAATATGAAGCATCTTGATTTAGGGTTTATTGTTGGATTGTTCTAACACAACGAACATAATTATATACATATCTTACATCTCCTTGAGGGCCAAAAAACTGAGGGTAATCATTTATATTTCCACTTTTTGGATCACTACGTTGACAACCGGCTCCGTGCACATCCATTAACGTACCGTTCATTTCACCTTGTCCTTCTCCAAAAGCAATATAAACACCGCTTGAATATGGGTTTGCGCCATCTAAATGGCTTGTTCCTGTCCAATAAAATGGATAATGACCTGTATTACCTTCTGGATCTGAAATTTCAGTACAATCAAAAAGTGGGTCAATGGCTGGTGAATTGGTAGTTTTTGGAGACCTAGAATAATCTACAATACTTTGTAGTTCTTTAGCATTTGGTAATCTCCAGTCAGTTTTATTTCTAAGTGTTAAACCTTCGGCATAAGTTAAAGATTCCTCCCAATCTCTTGAAGTTCCATCGTCAGATTTTTGCCACATTAAACCCGTTGCTAAATCGCTGATGGTTCCATCTCCATTATCTATAAAATTATTTTTTCCATAATTAGTATTTCCTCTAACCATTCTAAAATACATAGTGTTTGCAGCTTTTGTTCGAGGATGGTATTTTGGATACCCTTTAATTCTGCCATCAACAAAATTTACTCCAAAAACTGTTGCGTCTGAATTCATTGTAGTAGAAACATATTCGGTAGATGACCAAGTTTGAGCATCAATTTCTCGTTCTCCTATGGATGTGTTTCCAAGTGGTTGATCAAAGTAATTGGTGTTAATAAAAAACTCAATAGCAACTTCGCCTTTTACCTTACCTGTAAATAAAATTAGTGAATATAGCTCTTTAATAGTTGGTACACGCCAATCGGTATAACCGCCTAAAGTTGAATTTTCAGCTTTTAAAAAAGCCTCTTCAAAAGTTATTTTTTCTTCCATATTTTGTTCCCATATTAAACCGGTTACATTATCGGTTATAGTTCCGTTATTGTTATTTGTGTATGAAGGTTGATTTCCAGCATAGGAAGCATCTTGACCATAAAAAGCATTACTTGTGCTTGGTTTTGAAATTAGCGCAACATCACTATAAAAATCTGTAACTCCAGTATCAACAATTGCGTAAGGTTTATCTGGAGTTGGTAGGGTTGCATTATCTTCATCGTCTTCATTTAAAAGATTATCGTTATTGCTACAGGCGGTAATAATTAATAGAAACATGAAGGTCCAATTCATTTTGTTAATTTTTAGCATTTTAGTTATTTAAGGTTGTTAGTATGACTTCAATAAAAAGGAAAGGTTTAATAATATTTGGAAGTTTAAATACTAATCGTATATTTGCGATGAACTTATGAAAAGAACAAAAGAAGATATTGTTTACCAAGTTGAAACCGAGGAATTAGCAAAATTTGCTAAAGCTTTAGGACATCCTACTCGTATTAAAATTTTAAATCATTTAGATAATGCAAGTTGTTGTTATACAGGTGATTTGTTAGAGGTTTTGCCTTTGGCACAATCTACAATTTCACAACATTTAAAAGAGTTGAAAGATGCAGGTTTGATACAAGGAACAGTGAATCCACCAAAAATTAAGTACTGTATAAATCAACAAAACTGGATAAAAGCGAAGGCTTTATTCAATGAATTTTTCAGTAGAAATATGAATGAAATTTCGTGTAAGTAAAAAATATAAAATTAAAAATTATGAAAATAATTAAAGTATTAGGTACAGGTTGCCCAAGTTGCGTAAGCGCAGAAAAAGTAGTGGTTGATGTTGTAAACGAATTAAATATTGAAGCTAAAATAATTAAAGTAACTGAAATTACTGAGATTATGATGTACGATGTAATGATTACACCAGCTATTGTTATTGATGAAAAAGTGGTTTTAAAAGGTAGGGTGCCAAGCAAAGATGAAATGCAGGCACTTTTAATAGATAATTTTGCAAATAATGCTTGCTGTTCTGAAGAAAGTGCAGGTGATTCATGTTGTTCTGATGATAGTTCAGATGCTTGTTGTTCTTCTGAAGATAAAACTTCAGGTTGTTGTTAAATTTTTCCCTGTTAACCTAAACTAGTTGCTGAGCGGAGTCGAAGCGTGGTTTTAGGTACTTATATAAATAATATTTAAAATATGGTATATCAAGAAATAACCAACACAATAAATGTAGTAAAAAATCTACAAATTTCAGCTGAACGAAAGTTAGAGCTACAACCTTTTATAGATTTTATTCAAGCCAAAGTTTCTGAAAATGCATCTATAAATCTAAATTTTATATGCACGCATAATTCACGTAGAAGCCATTTGTCACAAGTTTGGGCGCAAGCAGCGGCACATTATCACGGTGTTAAAAATGTGTATTGCTATTCAGGTGGAACCGAAGCTACAGCTATGTTTCCTATGGCAGCTAAAGCATTGGCGGCTGCCGGATTTCAAATTGTGAAATTAGCTGAAGCCGAAAACCCAGTTTACAGTATTAAATATGCTGATAACGAACATCCAATTATTGGTTTTTCAAAAACGTATGATAATGCTTTCAATCCAAAAAGTGAATTTGCTGCGTTAATGACTTGCGATCACGCGGATGAAAATTGTCCGTTTATTTCTGGTTGTGAAAGTAGAATTGCTGTTAGATATAACGACCCAAAAGTTTACGATAATACGCCTCAGCAGGCTGAAAAATATACAGAACGAAGTAATCAAATAGCTTCAGAAATGTTATATGTATTTTCTCAAATTAAAAAGTAAATAAGTACTCAAAAAAGCTAGAAAACATTATTTTGAATTGGTCACTTAGCAAAGTCGAAGTGTTATTTCAGAATCTTATCATACTATAAAATATACATAATGAAAAAAAGACTTAAATTTTTAGACCGCTTTCTAACTCTTTGGATATTTCTTGCAATGGCAATTGGTGTTAGTTTGGGCTATTTTTTTCCACAAATTGCTACTGTAACCGATTCATTTTCGGTTGGTACAACAAATATTCCGCTAGCAATTGGCTTGATTTTAATGATGTATCCGCCACTAGCAAAAGTTGATTACAGTTTAATTCCAACGGTTTTTAAAGACACTAAATTAATGTCTATTTCCTTGTTTTTAAATTGGATTGTTGGGCCCATTTTAATGTTTGTATTGGCGGTAGTTTTTTTAAAAGATGAACCAGGTTATATGTCGGGTTTAATTTTAATTGGCTTGGCTAGGTGTATTGCAATGGTTATTGTTTGGAGCGATTTAGGTGGTGCAAGTAGAGAATATACAGCTACGTTGGTTGCCTTAAATAGTGTTTTTCAAATATTCACCTATAGTTTTTATGCTTGGTTGTTTATTACAGTGTTGCCAGGTTATTTTGGTTTAGAAGGTTTTGATGTACAAATTTCTATTTACGAAGTCGCAAAAAGTGTGGCTATTTATTTAGGAATTCCGTTCTTAGCTGGTTTTTTAAGTAGAAAATACTTGGTGAAATTTAAAGGGATTGATTGGTATAACAGAAAATTTATTCCATTTATTTCGCCAATTACTTTAATTGCATTATTAGCAACTATTGTGCTAATGTTTAGTTTAAAAGGCGATTTAATAGTTGAAATTCCTTTTGATGTAATTAAAATAGCGGTACCGTTGGTAATTTATTTTGTGATAATGTTCTTTGTGAGTTTCTTTACAGGGAAAGTTATGGGAATAGATTATAAACGAAACGCAGCTGTTGCTTTTACAGCTACAGGAAACAATTTTGAGTTAGCTATTGCTGTTGCTATTGCAGTCTTCGGAATTAATTCGCAACAAGCATTTACAGGTGTTATTGGGCCATTGGTTGAGGTGCCTGTGTTAATTGGTTTGGTGCATATTTCATTGTGGTTGAAGAAAAAATATTACTCTAAATAATTTTTACGTCAGTTCGAGTGATTTTTCAAAATGAAATGTAGAAAAATTGTATCGAGAACTTATTGATTGCTACAATGACTTCTCGATACTAAATTATGAATCACTTCGAGAAACGTAGTTTTAATAATTTCACTCGAAGTGACGGAACATAAAAAAATAAAAAATAATGTTCGATTGGATTCAACAGTTAGCAGATTGGTTGGTTTTTAGTGTTTTCAAGCTAGAAGAAGGAAAACATTTAACCGAAGCACTTAACTTTTTTATTTACGATACTATTAAAATAGTACTGTTGGTGTTTGTAATTATTTTCTTTATGGGAATTGTAAATAGTTACTTTCCGGTTGAAAAAGTCCGTAATTATTTATCGCGTAAAAAACTATACGGATTTGAATATTTAATGGCTTCTTTATTTGGAGTAGTAACTCCGTTTTGTTCGTGTTCATCTGTTCCATTATTTATTGGTTTTGTAAAAGGAGGAATTCCATTAGGAGTTACTTTTGCGTTTTTGGTAACTTCACCTTTGGTAAATGAAGTAGCAATTGGCTTGTTTATAGGTTTGTTTGGTATAAAAACAACCATAATTTATGTGGTGAGTGGTATTTTGTTAGGAACAATTTCAGGAGCTATTCTTCAAAAATTAAAATTGGAGAAATATCTGTCGCCTTGGGTACAACAAGTGTTGGAAAACAGTAAAAAAGAAACTCAAAAATTTGAAATTGAACACACTTCATTTAAAGATAAATTACCTTCAATTTGGAATGAAACAAAAACTATTTTAAAAGGAATTTTACCGTATGTAATAGTTGGTATTGCTATTGGTGGATTGATGCACGGGTATATTCCTGAAGGTTTTTTTGAACAGTATTTAAGTAAAGATAATTGGTTTGCAGTGCCCATAGCAGCTTTGTTGGCAGTGCCAATGTATTCAGGAGCTTCAGGTGTTTTGCCCGTTGTTCAGGTGTTGGTTGCAAAAGGAATTCCGTTAGGTACAGCCATTGCTTTTATGATGGGAGTTGTAGGGCTTTCGTTACCTGAAGCTATGTTGTTAAAAAAAGTAATGACCGTTAAGTTGATCGGAATCTTTTTTTCGGTAGTCACCGTGTGCATTATAATTTCAGGTTATGTTTTTAATATAATTTTTTAATATAAATAAAGTAAAAATGAAAAAGTTAAGTTTATTAGTTTTAGTAATTGGGTTATTGTTTTCGTGTAAAGAAAAAGCTCAAAAAGAAACCAAAAAAGTTGAACAGTTATCCAATCAAATTGAAGTGATTGATTTTCACTCAACACATCGTTGTATGACTTGCAACGCCATTGAAGCAAATACAAAATATACATTAGATACTTATTTTTCAAAGGAATTAACAGCTCAAAAAATTACTTTTAAAACAGTGAATGTTGATGAGGAAGAAAACGTTAAAATTGCTGAAAAGTTTGAAGCAACTGGTACATCGTTGTTTTTAAATGTAATAGTTGAAGGAAAAGAAACTCAAATTGATTTAACTGAATTTGCCTTTATGAGCGGAAATAACCAAGAAGAATTTTCTGCCGAATTGAAATCTAAACTTGAAGCTGAGTTAGCAAAAATCTAAATGGAATTTCTAAAAGCACTTCTAGAAAATTATAACATTCCAATTTTGTCAGCTTTTGTTTTGGGATTAATGACGGCTATTAGTCCGTGTCCTTTGGCTACAAATATTACGGCAACAGCATTTATTTCAAAAAATATAAGTAGTAAAAAGAAAGTTTTTTTAAGCGGAATTATGTATTCCTTGGGAAGAGCTTTTAGCTATACTTTAATTGGGCTGATTTTATATTTTGGAGTGAGTAAATTTCATATTGCGAAGTTTTTTCAACAAAATGGAGAAAAATATTTAGGTCCTTTATTAATTGTTATTGGTTTAATTATGTTGAACGTTATTAAACTAAACTTTCTAGGAAAAAGTAATTTTACTGAAAAACTATCGCATAAATTTTCTGACAAAGGTATCTTAGGTTCATTTGTTATAGGAGCAATATTTGCGTTGGCTTTTTGTCCGTATAGTGGTGCTTTGTATTTTGGAATGTTAATTCCAATGACAATCTCTAGCGTTGAAGGATTGTATTTACCTATTGTGTTTGCTGTTGGAACCGGTTTACCGGTACTACTTTTTACCTATTTATTAGCTTTTGCTACCGGTAGCATTGGTTTGTTTTATAATAAAATAAAAACCATTGAAAAGTGGATGCGAATGGTTGCAGGTATTGTGTTTATTTTAACAGGAATGTATTATGTGCTCATATTTTCTGGGGTTTATAGTAAATAGTGAGTTTGAAAATATAGGAATTTATATCCTAAAAAAGCCCGCTTTAAAGCGGGCTTTTTTAGGATATAAATTAAATTTTTAATTAATCTTTTGCAATTGAGAAACTTTTAACTCTTCCACAAATTTTAATAAATCATCAATTTCAACGTGATCCATTACAATTACTTTGTACCAGCTATTTTCACCGTCGTGCGTATCAGGCACCAATCCAAATTGATGTGCTAAATCTTCAGGAACATAGCTTGATTTTATCGTTACAATATTCATAAAAGGGTCTCTAAAGTAGGCTACATTTAAAGTGTTTAATTGATCACAAAGCCACTCGGTTCTTAGTATTAAAGTGTTTATTTTTTCGAACCAACCATAATACCCGTAACTAAATAAAATCATCCAAACAGCAATGGCGTTTGCACCTGATCGGCTTCCAGAGAGTGTTAAATCCATTCCGTCAACGTATTGAGCTTCCTTTGTTAATACATTTTCAATGTAACCTTTTCGGCATAAAAATACACCAGTTCCGTAAGGTGCTTGTAGCATTTTATGTGCATCAATAGTGATGGATGTTACATTTGGATTTTCAAAATTAATGGTAGATTGTTTATTGGTAATTGGGTAAATAAATCCGCCAAAAGCACCATCTACATGAATTTTAAAGTTAACGTTGTGTTTTGTTAGAATTTCAGCATACACATCTGGATTATCAACAGATCCAAACATGGTAGTTGCCATATTTGAAATCACCATAAAGTATTTTTTTCCTTCGGAAGCTAATTTACCAACAATGGTATCTAATGCTGAAGCAATGATTTCTCTCGAATTAAAATCTACAGGAATTGAAACATTTTCTACACTTAATAAATTTGAACCTTTATGAACTGAGTAGTGTGTATCTTCAGAAGATAAAATCACCATTTCATCTAAGCTAGCATTGAATTCTTTTTTGAATAAATTTCTATAAACCCATAATGCTTGAATATTTGCTTCAGTTCCACCGGTAGCAATATACCCATCATATTCATCTTCTTTGGCTTTAAAAATATCAACAGCTAACACTCGAATTACCTCTTTTTCTAATTCTTGTGAACCTTTAAAAGCCTCTTCACTTTTACCTAAAGTATGGCAGCCAATATTATTTGGATTGGCAATAAAAGATTTTAAAATAGGGGCATTGTCTAAAGAAGTTCCGCTAGTATTAAAAACGTTTTCATCTAAATGAGAAACCGGATACCCTAAATACCTACTGCTTTCAAAGTCTACTGTTGATTCTAAAGCGGTATCAATTTTTTTTATTAATTGGGGTCTCGATAATTTTTTCCAATATTTCATGTGTCTTATTTTGTATTATATATAAAATAACCGTTTAAAAAGTGTGTTTTTTAAGTTTTTCGCAAAATTACATAATTTTTGTTAGAATAATAGTTTTTAAACGTCTGGTTTGTATAATAATAAGTTAAATAAAAAGATTATTTTTATTCTTTAAATAGAAATTTACATTGGAATTAGAAGTACAAATAAAATCACTCCCAAATCAACCAGGTGTTTATCAATATTTTGATAAGGATAATGTTATAATATACGTTGGTAAAGCCAAAAATTTAAAAAAACGTGTCGCTTCATATTTCAACAAAACGCACGATGACGGCAAAACAAGAGTGCTGGTTAAAAAAATAGCCAATATAAAACACATTGTTGTAAATACGGAAACCGATGCCTTGTTGTTGGAAAATAATTTGATTAAAAAATATCAGCCACGATATAATGTGATGCTGAAAGATGACAAAACCTACCCGTGGATTTGTATTAAAAAAGAACGTTTTCCACGGTTGTTTTTAACCCGAAATGTGATCAAAGATGGCTCAGAATATTATGGACCGTATACCTCAGTTAGAACTGCTAAAGCCTTGTTAGATTTAATTAAGGAATTGTATTTATTGCGGTCTTGTAATTTTGATTTAAGTGAAAAAAATGTTGCAACCGGAAAATATAGTGTATGCTTAGATTATCATATTGGAAACTGTAAAGGACCTTGTGAAGGTTTGCAAACTGAAGAAGATTACAATAAAGATATTGCTGCAATTCGAAATATTGTAAAAGGAAATTTTAAAGACGCCATAATTTCTTTTCAAGAATTAATGATGCGTTTTGCAAACAATTTAGAGTTTGAAGAGGCGCAAAAAATTAAAGAAAAGATAGATTTATTGGCTAATTATCAAGCAAAATCAACGGTTGTAAATCCGTCTATTACAAATGTTGATGTGTTTTCAATTGTTTCAGATGAAAGCTATAGTTATGTTAACTTTTTTAAAATTTCAAACGGATCTATTATTCAATCACACACTTCTGAAATTAAAAAGAAGTTAGATGAAAGTGATAAGCAATTATTAGAACTTTCAATTATTGAAATTAGGCAACGTTTTAATTCTCAGTCAAAAGAAATTTATGTGCCTTTTAAAGTTGATTTAGGTGAAAATATAAAGGTTACAGTACCAAAATTAGGCGATAAATTACGCATTGTAGAGTTAAGCATTAGAAATGCAAAATACTTTAGGCAAGATAAGTTAAAGCAAATAAAAATTGTAGATCCAGAAAGGCATGTTAACCGTATAATGGAGCAAATGCAAAAGGATTTAGGTTTAATTAAACAACCACGGCATATAGAATGTTTTGATAATTCAAACATTCAAGGTACACACCCCGTTGCTGCTTGTGTGGTGTTTAGAAACGGAAAACCAAGTAAAAAAGAGTATCGAAATTTCAATATAAAAACAGTTGAAGGTCCAGATGATTTTGCTTCTATGGAAGAAGTTGTTTTTAGACGTTATAAACGTTTGCAAGAAGAAGGGCAGGACTTACCCCAGTTAATTGTAATAGACGGTGGAAAAGGACAATTATCTTCTGCATTAAAGAGTTTAGACATATTAGGCTTGAGAGATAAAATTGCAATTATTGGAATTGCAAAACGCTTAGAAGAAATATTTTACCCGAATGATCCAGTGCCGTTGTACTTAGATAAAAAATCTGAAAGCTTAAAAATTATTCAACAATTAAGAAATGAAGCACACCGTTTTGGTATAACACACCATAGAAATAAGCGCAGTAAAAGTGCTTTAAATAATGAGTTAGAGCAAATTTCTGGGATTGGTAAACAAACTGTTGTATCTTTATTAAAACATTTTAAGTCAACAAAAAGAGTTTCTTTAGCTTCATTTAACGATTTAGAAAAAGTAGTAGGAAATTCAAGAGCACTAAAAGTTTATAATTATTTTCAAATGAAAAAATAATAATGAAAAGGTTAGCCATCATATTCTTTTTATGCTGCTTTCACATCGCTTTTTCACAAGAAATTGTTGAAAAAAAAGATGTTAAAGTTGGTGTGGTTTTAAGTGGAGGTGGGGCCAAAGGTTTTGCGCATATTTCGATTTTAAAGGCATTGGAAGAAGCAGGTGTGCGAATTGATTATATTGGAGGAACAAGTATGGGAGCAATTGTTGGGGCTTTGTATGCTTCAGGCTACAAAGCTTCAGAGTTAGATTCTATTGTTAAATCTATAAATTACGAAACTATTTTATCTAACGATTCTCCCCGTAAATCAAAACCTTTTTACGAAAAGGAGGATGGTGAAAAATACGCATTAACTTTGCCTATAAGAAAAAGAAGTGTTGGTATTCCTGTTGCAATTTCTGAAGGGCAAAATGTACTTAATTTATTTTCGAAATTAACTCAACACGTAGGAGAAATACACAATTTTAACGAACTTCCAATTCCTTTTTTATGTATAGCAACTGATTTAGAAACTGGTAAGCAGGTGGTTTTAGATAAAGGTTCTTTGCCTTTGGCAATGAAAGCAAGTGGGTCTTTTCCAACATTGTTAGCTCCTGTTGAAATTAATGGGAAGTTATTAACTGATGGAGGTGTTGTAAATAACTTCCCTGTTGATGAGGTAAAGGCCATGGGCGCTGATATAATTATTGGTGTAGATATTCAAAGTGGTTTAAATGATAAAGAGCAGTTAAATTCGGCATTAAAAATATTGAACCAAATAGTAGGTTTTCAAATGTATAAAACATTGGAAGATAAACATAAAAAAGTAGATGTGTTGTTAAAGCCTAATCTTGATAATTATGCAGTAGTTTCATTTGATAAAGCAGAAGAAATAATGCAACAAGGTGACTCTGTTGGTTTGGCTAATATGGATGTATTTAGAGCCATTGCGAAGCGTCAAATTAAAAAGGAGTTTTTAACCATTAAAAAAGATTATTTTAAAAAAATTCATATTTCTGAAATACAAATAACAGGAAACAAGCACTATACACGAGCCTATATTTTAGGGAAGTTAAATTTAAAAAAGAAAGATTCTACAAGTTATAAACGGTTAGTAGAGAGTATTGATAATTTATCTTCTACAGACAATTTTGAATTGATACAATATGAAATTGATGAAAATGGCACTGGGAATACCGTTAAATTTAGTGTAAAAGAAACCGATATTAAGGATTATCTAAAGTTAGGTATTCATTATGATGATTTATATAAAACAGGAGTTTTAGTAAACTTTACTTCTAAACACTTATTGTTTAAGAATGATATATTTTCAGCAGATTTAATTTTAGGTGACAATTTAAGATACAATATCAATTATTTTATTGACAATGGTTTTTATTGGAGTTTTGGTTTAAGGTTTAGGTATAATAATTTCAATTCAAATGTGAAATTTGAAGATGTTGAAGCCAGTAAAATTAATTTAAATTATGAAGATTTTACCAATCAGGCTTATGTGCAAACAGTTTTTAGTAGAAAATTTGCAATTGGTGCAGGTATAGAATTTAAAAGGTTGGTTGCAGATACAGAAACTATTTCAGAATTATTTGGGCAACCTAGTACAAGTAACAATGGGAAATTTTATTTTGACAAGTCCAGTTATTTAAATTTTTTAGGATATATAAAATTTGACACGTATGATAAAAGTTATTTTCCTAAGGAAGGTATATTTTTAGATGCAGGTATGTTATATTACGTAACGTCAACAAATTATAATAAAAATTTCAGTCCTTTCTCACAGCTTAAAGCTGATTTTGGTATAGCCTTTACTTTTTTTGATAGGTTAACTTTTCACTTTATATCTCAAGCAGGCTTTACCATTGGGAAAAATGACAACAGAGCGCTAGATTATAATGTGGGTGGTTATGGTGAAAATTTTATTAATAATTTTATACCTTTTTACGGGTACGATTTTTCTGAATTAAATGAAGATGCTTTTTTAAGATCGGGTTTAACAGCAAGGTATGAGTTTATACCAAAAAACTATATTTCCTTAGTAGGAAATTTTGCAAGGGTGGAGAATGATTTGTTTAATGAAGGAAGGTTGTTTGAAAACACCAAATCTGGATATATGGCTGGGTACGGAGTAGAAACATTCCTAGGACCCGTTGAAATACATTACGCTTGGTCTCCAGACCATAAAGAAAATTATTGGTATTTTAATGTTGGGTTTTGGTTTTAAAAAAAAGCCCTGCAATAAAGCAGGACTTTTATAGATATTGTTTATTGCCTATTTAAGTAATTTACCAGAATTATCGGTAAAGTCAAATCTTAAATATTGGTAAGCATCTCTTGGTAAAATTTTAATCCACTTTTTGTATTTAGCAAACCATTTTTGTTGAATGGATGGTATGCCTTTTTTTAAATAAGCAGCTATAAAAGGATGTGTGTTTAAAATAATCTTTTTATGCTCCTTTAAAATAATAAGTTTATCTAGTTCAGCTTCAATTTTATCAATGATAACAATTGGAGCTTCAACTTCACCTTCACCGCTAGGGTTAGGTTCGCGTGTTTTTATAACCAACTCAGGTCTAACGCGTTGTCTTGTAATTTGAACAAGACCAAATTTACTTGGTGGTAATATTTTGTGTTTTGTTCTATCAAAAGCCATTTCAGCTTTTAAATGATCATAGAGCTTTTGTCTATGTTCAGCTGTGTGCATATCAATAAAATCAACAACAATAATACCCCCCATATCACGTAGTTGTAATTGTCTGGCAATTTCTGTAGCCGCAATTAAATTAACCTCTAAAGCAGTATCGGCTTGCGACGATGCTTTATTTGAACGGTTTCCACTATTTACATCAATTACATGCAGTGCTTCAGTATGCTCAATTACCAAATAAGCTCCTTTGCTCATTGAAACTGTACGTCCAAATGATGTTTTCAACTGACGTTCAATTCCAAATTTTTCAAACATAGGTACTTTTGATTTGTATAATTTTACAATGGACTCTTTTTCTGGAGCAATTTCTTGTAAATATTCTTTAATTTCTAAAAACAGTATTTCGTCATTTGTAACAATACTTGTAAAAGAATCATTAAACAAATCTCTTAAAATAGAAGAAGCTCTGTTTAATTCACTTAATACTTTTATAGGTGTTTGTTGTGTTTTAAGATCTTTAATCTTCTTACACATAACAACCCATCTTTCTAAAGAATTTTGTAAATCTTTATCAAGTTCAGCTACTTTTTTACCTTCGGCAACAGTTCTTATAATAACTCCAAAACCTTTAGGTTTGATACTTTTTATGAGCCTTTTCAAACGTTCTTTTTCGTCGGTGTCCATAATCTTTTGAGATACGGATACTCTATTTGAAAAAGGAACTAAAACTAAATACCTACCTGCTATTGATATTTCAGAACTCATACGAGGTCCTTTGGTAGATATTGGTTCTTTTACAATTTGTACTAATGAACTTTGACCTGTTTTTAATACGTTTACGATACTCCCATTCTTGTCAATATCGTTTTCAAGTTTAAAATTTTTTAAAGTGTAATCTTTAATTTTACCTGTACTAACACCTTTAATAAATTTATTTAAAGAAGTGAGTTGTGCTCCTAAATCATGATAATGTAAAAAGCCATCTTTAGGATAACCTACATTTACAAATGATGCATTTAAACCTGAGAGTACTTTTCCAATTTTAGCTAGAAAAATATCTCCTACGGAAAAATTATTGCCATTTGATTCATTATTTAGTGCTGTTAGTCTACCATCTTTTAATAAGGCAAAATCAATATCAGAGGAGTTTGATCGTATAATTAATTCTGTTTTCACTCTGAATTGTTTTTATGTTTAAACATAACTGTTTAAACTATTTATAATAAGTTTTACAGGATTTTCCCAACAATATTTGCGGTATGCAAATATTTATTTCAATGAACTTAATTAAAAGTTAAAGAAAAAGTAAGCTTAGCTTACTTTTTCTTTTTGTGTCTATTTGCTCTTGCTCTTTTTTTACGTTTGTGAGTAGAGATCTTCGCTCTTTTTCTTTTTTTACCACTTGGCATAATAAAATGTTGTTTTTGTTAATAATTTCTTTTGAATCTAATTATTTTACTGTCACTTTTGTTTTAACACCTTCTACAAAAACTTTTGCAGGTTTAAATGAAGGAATATTGTGAGCAGGAATTTTAATTGTCGTATTTTTTGAAATGTTTCTACCAGTCTTTTCAGCTCTTGTTTTAATGATAAAACTACCAAAACCTCTTAAGTAAACATTATCTCCTTGTTCAAGAGAACTTTTTACCTCTTCCATGAACGCTTCTACAGTTGCTAAAACATCTGCTTTTTCAATCCCAGATTTATCTGAAATACTTGATACGATTTCTGCTTTCGTCATTTCTATTTTAATTATATATGTTATTATAAATTTAAGACGGCAAAGATAGTATATAATAATCAATTTCAAAACGTTAATTCACTAAAATTTAATCATTTAAATAATGTATCATTGCATTTTAATGTTACAATAATGAAATTTTCTAAGACACTAGTACAGTGGTACTTACAAAACAAAAGGGATTTGCCCTGGCGAAAAACCCAAAATCCTTATTATATATGGTTATCTGAAATTATTTTACAGCAAACCAGAGTTGACCAAGGAATGGCATATTATTTTAAATTTGTTGAACATTTTTCTACAGTTGAAAAGTTGGCTTCAGCCAGTGAAGAAAAGGTACTCAAACTCTGGCAAGGATTGGGTTATTATTCAAGAGCGCGTAACTTGCATTTTTCGGCTAAATATATTGTAAATGAACTTAATGGAGATTTTCCAGACACCTATAATAATATTATAAAGTTAAAAGGTGTAGGTGATTATACGGCGTCAGCTATTGCATCTATTTGTTTTAATGAAGCTACAGCTGTAGTTGATGGGAATGTTTATAGGGTTTTAGCGCGCTATTTTAATATAAATACTCCTATAAATAGTACAAAAGGAATAAAAGAGTTTAAAATATTGGCGCAAGAATTAATTGATCCAAAAAACTCAGGAACGCACAACCAAGCTATTATGGAATTTGGTGCACGTATGTGTAAACCTCAAAACCCAGATTGTGAAATTTGTCCGTTAAATGCTAGTTGTTTGGCATTGGCTAATAATAAGGTGAAAGAATTACCAGTAAAAGAAAATAAAATTAAAATTAGAAATCGCTATTTTAATTATTTAGTCATTCAAACCGAAGATGATAAAACAACATTGGTAAAACGCGAAAAAGGTATTTGGTTGAACTTGTATGAATTTCCGCTCATAGAAAGTTTACAGCCAATTGATGAAAAAGCAATTATTGAGCATGAGGTTTTTAAAGAATTTTTTAATAAGTTAAACGTTTCCATTCAGCTTTTTAATTCTAGTATGCTGCCACATAAACTATCTCACCAACATATTTTCACCAATTTTTGGGTTATTAAAACACCAGCTTCTTCAAAGTTTAATTTAAATTGGAGCGAAATAAACAATTTCCCTGTTTCAACATTGATTGATAATTTTTTAAAGCAATATAAAACCAACTAAAATTTTTAGTACTTTTGATTATTAATCTATTACAAAAAATGGCTAGTACAGTAAATAAAGCAATCTTAATTGGTCACTTAGGTGATGAGGTAAAAGTACATTATTTTGAAGGTGGAAACGCTATAGGGCGTTTTCCTTTGGCGACAAATGAAAGCTATACAAATAAGCAAACTGGCGAAAAAGTAACAACTACAGATTGGCATAATATTGTTGTGCGTAATAAATTAGCAGAAATTTGTGAAAAGTATTTAAGTAAAGGTGATAAAGTGTATTGTGAAGGGCGCATTAAAAACCGTCAATGGGATGGTGAAGATGGTACAAAGCGTTATACTACCGAAATTCATGTGACTGACATGACTTTCTTGAGTACGAAAAAAGAAACTACACCATCTAATAAAGTTGAGCCAAAACCAAGTGCTACTGCAACAAGAAATAGTACTGAAAACACTGTTAAAGAAGATGACGATTTACCGTTTTAAGTTTAATTAAATTGAAAATAATTGGATCCTGAACCCACGTTTTTATTTATTTTTTTAGTCCAATCTATTAACTATTGGCTATTTCTAAGTATAGCAGTACTTTTTTTATTACTGCTTTTATCTGCACTTATTTCTGGAGCCGAAGTTGCTTTTTTTTCCTTATCCCAACTGGATTTAGGTGAAGCAGCTGAGTCAAAATCTAGTAAGCAGAAAACAGTATTTACATTGTTAGAAAAACCACAAAAATTATTAGCAACCATATTAATTTCTAATAATTTTATTAATATTTTAATTGTACTTATTTTTGCTTATATAGGCGAAAACATTTTCAATCAAATTGAGTCTATGTTGCTTCGGTTTTTAATTGAAGTTGTATTGGTGACCTTTCTTATTTTATTGTTTGGAGAGGTGTTGCCAAAAGTATATGCCTCAAGAAATGCATTAAAATTCGCGTCTTTCATGGCGCTACCTCTTAATATTTTAAGTGCCTTGTTGTCTGTTATTAGTACACCATTAATGACTTTAACTAATATTATTGAAAAGAAGTTCGATAAAAAACAATCAAGTCTTTCTGTTGAAAAATTATCACAAGCATTAGAATTAACTTCTGATGAAGCAACTACAAAAGAAGAGCAAAAAATATTAGAAGGAATTGTAAGTTTTGGAAATACAGAAACAGGACAAATAATGACACCTCGAATTGATATTTTTGCACTTTCTGATGTTGAATTATACGAGGATGTGATTTCAAAAATTGTAGACAAAGGCTATTCTAGAAATCCTGTATATCATGAGAATGTTGATGAAATTGTAGGAGTGTTGTACGCAAAAGATTTACTTCCACATTTAAATAAAAAATCCTTTGTTTGGCAAAATTTAATTAGAGAACCATATTTTGTTCCTGAAAATAAAAAATTAGACGATTTGTTGAAAGAGTTTCAGGAAAAGAAAAATCATTTAGCTGTGGTGGTTGACGAGTACGGAGGAACAAGTGGTATAGTTACTTTGGAAGACGTTATTGAAGAAATTGTTGGAGATATAAACGATGAATTTGATGATGAAGACTTATTTTATACAAAAATTGATGCGCACAATTATTTGTTCGAAGGAAAAACCAATTTAAAAGATTTTTATAAAATACTAGATTTAGAAAACACTGAATTGTTTGATGATAATAAAGGTGAATCTGAAACAGTTGCAGGTTTTGTTTTAGAAGTTTACGGTAAGTTTCCTAAAAAGAATGAGGTGATACATTTTAAAAATTACTTGTTTAAAATTGAAGCCATGGAGAAAAAAAGAATCAAGAAAATAAAAGTGACCATCCCTAATTAATGCTGTTATGAAAAAATGGAGTTTTATTTTTATGGTGGCAGTTTTATTGAGTTCTTGTGTTGGAGATACCTTGCCAAAACCAAAATCGTACTTAAAATTACACTATCCAATTGCTACGTATAAGCAAGTACAATCTAATTGTCCGTATACTTTTGAGGCTTCAACTCAGGCGAAAGTTGAATTAAAAAATAATTGTTGGGCTAAAATTGAATATCCAAATTTAAAAGCAACTATTCATATTACCTATAGAAGTGTAGATAATAATTTAAATGATATTTTAAAAGAAGTTGAAAAACTAACCTTTGAACATACCATTAAAGCTGATGTTATTAGTGATAGGCCTTATAATGATGAAGAAAAAAAGGTGTACGCAAAATTGTATAATATTGAAGGAAATGTGGCTACAAATGTTCAGTTTAGAGCAACTGATAGTTTAAATCATGTGCTTTCGGGTGCATTGTATTTTTATACAAAACCAAATTACGATTCCATAGTGCCTGCCATAAAATACATTGAAAAAGATATGATGAAATTAGTAGAATCTTTAGAGTGGAAATAAATGACAATAGCAAAATTTAAATACAGTAAAACAATAAGAAATTGGTTGCTAATAGGTTTAATAATGTTAGTGGGTCAAGTTATTTTAGGAGGTATCACACGTTTAACCGGTTCGGGACTTTCAATAACGCGTTGGGATATTGTAACAGGCGTAATTCCGCCATTAAATGCGCAAGAATGGTTAGCTGCTTTTGATTTGTATAAGGATACGCCTCAGTTTCATAAAATCAATTCCACCATGTCGTTAAGCGATTTTAAATTCATCTATTTTTGGGAATACTTTCATAGACTATGGGTGCGCGCTTTAGGGTTTATATTTTTAATTCCTTTTGTGTTTTTTGTACTTCGAAAAAAAATAGACCTCTACTTAATAAAAAGGTTGAGCTTGGTTGTTTTCTTAACAATTTTAACAGCTTCTGCAGGTTGGATTATGGTGCAAAGTGGTTTAATAAACAGGCCTTGGGTAAATGCATATAAATTAACTATTCATTTTATGTTGGCTTTATTTGTTATTTGGGCAATGGTAAAAACAGTGGCTGATGTTTATATTTTTGGAACTAAAAAAAGAATAACTTTACATAAAATTGTTCCAATTACTATTGCGGTTACCATAGTTCAAATGGTTTTTGCTGGATTGATGTCTGGTATGAGAGCAGGTTTATATTATCCTAGTTGGCCAGATATGAATGGTGAATTTGTTCCTGATGTTTTGTTAAATAGTGAGCATTGGAACTGGGGAAATATGATCAATTACGATAGCTATTTGTTTGCGCCTGCTTTTATACAATTTTCACACAGAATGCTAGCCTATTTGTTGTTGGTTGTTACTTTTTATATGTTTGTAAAGTTGAAAAATCAAGTAGCTGTTTTTTCAAAAAGATGGTTGAATTTGACGGTTGCTTTGTTGTTGCTGCAAGTCTTTTTGGGTATTTTAACCGTTTTAAATATTGAAGGAAAAATACCTTTATTTTATGGAGTAAGTCACCAGTTAATTGGGTTGTTGTATTTTATGAGTTTGCTGTTTTTAAATTACAGTCTACAAAAAAAGAGATAAAAAAACTCCGATGAATTCACATCGGAGCTTTTAGAAAAAAAGAGGTATTTATTTTTTTATTTCTTCAATAACTTCTTTTACAGCAGCACCAGTACTATCAATTACAGTTTCAACAGCTTCTTCTATTACAGCACCAGTACTGTCAATAGCAATAACTGTTTCATCAATTACTGTTTCTGCTTCGTCCGTTGTAACTTCAATAGTTTCTTCAATTACTGTAGTTGCTTCTTTTTTTGTTTCTTTACAAGAAATGGCAACAGCACTTACTAGTGCAACTGCGATTAATAATTTAATTGTTTTCATTTGTAGATTGATTTTGATTAACTACAAAGAAACAACTATTCTTATTAAGAATAAAATTAAATAAGGCTATTTTAGTTAATAATTTCGACTAATTCTTTAGTATTTGTTACGGAATATACATCTCCTCCTGCTATTCCATCAATTTTTTTGATAATCTCATTTTTGCTAACCTTATGAGTGTCAAAGGTAAATTGCCCTTTTTTAGCTTCAAAATCAACTTTTGCAAAAGTAACTCCATCTACTTTAGAAAGTTTAGATTGAATAGTTCTTGCGCACCCAATTTCGCAAGTCATTCCTTCTATATCAACTTCAATACTTTTGTAGTCAGCAGCCACTTCTTTAGTAGTAACTTCTTGTTTATTAGTTGAGGTTTCTTTTTTTACTTCATTACAAGAGAAAAAGGCAATTGTTGAAAAGAAAGCTATAATTAATTGTTTCATAATAAGTTTTAGTTTAAAAAAACAAATTTAAGAACTATTTAGATGAATCTGTGTTAGATTTATTACAAATATATGTGAAAAGTAATTTTGAACTTATTTTAGATTTTAAGTTAGGTTTCATTTCAAATTTTATACGACTTTTGCATTTTATTTAAAATATGGATCATAAACAACTGCGTTGGGTATATTTATTTTTGCTTTCATTAATTTGGGGTAGTTCCTTTATTTTAATGAAATATGCTTTGGTGGGTTTAACTGCCATGCAGGTTGGTGCGTTAAGAGTTATAATTACTGCAGTTTTTATGTTGCTTATTGGTTTTAAACGACTTTTTAAAATTAAGAAAAGGCATTGGTATTATTTGGCATTAAATGGTCTTATAGGTTCATTTATTCCTGCCTTTTTAATGGCTTATACGGTTGAAAAAATGGATAGTTCCGTGGTGTCTATTTTAAATTCATTGACACCTTTAAATACCTTAATTTTTGGAGCTTTAGTTTTTGGATTTGGTTTTAGAAAAAGACAATTAATTGGTGTTTTAATTGGTTTGGTAGGTACGGTATTACTTGTTTTAAAAGGCGCAGAGTTAAACCCGAATCAAGATTATGCTTATTCAGTATTTATTTTAGTAGCTTCTATTTGTTATGCGTTAAATATAAATATTCTGAAAAAATATTTATACGATTTAGATGCCTTAAGTATTACGGTTGCTAATTTTGCTATTTCTGTTATTCCTGCGCTTGTTTTGTTGGGTTTCACAGATTTTTATAGCACTTTTGAATTAAATGATAGTAGTTTGAAAGGGCTTTTTTATCTTTCAATTTTAGCTGTTGTTGGTACTGGCCTGGCTAAATTAATGTTTAACCGATTAATTCAAATTTCCTCAGCAATATTTTCTTCATCTGTCACCTATATTATTCCAATAGTTGCAATTACTTGGGGAATTTTGGATGGCGAAACAATTACTTTTGTGCAGTTTATTGCAGCTTTTATTATTTTATTAGGCGTGTATATTGTAAATAAAGCCAAATAAAAAACGACCCAATCTCTTGAGTCGTTCTTCAATGTGTTTTAAAGTTAATTTTTATTCGAAGTCACTTTCAGAAACACCTTCGTTTACTTTAGCTTCGACTAATTTAAACTCTACTGCTTGCGGGCCTAAATTTCCTGATTTTGTTACTGGAAATTTAACGCCATTAAATTCTTTGTAATCGCTGAAATTAGATTCTTGGTTTTGTGTTTGCCCTTGCATAGTTGTTACTTGGGTTTCTTTCACTTTTAAACCTGTTTCAACATCAAAATAAATAGTTGTAGATACAATTTCACCTTTTGTTGAAATTACATACATATCTTTACCTTCAATATTTTCAATTCCTGTTAATTTAGAATTTTCATTCGTCAATAAACCAATTTCAGAAAAAGTACCTAGTGTATAATTCATTTCACTAGCCATTGCAGCTGGTAAAGGCTGTTTGTTCATGGTAACGGCATCTTTAGTCATAATAATTCTAGCCATTACGTTACCGCCCATACTCATTTCATTAGCATATTTTGTAGCAGTTCTTTTTTCAGTAGATAAAATAGTACTTCCCATAGCTGATGCTTCGTAGGTAACTAAGGTGCTTTCTAGCGCTTTAATTTTATCAGCACCTCCAATAGCATTAAAATACGCATCAATAACAGTTTGTTTTGAAACACCTTCAGGAATTGGTTTTGTCAATTCAGGTTTTGAAGTTACATTCCCTTCTTTGTCAAGATAATTGATAGTGTAAGGTAATTTTTCAAGGTTAGGTAACACATCTAAAGCTTTTCCTGTTACAATAATTCTAGCGTTATCTAAGCTGAAATATTTTTGAGAAACACGCTCAACATCATCAATAGTTACTGCATTTAATTTATCTAAATAGTTTTCGTAAAAATTTTCAGGTAAGTTGTTTGTTTGAATGTTTAGAGCATAGCGAGCAACCGTTTCGGGTTTTTCAATATTTCTAACAAAACTTCCAACGTATGACGCTTTTACAATTGACAATTCTTCAGGAGTAACTTTTACTGTGCGAATTTTAGTCAACTCGGTCATAGTTTCCATTACAGTACTGTCTGTTACGGCATTTCTAACTTGAGCCCCTGCTGAAAATAAAGAAGCTGTGTGTTTGTTTGGACGAATGCCAGATCTTGCACCATACGTATAGCCGTGCGCTTCTCTTAAATTCATGTTTAAGTAGCTGTTGAAATCACCACCAAAAATTTGGTTAGCTAATAAAACAGCAAAATAATCGTCGTCTGTCATTTTAAAATCAACCGTACTTAAAACAGTAACATCAGACTGTACCGCATTTGGCATGTCAATAAAGTCAATTTCAGTTTTAGCAACATTTTCTACAGCTGGTATGGTGTAAGCAGGAATTTCACCGCTTTTCCAGTCAGAAAATTGTTTTGTTACTAATTTTTTTACTTCTTTAAATTTAACATCACCTACAATAATTAAATAGGCATTGTTTGGTTTGAAATAGGTGTTGTAAAATGTTTCAACATCAGCTAAAGTTACATTTTCAAGAGTTTTTAAACTGGTGTATTCTCCATAAGGATGGTTTTTACCGTAAGCCAATAAACTTTGAACTCTTCCTGCGATGTTTTGAACGCTTTTTTCTACAGATTTAATACCATCTTTTAAGATGTTTAATTCTTTATCAAAATCTTCTTGAGAAAAAACAGGGTTTTGTGCAGCATCAGCCATTAATTCTAATACTCTTGGAAAGTATTTTGATAATGAATTTAAACTAGCGCTTTGACTTCCGAAGTAAATACCTGCACCTAAATAATCAACTTCTTCGTTAAATGCATCTTTGTCAATATTTTTAGTTCCAGAACCTAAAAGACTTCCTGTTAAAGATGATACACCTGCTTTTTCACCTTCAAAAATAGGTGAATTGTCAATAGTTAAAGTTGCAGAAACACGAGGTAATTTATGGTTTTCAACAACCAATACTTTTAAGCCGTTTTTTAATTCGAAAGTTTGAGGTTTCCCTAAATTAATTTTAGGAGAGGGACCTGGTTTTGGCTGAACTGATCTGTCTACTTGTGCTGAAGCTGTTACTGTCAGAAAAAGTAGTGTTATAAAATATATAAATTTTGTTTTCATATGTTGTAAGTTTTATTCTATATCTTTTTTAGGTAAATAATCTAAAACCAAGCTTTGTTCTGGGTTTAGGTATTTTTTAGCAATTTCTCTTATTTCTTCTCTAGTAATAGAGTTGTAAATGTCAATTTCAGTATTAATTAAATTAATGTCGTCATAAAGCATATAGTAAGTTGCTAAAGAACTTGCAATACCTTCAACACTTGAATTTGAGTTTACAAATTGATTTTCAAATTTATTTCTTAATTTTTGAAGTTCTTTTTCAGAGATTAATTCAGTTTGAAGTTTTACAATTTCTTCGTTCATTTCATCCACTAAATCGTCTAACGTATTATCACCTAAAGGAAGTGCTAAAACTATGTAAGCTCCATAATCTTCTAATGAGTAGTTAAAAGCAGCAACTTGCATTGCTTTTTTCTCGTCATCTACTAATTTTTTATACAATCTTGAGCTTTTTCCATCGCTTAAAATAGTTGAAATCATATCTAAAACTCTAGCGTCTCTTGTAGTCATTGACGGTGTTCTATATACTGTAAAAACAGCCGGAATTTGAATGTTAGGATCTTCATACGTTACTTCAATTTTTGAAGTAATTGGTTGTTCTGTAAGTGTTTCACGAACAACATCTTCACCTCTTGGAATACTTCCAAAATAGTCTTCAATTAATTTTTTAGCATTTTCAGTTTCAAAATCTCCTGCAACAACTAAAACAGCATTGTTAGGAACGTAAAACTTTTTATTAAACGCCTGGAATTCTTCTAATGAAGCAGCGTCTAAATGATCTAAAGATCCAATTGTCATCCATCTATATGGGTGTTCATTAAATAAATTTGCAAAAACTTGCCCTGTCCATTGTCCGTATGGTGAATTGTCAACTCTTAAACGTTTTTCTTCTTTTACTACTTCGTTTTGAGTGTCAACACCAATTTGATTGATAATAGGATGCATTAACCTTTCTGATTCCATCCATAAACCTAAAGCCAAGTTGTTTGAAGGAAAAACTTCATAATAATAGGTTCGGTCTTGTGTGGTGTTTGCATTATTTGTACCTCCATTTGCTGATACAATTTTAAACCATTCACCTCTTTCAATATTTTCGGTACCTTCAAACAATAAGTGCTCAAAAAAGTGGGCAAAACCTGTTCTTTCTGGGTTTTCATCTTTGGCACCTACGTGGTACATAACTGAAGTTGTTACAACTGGCGCAGAATTGTCTTTGTGTAGAATTACGTGCATGCCGTTGCTTAAATCATACTCTTCAAAAGCCACCTTTTGTGCAAATGCAGTTGCACATAGTAGTAAGCTTAAAAAACTTAAGTAATACATTTTTTTCATTTTCATAAAGTGTTTTTAAATTTAATTAATACGTATATGACGCTTTTTTTTGTAATTGTTACAATTTATAAAGTTAATCATTTAAAAAAAAATGAATCTCTTTTTAGTATTTATGAGTCTTGAATTTTACACTTTAAGATATTAAGTTAAAAGTAATAGATGTGAAAATTAATAATGGTGTTTTAAATAGCTTAAAATGAGCGAATTCTTTGTTTTAAAATAGTTTTGTTCAATAAGAAAAAAACTTTATATTTGCACCCGCCTTATTTGAGAGGTGAATTAATTATTAAAGCGAATAAAACACAATACTTATGTATGCAATTGTAGAAATAGCAGGGCAGCAATTTAAAGTAGCGAAAGACCAAAAGGTTTACGTGCACCGCTTACAAGAAGAAGAAGAAGCAAAAGTTTCTTTTAACAATGTTCTTCTTTTAGACAGCGAAGGTACTGTAACTGTTGGCGCCCCAGCTATCGAAGGAGCCGAAGTAACGGCTAAAATCTTACGTCACTTACAAGGTGATAAAGTAATCGTTTTCAAAAAGAAACGTAGAAAAGGATACAGAAAAAAGAATGGTCATCGCCAGGCTTTAACTGAAATTCAAATTGAAACTATCGTAGCAAGTGGTGCTAAAAAAAGCGCTCCAGCTAAAAAAGAAGCTCCAAAAACTGAAAATGTTGAGGTAGCTGCTTCTGAAGATTTAAGTTCAATGACTGTAGCTGAATTAAAAGCTTTAGCTAAAGAAAAAGGTATTTCAGGATACACTTCTTTGAAGAAAGCTGAATTAATTGAAGCATTAACTAAATAAGAACCAAAATTTTAAAACCATAACATCATGGCACATAAAAAAGGAGTAGGTAGTTCGAAGAATGGTAGAGAATCAGAATCGAAACGACTTGGAGTAAAAATATTTGGTGGACAAGCTGCAATTGCAGGAAACATTATCATCCGTCAAAGAGGTACTACACACCATCCTGGTGAGAACGTATATATGGGAAAAGATCATACTTTACACGCAAAAGTGGATGGTTTAGTGAAATTCCAAAAGAAAAGAGATAATAGATCTTATGTTTCTATTGAACCTTTCGAAGCTTAAGAAACAATTCTTTTAAAAATTTTAAAAACTCCTAAACTGAAAAGTTTAGGAGTTTTTTTATAAGCTTATTTTGTACCTTTGTTTCTTATGTACTTTATTTATAACATACTTATTTTAGGGGTTGGTTTTGTGTTAAAACTAGTTGCTTTATTTAATAAAAAAATTAACTTCTTTGTTGAAGGACGAAAAGAAACATTTCCTAAATTATTAGAATCCATACAGCCTGAAGATTCGGTAATTTGGATGCATTGTGCTTCGTTAGGCGAATTTGAGCAAGGGCGTCCAATTATTGAAAAGTTGAAAATTAAATATCCAACTTATAAATTGGTATTGACTTTTTTTTCACCTTCAGGGTACGAAGTTCGAAAAAACTATGAAATAGCCGATGTAGTTTGTTATTTACCAATAGATTCTAAAAAAAATGCCAAAAAATTCTTAGATGTTGTACATCCTAAATTGGCCATTTTTGTGAAATATGAGTTCTGGCCCTCTATTTTAAGTGAATTAAAAGTTAGGAATATTGAAACCCTATTGGTTTCAGGAATTTTTAGAAAAAAGCAAGCGTTCTTTAAATGGTATGGAGGTTGGATGCGAAAGTCGCTAGCAGCATTTTCTCATTTTTTTGTGCAAGATGAAGGTTCAGAGCAATTATTGCGACAAATAGGGTTTAAAAATGTTACGTTGAGCGGAGATACACGTTTTGATCGTGTGTATGAAATTACTCAGCAAAATAATGAATTAGATTTTATTGCTGAATTTAAAAATAAACAATACACCTTAGTAGCTGGGAGTACCTGGAAAGAAGATGAAGAATTGTTGGTAAATTATATCAATCATCATGCTTCTGATGAAGAAAAATTTATAGTAGCACCTCATAATATCAATCCAAAAAATATTGAAGAGTTAAAAAATGCTATTTCAAAAAAAACAGTACTTTTTTCTGAAAAGTCAGGTAAAAATTTAAAAGACTACCAGGTTTTTATTATTGATACGGTAGGTATTTTAACAAAAGTATACAGCTATGCAGCTATTGCGTATGTTGGAGGTGGTTATACAAAATCTGGAATTCACAATGTGCTAGAACCGGCAACTTTTGGAGTGCCAATAGTCATAGGTCCAAACTATCATAAATTTAACGAGGCAATTGGTTTGGTAGAAAATAAGGCTTGTTTTGTGGTAGATAATTCTCAAAAATTATCCGTACTTTTAAACGAGTTTTATAAAGAAAAACAAAAAAGAGAACAGGCAGGTAGCAATGCGTACAATTATGTTGTAAGTAAAACAGGAGCTACTTCAAAAATATTAAATTTCATAAAATGATAAGAGAAAAACTAGATAGCTATTATTCGTTCGTATTTGAAAAAGAATTAATGGATGAAATGGAGCAAGTTGGTGTTTATAAAAAATTACGTGAAAACGAATTACTGGTTGACTTAGGTGATCAAATGAAAGGTGTTCCTTTATTATTAGACGGTGCTATAAAAATTGTGCGTGAAGATAAAAAAGGAGAGGAAATTTTATTGTATTTTTTAGAAAAAGGAGATACTTGTGCAAGTTCTTTTGCGAGCGCTATTTCAAATGGGAAGTGCGGAATTAGAGCCATTGCCGAAAAAGAAAGTGAAATTGTATTTCTTCCAAAAGAAAAATTGGACGAATGGTTGGTAAAATACAAATCATGGCGTAATTTTGTAATTGATAGTTACAATATTCGTTTGAATGAAATGATGGAAACTATTGACACCCTAGCGTTTATGCGAATGGATCAGCGTTTGTATAAATATTTGACAGATAAGGCACAAATTATGCGTGAAACTACCCTAAATACAACGCATCAAGACATTGCTTATGATATGCACACTTCTCGAGTTGTAATTTCAAGATTGTTAAAACAATTAGAGAATGAGGGGAAAATTAAGTTGCACAGAAACAAAATTGAAATTTTACAGTTTTAGCTCAAAAGTAACTAAAGTTACATAGCAGCATAATTTATACAATACTTTTATAAAACTAACTAATTAAATAAATTATGGAATTTATTACACAACCTTGGGCTTGGTATGTTGCCGGACCCATAATTGCGTTTGTCATGTTCTTGCTGTATTACTTTGGCGAACGTTTTGGTGTTTCATCTAATTTAGAGACTTTTTGCTCTATTGGTGGCGCCGGAAGATTTATCGATTACTTTAAAATTGATTGGAAACAAAACTCTTGGAATTTAGTTTTTGTTGCAGGGTCTATTGTAGGTGGTTTTGTGGCAGCTAATTGGTTGTCTCCAAGTGATGCTGTAGATTTAAATCCACAAACAGTACAAGATTTAGCAGCTATTGGTATTCAAAATGCAGGAGCTACGTATTTACCCGATGAAATTTTTAGCATAGAAACCATGTTAACCTTTAAAGGATTTTTGGTATTGTTAATTGCGGGTATTATGGTAGGTTTTGGAGCGCGTTGGGCTGGAGGTTGTACTTCAGGGCACGCTATCGTAGGACTTAGTAATTTAGAATTACCATCACTAATTTCAGTAGTTGGATTTTTTATTGGAGGCTTGGTTATGACCTGGTTTATTTTACCACTAATATTTTAAAACGAAGAATTATGAAATACATAAAGTTTTTTTTAGTAGGAATACTCTTCGGGATAGTAATGAGTAAAGCCGAAATAATTTCATGGTATCGAATCTACGAAATGTTTAAATTTCAATCGTTTCATATGTATGGAATTATTGGTTCAGCAGTGCTAATTGGTATGGTAAGTATGTTGTTGTTTAGAAAAAAAGTAGTTAGAACTTTTGAAGGACAAGATATACACATTGCTCCAAAAAAGAAAGGAATGTACCGCAATTTATTAGGCGGAATTTTATTTGGATTGGGTTGGGCTTTAGCAGGAGCTTGCCCAGGACCAATGTTTGTTTTAGTTGGTAAAGGTGTAGTTTCTATTTTAGTGGTTATTTTTGGAGCTACTTTAGGTGCTTTTTTCTATGGATCTTTAAAAGATAAACTGCCACATTAAATAAATTGGTATGAAAATACATGAAATAGTCTCCAATAATTTTTCTGCTACTTTTGAAAGTAAATTAGTAAAAGAAATTGCGGATTATGGATTGTTAAAACATGCAGAGCCTGATCAAATTATTTTAGAAATACGAAGAGATATTCATTTTATTCCCTTAATAATTTCAGGTATTGTAAAAACAATGCGTAGAAACGGAAAAGGTAAAGGTTTGTTTTTGTATTATTTATCTGAAAATGAAGCAAGTGCAACGTCAATTTTGTATGCTTTAGAGAATAAGAAAAGTGAAATAAGACTAAAGGCGGAAAGTAATATTACTTACATATCTGTTCCTGTAAAAGTTGTAAATTCGTGGTTTCAAAAATATGAATCATGGCGAAATTTTTATTTAAAAATGAGTCAAATTCAAACTTCATTTTTACTAGAAAAAATCAACGATATTGCTTTTGAAGATTTAGAATTTAGGTTGATTAATTATTTAGAAGAAACAAGTTTGGTGCATAATGATAATACCATACATAGAAAACATTTTGATATTGCAAGAGATTTAAGGGTTTCAAGAGAAGCCATTTCAAGAATATTAAAAAAATTAGAGAACGAAGAAATTATTACATTAGGAAGAAATAAAATCATCTTAAATTAATGCAGTTAACAGATAAATTTGGTAGAAAAATATCTTATTTAAGACTAGCGGTTACAGATCGATGTAACTTGCGTTGCCAATATTGCATGCCTGCTGCAGGTATCAATATTGTTGACAGGCAAGAATTGCTTACCTATAAAGAAATGTACCGAATTACAAGAGTACTTTCTGAATTAGGAGTTAACAAAGTGCGTTTAACGGGTGGTGAACCTTTTGTAAGAAAAGATTTTATAAATTTTTTGGAATCACTTTCATTTAATGATCAATTAGATGAAATTAATATTACCACCAATGGCGCATTAATTTCTAATCATATTGAAAAGTTAGAAGCGCTAAAAATTAAATCGGTTAACTTAAGTATTGATAGTTTGCACAAAGAAAAATTTGCGCAAATTACCCGACGCGATGTTTTTGAAAATGTTTTTGAGACGTTTCAAAAATTAGCCCAGAGTAATTTAAATTTGAAATTAAATGTAGTGGTGCAGTCTGGTTTTAATACCAATGAAATTATAGATTTTGTAGAGCTTTCAAAAGATAAAAATATTGCGGTTCGTTTTATTGAAGAAATGCCTTTTAACGGTAAAGGTCAGCGACAAATGAATGAAGAATGGAATTACACAAAAATTATAAATCATATTCAAAAGCATTATTCAGAAGTAATTCCTGTTCAATCTAAAAAATCATCTACTTCTAAAAACTTCAAAATACCAACCTATAAAGGTACTTTTGGAATAATTCCTGCTTTTACACGTACCATTTGCAACGATTGTAATAGAATAAGGATTACTGCAACCGGAATGTTTAAAAACTGTTTGTTTGATGGTGGTGTTTTTAATGTAAGAGACTTTATTCGTAAAGGAGCAAGTGATAACGATTTGAAAGAATTATTTATAAAAACCGTACATCATAAACCCGAAAACGGATTTATAGCTGAAGCTGCTCGTGGAAATGATGTTTCAGAAAGTATGTCTACAATTGGAGGATAAAGCAATTAATAATTAGCAATTTTGAATTACGAACTCATAATCATTTTGGTAATTAAAAATTCGTAATTAGTAACTCGTAATTAATTTAAATGAACTTAACTACTGTAAAAAACGCTCTAGAAACTATTTTAAACAGTTCTCAGGAATTTGGAATTGAAGAGGTTGACTTTATAAAATCTTTAGGACGCGTATTAAAAGAAGATGTGATTGCTGATTGCGATTTGCCTCCATTTAACAGAGTAAGTATGGATGGTATTGCTATTGCTGAAGCTGCTTTTAATAGCGGACAACGTACGTTTAAAATTGAAGGTGTTCAGGCTGCTGGAAGTCCACAATTAACCTTGAAAAACAATAATAATTGTTTGGAAGCTATGACAGGAGCAATGTTGCCTGATGGTTGTGATGTGGTTATTCAATACGAATTATTAACAATTGAACATGGAGAAGCTACCGTTAATTTAGAAACTGTACGAAATTTTCAAAACATTCATAAAAAAGGGCTAGACAGATCTAAAGGAGCTGTTTTAATAAAAAAAAATACGCTAATTTCTTCAGCTGAAATTGGGGTGTTGGCTACAGTTGGAAAATCTAAAGTAAAGGTTGCTAAACAGCCAAAAGTTATGATTGTTTCTACAGGAAATGAATTGGTTGAAGTAGATCAAATTCCCGAAAAACATCAAATAAGAAGAAGCAATGTGTATACCTTAGTTTCCTTATTAGAACGTTTGCATATAAAAGCTGAAACCGCTCATATTTTAGATGATAAACAAGTGTTAGAAACTAAAATTGAAGCCTTTTTAAATGAGTACGATGTGCTAATTTTTAGTGGCGCAGTTTCTAAAGGTAAATTCGATTTTATTCCTGAAGTATTAGACGATTTAGGGGTTGAAAAGTTATTTCATAAAGTACAACAACGTCCGGGAAAACCTTTTTGGTTTGGAAAAAAAATCTGTGCTGAGCGAAGCCGAAGCAGTAAAACGGTTTTTGCATTTCCAGGGAACCCAGTTTCAACATTTGTAAATTGTTTAAAATATTTTTATCCGTGGTATCAAAAATCGGTGGGTTTAAATTTTGAAAATACACAACAAGCAATTCTTTCTGAAGATTTTTATTTTAAACCAAATTTAACCTACTTTTTACAAGTGAAGTTATCGCAACATGAAGGTAAAATTTACGCAACTCCTTCCGCAGGAAAAGGTTCGGGAGATTTGGCTAATTTAGTAGATGCTGATGCCTTTTTAGAATTACCAGATGATAGAACGGATTTTGCAAAAGGTGAAGTTTTTCCAGTTATTTTGTACCGATAAACTACCAACAGATTATTTTTTAAGTTTATTCAATTTTGAAGTGTACATTTGTGAAATTAATTGCTAATTCTTTTATTTAATGAAAATTGCTTCAAAATTACTTTTAGGATGCTTCTTTTTAAATGTATTGAGTTTCAACGCTCAAACCACTCAAAGTCAACAAAACAATTATTCGTTAGATAGTTTACAGTCAAAAAAATCTAGAACAGTATTGCAAAAAAGTATGGTACCTGCCAGTTTAATTGGGTTAGGTTTAATAATAAATGGAAGTGATTTTGAGCGAAACTTGCAATCAGATTTACGAGATAAAGTTGGGAATGATTATGAATTTCCCATTGACGATTACATTTTGTTTGTGCCAATTGTGCAAATGTATGCAGCTGATGCTTTAGGTATGAAAGCTAAAAATCATTGGTTTGATCAAACAAAATACCTGTTTATTTCAAATGTTGTTTCTACAGGAATTTCAGAACTACTTAAAAGCCTTATTACTAAAACAAGACCAGATACAACTGATGGTAATTCTTTTCCATCGGGGCATTCCACTATTGCATTTACAAATGCTGCCGTTTTACAAAATGAATTTCAAAATACTTCTCCTGTTTTTGCCTACAGCGGTTATGCTTTTGCGGCAACAACAGGCGTTTTTAGGATGTTAAACAATAGACATTACTTGTCTGATGTGTTGATGGGTGCAGGAATCGGAATTTTAGTAACGCAATTGGTGTATCATTTTGAGCCATTTAAAAATTTCAATCCGTTTAAAAAATCAAAAAATATTTCCTTTTTTCCGCAGTATAAAGAAAAAACCTACGGATTTTATTTTTCGTATGCCTTATAATTTTTTTGAATCGCTTTCTAGGTAGTAATAGTTAAGGTGAAATAATTCAAAAAACGTATATTTGATTCTGCTTTTTAAAATACAAAGCAATCATTGTTTATGGAGCATAAATTTTCACATATCAATAAAAATAATCAGCCAAAAATGGTAAACGTTGGTGATAAAAATAGTACCAAACGCAAAGCAATTGCGAAAGCAACTATGTTTTTGGGGACTGAGATAATTGCTCATTTTAATAATGACGAATTACACACTAAAAAAGGTCCTGTTTTTCAAACGGCAATTATTGCAGGAATTCAGGCGGTTAAGAAAACTTCAGAGTTGATTCCTATGTGTCACCCTTTGCTAATTAATGGAGTAGACATTACCATTGAAATTTCAGATAGCGAACACATTGAAATTTTATGTACGGTTTCTATTGAAGGGAAAACGGGTGTTGAAATGGAAGCCTTAACGGGTGCAAATATTGCCGCTTTAACCGTGTACGATATGTGCAAAGCCATTTCTCAAAAAATGGTGATTAAAGAAGTGAAATTAGTCCAAAAATCAGGAGGAAAAAGCGATATTAAAAATGGGTAAACATCAAAAACACGCAAAATTAAAACTTCGTGATAACGATAATTTTGCACCGAATGAAATTTCAATAGTTGGTACAAATTGTTCCAATATTTCTAAGTTGGTTTTAAATATTTCCGAGCAACTATCAAACTATAAATTAGCTTATTTTGATGCTTCTCATGCTAAAAATAGTGAAGATTTAACTGTTGAAACCTATACGTTTCATCATAAAGGAACGGCGGCTATTTCAGTAAATGCTGAAGTAAATAAATTCAATCAACGGGTTAAATTTTCGCAATATGATTATGTATTTATCAACGGAAATCATTACCAAGGAGCAAAGCAAATTTTAATTTTAGATCCTGAAAAAGAAGCTTCAGTTTTAAAACGATTAGAACAATTAGATAATATTCAATTTGTGATAAAATTAAAAGAAGATGCTACCTATTTTGATTTTTTAGAAGCGCACAATCCACAAATTAAAAACTTGCTGTGTTATCATATAAATGAGGTTGAAAAAATTTCAAAACACATTGAGAATTTAATTCAAGAAAAAATAGCACCTATTCAAGGTTTGGTGTTGGCTGGCGGAAAAAGTATTAGAATGGGAACTGATAAAGGGCAACTCAATTTTTATGGTAAAAGTCAACGCGATGTAGCCATTGAATTATTAGAGAAAAACAATCTGAAAACCTATCTTTCTGTTCGTAAAGAACAAGATGTTTCTACAGCGCATAAAATCACAGATAAATTTATTGGACTAGGACCTTTTGGAGCAATTTGCTCGGCTTTTCAAGAAAATCCTGATGTTGCTTGGTTGGTAATTGCTACCGATTTACCTTTTTTAACTAATGAAGTAATTCAGTTATTATTGAAGCATAGAAACCCGTCGAAAGTTGCAACAACAATTAAAGGGAAAAATAAACAATTTCCAGAGCCTTTAATCACTATTTGGGAGCCAAAAAGTTATACATTATTGTTGAATTATTTAGCTCAAGGTTATTCGTGTCCGCGTAAAGTATTGATCAATTCAGAAGTTGAAATTATAGAAATTGAAGACGATTTAATTCGAAATATAAATACACCCGAAGAATTTAAAACAGCATATAAAGAAATTAATGAGTAAAATTATTCACGTACTTAATGGCGATAGTTCAGTTCAATTATTGAAGGAATCTGGACTTGAAGGAGAAATTGCCGTTTGGAGAGAATTATTGTGCGAAGGAGCGTTGCATACAGATTTTGCAAGCGATGATTTTTGGAAAAAACGCTACACTTATTTTAAAGAAGAGTTAGGTGTTGATAGATTAGAATATTACGATAAAACAATCAAAGAAATTTTAAAGATTGAAGATATATCAGGGCTTGATGAGGTGGTTTTATGGTTTGAATATGATTTGTTTTGCCAAATAAATTTATTGGCGGCTTGTTCTTATTTATTGAAAGATTTCAGAAAAGATGTAAAGCTATCGTTGGTTTGTGTTGGTAGAGTTAAAGGGAAAGAAAACCTGCAAGCCTTAACTGATTTTTCGCCTAAAGATTTTGTAGAACTATATAAAAATAGGTTGAATTTAAGTAAAAGTAATTTAATTTTCGCAGAAGAATGTTGGAAGTTATATGCAGAAAATGATGTTGAAAAATTAAAAAACTTCAATTTTAGAAATCCTAAGTTTCAATATTTACAAGCAGCAATAAATCAACATTTAAAACGATTTCCTACTGAAAACGGATTGAATGAAATTCAGCAAAAAATAATTGAAATTATAAATTCTAAAGCTTTAACTGAAAACGAAATTGTGCGTGAATTATTGATTTGGCAACAGACTGAAACAGTTTATGGTTTTGGAGATGTACAATACATTTTAGAACTAAAAAAGTTACAGGATTTTTATACTATAAAAGACGCAAAATATTTTGTAACTACTAAAGCAAAAAAGCTACTAACAATAGAATGAACATATCAAAATCGGAATATTTTAAACGCCAAACAACTTTATCTGAAATAGGTGAAGAAGGACAACAACTATTGCAAAAAGCCAACATTTTGGTAATTGGTTGTGGTGGTTTAGGAAGTCCTGTGGCTATTTATTTGGCAGCGAGTGGCGTTGGAAATATACATTTGGTAGATTTTGATACAATTTCAATTTCAAATTTACACCGACAAGTATTTTACAATACAGCAACTGTTGAAAAATCTAAAGCGGCAGTTTTAGCTTCAGAAATAGCGAAAAAAACACCTTTTACAAACGTAACCTTTTCAGAAGAGGCAGTTTCTAAAACAAATATTTTAGAATTAGTTTCTAAGTTTGATGTGGTTGTTGATGGTACAGATAATTTGCAAATTAAGTACTTAATAAACGATGCCTGTGTGTTGACTAAAAAGCCGTTGGTTTATGGTTCGTTGTATAAATTTGATGGTTATGTAGCAACTTTTAATGTATTTGAAAGTAAAGCGTATTCGTGTAATTTACGTGATGCTTTTCCTAAAATAGCAACCGATATTCCTAATTGTGGAGAAGCAGGAACAATGAACCCAATTGTAGGATTAATTGCTTTATTACAAGTGAATGAAGTAATTAAATTAATCACCAAAACTGGCAAATTGTTAACAAATCAATTGTTAATTTACAATGCTTTGGAGAATTCGCAGTTTAAAATGAAATTGAAAAAAAACGAGTCGATTGCTATTGAAGAGATTTTTAAAAATTCAACCTATGGGGCTTTAAATTGCGCAACTCAAAAACCAATATTATTAATTTCAAAAGGCGATTTCAAATTAAAATTAAACGATACTGCAACGGAAATAATTAGTGTAATAAATAATATAAATACACCTATTCCTTTTGAAGTTCATCAAAAAAAGCCGTTTCATTCATTTGATATTGAGAATTTTAATCCAGATTTCACTAAGAACTATGTGATTGTTTGTAACAAAGGAATTACTAGTTACAACATAACACAACAACTAAAAGATAAATTTCCAGCGCTGAATGTTTTAAGTTTAGCAGAAGGAATTGAAAACTATTAAATGCAGCAACCATTAGAATTTTATAAGAAGCAAAAAACTTTAGTTGAACAAGAATTAGTGCAACTAAAAAAGAAATTAACCATTTCTAGCAGTACACGTTTACTAACATTTTTAGGAACTATTTTTTGTGTTTACCTGTCTTTTGGAAATACATTATTTATGATTTTAAGTGTTGTAATAGGCATTGCTCTTTTTGTTTTCTTAATTTTTAAGCACGAAAAATTAGTGTACAAATCGAACTTTGCAAAAGCGGTAATTCACATAAATGAAACCGAATTAAAAGTTTTAAATCGGGATTATTTAGGGCTTGATGATGGTAGTGAATTTATAGATCCAAAACATCCGTATAGTTATGATATTGATTTGTTTGGGCGCGGTTCATTTTTTCAGTATTGCAATAGAACAGTTACGGTTGAAGGTAAAAATAAGCTGTTTTTAGAATTAACTTCAAATGCTATTAATGCTATTCAAGAAAAGCAGGAAGGAATCAAAGAGTTAAGCGAACAACCAATTTGGAGGCAACAATTTTCGGCCATTGCAAGTTTGGTGAAAGTGCAGCATTCAGCAAAAAATATTGTACAATGGATTCATAATTACACAATAGCTTTTCCTAAATTTCTAGGCTATTTACCTAAGTTGGTTTCATTAATTTCAGTGGCGCTTATTTTATTAGTTGCATTCCAATTATTGCCTGAAGTATTGTTGCTTTTTTGGTTGTTTATTGGTTTGGGTATTTCAGGATTTTATTTAAAACAGATAAACGAGTTGTACACAAACGCTTGCAATGCAAAGGATACGTTTAAGCAATATCATAAATTATTAAATGAAATTGAAACCACTAGTTTTTCTTCAGAACTATTAAAAAGAAAGCAGCAAGAAATTAAAACTGATAGCCTAAAAGCATCGCTTATTTTTAAAAAATACTCAAAATTATTAGATGCATTAGATCAACGAAATAATGTGATAATTGCCGTATTTGGAAACGGACTTTTTTTACGTGATATTCAAATTGCTATTAAAATTGAACAGTGGATTGAAACCTATAAATATAATGTTGAACAATGGTTTCAGGTAATTGCTTTTTTTGATGCGCAAAACTCATTGGCAAATTTTCAGTTCAATCACCCCGCGTATGTTTTTCCAAAAATCACCCAAAATAGAGAGGTGATAAAAGCTCAAGATTTAGGGCATACCCTGTTAAAAGAAAAACAACGTGTTGATAATAATTTTACCATTGAGAATCAACAATTTTTTATTATTACAGGCGCAAATATGGCGGGTAAAAGTACTTTTTTACGTACGGTTTCGTTGTCTATAGTTATGGCTAATATGGGCTTGTCGGTTTGTGCGGAAAGTTTTGAATACAATCCAATAAAATTAATTACAAGTATGCGAACTACCGATTCTTTAGCAGATGATGAATCGTATTTTTTCTCTGAATTAAAGCGATTAAAATTTATTGTTGATGAAATTAAAACTGATAATTATTTTATAATTTTAGATGAAATTTTAAAAGGAACCAATAGTACCGATAAAGCCATTGGATCAAAGAAATTTGTTCAAAAGTTGGTGGCTTCAAATTCTACAGGAATTATTGCGACACATGATTTAAGTTTGTGTGAAATTGAAGAAGAATTACCTCAAATAAAAAATTATTATTTTGATGCTGAAATTTTAAACAACGAACTAAATTTTGATTATCAACTAAAAAATGGTGTTTGTAAAAATATGAACGCTTCGTTTTTATTGAAAAAAATGGACATAGTTTAAGGGTGTGCATTTACCCAAACTTCTCCATCTTTAAAATGTTCTTTTTTCCAAATAGGAACCGTTTCTTTTAAAGTGTCAATACAATATTCACAAGCTTCAAACGCAGCTTTTCTATGCGCCGAAGAAACCGAGATTATTACAGGAATATCACCAATTTTTAACGGTCCAACTGCATGATGAATTGCAATTTTATGAACGTCAAATTTATCCAAAGCCAAATTTGCAATTTTTTGCATTTCCTTTAAAGCCATTGGTTCGTAAGCGCTAAAATCTAATAAAATTACTTCTTTGTTTTGAGTTGCATTTCTTACAGTGCCCACAAACTCCACAATACCACCACAAGATGCATCTTGCACAAAATTGTAACAATCTTGTTGGCTTAATGGTTCGTCGGTTATTTTTACTGAAGTTCTATTTTCCATTCTTTTAACTAAATCTTTTACAAAGTTAACAAATCAAAAATGTACTTTTGCCCGTTCATAAATTATATTCAATTATTGATGAAAAAAATATTTAGAATTGTAAGCATTTTAGAAGGAGTTTCTTATTTATTATTACTTTTTATAGCAACGCCTATAAAATATATTTTAGGAAATGAAATATTTGTGAAAATGCTAGGAATGCCGCACGGTTTATTATTTATTGTGTACATTATTTTAGCAATTATGTTGAAATATGAATTGGGCTGGGAAACCAAAAAATTCTTCATAATTTTAATGGCTTCTGTAATTCCTTTTGGAACATTTTATGTTGATAAAAAATATTTAAGGGCTTAATTTTAAGCGTGCTTAAAACCAATTTTTTCTTTTGAAATAGGCAATCATAGCTCCAAATATTACAATTATTACCGCCCAAACAATGTGGTAACCCCATTTAAAATGCAATTCGGGCATATTTACAAAGTTCATTCCGTAAATTCCAGCAATAAATGTTAACGGAATAAATATTGAAGAAACCACCGTGAGTGTTTTCATAACCTGGTTCATTCTATGCCCTTGAACCGAGAAAAATAATTCAATACTACTAGATAAACTGTTTTCAATTTTTTCGCAGTTGTCAATAATTGTCAAGCATAAATCCTTCAATTCAAAAAAGTATTTAATGTGCCTTTTGTCAATCAAAGCAAATTCTTCACGTTCAATTTTTGTGATAAATTCTTTTATAGGGTTGACATTTTTTTTAAGATGATTTAGTTGCGTTTTATAAACTTCAATTTCTTTCAAAATTGCAGGCGAAGGATCTTCATTGATATCAATAATACCAAATTTTTCAGTATTAGTTTCAATAGTGTCAATGGTTTTAAAATAATTATCCAAAATAGCTTCAATTAATAAATACAATAAATAATCAACAGATCTTTCGTGTAAAATCCCCGTTTTTTCTCTTAACCGGTGTCTAATATGAGTAAAATAATCTGCTTTTCTTTCTTGAAATGAAACCAAAAAGTTTTTTCCTAAAATAAAACTTATTTGTTCCGAATTAATTTCATTGGTTTCTGAAGGTAAAATAGATTGCAATGAAAAGAACCAATAATTTTCATATTCCTGAAATTTTGGACGTTGATTTACATCTAAAATATCTTGAATGGTTAAATTATGAATTCCAATTTTTTTACAAAGATTTTCAATAACTTCAACGTCATGTATGCCATGTGTGTTAAGCCAGTATTGTTTATTTTTAGTTGCAAAATTATTAAAATCGGTTGCTTTTAAATGTGAGAGTTCCATAAAACTGTCTTCAGAATATTCAAATAATTGAAGACTGATTTCTTTCTCAAACTGGGTTCCCGTAAATACAAATTTTAACGGGTTGTTTTTTTTTCTATTTAATCGTTTCTTTTTCACTTGGTTGAATTATAAGCTAAAAATAACTAAAACAATATTAACCTCCACTAACTGGCGGAATAATAGCAACTACATCGTTGTTTAGTAGTAATTGATGATCCTTAGCATAACTTTCGTTAACAGCAATCGCAAAATCGTTGATATTTTTTAATGAAGCAAACTGCGCAATAAGTTTTAGCTTCAATGCTTCTATAGAACTGTTTTCAGGAACTTCATACGACATTGAACTCTCACCTACTAAATCAGTGGTAATTCCAAAAAATAAAAGTTGAATTTTCATAAGTTCATTTTAAATGTATTACAAAAATAGGGTATTTATTTTAACAATATTTCTTAATTATTTAAAATAATTCTAAATAGTATATGTGTGATATGGATTACAAAACTCATTTTTTCATTGATTAAATTTGTTATAATTCAAACTATTTTACAAAAAATGAAGTACGGTTTTATAATTGACAACCGAAAATGTATTGGTTGTCATGCTTGTACAACTGCCTGTAAATCTGAGCACGACGTGGCGGTTGGAGTTAACAGAACGTATGTTAAGCAAGTTGAAAAAGGTGAATTCCCCAATACACGACGAATTTTTTCAGTAATGCGATGCAACCATTGTACGGATGCTCCTTGTGTTGAAATTTGTCCTGTGGAAGCGCTCTATACTCGTGAAGACGGTATAGTAGATTTTGACAACAATCGTTGTATTGGTTGTAAATCATGCATGCAGGCTTGTCCCTACGACGCCTTGTATATTGACCCTGATAACAATACTGCTGCAAAGTGTAATTATTGTTCTCATCGGGTTGAAGTTGGTCGTGAGCCGGCCTGTGTTACGGTGTGTCCAGAACACGCCATTATTGCGGGTGATATGCACAATCCTGAAACTGAGATTTCTCAATTATTGGCACGTCAGGCAGTAAAAGTTCGTAAGCCAGAAAAAGGTACTAATCCAAACCTATTTTATATTGATGGTGATGATGCTTCGTTAATTCCTGAAGCTACGGATAAATCGGGTCCTGGTTTGTGGAATTCACAAGCTCGGGGTGTGGGACATTTTGCAAAAGCTGCAGAAAAAATGTTGAACACTAATGATGACGTTGATTTATTACAAATGACAATTGACAATGATATTGAAGCGGCATATCAACGAAAAGATTCAGAAAATCCAAATTATATTGATGTGTTAACAGGAAAAGCACGTAGAGTTTATGATACACCAGATAAAGGAATTCTTTGGGGTTGGGAAGTTTCTGCGTATGTATTTACAAAAGCAATTGCAGCTGGCGCATTTTTAATTCCGTTTATTGCCATTGTTTTAGGTTATGAAGTTTCTTCAATAGCTAAATTATGGTCAGCAGGAATATCATTAGTAGGCTTGGCCTTAACAGGTTTATTCTTGGTAATGGATTTAGACAGACCAGACAGATTCTTGAACGTTTTATTACGTCCGCAGTGGAATTCTTGGTTGGTAAAAGGTGGTTATATCATTTCAATTTTCGGATTATTAGTGACCATTTGGGCAGCTATGACACTCTTCGAAATTAAAACAGGAGAAACCATTTTAGTATGGGGTACTGCAGTTTTTGCTGTTTTATTAGCAGTGTATACAGCATTCTTATTCGCACAAGCAAAAGGACGCGATTTTTGGCAAAGTCCAACATTACCATTACATATGTTAGTGCATAGTGTAATGGCTGGAGCTTCTATTTTTGTGTTGGCAGGATTGTTCTTAGGAAACGAAAGTTGGATGCACATTTTAGTACCGATATTAAGTATTGCCTTGGTTACAAACTTATTTACATTGGTTACGGAGTTGACAATTACGCACCCTACAACTTCTGCAAAAAAAGTAGTTAGCATGATTATTAAAGGACGTTACAGAAATCTGTTTTGGATAGTTTCAGTAATTGTAGGGAACATTATTCCATTGGTATTTTTAATGCTTGGAAATTCACAACCATTGGTAATTGGGTCGGCGGTATTCGTTTTAATAGGAATTGTAGCAACGGAGAAAATTTGGGTGGAAGCACCTCAAAGAATTCCATTAGCTTAATTAAGTTGAAGGGTTGAAGAAGTTTAAAGGTTTAAGGGTTGAAGGGTTATGGTTTGTTATTACTGCGAAGGCAGGAATCTATTTTCAGTCTAATAAATAATTTGTAATTCGTAATTAAAAAAATTGAAATTTTAAAAGTCATGGGATATAAAAAACCATCATTTATAGAAAATATTGCAGAAAAAATGGGAATTATTCCAAATCTGCATAAAGAAGGTTATCAAGAGTTTGATAAAGATATGCGCCATTTTACCGATGAAGAAGTTGCTCAAATGTACGAGAACTTTCCACCGCCAGAAAAATGGGATAATTGGGTTGAGTACAATCCAAAAGTTTGGCCTAAAAAGGAAAAGAAAACCTATCAAATTATACCAACTACTTGTTTTAATTGTGAGAGTGCGTGTGGTTTAACTGCTTTTATTGATAAGGAAACACAAGAGGTTAAAAAGTTTGAAGGGAATCCACACCATCCGGGAAGTAGAGGTAGAAACTGCGCCAAAGGACCGGCAACAATCAACCAAATTACAGATCCCGATCGTATTTTATTTCCTTTGAAAAGAAAAGGGAAAAGAGGTGATGGTGAATGGGAGCGTGTTTCTTGGGACGAGGTATTGGATACCATTGCAGGTAGAATTAGAAAAGCTATTTTAGAAGATCGTCATAATGAAGTTGCCTACCACGTTGGAAGACCAGGAAAGGAAAAATTTATGAACTGGATTTTACAAGGTTGGGGAATAGACGGGCATAATTCACATACCAATATTTGTTCTTCAGGAGCTCGTTTTGGGTATAATTTATGGTACGGTTACAACCGGCCTTCACCCGATCACGCTGAAGCAAAATTTATATTATTAGTTTCTGCACATTTAGAATCGGGGCATTATTTCAACCCGCATGCGCAACGAATTATTGAAGGGAAAATGAAAGGTGCAAAGTTAGCAACTATGGATCCTCGCCTATCTAACACGGCAAGTATGTCTGATTATTGGCTGCCATCATACCCTGGTACTGAAGCGGCTGTTTTATTGGCAATGGCTTTAATAATTTTAGAAGAAGGTTTGTACAACAGGGCTTATTTAGAAAATTGGACCAATTGGAAAGAATACTTACGCGCACGGCATTCAGGTAAAGCAATCACTTTTGAGAATTATATTGCCGCTATGATTGATGAGTACAAAGAATTTACCCCTGAATTTGCTGAAAAAGAATCGGGAGTAAAGGCTGAAATGATTGTGGAAATTGCGCATAAAATTGGTGAGGCAGGTGAACGTTTTGCTTCACATAACTGGCGTGCTGCAGGAGCATCAAATCTAGGCGGTTGGGCAGTGGCTCGTTGTTTGCATTTTTTAACGGCATTGGTTGGAGCTGTTGGTGCAAAAGGAGGAACGTCACCAAATTCTTGGAACAAGTTCAAGCCAACACAACCAAATCCGCCAAAACCTCAAAAGAAATGGAACGAATTGCATTTTCCTAAAGAATATCCATTGGCATTTTTTGAAATGAGTCAGTTATTACCTCATTTCTTAAAAGCAGGAAGAGGTAAAATGGATGTGTATTTTTCACGTGTATTTAATCCAGTTTGGACCTATCCTGATGGATTTACGTGGATGGAAATGTATGCCGATGAAACAAAATTTGGATTACACGCAGCTTTAACGCCAACTTGGAATGAAACCGCTTTTTATGCCGATTTTGTATTGCCAATGGGCTTGGCATCTGAACGGCACGATTTAAATAGTTATGCCACACATGGAGGAACTTGGGTTGCTTTCCGTCAGCCAGTTTTACGTGAAGCTGCCCGAAGAAATGGAAAACCAGTAAAGTTAACCTACGAATCTAATCCGGGGGAAGTTTGGGAAGAAGATGAATTTTTTATTGAATTGAGTTGGAGAATTGATCCTGACGGAAGTATGGGAATTCGCAAGCATTTTGAATCGCCATATCGCCCTGGAGAAAAAATTACCATTGATGAATATTACCAATATATTTTTGAACGTGTAAAGGGTTTACCTGAAAAAGCAACATCTGAAGGTTTAACCGAGTTGCAGTATATGCAAAAATACGGTGCTTTTGAAATTGAAAAAGGAGAATCATACAAGGTAAATGAAAATGAACTTTCAAAAGAGCAATTAAAAGGAAGTGTGGTTGATCCAATAACAGAGGTTATTTCAAAAGATGGAAAAGCTATAGGTGTTATGGTAAATGGAAAGGCCTGTGTAGGTTTTCCTACACCATCACGTAAAAATGAATTTTATTCACAAACTATGGTAGATTGGAAATGGCCAGAATATGCAACACCAAAGTATATTAAAAGTCATATTCATAATGATAATTTAGATAAATCTAAGGGTGAGTATGTTTTAGTTCCAACATTTAGATTGCCAACGTTAATTCATACCCGATCTGGAAATGCAAAATGGTTGGTTGAAATTTCAAACAGAAATCCAATTTGGATGCATCCTGATGATGCGAAGAAATGGGGGTTTCAAACAGGAGATTTGGTAAAAATGAATACGGATATTGGTTATTTTATAGATAAGGTATGGGTGACTCAAAGTATGAAGCCGGGTGTGGTAGCTTGTTCACACCATATTGGACGCTGGCGTAGACCACAAGATAAAATAGGAAATCGTTGGGCAACCAATACAGTAAATATTGAAGGTGATGGTAAAGGAGGCTGGAAAATGAATACCATTTCGGGTATTAAACCATTTGAATCGGACGATAAAGATTCAAAACGTATTTTTTGGAAAGATGGAGGTGTGCATCAAAATATAACACATGCTGTGCACCCTGACCCAATAAGTGGTATGCATTGTTGGCATCAAAGAGTTCGCATTGAAAAACCTGGAAAAGACGAAAAATATGGAGACATTTTTGTAGATACCAATAAATCTCATGAAGTATTTAAAGAATGGATGGCTATGACAAGGCCAGCACCAGGACCAAATGGAGAACGCAGGCCTTTATGGTTTGATAGAGCTTTTAGACCCGATGAATCAACATATTATTTTAATGAAAAAGAGAAGTAAATTAATGAGGCTGTCTCAAAAGTGCTAAAATTCGTCATTCTGAAAGTGTCACACAGAGCTTGTCGAAGTGTTATTTCAGAATCTCATTCACAATAATCAATTATTCTGATAACCTGTATTTCGACTCCGCTAAATAACCGGTTACTGAGAGGAGTCGAAGCACAGGTTGACGAAAAGTTTACTTTTTAGACAGTCTCTTTTTTATGAAATTTTTATTTTTTTGGTAAACTTCACGAGTAAAGGTTCTGTTAAATAATCAATAAACCTTTGTGTTTTTTTAGAATTAAAGTTTTAAATTTTTACCTTTGCATTTCTAAAAAAAATAGATAATGAATCTAATAAAAACAACGTTGATTTTAGTGTTTTTTGCACTATTTTCTTGTACTGAAAAAGAGAAAGCTCCAAAAAATGAGGCTCCAAAAAATGTGATTTTATTAATTGCTGATGGGACAGGATTAACACAAGTGTCAACAGCTTTTTATTTTAAAGAAACCGCTCCAAACTACGGGCGTTTTAAAAATATTGGTTTAATTAATACATCATCTGCAAGTCATAATATTACGGATTCTGCGGCTGGAGCAACTGCTTTTTCTAGTGGAGAAAAAACATACAATGGTGCTATTGGTGTAAGTGTAGATTCTACAGCAATTGAAAATATTGTAGAAGTTATTTCTACAAAAAATATAAATACGGGATTAATTGCAACTTCTTCTATAACACATGCAACACCTGCAGCTTTTTATGCACACGCATTAAGCAGAAGTTTGGCAGAAGATATTGCCTTAGATATGGTGGCTTCAGAAGTTGATTTTTTTGCAGCTGGTGGATTGAAATACTTTAACAAACGTAAAGATCAACGTAATTTGTTAAATGAATTAGAAGCTAAAAGTTTTGTAATTGATACACTTTCTTTAGGTGATTTTAAGAGTATTGAAAATGCCGAAAAAGCTGGTTTTTTATTGGCAGAAGATGGAATGCCTAAAATGACTGAAAATAGAGGTGACTTTTTAGAAAATGCTACCGAATTGGGAATTGAATTTTTAAGTAAAAACAATGCCAACTTTTTTATGATGGTTGAAGGTTCTCAAATTGATTGGGGAGGTCATGCAAATGAAGGAGAATACTTAGTTACTGAATTGTTAGATTTTGACGATGCTGTTGGAAAAGCATTAGATTTTGCTGAAAAAGATGGAAATACTTTAGTAGTTGTAACTGGAGATCACGAAACAGGAGGTTTGTCTTTGTCTTCAAAGCAGAAAGTAAATCAACATGGTAAAGAATATAGTGATTATAACGATGTTAATTTAACATTCTCAACCAATGGGCACTCTACAACATTAATTCCTGTTTTTGCTTTTGGACCAGGTTCTGAAGAGTTTCAAGGTGTTTATCAAAACAATGATATTTATAAAAAAATAATGAAAGTTACTGGCTGGAAATAAAACTTAAAAAACTTTATTTTTCTTAGGTTTAAAATTAATTTTGCCAATGTTGTATCCAAAAATCAATTTAGATTTGGTGACGCTTAATAAGGCTTTATTGTTAAAATCTAAATCGGTAGCATAAAGATTTGTGCCAAAATTAAAGTGCACATAAAATTCTTCACCCTTATAACCTAAGCCTGTAAACAGGTCTAATTTATAGACTAAAGGATTTGTAGGAACGTAACTTTCGGTTTCGGCGCTTATTTCTTTATATTCTAAACCAATTCCTGGCGAAGCACTTAATGCAAAGAAAAAGTTGGCAGGTAAAACAATATAGGTTGCTACGCCAGCCAATATTCCAGCTCCAATAGCAGTAAATTCTGTAATTTCAGCTTGATCGTTGAAATAAGGGTTTGAGTTAGTAGGAACAATTGTTCCGTCAGAAGAAATTTTATTGACAATAAAAAAACCTCCAAAACCTAAAGAAACGGAGGTTTTTTCTTTGTCGGTAACTCCCGATTTCATCATTCTAACAGAAAAATGTTCATTTTTAAATAAATGTAAATAATTTAAGCCGAGAGAAAATATGGACATGTCTTTTCTGAAAATTTCAGCATCATTTACATTGCTATAAATATTATATCCGTTAACATTTTCTAGTAAAAACCCTATGTAATTCTTTTTAATAACAAGCCCACCTTCTGCTGCAAATTTATCGGTTTGTAAAGCTTCTTCTTGAGTTTTGATGTTAAAAACAATATCAATTATTATTTTTTGATTGGCAATACCAATACCAATACCATAAGGATTATTAGGTTTGTAATATAATTTATCTTGGTTGTTTTTTAGGGTAAACCGTTGTTGTTTAAAATTCCCTACAAGTCTAACGGACCAATCTAATTTTTCACTAAAAACTAGCGAGTCAATTATTTGAGCAGGTTTTAATAAGGTGTCGTTTTTTTTGAAATTATGGGCGTGAGCAGTACCAGAAGCAATAAGAATACTAAAAAAAAGCAACCATTTATTAGGCATAGTAATTTATAAAAATCAAATTCAAAGTTCAATATATAAAATAAATTAACGGTAACAGGTTTTAGGTGAATTTTATAATGAAAAAAATCAAGTATTTTTGTAGTTTATGAAACTTCAGCAAACATATTCAAAATTGATAAAGCAAGAAGCCTATAGATTAGGTTTTGAAAGTTGTGGAATTTCAAAAGCGGTGTTTTTAGAGGAAGAGGCTTCAAATTTAGAATCGTGGTTAAAAAAAGGTCATCAGGGCGAAATGCACTACTTGGAAAACTATTTTGATAAACGTTTAGATCCAAGGTTGTTAGTTGACAATGCAAAATCGGTTATAAGCTTATCGTTTAATTATTTCCCTGAAGAACAACAACAAAACAATTCATATAAATTGGCAAAATACGCATATGGAGAGGATTATCATCATATATTAAAATCAAAATTAAAAGAGCTTACATCTTTTATTCAAAACCAAATTGGAGAAGTAAACGGAAGGGCTTTTGTAGATTCGGCTCCAGTAATGGAAAGAGCTTGGGCTCAAAAAAGTGGTTTGGGTTGGCGAGGTAAAAACTCCTTATTAATTCAAAAAAATAAAGGGTCTTTTTTCTTTTTGGCTGAACTTATTTTGGATTTAGAATTGGAATACGATACACCTTTTAAAACCAATCATTGTGGTTCCTGTACAAAATGTATTGATGCTTGTCCAACCAACGCAATTTTGCCAAATAATACGGTTAATGGCAGTCAATGTATTTCTTATTTTACTATTGAATTAAAAAACGAATTGCCTGCAAGTGTAAAAGGGAAATTTGAAGATTGGATGTTTGGATGTGACATTTGCCAAGATGTTTGTCCGTGGAACCGATTTTCAACACCACATTCAGAAGAAAAATTAAATCCACACCCAGATTTATTAGCAATGAATAAACAAGATTGGGAAGAAATCACAGAAGAAATCTTTAAAAAAGTATTTCAAAAATCAGCCGTAAAGCGCACCAAATTTTTAGGTTTAAAACGAAATATTTCATTTCTGAAATAAGAATTAGCGCTATTAAAAGTGAATGATATTTGTCAAGTTCTTGTATTTATTACGTTTAGCTGCGATATTTCATTATTTTAAGGTTGTGTTTGTTTTAAATTATTAAATTTGACGTTTTATCAAACACACTAATTTTATGAGCAATTCAAAAAAGAAAAGCGAAGCCTTAAGATATCACCAGTACCCAACTCCAGGGAAAATTCAAGTAGTTCCAACTAAAAAATATGCTACTCAAAAAGATTTATCATTGGCATATTCACCGGGTGTAGCTGAGCCTTGTTTGGCAATTGAAAAAAATCCAGATGATGCTTATAAATATACGTCAAAAGGAAACTTGGTAGCCGTAATATCTAACGGTACGGCTGTTTTAGGTTTGGGTAATATTGGCGCATTGGCGGGTAAACCCGTAATGGAAGGTAAAGGGTTACTTTTTAAAATATTTGCTGATATTGATGTGTTTGATATTGAGGTTGATACAGAAGATGTAGATAAATTTATTGAAACCGTAAAGAATATTGCACCAACTTTTGGAGGAATCAATTTAGAGGATATTAAAGCACCCGGAGCTTTTGAAATTGAACGAAGGTTGAAGGAAGAATTAGATATTCCTGTAATGCATGACGATCAGCACGGAACAGCAATTATTTCAGCAGCAGCACTAAAAAATGCAATTGAAATTACGAATAAAGACATTGCGAAAATTAAAATTGTTGTAAACGGTGCAGGTGCAGCAGCGGTTTCATGTACTAGATTGTACTTAGCTTTGGGAGTGCAAATTGAGAATGTTGTAATGTGTGATAGTAAAGGTGTTATTAGAAAAGATATCGAAGGCTTGTCGTCTCAAAAAGCAGAATTTGCTACAGATAGAGATATTTACACGTTGGAAGATGCTATGGAAGATGCCGATGTTTTTATTGGCTTATCAATTGCCGATGTCTTTACTCCAAAAATGTTGTTATCTATGGCTAACGATCCAATTGTTTTTGCAATGGCAAATCCAGATCCTGAAATTGAATATGAATTGGCTGTGCAAACACGTAAAGATGTTATTATGGCTACAGGAAGATCTGATCATCCTAATCAGGTAAATAACGTACTTGGTTTTCCTTTCATTTTTAGAGGCGCTTTAGATGTTAGAGCAACTAAAATTAATGAAGAAATGAAAATGGCAGCGGTACATTCATTGGCTAATTTAGCAAAGGAAACAGTGCCAGAGCAAGTAAATATTACTTATGGCGAAAAGCATTTGCAGTTTGGGAGAGAATATATTATTCCAAAACCATTTGACCAACGATTGATTACTGAAGTTCCGCCAGCTGTTGCAAAAGCAGCCATAGCATCGGGTGTTGCAAAAGAACCAATTATTGACTGGGATGGTTATAAAGAACAATTAGCAGAGCGTTTAGGGGCCGGAAGTAAGTTAATGCGAATGATTAGCGAGCGTGCAAAAGCAAATCCTAAAACGGTTATTTTTGCTGAAGCAGATCATTTAGATGTGTTGAAAGCAGCTCAGATTGTTTATGAAGATGGTATTGGAATTCCAATTTTATTAGGAAATAAAGAAATTATCCAAGAATTGATGGCTGAATTGAATTTTGAAGCCGATTTACAGTTGATTGATCCAAAATCTGAAGAAGAAAGAGAAAGAAGACATAGGTATGCGCAAGTGTATTGGGAAAAACATCAACGTGAAGGAATTACGTTGTTAGTTGCACGAAAATGGATGAGAGAGCGTAATTATTTTGCTGCAATGATGGTGAATGAAAACGAAGCAGATGCATTGGTTACAGGTTATTCAAGAAGTTATCCTACGGTTGCAAAACCAATTATTGATTTAATAGGAATAGCTGACGGAGTTAAAAGGGTTGCAGCCACAAATATTATGATGACTGACAGTGGACCCATGTTCTTTTCAGATACCGCTTTTAATATAAACCCGAATGAAGAAGAATTAGCTCAAATTATAAGAATGACTGATAGGGTTATGAAAATATTTGGAGTAATACCTCATTTGGCCATGTTGTCGTATTCAAATTTTGGTTCTGCAAATTCAATATCTGCAAATAAAGGAGCTGCAGCTGTTGCTTATACGCATAAATACCATCCTGAAATTGTTATTGACGGAGAGATTCAAGCCGATTTTGCCTTGAATAATACAATGAGAGCAGAAAAATTTCCGTTTTCTAAATTGGTAAACCGAAAAGTAAACGGATTGATATTTCCAGATTTAAATTCAGCCAATATTAGTTACAAGTTAATTAAGGAATTAAATAATATTGAATCTATTGGGCCAATTATTATGGGCTTAAAAAAACCTGTACATATTTTACAGTTAGGTGCAAGTGTTGATGAGATGGTAAATATGGTTTGTGTAGCGGTGCTAGATGCGCAGGAAAATGCTAACAATAATACAGAATATTTTACTACATTTGGTGATTAAAACACCTAGGAAAAATGATCACCCATTTAAAAGGTAAACTTATAGAGAAAAACCCAACATATCTAGTAATAGATGTTAATGGTGTTGGGTATTTGTTAAATATTTCATTGAACACATTTTCAGAATTACCTGATGAAGAAGCAGTATTTTTATACACGTATTTATCAGTTAAAGAAGATTCACATACGCTGTTTGGTTTTATTTCTAAAATTGAACGTGAAATTTTTAAATTATTAATTTCAGTTTCAGGTGTTGGACCTAGCATTGCAAGAACAATGCTATCGTCTATGACTACTGATGAAATTCAACAGGCAATAGCTTCAGGTGATGTAGCTGTAATTCAATCAGTAAAAGGAATTGGTGCTAAAACAGCACAACGTGTTTTGATAGATTTAAAAGATAAAATTTCAAAAACCTATGCAATTGATGAAGTTTCTGTATCTGTAAGCAATACCAATAAGAATGAAGCGTTAACTGCTTTAGAAGTTTTAGGGTTTAATAAAAAATTATCTGAAAAAGTAATTGATAAAATATTGCAAAAAGATAAAACATTGAGCGTTGAAGGTATTATTAAAACGGCGCTTAAAAATTTATAGACATTTGGGAACAAATAAATTCATAAATCAAGCTTATATTTTAATTTGTTTTTTGTTGTTTTTTACTTCAACAGTAAAAGCACAAGTACCTCCTGCACCAAAACAACTAGATTCTACAAAAGTATTAGTAACAGCTGATACTGCTAAAGTTTCAAAAGTCACAGATACTCTAAAACTAAAATATCCTTTTAAAAACAATCAATCAGGAAGCTTGTATTTAGGTGATCCTTCCGTAGAAATTGTATTTGATGAAGAATTAGGAAAGTACATAATTACCGAAAAAGTTGGTAATTATTATGTGGAGCGTCCGGTTTATATGACGCAACAAGAGTATATGGATTATAAGCTTAAGCGTGATATGCTCGATTATTACAAGTCTAAAATAAGCGCAACAAATAGTAAGAAGAAAGGGAGCGAAGATGCTCAAAAAAACTTATTACCAACATACTATGTGAATTCTGATTTTTTTGAATCTATTTTTGGAGGAAATACGGTTGAAGTAAATCCGCAAGGATCTATTCAAATTGATTTGGGTGTTTTATATCAAAAGGTAGATAATCCTCAACTATCAGAACGTAACCGAAGCAGTTTTACGTTTGATTTTGATCAGCAAATAAGCGCTAGCATTGTTGCTAAAGTAGGAACTAGGTTAAGATTTGGAGCGCAGTTTGATACACAATCTTCCTTTAATTTTCAAAATCAGGTGAAGTTAGAATACTTGCCCAATGAAGATGATATTCTTCAGAAAATAGAAGTTGGTAATATTAGTATGCCAGTTAAAAACTCTTTAATTATTGGGGCTCAAAGTTTATTTGGTTTAAAAACAGAATTGCAATTTGGGAAAACCAGAATTACAGGAGTTATTGCAGAACAAAAATCGCAAACTCGCTCGGTTTCAGCTGAAGGAGGCTCTACAATTCAGGAATTTGAATTGCAAACAACAGATTATGATGTTGACCGACATTTCTTTTTATCGCAATATTTTAGAGATGCTTATAATGATGCTTTAAAAGACAATCCGTTAGTAAATAGTCCAATAAATATTACAAGAATTGAAGTTTGGGTAACCAATAGAAATAGTACCATTCAGGATGTGAGAAATATTGTTGGTTTAGCCGATTTAGCAGAAGCCGACCCTTCAAATATTGGTCCTGCAAATGTAATTCCGGTTCCTGGTGGATTGTTGCCTACAAATGAAGCGAATAATTTATCAACCATTTTAACGCCTACAAATCCAGTTAGAGATATTGCTACAGTTGCAACAGGTTTAGCGCCATTTAGTATGCAGCAAGGACGTGATTATTCGGTGCTTGAAAATGCTTTAAAATTAGATCCATTAAGAGATTATACCATTCACCCACAGTTAGGGTATATTTCATTAAATCGAAGACTCGCCGATTCAGATGTTTTAGCAGTGGCTTTTGAATACACAGTTAATGGAGAATCAACAGTTTATAGGGTTGGTGAATTTACAAGTGATGGGATTAATGCACCTTCAAACCTTGTGTTAAAATTATTACGAAGTGAAATCATTAGTACTGAAATTCCGATGTGGGATTTAATGATGAAAAACGTCTACTCATTGCAAACATTTAGAATGCAAAGAGATGGTTTTAGGTTAGATGTTTTATATGCTGATGATGCTACTGGTGTTCCAGTTAATATACTTCAAAATGCACAAACACCCGATATTTCAGATAAAACCTTATTGAATTTATTAGATGTTGATAAATTAGATCAAACTCAGAATTATACACCTGAGGGTGATGGGTATTTTGATTACATTGAAGGAATCACCATCAATTCAGAAAAGGGTATTGTAATTTTTCCAACAGTAGAACCATTCGGAGAAGATTTAGCGAGTAAGTTAACAGATCCAGCTGATGCCGTGTACGTTTTTGAAGAGATGTATAGCGAAACACAATCTGAAGCTAAAAATAACCACCAAACAAAAGATAAATATTTTTTAAAAGGTTACCATAAATCTGAAGCGACAGACGGAATTCCTTTAGGAGCTTTTAATGTACCGCAAGGATCAGTAAGAGTAACCACAGGTGGAAGAGAATTGGTGGAGGGTGTTGATTATGTAGTAGATTATCAAATGGGTAGAGTTCAAATTGTAAACCCTAGTTTACAAGCGTCCAATGCGCCTATAGAAGTTTCAGTTGAAAACAATGCGACCTTTAACTTACAAACAAAACGTTTTTTAGGAGTTGATATTGAACACACATTTTCTGATAATTTAATTGTTGGAGCTACGATTTTAAATTTAAGTGAAAGACCTATTACGCAAAAAGTTTCATTGGGGCAAGAACCGTTTAACAATACCATTTTTGGTGTAAATGCAAGTTACGGAACCGAAGTTCCGAAGTTGACAAAATGGATTAACAAATTACCGAATATTGATACCGATGTAGCTTCTAATTTTTCTGTTAGAGGTGATTTTGCTTATTTATTACCAGGTTCATCAAAACGAATTGATTTAAATGGTGAAGCAACTTCATACATTGATGATTTTGAAAGTTCTCAAATTCCTTTAGATATTCGTTCAGTTCAACAATGGCATACTGCAAGTACACCGCAATATCAAACCCAATTTGATTTAGGTGGTAACGCACCTGATTTATCTTACGGTTACAAAAGAGCAAGGTTGGCGTGGTATATAATTGATCCAATTTTTTACGGTGGTTCATCTTTGCAACCTGATAATATTGATAACAGAGAACTTTCTAGACAAGAAGTAAGACGTGTAAAATATAACGAATTGTTTCCTGAACAAGATTTAGATTTAACACAATCAACCGTAGTAAGAACTTTTGATTTAGCTTTTTATCCAAACCAAAGAGGTCCTTATAATTATGATACAAACAATATTGCTCCAAACGGAGAATTTACAGATCCGCAAGAGCGTTGGGCAGGTATTACAAGAGCTTTAACAACTACAAACTTTCAACAGTCAAATGTAGAGTATATTCAATTTTGGTTAATGGATCCTTACGAGCATTATTCAATAACTAATGAAGAAGGTTTGCCAGTTGGTGTTGACCCTTCAGACCCTTCAAATCAGGTTGGTGATGTGTATTTCAACTTAGGAAATGTTTCGGAAGACGTTTTGAAAGATGGTAGAAAAATGTATGAAAACGGGTTGCCTGAAGATGCTTTAAGTGATACCAATACAGCCAATACAATTTGGGGTAAAATACCAACAAATCAATCGTTATTATACACCTTTACAGATAGTGATAGTGATCGATTAAATCAAGATGTTGGTTTTGATGGTTTGAATGATGAACAGGAAACTGAAAAATTTGGGACACTATTTGGAGAAGATCCATCAAATGATAACTATCAATATTTCAGAAGTTCAGAATATGACAATAGTGATGCTTCCATATTAACACGCTATAAAAAATACAACCTTACGCAAGGAAACTCGCCAACTAATAATTTATCACCAGAAAATTATCCAACAGCAGCAACAACATTTCCTGATGTTGAAGATATTGATAAAGACCAAACAATGAATTCTGTTGAAAGTTATTATCAATACAAAGTATCGTTAAATAGAGGTGATTTACAGGTTGGTAAAAACCATATTGTTGATGAAAAAAGAGTAAAAGTTACTTTAGATGATGGAAGCGAAAAAGAATACAGGTGGTTACAGTTTAGAATTCAAGTTTCTACACCCGATGAAGTAATTAATAACATTACAGGGTTTAATTCTATTCGATTTATGCGAATATTTTTAACGCAATTTAAAATGCCTGTGGTGTTGCGTTTTGGAGAATTACAATTAGTAAGAGGTGATTGGAGACGCTATACTAAAACACTTGATGAAGCTATTCAGCCGCCACAAGATTTAGATCCTAACGACTTACAAAATTTTGAAGTAGGTGTTGTTAATATTGAACAAAATGAAGATAGAAAACCAATTCCGTATGTATTGCCTCCTGGAATTGAACGTGAAATTTTAAGAGGATCTACTACCTTACAAAAGCAAAATGAGCAATCATTGTCTTTAAAAGTTAGTGATTTGGCTCCTAATGAAACCAGAGCCATTTTTAAAAATGTAAGTGTAGATTTAAGAATGTATAAACGCTTAAAAATGTTTTTGCATTTAGAAGGACTTCAAACAAAACCACAAGTTCAAAACGAAGATCTAAAGGCTATTGTTAGGTTAGGAAGCGATATGACTGATAACTTTTATCAATTAGAAAAGTTATTAAATGTTACTGATTATGATGCTACAACAGCACTTGAAATTTGGCCAGAGGAAAATAATTTAGAAGCAGTTTTAGAATATTTAACCCAGTTAAAATTATTTAGGTTTGATGAAGGAGTTCCTTCAAATATTTTATATCCAATACCTGGTGCTCCTCCAATTCCTGGTCTTGAAGGTTATGAAATTCGCTTAAAAGGAAATCCTAATTTAGGAAACATTAAAACTATAATGTTAGGAGTTCAAAACGTTTCAAACACACTTCAAAGTGGAGAAATTTGGTTTAATGAATTAAGAGCTTCAGAATTTGATAACGATGGTGGTTGGTCTGCAGTTTTAAATGCCGATTTAAATTTAGCAGATTTTGCCAATGTAGCCGTTACAGGAAGAATGGAAACTATTGGTTTTGGTGGTGTTGAACAACGTTTAAACGAACGCACGCAACAAGATACCAAACTGTATGATGTTGTTACCAATGTAAATGTTGGGCAATTATTACCTAAAGATTGGGCGGTACAATTACCTTTTAATTACAGTATTTCTGAAGAATTTAGAGATCCAAAATACGACCCACAATACCAAGATGTATTATTTAAGGATGCTAAAAGCATTGACGATAATACTGATGCGGCAAGAGATTATACAAAACGTACCAGTATTAGTTTAATTAATGTTCGAAAAGATTACAATCCTAACGGTGGGAAAAAGCCAAAATTCTACAATGTTGAAAATTTATCGGTTTCTTATGCGCACAATGAAGTATACCATAGAGATTACAATGTTCAAAAGTTTCTGGATCAAAATGTAAGAGCTTCCGCAGGATATAACTTTAATTTTGAGCCTTGGGACTTAGAGCCATTTAAAAATTCAACTACTCTTAGTAGTAAATATTTACAATTAATAAAAGATATTAATTTAAACATAGTTCCAACTTCAGTTTCTGTAAATTCAAATATTATAAGAAATTATAACGAACAACTTTCAAGAAGTTTAGTGATAGGTTTACCAGATTTACCAACGTTAACCCAAAGGCGTTATATGTTCGATTGGAATTATGGGGTGAGTTTTAATTTAACAAAGTCACTTCAGTTAGATTTTAGAGCAGCTAACAATCATATTTATGATCAATTTGGAGCCGATGATGAAGTTGAAATTTATGATAAATTTTTCACCATTGGAAGACCAGATAACTATCATCAATCATTAAGTGGTACCTACAGAATACCTATTGATAAAATTCCATATTTAGATTTTGTTTCGGCAGATTATTCCTATACCGCTGATTTTGATTGGCAGGCTTCATCACAGTCTTATGTAAATCAAATAGGAAACGTTATTCAAAATGCAAATACGCAAACTTTAGGTGTTAATTTAGATTTTAATAAATTTTACAGTGCAATTGGTGTAGATAAATTAGTGAAGAAAGGAAATACGCGTGCAAGTGTCAACAAACCAGGTGCTCCAAAAGATAGAAATTCAGCAACTTCAAGAAAGAAAAAAAGTACAGGAGCAAAAATTGGAAACATAGTGTATGATGTGTTGACAATGGTTAAAAATGCTAGAATTAATTATATTGAAAATAACGGTACTTATTTGCCAGGTTATGTTCCTGAAGTTGGCTTTTTAGGTAGAGATAATTATAGTGGAGGTTTAGCACCAACATTTGGTTTTGTATTTGGAAGTCAAATTGATATTAAACAACGTGCCGTTGAGAATGGTTGGTTAATTTCGCGCGATATTGATGATCCATATTATAATAGAACTTATAGAAAAACACATTTAAATAAATTAGAAGCCGCTATTACTTTAAAGCCAGCACCAAGTTTAGATATAGATTTGAGAGGGAATAAAACCTATACAAAAACCATATCACAACAACTTGATGTTGTAAATAATGTGTTAAATGACGACTCACCAATAACACAATTTGGTAATTTTAGTATTAATTACAATATGTTGGGGTCTGTTTTCAAAAACACAGTTGAAAATTTTCAAAAATTTAGAGAAAATAGAGCAATTATAGCACAGCGTTTAGCAACAGAGTCAGGTCAGCCAATTGATGGATTTGGAGAAACAAGTCAGCAAGTTATGTTGCCAGCATTTTTAGCGTCCTATTCAGGAAAGGATGCTAATACAATTAAATTAACAGCCTTTAGAGATGTGCCTATTCCTAGTTGGAGTATCAATTATAAAGGATTAATGAAAATAAATTGGTTTAAAAAGAATTTTAGAAGTTTTTCTTTAACTCATGCATATAATTCATTGTATTCAATAACAAGTTTCAGAAACAATTTAGAATTCAATGCAGATGACCCTTACGGTGAAACAGATGTTTTAGGGAACTATTTTAACGAAACATTATTTACCAATGTAAATTTAATCGAAGAATTTTCTCCTTTAGTGAAGGTTGATATGAAAATGAAAAATTCGGTTTCATTCACAGGTATAATTAATAAAGATAGGGGGATGACCCTAAATTTTAATAATAATACAGTTACGCAAATAAATGGAATTGAATATATTGTTGGAGTAGGATATAGAATTAGAGATTTAGCCATGAAGTTTAGGTTTGGGGGGCAATTAACACGTTTAAAAGGAGATTTAAATATTCGTGCAGATTTGGCGCTTAGAGATAATAAAACTATTATTGGAGCCATTGATAACGATAATAGCCAAGTAACAGCAGGTCAAAAATTACTTTCGTTTAAATTATTTGCAGATTATGCTTTAACACGTAATTTAACAACATCGTTTTATTTTGATCAAAGTTCATCTCAATACGCAGTATCAACTACGTTCCCTCGCCAATCAGTTAGTTCGGGGTTTAGTGTAAGATATATTTTAGGAAATTAAATAAACAACAATAATAAATTTAAAATAATGAGCATACCAGCAGAATTAAAATACACAAAAGACCATGAATGGGTGCGTGTTGAAGGAGATATAGCAACTGTAGGAATAACAAGTTTTGCCCAAAGTGAATTGGGAGATATTGTTTATGTTGATGTTGATACAGTTGATGAAACTGTAAATAAAGATGAAGTTTTTGGTTCAGTAGAAGCTGTAAAAACAGTTTCAGATTTATTTATGCCACTTTCGGGTGAAGTTATTGAATTTAACGATGGACTTGAGGATGAGCCTGAAAAAGTGAATTCAGATCCTTATGGAGAAGGCTGGATGATTAAAATTGCCATTTCAGATAACGCAGAGTTAGATGGTTTACTTTCAGCAGATGATTATAAAGCATTAATTGAAGCGTAATTATTTTATATATATAGGGCTGTTTTTAACCGTACTAATTACCGTTGGAAGTTTAATTCCTCCAAAAAAAGTAGTTGAGGTTAAAGTGCCTTCTTTTGATAAGGTAATCCATTTTGGTGCTTATTTTTTATTAGCATTAAGTTGGTTACTTGCTTCTGCTAAAAAGTCAAAAGATGTAAAATATGCCTTAACAGTTGCTTTTTTGGTAGTTGTTTATGGCATAATTATTGAAGGTTTACAGGCAACATTAACAACTGTAAGGCAAGCAGATATTTATGATATATTAGCTAATTTTACGGGTGTTTTAGTAGCTTTACTTGTTTTTAGCAAAGTTTTACAAAAAATAAATGTGAAATAAATTATTTACTTGCAAAAGTTGTATTAAAATTATTAAATTAGCGGACTATAAAAATTTTAAAGATGCAAATCAAAAAAAATCCAAAAGCAAACCTAGAAAACTACACAAAAATATTTATGCAGTTAGGTCTAGTGTTGGCGCTTTTAGTGGTGTACTTAGCCATTGAGAAAAAAACGTATGATAGAGTAATTGCAGATCTTGGACCAGTTGTTTTAAATATGGAAGAAGATGAGCAAACTATAGAAATTGAGCAAATTAAGCCGCCAGAGCCAAAAACTCCACCACCACCAACACCAGATAAAATTGAAGTTGTTGAAGATGAAGTAGAGGTTGAAGAAACTGTAATTGAATCTACTGAGACAGATGAAGATGAAGCTGTAGAGGTTGAAGAAATTATTGAAATTGAAGAAGTTGAAGAAGTTGAAGAAGACGTTCCTTTTGCAATTATTGAAGATGTTCCTGTTTACCCTGGTTGTAAAGGAAACAAAGCAAAATTAAGAGCTTGTTTACAAGAAAAAATTACTAAACACGTAAACAGAAAGTTTAATTCTGAATTAGCATCTGATTTAGGTTTATCTCCAGGTATTAAAAGAATATTTGTAATGTTTAAAATTGATAAAACTGGTAATATTACAGATGTAATGGCGCGTGCACCTCATAAAAGATTGCAAGAAGAAGCTATTAGAGTTGTGAAATTACTACCTAAAATGACTCCAGGTAAGCAACGTGGTCGTCCAGTAGGTGTAAAATACAGTTTACCAATTGCATTTAAAGTAGAATAATATATTTTTAAATATAGTTGAAAACCCAATCATTCAGTTGATTGGGTTTTTTTGTGCTAAATTATCACATGGTAATAATTGTAAATAAGCTATAAATTTTGTAACTTTAATATGATCTATTCAAACAAGGTGCAATTTAAATTGCTTTTTGTTTCTCACCCAAACCTTGTTAATTCTGTTGGCTGTAGTAATACAGTTTATGTTAAAATGTTCTTGTTTCACTTAACTTAAAAGTTATGCAAGTCAAAAAATACCCAAATGCAGTTTTAGAAAATTACAGTAAAATATTAATTCAATTAGGTTTAGTATTGTCACTTTTTATAGTGTACGAATTTATTCAGTTAAAGTCATATCCTAGAGAAGTAAAAGAGTTGGTAGGCACATTAGTAGGTGTGGATGATAACGAACAAATAGTAGAATTTAAACCAATTGAAGTCGTACAGCCAAAATCTGCTCAGCCGGTTATTCCAGATAAAATACTGAAAGTTGATGATGAGGTTGAGGTTGAAGAAACTATTATTGAATCTACAGAAACAGATGAATCCGAAGCTGTAATTGTTGACGTTGATAAAGATGTTGTTGAGGTTGAAGAGGAGGAGGAAGTTGTAGAAGATGTTCCTTTTGTAATAATTGAAGATGTTCCTGTATTCCCAGGTTGTAAGGGATCTAAAAGCGAATTGCGTGCTTGTTTCTCTGCTGAGGTTAGCAAACTTGTCAATAAAAAATTTAATTCTGAATTAGCAACAGATTTAGGCTTGTCTTCTGGAAGTATCCAACGCATATTTGTGATGTTTAAAATTGATAAAAATGGAGATATTGTTGATGTAAAAGCAAGAGCACCACATAAAAGACTACAGGAAGAAGCAATAAGAGTTGTGAAATTACTACCTAAAATGACTCCAGGAAAGCAGAGAGGTAAGGCTGTTGGTGTAAAATATGCATTACCCATCACCTTTAAAATTCAATAAAATTCATATAGTTAAAATCCTGCCACAGCAGGATTTTTTTATGCCTAATTGCTAATTAATACCTTATATTTGTGGAGTAAATGATACTTTCAATAAAAATTTAGAAAATGAATATCAATCAATATTTAGATTCAACCTATTTAAAAACAGCAACACAAGCCAATATTTCTGAAGAAGCTACCAAACAACAAGTAGTAAATTTAGTGCAAGAAGCTATCGATAATAACTTTAAATTAGCTATGATTCGTCCAGATTTCGTGGCTATGGCACGTAAAATGGTGCAAGATGCTAATTCTGAAGTGTTAATAGGAACCGTAATCGGATTTCATGAAGGAACTTATTCAACCAATGAAAAATTAGTTGAAGCTCAAAAAGCAATAGATGATGATGTTGATGAATTAGATTATGTAGTAAATTATGAAGCCTATAAAAACGGACAAATTAATTTAGTAAAAGCGGAGGTTTACAAAGGAACCAAACTGGGACTTGATAATAATAAAGCTGTAAAATGGATTATTGAAATTGCTGCATTAACCAATGAAGATATTGTAGTTTTAACTCAATTGATTAGAGATGTAGTTTTAGAAAATTTTGAAGAAGCACAAGCATTAAATGTATTTGTGAAATCTTCAACAGGTTTTTATAAAACCGAAGAAGGAAAACCAAACGGAGCTACCTTTCAAGCTATGGAATTAATTGTTGAAAATGCCAAACCACTACCTGCAAAAGCTGCTGGGGGTGTACGTAATTATGAAGATGCTGTAAAAATGGTTAATTTAGGTGTAACTCGTATTGGAACTTCTTCAGCAAAATCAATTGCTGACGGAGGTAATGCAACCAACGGATATTAAAATGGAAAATTATTTTGCGCATGAAACAGCTGTTATTGATGATGGCTGCAGTATCGGTGCTGGAACAAAAATTTGGCATTTTAGTCATATTATGCAAAATTCAACAATAGGTGAAAGTTGTAATATTGGTCAAAATGTTGTGGTTTCGCCTCAAGTAGTTTTGGGTAAAAATGTAAAAGTTCAAAACAATGTTTCAATTTATTCAGGAGTTATTTGTGAAGACGATGTTTTTTTAGGTCCTTCAATGGTTTTTACCAACATTATAAATCCACGTAGTGCAATTGTCAGAAGAGATGAGTATCAACAAACTTTAGTGAAAAAAGGGGCTAGTATTGGAGCAAATGCTACAATTATTTGTGGAAATGAGATTGGAACTTATGCGTTAATTGGTGCTGGTGCAGTAGTTACAAAACCGGTACCTCCTTATGCATTGGTTGTTGGAAATCCTTCAAAACAAATTGGTTGGGTTAGTGAATTTGGACATCGTTTAAATTTTGATGAAACAGGAAATGCAATTTGCCCTGAAAGTGGTGAAAAATATCAACTTAAAGAACATAAAGTTTTAAAAATTTCTTAAATAAAGTATATGAACAAAACACTTTTACCTCTACTTTGTTTTTTGTTTTCAGTAACGATTTATTCGCAAATTGAGAAATATCCTGTTTTTAAAGCTTGTGATACAGTTTCGGTAACACAAATGCAATCTTGTTTTAATAGTGAATTTAAAAATGCCGTAATTACCGAGTTTAAAACGCCTAAAAATGTACTTCAAGATAATTATAGGGGAACGGTAAATACCGTTTTTTTGGTTACAACTTCGGGAGAAGTTAAGTTAATTTACGTTAACTCACCTTATAAAGAACTAAAAACTGAAATTGAACGTGTTGTTTTAACATTACCTAAAATTGAGCCTGCAAAATACAATAACAGAACTGTTGAAATGCAGTTTATTTTGCCTTTAAAAATCCCTTTAGAAGAAAATGTCATAGAAAATTTTTCTATTGAAGAAAATTCAAAAGTTGAAATCGTTGAAAACGATGTAATGTTGTTAGAAGTTCATAAAACTAAAAAAGATTCAACACTTGTAAATCAAAAAAAAGCATTGTTTCCTGAACATAAAAGCGAATTGAACGTTCCTTTTGTACACGCTACGTATAACGAATTTGATCAGTATCTCGGTCAGGGAGAAAACACGCATACCTCAATGAAGCCATATGTTTATTCAGATGTGATGCCTTATTTGAATTTAGATGTTCAGAAAACTAAATTACTACACGAACGTAAAACTTGGTTTGGACGTAAATTATGGAATGAACATTTGGTAAACGTGCAAGGGGAAGATTTTTGGCTTACGTTAGATTTACCACTTGATTTACAATTGGGTAGAGATAGTGAAGGTATTACTACTTTTAACAACACAAGAGCGCTTCAAATTAATGGTGGAATAGGGGGAAAATTTAATTTTTCAACCACTTTTTATGAAAGTCAGGGAAGGTTTTCAAAATATTTTAATGAATATGCTGAATTATTAAAACCAGATGGAGGAAATCCGGCACTTATTCCTGGACGTGGAATAGCGAAAGGTTATAAATCGGATGCGTATGATTATCCAGTTGCTGAAGCTTATTTATCCTATGCGCCAAATAAACATTTTAGTTTTCAGTTTGGGAATGGTAAAAATTTTATTGGAGACGGGTATAGATCATTATTACTTTCTGATGTAGCTTCACCATTGCCTTATTTTAAAATAAATACTAGTTTTTGGAAAATTAAATACACAAATCTTTGGATGTGGGGTCAAGATGTACGCCCCGAATTAACAGTTGATGGCGCTTATAAACAAAAATTTATGTCGCTACATTATTTGAGTTGGAATATTACAAAGAGGTTTAATTTAGGACTGTATGAAACCGTTATTTGGGACGATACCAACGGAAGAGGTTTTGATGTAAATTACTTAAATCCAATCATTTTTTATACAGCTGTTGAATTTGCAACAGGCTCACGTGCTGGTAATGTGTTGCTTGGAATGAACTTAAAATATAAATTCAATGCTATTTCGTTATATGGTCAGTTAATTTTAGATGAATTTAGAGGTTCTGAAATAACTAGTAATAGTGGTTGGTGGGCAAATAAGTTTGGATACCAATTAGGAGCTAAATTTTTCAATGCTTTCAACGTTGATAATTTATATTTTCAGGCTGAATTTAATTCGGTTAGGCCTTACACATATTCGCATGATGAATTGAATTATAATTTTGGACATAACAATCAACCTATGGCGCATTTATGGGGCGCAAACTTTAGAGAATTTATTGGCATTGGTCGTTATTCTTTTGACCGTTGGTTCTTTGATGCAAAAGCAGTTGTAGGGAAAAAAGGCTTTGATTTTAATACTACTTCAGATTCTTATAGCTATGGAGGAGATGTTTTTAGAGACAATGATGATAGAGCCTCTGACTACGGAAATTCTATTGGGCAGGGAAATACTGCAAATGTTTTTATAGGTGACTTACAGGCTGGCTATTTGATAAACCCTGCAACAAATTTAAAACTATATGGTAGAGTAGCATATCGCAGTTTTCAGCCAACAACAAATACTACAAACGTTTATAGTTCAAACTCAACTTGGTTTTCAATTGGTTTAAAAGCTGAATTATTTAACTGGTATTTTGATTTTTAAAATACTAAGTTAGAATCAACACATTTCTTTAAAATTTTCATTCTTAATTGGGGTAGTTTTCCATAGGAAAAGTTTATTTTTGATATTCAAAATTTAATAATAAATTATGTCAAAAATTGAAGTAACAAAATTGGTGAATTCAAACGGAATGGAATTGCTTATTTCTAATTTAGGAGCTACAATAATTGCTGTTAATGTTCCTGATAAAACAAATAAGTTAGTAAATGTTGTGGTTGGTTTAGAGCCTGAAGCATATACATCAAAAGCTTATTTAGATAATTGTACGTATTTAGGTGCTTCAATAGGGAGGTATGCAGGACGCATATCAAAAGAAGCATTTACACTAAACGATGTTGAATACCCAATTTATGCCGAAGATGGTGTGCATTTACACGGTGGTGAAACAGGTTTTGATAAAAAGTATTGGACTGTTGAAAAACTGAATAATGATTTTAACCCAAATGTTACATTTGCTTACGAAAGTAAGGATATGGAAGAAGGGTATCCTGGAAATTTAAAAGTCACAGTTACTTATCAGCTTACGGAAAGTAATGAGTTAAAAATGACTTATAAAGCAACTACCGACAAGGCAACACCTGTAAATTTAACAAACCACGCTTATTTTAATTTAAATGGAAGTGGTTCAATTTTAGATCATAAATTAAAATTGAATAGCGATAAGGTTCTAGATGTTGATGCTAAATTAATTCCTTCAGGAAAATTTATAAATTCAAAAAATACCAGATTTGATTTTTCAGAAAAGGAACAAATTGGGAGAGAAGACTTTATAGGGTTTGATGATACCTTTATTTTAGAGGAGAAAGAAGTGAAAGCTGTATTGTATTCACCAAAAACCGGAATTAAAATGAAAGTACATACAAATCAGCCTGCTTCTGTAATTTATACACCTGTTCAGTTAGATGATTTGCCGTATTTAAATGGAGCAACTTATGCTAAGTTTTCAGCAATTTGTTTTGAAACACAAAATTTGCCAGATGCACCAAATAACGATCATTTTCCTTCAAGTATCTTGAATCCTGGAGAAGCATATTTAAATGAATCGGTTTTTGAATTTTCAATTTGTTAAAAGAAGTATTTATAAACACAAAAAAGAGGCTCTAAAGCCTCTTTTTTGTGTTTAATAGTTTTGTTATTACTCAGTTTCAGGAGATATAAATTTGTAAACCAACCCGGCTAAAATAGCGCCAATAATAGGTGCTACCCAAAATAACCATAACTGACCTGTAGCCCAATCGCCAACAAATATTGCCTGACTTGTACTACGAGCAGGGTTTACAGAGGTGTTAGTTACAGGAATACTAATTAAATGAATAAGTGTTAGTCCAAGACCAATTGCTAAACCTGCAAAGCCTTTAGGAGCTTTTGAATGTGTAGCACCTAATATGATAATTAAAAACATAAACGTCATTACAATTTCAGTAACCAAGGCAGCTACCATTCCGTAGCCATCAGGAGAGTGTTCTCCATAACCATTTGCAGCAAAACCGCCGCTTAGGCTAAAGCCTTCTTTTCCTGTAGCAATTAAATACAAGATACCCGCTCCAGCAATACCACCAAGTACTTGCGCTATAATGTAAGGTAACAATTCTTTTTTGTCAAATCGTCCTCCAATCCAAAGCCCTATTGAAACAGCAGGATTTAAATGGCAACCTGAAATGTGACCAATAGCATAAGCCATTGTTACAACGGTTAAACCAAAAGCAATGGCAACACCAACAAATCCAATTCCTAATTCAGGATAACCTGCTGCTAAAACGGCGCTTCCACAACCACCTAACACTAACCATAAAGTTCCAATAAATTCGGCTACTAATTTTTTCATAAGTTTTAAAGTTTAAGTTATATGTACAATCAAATTGATTGCTAGTTCCTCAAATTTAAGTGTTTATAATTAAATTTCAATAATTTATTTTATTTTTTGAAGAAGAAGTTGTGTGTAAATTAAAAAAAAGGCTGGTTGAAAAATATATTTTTCAACCAGCCTTTTTTACGAATTAAATGTTGTTTTTATTTAGAAAAACTCTCTAATATTTTTTTAGCATTTCCTTTAGCTGCAATATTATAATTATCTGGTTCGTCAATTCTAGTAATAACGTATGCTACTAATTGTTTGTCTTCAGCTAACTCTAAATTATAGGCTAAAGTTTCTAAAACATAGCTATTTGTTGTTTCAGTTTCAACAGTAGATTCAACATAAGTTCCGTAATCTTGATATGTTTTGGTGTTGTAAAGGTACCCTGATGAGAATCCGTAACCACCATAAAACCCGTAAGAATATACTGGAATGTAAGGTGGGTAATATGATTTTAAAGATTGACCAGCGTAATAACCACCTTCTTCTGTAGATTTTACGTTTTCAAGCTTATCTTTTAAAACACTTAAAATAACACTATTGTAGCCTTCTTCATCTAATATTTTTTTAACCTTGGCCTTTCTTTCATCCGTTAATTTTTGATCAGTTTTAAGGTTTGGATGTTTTTTATAACTTTCAGTAGCGTTAAACCCTTTTTTTCTTAATTGTTGAGCCATTTCATCTTCAAAAGCCATTCTCACTTTTTCATTAGCAGCTCTTGCAATAACTAAAATGTTTTTATCTTTAAGGCTTTTTGTACCTTCAGCACTCCATTTATTTACAACGTTTATACTACTTGAGCAACTATATAATAGTATTGAAATAGTTAAGATTGTTATTGAATAAATTAATTTTTTCATAGATAAGTATTTATTGAAATATTAAGTTTTTTATATGTGTAACAAACATACTAAAAAATTAATAACATTATTGTGTATAAAAAATCCTTTTAAATTGATGGGTAAATGAAGATGTGACCATTGAAATGTTTAGAATAGCTGTCTAAAAATTAAAGTTGTTTTATAGCGTATTTTATAAGTGTTTTATATAATTCTTCCATGTTAAAGGGTTTAATTATAAAAGCTTCCATACCTACGTTTATCATTTTACTTGTTTCTGTTTTAGAATTATGTCCAGACATGCCAAGAATTGGAGTTTTTGAAGCTTTAGGGGAAATGTCGTTTTTTATAATCCTTGTAGCTTCATAGCCATTCATAACGGGCATTTCTATATCCATTAAAATTATATTATATAAATTGTTTTTCACTTTATCTATCGCTTCTAAACCATTATTAGCAATATCAATAATACAACCCCATTTTTCTAGTCTTGTTTTAGTTAATATTTGGTTTATTTCACTGTCTTCAACCAATAAAATAGCGAAGTTTAAAGGTGTAAAATCAATTGGTGTAGTATCATCTTTTTTATTTTCCATATAAAGAGGGCGCAAGTTTATGATTACTTTTTAGATGAAAGTGGATTTTACTTTTATCAAATATTAAAAATACAATTTTTTTTAATAGGAGTAAATTGTTTTTTTTGGATTAATTGCTTTGTAACTATATTTAAGGTGAGCGTTTAAAAACTAAAGGTTTTACATTAGTTTTAAGTGAAAAGTAATAAAGGATACAAATAATTACTTAGCAATTTAAAATACTTGTTTCCGTTTTAATATTACATATATAATACCTCCTAATAAAAAAGAATCAATAAAATAAGCCTGTGTTAATTGGAAAATTTCAAGGTATGTAAAAATTGTAATTATAGAACTTACCCCCCAACTTATTAATGCAGGGAATTCCCATTCTGTAATTTCACTTAAATTGTATTGTTCCTTTTTTACGAAGAAAAAATTTATGATATAAATAGCTGAAATTGAAGGTGCTAAAACCCCTAATAAATCTAAAAAATCAAACAAGTAATCTGAAAATCCAAATAAGGCAACAATGATCCCTATAATTGCTGAAATAAGGGTCATTTTTTTGAATGTCCAGCCCTTTTTTACTGTTGAAAAAGTTAATACTGTTGAATATAAATTAGAAGCATTTCCAACCCAGGTTGAAACAAATAAAAGCACAAATGCAGGGATTACTAAATCTAAATTCCCCATAATTTTAATAATATCAACTTCACCAGTTTGAATAGATGGAATTGCACTAAAAAGTAAGGCAATAGGAAATCCTACAGTAATTCCCAAAACAGCGATTAAACTTTGCTTATCATTATAAATAAACCTTGAAAAATCAGCCATTAAAACCGGGAATAAAATAGAAGATCCAACTAATATTGAAGTTGCTTGAAACAACGTCATAGATGGTTTTTTAGGAACAAAATCAATAATTTCTTGAAAAGAAGTTCCTTGTAAAGACCTGTAAACAACATATGCTAAAAATAGCGTTAAAATAGGAACTGCAAAATTAGCCAAGCGTTCTAAACTTTTAATTCCAAAAATAGTAGTTACACTTATTAAAGTTCCAACCACAATAATAATTGGCCATTTGGGTAAATCAAGCGATAAGGTTTCTAAAGCCGTATCTTTTACTGCTACAGCCAACAATTCTAAAGCAACCGAAAACCAGCCCAGCAATGTAATTCCAAAAATAAAGTTCATAATTTTAGCTCCTTTTCTGCCAAAACTAAAGTGCAAAATCATATATGTTGATAAACGAGAACGGTTCCCAATTACAGTTGTAGCCATGCATAATAGCGTAAGCACTAAGGTTGAAATTCCAAATGCCAACAAGGCTTTTTTGAAACCAACACCCAAAGCAACCTCTGAGCCTAAAAATAAAATAGGCAATGTAAGTCCTGTGCCTGCAATAATTAAGGCAACTAACCAACCCGAAGTAAAATCTTTGGACTGCACTTTTGTTGTTGTGTACTGGTTTCCTTCTTCAGACATTTAATTGTTTAATAATTTAGCAGCCAATTCCTTTAACTCTGGATGACAAACAGCACCTTTATTGGTAATTTGTACATCATCTAAATAAATACTCGTATTTTCTACAACACCATCAAAATGTGATTTTGCTACTTGACCTAACGGAGGCATATCCATAGCACTTGTGTGTCCAAATCCAAAATCAACTCCTCCCCAAATACGTTCATCTTCAACAAGTTCTCTAGTTAATTTGCGAACTCCTGGATTAAACCCAAGCATATTATGAGATATTTTGTACATGTTTTCGTCATTAAATGATGCTAAATATGCTTTAAAAGCTTCAGCTCCTTTTTCACCTATTACATCTACAATAGCACCATTTTTCATAGTGAATTCTAATTTAGAAGTCGTTTCTGAATTTTGTAAAATATCAAATACAATGTTTCCATTCATACTAGCTAATTTAGGAACTATATTTACAAAACCTGGTGCTGTTCCAAATTTTGGTTGTGAATAATCTCCATCGTCAATATCAAACATATAATTCAAATCTATATCATAAGAAATATCTGTTCCGTTATCACTTGTAATTCTTACCTTTTTTGAAGACATCACAATATCTTTAACCTTGCTTAACAACATTTTTAAAGTTGGTATGTCAAATCCTGTAAAAACACGATCTAAAGATTCAATGGTACTATCAGAAATTATTAAATAGCGTAATTTTTTATTTTCACGCATAGCTGTTTCCCAAATATCAGAATATAAAATCACCATAGAGTTGGCTTCAATCCAAACATCCGCTTTACATAATGCTGCAGTCAAAGCTTCCGAAGGCCAATATTGCATACCTGCCTGGCTTTCTTTTTCGGCTTTTGGAACTACCATTATTAATGGTAGCGCTCCTGCGGCCATAGTTGCAGATGCCAAAGCATCAACAATAGTCCTGTCTGAAGTTAAATCAATTGTAATTGCTACAGTTTCACCTGGTTTTATTTGAAACATATCTTCCATTAATATTTTGGAAAACTTGTTTCTTAATTGTTGAGAATCTGTCATATTAAAAATCTATAGAAAATGTTGCTCCGTATGTTGCTGGGCGACCTCTCCAACCATAATCATCCGTTGCTCCAAAAATAGAACCAGGAATATATTCAGTATAATATTGTGTGTCAAAAATATTTTTACCCCAAATAGCGATTGTCATATTATTGAAAGAAATTGAAGCTCTAGCATCTAATAATTGATAAGCGCTTGTTGTAAATTCAGGTGCATTATTTTCTTCCCAATACGTTTTTCCTGTATTATTGAGGTTTATGTTTGCATTGAAATCAATGTTATCATTGATTGGAAAACTAGATTCTAAACCAATATTAAAATTATCAACAGGTACAAAAGGTATTTTATTTCCGTTATAAGCACTTAAATCTGTAGTATCACCGTTTTCACCTCCAGTTGTACCACCTTCAGTAATTTCAGAATCTACAAAACCATAATTTGCTAATAAATCTAAATATTTAAATAAACGCACTTTTAAATCAACTTCAAACCCAATAATTCTGCTTTCGTCATAGTTGTAATTTCCCGCATAAAAAGTATCTAAATCAAATATATATTGTTGTTGATTTTTGTAATCAGTATAAAATACAGAACCGTTTAATATAAATCGGTTGTTCCACCACGAAGTTTTAAAACCTAACTCATAATTATTGGTAAGTTCATCTTCATAATCTCTATTAAATCGATCTGTTGTAGCAGGATTGTATCCTCCTGTTCTATACCCTCTTCCGTAATTTGCATAGATAAGCGCATCTTTTGTCGCTTGAAAAGAAATAGAGGCTTTTGGTTGAAAAATATTGTTGGTTCTTTGGTTCGTTTCACCAGATAAATGATCAACTTGTTTGAAGGTATCATTGTCATATCGCAATCCAACGGATAATGTAAATTTTTCTGAAATGCTATAATCAACAAAACCGAAGGCTGCAAATGTTGATGTTGTGTTAGTTACATCAGCAGATACACCGTAAAATAATTCGTCTACATCAAAATCACGCGACAAACCATCTTGAAAGAAATCTTTCTCTAAATTCTGATAAAAACCACCGGCTGTCCAATTCAAATCAGCATCTGTATTTAAATTAGAAAAACGTATTTCTTGATTGAACGTTTTTGTATCAGCAGTTTCGCCCTGCGTAAAATCATTAAATGGTGTAAAATCTAAATCTCCAGACAACGATCTGTCTACATGATTATAAGCCGTAACACTTTGAATTTTAACGTTGTTTAAAATATATTCTAAATTAAGATTGGTAAATAAATTTTGAAGATTTGATTTTCCAGGTTCATCCATTGAAATAATATTATTTCCTTTTTTTGGATTTGGATCTAAATACCCTCCAGGCTCACCTTCAACCCAAACATTGCCTGTTGGGTTTACAGAATAATAAGCAGCACCAGCATCAATATTCATAAATTGTGCAGCTACAGTTATTTTAAAATTATCTGTAATACGTGCAATTATTTGAGCTCTTGCATTAAATTCTCTAGTAAAATCTACTTTTTCATTTAAATATTCATTGGTTAACAAACCATTAAAATTCGTAAACTGTGTAGATGCTCTATAGAAAACCTTGTCTTTTTTAATGGCTCCAGATGAAATGAATTGAGCTAAGGCTCCTCCACCATTTCCGCCACCTAATTTTAAATTGTGTTTAGCTTTATTTATAGGTTCTTTAGTGTAAATATTAATGGCTCCTCCAATAGCATTTTTACCATATAAAGCACCTTGTGGACCTTTTACAACTTCAATTAACGCTAAATCAAATAATTCTTGATTCAACAAACTTGGATCTGGTACGGTAACACCATCAATTACAAAAGCTACCGGAGCATCTGAATTTCTTATTTGAGGAATACCTCTAACAGTTAAGGTGTTGATTCCTGCTGCCTGAGAAGCATTCAATTTTAAATTAGGAACTAAATTTGCAAAATTAGCTACATTATTAACGCCTAAATTTTCAATTCCCTCAGAATTGATAGCGGTAACAGACTCTGGTGTAGTTTGTATTGTTTCAGTTCTTCGCCTTGATTTACCAACAATTCCTGAAAAACCTTGAATTGTGATTTCATCTAAAGATTCAGCAGATTCAATCAATTCAATATTTAGCCTGTTTCTGTTTTCAATTTGAACTTCTAAATTTTCAAAACCGATAAAAGAAATCAATAAAATAGCATCTTTTGAAGAAACTGATATTTCATAATTTCCATTAAAATCTGTTACAACACCGGTTGAAGTTTCTTTTTCAATAACTGAAGCTCCAGGTAAAGGTTCTCCTTTAATATCTGTTACTTTTCCCATTATGGTATTTTGCGAAAAAGCAACTGCAGAACATAATAGTAATAAGAATAAAATACTTTTTTTCATGGTAAATTGTTTTATATAGTTGTCAATAATAGTATCAAAAGTAGTTTTCAAATATTAATTCTTATTAATTTTGATTATTATTAATATTTTTAATAATTTTAAATACATTTTTAGGAATTTTTATATGCAAACAAAGTCAGATTCACTTTCATTAACCATTGAATATTTTAAAATATTATTATCGCTTGTGCACGAAACCTTTATGCAAAAACATGCGCTTAAAAAATTACCCAAAACGTTTCAGTTATATGGGTATGGCGTATACAATGAAGATAAACCAAATTTAAAAAGCGACTTTGAGAATATTGGAGATGATTTTGTAAATGGTAAATATTTATATGATAAATCTAGAGAGGTTTTTAAAGACAAGCAAATTATTAAACTAAATGAGTATTACAAATCTGTACTCCTTTTATATATTGGTTATGAAAATTTTGAAGATTTTTTAAAAGAGCATCCATTATCTGAGTTGGAAATTGAAAAGCAACTGTCTTTAAATGGAAAAATTAAACAAAACGAAACACATTATTATTTGAACTATTACTTTGGTGAAGATGATGTGATTATAAAGGGAAGAACCGTTATTTTTAATAACTGGAAAAAAATTCAACATACTTTTTTATATCCGCTCGAGGATGGTTCTTTTAAAGAACATTACAGTAATGGAAATGTAATTTTAAAAGGAGATACTTTATGTATAAATTCAAAAACACTTTCTGGTGAAAAGTATATTGATGGAGCTAGTGAAATTTACTATATAGGTCATAAATCACCTTCAAGTATAAAATATTTGGTTGGAACCTATTGTACTTTTGATATTTACACAAATACAGTTGCTGGGCGTTCAATATTAGAAAAATGCGAAAATAAGGAAGAGATGGAAGAGAAATCTAAAGACCCAAACATCCCGGCTTATATTGCTTTGGAAGTTAGAAATAAGCGTATTATTAATACCAGTACAATTCCTAAGAATTCATTAGAATTATCAAAACTGAGTCCTTTCTCATCTATTTATGGGAAAATACCAGGTATTTATGAGATTACATTTAATTTTAAAAATGATTTTTCAGAAGTATTAAAATTTGAAATTGTAGGAACTAATTATAAAATTAATACACTTACTGAAAATGTTTACATAGAAAAAGATAGAATAGAATTATTAAATAAAGGCTCTATTCTAAATTTTAGATTTAATTTTTCAGGAATTATTGCACTTGAAAGAGTTAACATTTATTTCAAAACCTATTATTTAAAAGACGGTAGAGAAATTCAGAAAGGTGTATTTAGTGGGATTGATAATGAAAATAGATTGGTAAATGGTACTTTAACGCTTAAATACAGTACTTGTTAACCTTCGATCCTTAATTTCGATTAAAGAATTTAAAAAGATTTAATAACTCTTAATACAGCAGAAAGATCTGTGTTATCTTCGTTAAACTTAGGTCCAATTCCAAATTGAAATGCAAAACCACTGTCAAATTCATAATGTACCTGAGGTAGTAAAAGTAATTCCATGCTGTTGTCATCTATTCTTTGAAATGTAGGGTCTGAATTATTTATTTCAAGCCCAACCACAGTATGTTTGTTAAGGTTAGCAAAAAGAGAGGCGTTTAAAATAATGGTGTGATTTTTCTTAGGAGTATCATCACCATATTCTAGCATTACACCAAATAAACCAATTGCGCTCCAAATTTCATTAAATCTATAAGCAGGAACATAGAGAAGGTTGAGTTCAAAAATAGCATCATGTATGTATTTCTCTCCAATCACCTGAATACCATGAATGTATTTATTATTTTTAGAGGATCCAATTGTCCATTGAACTGCCATTTTGTAGGCTTCTAATTCAAAATTATTGAAAGGGAATTCTAATTCAATAGCAAAATTATCAAATAGTGCATATTCTATTTCAGGCGCCCAATCTACTCCTCTTATTGAAGTGTCATTTAAAGGGAAGTCAGCTAAAGCATTAATTTCTAATTCTCCTTGTTTAGCACCTAAACCTCTAACTAAATCAAACATAAGTGGTTCAGGAATTTCAACCGTTTCATTGATAGCTTTTTCTTGACCAATAACCGAGTTACTTATAAGTAATAAAACTAAAAATATGTTTATTGATTTAAAATGAAATAAGAAATAGTTGAAATTAGATATGTTCTCTTTTTTTGAAACCATTAGTGTAGTATTTTATTTGTAAGTATTCTAGCTAATTTTGACTTTTCTGCAGAGTGTATTTAACTAACACTTCAAAGTTAATTAATTTTTTTTATCGGTTATTTTTTTATTTCGTTTTAGATTGGACCTACAACAAAAAACTGTACAATTAATTGCGAGACTTAAGCCGCTACATTTTGATTATACATTTCTATTTCAAATTCATTAATAGTTTTAT
>NZ_FZNT01000017.1 GCF_900188235.1 Lutibacter agarilyticus | reverse complement strand
TCAGCGCTGTATATTTCACTTCAAAAAAACTTAATAAAAACCAGATAAAAAGTTTGTTTAGGAAAGGAAAAAGGTTGTACATTTGCAGCCGCTAACAACGAAAGGGGTTTGTGTAAGTTCAGATAATTAAAGTTGGTTTAGAATCTTCAAAAAATAAAATTAATTTTTTATTTGGCGGTAACAAAAAAAGGTTTTACATTTGCAGCCCCTAACAGCTAAGGGTTGTTATTTAGTTCATAAGCAGAGAGGTTTTGGAAGGATAATTAAAAAAGTCTACTAGTTCGATTCTAGTGTTTCTACAAAATGAAAGTTCATTGAAAATATTGAAATTGACAGCGTAAAATTGAGTAAGAACCTAAGTTTTAATACTTAGACAATTCTTTTGAGAAACTATAACATCGTACATTATTAAAAATACATACGATGGAGAGTTTGATCCTGGCTCAGGATGAACGCTAGCGGCAGGCTTAACACATGCAAGTCGAGGGGTAACAGAAGTAGCTTGCTATTTGCTGACGACCGGCGCACGGGTGCGTAACGCGTATACAATCTACCTTTTACAGAGGAATAGCCCAGAGAAATTTGGATTAATACCTCATAGTATTATAAAGTGGCATCATTTAATAATTAAAACTTCGGTGGTAAAAGATGAGTATGCGTTCTATTAGCTAGATGGTAAGGTAACGGCTTACCATGGCAACGATAGATAGGGGTCCTGAGAGGGAGATCCCCCACACTGGTACTGAGACACGGACCAGACTCCTACGGGAGGCAGCAGTGAGGAATATTGGACAATGGAGGTAACTCTGATCCAGCCATGCCGCGTGCAGGAAGACGGCCCTATGGGTTGTAAACTGCTTTTATATAGGAAGAAACCGTTCCACGTGTGGAACTCTGACGGTACTATATGAATAAGCACCGGCTAACTCCGTGCCAGCAGCCGCGGTAATACGGAGGGTGCAAGCGTTATCCGGAATCATTGGGTTTAAAGGGTCCGTAGGCGGGCTAATAAGTCAGGGGTGAAATACCACAGCTCAACTGTGGAACTGCCTTTGATACTGTTAGTCTTGAATTATATGGAAGTAGATAGAATGTGTAGTGTAGCGGTGAAATGCTTAGAGATTACACAGAATACCGATTGCGAAGGCAGTCTACTACGTATATATTGACGCTAATGGACGAAAGCGTGGGGAGCGAACAGGATTAGATACCCTGGTAGTCCACGCCGTAAACGATGGACACTAGTTGTTGGGGTAACTCAGTGACTAAGCGAAAGTGATAAGTGTCCCACCTGGGGAGTACGATCGCAAGATTGAAACTCAAAGGAATTGACGGGGGCCCGCACAAGCGGTGGAGCATGTGGTTTAATTCGATGATACGCGAGGAACCTTACCAGGGCTTAAATGTAGGTTGCATTAGCTAGAGATAGCTATTTCTTCGGACTACTTACAAGGTGCTGCATGGTTGTCGTCAGCTCGTGCCGTGAGGTGTCAGGTTAAGTCCTATAACGAGCGCAACCCTTGTCGTTAGTTGCCAGCATTTCAAGATGGGGACTCTAACGAGACTGCCGGTGCAAACCGAGAGGAAGGTGGGGATGACGTCAAATCATCACGGCCCTTACGTCCTGGGCTACACACGTGCTACAATGGTATGGACAGAGAGCAGCCACTGAGTGATCAGGAGCGAATCTACAAACCATATCACAGTTCGGATCGGAGTCTGCAACTCGACTCCGTGAAGCTGGAATCGCTAGTAATCGCATATCAGCCATGATGCGGTGAATACGTTCCCGGGCCTTGTACACACCGCCCGTCAAGCCATGGAAGCTGGGGGTACCTGAAGTCGGTCACCGCAAGGAGCCGCCTAGGGTAAAACTAGTAACTAGGGCTAAGTCGTAACAAGGTAGCCGTACCGGAAGGTGCGGCTGGAACACCTCCTTTCTAGAGAAAGAGATGTTAAGTTACGAACTAAGAATTGTATCTTACTTAATGCTGTCAATTTTAAAAATATTATATACAAATTAATCTAGAGTCTCGTAGCTCAGCTGGTTAGAGCGCTACACTGATAATGTAGAGGTCGGCAGTTCGAGTCTGCCCGGGACTACCAATATTAGGATGTATATAGGAAAATCTAGAAGTGGTTATTCACCCAATTAGTCGGCTATCGACTGCAGACTGAGAACTGTGGACTGTCAACTAGAAAACGGGGGATTAGCTCAGCTGGCTAGAGCGCCTGCCTTGCACGCAGGAGGTCATCGGTTCGACTCCGATATTCTCCACAAAAGCGCTATTAGCAATTTGCTATTAGCATTAGCTAAAGGCCAAGAGCCAACGGCTAAACAAAGTTCATTGACATATTGAAAAAATGATATCGTAAAAATCAAAAATATAATAAAAAGTAATTTTTATTAAGCTATATATAGAAATATATATTACAACAAATAGAATAAAAAAGCAAATAGCATAAAAAGCTAAATAAGGGCGTATGGCGGATGCCTAGGCTCTCAGAGGCGATGAAGGACGTGATAAGCTGCGAAAAGCTGCGGGGATTGGCACACACAATATGATCCGTAGATATCCGAATGGGGCAACCCGGTATGTTGAAGACATATCACCTCGTAAGAGGGGCAAACCCGGTGAACTGAAACATCTAAGTAACCGGAGGAAGAGAAAACAATAGTGATTGCGCTAGTAGTGGCGAGCGAACGCGCAATAGCCCAAACCAGTTTTGTTACGGCAAAATTGGGGTTGTAGGACCACAATATTTGATGCTTAGAGAATTAGAACAGTTTGGAAAGACTGACCATAGAGGGTGATAGTCCTGTATAAGTAATCGAAGTTATTGATAGTGGTATCCTGAGTAGGGCGGGGCACGTGAAACCCTGTCTGAATTCGCGGGGACCATCCCGTAAGGCTAAATACTCCTGAGAGACCGATAGTGAACTAGTACCGTGAGGGAAAGGTGAAAAGAACCCTAAGTAAGGGAGTGAAATAGATCCTGAAACCGTACGCCTACAAGCGGTTGGAGCACTTTTACAGTGTGACAGCGTGCCTTTTGCATAATGAGCCTACGAGTTACTGTTGCTAGCAAGGTTAAGTGTTTCAGACACGGAGCCGAAGCGAAAGCGAGTCTGAATAGGGCGCTTTAGTTAGTAGTAGTAGACGCGAAACCGAGTGATCTACCCATGGGCAGGTTGAAGCTGTAGTAACATACAGTGGAGGACCGAACCAGTTGACGTTGAAAAGTCTTTGGATGACCTGTGGGTAGGGGTGAAAGGCCAATCAAACTCGGAAATAGCTCGTACTCCCCGAAATGCATTTAGGTGCAGCGTTGTGGTAAAGTTTTATAGAGGTAGAGCTACTGATTGGATGCGGGGGCTTCACCGCCTACCAATTCCTGACAAACTCCGAATGCTATAAAATATACACAGCAGTGAGGGCATGGGTGCTAAGGTCCATGTCCGAGAGGGAAAGAACCCAGACCATCAGCTAAGGTCCCCAAATATATACTAAGTTGAACTAACGAGGTTCGATTGCACTGACAGCTAGGATGTTGGCTTGGAAGCAGCCATTCATTTAAAGAGTGCGTAACAGCTCACTAGTCGAGCGATCGAGCATGGATAATAATCGGGCATAAGTATATTACCGAAGCTATGGACTCTACATTAAATTGTAGATTGGTAGGGGAGCATTGTAATCAGCGTAGAAGGTGAACTGTGAGGTTTGCTGGAGCGATTACAAAAGAAAATGTAGGCATAAGTAACGATAATGCGGGCGAGAAACCCGCACACCGAAAGACTAAGGTTTCCTCAGCGATGCTAATCAGCTGAGGGTTAGTCGGGTCCTAAGGCGAATCCGAAGGGAGTAGTCGATGGATAACTGGTTAATATTCCAGTACTTCTCATAATTGCGATGGAGGGACGGAGTAATGAACTCACCGCGTACTGACGGAATAGTACGTTGAACCGTGTAGGTATAGGGTCTGTAGTTAAATGCGCAGACCTTGCTAAAGCGGGATAGTACTACAAAGCTTCGGCGGCGTAGATAGTGTGATTAAGAACTTCCAAGAAAAACTTCTAAGCTTCAGATTATGAGAACCCGTACCGTAAACCGACACAGGTAGTTGGGATGAGAATTCTAAGGTGCTCGAGTGATTCATGGCTAAGGAACTAGGCAAAATTGACCCGTAACTTCGGGAGAAGGGTCGCCCTGTAGCAATACAGGGCCGCAGTAAAAAGGTCCAGGCGACTGTTTATCAAAAACACAGGGCTCTGCTAAAACGAAAGTTGATGTATAGGGCCTGACACCTGCCCGGTGCTGGAAGGTTAAGTGGAGTTGTTAGCTTCGGCGAAGCAATGAAATGAAGCCCCAGTAAACGGCGGCCGTAACTATAACGGTCCTAAGGTAGCGAAATTCCTTGTCGGGTAAGTTCCGACCTGCACGAATGGTGCAACGATCTGGACACTGTCTCAGCCATGAGCTCGGTGAAATTGTAGTATCGGTGAAGATGCCGATTACCCGCTACGGGACGAAAAGACCCCGTGCACCTTTACTATAGCTTAGTATTGGTTTTGGATAAGTAATGTGTAGGATAGGTGGGAGACTTTGAAGCGGCGTCGCTAGGCGTTGTGGAGTCACTGTTGAAATACCACCCTTTGCTTATCTAGAGTCTAACCCAGTGATGGGGACAGTGCTTGGTGGGTAGTTTGACTGGGGTGGTCGCCTCCAAAAGAGTAACGGAGGCTTCTAAAGGTACCCTCAGCACGCTTGGTAACCGTGCGTAGAGTGCAATGGCATAAGGGTGCTTGACTGAGAGACATACAGGTCGATCAGGTTGGAAACAAGAGCATAGTGATCCGGTGGTTCCGCATGGAAGGGCCATCGCTCAAAGGATAAAAGGTACGCCGGGGATAACAGGCTGATCTCCCCCAAGAGCTCATATCGACGGGGGGGTTTGGCACCTCGATGTCGGCTCGTCACATCCTGGGGCTGGAGAAGGTCCCAAGGGTTGGGCTGTTCGCCCATTAAAGTGGCACGCGAGCTGGGTTCAGAACGTCGTGAGACAGTTCGGTCTCTATCTGTAGCGGGCGTTAGAAATTTGCGTGGATCTGACACTAGTACGAGAGGACCGTGTTGGACTGACCTCTGGTGTACCAGTTGTTCCGCCAGGAGCACTGCTGGGTAGCTACGTCGGGAAGGGATAAGCGCTGAAAGCATATAAGCGCGAAACCCACCACAAGATGAGATTTCTTTAAAGGGTCGTGGGAGATTACCACGTTGATAGGCTATAGGTGTAACGGCAGTAATGTCATAGCCGAGTAGTACTAATAACCCATAGGCTTTTATGCTGCCTCTTTTTATTAATTTTTGAATTTAAGATATTATTTTTTCAGTATGTCAACACATAAGCAGCGAAGGCTGCAGTTAACAGGGTACAGTTAGAGTTAAAAGTAAATTATTACTGAAAACTACACACTGAAACTGCTAACTAAAGACTTAAGGTGGTTATAGCGATAGGGCTCACCTCTTCCCATCCCGAACAGAGAAGTTAAGCCTATCAGCGCAGATGGTACTGCCACTATGGTGGGAGAGTATGTCACCGCCTTTCTTTTGAAAAACCTTCAACTTAAACGTTGAAGGTTTTTTTTT
>NZ_FZNT01000007.1:125021-271936 GCF_900188235.1 Lutibacter agarilyticus | reverse complement strand
TTCATGTCCTTTTTTATCTCTGGAAACCCATAATCCTACACCTAAAATAAGTACTGCATAGGCTACGAAAATGAGGTAATCCCAAAATCCAAAATCTGTTGTCATAATATATTAATGTTTGTTGGTTAAATATTCAATTTTAAAATATCAGGAACAAATATTATAAAAATAAAAATCACATTTAGGTCTAATTGGTGAATAAAAGAGGACAAATGGTTTATTTTATATACTATTCGTTTAAGTTTCAAATATATTTATTAATTCATAAATTGTTTGATACTATTTCGTCTTATTTATAACTTATAATTCTCTTAATCTTTTGGCTGCAATTTCTGCAGTTATGTCTCGCTGAGGAGATCCAAACATTTCATAACCTACCATAAACTTCTTAACAGTTGCACTTCTTAATAATGGTGGATAAAAACTCATATGCCAATGCCAATGCTTATTATCTTCACCATTAGTTGGTGCTTGATGAATTCCACTTGAATACGGAAAAGAACAGTTAAACAATTTATCGTAAGCTTGGGTTAAAACCGAAATTGCCTCAGCAAACTGTTTTCCCTCTTCAACAGATAAGCAACTAATACTTTTTTGCGCTTTTTTTGGTAAAATCATTGCTTCAAAAGGCCAAACCGCCCAAAAAGGAACTAACACAACAAAAGCATCATTTTCAAAAATAATACGTTCTTTTAAACCTAATTCTTGCTGAACATAATCTTCTAAAATTGTGCTATTATTTTTTGTATAATATTCTAATTGCTTTGCATCTTTTTTAAAAACTTCATTTGGCAAAGAAGATTGACTCCAAATTTGACCATGTGGATGTGGATTGCTACACCCCATAACCGCACCTTTATTTTCAAATATTTGAACGTAATTAATCGTTTCCTCTTTTCCTAAAGTTTCATATTCTTGCTTCCAAGTATCCACTACTTTTTCAATAGCTTCAACAGACATTTCAGCTAAACTTTTGGAATGATCTGGACTAAAACATATTACTTTACAAATACCCGTTTCACTTTGAGCTTGTAACAATCCTTCATTCAAAGAAAATGTTGGAGAATCATTTTGAAGTGCTGCAAAATCGTTTGTAAACACAAAAGCACCTTTATAATCTGGATTAATTTCACCATTAATTCTAGTATTTCCTGCGCATAAATAACAACTTTCATCATGAGAAGGCCTTACCTCTTTTGAAAGTGATTCTTGCTGCCCTTGCCAAGGACGTTTTGCTCTATGTGGAGAAACTAGTACCCATTCTCCTGTTAGAATATTGTATCTTTTGTGAGAATAATCTTGTAAATCTGTATGCATATTACTTTACTATTTTATGAGTTCCTTCTGAAATATTTACAGAATAAGGTGAACATTCTTTATTAAACTTTTCTTTATATAATGGCGCTACCAATTTATAAAAAGTAGCCGCTTTTCCTTTTTTAACAATGTTTATGGTACAACCGCCAAAACCGCCTCCCATCATTCGAGCACCAATTACATTGTCATATTCTTTTGCCAATTGCACCAAAAAATCTAACTCATCGCAACTTACTTGATATTGGTTTTGCAAACCGTCATGAGATCCAAAAACTAATGCTCCTAACTTTTCAATATCATTAGCTGTCATAGCTTTTGATGCTTCTTGCGCCCTGTTATTTTCTTGAATAACAAACAATGCTTTTTGGTAATCTTCTTCTGAAATTTTATTTTTAATAGTTAATAAATCTTCTTCAGAAGCATCTCTTAGAGCTTTCATATTTAATAATGAAGCAGCATTTTCGCAAACTGCTCTTCTATTATTATAGGCACTATCAGCCAGGCTATGCTTTACATTTGTATTAATTAACAACAATTCGTAGTCTTCAAAATCAATTTCAAAAGGTGTAGCAATAGTGGTTCTACAATCTAACAACAGGGCTTTGTTTTTTTGACCAAACATACTTGCATATTGATCCATAATACCACAATTTACACCCACATAATTATGTTCTGCTTTTTGTGAGATATAAATCATTTCTTCTTTTGTTAGCCCTAAGTCAAACAAATCATTTAAACCGAAAACAATACTATTCTCTAATGCTGCTGAAGATGACATTCCTGAGCCATTTGGAATATCGCCCCCAAATACCACATTAAAATTTCCAACTTCAATTCCTTTCTTTTGAATTTCTCCCACAACTCCTAAAATGTAATTTCTCCAATTGCCATCTTTTAAAGGAGCTACATTATCTATTGAGAATTCAAATTTCTCGTTTAAATCACTTGCAATAGCAACACTCTCATTTGAATTACTTTTGCTTATGGCTGCAATTATTCCTTTATCAACAGCTGCCGGAAATACAAATCCGTCATTATAATCAGTGTGTTCTCCTATGATATTAATTCTCCCTGGTGAAAAAATTAATATTGGCTCTTCATTAAAGTTTTCTAAAAACTCTTGAGCTATTTTACTTTTTAATTCAGTATTCATTACGCTATATTTGATTTATGCTTCTACTTTTTTATAATGAACTCCTTAAAATAAAGGAATTACAATTTTCAATTTGTTGATGTTCATTATCAATAATCATTTTTGCTAATGTTTCCCCCATTTTATTAAAGTCGGTTGAAATTGTGGTGATTCCTCCTTCAATAATTTCTTTCAACAGAGTGTCATTGTATGAAATAATACCAATATCAACTCCTAATTTTAGTGGTGAACTCAATATTTTTTTCATAATTCTTATTAAATTACGATCGTCTGGAATTATATAGGTTTCTCCCTTTTTAGGCTCTCGATCTTCAAAAGAATTTACCACTTCAAAATTAAATGAGTGCTCTTTACAAAAACGCTCAAAGCCAGTTAACATTCCTAAAGGTTGTCTTTCTTGAAATAATAAAATAAGTTTATTGTATTTCTTTAAATATGTTTCTCCTTTTTTTAAATTCTTGTAAATATCCTTTTCGAAGTCTTGAAAAACTGCAGCATAATCTAAAAGTTCTGCATGCATTTGATCTAAAATATACACTTTCTCTTTTGGCAATTTATCTAAAACTAAATGCGTGTCTTTTAAATTTGCAGGCATAATTACATAAGAATTGTAATTACCAATACTGTCATAAATTAATTTACTAAATACATCATAATTAAAATGATGAAAGAAAATATCTACTTGTACATCTTCATCAATATTTTTTAAGAATGAATTGTATAAATCTTCCTTAAAGGCGTTTAACTCGTCAAAAAGCACAAATATTTTTTGCGACAACCCTAAGTTTTCACTTTTAATATAATAGCCTTTACCTGGAATTGAATGAATAATACCACGTCCTTTTAATTGATTATAAGCCATTAAAACGGTATCTCTAGAAATAGAGAATTCTTTACAAACACCATTTATTGAAGGAATCAAGTCACCCTTCTTTAACTTTCCATTTGAAATAGCATTTTCAACAGACAAAACAATTTGTTTGTACTTAGGAACACCAACGCTATCTTCAATTAAAATTAAATTCATAATTCAAATGTATGAAAAAAAACCATACTAGTACCTACTAGTTGTTGTTTTTTTATCAACACAAAAAAAAAGGTTAGCAAAAAACTAACCTTACACACGTTATTTAGCGAGTTAAATTACTTTAATTCAAAAGGATAAATAACTTTCCAATCTGTTTTCATATCAATAATAGTCCAACCATTATTATTTGCTTGATCTAAACCTTTATCTAAACGACCAATATGCGATTCTCTATCATAAGCCCATTCACGCACCTCATCAGTATGATGGACATACAGCATAAAACTTTTGTATTTATTAGAAGCTGCCCATTGCATCATTTGTAAATCTCCATCAGAATTTCCTGAAGAAAAAACAGGTTTTTTACCAATAATTTTTTGAATATTTAAAGGCTTCCCTTCTTTATCATCAATAAAATCTAATTCAGGCAAACGTTTAATTACAGGATTTCCATTGTTATAATCAAATGCTGTTTTTATGCGAGAACCTAAAATTTGTTCTTCTGGTATACCATAAATCTCCGTAACAAAAGCACGCATAAAATCTACACCACCACCCGAAACAACATAGGTTTTAAAATCGTTAGCTCTTAAATATTGTAACAATTCTAACATTGGTTGATATACCAATTCATTAAATCCAACATTTTTAGTTGGATGTTTAGCTGTTGCAATCCAGTTTTTAACATCGGCATCAAATTCATCAGTTGTAACGCCTGCATGTGTAGCCATTACCAATTGAATTAAACCATGTTCTCCTTGTTTAGCCAACTCAGCCATATCATTTTCTAAAACCGCTTTAAATGGTTGTTGTGTTTTCCATTCTGGATGTGCTGCTGCCATTTCTTTAACTCTATCTATTGCAAAAAACAATTGAAAATACGCAGGTTGCTCAGACCATAAATTTCCATCGTTATCAAAGGTTGCAATTCTTTCTGAAACAGGAATAAAATTTGGACTTTCACTATTAGTAACATCATTCACATAAGTAATAATAGATGCTTTTGATTTTCCTTCATTCCAAGATGGAAGAGGATCAGATTGATACTTTTCTGAACTTGCTGTTTGAGAATTTTCATTTTTACAAGAAACTGTTACAAAAAATGCAGTTACTACAAAAAGGATTACATACTTCTTCATTTTTTTGAATTTTATAATTAAACAAAAAAAGCTTCTCAAATATGAGAAGCCCTTTTATTAATATTTTTTTTAGTTACTTGTAGGAGTTGATAACTTCTCCATCACTTGATCTAAATTAAAACTTGCAGCTTTCATACGTGGAGGATATTCTTTAAACGTCATTAAAAACTTCCCAACTATATCTTGAGCCGGAACTAACAGAAATGCATGGTCCATTAACCAATCATAATAAGTATTTGATGTAACTGTTGCAAATTCATATGGATCTCTTCTTAAATTATAAATCATTGGCAATCTTAATGTAACAAAAGGTTCTGCCCATGTTTGTAGCGTTCCCTGAGCTCTTTGCTCCATGAAATTTATTTTCCAATCATTATATCTAAATGACATTAAATCACCATCATCAGAAAAATAAAACAATTCGATACGAGCACCTTTATCTACTTTACCCGTTAAATATGGTAAAAAGTTATATCCATCTAAATGAACTTTATACGTTTTCCCATTGATTGTTTTTCCCTTTAACAACTCATCTTTTACATTTTCATTTCCTGCTGCCGCTAAGAATGTTGGTAGCCAATCCATACCTGAAATAAGTTCATTTGAAACTGAACCAGCTTCAATTTGCCCAGGCCAACGAATCATTGATGGTGTTCTCCATCCACCTTCCCAATTGGTGTTTTTCTCTCCTCTAAATGGGTTTACACCTGCATCAGGCCACGTATTTTTGTGCGGACCATTATCTGTACCATATTGTACAATTGTATTGTCTGCTACACCTAACTCATCTAATAAATCTAATAATTCACCAACATGCATATCATGCTCTAGCATTCCATCTCCATATTCATTTTGTCCAGAAATACCTCTTAATTCTTCTTTTACATGTGTTCTAAAATGCATTCTTGTACCATTCCACCATACAAAAAATGGTTCTCCAGATTTAACAGCGGCAGTAATGAATTTTTTTGCAGCAGCAATAGACTCATCATCTATTGTTTCCATTCTCTTTTTTGTCAAAGGACCTGTATCTTCAATTTTACCATCAGCAGTTGAATGAATTACACCTCTTGGTCCATATTTTTTTCTAAAATCTGGATATTCAGCTGGATCTGGATAATCTGGTAATTCTGGTTCTTCTTCAGCATTTAAATGATATAAGTTACCATAAAACTCATCAAATCCGTGATTTGTTGGCAAGTGCTCATCTCTATCCCCTAAATGGTTTTTTCCAAACTGACCTGTTCTATAGCCTAACGGTTTTAGCAATTCAGCAATTGTAGGATCATCTGATGAAATACCTTCTTTTGCTCCTGGCATTCCAACTTTACTTAAACCTGTTCTAAGTACACTTTGCCCCATAATAAATGAAGACCTTCCTGCTGTACAACTTTGTTCTGAATAATAATCTGTAAAAATCATACCTTCTTTTGCAACTCTGTCAATGTTAGGTGTTCGGTACCCTACTAGTCCCATTGTATAAGCACTAATATTTGATTGCCCAATGTCATCTCCCCAAATAACTAATATATTTGGTTTCTTTTGCGCCAAAACTTCCATAGAATTGAACACCATAAATACTCCTATCATAGCAAAAAGATAGAAACTCTTAAATTTTGTAATTTTCATAAATCTTATTTTTTGATTATCCTTTAAAATTAGATATTAATTTTTAGAATATAGAATTAATTTACAAAAAAAGCAGCTAAATTGGGCTGCTTTTTTTATATAACTATTTAATAGTCATTAGTTTTGAGGTCTAGCACTTAATGATTGTACCACTTTATCAATTCCTAAAGAACCTCCTTGTACAGGTGGAAAATCTTTGAAAGACATCAAAAATTTGCCAACAAATTCTTGTGCAGGCACAAATAACCACATATTATCGCCATACCATCTTGTATACATTGACGATTTCCAAGAAACCTCAAATGGATCAGCTCTTAAATTAATAACTAGTGGCCAAGCTGGTGTTTTTCTATATGCTTCGTTAATAGAACCTTCCATAATTGTGAAATGTATTTTCCAATTATTGTAACGCAATGCATTTAAATTTCCTCCTGCATCAAAATAGAAAATCTCTTTTCTTGGGTGCTCAACAGTTGAGCCTTTTTTCCAAACATTCATCATATTGTACCCATCTAAATGCACCTTAAAAGTTTTATCATTTGCTTTAAAGCCCGTTAATAGCTTCTCTTTTACATCTGGAACACCTGCTGCAGCCAATAAAGTTGGCATCATATCTTCATGCGAATGAATATTGTTATTGATAGTCCCTGGCTCAATAACACCTGGCCACCTTATTACACTTGGCACACGAAATCCACCTTCCCAAGTAGATCCTTTTTCTCCTGCAAAAGGAGTGGTACCTCCATCAGGCCACGTAAATTTCTCAGCACCATTATCTGTAGAATACATAATAATTGTATTATCTATAATACCTAACTCTTCTAATTTATCTAACACAACACCTATAGCTTTATCGTGCTCTACCATTCCATCAGGATACAACCCAATACCAGTAACACCAACGCTTTCTTCTTTTAAATGCGTCCAAACATGCATACGAGTAGCACTTAACCAAACAAAAAATGGTTGACCTTTTGCATGTGCTTTTTCTATAAATGCAATTGCAGCGGCTGTAAACTCTTCATCTGCAGTTTCCATACGCTTTCTTGTTAATGGACCTGTATCTTCAACTTTTCCGTCAGAGTAAGAATGAATTACACCTCTTGGTCCAAACTTTTTATGAAATTCTGGATCTTTTGGATAATAATAAGTTTCTGGCTCTTCTTCAGCATTTAAGTGATATAAATTTCCAAAAAACTCATCAAACCCATGGTTAGTTGGTAAATGTTCATCTCTATCTCCTAAGTGATTTTTCCCAAATTGTCCTGAAGTATAACCTTGTGTTTTTAACAGCTCAGCAATGGTAGGCTGATCGTCTTGGATACCTTGTTTTGCTCCTGGCATTCCAATTGTAAGCAAACCTGTTCTAAATGGGTGTTGACCCAAAATAAAAGCAGCTCTACCTGCTGTACATGATTGTTGTGCATACCAGTCGGTAAATACAGCACCTTCTTTACCTATACGGTCAATATTTGGTGTTTGATACCCCATCATACCTTGACTGTTGATACTAATGTTGGAATAACCTACATCGTCACCCCAAATAACAAGGATGTTTGGTTTTTTTGTTTGTGCACTCATGTTAGTTAAACTGAACATAAAAAATGCACTAAGTAACATTAATGAGATATACTTTGCTTTCATTTGTTTCATACTTATTTAATTTTAATTATAGTTTTTGTTTTAGAATTTAGGAAATTTTCATTTACCATATAATAAAGAGGTTAAACAAATATAACTTTTTTGTTTAAAAAAAACAATTATACTTTAAACGTTTTATTTGTTTCGAAATTTTAACAATATTTTTTATCAAATATAAATTAATTTAGAATGAATCCAAATAAAATAATTATTACCTAATTGTTAAGGATTTACCCAATCTTTTGATTGACCACCAAAATCTTTCTTTTTTGATGTTAAATAATTAGTTCGCAGTTTTAACCAATCCTTTGCTTTAGCAGTTGGAAAATTATTTCCCTGCTGTTTATTTACCGATTCCTTTATTATTTGGAGTAATTCATTAGAACCAAACTTGGATACAAAATAGTTGAGTGTTGGCTCTTCTAGATTTAACATGCTAATCCATTTATAAAATGAATTAATTTGTACACTTGAATCTCCTGTTTTTAATGATTTTATGAATTGATCAAAATTGTATTGCTCTGAATTCAAATAAGCTATTTTCCTATTTTTTAAAAACAATAGAATTTTACCACCTATTTTAAATAATAAATAACAGATTAGTAGAAGACAACACAACGCAATTATAAATTGCCTAACAGTTAAACCTACTATTTTTCTTGGCACATCTTCAACAATTCCTTCGCCCTTAATAGGCATTGTTATTTGTAAAGAATCACGAACACTTTCTAACATTCCCAAATTAGGATTTGGCAACACCTTTATGGTAAAGCCTTTTAAAGTTCGTTTAAATAATTTTTTAGCGCGGGGGTTATACCAAGTCAATATCTTTTCAGGAACAACAACTTCTCCTTCTTTCTCAAATAAATAGCGAACTCCATCAACTCGTGTAGCGCTTATAGCTGTTTTTGTTTTATTACTTTTTACTGTTGATCGTGTTGGATATAAACTAATAGTTGAAATAGAATCCCAAATAATTGGAGGAATTAATTCAGCCACAATATTAGCCACATTCCTTGTGATTTTTCGTTCTAAAACATCGCCTACTTTTACTTCATTCTTATTTGATGACCAATTTTCAGCAACCGTCATATTAGAAGTTACCAACCAATCGTTTTTATTAAAACCTACCGGAATAGATTTTACTTTAATAACTTTAGAAGATGTTTTTACTTTTCGTTTCACTCCTTTAAATCCGCCTACATCTGGTGTTTCAACAATAAACTCAAGTTCAGGAAAAACAATATCAGTATCATCATACGGAAAAACATTAAAAAACAACTGTACACCAGCATAGGTTTTTCCTTTAATTATTTTTGAAGTACTTAATGATCTAAAATAAACTGTAAAAGCATCGTTTACTTTAATATTTCCAGGGTTTATACCTGAAGTAAACCAGGTTGAAGTATAGACCGAAACCGTTACTTGAACAGGTTCACCAACATAAACACTACTTTTAGCAATACTAACATCGCTCCATAAATGTGATTGCGCTAAAGATGAATAGCTTATAAAAAGCAATATTATAAAATGATAATATTTAAATTTAGCCCTTACCATTTATCCATGTTTTTTTCAGGTTTTATTCCTTCTTTTTTCACCTCATATAAAAACTTTCGTTTTAGAAACAGTGCCGGATCATCATCAACTTTACGCATTAAAACTTTCTGAGAATTGTTTTGTTTCCCCGACTCAAAATCGTCAGGCACCTCATCTAATTCTTTTCCTTTTCTAACATCGGTATTTACGGTTTCTTCTAAACGCTCCTTTTCCATGTCCTTTTTAGTAGCTTCTTGACCGCCACCACTTAAATCTTCCGGACTTTTATTTTGCTCATTTTTTGCAGTTGGCTTTTCTTTTGCGGCCTCTTCTGCATCTTCAACACTCGCTTCATTTTCACCTTGCATTATTTGCTGAGCTTGTTGCTGATTTTTAAGAGCTTCAGTATTCTCAGGATCCATTTCTACTGCTCTTCCAAAAGCCAATTCGGCTGCAGCATAATCTCCGTTTTTATAATAACTAATTCCTAAATTATAAGCACCCATAGCTGTGGTATCTTTCTGAAAAGCTTGTATGGCTTGCTCGTAATTTTGATCTTTATAATAAGCTACTCCTTTTCTTAAAGGATCTTTAAATGTTTCTGCCGCACCTTTATAATTTCCATTGTTTGCTAATTTTTGACCTTGATAATCTTTAGTAAACCATAAATCTTTAAACGGTTTTTCAGAACTACATGAAGAAAAACTAACCAAAATAAGTAACGAATAAATTACCCAACCTTTTCTAAACCATAATAAAACTAAAAACACTAGTGGAAAAATTAGCCAATATCCTTCATCTTGCCAATCGTTTTTTACATCTTCATTTTCTTGGTTGAACTCTAAATTGCTTCGAATAGATTTTGCCAATAATTCCATATCACTAGTATCCAACGTTAATGCATTTACATGGATATTTTCAATGGAATTTAATTTTTTTAACATTTCAGAATTTAAAGCTGAGTGTACTGTTTTACCTTTCGAATCTTTTAAAAATCCCTTACCGTAAACAGCAGGAACATCAGCTCCTTGAATCGTATTCATTGCTATAGTTTCAACAATCACATTTCCTTGAGAAACATACTTTTTAAGTAAATTAAAGGTCTCTTCGGTAAAATCATCGCTCACCAAAATTAACTTTGCTGTTGCCGTTGTAATAGCAGTAATAGTATCTATAACTTTTAGAGCTGCCTTTAAATTTGTTCCATAAAAAGGCATCATTTTAGGCGAAAGACCGTCTAAATGTGTGGTTAAAATTTTATAATCTCTTGTTAAAGGAACAATGGTATGAGCAGATCCAGAAAAACCTACCAAAGCAATACGTGCTCTTGGGTTTTCAGCCAACAAATCCTTCATTTTAAATTTCGCTCGCTCTAACCTGTTTGGTTGAATATCCGTAGCCATCATACTTTGCGACAAGTCTAAAGCTATAACCACAGGAGTTTCTAATTTTTTATCTGGAATTTCAGCCATTTTCCAAGTTGGCCCTGCAACTCCAAGTGTAGCAATTGAAACTGCGACAATTAACATAAATTGCATCCATTTTTTTAAGGATTCACTTCCCTTCTTAATCACATAAGGTTGCAAGTGAGGTGCAATTACTTTTTTCCATTTTACTTCTTCATTAAAACTTATAAATAGAAAAATTAAAATGAATGCTAATGGCGCAAAAAGCCATAAAAACTCAGGTCTTAAAAAGTGGAAATTCTCCCAATCAATATTTTTAAAGCTATCAACCATTGGAATTTTTATTTTTTAATTGTTTCAACACTTTAAATAAACTCAACACCAACGATTGTAAAATGATTAAAAATAAAGCCAAACCTAAGGGATAAAAATAGAGCAATGTTTTTGGTTTAAATTCTTCTTCTTCAAACTCTATAGGTTCTAGTTTATTTAATTCTTCATAAATCTCATTCAAACGTTCAGAATCAATGGCTCTAAAATACTGTGCATCTGTTAATTCTGAAATTTGCTCCAGCGTTCTTTCATCTAAATCTGAACCACCACTATTTGGATCTCCAATTCCAATTGTATATACTAAAATAGAATCTTTCTTAGCCAAATCAGCTGCATCTAACGGCAAAATATCGGTTCCGGCATCAATTCCATCAGTTAACAACAACATTACTTTGGTTTTAATGGTGTCTTGATCAAACATTTCAATTCCCTTCACAATGGCTTTTCCAATGTTTGTCATTTGTCCTGCCATTCCAACATCAGCGCCTTCCAACATTTCATCAACAGTTTTTAAATCGGGTGTAAATGGCGCTTGAATATAAGCACTTGACCCAAAAAAAATCAAGCCCATTCTGTCACCTTCTCGTTTATCTATAAAATCGTGCACTACACTTTTTACTCCATCCCAACGCCTTACTTTTTGACCATTATTTACCCAATCTTTTTGCGCCATACTAAAAGAAATATCAGCAACAATTAAAAAATTACGCGAGGTTTTCACTTTTAACTCAGGTTCTGCAACCAATTGTGGAGATGAAATAGCACCTAATAATAAGACCCAAATTATAAATAAAAATACAACTTTAAAAAAACCTTTTCTTTTAATTAAAGCTGAATTACGAAGTTTTTCACCAGTATACTCTTCAACTTTTTTAAAATTAGGAATAGCCAATGATGCACTTTTTAAACGCAATGGAGGTAGCAACCAATACACTAATATTGGCAAAGGCAACAACCAAAATACCCAAAGGTGCGCTATTTCAAAATTTTCAGGCATGAGACTGTATCCAGTTTTTTGTTAATTGAATAATTGTTTTAAAATCTACTTCAGTTACATCTTCATTTTCATAAATCGCATTCGAAAAAACAACTGAATAATTACTGAATTTTGTGTTTTTAGAAGTCGATTCCAAAAATAACAACCAATCTTCACCATACATATTTGCAACTTTTTCTCGTCCAAATGTGGTGATTGCCACTTGTTTCAATAAAATATTTAACTGATTTATTTTAAGGTGATTTTTAGAATTTTCACTTTGAATAGCTTTCAATTTTTTAAGAGCGTTTCTTCTATACAAATTCTTTTTGTACGATTTATAATACTTTAACGCTATGATTAAAATTGAAATAAAAACTAGAATTCCTAACACCAACCAACCTTTAGTTTCAAAAGTAAACAATACAGGATCAGGCTCTAAAATTGGCCCAATATTATTGATAACTTTTTCTTGTTGAAGACAAACTAACAAAGAAATAAAAAAGAGTTTTATGTTCATTTTTTACGTCCTTTTAAAGTTTCTTTTAACTGCTCTTCAACATTGGTAACCGTATCCGTTAAAATAATAGGAATTCGGTGTTTTTTCATTTGCGCAGAAAACTCAGCAAAATCTTGATCAAACCCTTTTTCAAAATTAGCTGTTATTTGTTTATTCCTTCCATCAATTACCAATTGCTTTTCTCCGTCTCCAGCTATTAAGGAAGTTGATGGAATAGTTCGTTCCATTAGATCGTATACTTTAGACAAAATCACATCATTATGTTGTGAAATTTGTATGATACTTTTAACCACTTCAGGCGAATATCTATGAAAATCACCTATAATAATAACTAGAAAATCATGGGTAACAATATTTCTAATTTTAGCAAATACTTCTTTTAAAGATGCTTGAAAATCTAATGGAATTGAAGTTGCTAGTTCTCGATTTCTTGTTACAATTTTCTCTAAAAATCTTACTATATTTTTACGATCTCTTTTTGGAAACACAATGTCTATACCGTCATCAGCAAAAACAACACCTCCAACTCTATCTCCTTCTTTTAAAATTCGAAATGCAGCCAACGCAGCCAATTCTGCTGCTACTACCGATTTCATTTTTTTTTGAGAACCAAAAAACATAGACTTAGATTGATCTACAACAATCAAAGCAGGTTTTTCTTTTTCTTCACTAAATACTTTGGTATGTGTTTTTTGAGTGCGTGCGGTTACTTTCCAATCAATATTCCGAATATCATCACCAGCTACATAATTTCTAACCTCTTCAAAATCTAATCCACGCCCCCGTAATTTAGATGCATGTTTTCCTCCTAAAATACTTCGTACTTTTTGCTTTTTAGCTAAAAAACTAAAACCTGAGGCAATATGTTCCATTCGCAACAAATCTTGAAGTGAAACAAATATATCAGCTGGATATTTTGAATTATTTTTCATAGAAAGAAGAGCTTAACCTACAACAGCTACAAACTTTAACACTTCATTAATTACATCATTTGCTGTAATTCCTTCAGCATTGGCTTCATAGCTTAAAATTAAACGGTGACGTAAACAATCGTGCACAACAGCTCGAATATTATCGGGTGTCACTGTACTTTTACCTTCCATCCAAGCATGTGTTCTTGCAGCTCTATCAATAGCTATTGTTCCTCTCGGGCTTGCTCCAAAGTCTATCCAACTTGCTAATTCTTCGTTGTATTTTTCAGGAGTTCTAGTTGCTGAAATTAAATCAACAATATAACGCTCCATACTTTCTGAAATTTTTACTTGAGAAATTTCTTCTCTAGCATCAAAAATAACTTGTGGTGATAATTTCTCTGTTACTAATGGTTCACTCTTTTTTTGCTCTGCTCTATTCAAACGCATAATTGCTAACTCTGAATTATTATCAGGATAATCAATAGTTACATGCATTAAAAATCGATCCATTTGTGCTTCAGGTAACGGATAAGTTCCTTCTTGCTCTACAGGATTTTGCGTAGCCATTACCATAAATAAAGGCTCCATTTTATAAGTTTTACCTGCAACCGAAACTTGACGCTCTTCCATTGCTTCTAAAAGTGCCGATTGCACTTTGGCTGGTGAACGGTTAATTTCATCGGCTAAAATAAGGTTGTTGAAAATGGGGCCCTTCTGAAAAATAAATTTCTCTTCGGTTTCTGGTTGGTAAATTTCTGTACCTGTAATATCTGAAGGCAATAAATCTGGTGTAAATTGAATACGACTTAATCCACAGTTTAGTTCTTTTGACAAAGCTTTTATTGCACGAGTTTTAGCCAAACCTGGCAAGCCTTCTAACAGCACATTTCCGTTTGCTAATAAAACTAATATTAACTGATCAATTAATTTTTGTTGCCCAATTATTGATTTGGACATATTCTTTTTTAAAACTTGTATACTTTCAAATGCATTCATAGCTGTTGTTTTAATTTAAATACGTAAAAATAAAAAAACGCACTACCAAAAATAACAGATTTCCTTTTAAAAAAAGCTTAAATGCTAAAAAATCAGATAAGAAACGAAATAACGAGTCGTTATTCTTTTAAATATTCTTCAAAAGTTCCTTCATAAAATCGAGGAAAAATTTCAATACCCGACTTATCAAGCCTAGGTTCTTCTTCCCAAACAACATTTAACCCAACTTGTTCATTCATTTTATAAGTATCGTACCTAAAAACATAGCCGCCATAAATATATTTTGATTTTAAGTTTTTAAAAAAACTTAAAAACTCACGAACCATATAATACAAGTTCGTATTACAGTCAACAGAAATTTCGTAATTATAAAAAACTTGAGGTTCCTGTGTATGGTTTGAAACAACATCGTTTTCTGTTAATTCATCTTCTCTTAATTCTTTGTTTTTCATTTTAAGAAAAGTAGATTGTTTAATAGGTAAAACTATACTATGTCCTGAATAATAACCCGAGTCATCGGTAATTATTAAATTTAATTCTGGAAGTAATTTAATACCTTTTTCAATGGCTTTTAAAATACTATTGGGCACTTCCTTTTGAAATTCGAAATATTTAACCAAGTATTTTTTATCAAAACTAAAATCAATTGTACGAATATTTTTATTTTTTGAAGCCAACTCTCTTTTAAACCAAAGTGCATCTGGTGTTTCATTTGATATTTCTGATAATGAATATTTTCGAATTCTAAAATCGTAGAAAGTAGGTATTACAACGGCTGCATTTAAATTTCTAACCAATTGGTAAGGCAGTAATGTTTTTACCACTATTTCTTCTTCCTTCTCACTTTTCACTAAAGTTTGACCTCTCTCCCATCTTTGAATTGTACGCGTATCTACTTTTAACAAATCTGCAAAATCTGTTTGAGATAAATTATTAAACGCCCTGTAATCAATTAAAAGTTCACCAATAGATTCGTATCTCTTCATAAAATAGTATTTAACCTGAATCTTGTAAAAATAGGTAAAAAAACAGAATCTGACATACCGTGTCGTTCCCTAAACTAGCCTTTTAACATAATTTTACCGAATATAAACATCGTAAACAAATTTCAAATGATACATCAAGTAATTTCTAGCATTAAATTATTGTCAACTTTAAAAATTAATAAAGAACAAAATAAAATTCTTGCGGCAAATAAAATTGAGCACTTATTAAATCAAATAGATTTTGACTCAGAAGTTCTGCCAATTGACGATTCTGAAGAATTGATTCAACTACTCTCTTCTTTAAACAATGAAGCATTAACCGAAAAAGAAGTTGAAATGATTCAAGAGATTTCAGTAACAAAAATGAACCTGTTTTAAAACATTCATAATTATGAAAGCAAACCAATCTATAGCATATAACTTTTCTTTTAAAAAAGGTGATGAAGTTATTTACGGAGGTGATATGAATGCTACCGTTATTGAAGAATTTGAAAACGGACTAGTTAGAATAGCACTTGCTAATTTTGGTGAAATATCCGTTTTAAAAAAAACGTTGGAATTCAAAAAATAAAAGTGATTACAGCATACAACTCCCCATAATATTTTAAACTAAATTAAAATTAGTTTAATTCTTTTTCTTTTTTACCGTTGGTAAATTACAAAAATAGCCAACGGTAAAATTATTTGATTTCTACGTTATTAGAATCTAAAATTCAGATTATTTAGTAACTTCGCAGCGAGAAATTTACCCTTGTGAAAAAAACAAACGAAAACTCTACCAACATCAATAAATTCATCAGTAGTACTGGTATTTGTTCACGTAGAGAAGCTGAGAAATTTATACTTGACGGAAAAGTTACGATTAACGGGAAACCTGCACAGTTAGGTAACCGTATTTTTGAGGGCGATATTGTTAAGGTAAATGGACAATCGCTAAAAGCAAAACCAAAAACACTATACATAGCTTACAATAAACCTGTTGGAATTGTTTGCACAACAGATTCAAAAGAGCGAAATAATATTGTAAATGCTATTGGGCATCCTGAACGTTTATTTCCTATTGGAAGGTTAGACAAACCTTCGCAAGGTTTAATTTTTTTAACCAACGACGGTGATATTGTAAATAAAATTCTAAGAGCTGGTAACAATCACGAAAAAGAATATGTAGTAACGGTTGACAAACCAATTACGCCTGAATTTATTCAAAAAATGAGTAATGGTATTCCTATTTTAGGAACCACTACTAAAAAATGTTTGGTTGAAATGGTGAATAAAACCACTTTCAAAATAATATTAACGCAAGGTTTAAATAGGCAAATTAGAAGAATGTGTGAGTATTTAAACTATGAAGTTACCAAGCTTAAACGCACCCGAATTATGAACGTTCATTTAGAACGGTTGGCTGAAGGTGCCTGGCGTGAATTGACTGATGATGAAATGTCCTTAATAAATGAAATGACGGCTGCTTCATCTAAAACAGAAGAAGCTTCTAAAAATGTTCAAAAAAAAACACCTCCAAAAAAGAAGTTTATTCCTAAAAACACTGACAAACGTTTTCAACCTAAAAGAAAAAAAAGACGTTAAGCAATTTAAATACAAATGCTTTTTACCCTTAAACTTTTGACTTTTAAACTTTCAACATTAAAAGTTATATAACTATCTTTGCCGACTATGCAATTTGAATTAAAATCTAAAGACGCTCAAAGTAAAGCAAGAGCTGGTGTAATTACTACCGATCACGGTACTATTGAAACACCTATATTTATGCCTGTAGGCACAGTAGGTACTGTAAAAGGTGTGCACCAAACCGAATTAAAAGACGAAATAAATCCTGATATAATTTTAGGAAATACCTACCACTTATACTTACGTCCTCAAACAAAAATTTTAGAGCAAGCTGGTGGTTTGCATAAATTTATGAATTGGGATCGGAATATATTAACGGATAGTGGTGGTTATCAAGTTTATTCGCTATCTGGCAGAAGAAAAATTAAAGAAGAAGGCGTAAAATTTAAAAGTCATATTGATGGCTCTTACCATACTTTTACTCCAGAAAATGTGATGGAAATTCAGCGTTCTATAGGAGCTGATATTATTATGGCTTTTGATGAATGTACGCCATACCCTTGCGATTACAACTACGCAAAACGTTCTATGCATATGACACATCGTTGGTTAACGCGTTGTATCAATCATTTAGAAAAAGTACCTTTTAAATACGATTATAGCCAAACGTTTTTCCCTATTGTTCAAGGAAGTACTTATAAAGATTTAAGAAAACAATCGGCCGAATATATTGCATCTGTTGGTGCTGAAGGAAATGCTATTGGTGGGCTTTCAGTAGGAGAACCTGCAGAAGAAATGTATGAAATGACTGAAGTTGTTACCGCCATTCTTCCTGAAGATAAACCACGATATTTAATGGGGGTTGGTACTCCTATTAATATTTTAGAAAATATTGCCTTAGGTATTGATATGTTTGACTGTGTAATGCCAACTCGTAATGCACGAAACGGTATGCTTTTTACAGCCCACGGAACCATAAACATTAAAAACAAAAAATGGGAGAACGATTTTTCAGCTATTGATGAAATGGGAACTACGTTTGTAGATACCATGTATTCAAAAGCCTATTTACGTCATTTATTTGCTTCCAAAGAATTGTTAGGAAAACAAATTGCTTCTATTCATAATTTAGGCTTTTATTTATGGTTGACTAGAGAAGCAAGAAAACATATATTAGCCGGAGATTTTACCGAATGGAAAAACCGAATGGTAAAACAAATGGATAAACGATTGTAATACTTAATTCTCGTAAAAAAATAATTAAACTTGAGAATATTAGACAAATACATATTAAAAAAATACCTCAGTTCATTTATATTAGTATTAGTACTATTAATACCTATTGCTATTGCCATTGATGTTGCTGAAAAAGTAGACAAATTTTTACGTCATGCTAATTTATCAGTAGGAGAAATCATTAGAGATTACTATGTAAACTTTGTTGTTATTTATGGCAATACTTTTATGCCTTTAGCACTGTTTATAGCTGTTATATTTTTCACCTCAAAACTGGCTGGAAATACTGAAATTATTGCAATTCATTCTGCTAAAATTTCATTTACACGTTTTTTAAAACCATACTTTATTGGAGCTACAATTGTTACGGTTTTTGCCTTAACTATGAATCATTTTGTAGTACCTAAAAGTAATGAAATATTCGATAAATTTAATTTGACTTACATAAAAAGCAAGAAATTAAATACCAATTTTATTTCAAACATTAATTTACAATTAGGTCCGAACGATTATATTTTTATTAAAAATTATACTGTTGACAGAAATATTGGTTATAATTTTTCTTATGAAATTTTTGAAGAGAATAAACTAACTCAAAAATTAATGGCCGATAACATTCGGTGGATTGAAAAAGACAGCACGTATACTTTAATCAATTATAGAAAAAGATTTATCTTAAAAGATCGTGATAGTATTGTACATGGAAACAAATTAGATACTGTTTTTAATTTTGAACCAAAAGATTTAGTTAACATCGATTACATGGCAAAAGAAATGAATTCGATTGAATTAAATAGGTACATTAATCAATCAAAAGAACGTGGTGTTAGCAACCTAAATAGTTATTTGGTTGAACTTCATAAAAGAACAAGTTTACCTATATCATCTTATATTTTAACCTTTTTAGCCGTTTCATTAGCATCTAGAAAAAAACGAGGAGGAATGGGGGTAAATTTAGCAATTGGAATTACATTAATGTTTGTTTATGTTTTTTTATTAAAAATTGCTGAAGTTTTAGGTGCAGGAGCCGATACTAATTCATTTGTTGTAGTATGGTTGCCTAATATTTTCTTTGGTGCTTTAGCCTTATATTTATATTTAAAAAATGCCAAAAACTAATTTAAAAAATTACTTACATCTTCATTTATTGGTTTTTATTTGGGGGTTTACAGCTATTTTAGGCGCATTAATTAATATTGATGCAATCCCACTAGTTTGGTATCGTATGCTAATAGCAACAGTTATTGTTTTTATTTACTTTATTGTTCGTAAAAAACCATTAAAAGTTAACCCAAAAGCATTGCTTAAATTTTTTATTGGAGGCGTACTTATTGCACTGCATTGGATTTTCTTTTTCTCAGCCATAAAAGTTTCAAACATTTCAGTAGCTTTAGTTTCAATGAGCACGGGTGCTTTATTTACATCGCTCATAGAACCTTTCTTTTTTAAACGGAAATTAATTCCATTAGAACTCATTTTCGGATTAATTGTAGTTGGTGGTTTATATCTAATTTTTAACGTAGAAAGCCAATACACTTTAGGAATTGTTTATGCATTAATTGCTGCTTTTTTATCAGCTTTATTCACCGTTTTAAATGGCTTATATATTCAAAAACACAATGCTGATGTAATTTCATTTTATCAACTATTTTTTGGCGTTGCATTTATAACCATTTATATTTTATTTACTACAGGTTTTACAACTGAAAGTTTTAGTTTAACCAATTCAGATATGTTATACCTATTTATTTTAAGTAGTATTTGTACTGCCTATGCATTTATTGTTTCAGTTCAAATAATGAAACACCTTACCCCATATACGGTTATGCTAACTATTAATTTAGAACCTGTATATGCAATTATACTTGCCTTACTAATTTTTGGCGATAAAGAAAAAATGAGCACACCTTTTTATTTCGGTGCACTTATCATATTAATAACTGTAATTACAAATGGAATACTGAAAAATAAAAAAAAGGCATAAATTAGAGCCTTGATTTTTAGAAGTTATTATATTTGTAGCTACAATCAAAAGTAAAGACATGGAATATTTAGATTTTGAATTACCAATTAAAGATTTAGAAGAACAACTTACTAAATGCGCACTTATTGGTAAAGAAAGTGATGTAGATGTAACTGAAAGTTGCAAAAACATTGAAAAAAAATTGCTAAAAACCAAAAACGATATTTACAAAAACTTAACAGCTTGGCAACGTGTACAACTGTCTAGACACCCAAACAGACCATACACATTAGATCATATAAACTCATTTTGTGGTGAAACTTTTATGGAGTTACATGGAGATAGAACTGTGAAAGACGATAAAGCTATGGTTGGTGGTTTAGGTAAAATTGGAGACCAATCTTTTATGTTTATTGGCCAACAAAAAGGATATAATACCAAAACCAGACAATACAGAAATTTTGGAATGTCTAATCCTGAAGGCTACCGAAAAGCATTGCGTTTAATGAAAATGGCTGAAAAGTTTGGAATTCCTGTAGTTACTTTATTAGACACACCTGGAGCATACCCTGGTTTAGAAGCTGAAGAACGTGGTCAAGGTGAAGCTATTGCAAGAAATATTTTTGAAATGACTCGCTTAAAAACACCTATTATTACTATTGTTATTGGTGAAGGTGCTTCTGGTGGAGCTGTTGGAATTGGAGTTGGAGATAGAGTATATATGATGGAAAACACTTGGTATACTGTTATTTCTCCTGAATCTTGTTCTTCTATTTTATGGAGAAGTTGGGAACATAAAGAAGAAGCTGCCGAAGCGTTAAAATTAACTGCTGAGGATATGAAAAAATTAAATATTATTGACGGTATTATTAAAGAGCCGCTAGGTGGTGCTCACTATGATAGAGAGAACGCCTTTAAAGAAGTTGAAAAAACTATTTTAGCAGCTTATGATGAACTGAAAGACTTAACTCCAAAAATGCTTGTTAAAAAGCGAATGGAAAAATACCTGAAAATGGGTGAATTTAAAGGCTAAAAAATAATAAAAAACCTCTCATTTTTGAGAGGTTTTTTTTATTATTTTTATGCTATGTACATACTTTCTCCTTCACAATTTGCACTAGCCGACAAAGCTACCATAAATAACACAAAAATCACATCATTAGAATTAATGGAGCATGCTGCAACACTTTGTTTTGAGTGGTTGCACTCGCGGCTTCAAGGTCAAAACATAAAAATTCATGTGTTTTGCGGAATTGGAAATAATGGAGGTGATGGACTAGTAATAGCTCGGCATTTATTTCAACATGGATACAATGTAAATTGTTATGTTGTAAACTTTAGCGACAAACGTAGCCCTGAGTTTTTAACAAATTACAATCGTTTAAAAGAAATAGCTGAATGGCCTAAAATTATAAATGATGAGGGTGATTTTCCAGAGGTAGATTTTGAAGATATTGTAATAGATGCCATTTTTGGAATTGGTCTCAATCGAAAACCATCAGGATTCACAAAAAAACTAATACAATACATCAATAACACTAAAGTTTTTACATTGGCTATTGACTTCCCTTCGGGAATGTTTGGAGATAAATCTGTAACAGACAAATCATCGGTATTACGAGCAGGCCACACTTTAACTTTTCAAACTCCAAAACTTGCTTTCCTTCTACCTGAAAACAATGAGTTTCTAAATACTTGGGAAGTGCTAGATATAGGTTTAGACACCAATTTTATTGAGAGCCTATTACCAACTACTCATTATATCACAAAAAACGATGTAATACCAATGTACCAATCTAGAAACAAATGGTCTCACAAAGGAATGTTCGGACATTCGCTAATAATTGGAGGCAGTTTTGGGAAAATTGGAGCAGTAACTTTAGCAACAAAAGCTGCCTTAAAAATTGGTAGCGGATTGGTTTCTGCATATTTACCTAAATGCGGTTATCAAATTCTACAAATTTCAGTACCAGAAGCAATGGTTGAAGTTGATTCTGAAAAACTATTGACGTACTATAATTTTAAAACAAAACCAACTGTTATAGGAATAGGCCCTGGAATGGGAACTACAGATAAAACTGCTGTTGGATTTGAAGCTTTTTTAAAAGAAAATAAAACGCAATTAGTGATTGATGCTGATGCTTTAAACTTACTTTCAAAAAACGAATCATTACTACAATATTTACCAAATAAATCAGTATTAACACCACATCCTAAAGAATTACAACGTCTATTAGGAGTTTGGAAAAATGACTATGAAAAATTAGAAAAAGCTATTTCTTTTTCAACAAAGTACAATGTCATTTTAGTTATAAAAGGTGCACATACAACAGTAATTGATGAACAGCAATTATACATAAATTCAACAGGAAATCCTGCCTTGGCAACTGGCGGAAGTGGAGATGTTTTAACGGGTATAATTACAGGCTTAATAGCTCAAGGCTACCAACCTTTACATGCCGCAATTTTTGGAGTATACTTACACGGTAAAACTGCAGATTTGGCACTTCAAAAAACAAGCTACGAAACATTTACAGCAACTACTATTCTAGATTATTTAGCTGAAGCCATTTTAGATTTATTTCATCAAGAAGAAATAGCTGACAGTGAAGCGTAACTTAACTTTATTGAACCTGAAAAAGGCTGAAATTTACTAATTTCAGCCTTTTTTATTCTTAATTTTTGAATTGGTTAAATTCCTAATTCTGTAAAAAAACTTTTAATATTAGGATCTGATGGTCTCAACGTATTTGAATCAACAATATTTCCTTTTGGATCAATTAATAGAAATCTTGGAATACTATTTATGTCATAAGCTTGAATAAAATCAGAACTAAAATCTTTATCTGCAAATAATTGTACACCACCTAATTGTTGTTCTTCAACCATTTTTAACCAACTATCATGACTCCCTCTTCTACCATCAACATTATCAACAGAAATACTTACAAACGTAATATTTTTTCCGTGGTATTCCTTTTCTAAAAGTTTTAAAGATGGAATCTCGCGTTTACAAGGTCCGCACCAGGTTGCCCAAACATCAATATATACATATTTTCCTTTTAAATCATTCAATGAAGTTGTTCCACCAGCAAAATTTTCATAATCTGTAAAAACAGGCGATGGTTTCCCTTTTGCTAATTTCACTAAACTTGCATGGTTTTGCTCATAATTACTTTCAACATAAGCAAAAAGTTGCTTATCACTTTGTGCTACCATTGCAGCAACTGTTGAATCTACTTTTGAAACATCAATAGTTGATTTATTAAATTCTGCTTTAGCCGCAACTAATCTTAAATCGTAATCAGATTTTTCTAATTTAAAATAAGATTTAGGATCTCCATAATCACTCATAAAGAAAGCAGCCTTTTCCTTAAGGTAGTTGTTCGTTTCTGCTCCAGTTCCAGAGAATAGAACTGAATTATCAGCTTCAACAAATTCTAGACTTAAATCGTATCCATTTTTTAAAAAAAGAGAAGATCTGCTGTTTCCAGCAATTAAACCATACATACCTTCAGGAGCTTTTAATGTATCAGAAAACGTTCCATCTTCATTTACCGAAATAGTTTTAGAATACCCTTTTCCTTGTATTATTATTGAAGAAACACCCTCATTTACATTTCCCTTTAAGGCCGAAAACTCTTTCTCTTGTGACGTACAAGAAGCCATTACTATAATTACTAAAACCCAAATAATATTTTTCATTTATCTTTTATATTTTTAACTCATTAAATAATTCAATTAATTTTTCACTTGATGGTCTTGGAGCATTTGCATTTACAATATTCCCCTTTGAATCAATCAAAATAAACCTAGGAATACCTTTTATTAAATAATCCTGAACAAATTGAGATTCCCAATCTTTGTCGGCAAATAATTGAACTCCTTTCAACTCCATATCCTCAACCATTTTTTTCCAGGTTTCGTGATCTTTTTGTTTATCAACCGAGATACTTACAAATTCAATATTTTTACCATGATACTTTTTCTCTACTTCTTTTAATGAAGGGATTTCACGTTTACAAGGTCCGCACCAAGTTGCCCAAACATCTACATAAACATATTTTCCTTTAAAATCGTCTAATGAAGTTGTTGAACCATTAAAGTTCTCATAGTTCTCAAATTTAGGAGAAGGTTGCCCTTTAGCAACAGTTTTAAGCTTGTTATAACTTTTTGTTATTTCGGCCTTATATTCTTCATTGGTTGAATTGTCCATATAGAACTTATAATATGCTTCTAAATTATTCGTATACGTAATTCCGTACTTTGCATCATTATATAACAACTTGTTTTTTATTGTTGCGTTTGTGGCTTTACTAAGAGCCATTAAAGATGCTAAACCCTCTGAAATTGAATCTTGCTCAATCAATTTAACAGCTTCATCACTATAATTACTAGTTACAATGTCTTGATAACTTTTTGAATATAAAAAATCCTCTTCATTATTAAAATCTGTAACTTTTTCAACATCTTTTAAAAAATCTTCAGAAACCTTAAATCCTTCTTTTTGTGCATAATGAGCGTGATAAACTTCATAAATATTTAGTTGATGAATGTATTCATAATTAATATTACGTAATTCTTTAGCTTTAAACGCTTCTGAAATACCTTTCGAGTTTTCTAAAATTGCTGTAGTTGTATTCTTAACTTCTAAACGAATAGCTTTGTATTCAGCTTCTTCTTTTTTAAAAATTCCTGATCCACTTCCAATAATTTCCTTCACCTTATTGTTTTTCACCAATAGGTAATTTGAAATTTCGGAACCTTTACCTGAAATAGCAATAGAGCTATCCATGTTTTTTGTATCAAAATCAACTGTTAATACATTTCCATTTTCAATAAAAATTTCAACACCGTTTTTACCTTGTAACAACCAATAAATATTTGGTTGCACTCTTAAAGTGTCTAAAAATGTCCCATCTTCATTTACATTTATTACTTGTTTAAAGTACCTATCTGTACTTATTATCATTAAATCTTCATTAGATGTATTGGTGATCTTTCCCGAAATAATAGCATAATCTACAGGTACTTCATTTTTACATGAAACTACTGAAATTAATACTATAAGGATCCATATTTTTTTCATTATAAGTTGGAGTTTTTTTTATAAGTTACCAAAGATAAAATTAAATAATCAATTACCTAAATAGCGAAATATTTTAACAAATAATTTGCATATATTACCAAGAATATAGACTTTTAAAATCTTAAAACAATCAAATGAATAGCATCCATTTTATTAATAATGAAACAATTACATTTAAATTTTTAGATTCTCTTATTTTTTCAGATAAAAAATTAGAACTTTCTGAAAAAGCAATTCAAAGCATTGAAAATTGTAGAAAATATTTAGATGAAAAAATAAAAAAAGACGCCTCACCTATTTATGGTATAAATACCGGATTTGGCTCTTTATGTAATGTAAAAATTAATAGTGAAAATTTACAGTTACTTCAAGAAAATTTGGTGATGAGTCACGCCTGTGGAACGGGTAGTGAAGTGCCAAAAGAAATTGTAAAGTTAATGTTATTTCTTAAAATTCAATCTTTAAGCTATGGCTACTCAGGCGTTCAGGTTGAAACCGTACAACGATTGATTGATTTTTACAATAATGATATTATACCTGTGGTTTACACACAAGGTTCATTAGGAGCTTCAGGAGATTTAGCACCTTTAGCTCATTTATCTTTACCTTTAATTGGAAAAGGTGAAGTTTATTACAAAAATGAAAAAATTTCGAGTTGTAAATTAATAAAATTATTCAATTGGGATACTATACAACTAAAATCAAAAGAAGGCTTGGCTTTGTTAAATGGAACACAGTTTATGAGTGCTTACGGTGTTTCATTAATCTTAAATTCTTTTAAATTATCATATCTGGCCGATTTAATTGGAACATTGTCATTAGAAGCATTTGATGGTAGAAAATCTCCGTTTAATGAGCTAATACATAAAATTAGGCCTCATAACGGACAAATAAAAACAGCTAAGCGAATAAATGAGTTTTTAGAAGGGAGTGAATTAATTAATGTTTCTAAAGAACATGTGCAAGATCCATATTCATTTAGATGTATGCCACAAGTTCATGGCGGAACTAAAGATGCTTTGGACTATTGCAAACAAGTTTTTTTAACAGAAATAAATTCAGTAACAGATAATCCAAATATTTTTATTGATACCGATGAAATAATTTCTGGCGGAAATTTCCATGGACAACCATTGGCTTTAGCATTTGACTTTTTAAGTATTGCAATGGCTGAGTTAGGAAATATTTCAGAAAGAAGAACTTTTCAATTGGTTTCGGGCTTACGAGGTTTACCTCCATTTCTAGTGAAAAACCCAGGACTAAATAGCGGGTTTATGATACCACAATATACCGCTGCAAGTATTGTAAGTCAAAATAAACAATTGGCTACTCCATCATCTGTAGATTCTATAGTATCAAGCAACGGACAAGAAGATCACGTAAGTATGGGCGCTAATGGAGCTACAAAAGCAAAAAAAATAGTTGATAATATTGAAACCATTTTGGCCATAGAATTATTAAATGCTTCACAAGCTCTTTATTTCAGAAAGCCTATAAAAACATCTCCCTTTTTAGAATCTTTTTTACAGTCATACAGAAGTGAAGTTCCTTTTGTTGAAAATGATATTGTGCTAAGTACTGAAATAAAAAAGACAATTTCCTTTATTGGTAACTTAGCAATAGATACAAGTGAATTATTTTGAGTATAGATAAAAGCCTAAAAAAGCGATAGGTATGCCTATCGCTTTTAATTCAAACAATTTATAATGTTATTTTCTTCTATTCTTATAGTTATATTGGTTTATTAAGCGGTTATTTTTACTGTATCAAATATAAAAATAAATTAAATCACCTACAACACCTAAATTACATTTTTCACAATATATTAGCATTTAATTTTAATAATTTCAATATTTAAACAAAAATGCCATTCACAATTAACATAAGTTTAAATTAATTGATTTTAACTGCAGTATTACATATAAATTTCATTGAAAAATTACACAAAAAAAAACGATAGGACTAAGCCTATCGTTTTTTTTAACTCTTATTTATTTTATTACAACCCAAATCTCCTTTTACTGTTCCAGGTTGTACTTTTAGTATTTCTAAAATCAAGAACCAATGCTCTTTTTTTAGTTTCTTCGTTTTTTCTTTTTTTAGTCGCTTTCATTTTTCAGTTATTTTAGGCTGCAAAATTACGACATAACTAAAGCTTAGGAGTTAACTATGCTATCTTAAAAAATTATATACCTATAGAAAAAAACTATGTTATATAATTTTTTACACTATTAATTCTAATAAATACTATATGTAAATCCGAACATCACATTGCCCTTAGGCATTGGAACTAAATTAGTCTCTGTGTATTCAGCATTAAATATATTATTTGCTATACAAGAAAACTGCATTCCATTTTTTAAGTTGGCTGAAATTCTAGCGTCAACTACGTTGTAGCTTTCACCATCAGTTCGTTGTACATATCTGTACGATATATTTTCGGTGAAAATTGGAGTCACTTGAAAATTAAATCCTGTATTGAATTGATGCTTGATACTATTTAATGAGTATCTTGTATATTCAACACCAGCATCTAAAATATCATCATTAATATAAGTATAAGCTACTAACAAATTTTGATTATACCTTAAGAAGTTAAAATTGTAGTTAATAGAGGCTTCAATTCCGTTAGTTTTAACTTCACTAAAGTTTCTTGTTTCCCACTTATCCTCTTCATTATCTTTAGACCAATCAATTAAATTTTCAGATTTTCTATTAAAAATCGCCATATCAAAGTTGATATTTCTTCCTTTAATTTTAATACCTATTTCTTCAGACAAGGCAGATTCTGGTTCTAAATCAGGGTTTCCAATTGTTGTAGGTCCAACATAAAACATTTCGGTAAAAGTTGGTACACGATACGTGTAACCAAAATCACCATAAATTCTAACAACATCAGATACTTTATAACCTACATCAATTCCAGGAAAAGCTTCTGTACCAAAATCAGAAAAATAACTCACAGCAACACCCGGTGTAATGTCTAATCTTTCATTAGATAAAACAAAACGTTGTTCTACAAAACCTGTAATACTTGTACGGTTATGATCTCCTAAATTATTACTCACTAAAAATATTCTTGACGCATCAAAACCAATTCCCGTTTTACCCACTTTTGAAGAAATTTCAACATTAGTTTCAACGCCAATTTTATTAGAAATATGTAAATTTCTAAAATAATCAGGATCCTGCCTTAAAAATAAGTACATATCTTGATTTCTTCTCCAATAAATTCTAGGTTTAATTTTTACCGTTTCTGAACCATAATTAGCAGACAGTGCAACTAAACTTGTCTGCGTTTCTTCGTACTGATCAATATATGCTGGACTTGCATAAAACCCATTTGCTCCAAAATTTCGTTGTGCAAATGAAGTGGTTAAATTGAAATTTTTAAAATCAGACTTCAAAAAAGCCATCACATTTTCAAAATCGGTATTGTATCTATATCCGTCAGATTCCTGATAGGTAACTGAAGCAAATAGATTACCATCTGTATATGTTTGACCTACAGAAGCTCCTACCTTTAAATTATTATACGAACCGTAATTAACGCCTACATTTAAAGAGTTTTCAGTTACTTTTTTTGAAACTAAATTTACAGCACCTGTAAATGCATTTTGTCCGTAAACACGTGCTGCAGGACCTTTTACGACTTCAATTCTTTCAATATCAGCAAAAGACAATACGCCATTCATAGTATGGTGACCAGTTTGTGGATCATCCATTTTAATACCATCAATTAATAACAATGTTTGGTTGAAATTTCCTCCCCTAATAAATAAATCAGATTGCATACCATCAACTCCTCTTCTTCTTACATCAACACCTGTTACGTTTTGTAATAAATCTGGAACATTTGTTGTTGAAGATTTTAAAATATCATCTGAGCTTATTATATTTATAGTCCTTGAAGTTTTAGAAAAAGGAACTGAAATTCGGTTTGAAGTAACTACAACTTCTTTTAATTTAACCGTATCTTTTTTTATAGGCTCAACTTGTGCTTTTGCCTGAATTATATAAAATAATGTAACAATTATTAAAGTGATTTTAATTTTCATAAATATTGATTTTAAATACGCTGCAAAAGTAGTAACTTTCCGGACGATTAATATAGTCCAGTTTTAAAATGACAGATAGTCCGGTTAATGCTCTTTTTAAACAGTTAATTAGTTTAGATAAATCTATATCACAACCTTTATATTTACAGGTCTCGGGGCAAATTGTAAATGCTATACAGCGCGGCTATTTAACAAAAGGAACAATGCTACCAGGAACCCGTGTATTTAGTCAATTATTAAAGGTACATAGAAATACTGCAGTTGCAATTTATGAAGAATTAGCTTCACAAGGTTGGGTTGAAATTATACCAAATAAAGGTACATTTGTTATAGAACCAGAGCATAAAACAGCAAAAATAAAAGCAACTTCTCAAAAAATTAATGAAGCATATACACATGCTAAAACAACAGGTTTTCCTTTTCAAAAATCATTTCATTTAATATCAACCGTTCAGTTAACTAATGCAAAATATACCATTACCGATGGTAAACCCGATTTACGCTTACATCCTGTACATCAATTTACAAGGTGGTACAGTGCTGCCATGAAACGAAAAACCTTGATAAATAAATGGAACAAAACAGACGAATTTTTCAACTCTGTATTCCAAACTCAACTATGTAATTACTTAAATGCAACTAGAGGTTTTCATATAAATCCAACTAACCTAATAAATACACGTAGTACAGAAATGAGTTTGTACATTGTATCTCAACTCTTAATAAAACCAAAAGACATTGTACTAGTAGGACATTTAAGTAATTATGCATCTAATATGATTTTTCAACAAACAGGTGCAAGTATAAAAACAATTCCTGTAGATAATGATGGTTTAGATATTGAGTACATAAAAAAGCATTTTATAAAACATAGTATTAGATGTGTATATGTATGCGCCCATAGAGATTATCCAACAACCATAAAATTAAGTGCAGAACGTCGCTTGGAGCTACTACAACTTGCTAAAGAATATGGGTTTGCTATTATTGAAGATGATTTTGATTACGATTTTCAGTTTGAAGGTTCCGCAATGCTACCTATGACAAGTGCAGATGCAAATGGTATGGTTATTTATTTAGGGAAATTTGGGCAGTCTTTATTCCCCAGTTTTCAAACAGGATTTATAATAGCTCCAGAAAACTTAATCTCAGAAGCTACTAATTATTTAGAATTACTAGATAAACAAGGCGATTTAATTCAAGAACAAATACTCTCCGAATTAATTAATGAGGGCGAAATATACCGCCTTATGAAAAAGAATATAGTAATCTATAAAAAAAGACGAGATTGTTTATGCTCCCTTTTAACAACCTATTTTTCAGAAACCACGCAATGGGAAATCCCTTCAGGCGGATTGGCCATTTGGTTACAATTCCAACCTAAAATATCGTTAGTAAAACTAGCTAAAGAAGCCGAAAAAGATGGTTTACATCTACCAAAAACAATTCTTTATCAGGATAAAAATACTTGTGCAATTCGTTTTGGCTTTGGACATTTAAATGAAGAAGAAATAGAAGCTGTCATTATAAAATTAAAAAGTGCTTATGATCAGGTGATTTTAAAATAAAAAAAGTCGGACAATTGTCCGACTTTTTTTTATTTTAATTTTTATGCTTCTCCTGTTGGTCCAAAATTCATTGGAATTGGAGGTTGTTCATAATCTTTTATTTCACCATGAGCTTGCTCAAACCGTTTTACATTTTCAGCAAGTGCTTTCGCTAATCGTTTAGCGTGCTGAGGCGTTAGAATAATTCTTGATTTTACTTTTGCCTTTGGTTGCCCTGGCATTACACTAATAAAATCAACGATAAATTCTGAAACTGAATGATTAATAATAGCTAAGTTAGAATAAGTTCCTTCCGCTGTTTTATCATCTAATTCAATATTTATTTGCCCGTCGTTTTTCGGTTTTTGATCACTCATAACTAAAAGTTTGCATCCATTTCATCTTTAGAACCTACAATCATATTATCGTAAATTCTCATACCTGTACCAGCTGGAATTCTCTTACCAACAATTACATTTTCTTTCAATCCTTCTAAATTATCAACTTTACCACTTACAGCAGCTTCATTTAATACTTTAGTAGTTTCCTGGAACGATGCTGCAGAAATAAACGATTTAGTTTGTAATGAAGCTCTTGTAATACCTTGTAAAATTTGCTCGGCAGTAGCTGGTTGTGCATCTCTTGCTTCAACTAACGCTTTATCTTCTCTACGTAAAACAGAGTTTTCATCTCTTAACTGACGAGCAGATACAATCTGACCTTCTTTTAAAGTTTCCGAATCACCTGCAATTTCAACAACTTTCATTCCATAAACTTCATCATTTTCTTCAATGAAATCATTTTTATGAACTAATTCATTTTCTAAGAATAAGGTATCACCTGAGTCAATAATTCTAACTTTACGCATCATTTGACGTACAACTACCTCAAAGTGCTTATCGTTAATTTTCACCCCTTGTAATCTATATACCTCTTGAATCTCATTCACTAAATATTCTTGAACTTTACCTGGACCTTCAATATTTAAAATATCGTTAGGTGTTACAGCTCCTTCAGAAAGTGGCATACCTGCTTTAATATAGTCGTTTTCTTGTACTAAAATTTGATTAGAAAGTTTAATTAAATACTTTTTAATGTCGCCTAATTTAGATTCAACTATAATTTCACGGTTACCTCTTTTAATTTTACCGAAAGAAACAACTCCATCAATTGCAGAAACAACTGCTGGGTTAGATGGGTTACGAGCTTCAAATAATTCTGTTACTCGAGGTAAACCTCCTGTAATATCACCAGATCTTCCTGATTTACGTGGAATTTTAACAATTACCATTCCTGAATTAATCTTATCTCCGTCCTCAACAATTAAGTGAGCACCTACAGGTAAGTTGTATGATCTAATTACATTGTCATTATCATCTTTTAATAATAATGTTGGTATTGTTTTCTTATTTTTAGATTCAATAATTACTTTTTCTTGGAAACCTGTTTGTTCATCAATCTCCACTAAGTAATTAATTCCTTTTTCAATATTTTCATAATGAATTGTTCCTGCAAATTCAGAAACAATTACACCGTTAAATGGATCCCATTTACAAATAACTGTATCCGTTTTTAACTTTTCACCATCAGCAATATAAATATATGAACCATAAGGAATATTGTTAGTACTTAATGTTAAACCTGTTTTATTATCAACTATTTTAATTTCAGTAGTTCTTGAAATTACAATATCAACATCGTTACCATCAGTATCTTTACCTTTTACAGTATTTAAATCTTCAATAATAGCTTTACCTCCAAATTTAGAAATTAGCTTATTATCTTCTGAAATATTTCCTGCAACACCACCAACGTGGAATGTTCTTAATGTTAACTGTGTACCTGGTTCACCAATTGACTGTGCAGCAACAACTCCAACAGCTTCACCAATTTGAACCATTTTTCTTGTGGATAAACTATGACCGTAACATTTAGCACAAATACCTCTTTTAGCTTCACATGTTAATGCTGAACGTACTTCAACACTCACTATTGGAGAGCTTTCAATACGTTTTGCTATTTCAGTTGAAATTTGTTCACCGGCTTGTACATATACTTCTTCAGAAATAGGATCAATTACATCATGTAATGAAACACGACCATCAATTCTTTCACTTAAAGATTCTACAATTTCATCGTTCTTTTTAAGAGGCTCAACATTTAATCCTCTTAAAGTTCCACAATCAAATTCATTCACAATAACATCTTGTGATACATCAACCAAACGACGTGTTAAGTAACCTGCATCGGCAGTTTTTAATGCCGTATCCGCTAAACCTTTACGAGCACCGTGTGTAGAAATGAAATATTCAAGAATAGATAATCCTTCCTTAAAGTTAGAAAGAATTGGATTCTCAATAATTTCACCACCACCTGCTGTTGATTTTTTAGGTTTCGCCATTAATCCACGCATACCAGTTAACTGACGAATTTGTTCTTTAGAACCCCTTGCACCAGAGTCAAGCATCATAAATACCGAGTTAAACCCTTGTTGGTCTTCACGTAAACGTTTCATAGAAAGTTCTGTCAAACGGTTGTTTGTAGAACCCCAAATATCAATTACCTGATTGTAACGTTCTTTGTTTGTTAACATACCCATATTATAGTTTACCATAATATTGTCAACCTGAGCATTTGCTTCAGCAATCATTGTATGTTTTTCTGGCGGAATAATAATATCACCTAAACTAAATGATAAACCACCTTGGAATGCAAACATATACCCCATTCCTTTCATATCATCTAAGAATTTCCCTGTTGTAGGAACATCGGTAACTTTTAATATTTCACCAATAATATCTCTTAATGATTTTTTATTCAATACTTCATTTACATATCCTGCAGCTTCCGGTACAACTTCATTAAATAAAACTCTACCAACCGTAGTTGCTATAATTTGATTTACTAGTTCTCCTTTTTCATTAAAGTCTTTCGTTCTAACTTTAATACTCGCATTTAAGTCAACCGCTTTTTCATTAAAAGCAATTGTTACTTCCTCGGGAGAATAAAAAGTTAAACCTTCACCTTTAATAGGATATTCTGGAGTAGATTTTCTTTCTTTAGTCATATAATATAACCCAAGTACCATATCCTGTGAAGGTACAGTTACTGGAGCCCCATTTGCTGGGTTTAATATATTATGTGATGCTAACATTAATAACTGACACTCTAAAATAGCCTCAGGTCCTAATGGCAAATGCACCGCCATTTGATCCCCATCAAAATCGGCGTTGAATGCCGTACATACCAATGGGTGTAATTGGATTGCTTTTCCTTCAATTAATTTTGGTTGGAAAGCTTGTATACCTAAACGGTGAAGCGTAGGAGCACGGTTTAACATTACAGGATGTCCTTTTAAAACATTCTCTAATATATCCCATACAACTGGCTCTCTTTTATCTATAATTTTCTTTGCAGATTTTACTGTTTTAACAATTCCTCTTTCAATTAATTTTCTAATTACGAAAGGCTTGTATAATTCAGCTGCCATATCTTTTGGCAATCCACATTCATATAATTTTAATTCTGGTCCAACAACAATTACTGAACGAGCTGAATAATCAACACGTTTTCCTAAAAGGTTCTGACGGAAACGTCCTTGCTTACCTTTTAAAGAGTCTGATAATGATTTTAACGGACGGTTAGATTCAGTTTTTACGGCTGAAGATTTACGAGTGTTATCAAATAATGAATCTACTGATTCTTGTAACATACGTTTTTCATTACGTAAAATAACCTCTGGAGCCTTAATCTCAACTAATCTTTTTAAACGATTGTTACGAATAATTACTCTTCGGTATAAATCATTTAAATCTGAAGTTGCAAAACGACCTCCATCTAATGGTACTAATGGACGTAATTCTGGTGGAGTCACAGGAATTACTTTCATTATCATCCATTCAGGACGATTTTCTCTATTCTTATTAGCATCTCTAAAAGATTCAACAACGTTTAATCTTTTTAATGCTTCCGTTTTACGTTGTTTAGATGTTTCTGTATTTGCTTTATGACGTAATTGGTAAGATAATTCATCTAAATCAATACGGTTGAATAAGTCAATTAAACATTCAGCTCCCATTTTAGCAATAAACTTATCTGGGTCTTTATCATCTAAATACTGGTTTTCAACCGGGAATGATTCTAAAATATCTAAATACTCTTCCTCCGTTAAGAAATCCATTTTTTGCAATGGTTCTCCTTCTGCATTTTTTGCACCAGCTGGTTGTATTACTACATAACGTTCGTAGTAAATAATCATATCTAACTTTTTAGATGGTAAACCTAAAAGGTATCCCATTTTGTTAGGTAATGATTTAAAGTACCAGATATGTGCAACAGGAACAACTAAATTAATATGTCCTACTCTGTCTCTACGTACTTTTTTTTCTGTAACTTCAACACCACAACGGTCACAAACTATTCCTTTATAACGAATTCTCTTGTACTTACCACAAGCACATTCAAAATCTTTAATAGGGCCGAAAATTCGCTCACAAAATAATCCATCTCTTTCAGGTTTGTGAGTTCGGTAGTTAATAGTTTCTGGCTTTAATACTTCTCCGTTTGATTTCTCTAGAATTGCTTCTGGAGATGATAATCCAATCGAAATTTTATTAAATTTTTTTACAGTGTATTTATCGTTTTTTCTTGCCATAATATAATGATGGATTCGAATTTTAAAAATGTAAAAATATATAATTAGTTAGGAGATTAAAATCTCCTAACTAACCTTTAGTTGTTATTCCTCTAATCTAACGTCTAATCCAAGACCTCTAAGCTCGTGCATTAGTACATTAAATGATTCTGGTAAACCTGGTTCTGGCATAGAATCACCTTTAACAATAGCTTCGTAGGTTTTAGCTCTTCCTAAAACATCATCCGATTTTACTGTTAAGATTTCACGAAGTGTACTTGACGCCCCATAAGCTTCTAATGCCCAAACTTCCATCTCTCCAAAACGCTGACCACCAAACTGAGCTTTACCACCCAATGGTTGTTGTGTAATTAATGAGTAAGGTCCAATTGAACGAGCGTGCATTTTATCATCAATCATATGACCTAATTTAATCATATAAATAACACCAACTGTCGCTTTTTGATCAAAACGTTGCCCTGTTCCACCATCATATAAATACGTGTGACCAAATTCTGGTACACCTGCATCATTTGTAATTTTAGTGATTTCATCAATAGTTGCACCATCAAAAATAGGTGTTGCAAACTTTTTACCAATCTTTTGACCAGCCCATCCAAGAACAGTTTCATAAATCTGACCAATGTTCATACGAGAAGGTACCCCTAGTGGATTTAATACAATATCAACTGGTGTTCCATCTTCTAAGAAAGGCATATCTTCTTGGCGAACAATACGAGCAACAATACCTTTGTTACCGTGACGTCCTGCCATTTTATCACCTACTTTTAATTTACGTTTTTTAGCAATATAAATTTTCGCTAATTTTAAAATTCCTGCTGGTAATTCATCACCAACTGAAACTGTAAATTTCTGACGACGTAAAGAACCTTGTAAATCGTTTACTTTAATTTTATAGTTGTGAATTAATTCGTTCACCAACATATTAATATGATCGTCTGTAGTCCAAGTTCCTCCTGTTAAATAACTAAAGTCTGGTACAGCGTTCAACATTTTTAATGTAAACTTTTTACCTTTTTGAAGAATTTCTTCACCTAAATCATTTAATACACCTTGAGAAGTTTTTCCACTAATCAACGTAAATAATTTATCTGTAAGAAGTCCTCTTAACTCTTCTAACTTAGCCGTATATTTACTTTCTAAATTAGCAATACTTATTTTATCTTGTGCTCTTTTAGATTTATCTTTAACAGCACGTTCAAATAATTTTTTATCAATAACTACACCTCTTAATGATGGAGAAGCTTTTAATGAAGCATCTTTTACATCACCTGCTTTGTCTCCAAAGATAGCTCTTAGTAATTTTTCTTCAGGTGTAGGATCCGATTCACCTTTAGGTGTTATTTTACCAATTAAGATATCACCAGGTTTTACTTCTGCCCCAATACGAATCATTCCATTTTCATCTAAATCTTTAGTAGCTTCTTCAGAAACATTTGGAATATCATTTGTTAATTCTTCAGCACCCAATTTAGTATCTCTTACATCCATTGAATATTCATCAATATGGATTGAAGTAAAGATATCTTCTTTTACAACTTTTTCAGAAATTACAATCGCATCCTCAAAGTTATACCCTTTCCAAGGCATAAAGGCTACTTTCATATTTCTACCAAGTGCTAATTCACCTTTTTGTGTAGCATAACCTTCACAAAGTACTTGTCCTTCTTCAACTCTATCTCCTTTTTTAACAATTGGTTTTAGGTTAATTGAAGTACCTTGGTTTGTTTTTCTAAATTTAATTAAATTATATGTTTTTGAATCACCATCAAAACTTACCATACGCTCTTCTTCAGTAGAGTCGTACTTAATTTCTATAATGTCTGCATCAACATATTCAACTACACCAGCTCCTTCAGCATTAATTAAAATTCTAGAATCTTTTGCAACTCTACGCTCTAACCCTGTTCCAACAATTGGAGAATCAGGTTTTAATAACGGTACTGCCTGACGCATCATATTCGATCCCATCAATGCACGGTTGGCATCATCATGTTCTAGGAAAGGGATTAAAGATGCAGATATTGAAGCAATTTGATTTGGAGCAACATCCATATAATTAACTTGCGTTGGCTCAACTACTGGGTAATCAGCCTCTTCACGTACAATCACTTTATCTGCTACAAACTTACCTTCTTCATCTAAAGGAAGATTTGACTGTGCAAATTTCATTCCTTCTTCTTCTTCTGCACTTAAATATCTTGGTTCTTCAGTAATATTCACATTACCTTCAGTAACTTCTCTATAAGGAGTTTCAATGAAACCTAAGTTATTTACTTTAGCAAATACAGCTAAAGATGAAATTAAACCAATGTTTGGTCCCTCAGGTGTTTCAATAGGACATAAACGACCGTAGTGCGTATAGTGTACATCTCGAACCTCGAAACCTGCTCTTTCTCTAGATAAACCTCCAGGTCCTAATGCTGATAATCTACGTTTGTGTGTAATCTCAGCTAATGGATTTGTTTGATCCATAAATTGAGATAACTGATTTGTTCCGAAGAATGAATTAATTACCGATGATAATGTTTTAGCATTGATCAAATCGATAGGTGTAAACACTTCATTATCACGAACATTCATACGCTCACGAATCGTACGTGCCATACGAGATAAACCTACACCAAATTGACTTGCTAATTGCTCACCAACAGTTCTAACGCGACGGTTAGATAAATGGTCAATATCATCAACTTCAGCTTTAGAATTTACTAATTTTATCAAGTTTTTGATAATTGTAATAATATCTAATTTTGTTAAAACTTTTTGATCTATATCCTCGTTAAGTCCTAACTTTTTATTCATTCTGTAACGTCCAACTTCACCTAAATTGTAACGTTGTTCTGAGAAGAATAATTTATCAATAATACCTTTCGCAGTTTCAAAATCTGGCGGTTCAGCATTACGTAATTGTCTGTATATATGTTCAACAGCCTCTTTTTCAGAGTTTGTTGGATCTTTTTGAAGCGTATTATGAATAATAGCATAATCTGCCATTTCATTGTCTTCCTTGTGTAATAAAATGGTTTTAGCACCAGATTCAACTATTTCTTCAATTTGATCTTTTTCTAAAATAGTATCTCTGTCTAAAATAATTTCGTTTCTTTCAATAGAAACTACCTCTCCAGTATCTTCATCAACAAAATCTTCAAACCATGTTTTTAATACACGCGCAGCTAATTTTCGTCCTAAATATTTTTTAAGTCCACTTTTTGAAACTTTTACTTCCTCAGCAAGATCAAAAATTTCAAGAATATCTTTATCTCTTTCATAACCAATTGCTCTAAACAATGTGGTTACAGGTAATTTTTTCTTTCTATCAATATAAGCATACATTACTTGATTGATATCAGTAGCAAACTCTATCCAAGAACCTTTAAAAGGAATTACTCTGGCAGAATATAATTTAGTTCCGTTTGCGTGGAACGATTGTCCGAAGAATACACCAGGTGAACGGTGTAACTGAGACACAACAACTCTTTCAGCACCATTTATAACAAAGGTACCACTGTGAGTCATATAAGGAATTGTACCTAAATACACATCTTGAACAATAGTTTCAAAATCTTCGTGCTCTGGATCAGTACAATATAATTTTAAACGTGCTTTTAAAGGAACACAATATGTTAAACCTCTCTCAATACATTCTTGTATGGAATATCTAGGAGGATCAACAAAGTAATCGATAAACTCTAACACAAATTGGTTACGAGTATCTGTAATTGGGAAGTTGTCTAAGAAGGTTTTATATAATCCTTCGGTACTTCGTTCGTCAGCTTTTGTTTTTAATTGGAAGAAATCTTGAAATGATTTAACCTGAATATCCAAGAAATCTGGATATTCCATTACCAACTTAGCTGAAGCAAAGTTTATTCTTTCGGTGAAATTTTTTGGTGCCAATGGACAAAAATTTTAGTTAAAAAAACTATATATAATATAAGAACAAATATATACGCAAAATGGTTTAGGTCTTAGGGTAACCCCAGACCTAAACCTTAAATTGTGTTAAGTGTTGAAAGCTTATTTAAGCTCAACCTCAGCTCCAGCCTCTTCTAATGAAGCTTTTAATCCTTCTGCTTCTTCTTTAGAAACACCTTCTTTTACTGGTGCTGGTGCGCTATCTACAACACCTTTAGCTTCTTTTAATCCTAATCCAGTTAATTCTTTAACAAGTTTTACAACTGCTAATTTAGAACCTCCGGCTGCTTTTAAAATTACGTCGAATTCAGTTTGCTCTTCTGCTGCTGCTTCTCCACCTGCTGCTGGACCTGCTACTGCAACTGCTGCTGCAGCTGGCTCAATACCATATTCGTCTTTTAAAATATTAGCTAACTCGTTTACTTCTTTAACTGTTAAGTTAACAAGTTGTTCTGCGAAATCTTTTAAATCTGCCATTTCTCTTTGTTTAATTTTTATTTATTAGTTTATTAGTGCGCTTATTCTTTTTCTGATAATGTTTTCAAAATACCCGACAATTTAGCACCTCCAGACTGTAATGCTGAAACAACATTTTTAGCTGGTGATTGTAAAATTGTAATAATTTCTCCAATAAGTTCTTCTTTAGACTTAATGTTAACTAAGGTTTCTAATTGGTCTTCACCAACAAAAATTGCTTCTTCAACATAAGCTCCTTTTAATAAAGGCTTATTAGATTTTGATTTCTTTTGAAATTCTTTAATTAATTTTGCTGGCGCATTACCTGTTTCTGAAAACATTAAAGAAGTATTTCCTTTTAATGCTGTAGGTAATTCACCAAAATCTTTATCAGATTTTTCCATTGCTTTTTCTAGCAATGTATTTTTAACAACTGCAAGTTTTATATCTGCTTTAAAACAAGCTCTACGTAAGTTAGAGGTTTCTAAAGCATTTAATCCTGAAATATCAGCTAAATAGATAATAGTTCCTTCAGTTAATTGCGTTGTTAAAGTTTCAATCACTTGTGATTTTTCTTCTCTAGTCATAATTTGAAATTTTAACTTTAATTAAACTGATTTAATATCTATTTGAACACCTGGACTCATAGTACTAGACATGTAAATGCTTTTAATATAAGTTCCTTTTGCAGCTGTAGGTTTCATTTTAATTAAAGTCTGAATCAACTCTTCTGCATTATCAAAAATCTTATCAGCGTCAAAAGATGCTTTTCCAATTCCTGCGTGTACAATTCCAGTTTTATCTACTCTAAAGTCAATTTTACCTGCTTTTACTTCTTTTACAGCTTTTGCAACATCCATTGTTACAGTACCAGTCTTTGGGTTAGGCATTAAACCTCTTGGTCCTAAAACTCGACCTAAAGGACCTAATTTACCCATTACACTTGGCATTGTAATAATAACGTCAACATCTGTCCATCCTTCTTTAATTTTCTGAAGGTATTCATCTAATCCAACATAATCAGCACCTGCCTCTGTAGCATCTGCTTCTTTATCTGGAGTTACTAATGCTAAAACTTTAACATCTTTACCTGTACCGTGTGGTAAAGTTACTACCCCTCTAACCATTTGATTGGCTTTACGAGGATCAACTCCCAATCTCACAGCTAAGTCAATAGATGCATCAAAATTTACGCTAGTAATTTCTTTTACTAAAGCAGAAGCGTCTTTTAACGAATAAGCTTGATTATTATCAACCTTCGCTTGAGCTTCTTTTTGCTTTTTAGTTAATTTTGCCATTTTTTAATAACTGTTTTATTGTTTAACTGGAGCTTCACCTTTTACTCTAATACCCATTGAACGCGCTGTACCTGCCATCATTAACATAGCTGACTCTACAGTAAATGCATTTAAATCTACCATTTTGTCTTCAGCAATAACTTTCAATTGATCCCAAGTAACTGTAGCTACCTTATTACGGTTAGGTTCTGAAGAACCTTTTTTCACTTTCGCTGCTTCTAAAATTTGAATAGCCGCTGGTGGAGTTTTAACAACAAAGTCAAAAGATTTATCTTTATACACAGTAATTGCTACTGGTAAAACTTTCCCTTGCTTGTCTTGAGTTCTAGCATTAAATTGCTTACAGAACTCCATAATGTTAACTCCGGCAGCACCTAAAGCAGGTCCAACTGGTGGTGATGGGTTTGCTGCACCTCCACGTACTTGTAATTTTACTACTTTACTAACTTCTTTTGCCATTTTTTAATCTTAAATTAGATATTATATATTAGTTGGAAGCACAATACAATATCATATTATTGTAACAATTATGAAATTTTTTCAACTTGCATATAGCTTAATTCTAATGGAGTTTTTCTTCCAAAGATTTTCACCATTACTTCAAGCTTACGTTTTTCTTCATTAATTTTCTCAATAGTTCCATCAAAACCATTAAATGGTCCATCAATAACTTTTACGGTTTCTCCAACAATGTATGGTATAGCAACATTATCATTTTGAACTGATAATTCATCAACTTTACCAAGCATTCTATTTATTTCAGATTTTCTCATAGGAACCGGATCTCCTCCTTTTACTTCTCCTAAAAAACCTATAACACCCGTAATACCTTTAATTATATGTGGAAGTTCACCGCTTAAATTAGCTTCAATCATTACATAACCTGGGAAATAAACTCTTTCTTTGTTTATCTTCTTACCGTTACGAACTTGAATAACTTTTTCCGTTGGCACTAAAACTCTATCTACATAATCAGTCATACCAAGACGAGAAATTTCAGTTTCAATATAAGATTTCACCTTATTTTCTTGTCCACCAATAGCTCTAACTACGTACCATTTTTTTACAGAATCAGCCATGAATTTTTGTTGAATTAAAATAATTTAAAATACTCAGTTAAACCAGTTTGGAAGAATTTATCCACAGCAAATACAGCTAATGCAAATAGCACTGTAAATAAAGCAACAATAACTGTAGATTTTTGAGCTTCTTCCCAAGGAATCCAAGATGTTTTGTTACGCAACTCATCAAATGAGTCTTTTATATATTTAACTAAATTCATTTCTTTTAATTTTGCACGGGCGGAGAGACTCGAACTCCCGACACCTGGTTTTGGAGACCAGTGCTCTACCAACTGAGCTACGCCCGTAAGAAAGGTGCTCCTTCTCAGAAGCACCTTATTACTTTATTCAGTACTGATTAGTCTAACATTTGAGTTACCTGACCTGCACCTACTGTTCTACCACCTTCACGGATTGCAAAACGTAAACCTACGTTTAATGCAATTGGTTGGTGTAATTCAACAGTAATTGTTAAGTTATCTCCTGGCATTACCATTTCAACACCTTCAGGTAAGTTAATAGTACCTGTTACGTCAGTTGTACGTACGTAAAACTGTGGACGGTAGTTGTTATGGAATGGAGTGTGACGTCCACCTTCTTCTTTTTTAAGGATATAAACCTCAGCTTTAAAGTTAGCATGTGGAGTTACAGAACCTGGCTTACAGATTACCATACCTCTTTTGATATCTTCTTTAGCAATACCTCTTAATAAGATACCTACGTTATCTCCAGCTTCACCTCTATCTAATATTTTACGGAACATTTCAACTCCAGTAACTGTAGAAGTTAATTTTTCAGCTCCCATACCAATAATATCAACAGAATCTCCAGTATTAGCTACACCAGTTTCAATACGACCAGTTGCAACAGTACCACGACCTGTAATTGAGAATACATCTTCAATTGGCATTAAGAAATCTTTATCAACATCACGCTTTGGTAACTCAATCCAAGTATCAACAGCGTCCATCAATTCCATTATCTTATCCATCCATTTTTCATCCTTATTCAATCCACCTAAAGCAGAGCCTTGAATTACAGGAGTATTGTCACCATCATAATCGTAGAAAGATAATAAATCTCTGATTTCCATCTCTACCAATTCTAATAGTTCTTCATCATCAACCATATCCACTTTATTCATGAATACAACTAATCTAGGAATACCTACTTGGCGACCTAATAAGATGTGTTCTCTAGTTTGAGGCATTGGTCCATCAGTTGCAGCTACAACAATGATTGCACCATCCATTTGCGCAGCACCAGTTACCATGTTCTTTACGTAATCGGCGTGACCTGGACAGTCAACGTGAGCGTAGTGACGATTAGCAGTTTGGTACTCTACGTGAGCAGTATTAATTGTAATACCTCTTTCTTTTTCCTCAGGTGCGTTATCGATTTGATCGAAATCTTTTACTTCAGAAAGTCCTTTCTCTGCTAATACAACAGTAATAGCAGCTGTTAAGGTTGTTTTACCGTGATCAACGTGTCCAATAGTACCAATGTTTAAATGTGGTTTCGAACGATCGAAGGTTTCTTTAGCCATAATTATTAAATTTTAAATCTTAGTTAAATATATAGTGTTACATTCTATTCTTTACTTGAGCCAATGACGGGAATTGAACCCGTGACCTCTTCCTTACCAAGGAAACGCTCTACCCCTGAGCTACACCGGCCAAAAAAATTGAGCGAGAGACCGGGCTCGAACCGGCGACAGTCAGCTTGGAAGGCTGAAGCTCTACCAACTGAGCTACTCTCGCAATAATTTTTTTCAAATCATCATTATTGCAATAATTTCTTATTGCATTCCTTTTCGTGGTGAGAGAAGGATTCGAACCTTCGAAGCTTGCGCAGCAGATTTACAGTCTGCCCTCGTTGGCCACTTGAGTATCTCACCATTAAATTTTATTCAAAGAACTTTTTTCTTTTGAGCCGATGGAGGGACTCGAACCCACGACCTGCTGATTACAAATCAGCTGCTCTAGCCAGCTGAGCTACATCGGCAATTTACTCCATAAAAGAAGTCCGCTATTTCTAACGGACTGCAAATGTATTAAAGTTTTTATTTTTAAACAAACCTTTTTAAATTATTTTTTAAAATTTATTTTGCTCTAACTTTTTCCTTCTTTTTTGTTAACTGTCTTTTTAAAGAATCTGTTGCTAACATAACACCTTCTTCAAATGTTTTACTTTGTTTTTTCACCACCAAATCATTCCCCGGTATATTCAATTTAATATCTACTGATTTATTTTCTTTTTCACTTGTTTGTTGCACTTTTAGGTACACATCTGAATCTACTATTTTATCATAATACTTTTCTAAACCATTTATTTTTTTCTCAATAAAATCGATAAGACTCTTATCTACATTGAAATTAACTGACTGTACGTTTACTTTCATAATAAATTAATTTTTTACGCTCCTTGGATGGGCGTTGTTATACACTTCCTTTAACTTACCCAAACTACTATGGGTATATACTTGTGTTGACGCTAAACTAGAATGACCAAGCAATTCTTTAACTGAGTTTAAGTCCGCACCTTCATTCAGCAAATGTGTTGCAAAAGAATGCCTAATTACATGTGGGCTTTTTTTAACCTTTGACGACACACTACTAAAATAATTATTTATTATACGATACACAAGTGTATCATACGTTTTTTTACCTTTTTTTGTAAGCAATAAATAAGACTCGTTGCTATCTATTTCATTTCTAAGCATTAAATATTCTTTCAATGACTTTTTAACTGAATTTAATAACGGAATAAAACGCTCTTTATTTCTTTTACCTAATACTTTAACCGCATCATTACTGAAATCAACATCGGATACTTTTACATTAATTAATTCACTTCGCCGCATACCTGTTGAATACAACAATTCAACAACTAATTTATTTCTAACTGATTCGAAATTATCAATTTCTACTTCGGCATTTATTACATTTTCTATTTCTTTTTCAGAAAAAGGAACCTGAACTCTTTTTGCTATTTTTAATGCGCTATGTTTTGCAAGCGGACTTTCTTCAATTTGCTTTGTTTTTTGAAGAAACTTATAAAACGATTTTAATGAAGAAATTTTGCGGTTAATGGTTCTATTTGTAACCTTCGAATTTACTAAACTAACAATCCAATGTCTAATTTGCGCGTAATTTACTTTTGAAATCGCTGGATCATTGAATTCAGTCTGACAAAACTCCTGAAAGGAAGTTAAATCATTTTTGTATGCTATTACTGTGTGTTTTGAGTATTTTTTCTCAAATTTTAAATAGTTTAGAAAGGAATTCACAAGCATAAAAAAAACCGTTAGTAAACAAACATACAAATTGTAGTTAAGTAATACTAACGGTTTAAAGTGTTTTGGCTAAATTTTAACCTTGCTCTTCTGCTGTTCTTAATCTTTGAACGTATTGAGCTTTTATGTTTTGTGCACGGTTTACAACTGAAGGTTTGTTGAATTGTTTACGATTACGCAAATTCTTCATTGTCTTCGTACGATCAAATTTTCTTTTGTAACGTTTTAACGCTCTATCAATATTTTCTCCGTCTTTAACTGGTATGATTAACATATTTTAGCACCTCCTTTCAAAATGTTCTCTTTTTAATTTTGGACTGCAAAGGTACAAACTAATTAAACACAAACAACAAATAAATTATTTTATTTTAGTAATTAACAATAAGCTACGTTGTTGGCTTATATTCTTTCTTATCTATAATCATTTTTGAGATAATTTCTCGCAGAATTTCAGAAGTACCACCTCCTATTGGCCCAAGCCTACTATCTCTAAATAATCGTGCCATTGGGTACTCTTCCATATAACCATAACCACCAAGTAATTGTAAGCAGTTATAAATAACTTCATCAGCAATTTTTGTAGCCATTAATTTAGACATACTTGCCTCTTTAACTACGTATTGTCCTAAATCTAATCTTTTAACAATCGAATAATTAAACTCTTTACACATTTCAACTTCACTAGCCATATCAGCCACTTTATGTCGCAACGCTTGAAATTTGTCAATTGTTTTTCCAAATGCGGTTCTTTCAGACATATATCCTATTGCATAATCCAATGCAAATTCAGCTCTTGCATGTGCATTTACACCCATTATTACTCTTTCAGAAGCAAAGTGCTGCATAATATATCCAAACCCTTTTCCCTCTTCACCAAGCATATTTTCTTTTGGAACTACAACATTGTCAAAAGCTATCTCAGCAGTGTCAGAAGCTTTCCAACCCAACTTCACTAGTTGAGTTGCTGAAAGTCCTGCAGACTCTCGGTCAACAACAAAAATACTCATTCCTTTATTTCCAAGTTCAGGTGAAGTTTTAGCTGCAACCACCAAATAATCAGAGTAAACACCGTTTGTAATAAATGTTTTTGAGCCATTTATAACGTATGTATCACCTTGCTTAGTAGCTGTTGTTCGCATTGCTGCAACGTCTGAACCTCCAAAAGGTTCTGAAACACACAAACAACCAACCATTTCACCTTCAATACTTGGAACCAAATATTTTTTTTTGATTTCTGAACTTCCTTCTGCATTTAAATGTGTCATTGCTAAATAAACATGTGCCCACATAGCTGCTGCAAATCCACCAGAATTCACCTTTTGAAGTTCTTCTAAAAAAACAACAGTATAAAATAAATCTAAATTTAAACCTCCATATTCTTCAGGGTAGTTCAATCCTAAATACCCCATTTCACCAAATTTCTTAAAAACAGATTTATCTATAAAACCTGCTTCCTCCCATTGGTCAATATTAGGTATCACTTCTTTTTGTAAAAAATCTCGAAAACTTAGTCGAAATGCGTCGTGTTCTTCAGTAAAATACATAGTATAAATTTCAGGCTAAAGGAATTATTAAATCCAATTTATTCAGCCGTCAAATATAAAGCTATTCTATCGAATTGCACCAAAGGAAAACCATCAATTTTTTTCAACTCTTCAATAGATTGAATTTCAGCAACTTCATCTTTATAATTAAAGATCTTTTTAGTCAATTCATAATCTATATACACAATAGCTAGTACTTCTTTAAATGTTGCAGTATTTACATTTATTTTTTGAATTACAGGTTGCTCTTTCACTTGAAAATGCATTAAAAGCTGCTTTACAACCTCAGCATCTAAATTCCAAACCTCGAACAACTGACTATTGTACGAGTACCCTTGTAGCTTACTTCTGTAATTAGTTATTCTGTGTGCCAATTTTTCACCAATACCTTTAACAACTTGCAACTCTTCAACGGTAGCAAGGTTAATATCTTTCACTTCAACAATAGCTTCTTTAGAAATAATTGGCTTGGTGTTTTGTGTTTTTTTTGAAGTCACCCATGCTGGAAATTTAAAATACGGGGAAATTTTAATCAATAAACGATCACTTACACCTGTTACTTCTTGAAATTGTTGCACCGAGTTTACATATAAACCTTTTGCTCTATACTTTATGAGTTTATCAATTTCCTGAACAGACATTCCTAATTGGTAGCCTTTAAAATCAGAAATATAATTTGGATTGAACGGATAGATTTTAGGTTTTGAATTTTCAATTTCAATCAAACGAAGCGAGTCCATTTCATGTTCAAATGCAATGATTTCGTTTTGTGATACTTGTATTTTTACTTCAGAAGAAAAATCAACATAAAAAATTACAATTTGCAATACAACTATAATAAGTAGTAAAAAGAAAATCCCATTTCGTTGCTTTTTATTAAAACTGAAATGGGATTGTATATTTTTCATTTGATTCGATTTAAATGTCTTTTCTACCTATTGCTTTCAAATATTTAGATAATTCGACTTTTACCTTTGGAGCTAATAATAACAATCCTATTATATTTGGAAACACCATAGCAAAAATCATAGCATCAGAAAACTCAATTACAGATCCTAAACTTGAAGATGCTCCAACTACCACAAAAAATAAAAATAGTGTTTTGTAAGTAATATCTACAAATTTACTTTTTCCAAATAAATATTTCCACCCTTGTATTCCATAATAAGACCAAGATAACATTGTTGAAAAAGCAAAAAGTATGACCGCTATTGTTAACAATATTGAAAAATTTGGTATTGCTGAATCAAAAGCAACCGAAGTTAAATCAACACCTCCTAAGTGTTTACCAGTACTATTCATGATTACATTACCTCCTTTATCTAAATTTGAATATTCAAACAAGTTACTCTTTAAATTAGTAACTACAATTACTAAGGCTGTCATTGTACAAATAATAACCGTATCAACAAATGGACCAATGGATGCAACAATTCCTTCACTTGCAGGGAACCTTGTTTTTACCGCAGCATGTGCTATTGATGCAGATCCGACTCCTGCTTCGTTTGAAAAAGCCGCTCTTTGAAAGCCAACAATCATCACGCCAATTACCCCACCTACAACAGATGTTTGAGTAAACGCACCCTTCCAAATTTGAATAAAGGCATTAGGAATAATGGTAAAATTCATAACTAAAATAACTAAAGAAGCTCCTACAAATAGAATTCCCATAATAGGTACTATTTTTTCTGTAACTTGTCCTATTCTTTTAATTCCACCAATAATAACAATACCAACTAAAACTGCCATTATAATACCAAATATAAATCCTGATTCAAGTCCGAAAAGTAATTTAAATTGTGCCGCTGCTTGATTAGATTGAAACATGTTTCCTCCTCCAAAAGAACCTCCAATTACAAAAACAGCATACATTCCTGCTAAAATCTTCCCTAATACAGTTAAATTCTTTTCTTTTAATCCTTTTCTAAGGTAATACATTGGACCTCCATATATTTTGCCTTCTTCACCTACTTCGCGGTATTTTACCCCCAACGTAGCTTCCACTAATTTAGTAGACATTCCTAAAAACCCAGCTAAAATCATCCAGATTGTTGCTCCAGGTCCACCAATAGCAATTGCAACAGCAACCCCTGCAATATTCCCTAAACCTACAGTTGCAGAAAGTGCTGCAGTTAATGCTTGAAAATGAGTTACCTCACCTATAACACCTTCAGCTTGCACACTTTCAAAAACATCTCCTCCAGGTGTAGGATCACCTGCAACTACATCAACTGAATGATGATCAACATCGTCATATTTACCTTTTGCTGCTTTAATAGCAACACCTAATAAAGTTATATTAGCAAATTTAAAATATAAGGTAAAAAACAAAGCTCCTAATAACAATATAATAATTACAATAGGTACATCGATTCCAACAATTGAAATGGGATAAAAGACCACTGAACTTACAGCATCAGCAAAAGGTTTAAATTTTGATTCTATTTTTTCATCAATTGTTAATTCTTGTGCAAATATTAAAAAGGGGGTTAATAAAAATAAAAGTGAAAGGTACTTGTTCTTCATAATGCATGGGATTTTTTAAAAATCGCTGCAATATGGCGAAAAAATGAGGTTACCACAAGTTTTTAACAATTAAAAAAGATATCTATTACCATTCTAAATAATTTTAACAAAAAAATATAAAATTAAAAATATTCACGTAGTTTTTTTATCTGTTCCTTATTACCTAGAACAATTAAAAATGTATTTCTTTCTAATTTAATAGTAGCATCTGGATTTATAATATATTCACCATCTTCGGTTTTAAAACCGATAACTGTACAACCCGATTTTCTACGTAAATCTAGATCTAGTATTGTTTTTGAAATATACTCATCGGGCAACTCATTTACACAAATCTCTTCCAAGTTAGCATCTACATCACCTGCAATTGTTAAACGATCTACAAATTCAACTAAATCTGGTGTAACCACTAATGAAGCCATATGCGCACCTCCTAATTTATCTGGCATAATTACATTGGTAGCACCTGCAAACTTTAACTTACCATAAGAAGATTCATTTGAAGCCCTACTAATTATTGTAAATTTTTTATTAAACTGACGTGCAGATAAAACAACAAATAAATTATCAGCATCAGATGGTAAAGCCGTGATTAAACTTTTTGCTCTATCTAAATTTAGTTTTTTTAAATCATCATCATTTGTTGCATCTCCTTCAACAAAAAGAACCCCATCTCTCACCAAATCTTCAACTTCATCTTTTCGTTTTTCAATAACTACGCAAGGCTGATTAAATTGCTTTAATTTACCTACAGCTTGTTTTCCGTTTCTTCCATAACCACAAACAACCGTATGGTCTTTTAAATTTTCAATTTGTTTTTGCACCTTTTTTTCTTTTAGAAGTTTAAACATATCACTATTAGAAAAGTATTGCGTAATTGAAGCAAATGTGTAACCATACACTACAATACTAATAATAATTAGAAAAATTGTAAATAGCTTTCCCTGGACAGAAAGCGCATGAATTTCACTAAATCCAACGGTAGACATTGTTATAATTGTCATATACAACGAGTCTACAAAATTGTCTCCAGAAATGGTCATATACCCTCCTACTCCAATAGCAATAACTATAATTACAAATACAAGGGATATATAAAGTCTTGATTTTAACAGCATATTTTTATAAATCGAAAACCGAATTTCTCTTAGTGTAAATTAAATCTTTTAATCGTAATAAAAAAGCGAGTGTTAAGTAAAACCCAAACGACACGCCTAAAGTCACAAATGACAAATAGATAAAAAATAAACGCACATTTGATGCGCTAACTCCTAACCTATCTGCAAAACGAGATGAAACAGCAAAACCGTGTTTTTCAAAAAAATGTCGTATAGAATCTATCCACCTCAAAAGCAAAATATTTGAACGCAATATACTAATTTTCGAAATAAGATAAACCTTCAACTCAAATTTGTGGTTTCATTTTTTTAACTTTGCCACTTTCCTAAAAATCAATGACAAAACACGAAGAATATATTGAAGTGCTTGGAGCACGTGTTCATAATTTAAAAAATATTGACGTACGTATTCCAAGAGAAAAATTGGTAGTTATTACTGGTTTAAGCGGAAGTGGTAAATCATCTTTGGCTTTTGACACTATTTATGCCGAAGGACAAAGACGTTATATTGAGACTTTTTCAGCCTATGCCCGACAATTTTTAGGTGGATTAGAACGACCAGATGTTGACAAAATTGACGGTCTTTCTCCCGTAATTTCAATTGAACAAAAAACGACCAATAAAAGTCCGCGCTCAACCGTAGGAACTATTACTGAAATTTATGATTTTTTAAGATTGCTCTACGCTCGTGCCGCTGATGCTTACTCATACAACACCAATAAAAAAATGGTCAGTTATAGCGATGAGCAAATTAAAGAGTTGATTTTAAAAACTTACGAAGGAAAAAAAATTGTAATTCTTGCACCGGTAATTAAATCGAGAAAAGGGCATTATAGAGAGCTTTTTGATCAAATTGCAAAACAAGGTTTTGTAAAAGTTAGAGTTGACGGCGAAATAGTTGACATTGAAAAAGGAATGCGTCTTGACCGTTATAAAACACATGATATTGAAATTGTTATTGATAGAATCGCTATTAGCGAAAATTCTGACAAAAGGTTAGAGGAAACAATTAACACTGCACTATACACTGGCGAAAACATATTAATGGTTTTAGAACACAACACCAATTCTCCTAGATATTTTAGTAGAGATTTAATGTGCCCAGAAACTGGAATTTCGTATCCAAATCCTGAACCAAATACATTTTCATTCAATTCACCAAAAGGTGCTTGTGATAGCTGTAACGGATTAGGCATAACCAATTCCGTAAATATTGATAAAATTATTCCTAACAAAAATATTTCAATAAAAAATGGTGGAATTGCTCCACTTGGCGAACAAAAATCAAGTTGGATTTTTAAACAATTACAACTAATTGCTGATCGTTATAAATTTCAACTGACAGATTCTATTTCAGAAATTCCAAAGGAAGCGCTTGAAATTATATTAAATGGTGGACAAGAAAAATTTAAAATCACTTCTAAAACAGTTGGAGTAACTAGAAGTTACGAGATTGATTTTGAAGGCATCATCAACTTCATTAACAATCAATACAAATCTACCGATTCAACTTCTATTAAACGTTGGGCAAAAGATTTTATGGATGAAATTGAATGTGGCTCTTGTAATGGTGCTCGTTTAAAAAAAGAAGCACTTTATTTTAAATTCAACGAAAAAAACATTTCTGAATTAGCGCAAATGGATATTACTGAAATTGCTAATTGGTTTTCAAAAATTGAAGAAAAACTAAGTAACAAACAATTAAAAATTGCTTCAGAAATTTTAAAGGAAATTAGAACTAGAATTCAATTTTTACTAGATGTTGGTTTAGATTACCTAACTTTAGATAGAAGTTCAAAATCACTTTCAGGTGGTGAAGCACAACGTATTAGATTGGCAACTCAAATTGGATCACAACTGGTTGGTGTTTTATATATTTTAGATGAGCCAAGCATTGGGTTACACCAAAGAGACAATGAAAAGTTGATAAAATCGCTCATTAACTTAAGAGATGTAGGTAACTCTGTAATTGTTGTTGAACACGACAAAGACATGATTGAGCAAGCCGATTATGTTATAGATATTGGTCCCGGAGCAGGAGTTCATGGTGGAGAAATAGTAAGTGAAGGTACTTTTAAGGAATTAAAAAAACACCATACGTTAACTGCTGATTATTTAAACGGAACCAAAAAAATTGAAGTTCCAAAGAAGAGACGTGAAGGAAACGGTAAAAAAATCACCTTAAAAGGAGCCACTGGAAATAATTTGAAAAATATATCTGTTGATTTTCCTTTAGGGCAATTAATTTGTGTAACAGGTGTTTCTGGAAGTGGAAAATCTACCTTAATTAACGAAACCTTATACCCTATTTTAAACAAACACATTTATAGAGGTATAAAAAAACCAATGCCTTACAAATCTATTAAAGGTCTTGAACATATTGATAAAGTAATCGCAATTGACCAATCACCTATAGGAAGAACACCACGTTCAAACCCGGCAACATATACAGGTGTTTTTGGTGAAATAAGATCATTATACGCAAAAACAAATGAAGCTTCAATTAGAGGTTATAAACCAGGAAGATTTTCATTCAATGTAAAAGGAGGAAGATGTGAAACTTGCCAAGGTGGTGGTGTACGTGTTATTGAAATGAATTTTTTACCTGATGTGCAAGTAGAATGCGAAACTTGCCAAGGAAAACGATTCAACAGAGAAACCTTAGAAATTAGATACAAAGGAAAATCAATTTCTGATGTTTTAAATATGACGATTGAAGAATCTGTGACTTTCTTTGAACATATCCCAAAAATATATAGAAAACTAAAAACCATAAACGATGTTGGTTTGGGTTACATTTCTTTAGGACAACAATCTACAACACTTTCAGGTGGTGAAGCACAACGTATAAAATTAGCTGCAGAATTATCAAAAAGAGATACTGGTAATACTTTTTATATTTTAGATGAACCTACAACCGGGCTTCATTTTGAAGACATTAGAGTATTAATGGAGGTTTTAAACAAGCTTACCAACAAAGGAAATACCATTTTAGTAATTGAACATAATATGGATGTTATTAAGTTAGCCGACTATATTATTGACATTGGAATGGAAGGCGGAAAAAATGGCGGACAATTAATTTGCTACGGAACTCCAGAAGAAGTAAGTAAGCACAAAACAAGTTATACGTCTAAATTCTTAAAAAAAGAATTACATTAGTCAACAAGATTATTAAAATAAAAACATCAAAAATATATGTCACCAAACGAAGACAGAAAAATACGCGAAAAATTCAAGCAAAAAACTTGGAATGAAATAAGGACAAATGATTCTTGGGCTATATTTAAAATTATGGCAGAATTTGTTGAAGGATTTGAACGCCTAGGTAAAATTGGACCTTGTGTAAGCATCTTTGGATCAGCGCGCACAAAAGAAGGTGAAGCGTATTATGAACTTGCAGAAAACATTGCTTATGAGTTAACACAGCATGGTTATGGAGTTGTTACTGGTGGTGGACCAGGAATTATGGAGGCAGGTAATAGAGGTGCTGCACGTGGTAAAGGAACTTCCGTTGGTTTAAATATTGAATTACCTTTTGAACAACATGACAATCCTTATATAGATTCAGATAAAAGCCTAGATTTTGATTACTTTTTTGTACGAAAAGTAATGTTTGTAAAATACTCTCAAGGTTTTGTTGTAATGCCTGGTGGTTTTGGAACTTTAGATGAACTGTTTGAAGCAATTACCTTAATACAAACCAAAAAAATTGGTAAATTCCCTATTGTTTTAGTTGGAAGAAAATTTTGGTCGGGTCTTATTGAATGGATTAAGAACACCATGCTTACTGAGGGAAATATTAGCGAAAATGATTTGGATTTAATTTCAATAGTAGATACCAAAGATGAAGTTTTAGATGTCATAAATACTTTTTATAAAAAATATAGTTTAAGCCCGAATTTCTAATCACAATTTTGAAAAAACAGCTAATTTTAACGTTCCTTTTTAATGTGTTTTTTTTAAGCCTTAGCTTTGGTCAAAAAAATAACATTTCCATTACTGCTACGTTAAATTCAGAAGCCGATATTTTAGATATTTATCAAGAAATTATTTATTACAATACTTCAGACTCTGTATTAAAAAATATTTATTTTCATAATTGGCCTAATGCTTACAAAAATAAAAGAACCCCATTAGCCATTCGATTTGTTGAAAAAAACTCCAAATCTTTTCATTTTACAAATGACAAAAACAGGGGTTATTCTGAAATAAAAAACATCTTTATTAATTATGAATTGGCAAGCTGGGATAGTACAGCTAAGGATCCAGATATTTTAAATATACCGTTAAAAAAACCTTTACTTCCAAACGAATCGGTTAAAATCATAGTTACCTATTCCGTTAAAATCCCAAAGGATAAATTTACAAAATACGGTGTAAACTCTTATCAATATAATTTACGTTATTGGTATTTAGCACCTGCTATTTTTGATGAAAAATGGAATACTTACAATAACCTAGATTTAGATGATTTATATGTTGATTTTAGTGATTATAACATCAAATTAAATGTCCCTAAAGAATACACGGTAAATAGCGATTTAGTTTACGGTATGACGGAAGGGAAGTTGAACAACCAATACAAACTTATAGGTTCTAACAGACCCGATATTGAAGTAAACATAACTCAGTACAACGATTTCTTAGCCTATAATTCTAAACCTGTTTCTATCATTACAAATTTAGATTCTGAAAAATTAAATTTAGTAGTTAAAACAAATGTGCTTTCTAGAGAATTAAAATTTATTGAATCTTACTTAGGTAAATTTCCACATAAAAAACTATTCATTAATAAAATTGAGTATGATAAAAATCCAGTTTACGGCCTTAACCAATTGCCTTCATTTTTAGAACCTTTTAGCGATATTTTTGAATATGATATTAAAATGTTTAAAGTATTAGTAAAAAAATATATTGAAAATACTTTCCTTTTTAATCAAAGGAAAGATGCTTGGCTAGCCGATGGTTTACAAACATATTTAATGATGAAATATGTTGAAAAATTTTACCCTGAAATTAAAGCCCTTGGAAATATTTCAACTATTTGGGGAATAAAAGCATACAATATTGCTAAGATTGATTACAACGAAAAATACTATTTTGTATATCAATTTGCTTCGCGTAAAAATTTAGATCAACCTTTAACAACACCTACTGATTCCTTATCTAATTTTAACCGAAAAATAGCTAACAAATACAAAGCAGGACTCGGAATTAAATATTTAGAAAATTATTTAGGTGAAGAAACTATTAAAAATGCCATCGTTGATTTTTCAAATAAAAATGCTAACAACAAAGTAAAAAGTACCGCTATTTTCAACAATATAAACACCACAAAAGATATTGAATGGTTTAAAATAGATTACTTACAAACCAACAAAAAACCCGATTATACCATTAAAAAAGTAATTAAAAAAGGCAAAGATTCATTAAATGTTATTGTTGAAAACAAACGAAATTTCACCACACCAATTGAACTGTACGGTATAAAAGACAACGACGTAAAATACCAACAATGGCTTACTAAAATTGATTCAACAGCCACCGTTACGATTCCGAAAGATGGTTTTGATAAACTTTCATTAAATTATAACTCTCTTTTACCTGAATTCAACCTTAGAAATAACTGGAAAAATGTTGATAAGAAATTATTTACAAGACCACTTCAATTAAGATTTGTTAAAGATTTAGAGAACCCATATTACAATCAACTTTTTTACAAACCTGTTTTTGGGTACAATTATTACGACGGAATTATTTTAGGGTTAACCTTTTCTAACCAAACATTTTTAAATAAAAGCATCAACTTTAAAGTAACACCTTCTTACAGCACTAAAAGCAATTCCTTTTCAGGATCCTACTCACTCCGATATGAGTACTTACCTGAAAATGGTAAGGTAAATAAAATTTTTATTGGCTTAGGCGGAAGTCATTTTGATTATGCAGAAGGACTACCGTACAATAAAATAGTTCCTTATGCAGCATTAGAATTTAGAAAAAAAAGCTATCGAGATATAAGTAGTAATATAATTTCAACTTCCTATACTTTTGTAGATAAAGCGGCTTCAATCACAAATCCTCAAGACCCAGAAACACTAAAATACAAAGTTTTTAGTTTAGGTTATGGATATGCAAAACCAACCATTTTAAAAGACATACGCTTTTCAACAGGCATTGAAATCTCTGAAAAATTTAGTAAAGCTTCTTTAAATGCACGCTACCGATTATTAACAAACACAAATACCCAATTTGATTTTAGATTGTTTGCAGGTGCATTTTTATCCAATAATACCAATACCGATTTTTTTAGTTTTGCCTTAGACAGACCAACAGATTATTTATTTCAATACGATTATTTAGGACGTTCAGAAACTAGTGGTTTTTTAAGTCAACAAATTATAATTTCTGAAGGAGGTTTTAAGTCTAAACTACCTGTTCCTTTCGCAAATCAATGGTTAACTTCGGTAAACACAAGTATAGGACTTTGGCGTTGGTTTGAAATTTACAATGATGCTGCTTTGGTAAAAAACAAAAATGCAAACGTTTATTTTGCTTATGAAAATGGGGTACGATTAAATTTTGTACAAGACATTTTAGAGGTTTATTTCCCTGTATACTCCAACCTTGGATGGGAAGTTACCCAACCAGATTATGCTTCTCGAATTAGATTTGTTTTAGTCTTAAAACCAAAAAGAATATTTAATTTTTTACGAAGAGGGTTTTATTAACTCTTTAAATTATCCTCATCTTTTTTTAAGATAAACCTCTTTCTTTTACATAATACCTATGCAGTTCCTGTGATTTTCAAATATCATTTAAAAACCGTAACTTTGCGTAACCAAAAAAATGTGAAAAACATGCAAGTAAAACCTTCATCTTCTAACCAAGAACAACTTTCATTTAATCAATTTAAAACTGAGGTTTTACATGATTATAAAATAGCTGTTATTAGTAGAGAATGCAGCATGTTAGGAAGAAGAGAAGTGTTAACAGGGAAAGCAAAATTTGGAATTTTCGGAGATGGAAAAGAAATCCCTCAACTTGCTATGGCTAAAGCTTTTAAAAAAGGAGATTTTAGATCAGGTTACTATCGCGATCAAACCTTTATGATGGCAATTGGTGAATTAACACCCCAACAATTTTTTGCTAGTTTATACGCACATCCTGACATTAAATTTGAGCCAATGTCGGCAGGTAGACAAATGGGAGGCCATTTTTTAACACACAGTTTAGATGAAAATGGTGCGTTTAAAAACTTAACGGAGCAATACAACTCAACAAGCGATATTTCTCCTACTGCTGCCCAAATGCCTCGTTTATTAGGTGTTGCTTATGCTTCTAAATTATTTAGAAAACTTCCAGATTTAAAGAATCCTAAATTTTCAAATAACGGAAATGAAATTTCTTGGGGAACCATTGGAAATGCGAGCACCTCTGAAGGTGTCTTTTTTGAAACCATAAATGCCGCTGGTGTATTACAAGTACCTATGGTTATGAGTGTTTGGGATGACGCTTATGGCATATCTGTTCCTGCTAAATTTCAAACAACAAAAGAAAATATTTCTGAAATTTTAAAAGGTTTTCAGCGCGATGAGAAATCAAAAGGATATGAAATCTTCACAGTTAAAGGTTGGGATTACCCACAACTAATTGAAATTTACAATAAAGCTTCTAAAATTGCTCGTGAAGAACATACTCCTGTACTAATTCACGTAACAGATTTAACACAACCTCAAGGTCACTCTACATCTGGATCTCATGAGCGTTATAAATCTCCAGAACGCTTAACTTGGGAACGTCAACATGATTGTCTTGCAAAAATGCGCGATTGGATAATAGAATTTGAATTAAAAGATTCCGAAGGAAATTCACTAAAATTCATTGAACTTGAAGAGGAACTTATTAAAATTGAAAAAGACGCAAAGAAACTAGTAAGTCTTGCTAAAAGAGAGGCTTGGGCTAATTATTTAAACCCAATTAAAACACTAAAAAATAATTTAATACTACTCTTAGAAAAAACTGCAAGCAAAAGTGAAAACAGTGTTTTTATTACAAAAATTAAAAACGATTTAAATTCAGTTGCAGAACCTTCTCGAAAAGATTTATTAAGTTCTGCTAGAAAAAGCATTATTTATTTAAGAAACGAAAATTCAATTGAAAAAAGACAACTACAAAATTGGGTCCTTAACTTTTTTGAAACCGAACAACCAAAATTTAGTTCTCACCTTTATAGTGAAACCGAACATAGAGTTGGTAATTTAAAAGAAGTTCTACCAACATACTCTAATAATTCTGAACAAGTTGATGGGCGTATTATAATTAAAGACAATTTTGATACCATTTTTTCTAAAAGAAAAGATGTTTTTATTTTTGGTGAAGATGCAGGAAATATTGGTGATGTAAACCAAGGACTCGTTGGACTTCAAGAAAAATATGGAAAACTTAGAGTTTCGGATACAGGAATTAGAGAAGCAACTATAATTGGCCAAGGAATAGGAATGGCTTTAAGAGGATTGCGACCAATTGCTGAAATTCAATATTTAGACTACCTTTTATATGCCATTCAAATATTAAGTGATGATTTAGCCACTTTACACTACCGAACAGTTGGCAAACAAAAAGCACCCTTAATTATTAGAACACGCGGACACCGTTTAGAAGGTATCTGGCATTCTGGATCTCCAATGGGAGCAATCATCAATTTATTAAGAGGTATCAATATTTTAGTACCAAGAAATATGACTAAAGCTGCTGGTTTCTATAACACTTTACTTGAGTGTGATGAGCCCGCATTGGTTGTTGAAAATTTAAACGGCTATAGACTTAAAGAAAAACTACCAGATAATTTAGGCGAATTTAGAACACCTATTGGTGTAGTTGAAACCATAAAAGAAGGAACCGACATTACTGTAGTTTCTTATGGATCAACGCTTAAAATTGTAGAAGAAGTAGTTAATGATTTAGCACAAGTTGATATTAATATTGAAATTATTGACGTTCAAAGTTTACTTCCTTTTGATAAAAACCACGACATTGTAAAAAGTATTCAAAAAACAAATAGATTGTTAATTATTGATGAAGATGTTCCTGGAGGTGCTTCTGCCTACTTACTGAATGAAATTTTAGAAAAACAAAACGCTTACGAGTTTTTAGATAGCAAACCTATTACATTAACTGCTAAAGAACATCGAGCTGCATACGGAACAGATGGTGATTACTTTTCAAAACCAAATGCTGAAGACATTTTTGAAACTATTTATAAAATAATGCACGAAGTAAATCCAATGAAATTTAAAAAATTGTATTAACGAAACCTTTGTTACACACATTTTTAAATCACATTAAAACACCTATTTAGGTGTTTTTTTGTACTGCTTTTTAACAAAATTCAATCCATTTTCAATAAAATCAATATGACAATTATCATTAATTGACATATATCATTGTTTTTCTAATAAAAGCGATATAACTTTGAGAATAACAAAATTTAAGACCACTAATTATCTATAAAATTATTAAAATGGCAAAAGTTAAAGGCGCAATAGTAGTTGACACAGAGACTTGTAAAGGATGCGAAGTTTGTATTCCTGTTTGTCCAGAAGATGTTATTGGAATGACTACTGAAGTCAACAGAAAAGGATATCATTATGCTTATATGAAAAACCCTGAAGCCTGCACAGGCTGCACAAATTGTGGAATTGTTTGTCCAGACAGAGCAATATCAGTTTACAGAGTTAAAGTTTCAGCATAACTATTAAAACAGCTTAAAAATGTCAGAATTAAAATTAATGAAGGGTAACGAAGCGTTAGCCGAAGCCGCTATTAGAGCAGGTGTTGATGCTTACTTTGGCTACCCAATTACACCACAATCAGAAGTTATTGAATATTTAATGACTGAACGCCCGGAAGAAAGAACTGGAATGGTTGTACTACAGGCTGAAAGTGAAATTGCAGCTATAAACATGGTTTACGGAGCCGCAAGTACAGGTAAAATGGTAATGACCTCCTCTTCTAGCCCAGGTATCTCTCTAAAATTAGAAGGAATTTCCTATTTAGCCGGTGCTGAATTACCAGCCGTTATTGTAAACGTTGTTAGGGGCGGTCCTGGATTAGGTACAATTCAACCTTCACAAGCCGATTATTTTCAATCTGTAAAAGGTGGCGGTCATGGCGATTATAAATTGTATGTTTTAGCACCAGCATCTGTGCAAGAAATGGCTGATTTTATTGAAGATGCCTTTGATATAGCTTTTAAATATAGAGCTCCCGTTTTAATTCTATCCGATGGATTAATTGGGCAAATGATGGAGAAAGTAGTTTTGAAAGACCAAAAGGAACGAATGACGGATGAAGAATTAATTGAAAAATACGATTCTTGGGCTGCTACAGGAAAAACAAATAGAAAACGTAACATTATAACTTCTCTTGATTTAGAATCAGAAAAAATGGAAAAACGCGTTCATAGGCTTATGGCTAAATATGAACGAATGGAAAAAGAAGACATGCGTTATGAAAAAATAGCCTGCGACGATGCCGAATATTTAATAGTTGCCTACGGGTCAAGTGCTAGAATTTCTCAAAAAGCAATTGAACTTGCAAGAGCAAAAGGAATAAAAGTTGGCTTATTAAGACCTATTACACTTTTTCCATATCCTAAACAACCTCTATTTGAACTAGCCGATCAGGTAAAAGGAATTTTAAGCGTTGAATTAAACGCAGGTCAAATGGTTGAAGATGTAAAATTAGCTGTAGAACATAAAGTACCTGTTGAACACTTTGGAAGAACAGGAGGAATTATTCACACACCTGAAGAAGTATTAGAAGCTTTAGAACAAAAAATCATAAACAATGAACGTATTGGACATTATAAAACCCGAGAATCAAGTATTCTGTAAAACAAAATTAATGACAGATACAACCCTGTCTTATTGCCCAGGTTGTGGTCATGGTACAGCTCATAACTTAACTATGGAAGTTATTGACGAAATGGGCATTGTTGCAGATACTATTGGTGTTGCTCCTGTTGGCTGCTCTGTACTAGCTTATGATTTTATGAATATTGACATTACCCAAGCCGCTCACGGAAGAGCTCCTGCTGTTGCTACAGCAATTGCCCGTTGCTGGCCAGATAAATATGTATTTACTTATCAAGGTGATGGAGATTTAGCCGCCATTGGTACTGCTGAAACTATCCATACGTGTAACAGAGGTGAAAACATTGTTATTATTTTTGTGAACAATGGAATTTATGGAATGACTGGCGGACAAATGGCGCCTACTACATTAGAAGGAATGCAATCTTCTACTTCACCCTATGGAAGAGATTCCAAAACAATGGGAATGCCTATTAAAATGACTGAATTAGTTGCAAACTTACCAGGTGTTTACTACGCTACTCGACAGTCAGTTCACACGCACAAACATGCGCGTAAAGCAAAAAAAGCAATTCGAAAAGCTTTTGAAAACACTCGATTAAAACAAGGAGTTTCGTTTATTGAAATTGTTTCAAATTGTAATTCAGGATGGAAAATGACGCCTCTTGAAGCCAATGAATGGATGGAAGAACATATGTTTGCTTACTTTCCTTTAGGTGATATTAAAGTAAATGGTAAATTAAAATAACAAGTTATGACAGAAGAAATTATAATTGCAGGTTTTGGTGGTCAAGGTGTTTTATCTATGGGTAAAATATTGGCTTATTCAGGAATTATGCAAGACCAAGAGGTTAGTTGGATGCCTTCATACGGACCAGAAATGAGAGGTGGAACTGCAAACGTAACAGTTATTTTAAGTGACGAAAGAATTAGCTCTCCGTATTTAAAATTATTTGATACTGCTATTATTTTAAACCAACAATCTATGGATAAGTTTGAGGAAACCGTAAAACCTGGAGGTATTTTAATATACGAGCCAAATGGAATTCATGAACATCCAACAAGAACTGATATTGATATTTACCAAATTGAAGCTACTAAAATAGCTACTGAAATGGGAAATAAAAAAATATTTAATATGGTTGTTTTAGGTGCTTACTTAAAAGCAAAACCCGTTGTTGAACTTGAAAATGTAATTCAAGGTTTAGAAAAATCATTATCAGAACGTTACCACCATTTAATCCCCTTAAATAAAGAAGCAATTACAAAAGGAATGGAACACATACAAAAGTATGAGGTAATTGAAACTGTCTCCTGAAATAAGTTTACACACTTTACGAGATAGTGTCTAAATTTCCCTCTAAATTAAATGCTACATAGTCTATCATTAGTACTTACTATATATTTCTAACAAATATTCAAAATATAGTCTACAAGATTGGTTTCATGAGGTAACTCCATCTTTTTCCGTAATCTATGGCGCTTTATCTCAACACTTTTTATAGAGATACTTAGCAAACGCGCCAATTCTTTTGATGATAAATTCATCCTTAAATATGCACACAATCTCAAATCATTTGGTGTTAAATTTGAATGAATTTCTTTTATCTTTTTTAAAAAATCTCTATCAGCATTATTAAAGGCTTCCTGAAACATTTTCCAATCACTTGTATTGTTTAAATTTGTATTAATAATTTTAATAACCGGCTTTACCGTTTTATCGTCTTTAATATCGGCCAATTCATTTTTAATAGTGTTCAAAATTTCATTCTTTTTAATAATACTCATTGTTGAAACTGAAAGTTCTCGTGTTTTATTATCTATTTCCTGTTGTAGTTTCTCATTTTTTAATTTTATAATTTCCTTGTCTTTCTCTAATTGCATTCGCGTAACTTGGCGTTGATTCTTTTCAACTAATAATTGTGTTTGTTTTTTATGATAAAATTTATAAATAGAATGAATTAATATAAACAACAGTATCAAGCAAATTGAATACAAAACATAGGCTAAATTTGAGAAATAAAAAGGCGGATCAATTTCAAAAGAACAAACAGCAGTATTATCAGAAATCACATTTCCAATCCTTGCTTTTACCTCAAAATTATATGTACCGTATGGCAAATTTTCATAGGAAACACTTGATTCTTCACTCCAACCACTCCATTTATCATTGTACCCTTTTAATCTATGTTTAAAATTAACTTCAATATTTTCATGAAATTCAGGAACACTAAATGCAAAAAACAAATTGTTTTGATTAGACTTTAAACTATTAGATTTATTGAGTGTTAATTGTTCTTTTGGAGTATTTAGGGCTTGTTTATATACTGAATTTAAGAAGATATCATAATTACGAGTTTTTAATTTATCTAAATTTAAAGTAGTAAACCCGTTTGTATTTCCTACTAGGTAAATTTCATTCTTTAAATAATTTAAATTGGCAAAACCGGATACACTATTACTTGACCTAAATGCCTTTTGAACTGGAATATCAATCCTTTTGGGTTTATTAGTAATAGCATCATATTTAATTAAAACTATATTTCTATCAGAAAAGCCCCAAAGATTCTTTTTAGTATCAACTATTAAATTTCCCTTAATAGGGTCTTCTGTGTTATAAAGCAACGAAGAAAATAACGAATCTATTTCAAATTTATTTTTATCTTCCTGAAATTTATACACTCCAACACTTGAAGAATGAAACACTTTATTGTTGTAAGTCACCAAACTAGATTCAACACCAAAAAGTTTAAATTTTATTTCATTTTCAACTTTAGTAAATTCTGTATTCAACTTTAACTTAAAAATCCCATCATATTCGTGATTTATCAACAACTCATTTTCGTTAACAAACTCAATAAAACGGCTAGATATATTAAAGCCTTCAACTTTATTTCTAAATTCCCATTTGTTACCTACTTTTTCTAAAATGCTCAAACCATTATAGTTACCTTGTAATAATATATTTTGATTTGCATTAACTTTTTTAATATCCCAAGTTCCAGGAAGATCGGAAATTTTCAAAGCGAAACCATCTGTAACAACAAATGTTCCAGAATTGTGTCCACAAAACAAGGTATTATCAATCACTTTTAAACACCAAACTTGACCTTGTGTATTATTTACAATTTGCAGTTTTTCATTTGAGTTATATGGTTTATAAAATAAACCCTGATTTGTTCCAACATATAAATTATTCTGAAAAATTAAGGAAGTATAAACTGTTCCTAGCGTTCCTTGAATATCATTATAAACATTAAATGGAGAATCTAAGTTTATAATACTCAATCCATCATCTAATCCCAACCAAATATTTTTATCTTTATCTTCAAAAACACATAAAACAGTGTTATCTAATAACCCTTTTTCTTTATTTATATTTTGAATTAAATCTCCTTGTGAATTAATATGATAAACGCCATTTGAAATAGATCCAAGAATAAAACTCCCATCTGATAGCTTACAACTGCTATAAATATTTTGTGATTTTAAAATTTGATTTGAACTTATATCCCATTGTGATAATGAACCATTTTCAAAAAAATAAAATTCACCATTTTCAGTTAAAAAAAGTAGCTTCTTATTAACTAAAAAAGCACCAACAATTTCTTGGTCTTTTACTGCTTTTTCATCAGAAACAAGTATACCTTCTCCATTTTTAATTTTAAAAATACCTTTGTTCGATATTTGAAAATAAACAGAATTTTCAACAATAAAAATTACAGCTCTTTTTGAAGGAGCTTCTATAATTTTGAAGGACTCATTACTAAGATTATAAATGTAAATTCTTTTTAAGGATTGAAATAAAACGTAATCTTCAAATTGGACTATATTCCAAAATGATTCATCATTTAATAATGGGTTCGATAACTTTTCAACCAACGAAGTATATGTTAAGTTACCATAATTATTTTTTACCCAATATCCAAAATCCATATAGCAACCTGTAAAAATTTTTTTATCAATTACTTTAACTGACCGTATTATTGAATTATTAGATGATGGGTAAATTTTCCAATCAGCACCATTATATTCCATTAAGCCCTTATTGTTGCCTATATAAATATAATTTTCAAAAGATTGATCAATATTCCAATTTTGGTTTTCTCCCGAATAATCTTTTACCGTATAATTTACTATTGGCGGAAGCTCTTGAGCATAAAAAATAACTGGTATAAATAAAACAATAAATAATATGTTTCTTAATAAATTCATGAATTGATTTGGTAAAAGCAAACTATTTTAATTAAAAGTTTACATAATTAAACATCTTATGCAATTTCATTATAGAATTAGTTGACTTGTTAATTTAGCTAAATTAATTAAATATATGCTATCAAATTTTCATATCAAAGTGTTTCTTCAAGTAGCCTTAAAACTTAATAAAATAAAATAAAATGAGAATATGTGTAAATTTATTTTACAGATTTAAGGTAAATAACATAGTCTGAAATGCAAATATAGAACATAATCTCATTAATATACTACATTATAAAATCTAAAACACCTTAACATTAACTTAACATCTACTCAAAAATACATAAATTTAATTAGTTAACAAACACATATAAATTATAAAAAAAATAGCATACTACCTTATAAATAAGTATATTATAACAACATCATTATTTATTGTAGAGAACATGTAAAGGTTGTTTTTACTTATTTCACTTAAATATCTATTAAATTTACTACATAACTAATTGAATTTATTCACACATAAACTCAACTTTAAATAAAACACAATGAAAAACAAATTTCTAATACTAATTCTTTTCGTAGTTACATCATCGCTATTTGCTCAGGTTGATCAAGTGACTGTTGTAAATAATGACGAAGGAATAAAATTAGTTGTTAATGGACAAGATTTCATGATTAATGGGATGAATTGGGATCATATCCCTATCGGAACAAATACTGTAAACGCTAATTTTTGGAAAAAATCTGATGACATAATTAAAGCTGGGCTAGATTCAGAAATGTCACTTTTAAAAAACATGGGTGTTAATGTGATACGTCAATACACTGGCGTACCTGCTAAGTGGATTAAGTACATCTACGAAAATTATGGTATTTACACTATGCTTAATCATTCTTTTGGACGTTATGGCACAACTATAAAAGGTGTTTTTAATCCTATTACCGATTACTCTGAACCTCGTACGCAAGAATTTTTATTGGCAGAAATAGATAAGTTAATAAACGAGTATAAAAACACGCCAGGCTTATTATTATACTTATTAGGTAATGAAAATAACTACGGACTATTTTGGGCAGGAGCAGAAACCGAAGATTTTCCTGATGAAGAAGAAGAAAGAGAATTTGTAGGAGAAAAGCGTGGAAGACCAATGTATAAACTTATGAATGAAGCCGCTAAAAAGATAAAAGCTATGGATTCATCTCACCCTGTTGCTATATGTAATGGTGATGTACTGTTTATAGATATTATTGCTGAGGAATGTAAAGATGTTGATATATATGGAGTAAATGCTTATCGTGGTGCTTCTTTCGGTGATATGTTTCAGGTAGTAAAAGACAAATTAAATAAACCAATAATAATAACTGAATTTGGAGCAGATGCTTATAACGCTATTGAAAACGCTGAGGATCAAAAACCTCAAGCATATTATATGGTAAGTAACTGGAAAGAAATTTACCAAAATGCAGCAGGTTTAGGTAAAACTAATAACTCACTAGGAGGTTTTACTTTTCAATTTAGTGATGGATGGTGGAAATATGGTTTTGAAGATAGAGTAAACGCTGATAAACATGATAACAACGCTTCATGGAGCAATGGAGGTTATCTTTATGATTATAGAATAGGTGAAAATAATATGAATGAAGAATGGTTTGGTATTTGTGCAAAAGGCCCAACTAACGAAAGAGGTTTATATGATTTATATCCTCGTGCTGCATATTACGCTTTAAAAGAAGCACACCAATTAAATCCATATGAAGTAGATGTAACTCCAGAATTTATAGATAATTACTTTTCAAATATTAATTTAACGGACGCTGTTCTTAGAGCACGTGGAGATAAAGCAGCGCTTAAAAATGAAGAAGGCGGTAAAATTCGATTAAGCAATATGAGAGCCGAATTTACAACATTTAATACAGGAGGTAGTTTAATTACAACGCCTGAAGATCCAGATCCAAATGAAACAGTCTATCCAAATAAATTAGGTTTTGACCACATGCAGTCGTTCTATGTAGGTGTTGAAGGAAACCCTTCTTCAAATATGTATGCAAATGTTAATTTTAATATTCTTGGAAATGTTGCCGATAATCCTATTGATGAGATTTTTTATGAAAATAGAGGACGCACTGCTTCTGTTAATACAGATGAAGGGAATGTTGACATTAACGATTTAAATAGAATACAATTATACAGTGCTGAATTTGAATGGAATGCTAAAGATTTTGATTTAAGAGGTTTTTATCGTACAGGCCACGGTCAGTGGGGTTACGAAGGTGATTTCTTTGGTTTATATCCTGAAGCTAATTACGGACCAAACTTAGACATTTATAATGGCGAAATTTCAGGTATTGAAGTTGACGGTAAAAGAGCGTTAACTGGTTTAAAAGCTGCTTTTGGACCTCAACTTTGGTGGGGAGCAAACCCTGCATTTCTATTAAAATATAGTAGAACAATAGGTGGATTTGATATTAGTGGTGTTTTTCATAAAGATGTTGACGAGGCTTCAAAAGTTGTGTCATCAATTGCAATACCACTTCCACAAACAACTAGAGCTACGCTTCATATTAGAAAAGAAATTGGAGACTTCGGTTTTGAAATTGGAGGTATTTGGGGAGGTCAACCTTTAAATGGTAGAGAATTTCAAATTGCAGAAGATAACCCAAATTATGTTCCAAATGTGCAAAACCCTGAACCAAAATATGTTATTTATGTTGACAAAATTAATTCAGAAGATAACTGGGGTGGAAAAGCTAAAATAACTTACTCTGGCGGAGCTTTTAACTGGTATGCACAAGGTGCAGCTATGGGCTTAGTTGCTAATGGTGGTGCAGATCAAACAAAAACATTTACAGGATGGAGACTAAAAGATAGTGGTAGCGGAAACCAAACTAATTTTCTTTCAGGTTTTACCTATACTACTGGTAATTTCCAAATAGCACCTAACTTTTTATGGCAAAAACCAATTGTTGATGCTATGCCAAACGATGTTCAATCTCCTGGAAGACTTAGAAATATTGAAGATGACCCATTTGCAGTTAGAGCAAATAGAGAAACAACAGCTGGAGAACTTTTATTAACCTATGACCCAACACCAGGAACTTGGATGTATGAGTGGGATAATGATAGAGCTGAAGACGCTAAATTTGCAATGAGTGCAGGTTTTGTTTATCGTCATCATCCAACAGCGCAAGATGCAGCAATAGGTTTTTTAGAAGATCGTACTTCTTTTGCATTTCCTAATTCTGCTCCTGCACAAGATTTATGGGAAGCTAATACACGTATTGTTTCTAAAGTAAGACCAGACTTAGGCTTAATTGCTAACATTTATTTTGGTACTGCGCAAGCGAATGGTAGTGATGAAAGAATGATTGAACGTTTTGGAGCTGATGTTAGAGTTATTTATGAAAAAATTAAGCTAGTTTACTCATTAAAAATTAATGACTGGGGACCTTTTGATTACCACCGTGATTTCAACTTAACATACCCACTTCAACAAATGTTAGATATATCAACATCAGTTGGAAAACCAGACTGGTATATTTTACCAGACACCAAAATTGGAATTCGTGGAACATGGCGATCTCTTAATGAGTTTTCTCCACGCTACTCACCAAATGCAGTGCCATCAAATACCTACCCTGCAATACCAACTATAAGTCCAGTAGGATTTGGTCATGGAAATGAATGGGAAATTAGAACGTATGTACACATCAATATTGGAAAATAAAAATATAGAAAATGAAAAATATTAAATTTATTTATTCAAAAATTATACTTCTTTCAGCTCTTCTTGCTTTTAGCACAGTTAGTTGTGAAAGAACAATTTCAGATGAGGTAAAGTTTGAAATAAACAATAGTACAGGTGAAATTTTTACCGATTCACCTATTGGTCTTGGTAGTAACTTTTACTTCCCTTTTGAAGGCTCAAAAGCAACTGCTTGGACAGTAGATGAAAAAGAAGGCTATGAAAGCCAAGCTTCTATGCGTATAGATGTACCTAACGTAAATGATCCTGAAGGAAATTATGCAGGAGCTATTTTTAGAATTGATGGCGCTGGACGCGATTTAACCGAATATGATGCATTAACTTTTTGGGCTAAAGCTTCGCGAGGAGTTACTATTGGCGGAATGGGTTTTGGTACCGACTTTTTTGAAGATAAATACCAAGTAGCCTTATCTGATTTAAGTTTAAGTACTAACTGGGTAAAATATACTATTCCTATACCAGATTCAGATAAACTATTTGATGAAAGAGGAATGTTTTGGTATTCTGCTGGCACGCAAGGTACTGGTGGTTATGGCTACACTTTTTGGATTGATGATTTACAGTTTGAAAAATTAGGTACCATAGCGCAACCAAGACCAACAATATTTAATGGTGAAGATTTAACCTTAGAAACTTTTATTGGAGTTACAGCACAAATGTCAGATTTAAAACAAACATTTAATTTAGGCTCAGGACTAAACCAAACTGTAAGTCCAGCACCAAGTTATTATGATTTTAAATCATCAGATAGAAGTGTTGCAACTGTAAATGAATATGGAGTTGTTAACGTTTTAAGTGAAGGAACAGCTGTAATAACTGCAAGTTTAGCTAATGTAACTGCTGAAGGTTCCATAACAATAAATTCAGTTGGTGATTTTGATTTAGCGCCAATACCTATTAGAAACCCAAATAATGTTGTTTCAATTTTTAGTGACACATACAATAGTATTCCTGTTGACTTTTTTAATGGATATTGGGAACCTTATCAAACAACACAATCTACTCTTTTTGCTATTGATGGTAATAATATGTTAAGTTATACCAACTTTAATTTTGTTGGAAATCAATTTTCAAACCCAACTGTAGATGCATCACAATATTCAAATGTGCACATTAACATGTACATTCCAAAGGTACCTGCAAACATGGACTTTTTAATTACTATTGTAGATTTTGGTGAAGATAATGCTCAAGGAGGTGGAGATGATTCAAGAGAACAAATATTTTTCGATAAAGCCATTTGGGTTGAAAAAGACTGGATTACTCTAGAATTCCCAATAACAATGACAAACAAAAATAATATTGGACAGATTATTTATGAGAATATTAATTTTTCATCGTTAGAAAGCTTTTACTTGGATAATATTTATTTCTATTCAGAATAAGTTAGCATACTATAAAATTCAAAACATATAAAAATGAACAAAACAATAAAACATAATGTAAAGGATAAACCTCTAATGTTTATGTCTTCTCTATTGGCAGTAATTTTAATTATTTCAAGCTGTTCAAATGATGAAACTCAGACTGTGACTACTTTTGAAAAATTAGTAATGGCCGATGAGTTTGATACCGATGGAGCCCTAAATAATGAAATTTGGAGTTACGATATTGGTAATGGAAGTGATACTCAAGCTGGAGCCGGTTGGGGTAATAATGAATTACAATATTACACAGATCGAAGTGAAAATGCAACCGTTCAAAATGGCGTATTAATTATTACCGCTAGAGAAGAAGCTTATAATGGATCTCAATACACTTCAGCAAGAATTGTATCCAAAGTAGCACAAACTTATGGTCGCTATGAAGCTAGTATTAGACTGCCTTACGGTCAAGGATTATGGCCTGCTTTTTGGCTATTAGGTGACAATTGTGGACCTGCTGTAGTTTGGCCAGAATGTGGAGAAATTGACATTATGGAATATCGTGGACAAGAACCAACAATAGTACACGGAACTGTACACGGCAACGGCTATTCTGGAGGAGAAGGAATTACAAAAAGTTATAGTTTGATTAACGACCGTTTTGATACAGGATTTCATGTTTTTGGTATTGAATGGGCTCCAGATTATATAAACTTTTATGTAGATGATGTATTGTACAACCAAATTACACCAAGTGATGTACCTGGTGAATGGGCTTTCGATCATCCATTCAATATTATTATAAACTTAGCTGTTGGAGGAAACTATCTTGGTTCACCAAATAATGAAACCGTTTTCCCTCAAACCATGCTTGTAGATTACGTAAGAGTATATGAAAATCAGTATAAATAGAATAAACTAATTATTTAAAAGATTATGAAACAATTTATTAAAAAAGTGAAGCAAATTTCAATATTGCTTTTAGCTATATCCTTTATAGGGTGTGATGAAAATGAAGAATTACTACCTGAAGTTATTTCAAGCTTCACCTATACAATTGATGCAGATACAGGCGACGTAACTTTTATAAATACTTCTGTAAATTCAAGAAATTATTTTTGGACTTTTGGGGACGGAACTAGCTCTACGCTAATGAACCCAATAAAAACCTATACAGCAGGAGAGTATATAGTTACTTTAAAAGCAACCAATGTTGCAGGAGCTTCTGATATTTCTGAAGCTATAATAGTAATTTCAGATGTTGGAGCACCAGTAATTACCTTACTTGGAGATACAACTATGAATATTATGATTGGAGGTACATTTACTGATCCAGGAGCAACAGCTATGGATGATGTTGATGGAGATATTACCGCTAACATTGTAGTTGCAGGAGATGTTGTAGATGTAAATACAGCAGGTACATATATTATAACTTACAATGTCAGTGATTCCGCTGGTAATGCCGCAACTGAAAGAACAAGAACAGTTATTGTTGCTGCAGATACTGTAGCGCCAGTAATCACGTTACTTGGGGATGCTACTATGAATTTGATGGTTGGAGATACATTTACTGATCCAGGAGCAACAGCTACTGATGATGTTGATGGAGATATTACCGATGATATTGTAGTTGCTGGAGATGCTGTAGATGTAAATACAGCAGGCACATATACCATCACCTACAACGTAAGTGATGCCGCAGGTAATGCTGCAGATGAAGTTACAAGAACAGTTACGGTTACAGACCCTAATGCATGTACACCAGAAACTTCTGAATCTATGAGTGCTTCAAACTTAAACGTTACATTTATGACAGACCAAAGTGCTAACATTATTTCTGATGGCGCTGGTTTTGAATGGGTAGACAATCCAAATGCTAATAATACTGTAAATAGTTCTTGTAAAGTTGGAAAAATTAATAAGAGTGGACAGTTTCCTTGGGATAATAACCAAATTGATTTGGATGGTAAATTAGATTTTGATACCAATTCAGGTTTAAAAATAAAAGTATACTCTGCAGTAGCTGGTTTTACTGTTAGAATTAAACTTGAAGAAATAGGAAATGCAGGAAATAATACTGAGTTAGAAGTTGCAACAACAAAAACAAATGAATGGGAAGAATTATCTTTTCCTTTTGCAAGTGATAAGAGTAATAAATTTAATAAGATTGTAATATTCTTTGATTTAAATGCAAACAATACCGACACTTATTATTTCGATGACTTAACACTTTATGGCGACGGCGGTGGTGTAATCCCTCCACCTAGTGATTGTCCAGCACCACCAGCTGGAGAGCTACTTTCTAATGGTGATTTTGAAGCTGGAGATGTTTGTTGGCAATTTTTTGAGGGAGCATTGCTTTCTACTACAGTTAACAATACCATTGGAGGTAGCAACTCTGGCGAACTTCCAGGGAAACCGGGACCTTCTGTACATCTTAAAATGGAAAGATTTGGAGTAGGTGTAGTTCAGCCTAACACCTCATATACAGTTACATTTGATATTATATCTAGCGGTGATTTTGGAGAGGGAGGAATTTTTAAAGCATTTGCATTTTCTGAAGGTGCTGATGGTGGAACTGTAGGAGCTACGCTACACACCCTTACAGATAGTACAACTTCTTTATCAACATCTTGGGAAACGAAAACATACACGTTTACAACTGCTGCTAATGCAAATCAAGTAGAAGGTGGTATATCTCTTTTATTTGAAATAGTTAATAGTACAAATTCAGCTATATTAAATATAGACAATGTAGTTGTTAAAAAAACACCTTAATCATTATCAATTAAAATAAATCAATAGCTTGAGTGAGCAATAACTCACTCAAGCTATTGATACTAAAAATAAAATAATCATGAGTTTACAAATTCATGAACTTTAAAAACTTTCAAAAAAGAAACAAAAACCAATTCTTTAATTATTAATTTAAACCAAATATGATGAAAAAAATTACTTTATTACTTTTATTATTAACTGCAACTTTGGGGTATGCTCAAACTTCAAACTACTGTTCAACCGAGGTTTTTCACCTCGATATACCTGCTGAGACAGTCTCGGCTATTAATTTAACCATTGTAAATACGGGTGCTACTACGATGAAAGTAACAGCTGCTCACGCAGATATAACTTTTTTAGATCTTTTAGGATCAATTACAGGTGCTCCAAATAAATCAGCTGCTGACACTTCTGTACCTGGTGAAATTAGTATAACATTGACATGGACAGGGACGCCTCCTACTGATGTAACGATTCAACATATTCAATGGAGTAAAACAACTGGAGGAATATGGCAGAAAAATGATGCTACCACACCATTTGCTGGAGTGTGTGCACCGCCACCTGCTCCAGAAGAAGATGCTTCTTTAAGCGACTTACTTGTTGATGGAAATACAATTAGTACATTTAGTCCAATTACATTAGATTATAATGTATTTCTTCCAAGTGAGACAACAATAGCACCTACAATTACCGCTACAACAACACATGGCTTAGCTACAACTGTTATAACTCAGGCAACAGGCCTTCCTGGAAGCGCTACTGTAGTTGTAACATCAGAAGATACTCTTAATGAAAAAATATATACTGTTTCTTTTATATTAGCTGGACCTAATGTTGGAGCACCTACTCCAACTCAGGCGCAGACTGAAGTGATATCTGTATTTAGCCAAATAACAAATGATTTTGCTGATCCTAATCCTACTATTACTTCTCACTATGCAGATATTGCAAATACAAATTATAATCCAAATTGGGGTGGAGGTTCAGGAAACGTTGTAATTGAGAGTTTAGCGGGAGATGTGGTTTTAAAATACCCAAATTTAAATTATCAAGGTACTGCTCTTGGAAGTCATACAGATGTAGGTACAATGGAGTATTTACATATTGATTTTTGGACAGATGCAGGAACAAGTTTAAGAATCTCTATTATAAGTGTTACAACTGGAGAGGTAGCTTATGATATTGATGCTGCTTTAGGAACACTTCCTCAAGGACAATGGGTTGGAATTGATGTTCCGCTTTCTTATTTAACAGATGTAAATGCTAATTTCGATTTTAATATAAAAGAATTAAAATTTGATGAAGGAATAGGTCAAACATTTTACTTTGATAATTTGTATTTCTGGAAAACACCAGTAGATTCAGCAACAGATACTACATTAAGTGATTTAACAGTGGATGGATCAACATTAACTGGTTTTAATGCTAGTACATTAACTTATGATGTTATATTACCTAAAGGCACTACAGTTGTGCCAACAGTAGTTGGAACAACTACGCAAGGCTCTCCTGCTACAGCTGTTACTTCTAATGCAGGTTCATTACCTGGATCAAGTACTATACTTGTAACAGCTCAAGACGGAAGTACAACTGAAACTTATACCGTGAATTTTACTGTAGACACAAACACAGCTTGTGCAGGTAATTCATCTGAAGCTGAACAGGGAACATTTTCTAATGGAGGTTATAGTTATGCCTTTGAAACTTTGGAAAATGGAGATGTTAGAATGACTTTTGAATTATTAGAGGCAGGAGCAACTAGTGTTGTTGCTTATGCATGGAGAGCAGCTCCTAATTTTTCAGAAACACCAATGACAGTTACAGGTAACACAGCTACTTTAGACCTAAATGGCTTTACTACAGGAGAAGTTATTAACTATGCCGTTAAATTTGTTTGGGCTGATGGTGGTTTTGGTGTCACAAAATATTTCACTTACACTGTTGGTGATGATTGCGGAACATTAAGCATCAAAGATTTTGAAATTGAAGGCCTTATAGCTTATCCAAACCCTACAAAAGGCAAATGGTTAATTTCAACTAAAGATCAAGAAATTCAAGCAGTTGATGTATTTAATGTGTTAGGAAAAAAAGTACTTTCTTTAAAACCAAATACATTGTCTGTTAATGTTGATGCTTCAAGTTTGGCTCCAGGTGTTTATATTACAACCATTACTACTGAGAAAGGAACAAGTAGCAGAAAATTGATTAAAAATTAAATAATAATAATAATAATAATAATAATAATGGCAGGTTTAGGTTTAGATTATAGTTAATTTGAACTTTTACTTGCCTTTTTTTCACTCTCTTAAAATAATTATTCCAATATATTAGATTAAATAACGTGAATCTAAAATCAATATTATTGATTAAAAAACAATCTCTAAGGAAATAAAGCTGTCTATCTTCAAACAAAAAAAGTTAAAGAAAAATGAAACCATTTTGACAGTAATAAGTTTAAGCTGCTCTTTGAGATAAAAATAAACTGAAATAATCATAAGTGCGAAAGTTACACAAACCTTAAAAATAGGGTTTAACTTTGATAAACTGACCCCTATAAATATGTACCCACATTTTATGAGATTACGCCCCCTAAAGAAACTTTCCCTTATACTGTTTTAGCTTTAACCCTCTGCAATTCAACTAAAACGCGTTTAATTGTATTTTCTAAATAAAGAATCATAGCACTCAATTCTTCCGAATCGCCATAGATTTCTGCTTTCACTTCAATTTCACGTACTTCTTCCTTCAACAAATAAATTCCAAGAGTATCTATCGATGGTTTTATTTTATGGGCAATTTCTCCAACCTTTTTAAAATCCCCTACTTCATAAGCTTGCCTCATTTCAGTAATTGAAAGTGGGGTTTCATCAATAAATAATTGAATCATTTTATTTATAAAAACCTGATTACCTTTAGCAATACCCTCAAGTTTACTTAAATCAAAAAGCGGTACTTTATTTATTTTTTCATGTTCAGAAATAACTGATTTTTTTTCTTTAGACTTCCCTAATAAAGAAGAAACTATGTACAAAAACTGATCTTCATCAAAAGGTTTTGATAAATAATCATTCATACCTAATGAAAGACATTTTTCACTTTCACCTTTGATAGCATTTGCTGTTAAAGCTATAATTGGAATATTAGATTTTAATTCATTTCTAATTGCTTTTGTTGCCTCATAACCATTTAAAACAGGCATTTGTATGTCCATTAAAACTAAATCACATGGATGCTCCTTTACATGCTTCACTGCTTCCTCTCCATTCTCCACTTCTGAAACGACAACCTCATATTCATTTAAAATTAGAGTCGCCACCATTCTATTCATTTGATTATCATCAACAACTAATATTTTTTTATCCTTTAAAATATTCTTATCTACAAATGAGGCATCCTTTTTCTGAATATCTTGCTGCCCTCCTTTTTCAAAACTAAACTTTAAATATACCGTGGTTCCTTTGCCTTTTTTACTTTCAACCAAAATCTCACCTCCCATTACATCAACCAAAGATTTCGTAATGTTCATCCCTAAACCGGTACCTCCATGGTTTTTAGACATAGATACATACTCTTGGCTAAATTTCTGAAATAATTGCTCCAAAAATTCAGGTTCCATACCTGTTCCAGTATCCGTTATTTTTATTTCAACATTTTGCGAATCTTCTTTATCATTTGTAACCGCAAAACGTATATCAACCCCACCTACTGTTGTAAATTTAATAGCATTTGAAATAAGGTTTAATAAAATTTGATTTATACGGAACGGATCACCTAACAACACGGAGCTCAATTGTTCATCGAAGAAAGAATTTGTAAGTGCCAAACCTTTCTCTTCTGCTTTATGCATCATCACCTTCATAGCTCCTTCAATAACTAGTTTTGGATCGAAGCCTATTTTTTCAAATATTAGCTTACCTGCTTCTAGTTTTGCAAGATCTAATACATCATTAATAATTACCAAAAGGTTTTCTGAAGCGCTAGAAATAGTCTCTAAATAACTTCGTTGCTTGTCGTTCAAATCAGATTTCTGTAATTGACGACTCATCCCCATAATAGCATTCATTGGAGTTCTAATTTCATGACTCATATTCGCTAAAAAGTTCTGTTTAGTTTGGGCTAATTCTTCTGTTACTTTTTTAGCTATTTTGAGTTCTTTTTCCATTAAAATACGACTCGTAATATCAACTGCAAATCCTATTACATAAGGCTTTTCTCCCTTTTCTTCTTTTAGATAGTTGTTATAAAAACTATATACAATATTCCCATCCTTATGAAGCACTCTAAAAATACCTGTTGCCTCTTTATTTTCTTTTATTTTATCTAAATAGTTTTCTTGAAATAATGCTTTGTCTTCAAGCGGCATAAAGTCTTTTAAGGAATGTCCAACTACCTCATCATCATCATACCCATACAATTTTTTAACCATTGGGTTTACACTCATGAAATTCCCATCCATATCATGGGTAGTTATGATGGCTAAACTATTATCGATAACATCTCGGTATCTTTTTTCACTGTTAGCAATTTCTTTCTGAATATTTTTAATATAGGTAATATCAATACCATACCCTATTACCAAATCAACCTTATTACTGTTATTGATAACAGGATACATATTACGCATCATAAATTTGCTAGTACCATCCTTTTGTTTAAGCTCTTCTTCCCAACTTTTAAGCTGCTTACTTTCTAAGACTTCCTTAAACACTTTTTGTCTACCTTCTAAAATATGAGTTGGTTTATTTCTTCTTTTTATATAATCCTCATCTTTTTTTCCAACAATCCATTTCCTTAACTCTTCATCTTTAATTCCTTTTGGATTGATATAAAGGTAACGATGGTTTGTATCAAATACAGCTATATCTGAAGGAATATTATCTAGAATCTTTTCATAGAAAACACGCAAGTCTTCTAATTTTTTATCAATAGCTATTTTTTCAGTGATATCATTATACATCCATAAATGCCCATCATACGTTCCGTCACTCCAAATTGGCACAAAATCACGTTCAAACACACGACCATCAGTCAACTCTAATATTTCACCTGTAACTAATTCTTTATTTTTTAGTCTTTCAGAAATCCCTGAAACGAACAATTCTGGATCTACAAATAAATGCTTGAATTTAGCATCCATATTTGAGCAATCTTCCCCTATCAATTCCTCTGGGTCAACGTTTATTTTAAATAACTCACAATAGCGTTTATTAGCTAAAGCAACAGTCTCGTCTCTATTTTCTAATAAAATACCATCGTGAAGGTTCGCTATTAGTGAAGCCATTCTGCTTGCAGCTGCTTTTATTTTCTCTTGTGCCTTTTTTTCAGAAGTAATATCTTCTTCTAAAGCGAAAAAATGAGTTACTTTTCCTTTTGCATCAAAAATTGGTTGGCCATTGATTCTCAACCAATAACCTTCACCTGATTTTTTATAATTGTAAACTTCGCAAGTAAAAGGTAATGAATTCTTTATCTGGTCTCGCATGTAAGCAACGCTATCTGGGTTTGTTTTTTCTCCCTGTAAGAACTTACCTGGCGTTTCTCCTTTTACTTCTGATAAGGTATAACCCGTAATTTTTTCAAAAGCCTTATTTACCCATTCCAGTTTTCCTTTTGAATCTGTAATTATTACCGCATTTGTAGTTTCTTGAACAATAAGCGATAATTTTTCTAATTCTTGTTGGTTTCTTTTTTGCTCGGTAATATCTCTACCGTAAATATTTATATATCCTTCTTCAGGCATTGACACGCAACCAAAAGAGTAATCAATATCATTAGATCTAGCTTCAAAACTCCACCTTTTTATGTTTTTATCAATACTTGATATGATAAACTTAAAAAACAAATCATTTCTATATACATTACCGTCATATTCAATAAAATCAAGATTAGATGCTGCAGGATTATTTTGAATTAAATCACCTTCATAATTTATCCTTATGTTTGGATCAGGATTTTGCTGAGGAAATAAAGCGATATCATAAACTTCCTTGTTAGCTCTTTTTAAATCATTTTTTTGCTTCACAACTGTTGTAACCAACTCTTTAAGTTCATCGTTGGTAATTTCTTGTGATTTCAGCACATTCAACAAATCAATAATTGGATCGTGCTTTGCAAAATCGTTAATTATTAAATTATTTTCTTTTAATTGTTCAATAGAGCCAAACCAAGGAGAACCAACAAATATAATATTTTCGGTTGCTTCAAGGTACTCAAACTGACCACGTAATTTTAGTTTTTCTGAAGTTACAGACTCTAAAACAATTAAGTGATCTTCTAATTTAATTAAATCACTAAAAGAATTAATTTCAGTGTAGGGTCTTGGTATTTTAAAAAACTCATTAAAGACTTCCACTTTTTCAAAATCATATAATTTGCTTATTGATTCTCCATAGGAAATAACTTTCATTTCCTTATCAATCAATATATAAAAAGGGAAAAGTCGATTTAATTGTTTTTTATTTAAGGAAAAGGAGTTAGCCATATTTTACCAGGTTACTTTGAATATTTCATGAGTGCTACCATCATTGCGACTTTGTAATAATTCTACAACGGTATCTACTTCATACATCTTTCCTAATCCACTCATTAAACCTCTAACAAATTCCTGTAACCCTTCACGTTTAGAGTGGTAATGCACATGAATAGAGTTTTCTTCAATATTACTTACTTTAAATTCGGGTGGTGTTAATTTAGGATACATCAGCATAATTCGGTTATGAAACAGCGGTAGATTTACGAGAAATTCTTTCAAATTATTCCCTCCAGACTCCATTAAACCACCATATTTTTCTTTACCTGTTTTTAATACCCACCATTCACCAAACGCTTGCAAAACATCACCTACTGAAATACCTAATACTTCTGCTGCAGCTTCAGCCAATTTATAAGTCACATCATCGTCATAAGGCTCATTACTTAAGAAAAAGTCTATATCAACAGCGCTTTTTTCTTTTACGGCATCCCATTTATCTTCGCCAAAAGTTTCAGTTATAAGATCTTGAATAGCTTTATTTACAATACCGTACATAGTTATTTTTTTTAAATTATTAGTTAATCCTCATAAAAAGAGGTTATTGTCATAGTTTGATTGTGCAACTGGCAATCTCCTCCTTCATTAAAAGGTGAAATTTCACCATAGGAATAAAAACCTGCCAATAATGTTTCATCATTGAAAGACTTGCTTACTGCTTTTACTTCTTCATCAATTTTTTCACCTAAAACAAGTTTACGCCCTACACAGCTAATTAATATTGCTAAATCTGGTTGATTTTTACGTTTAAGTGAAGTTTGAGAAGCCGCTTGTGATGCAGCATTTGTTAATTTAGTAAAATTAGATTTCATAAACCTAACCTTTGAACCAACGGGAACATCTCCAGCAAATGTCATACTTTTTTCTTCTTCATTAATCGATAAAATGGTACGAACAATAGGCTTGCTAGCTCCTGGAATAACTACTGACAAAGGATACAAAAGCGCAGCTCCAGGTAAATTTTTTGATTCAGGCCCTAAATACTTTTTATAAAGCTCCAATGCATTTTGACCCCCTAACTCAAACAATACATTATCTGTAGATTTTGTTATTCTTTTTTCTAAGCCAAAAATATCCCAACCGCCTTGAGACCCGTGTTCAACAGTTAAGTTATTTCCATAAAACCCAATAGCAATAATTTCACCCTCTTTAGGTTGTTCGTTCAACCCTAAAAGTGTAGACTGAAAATCGGCACCATCACCAGCTAGTCCGCCAGTAATTAAAACATCTTTATTTATTTGTGTTGACAACCCTTTAACTAGTTCACTTCCGTTTACTAAGCTTCCATCAGACAAGACCATTAAATACGCTAAATTTTCTTTTGCTATTTTTTTAACGAGGCCAATACCAGCATGATAACTATTGTTATAATCTTTAATATTGATGGTTTTTGCTTCAATTTTTGTTTTATCAAAACTCATTGCAACTGCCACTAAGGAATCACTATAAACATCATTTTGGTAAATTTCTCCAGCTGTACTACACATTGAAATTAATGCTGAAGGAAATTTAGATTTAACTGTCGAATAAATGCTATCAATTTCTAGCATCGTTTTAGAACCGAAACATAAAACTAAATTAGCCTTATCATCTTCTAATGATTGACTTTTTTCATGCTTTATCCAAACGTTTTCAGAAAACTTATAAAGTGATGTATTCATAGTAATAATATTTAACTAATGGGTTGTTCATTAATCTAACCATACCGTTAAAATTATACCAAAATAAAAATAACGACTAATCATTTATATTTCAGTAATTTAAATTAAAAACCCATTCGTATTTTTTCCGTTTTTTAGAAATTATTCCAAAATATGGAATTAAATAAATTTAAACTAATTCACCGTCTTTTATCATTTTGTAAATAGTACTCTTGCCAATATCTAAAGATTTAGCAGTCTCAATTACATCATTATTATTTTTATTCAAATAATATTTTACAATATCACAAGTATGTTGTCTTAATGTTTTTTTCTTTGTTAAAAAAACTTCTCCACTTTTTGTTGGTGTGTAGGTGATATCATTTTCAGTTATTTCATTATTTTCACAAATAACCGCAGCCAATTCAACTATAGCTTTTAGTTCTCTTACATTTCCAGGGAAGTAATATTGTATTAATTTATCTTTTGCTTCTTTTGAAAAACGAATGACTCCCATATTGTTTTCTTTAGCGAACTCATTTAAAAAATGTTTTGAAAGAATTAAAATATCATTTTCCCTGTCACGCAAAGGAGGCAATTCTAAAGGTAAGCCCATGATTCTAAAAAAAAGATCCTCTCTAAAATTTCCTTTTCTTACTTCTTCTACCAGGCTACTATGCGTTGCTACAATTAAGCGAACATCTAATTTTATATTCTGGTTTCCTCCTAACCTAACCAATTCTCTTTCTTGAAGTACACGTAACAATTTAGATTGTAAACTCAAATCTAATTCAGCAATCTCATCTAAAAACAAAGTTCCTCCACTAGCTTCTTCAAATTTACCTAACTGACGAGCTATGGCACCTGTAAAAGCACCTTTTTCATGACCAAAAAGTGTACTCTCAATTAAACCTTCAGGAATTGCAGCCATATTAACTGCTACAAAATTATTTTTTTTTCTGGAGCTATTGTAATGAATTGCTTTTGCAACTAACTCTTTACCTGTTCCTGTTTCGCCTGTAATTGAAATATTAATATTTGTTTTTAAAGCTTTCTCCATCATTTTAAAAACACGCTTCATAACATCACTCTGACCGATAATAGATTTATCAAAAGAATATTTTTGACCTAATTCTTCGCGCAAATGCTCAACTTCCTTTTTTAAGGTTTGTGTTTCTCGAATACGCAAAATACTATTCCACAATAAATCTTTTGTTGCATCATCTTTTATCAAATAATCACTAACTCCCATTTTAAGCAAATTCACAGCCACAGAAACGTTTTCCTGGCCACTAATCATGATAACGGGAACGCTTGGGTTAATGTCTTGTATTTTTTTTAAAAGTTTATCTCCGGTAATATCAGGCAATGAGAAATCTAAGGTAATCAAGTCGGGTTGAGGCCACATTTTTGAAAGCAATTCTTTTCCTGTTGAAAACAGTGTCACTTTATAATCTGGATTTAGACTTAAATGATGTTTCAATATTTCACCGTACCAAGGATCATCCTCAACAATAAAAATAGTATAAATAGCCATAAAATATTAAAAAGACTTTAGCAATTTATTATGATATGCAACATCATAATACTATTGCAATATAGAGATTTTTTCCAAAATATAGACTAAAAACACGCCTAAAAATAAAAGTACTTCTAATTTAATTAACGTAACTACCTTTCAAAAAAACTTCAATTTAAATATCATATTTTAGAAAATACTTCTTCTTGAAGATAACTTTTTCTAACTTAATTTACAAAACAACAATTTAAAAACTTAATTTTTTATATCAAATGTTGTATATTTATTCCAACTAACCATTCATACATAAAAACATGCAGTTTACCCCTAACTCAGATCTGCCTGCAGATAAACCATACGATTTAACTTTAATTGATAAAATGTGCCGTGGCAATCAAGAACAGGTAGCTAAAATGGTTAAAGTTTTTGTGAATGAGGTTTCTCAATCTGTTAAAGAGATCAATTTAGCTTATTCTGAAAAAGATTTTCCAGCAATTAAAAAATTAACACACAAAGTGAAACCTACCCTTACTTATTTTGGTGTAGAAAAATTACAAAAAGAATTACTTCAACTTGAGGCATTATTATTGAAAGATTTTGAAATAGCCGAATTAGAATCAAGCATACAAAAACTAACGTCTTTAACAACAATGGTTGTTGAAAAAATGAATACAGATTTTTAATTAAACTAAAACACAAACCCATGAAGAAAAAAATATTAGTAGTAGATGACGAAATAAGTATTTGCCTTTTGCTTGAGAATTTCCTTTCACAAGACTACGATGTTGTTTCGCTAAACAATGGATCTGATGCTCTTGAGTGGTTAGAAGGAAATCTACCTGACCTTATCATCAGCGATATTCAAATGTCTAAAATGGATGGTTATGAATTTTTAACAAACGTAAGAAAAAGAGGATTCACAAAACACACTCCTTTTTTAATGCTATCAGCAAGAGCAGAAAGTAAAGAGCGCATCAAATGCTACAAGCTTGGCGCGCAAGATTACTTAACCAAACCTTTTAACCCTGAAGAACTTGAAGAATTGGTTAAAAAAAATCTTTTCCCGATTCATTATGCTATAGAATGGTAATTGAGTGATTAAAAGCTATTAAAAAAATTGACTAAACTAACCCCAACAAACAATTATGAGTACACATTTAAACATACTTTACATTGGGAATGAAGAAGCATCTTTAGAACTGCTAAATAAGCAAAAAAATATTTCTTTAACTATTGTTAACAACAATCTTGCAGCTGTAAACTTTCTTAATTCAAATGAAAAACCAACCACTATTATCTGTGACTATAATTTAACGGGTAGTAATGGATTCTTTTTATTTGATTGGGTACGTGAACGCAGTGAATTTAACACAACCTCTTTTATCCTACTAACTAAAGAGTTTAGTGTTGATTTATTCAAACTAGCATTCGAGAAACGTGTTGATGATTTTTATGTAATATCACCTAAGCTATCAGAAAACCTATTAACAAGAATTCAATTTCTTTACAACTTCAAAAATAAAACAACACCAACTGAACTACCAGTTCAAAAAAGCGATGGCTACCATATGCCGTTCACCAAACGCTTATTCGATATTTTTGTGGCTGGTTCAGTACTTTTAGTAGCTTCTCCTTTTCTATTACTAATTATCATTGCAATTAGATTGGAATCAAAAGGAAAAGTGTATTACATTGCCAAAAGAGTTGGCCGTAAAACGTTCGACTTTTATAAACTTCGTTCTATGCGAACAGGTTCAGATGAATTGTTAAAAAAACTAGCCAAAGAGAAAAATCAATACAATACAGGAGCCGTAAAAACTAAAGATCCATTAGATGAACCCTGCCCAAGATGTAGTGAGTTACCTGAAGGAAAATCTTGCTCTCCAATGATGTATGTAGACACACACCATATTTGTGATTACTGGCACAATCATCAAAAATCTGAAGCTGCGAAAAACGATTCAACCTTTGTTAAAATTGTTGACGACCCAAGAGTTACCAAAGTTGGAAAATTTATTAGAAACACAAGTATTGATGAATTACCTCAACTTATAAATGTACTAAAAGGCGATATGTCAATTGTTGGAAACAGACCTTTACCAGTTTATGAAGCAGAGTTACTTACAGCAGATACTTTATCAAAACGTTTTTTAGCCCCTGCAGGTATCACAGGCTTGTGGCAAGTAGAATTAAGAGGAAAAGGTGGCGACATGTCTGAAGACGAACGGAAGCGCTTAGACAACGAATATGCCGATCACTTTAAGGATGGTAATTTTTCTTTTTGGTACGACATTAAACTTATATTACGAACAATACCTGCACTTTTTCAAAAGAGTTCAGTTTAACAAAAAAAACTATATTTAGAGTAATTACATAATGAGAAACATTTCTAAATTTATTCTTTTCATCATCTTTAACTGTTGCTATATTAACATTGCTTCGGCTCAAACTAGTGAAACAAAAAGTACTCCGAGGGAAATACTATTACCTCCTCTTGAAGATTTAATTGAGGCTGCAATTACACACAACCCAACTATTGAATTTAGAAGATTAGGTGTAGAAAGAAGAGAATCACTGGTAAAAACAGAACGTAATTACTGGACACGCAACTTTGGTTTTCAAACAGATGCGGAATATGGAAATTTATACAACAACTCATTTAGTGTAGAAGAAAATACACCAAACCTATTATCTACCTCAACTACACAATTTAATTATGCGGTTGGTTTATATTTAAAGTTTCCTGTTTTTGATATTATAAATAGAAAACAGCAAATTAAACAAGCCCAATTAGAAGTAGATGAAGCTATAAGCATGGAAGAAAGCATGAAAAATGAAATACGGGAATTGGTTATAAAACAATATCAAGCTATTATTTTAAAACAAAAATTACTAAGTATCAAATCTCAAAACATGGGAAATGCAAGGATGAATATGGAAATGGTTGAGAAAGAGTTTAGAAATGGAGTTATTACAATTTTAGAATATGCACGTATTTCTGATGTAACTTCTAAAATAGAAGTAGAATATGAAACAGCGAAATCAGATTATTTTTTAGCAAAAAAATTACTTGAAAACACCGTTGGTTTCACATTCGATAAAATTAATTCAAATTAGAAGAATGAAGATAATTGAACTTATAAGATTGATATTGAAAAATTTAGCACTGTTAATTTTAGTGCCTTTTTTACTTGCATTGTTGGTTTTAATACTTACTAGTAAACCAAATTTTGAATATTCATCTGAAACTATGTTATATACTGGTCTTGCCACCGGATCATCCATAGAAATGGATAAAACATTTAATTATTTTGCTACAAATATTGCTTTTGATAATTTAATAAACATTATTAATTCAAGAGAAACTCAAGAAGAAGTCGCAATACGGTTATTAACGCTTCACCTAATGTTACCTGAAGCAAATCCAAAGTACATCTCAAAAAAGCTATATGATGAATTCAAACTAAAAATCCCAACAAATTTAAGTGAATATATTGCCACAGATCATAACAGCACATTATCTCAAGAAATCTCATTACAAACAAATGAATCTATCAATCTTACATTACCTCCAGAAATAAACCGTGTAAACTACGAAAAAACTGTTCAGAATTTAACAAACTTAATGAAAAGCAGTAACGATAATTTTGTGTATGAGATTCTAAATTATGATGATGATGATCATTATTCACTTAAAGCATTATCAAGCATTAAAGCACAAAGAATAAACAGTAGTGATTTGATAAAATTAAGTTATACCGTTAACGACCCTGGTATTTGTCAACAAACTCTTGCTATTTACAATGATGTTTGCATCAAAAACTACAAAAACATAAAAGAAAACAGATCAGACGCAGTAGTAAAATACTTTGAAGAACAACTTGCACACGCACGCACAGCATTAAAACAAGCTGAAGATAAGTTATTGGAGTTTAACAAATCATACAAAATTATCAACTATTACGAACAAAGTAAAGCTGTTGCTGTAGTTAAAGAAGATATGGAAGTTGACTACAATAACAAAAAAGCTCAACTTGCAGGAACACAAGCAGCCACCAAAAGACTTGAAGAAAAGTTACAAGTTCGCCAGCAAATACAACTAGAAAACAATGAGATTTTAGATAAAAAACGAGAATTAGGCGACATTAATTATCAAATTGCTTTATTAGACCCTCAAACAGGAGCTAGTACTGACGAGGAAACGCTTTTACTTTTAAATAAACTAAAACAAAAACAAGAAGCTTTAAACAACGAAATTAAAGAAAGTGTAAATCAAATATACAAATATGAAAACTCTATTGATGGAGTACCTATTAACAAGGTACTTCCAGATTGGATGAACAATGTAGTAGAAGCAGAAAATTTGAAGGCTAAGATTCGAGTTATGGATCAACAGAACAAAAAATTTGAAGAACAATATGCCACATACGCACCTGCAGGAGCTAATATAAAAAGAATTGAACGAGAAATCTCAGTATCAGAACAAGGATATTTAGAAATTCTTCATGGCTTAAATCTAGCTAAACTAAAATTACAGGATAACGAACTTTCAGCAAACTTAAAAACAATTGACCCTCCGTATTACCCACTATCTCCAAACCCAACTAAAAGAGCAATCCTTATTATTGCAGCGGCATTTTTAGGCGGCATTCTAATTTTGGCTACCATATTGGTGATGGAATTTTTTGATGAAACTTTAAAAAACACAAAAAAAGCTAGTAAAATTTTAGGCTTACCTACTTTAGGAATGATGCCAAAATTAATTTTAGACCCTGGAAATATTCAATTGCCCTATGTACAAAAAAGATTGATAGAAATAATTACCCAAAATATACTCCAATTTTTCAGCACACATGCTTCCGAAGAAAAAGTAAAAACCATTGCTGTATTTAGTACGCAAAAAAAAGAAGGAAAAACGGTGCTAGCAGGAAACATTGCTAAAACCTTAAAGTCGGAAGGAAAAAAAATACTATTTCTTAACTTCTCTGGAAAACAAGAACCGTTAAAACAACAAGGTAAATTTTCGTTCATCAATAAAATTTTAGGATATTCAGACCCAAGAGTAGACATTAACAATCCGTTTTTAGCAGATGTTTCAAGTTATTTAGCACCTTCAGAATTTCACACCATTCCAATTGATGAAAAGTTTTATCAAGCAAAAAGTTATATCGACATTATTGAACAAAACAACATAAAACTTGATTTTACTCCAGATTATGTAATTATTGAATTACCTGCTTTAATTTATAATAATTATCCTTCAGAATTAATGTCTCGTACAGGTTTAGACATTCTTATTTGCAGAGCCAACAGAGTCTGGACAGAAGCAGATCAAACTGCATTAAGCAATTTATTAGAAACCGATGAATCAAAAATTAACTTTATTGTGAATGGTACTAATATTAATGAAGCTGAATCTATACTGGGAGATTTACCAAAAAAGAGAAGTAATTTCAGAAAAAAAATTAAAGCCATATTTAAGTTTCAATTTTTCAATAAAAACGAAATATAACTGTTTCATAAATGAAGAAACTAAAAAAAATTGTACGCGAAGATAATTTCTTGTCATTGACAGGAAATGTTGTGATTGCAATTTTAGGCCTTGGTGGTTTTGCTTTATTAGCCAGAAGTTTATCCTTAGAAGTTTTTGGTGAATGGGTTTTATTTGTTACGGCAGGATCTTTTGTTGAAATGTTTAGATTTGGAATTACAAACACCGGATTAATAAGATATCTATCTGGGGCTGATGGTTCTTCTAGAATTAAATTAATAGGCTCTAATGCTTTAATTGGTCTAGGAGCCACCGTGTTAATAGCACTGATTTTAATACTGTGTAATACGCTTTTTAATGAAGCCATTCAAAACTCTGGCTACAGCATATTTTTCACTTGGTATCCATTATTAGCTTTTTTAAACTTACCGTGGAACAACGCCTTAGTTGTATTGCAAGCCGACAGAAAGTACGCCCAAATTTTAGCGCTCAAATCAATAAATAGCGGATTCTTTTTTCTGGTTATTCTAATAAATTTTATAATGTTAGATTTAACTCTAACACAATTAGTAATTGCGCTGCTTATTATTAATGCCGTTACCTCTTTAATGAGTGTTGTTTTAGGCTGGGATGGAATTCAATTAATTACAAAAGCAACAAAAGAAACCAATAAGACATTATTACACTTTGGAAAATACACTACGTTTACACTTATAGGAACTAATTTATTAAGAAGTGTAGATACATTAATTTTAAGTTTAAGTCCGCTAGGGAATGCTGCTGTAGCACTTTATAGCATTCCTTTAAAACTTACCGAATTACAACAAATACCCTTACGGAGCTTTGCTGCAACTGCTTTTCCAAAAATGTCTAAAGCAAGTGTTCAGCATAAAATTGAAGAAGTTAAAAGTTTGTTTTATGTGTACTCAGGTGCTTTATCCTACTTATTTGTATTTATAAGTTTATTCACCTTTGTATTTGCTGAGTTTTTTGTGTTCATCCTTTCAGGAAATCAATATTTAGAAACGGATCCTATTACCGGTTTTAATGTGGTTGATATTGTTCGCGTGTTTTCAATTTACGGATTACTATTACCAATAGACCGAATGACAGGTATTGGTTTAGACAGTGTAAACAAGCCTAACATCAATGCTATAAAAGTATTTGTTATGTTAATTGCCAATGTAATAGGAGATTTAATAGCCATATTTATTTTTAAATCTCTAATTATGGTAGCAATAGCTTCCATCTTATTTACAATAATAGGAATTTGGATGGGAATGTATTTTTTAAATAAAGAATTATCCTTGTCTTTCAAAGAAATTTTTACCAGCGGAATTCTATTTTATGTATCACTATTTAATAAGGCTACAGGAAACAAATATAAACGCTTTGTTAAAATTGAAGAGAATCATTAACTATGGCCGAAAACTTCAACATAAACCCATTTAATAACTATTCTGGTTCTGAAAACTTAACCAAACCAGTAAATATGTTGTTGTTATTTGCTGTTGTGGTCTTTTTTGCAATTATAATAGCTAAATTAAAAATTATTGGTATTGGATTATCTCTTGCTATTTTCGGTGGTCTAGGTTATTTTTATTACCTGTTTAAGTACCCTATTATTGGTTTTTACACAGCTATAGCTCTCAACTTTATATTACTCGGCTTAGGAAGGTATGTAAAAGGACTTCCTTTAGGTTTTGGAATAGACGGCATACTCATTTTAACTTATTTAGCTTTAATTATGAATAAGTTTAGAACTGGAATTGATTGGACTCCTGCTAAAAAAGATGTTACCTTACTGGTAGCAATATGGTTTGGATATAGTATTTTTCAATTAGCAAACCCTGAAGCTAGAAGTATAGCAGCTTGGGTTTCAGGAAGAGGTATTGGTTTTTATCCATTTTTGTTTGTTCCACTTACTTTGTACTTTATAAATACTCAAAAAAAACTAGATTATTTCTTTTATATATGGGCCTTTTTCTCAATTTTAGGTACATTAAAAGGAATTATGCAAATGACTATGGGTGTAGACTTTGCAGAACAAGAATGGCTAAACGAAGGAAGCTACAAAACACATATTTTATTTGGCAAATTAAGAGTATTCTCATTCTTCAGTGATGCTGGGCAGTTTGGAGCAAACCAAGGATTTACAGGTGTTGTATTTTTAATTTACGCCATGTCACAGAAAAAACTACTCTATAAATTATTCTTCATTTTCGTTGGCCTTTTTGGAATATATGGCATGGTAATATCTGGGACAAGAGGTGCTTTAGCTGTTCCAATTGTAGGTTTTATGGCTTATTTTGTACTAAGTAAAAACATAAAAGTTCTTAGTGTAGGTTTTGCTTTTTTAATAGTTGTTTTTATATTCTTTAAATACACATCCATTGGTCAAGGAAATGCTCAAATACGGAGAATGCGTACAGCCTTTGACCCTAATGATGCTTCTTTACAGGTAAGACTAGATAATCAAAAGATTCTTAAAAACTATTTAGCCTCAAGACCATTTGGAGGAGGTATTGGTCATGGAGGTACCAAAGCACAGCGTTATTTACCACACGCATTTCTTTCTAATGTAGCAACAGATAGTTGGTATGTTTTAATATGGGTAGAGCAAGGTATTGTTGGCTTGTTACTACATTTAGCTATTTTGTTTTACATTATGGCTAAAGCAAGTCTTATAGTAATGTTTAAAATTAAAGACCCCTATTTAAACTATAAAATAGCAGCATTAATTTCAGGAATGGCAGGTATTATGGTTGCTTCCTATGGAAACGCCGTTTTAGGTCAAATGCCAACCGCATTATTATTTTACGCATCCATGGCAATTATTTTAAATTCAGATGTTCTTGAAAAATCTTCTGAAAACACAGAACCAAAATCCGCAAAATAGTAATAGTTAAAAAGTAAAAAAAACAATTTATAAAATATTAAAACTCCCTGTTATGAATTATAGAAACGTTAGAGAACTAAACAACATAATACTTAAAAGATTAAGTATTATTCCACGTGATTTCGATTTAATTGTTGGAGTTCCAAGAAGCGGTATGTTACCTGCAAACTTATTATCATTATATCTTAACAAACCTTATACTGATATACACTCATTTTTAAACGGACATATTTATAAGGCAGGAGCACGTAGTCAATTTTTTGATGGAGATGGTTTTAAAAAAGTGTTAGTGGTTGATGATAGTATAGCTTCTGGTTCAGCAATGACAGAGTGTAAAGAAACATTAAAGCATTTAGAATCTAAATTCAACATAAAATATTGCGCCATTTTTGTAATTCCAGGAAAAGAAAAAATGGTAGATTATCATTTTGAAGTCGTACCATTACCAAGGTATTTCCAATGGAATATTATGAACCATACCACTTTAGAAAAAGCTTGTTTTGATATTGATGGTGTTTTATGTCCGGATCCACTTCCAGAACAAAACGATGACGGTGAAAAGTATATTGATTTTATTTTAAACGCACCACCATTATTTATTCCAGGCAGTAAAATAGGTACAATTGTAACTTCTCGTTTAGAAAAATACCGAAGAGAAACTGAAATTTGGCTGAAGGCAAATAACATAAAATACAATGACCTTGTAATGCTTGATTTACCTGATATGAAGGCTAGGCAAAAAGCGAACAATCACGGAGGGCATAAAGCAAAAGCTTACATGTCTAAACCTTATGTACTGTTTGTTGAAAGTGAAATAACCCAAGCCATACAAATAAATCAACTGACCAAAAAGCCCGTTTTATGTACTGCAAATTTTGAAATGATTTATGATTCTGAATCTTTTATGTACAACCTTAAAAGTGGCAAACACGTTCCTTTCTTAAGAAAATATGCTTTAAAAGTACGTGATAAATTAAAATCCATGAAAAATAAATAGTAATATATTTAGAATAGTAGCTTAAATTTCAATCAACAATAAAACCATACTAGTATGCTAATATTTAATACAATTCAAATCATTATTCTAATTCTAATAGGATTAGCAACTCTGTATATTTTTGTATTTTCAATTGCAGGTCTGTTTTACAAACAACGCACTTATAAACCAAGTGCCGATTTGAAAAAAATTGCCGTACTAATTCCAGGGTATAAAGAAGACGAAGTTATTATAGAAGTAGCTAATGCTGCCTTACAACAAAACTATCCATCCAATCTTTATGATGTAGTAATTATTGCGGATTCTTTTTTAGAAGAAACTCTCAATGAATTAAAATCGCTACCTCTAAAATTAATTGAAGTTAGTTTTGAAAAAAGCACAAAATCCAAAGCATTAAACAAAGCTATGGCTGCATTGACTGACAAATATGATATTGCCGTTATTTTAGATGCTGACAATTTAATGGAAACTGATTTTTTAAAAAAAATAAATACCTCTTTTGAACAAGGACATATAGCTGTGCAAGGACACCGAACAGCTAAAAACACAAATAATTCTTGGGCAATTTTAGATGCTGTTAGCGAAGAAATTAACAATCATATTTTTAGAAAAGGGCACATTGTTTTAGGACTATCTTCAGCAATAATTGGGTCAGGAATGGCATTTAAATACGATTTTTTCAAATCTTTAATGTCAACCGTAAAAGCTGTAGGTGGTTTTGATAAAGAAATTGAATTGAAAATGTTGAAAGATGGACATAAGATAGCATACCTTAACGATGCAATGGTTTATGACGAAAAAATCCAAAAAGCAGAAGTTTTTGGAAATCAGCGAAGACGTTGGTTATCTGCTCAATTGCATTATTTCAGAAAGGACTTTTTGAGTGCTTTAAAAGATCTTATCCTTAAAGGAAATGTTGATTATTTTGATAAAGCCATTCAATTTATTCAACCACCAAGAGTATTATTATTAGGAAGTGTCATTATTTTTGGCGGACTTTTTATCCTAAGTAATTATCTATTAGATAATGAAATCTATTTTTCAATAAGTTGGCTTATTGTTGCTACAGCGTGCGTCTTGTCTTTTCTATTTTCAATACCAAAAAGCTTCTATACTATGAAAACATTAAAAGCTGTAGCTAGTTTACCAAAAGGAATGTTTACGATGCTTCTTTCATTACTTCGAATAAAGGGAGCAAACAAAAAATTCATTCATACTAAACATAGTTCAAACACATAAAGAATTAAACCTTAAACTTCCTAAAAACAATAATTAGTTAAATATATACCTCAAAAAATAAAAGATATGAAAATAGGAATTGAAGGACAACGACTTTTTCGCAAGAAAAAACATGGTATGGATATGGTTGCTTTGGAGTTGATAAAAAATCTTCAGGTAATTGATACAAAAAATGAATATTATATTTTTGTAAAACCTGATGAAGATGATACCGTTTTAAGTGAAACTCCTAATTTCAAAATTATTGAATTAGAAGGTGGTCCATACCCTACTTGGGAGCAATTTGCACTACCTAAGGCTGCCAAAAAATACGGTTGTGAAATATTGCATTGTACAAGTAATACTGCGCCATTTTTTACTGATATTCCTTTAATAACAATTCTACATGACATTATATACATGGAAAGTAGTTATTTAACAATATTGAAAAGTAGTGCAAGTACCTATCAAAAGTTTGGTAATGTTTACCGAAAACTTGTGGTACCCAAAATCGTTAAAAAAAGTACAAAAGTGGTAACTGTTTCACATTTTGAAAAACGTAGAATTGCTGAATTTTTCAATATAAGTAATAATCATAGATTGGAGGCTATTTATAACGGAGTAAGTACTCATTTCAAACCAATTTCAGATGAAGCTGAATTGAAAAGAGTAAAAGAAAAATACAATTTACCTGATAAATTTTTCTTTTTTCTTGGCAATACAGATCCTAAAAAAAATACAAAAGGAACTTTAAAAGCTTTTTCAGATTTTTTAAAACAAAGCAAATCTGATTACAAATTGGTCATGTTAGATTACGACACCAATGAATTGGAAAAATTACTGGATGAAATTGGAGACAAACAACTCATCAATCATATTGTTTTAACTGGTTATGTAATAAACACAGATTTGCCAGCAATTTATTCGTTATGTGCTATTTTCTTATATCCTTCTCTACGCGAAAGCTTTGGTATTCCTATGTTAGAAGCTATGGGTTGTGGCGTTCCGGTAATCACTTCAAATACATCATCAATGCCTGAAGTTTCTGGCGATGCTGCACATATCATCGATCCATACAAACCCGAAGAAATTACAAAGGGTATCATTAAAATTCTTTCAGAAAAAGAATATTCAGAAAATCTATGTAAAAAAGGTTTAGAACGCAACAAATTATTTTCTTGGGAAAATATGGCAAAAGAGTATTTAAAACTGTACAAACTTATTCATCTTGAACATTCTAAAAAATAATTCTCTATGATAAAAGATAAAAACATTATTTGTATTTCACAAACAACTTGGCATGGTGAATTTACCAAATCTACCGTTCAATTGTTATCACTTCTAGCTGAACATAATAACGTGTTTTTTGTTGAGTATCCATTTACGTTGAAAGATGTTGTTATGAGCTTATTAGGCAAGCAAAAAGCTCAAGTTGGCAGAATGCTAGGTCTTAAAAATAGAATAGTTGATGAAAAAACTGAAAACGGATCCATTGTTAAACACCTTGTAATGCCACCAGTTCTTCCAATAGACTTCATAAAAAACAAAACTGCTTTTAAATTTTTATTCGGAATTAACACCTATTTGTACAAACGCCAACTATTGAAGGTTATAGAAAAGTATTCGCTTTCAAACACCATAATTATGACTGCTTACAACCCAATGTACGGACTTCCTATGATTGGGCAACTTAATGAATCTTTGAATGTTTACTATTGTTATGATGGTATGGATACAAGAAGACATAAATCTAGAATTTTTAATATTGAAAAAGAATTTTGTAGCAAAGTTGACGGTATTATTACTACTTCCGATTTTTTAAATTCAGAAAAGAAAAAGCTAAATAGCAATAGTTTTGTTGTAAAAAACGGTGTTGATTATAAGTTATTTGTGCCTTTTGCTAAAAAATCAGTTTCAAAAAGTACAACTCCAAAAAAGATAGGCTACATAGGAACGTTAGACCAACGATTTGACATAGATATGGTTGAACATTCAGTTAATGAATTACCCGATGTACTCTTTGAATTTACTGGATACTTACTAAATAACACCATTGTTGAGCGCTTATCTAAATACCCAAATGTTTCATTTTTTGATCCAATAAAAGCAAATGAAGTTCCTAAATTATTAGCAAAATACGACTTAGGTATTATTCCATACATTATGGATGAAGTCAATAAAAATATTTATCCGTTAAAAATTAATGAATACCTAGCTGTTGGAGTTCCGGTTGTTATGACTGCTTTTGCCAATCTTACCGATTTTAAAAACATCGTTCAAGTTGCCAATACAAAAGAGCAATTTAAAGAACATATTTTAAATGAACTAACCAACGATAACGATGCATTAATAAAAGAAAGAATTGCTTTTGCTAAACAAAATTCTTGGGAAGGAAGAGCTGTAGAGTTTGGAAATATACTAGAGAAATTTTACAACGAAAAGTCTCAAGAATCTTCATTGAAATAAAAAAACTAAAATCACCCCTTATGGAAGCATTAAAAATCATTTTTTGGATATTATTATTTATAGCTTTTTACACCTACGTTGGATACGGAATTTTATTATATGTTATTATTAAAATCCGTAGGTTTTTAAACATTGGTAAAAAAGTAGCAATAGAACCTAATTACGAGCCCGAAGTTACATTATTTATAGCAGCCTATAATGAAAAGGATTATGTGGAAGCTAAAATGAAAAACTCTTTAGAATTAGACTATCCTAAAGAAAAACTAAACATTGTTTGGGTTACAGATGGTTCTGATGATGGTACGCCAGATTTATTAAAAGGATACCCAAACACAACGGTACATCATTTAGATGCTAGAAATGGAAAAATTGGAGCCATGAACCGCGGAATGGAGTTTGTTAAAACACCTATTGTTGTTTTTAGCGATGCCAATACCAACTTAGGAAAAGAATCCATTAGACGCATTGTGAACCTTTTTGGAAATGAAAAAGTAGGTTGTGTTTCTGGAGAGAAAAGAATCATAAATAAAGAAAGTGATGTAGCATCTGGCGCTGGTGAAGGCTTGTATTGGAAATACGAATCTGCTTTAAAAAAATGGGATGCTGAATTGTACTCGGTAGTTGGAGCGGCTGGTGAGTTATTTGCCATTAGAACAGATTTATACCGCCATGTTGAAAAAGATACGTTATTGGATGATTTTATCATTTCATTAAGAGTAGCACAAGACGGTTATACAATTCAATATGATCCTGAAGCATATGCTATTGAAACAGCTTCAGCAAATGTAAATGAAGAATTAAAACGTAAAATTAGAATTTCCGCAGGCGGAATTCAGTCTGTAGTTAGGTTAAGTTCGTTGCTAAATATTTTTAAATATGGCACACTTTCGTTTCAATATATTTCACATCGAGTTTTACGATGGACGCTAACTCCACTTTGCTTAGTACTTTTAATTCCTGTTTCATTTGTATTGGCTTATAATGAAGGAATTTTTGATTTTGGTTTGTATTCAATTTTATTTTGGTTGCAAATTCTATTTTATATTGTAGCCTTAACAGGTTGGTTCTTAGAAAACCGATCCACAAGAATAAAAGCATTGTTTGTGCCGTATTATTTTTTTATCATGAACTTATCAGTTGTATTGGGCTTTTTTAGGTATATGAAAAAATCACAATCAGTAAACTGGGAACGCGCTAAAAGAGCGCAATAAATTAAAACCAAAAATGGAGACTATTTTAATTACTGGAGGAACAGGCTTAATAGGAAAGCACCTTTCTAATATTTTAAGAGCCAAAGGCTATAACATAGCTATTTTAAGCCGATCAACTTCTGGCAATCCTAATGCGTATTTTTGGGATATTGAAAAAGATTTTATTGAACAAAAAGCAATTGAACAAGCCGATTATATCATCCATTTAGCGGGCGCTGGAATTGCCGATGAGCGCTGGACTAAAAAACGGAAAAAGGAACTAATTGATAGTCGTGTTAATTCTACCCAACTTCTGTATGAAAAAGTGGTGAAATTCAACCCAAATTTAAAAGGTTTTATTGCTGCTTCAGGTATTGGATATTATGGAAGTGTAACTTCAGAGAAAATTTACACTGAAAACGATGCAGCTGGAACAGATTTTTTAGCTACTACTTGCAAACTATGGGAAAAAGAATCTATGAAATTTGATGCTATAAATATTAGAACCGTTATTTTAAGAACTGGGATTGTGCTTTCAAAAGATGGAGGCGCTTATGAAAAAATTAGCAAACCTATAAAAATTGGAGTTGGAGCTCCCTTAGGAAGTGGCAAACAATATATGCCTTGGATACATATAACCGATTTATGCAATATGTATTTAAGCGCCATAGAAAATAATGAGCTACACGGTATTTACAATGCAGTTGCTCTTGAGTATGTTACGAATAAAGAATTTACTCATAAAATAGCATTGAACTTAAATAAAAAAATTAGTCTTCCAAATGTTCCTAGCCTTGTACTTAGAGCACTCTTAGGAAAACTTGCTGTTATTTTATTAGAAGGAACTAGAGTTTCAGCTGAGAAAATATTAGCTACTAAATTTGAGTTCAAATATGCTTCATTAAAAGAAGCCTTAAAGGAAATAAATTCTTAACCTAAACTTCCATGATGTTCATATAAAAAGATTTGGGTTGGTAACTTAACGTTACCAACCCAAATCTAACCAAACTTAAACCTATTATTTATATTATAAAGCAGGGATTAATACTTTATCTACTACGTGAATTACTCCATTGCTTCCGTGTATGTTTACTTCATTTAAAATTGCATTATCTTCTGTTTTGTCTTCTATCACTATTAAAGCATCAATAATAGATTTAATTTTAAGTGTTTGACCATTTAACATTCCTATTACCTGACCTTCAACTAAATCAGTACTAAATACTCTAGCAGGAGCAGCATGGTAAGTTAAAACTGTTCTTATTTGCTCTTCCGTTAATGTAGCAATTAGGTCTGATATTTCTCCAAACGCAGCATCAGTTGGAGCAAATACTGTTACATTTTCTGCTGCTTTTAAAGCTGCTGTAACATCACTGTAAGTGTCAGAAGCTAGTAAACTAACTAGTACTGTAAATTCTGAATCATCTCCCATATCAGACAATGCTATTGCAATATCAACAACATCTCCTGATGGTGGCATTAACGTTCTATCAATAGTGTGTACAACTCCGTTACTCTTCTCCATATCAACACCTGTAATTTTAGTTAAACCGTTAATTAAAACAACACCATTATTTAAATACCCTAAGTACATCATTTGATCTGAACTTAGCGTTGTTGCCATTCCATCTTCAGGCAATTGAGTTGATAAAACCTTAGCTCCTAAAACATGGTATAATAAAATTGGTGTTAAAGCTTCTTTATCTAAACCATCTAAAGAAGTAATTCCTGCGGCGATAAAAGCAGCGTTATCTGGAGCGAATAAAGTTAGATCATCAGTTGTTGAAACAGTTTCTAATAATTCAGCTGTTTTTAAAGCTGCAACTAAAATTGTGTAATTAGGATCGAATAAAATAACTTCTGAAATTGTACCAACTGCAGTTGCTGCATATGAAGGTAATAAAACAGATTCTACAACATGAACAACCCCATTTATAGCCTTAATATCTTCTGCGATAACTTTTGTTCCATTAATCTTTACACCATCTGTAATATCAACAGTTACACTTTCATTAGGTAATAATGTTGGTACATCTCCATTCGTTAATTCATTAGACATTACAGCACCTCCTAAAATATGATAGGTTACAATTTCTTTTAACAAACCAATTGGTAAATCATCAATACTTTCTTTTCCTAAGGCCTTTAAAGTTGCATCAAAAGCTTCATCAGTTGGAGCAAAAACCGTTAAATCTGATGTAGGATCACTAGCCGCTGCCAATAAATCAGACAATTCAGGTTTTAATAAAGCTTTTACCAATATTTTAAAATCATCGCTTCCTGATGCAATTTGTACTATTGTTTGTGATGCAAAATCAGCAGGTAACAATACCTCATCAATAACGTGAATAACTCCGTTTGAAGCATCAATATCTGCAGCAGTAACCATTGAACTTCCGTTTAAGGTTACCATACCACCTGATAAATCTACATCTATAGATTGACCAGACAATAATGTTCCCACCGGACCATTAGTAAGGTCTGATGAAGTTACCTCTCCACTTACTACATGGTATTGTAAAAGCGCTGTAAGTAAAACTGGGTTACTTATTATATTGTTTAATGTCGTTGGATCTAGTTTTGCAAAGGCAGCATTTGTAGGTGCAAATACTGTAAAGGGTCCTCCATTAGATAACACATCGTCTAATTCTGCCGCTACAATAGCGCTTACTAAAGTTGAAAAGTTAGGATCTGATTTTGCTATTTCAACAATGTTTTTTGAAGACATTGGAATATCATTATCATCATCGTCATCACAACTCACTACAAAAAGTGAGAAAGAAATCATAAGAACTGAAAAGAAAACATTTGAATGTTTTTTAAGAATTGATTTTAGATTTTTCATTTTTAAATTGTTTTTGTTTATATTATTATAGTTTTAGCTCAACAAATATATGCAAAATATTTCATTTTGTTTACTTTTAATTTAATTTTAATAAACAATTTAAGTTTACACAGAAGCTTAAAGCTATAAAAAAACGTTAAACAACCTGTTTTTATTGATTTACCTTACATATGTTAAAGAAAAGTTAAAAAACCAATTTAGTTTAATTTAATGACACTTAAGTTAAACACTTAAAACTGAAAAAGTAGAGGTAAAACAATTTATACTTCAAATAAACTGTTATAAAATTTGCTCTTACTATTTTATGATGTGGGTATTCTAATTAAATTCACTCTTTAAACTTTGCTTTAATTCTTGCAACGTTTTATCTGAACTTATCAGTTTTTCGGTTAGTATATTTCTTACCAAATGAACATTTTCATTATAATAAGTAGCCCATTTGTAGTCTTTGTATAAAATTTTTAACTGTTTTAGCCTTTCGAAAGCAAAATCCAACCTCATTAAAAAAGGTTCATTTGATGCTGTATTTTTTATGTTAAATAGTTTAGCTTCACCATTAGTGGCAACTTCAATATAAAAAATCTTTTCTGAAGAATTTAAAGGATGAAAATTAGACCACTCAGCATAACCAACATAATAGTGCTGATTTTTATAATCTTCAATACCTTTAATTTTCCACCTACAATTTGCAACTCTTCCCCAATGGTTCGAATACCTATAAACCCCTTTTTCGGAATATACATATAAACTCCCAGATTTACTTTTGTAATGAGGTGATTTTTCTTTAAAGAAAGTTTTAGCTACCATTTCAAATTCACAATAAGTATGTTTATGAAAGTTGAATTTAGAAATGGTTTTCAAAGTATGATAATTTAATATTCAGCAAAAATATTAATTAATAAGTCTTTCAACTATATTTTTAACAGGTAAAATTTCTTTGGTAAACTCAATACTTGGCCCAGCAACCCAAACAGTTTTATAAGTCGCCTTTTTAGCTGCATTCGTTACTGCATTGGTACCAATCGTATACCTAATTAGCTTCACCCATTTTTTTAATTTTTTATTTTTGTTTAAGAAAGACTCAATTTTAGATTGCTTTGTTCCTATTTTTTGAACATAAGGCGTATTAATTATCGTACAAGGCGTGCCAGATATACGTTCAGTCATAGTAATATCTTCAGCTCCATATTTAACACAAGCTTCTTTATACTCTTGAGTAACTCCTGCTTCAACAGATGCAATAAAAGGGCTACCAACTGAAACACCAATAGCTCCATAACTTAGCATCATATCAATATCTGCCTTACACCCTACTCCTCCAGCTGAAATTACAGGAATCGTACAGTTTTCAACCAACATTGGTATTAACTCTTGCGGAGTTAGATCTCCCCTATGCCCACCAGCTTTATTATTTACAGCAATAATTGCATCAGCACCCAAGCTTTCTACTTTTTTAGCAAATTTTAAATCTACAACATCACAAAAAACTTTGATGTTATTTTTATGAGCCTGCTTAATTGTTTCTTCTGGACTACCCAATGAAGTAATGATAAAATCGACTCCTTCTTCACATAGTACACTTAATTGATCTTTGTATTTTAAATTTGATTTATTCACTATTAAGTTAAAACCAAAAGCTCCACCTTTAACTTTGGCTGCTTTGAGCTCCTTAATAGCTTGTCTTAATTCATCAAGTGTTCTATAATTTAGCGCAGGTATACAACCTGCAATCCCACTTTTCATAGCTTCAATTACCATAGCTGTATTTGAAACTAAAAACATAGGTGCCTGAATAATTGGATATTTTATATTTAAAAGAGCTGTTAGTTTTACTGATTTCATAAAAGTGATTTATTCAAATATACAATTAATAAATTATGCACGCATAACACTTTGTTTTGAAACAAAAAAAGCGCTTCCAATCGGAAGCGCTTTGATATTATATTTAAAAGAAATTAGTCTTCTTTTACTTCTTCAAAATCAACATCTTCAACATCATCAGTTGCTGGTTCAGAAGCACCTGCATCACCTGTAGGAGCACCTTGTGCTTGACCTTCTTGTTCTGCTTTGTACATTTCTTCACTTGCAACTTTCCAAGCTTCGTTAATCTTTTCCATTGCAGCATCAATTTGTGCAAGATCTTTAGATTCGTGAGCAGCTTTTAATTCAACTAAAGCAGCTTCAATTGGGTCTTTTTTATCAGCTGATAATTTTTCACCAAACTCTTTCAATTGCTTTTCAGTTTGAAAAATCATAGAATCTGCAGCATTTACTTTTTCAGCAGTTTCTTTTGCATTTTTATCTGCATCAGCATTTGCTTCAGCATCAGCTTTCATTTTTTGAATTTCCTCTTCAGTTAATCCAGAAGAAGCTTCAATTCTAATATCTTGAGTTTTATTAGTTGCTTTATCTGTTGCAGAAACTTTAATAATACCATTTGCATCAATATCAAAAGTTACTTCAATTTGAGGAGTTCCTCTTTGTGCTGGTGGAATTCCATCTAAATGGAAACGACCAATTGTTTTGTTATCGGCAGCCATAGCGCGTTCACCCTGTAATACGTGAATTTCTACTGATGGTTGATTATCAGCCGCTGTTGAAAATACTTGAGATTTCTTTGTAGGAATCGTAGTATTTGCATCAATCAACTTTGTCATTACATTACCCATAGTTTCAATACCTAATGAAAGAGGTGTAACATCTAATAACAATACATCTTTTACATCACCTGTTAAAACTCCACCTTGAATGGCTGCTCCAATTGCAACAACCTCATCAGGATTCACACCTTTTGATGGTGTTTTTCCAAAGAATTTTTCAACAGCTTCAACTACTGCAGGAATACGAGTAGAACCACCAACTAAGATAACTTCGTCAATATCACTTGTTGATAAACCAGCACCTTTTAATGCAGTTCTACAAGGCTCAATTGTTCTTTTTACTAAATCATCAATTAATTGCTCAAATTTTGCTTTTGTTAAACTACGCACCAAGTGTTTTGGTCCTGAAGCAGTTGCAGTTACATAAGGTAAATTAATTTCTGTTGCAGCAGAAGATGATAATTCAATTTTTGCTTTTTCAGCAGCTTCTTTTAAACGTTGTAAGGCCATAGGGTCTTGACGTAAATCAATACTTTCTTCAGCTTTAAACTCTTCAGCTAACCAGTCAATAATTTTTTGATCAACATCATCACCACCTAAATGCGTATCTCCATCAGTTGATAATACTTCAAAAACACCATCTCCTAATTCTAAGATAGAAACATCATGTGTTCCACCACCAAAATCGAAAACAACAATCTTTTGATCTTCTCCTTTTTTATCCAATCCGTAAGCTAATGCAGCTGCTGTAGGTTCATTTATAATACGACTTACTTTTAAACCTGCAATTTCACCTGCTTCTTTAGTAGCCTGACGTTGTGCATCATTAAAATAAGCTGGCACAGTTACTACTGCTTCAGCTACTTCAGTTCCTAAATAATCTTCAGCAGTTTTCTTCATTTTTTGAAGAATCATTGCTGAAATTTCTTGAGGCGTATATAATCTTCCATCAATATCTACTCTAGGAGTATCGTTATCACCTTTTACAACTTTATAAGGTACACGTTCAGCCTCCATTTTGCTTTCTGAATATTTGTTACCCATAAAACGTTTAATTGAATAAACAGTTTTTGTTGGGTTTGTAACAGCCTGACGTTTTGCAGGATCTCCTACTTTTCGTTCGCCACCTTCTATAAATGCTACAATAGATGGTGTAGTTCTTTTTCCTTCTGCATTTGGTATAACAACTGGCTCGTTACCCTCCATTACAGAAACACAAGAGTTGGTTGTTCCTAAATCTATTCCTATAATCTTACTCATAATTTATATATATTTATTTTTTGTTCTTAATTAATTTTAAAATTCTACATGTTCAATTTGTCAATGATTATGCCATTAAAAAAAATATGTCAAGTTGTCATAAAACATTTTTCAACAAGTTTAATTTGACATTATTTTTTTAAAAAACACTGCAATATTTACACGAAATTGTCATTCAAAATTTCACAATAGTATATATTTGCTTTTTTAAATTTAGTTTTTGACATATGGAGTGTATTTCTATTTTTGATATGCTTAAAATTGGGGTTGGTCCTTCAAGTTCGCATACTTTAGGTCCTTGGCGTGCTGCCGAAAGATGGATACATCATTTAAAAAAAGAACAATTATTTTCACAAGTAACTTCAGTTAAAGTAGATTTATATGGTTCTTTATCTTTAACAGGAAAAGGTCATGCTTCAGATTTAGCGCTAATTTTAGGTTTAGCAGGAAAAGATCCTGAATACATTCCTACGGAAGACATTCCAACTATAATTCATGAAATTAAAACAAACAACAAAATACAGTTTGGTAACGAATTAACAATAGACTTCAACCCTGAAAAGGATATTATTTTTGATAAAGAATTTTTGCCTTTTCACCCTAACGGCATCAAATTTACAGCTTATAATGCCTGTTTTAAAATTTCAACCGATACTTATTATTCTATTGGTGGTGGTTTTGTTGTTCGTGAAGAATTAATTCACGCAAAAGAAAATATAGCAATTCATAAAACATTTCCATACCCAATTCAAAATGCTAAAGAACTAGAACGATATTGCCATCAAGAGCAATTAAAAATTTCTGAAATTGTTTTAGAAAATGAAAAATCTTTACGTTCTGAAGCCGAAATTGATTTTGAAATTGGAAGAATTTGGGACACTATGCTTGAATCTATCTACATTGGCTGCCATACCAATGGAAGCTTACCTGGTGGTTTAAATGTAAGAAGAAGAGCTTTTGATATGTATCAAAAATTAAAAGGAGACATTCCTTATGAAAATTCAGCAAATTGGATAAAAAGCATTAGACGCACTGAAGTAAAGTTTAGAGAAATATTAAAATGGGTAAGCTGCTATGCTTTAAGTGTAAACGAAGTAAATGCTGCTTTAGGAAGAGTGGTTACTGCACCAACTAACGGGAGTGCCGGTGTAATACCTGCTGTGCTTCTTTATTATTTAACTATTGAAAACCACCATGCAGGTTTTAAAGAAATTAAACAATTTTTATTAGTAGCTAGTGAAATAGGAAGTATTTTTAAAAAAGGTGCAACAATCTCAGCCGCTATGGGTGGTTGCCAAGCTGAAATTGGAGTTTCAAGTGCTATGGCTGCAGGTGCACTTACAGAACTTTATGGAGGAACACCTGAACAAGTTTTAATGGCTAGTGAAATTGCAATGGAACATCATTTGGGTTTAACCTGTGATCCTATTGGTGGTTTGGTTCAAATTCCTTGTATTGAAAGAAATGCAATGGGAGCTATAAAAGCCATAAATGCAGCTGAACTTGCGTTAGATAGCGATACTAAAAATGCAAAAGTTTCATTAGACAAAGTAATTGAAAGTATGTACGAAACGGCTAAAGACATGAATTCTAAATACAAAGAAACTTCAGAAGGAGGTTTAGCGGTAAGTGTTAATATTTCAGATTGTTAAAATAAATTTGAATTATACTAACATTATTTTTTATATTTGAGAGTAAGAATAATCAATCTTAAATAAAAAATAAGTACTCATGAGTAAATTCGATGAAAAAATAGCACTTTACCAAGGTGAAATGACAAAATTAGGTCTAAGTTTTGACGCTGATTTATTAACAGCTGTAACTAAAGGATTAGGTCCTTCTATTTACAAAAAAGATGCTGAAACAGTTTCTGGTTCAGATGAAAAAGAGTTAGCTACCGTAAAAAACAATTTTTTAATTAAAAAGTTAGGTCTTTCTGATGACGATAAATTAGATGCGGCAATTGCTTCTGTTATGGAAAAGGTTGGAAAATCTAACCGTAACAAATACAGAGCTATTGTATATTATTTATTAGTAAAAGAATTAGGTCAGGAATCTAAGTACTAATTACTTAGATAACCATATAAAAAAACCGCTATTCAGCGGTTTTTTTTATTTATGAATCATATGCTTCATCTTCAGCGACTCCTTCAAAGTCATCATCATAAGCATCATCAAAATTATCTTCGTCAGCATCATAATCTTCCATTGTTTCTTCTAATTTCAGACTTATTTTAACAAGATAAACAGTATCTTCAGTTCTTACTTCAACAGCTCTTACCGCTTCACCTTTTGCGTTTTTAAATGTAATAATGTCTTTATAGGCATAACCTGTCGGAAATTTTTCAACCAATAGATCCAAAATGTCACTTGTTAGCTTTGCATAATCTACAATTACTCTTTTCATTATAAAAAGTTACATTTTTAATAAATAAGCAAAAATAAGTGGCGCCACTATAGTAGCATCAGATTCTATAATAAATTTAGGTGTGTCAATATCAAGTTTACCCCAAGTAATTTTTTCATTAGGAACTGCACCTGAATAAGACCCGTAACTTGTTGTTGAATCAGAAATTTGACAAAAATAACTCCAAAATGGTGTGTCTGTCCTTTCCATATCTTGATATAACATTGGCACTACACAAATTGGAAAATCACCTGCAATACCACCTCCTATTTGAAAAAATCCAATACCATTATCAGAATTTTGAGTATACCAGTCTGCTAAGAAAGTCATATACTCAATACCTGATTTCATGGTGCTGGCTTTTAATTCTCCTTTTAACACATAAGAAGCAAAAATATTACCCATAGTACTATCTTCCCAACCAGGAACTACCATTGGTAAATTAGCTTCAGCTGCAGCCAACATCCAACTATTTTTTGGATCTATTTCGTAATATTGCTCTAACACACCTGACAATACTAATTTATACATAAATTCATGTGGAAAATAACGCTCACCATTGTCCTCAGCATCTTTCCAAATTTTAAAAATATGGTCCTGTAGTCGTCTAAAAGCCTCTTCTTCAGGAATACAAGTATCTGTAACTCTATTCAAGCCTTTTTCTAATAAATCCCATTCATCTTGAGGTGTTAAATCACGATATTCAGGGACTCTTTTATAATGAGAGTGCGCTACCAAGTTCATAATATCTTCCTCCAGATTGGCTCCTGTACAAGAAATTATTTGCACTTTGTCTTGTCGTATTACTTCTGCAAATATTTTACCTATTTCAGCCGTACTCATAGCTCCAGCTAAAGAAACTAACATTTTAGATCCTTTTGCTAATTGATTTTCGTATTCTTTGGCCGCATCAACAACACTTGCTGAATTGAAATGTAAAAAATATTTTTCTATAAAATTTGTAATTGGTGTATCCATTCTTATTTTTTTTAAACTAATGCTTGTGTTGTTTCAATTAAATAACTTTTAATCTTCGTCTTCATCAAATTTAGATAATTTGCTATGCGGTTCTTTATAACCGCTTTCATTTTCATAATCATCATCTTCAGCATCTTGAAATTTGTAGCTTAACATTTTATAATACAATTTTGCAGCCAAAAAATCTGAAGATTTTTCTGTTGAATTAGGACATAATTCAACAATATCAAATCCAACAACATTTTTTTCTTTGAATATTTTTTGCAAAAACTCTAAGGTTTCATACCAAAATAATCCACCAGGTTCAGGTGTACCGGTTGAAGGCATTATTGAAGGGTCAAAAGCGTCTAAATCTATAGTAACAAACACATTTTTTGTCATTAAATCAATTGCGTTTTCCATCCAATAATCATCTTGCGCCATTTCATGAGCAAAAAACACTTTATCGGTATCCATTACTGTTTTTTCAATAGCATCCATACTACGAATACCTACTTGAATTAAGTTTGTATTTTGACTTGCCTCATAAACCGCACAAGCGTGGTTACAAGTTGAACCTTCGTACTCTTTTCTAAGATCGGCATGCGCATCAATTTGCACCACTGTTAGGTTATTAAAACACTCATTAAATGCTCTAATTGAGCCTATTGAAATTGAATGTTCACCTCCTACTAAAGTAACAAACTTGTTTCTTTTAATATATGATTTAGCAATATTATGAACAGCATCAACCATAGTTTCTGGCGAAGAATTTTCAGTAACAGCATCTGCTAAAAAAACACCGTTTTTATAAACTTCAGAATCTGTTTCAATATCATATAATTCCATGTTTTCTGAAGCTTGTAAAAAAGCCTCTGGACCTTTATCTGATCCTTTTTGCCATGTACTTGTACCATCATAAGGTACCGGAATCAAAACTACTTTTGAAGTTTCGATTTTACTAAATTGTTCAGGAATTCCTGCGTAAGTTCTATTATTCATAACCTAATATTTTTAAAAAATCGCTTGGTGTTTGTTTTTCTTTAAAAACTTTATATTCTAATTTACCTTCTTTATTTTTTGAAATTATAATGTGTTTTGGCTGCGGAATTAAACAGTGCTGTAAACCTCCGTAACCACCTATTGTTTCTTGGTATGCTCCCGTATTAAAAAAACCTATATACAATGGCTTATCTTCCTTATAATTAGGCATATAAATTGCGTTTATATGCTGCTCTGAGTTGTAATAATCATCGCTATCACAGGTTAAACCTCCAAGTAAAACCCGTTCATAATTATCATTCCATCTATTTAATGGCAACATAACAAACCGCTTATTAATTGCCCAACTATCTGGAAGTGTTGTAATAAATGATGAGTTGATCATATTCCAACGTTCTCTATCATTTTGCTTTTTTTGATATAAAACCTTGTAAAGCGCACCTCCGCTTTCTCCTACCGTAAAGCTCCCAAATTCTGTAAAAATATGAGGAACCTGAACTTCAGCTTCATCACACGCAATTTTTATTTGAGAAATAATTTCATCAATCATATAAGCATAATCATAATCAAATGCCAATGAATTTTTCACAGGAAAACCTCCGCCAATGTTTAAGCTATCTAAAGAAGGGCAAATTCTTTTTAAATTAATGTAAACTTTTAAACATTTACTTAATTCGTTCCAGTAATATGCATTGTCTTTAATTCCTGTATTTATAAAGAAATGCAGCATTTTAAGGTTTACTTTGCTGTTATCTTTTATATCTCTTCTGTAAAAATCAACTATATTTTTATAACCAATTCCTAATCTTGAGGTGTAAAATTCAAATTTAGGTTCTTCTTCAGAAGCGATTCTAATTCCTATATTTATTTTTTTACGAATGCCGTTTGTTAACAAGCCTATTTCTTCATAATTATCAATTATAGGAATACAGTTTTTATGTCCCTTTTGAATTAAATCTTGAATTTTTTGAATGTATTCATCTCTTTTAAAACCGTTACATAACACATAGGTTTTATCGGTTATTTTACCCGTTTTTTTTAAACTATTAACAATATCAATATCTACTGCAGAAGACGTTTCAATATGAATATCATTACTCAACGCCTCATCTAACACATGCTTAAAATGAGAACTCTTAGTACAATAGCAATAATTATATTTTGCTTTGTATTTATGCTTTCGCATAGAAGTTTTAAACCACCCCTTTGCTTTTTGAATGTTTTGGCTAATTTTTGGTAAGTAAGTAAACTTTAAAGGTGTTCCAAATTCCTCTGCTAATTTCATGGTGTTTATATCATGAAAATGCAGTTCTTTTTTAGCATCTACTTTAAATTCTTCTTGAGGAAAATCAAATGTTTGATTTATTAAATCAATATATTTAGTATTCATTTTTAATATTTATTTTAAACTATAAAAACAGTCTATTTAAAGACTAATCATCTTATGTTAAAAAAATATCTAAACTCTTAATTCTAAATACACGTTACGAAGACCTATAACCTGCAATGGGCTATAAATTTCAAATATGAAGTTGAAAGAAGTTCTTATTGCTCTTAATTTTCCGTTGTACTCACTAAGCACATTGCAACTTAAAAACTTCTTTTTAAATAAGTTACAATCGGAAAAATATATATTTTTCATCGTATATTAACAACGTGACAAACATATATAAAAAAACAATACAAATAAAAAAAAATAAAAAAATTATCGTGTAAATACCAATTCTTTAGCATTGGAAAGATTGCTATCAAAAGCGTAACCTTCATAGTTAAAACCTTTTAAGTCTTCAGCAGTTTCAATATTGTGATCAATAATATAACGCACCATTAATCCACGTGCTTTTTTTGCATAAAAACTAATTATTTTTAGTTTTCCATTTTTATAATCTTTAAAAACTGGAGTAATAACAGGAACTTTTAATAATTTAGGATTTACAACTTTAAAATATTCATTGCTAGCCAAGTTCACAAAAACCTCATCTTCATCAAGTTCTGAATTTAATTCATTGGTAACCTTTGCATCCCAAAACTGGTATAAATTTTCACTTTTCCCCACTTTTAATTTAGTACCCATTTCTAAACGATAAGGTTGCATTAAATCCAATGGTTTTAGTACGCCATATTGACCGGAAAGTATTCTTAATTTTTGTTGTAGTTGTTGAATTTTCTCTTGCGATAAAGTATATGCATCTAAACCAATATATACATCTCCTTTAAAAGCAAACACGGCTTGCTTTGCATTTTCTAAGGTAAAAGGTAATTGCCAATTTTGGTTACGTTGCCAATTTAATTCACCTAATTTATCTGATATATGCATTAATTCGGATAAATCTTTAGGTGATTTCTTTTTTAAAACAGCACTTAACGTTGAAGCTTCTTTTAAAAAAATTCCTTCTGTAAATTCTTTTGTTGGCACTTGTGTTTCAAAATCTAATGACTTGGCTGGTGAAATTACTATTTTCATGTTTTATATTTTGACTGAAACAAAATTACATTATTTCAATTATTTCTCCTTTTTTAAATTCAAAATTAAAATCTCCCTTCACTATAAAATCTGATTGATGAATTACGTCTCCTGTTGGAAACCATTTTCTTAAATCTGCATTGGCTATAATAAACAATCCTTTTTCATCACCTACAGCACAAAACTGCTCCATATCTCCGCTGTAGACTTCAATTTTATTTAAGGAATTTAATTTCTGAAATGTGTTTTTTATGTTGTTTGAATACATCCCTATTTCACTAATATTATTGACTACTTTAGATGAAAACTTTTGTTCAGAATCTAAATTCATATTCTTTCTTGAAATAAATTCTACAATATTATTATCTAAGTCGTAAAAATAAATTGCTTTGGCATTCCAATTAGAAAAATCAATAATTTCTTGATTGTCAAAACTTAAAATATCAACACGTTCTTTTAACCAATATAGTGCCTCTTTTTCTTTATTTGAAGGAATATTTAGCGCAAAATGATACGGAGTAACATCCTTTCTATACTTAAACGTAAGTATTGATTCTCCAACTTTAAAGCTTGTATATTCTGGTGTAGAAATTTCAACGGGAAATTCTAAAACCGTTGTATAAAAATCTATTTGCTGATCGAGTTTATTTGTAAATAATATGAGCTCTTTAATTTTCATTCTAAAATAAAATTACACTTAATAAACAACTGTTTCAACCTTTTGTAATACCAAAAAATTATTTCAAAATAAAGAAAGTTTATGCTATATTACTTCTGTTTGTTCAAACCTAAACAATCATAAATTAAGCATCCTTTATTGTATCCTCAATATTACTAATGTGAAGCATTAACGCTTGCGAGGAAATTTTAATTTCTTTTATTAAAAGAATTAAGGAGATTATTAGCAATATCAATGCAAGTCCAAATACCCAAACAGCAACTATTTGTTGATGTACGTAAATTAAAAACATGGTTAAAACGCATAAAAGCAAACTTGAAATTCCAAATATTTGCATCCAACGAGTAAGATTAATTCGTTGTTTAAGGTTCTTAATTTGTTGAATTAAAGATTTATCTTTTTTATCTTGATACACTGCATGTAAATTTCGTATAACCGCCGCATAAGCTAAAAACCTATTGGTATAAGCTAACATAATTAATGATATTGCTGAAAACAAAAGAGCTGGGGTGGTAAGTGTAAGTTCTTCCATAGCTAATGCTAATTTATTGTATTTTATTAAAAAATTATTTTACAAATTTACCACTTACACTTCAAAAAGCAACACGAAATGATACCATAAAATGATGCTAAAATAATTAAAATTGATACTAAATCTATTGATATGGCTTACTTAGTAATTTTCAATCCAACCAAAATGCTCGTTTATAATAGCCTCTTTGTTTTCGTTTATATGTTCAATAAAAGCTTTTGCTACCATTGATAAATTTTTAGATTTCAACCAAATAAGATTCCACGTGGTTTTAATAGGTAAACCTTTTGCAGGAATAATTTGTAATTCAAACATATTTAAAGAATTTTTAATACCTATTAAAGGCATTACAGAAACTACTAAACCTGCAATTACTGCCTGTTTTACAGCTTCATTAGAGGTTAACTCCATTTTTTTGTAAATAGTAAATTCACGTGCTGCAATAAATTTCTCCATAGCTAGGCGTGTAGAAGAACCGTGATCTCTATAGATAAGTGGTAATTTTCCAAAATCTTTTTTCGAAATATTTTTTGAAGTATCTATACGTTGCTTACCTCCTACTAAAAAGAGTTTATTTTTCATATGCTCAATACGCTTAATGGCTAATTTTTTAGGCATTGTTGAAACCATTGCAAAATCAACTTCATTGTTTTCTAAACTACGAATTACAGCTGCTTTATTGGTAACATCCATTGTTAAATCTATACCTTCATTTTCATGTAAAAAATCAGACAATAAATAAGGCATCACATATTTTGCCGTAGATACAATTGCAATTTTTAATGAACCTGAAAGCTTTCCTTGATAACTTAACGACTTATAATTAATAGCTTTTACTTCCTCTAAAATTTTATTAGCTGCAACGGCTATTTCTTCTCCAAATTCAGTGATATATAATTTTCGCCCTACTATTTCAAATAAGGGAATATCAAATTGTTCTTGAAATTTTTTAAGCTGAATTGAAACGGCTGGCTGCGTTAAAAAAAGCTATTCAGATGCCTTTGTAACGCGCTATAAATTAGCTGCTTTTCTAAATATTTCTAACTGGTGCAATGTGTAGTTCATAAAAAATATTAATGCATTTGATAGTAAATAAAAATATATCAATTAACATTTACATATTTGCAAAAGAAAGTTTGGTGCTTTAAAATTCAATAACAATTATAATTTAAAAACTATGGACACTTTAACACTAACTAGCGAGGCAAAAACTGAACAAAAAATCAATCTTATTGATGGTTGCTTTACAGCCAGCGAAGCAACAGATATTATAAATAGTATTTTAAAAGTGAAGATTAATTTTCACAAATTACAAAGCATGTCTTTGTTAGAAGGTAATGTAAATGATCCTTGTGAGTTTGATAATAGTCGTATTTACGAATTATTGAACGAACAAAAAATAGCAAAAGAGTTTTTAAAAATGTGAGATTACACGGTAAAAAACTCAAAATTAATAGTACAATTCACATTTCTCTGGAAAACTAAGAACATATTATTTGAATTTCAAAAAACGCTTCTAAGTTTAAATGTATTTAAACTTAGAAGCGTTTTTTATTTCAATTTTCAAAAATTAATCTTTAGTCCTTCTGATTAATGGTATAGTTTTTCCACTTTTCAATGCACTGAACCATATCATCAGGAATTTCAGAATTGAAACGCATAAATTCTTTGGTAGTTGGATGTTCAAAACCTAATGTTTTTGCGTGTAAAGCTTGTCTTGGCAATATTTTAAAGCAATTATCCACAAACTGCTTATATTTTGTAAAAGTTGTTCCTTTTAAAACATCATTCCCTCCGTAACGTTCATCGTTAAAAAGTGTGTGACCAATATGTTTAAAATGTGCTCTAATTTGATGTGTTCTTCCAGTTTCAAGTTTACATTGCACCAAAGTAACATAACTAAAACGCTCAATTACTTTGTAATGAGTAACTGCATGTTTTCCAAAATCTCCTTCAGGAAAAACACTCATTTGCAACCTGTTTTTTAAACTTCTACCAATATTTCCTTCAATTCGACCTTCATCTTCTTCAACATTCCCCCAAACCAAAGCATAATACAAACGTTCAGTTGTTCTGTCGTAAAACTGTTTAGATAAATGCGCCATAGCAAATTCAGTTTTGGCAACCACTAACAAACCACTTGTATCTTTATCAATTCTATGCACCAATCCTGGGCGTTCATTTGAATTGGTTGGTAAATTTTCAATATGATGAATTAATGCGTTTACCAAAGTACCACTGTAATTTCCATGACCAGGGTGCACCACCATTCCAGCTGGTTTATTAACTACAATTACTTCATTATCTTCAAATAAAATATCTAAAGCAATGTCTTCTGCAACCAACAAATTTTCATGAGGCGGGTGTGCTAACACAACTCTAACAACATCATGAGGTTTTACTTTGTAATTTGGCTTTACAGGAACATCGTTTACTAAAACATTACCTGCTTTTGCAGCTTGTTGAATTTTATTTCGAGTAGCATTTTCAATAAAATTCATTAAAAATTTATCAACACGCAAAGGTTCCTGTCCTTCGTGAGCAACATAATTAAAATGCTCGTAAAATTCTTCTTTTTCTATTTCTTCAATACTCATTAGTTGCTTGCTTCAGTTGCTGATTTATACCTCCCCGTTCCTTCACCATCACCCAACATTAAGGTAATCATAGAGTTTTTAGGAACTTTATCTCCCATTTTTAATTCTTTTCCGTTAAATTTTAACCCTCTAACTACATCTTTGGCTATATCTTTAACTAATATTTCTTTTGAAGAAACTCTAAAACCAATAGATAGCAATTGCGATGTGGCTTGTCTTTTTGTTCTTCCAAACAAATCCGGAATTTCAATATCTGCATATCCTGACGGATTTAATGTAATGTATATTTTTCGTTGTTCTTTTACAAAATCACCTGCTTCCGGACTTTGTTCAATCACAGATTTAGGTGGAAAATTTGGATTGTAACTTGCTGAATCAATTACAACAAAATTCAATTCTAAATCTTCTAACTTGCTTTCAACGTCTGCCAAACTCATTTTTTCAAGATTTGGAACTTCAATTTTTTGATCGTGATTTGTGGTTACATTTAACCACTTCATGATAGCAAAAACAAAAACAATTAAACCAATAGCGGCAAATATTAGTTGTTTTAAAAATGTTTTAGACGTTACAAATTTAATTAGACTCATTTTCTTTTTTAATTTTATGCAAATATACTTTTTTTGAGTTGAATTGTTGAACACTTCAACTTTTGACTTTCAAATTTTAAAACTTTAAACTTTTAATAGTAAGTTTGTGGTTATTGAATATAACTACAAATGAAAAAAAATATTGCCATAATAATGGGCGGATACTCTTCGGAAGTTGATATTTCTTTGAAGAGCGGAAATGTTGTTTACAACAACATTTCAAAAGATAGTTACAATACGTATAAAATACACATCTTAAAAAATAAGTGGGTTTTGGTTGATGACAATCAACATGAATACCCTATAAATAAACACGATTTTTCAGCTGAAATTAACGGTAAAAAATTAAATTTCGATTGTGTTTTTAACGCCATACACGGAACTCCAGGTGAAGATGGTAGAATTTTAGCCTATTTTGATTTAATTGGCTTAAAACACACATCGGCGCCTTTTTACCAAATGGCTTTAACTTTTAATAAGCGCGATTGTTTAAGCGTTGTAAAACAATATGGCATAAAAACAGCCACTTCTTACTTTTTAAATAAAGGTGATGAAATTAATGTTGAAAAAATAATATCAAAAGTAGGTTTACCTTGCTTTGTAAAACCAAACAATGCTGGTTCTAGTTTTGGAATTTCAAAAGCTAAAACTGTTGAAGAAATGATGCCTGCTATTAAAAAAGCATTTAACGAAGATTCAGAAATATTAATAGAATCGTTTTTAGATGGCCGTGAAATTACCATTGGCGTTTTTATTTACAAAGGAAATATTAAAGTATTACCAATGACTGAAATTTTAACTGAGAACGACTTTTTTGATTACGAAGCCAAGTATTTAGGCAAATCTGAAGAAATTACACCAGCACAAATTTCAGATGAATTACATAAAAAACTAGAAGCTGTTGCTATTAAAACATACAAAGCTTTAAATATGAGTGGTTTTTCTAGATCAGAATATATAATTGTAAACGGAGAACCTCATTTTTTAGAGATGAATACCGTTCCAGGTTTAACAACTGAAAGCATTATTCCGCAACAAGCTGCAGAGGCTGGAATTAGCTTTCCAGAACTTTTTCATAACGCCATTGAAACGGCTTTAAATAACTAATTATGCGCAGAGCAATTTTCCCAGGATCTTTTGATCCTATTACTTTAGGTCACGTTGATATTGTTAACAGAGCCTTGCCTTTATTTGACGAAATTATTATTGCAATTGGCGTAAATTCTGATAAAAAATATATGTTTTCATTAGAAGAACGTGTGAATTTTATTAAAGAAAACTATAAAAATGAACCTAAAATAAAAGTAACTACTTACACTGGTTTAACTACAGATTATTGTACAAAAATGGACGTTGATTTTATTTTAAGAGGTTTGCGTAATCCTGCCGATTTTGAGTTTGAGAAAGCCATTGCACAAACTAACAGAAGATTGTCAAATATTGAAACTGTATTTTTATTAACCTCAGCCGATACTGCTTTTATAAGCTCTAGTATTGTACGTGATGTTCACAGACACGGTGGCGATATTACTGGTTTCGTACCAAAAAGCGTGTTAAAGTAACCACTTATTTATCAAGAAATTTCAGCTTATATTTTTGGTTACATGCACTCAAAAAAAGAACTTTAGTGAAAATAATTACCAATTTTATAAAGTACATCAATAATCGTTGATAAATATGTTGAAAGAAAACTCTAAACACATACAACTACAGTACGAAGGGTTTTTAAAAACGCCTTTACTTTGGAAAAAAGATGCTGTTTTTGGACTGACTCAATTTGAAGTAAATAGTGCTAAAACAACACAATTCAATTCTTTTAAAAAAGCCGAAATTCGTTTAGGAAAAAGAGTAGAACAATTTAGTTTTTTTACATTTCAACAAGATAATTCTATTGAAATTTTAGCTGAAAACATACAAATTCAAGACGGAACAAGAACCGTTGGTGAAATTGATTGCTTACTTCTAAAAAATAAACAACCAATCCATATTGAAATTGTTTACAAATTTTATTTGTACGATAAATCCGTTGGAAATACAGAAATTGATCATTGGATTGGGCCAAACAGACGTGACAGCTTTCATCAAAAATTAACCAAATTAAAACAGAAGCAACTACCTCTATTACAAAGCGCACACACAAAACAGTATCTAAAAAAGCAAAAAATAACTTCGGAAGAAATCATACAGAATGTTTATTTTAAAGCGCAATTATTTGTACCATTAACTGAACTAAACAACACATTTTCAACAATTAACAACAACTGTATTTATGGGTTTTATATATTCCTGAATGAATTAGAACAGTTTAATAATTGTAAATTTCACATTCCAACCAAAGTTGATTGGTTAAAAGAAGTGCAAACTAGCAGTAATTGGTTAAACCACGCAATATTTAAAGAGCGCATATCAACCTTTCTAAATGAAAAAAGTGCGCCGTTATGTTGGATTAAATATCCCAACGGAAAAACCCAGAAGTTTTTTGTAGTTTGGTGGGACTTCATAGATTCTTAAAAAATATAAATAATATTTTAGTATTTTTGTGAATTACAACTAAAAAAATTGAATGCTAAATTACACTGAATACAGACATAAAACCGCAACAGAGTGGGTGACATTTGTTCACGGCGCTGGTGGAAGTTCATCTATTTGGTTCAAGCAAATTAGAAGTTTTAGCACTAAATTTAATGTCCTAATTTTAGATTTACGTGGTCACGGTGCAAGTAAACTGGCCTTAAAAGACACGTTTAATGATAAATATACTTTTGATGCCATTACTCAAGATATTGTTGAAGTAATTGATCATTTAAAAATTAAGCAGTCTCATTTTGCAGGTATTTCATTGGGAACTATTTTAATTCGGAATCTAGCTGAAAAATATCCTGAGCGTGTAAAAAGTATGATTATGGGTGGTGCAATTATGCAACTAAACCTAAAATCACAAATATTAATGAAAGTTGGCGTTTTGTGTAAATCTGTTGTGCCTTATTTACTGCTTTACAAGCTATTTGCTTTTATTATAATGCCTCGAAAAAATCATAAAAAATCGAGATTAATTTTTGTAAACGAAGCAAAAAAATTATACCAAAAAGAGTTTATTCGTTGGTTTAAATTAACTGCTGAAATAAATCCGTTATTACATTTTTTCAGAACAAATGATATTAAAATTCCTACTTTTTATATTATGGGTGAAGAAGATCATTTATTTTTGCCTGCCATTAAAAAAGTAGTTACTAGTCATTTACAAGCGTCACTTTTAATTATAAAAAATTGTGGGCACGTTGTAAACATTGAACAAGCAGACACTTTCAATACACAATCTATTGATTTTATAGAACGACAATCTTTAGCTTAAATTTTTATTCACTTCAGTATAATAACGAACTGTGTGATACATAGATTTCCAAAAATGAACTATTGGAATTGAAGTATTTGGCGCTCCGCTATTGTAAATTTCAGAATACCATTCTCCGTTTTCAGCAATAAAATGAGTACTGATGTAATTCATTAATTCAATTGCATTTTCCCTATAGCTATTCTCTTTTGTAATTCTAAAGCAATTTAAAAGTCCTAAAACAGTTTCGGCTTGCACCCACCAAATTTTGACAGCTTCAGTTGGTAAATTATTTTGTAATACATTAAACACAGCGCCATTTTTATCCCAGGCTTTATCAAGCACACCTTTCATCATTTTTAATGAAAGTGAGTTGCATTCTTTTTGCAATCTTTCATTTTCAATAACGTTAGCAGCATTGCATAAAATCCAACTACACTCCGCATTATGTCCTGCCCAAATTTCGTTTGGCAACAATTTCCAATCAGGAGTTAGCCTATGCAAACAATCGTAGGTATCTTTTGTAATGAATTTTTGGGTAATGATGGTTATTAGCTCTTCAATTAGTAATTGAGTTTTTTCGCTTCTTTTGTATTTATATAATTTAACAAAGGCTTCTAACAAATGAAGATGTGTTCCAAGTGCTTTTGTTGGTGCTTTGCCTAAAACCCAATCTTCATTAAAACCATCAATATAACCTCCATTCTCAACATCATATAAGGTGTTTTTAATAAAATTAACTTGCTTTTTAATAAGCTCATCTAAAGCCAAACTAGGTTTTATTCTTGCGTATTCTAATAACCCGTACAACACAAATGCCTGCGCCATATTCGTATTATCGGCATCATGAATTATTTTGTTTGAAGTGTTTTTTGCCCAGTAATAGCCACCTTTAGGATTGGAAAATTCTAATAACCGAGTGTAAGCAGTATCGGCTAATTCAGCATAAGCATCATTTTTAAAAAGTAGATAGGCTGAAGACGCGCCAAAAAGTATTCTTGATAAATACATAACTCCTAAAGAAGCATTTGTATTTGGAGTTCCATTTATTGAAACTTCTGTAATAATATGGTTGGCATCCTTATTAACAACATAGTTCAACCAAAACGAAAGATTCTTTTTTAGTTCAATTTCTAATCTTTCTTTTAAAACACCCATCTTAATTATTTGCTTAAATTATTACTGTGGCCAGTCAATTGTATCGTCATCTATAAAAAATGGAGACCATTGAATTTCATCTAAAACACCATTAATAAACCAAAAGTTTATTGACTTATCTTCCACCTCAACAACCTTGTGATCTTCACCTTCTACTTCTGAACAATCTTCTAAAAATAATTCATCTTCATCAAAATGTGCTAATTCTTTTAAGGTCTCAACTTCCGACTTTCCTATCAAAGATTTCTCTTCTAATTCATAAAAATCTGAAGACACTGAAATCATCGTTAATTTCCATTGTTCTTCTTCATCAAAAGAAAGCGACAAGGCTAAATCTTCGTATTCCCAAGATTCCGTTAAATCATTAGAACTATCAGAATGTGAATATTTATCTACAAAAGAAGGTTCGCCAAGTAACAAATTTACTTCTGAGCGTTTCATACCAAATTTTAGAACACCTAATCCATAACCTGGTTTAATATCTTTTAATTGTTTTTTCATGATTAAAATTGAATTTAATTCAACAAAGGTACTTGAATATTATTTAAAGTTTAGCGTAAAAAACTTCACCTTATAATTAGTAAAAACTAAAACAAGGCGAAGTTTAACAATCAAACTTACACTAAATTATTTTCTATTTTCTTGTAAATATCCTAGCACATAAACCGCTGGCGCATTCCAATTTAAACAAACCTCGTTTGATGCATAACTTGCCACTACATCGGCAAAAGCTTTCGCCGGATATTCTGATGCATATTCAACTTCCGCACTATCTTGTTTATCATTGTTTGGTCCACCTGCAATAAAACCAGGAATAGGATCAACAATACCATCTGCAGCACTTGGACGATGATGTACATTCATTACTTTTTTAGACCCAAAGCCTGTTAAAAAACTGTAACCTGTTGCATTTTTACCTAAAATATAATCGGTGATTTGCTCTGCTCCTACTAAGTATTTTTCATCTCCCGTAAACCTATGCGTCATACATAAAACCATAGCCTGATTTAAAATATCACTATTTGAACCCCATTCAAATCGTTCCAATCCAATATTATAAGGGTTATTTTCAATTGCTTTTAAAATATTATCAGCTATTTTAATTTGCCCCTGAGTTAACGTTTTCACAAAATCGACATCCAATAAATCCTTATTTTCTAACAAAGAGTGAAAAGCGTTATTTCTAATAAAAAACTTCCAACTATTTGTCAATTCGTGAATAAAAGGCTCTTCATTTTTAATTAAATAGTCTAAATATTCATTATCTTTTGAAGTCAAATACAACTCTGTAGCCGCCCAATAAAAATCGTCTGTAAAAACAGTATCATCATAAGCACCAGTGCTTACATCTTCAGGATTACTATATGCAATCGCTGGGTTTTTAACAGCCCAATCCCATGCTTTTTCAGCAGCTTCTAATGCTTTTTTAGACCAATCTTCGTCTGTACTTTTATATAACCTTGAAGCTAAAGCTAAAACAGCTGCATAATCTAAGGTTGCCGCGGTACCTTTTCCAATAATCATTCTTTCTAAATCAAATTCATTTGGCATAATAAAACCACTGAAGTTTTTTGAAGTTAACTTATGAAAAACACCACCATCTTCATCTTGCATTGTCAATATCCAATCTAGCTCATATTTCAATTCATCTATTAAATCACTATTTCCATTACCACTTTCAGGAATATTTAAAGCACCATCAGCAATTGCATTTGGATATTGCTCTAACAATTGTAACATTTGCCCTGTAGATAAAGCCGCATTTACAATGTATTTTCCATAATCACCCGCATCATACCAACCACCTGGAGAATTTAAAGTTCCTTCAGTTCTTCCTGATGAAGGGTGAAATGCACAGTTATCATCTGGGTGACCAGCCTCACGCTTATAAACTCCTCCAAATTTCTCTTCAATAGGCATTGAAGCTCTTTGATAATAATAACTTTTAATCGATGCATTTAAAGCTTCTTCATAAATACCTTTTTTAATTTCAAAAGGGTAAGAATATAGCTTTTTATCAACTTGAACTTTATAGCTCCCTTCTTTATTGAATTCACTAAAATCGCCCAAAAACACCTTTTCACCAGATGCCTCCCAAACGCCATTCGGGTTCATTTCTCCGTTAAAAACAACCTCATTGTTTTCATTTACAATATCAAAAGAAGTTACTTCTAAATCTGCAACTACAAATTGTTTTACTGAATTAGGATAAAATCCTATTTGATTGATGCGAATGGCATCACTTAGTTTTGTTGAAGTCTTTTCAGCTGTACAAGCAACTATTAAAATTGAAAGTAATAAGGAAAAAAGCGGTAATTTTCTCATGAGATTTTGTTTAAAACGTGAATAGTTATTCTAAATTCAATTCAAATTTACAACGCATTTCAAAAGAAATTTAATACTATTTTGTCATATATTAAACCAAAAATAAATTTTCAACTAACAAATAATAAATTCATCAATTTAGCAATACTATTCTTGAATAATTAAATGTAATTTTAGTATTTTGCAACACTTCTAAAACCCGAAAAATGAAAGTATGTATTGCCGAAAAACCAAGTGTTGCACGAGAAATTGCTACTGTATTAGGAGCAAATACAAAGCGCGATGGGTACTTTGAAGGTAACGGTTATGCAGTAACCTATACATTTGGACATTTATGTACTTTATTTGAACCTAATGATTATAAACCATATTGGAAAAGTTGGGATTTAAACAATTTACCAATGCTTCCTGAAAAGTTTCAAACGAAAGTTGTTGCAAACGATGGGATTCAGAAACAGTTTAACATTGTAAAAAGTTTATTTGACAAAGCCGATGTAATTATAAACTGTGGGGATGCTGGGCAAGAAGGAGAATTGATTCAACGTTGGGTAATCAACCAGGCGGAATATAAAGGTAAAGTTGAGCGTTTATGGATATCGTCCTTAACTACGGAAGCCATAAAAGAAGGATTTCAAAATTTAAAACCTTCTGAAGATTACGACAATTTATATTATGCTGGTTTTTCAAGAGCTATTGGTGATTGGTTGTTGGGAATGAATGCCACGCGATTGTACACCGTTAAACACGGAGGTTACAAACAAATGTTATCGGTTGGAAGAGTTCAAACTCCAACTTTAGCAATGGTTGTAAATAGGTTTAAAGAAATTGAAAATTTTAAACCCCAACCTTACTGGGAATTACAAACCATGTATCGTGAAACTTTATTTAATTGTGAGGAAGGTAGGTTTTTAAAGAAAGAAGAGGGTGAACGTTTTGCCAACAAAGTAAAAGAAAGTGATTTTGAAATTGTTTCAGTTACCAAAAAAGCAGGTAAAGAATATGCTCCAAAATTATTCGACCTAACAGGTTTACAAGTATATTGCAATAATAAATTTGGTTTTTCGGCTGATGAAACTTTAAAAATTGCACAAAAACTATACGAACAAAAAGCAGTTACTTATCCTAGAGTTGATACTACATTTTTACCAAATGATGTATACCCTAAAGTTGGTGGGATTTTAAAAAACCTAACAAAATACCGCACACTTACCGAACCAATTTTAGGGAAAAAAATAAAAAAATCTTCTAAAGTATTTAATGATAAAAAAGTAACAGATCACCATGCAATTATTCCTACCGGAATTGAAATAAATTTACAATACAACCAACAACAGGTATACGATATTATTACCAAACGTTTTATTGCCGTTTTTTATGATGAATGTAAAGTATCAAACACAGCCGTTATTGGAAAAGCCGATGATGTTACTTTTAAAACAACGGGGAAAGAAATTTTAGAAAAGGGTTGGCGCGTAGTTTTTGATGCTTCGACTTCGCTCAGCATGACAAATTCAAAGGTAAAAGAAGCCGGAATTTTACCAACATTCACAAAGGGTGAAAAAGGAACTCACATTCCTTCATTTTTAGAGAAACAAACCAAACCGCCTAACAACTTTACAGAGGCAACTTTGCTTAGAGCTATGGAAACAGCTGGTAAACAAGTTGATGATGAAAATTTAAGGGAGGTAATGAAAGAAAATGGTATTGGCCGTCCTTCAACTAGAGCAAACATTATTGAAACATTATTCAGAAGAAAATATATTGAACGTAAAAAGAAACTTTTAATACCAACTTCAACAGGAATTCAATTAATTAACACCATTCAAAATGAATTGTTAAAATCTGCTGAATTGACCGGACAATGGGAAAAGCGTTTAAAAGAAATTGAACAAGGAACTTTTAATGCTGGAACTTTCATAAAAAACATGAAAAAAATGGTTGATCATTTGGTGTATGAGGTCCGTTCTGAACAACGAAGAGCGAATATTTCCGCAGAAACTGCGACTCCCAAAAAACAAGTTTCGGCATCAGCCGGAAAAACTACTAAAAAGAAGAAAGGAATCACGCAAGAAAAATGCCCAAAATGCAAGCAAGGAACTATCTTAAAAGGCTCAAGTGCCTATGGTTGTAGCAACTATAAAAATGGCTGTGATTTTAAACTTCCTTTCAAGTTTTTAGACAAAGGTATTTCTGAGAATCAGTTTATTCGTTTACTGCAAAAAGGGTGTACCGTAAATTTAAAAGGCTTCAAAAAAGATGGAGCAAGTAAAGAAGGTTTAGTACGCTTTGATGAAAATTTCAACTTAAAATTAGAAGAAAAGAAAAAAGCTATTCCGGAAACTTTAACTTGCCCTAAATGTAAAAAAGGAACGGTTTTAAAAGGAAAAACTGCTTATGGTTGTAGTAACTATAAAAATGACTGTGATTTTGTATTTTCTTTTGATGAAATCAGAAAAAAAGCTGCAGGACAAACACTTTCAAAAGAACTCGTTTTTAAAATTTTGAATGGAAACAGCTAAACATCAAAATTTTATTATATTTAAACCTTTTGGTTACTTAAGTCAGTTTGTAAATAATCAAACCAAACGGACTAAAAAGAAATTATTGGGCGAATTAGGGTCTTTCCCTGAAAATACAATGGCAATTGGCAGACTAGATGAACCTTCGGAAGGGTTATTGTTGCTAACTACCGATGGAAAAGTGAGTGAATTTATACGAAGTTCAAAAGTAGCAAAAGAATACTATGCACAAGTTGATGGTGAAATTACTTCAGAAGCCATTGAGTTGTTAAAAAAAGGCGTTGAAATTAGTACCGAAACTGGTAAATACATCACTAAAAATTGTACTGTAAAAAAGCTACTTGAAACACCTCAACTTCCTGAAAGAGCAAAAAAAATACGTGATGAACGGCACGGACCTACAAGTTGGGTTTCAATAACTTTAACTGAAGGTAAATTTAGACAAGTTCGAAAAATGACAGCAGTTGTTGGTTTTCCAACGCTTCGCCTTGTGAGAGTTAGAATTGGAGAAATTACCATCTCCAAATTAATACCTGGAGAGGTAAAAGAAGTGCCTAATTTGGTAAAATTGACTTGCTAATTTTTGATTTTTTTTTAGTAATTCGTAAACTGTTAAAGTGCTGTTAAATGGCTATTTAACAAAAAAATCATATCAAAAATTACTTAAATTGTTCTTTCAAAACTAACTACTAACAAAACTACTACATGATTACACTTCAAATAAATGGGGAAAAACACACCATTGATGCTGACCCAACTATGCCACTTCTTTGGGCAATTAGAGACATTGTAGGACTTACTGGAACAAAATACGGCTGTGGAGAAGGCGTGTGTGGTTCTTGTAAAGTTTTATTAGATAATTCTCCTGTGCAATCTTGTGTAATTCCTGTTTCAGCTGCGAAAGGAAAAAACATTACAACAGTTGAAGGTGAAAATAAAAACTTACAATTACTACAAGAATCTTGGGTAGAATTAAACGTGCCACAATGTGGTTTTTGTCAGCCAGGACAGTTAATTGCAGCAACTGCTTTGTTAGATAAAAATGAAAAACCAACTGACAAAGACATTGACGAGGCTATGATTGGAAATATTTGCAGATGCGGAACGTATCAACGTATAAAAAATGCGATCCATAGAACTGTTGAACTTAAAAACCAAAACTAATATGAGCTCTATAAAAAATATAAGTCGTAGAAGTTTTGTTAGAAGTATTGGTTTGGCTTCAGGTGGATTAATTTTAGCGTGTAATACTTCCATTTTTACAGACAAAGAAAAAGCTCCAGAAAACTTAATAGATTTTAACCCTAATTTATTTGTACAATTAAATTCTGACGGAAGTTTAATTTTAGTAGCATCACGTTCTGAAATGGGAAATGGAGTAAGAACTTCATTACCATCAATAATTGCTGATGAGATGGAAGCTGACTGGAGTAGAGTTTCCATTAAACAAGCAACAGGAGATAAAAAATATGGCGATCAAAATACAGATGGGTCACGAAGCATACGTTATTTATATACAACAATGCGCCAAATGGGTGCTACTGCAAAAGCAATGTTAATTTCGGCTGCAGCACAAAAATGGGAAGTTCCAGCAGATGAATGTATTGCTGAAAAGCATTTTATAATACATTCCAGTGGGAAAAAAATTAGTTTTGGAGATTTGGTTGAAATCGCTAAAACACTCGAAATCCCAACGGAAGTAACACTAAAAGATCCTGAAAAATTTAAATACATAGGCAAACATTTAAAAAGTATTGATGTAGAAAAATACGTAAATGGTAGCGCCATTTTTGGTTTAGACAAACGCTTGCCTAATATGAAATTTGCAGCTATTGCTCGTTGTCCAGTTACTTTTGGCACATTTAAATCGTATGATAAATCTGAAGCCTTAAAAATTGCAGGAGTTATTGATGTGATTGAAATCCCTAGAATTGAAAGACCTTTTGGTGCTTTAGGCGGAATTGCAGTTGTAGCAACAAATACTTGGGCTGCATTTAAAGGTAGGGACGCTTTAAAAATTGATTGGGATTACGGATCAAATAAAAGCTATGATTCTGCAGAATACATGAAACAAATTACCGCCAATGTTCATAAACCTGGCAAAGTTTCAAAAGACAAAGGCAATGTTAACAAAGCCTTTAAAAATGCTAAAAAAATTGTGGAAAGCACGTTTCAATTACCACATCTTTCTCACGCTCCAATGGAAGTTCCAAATGCAGTTGCTTGGGTACAAGGAGAAACTTGTGAGGTTTGGGCTCCAACACAACAGCCACAAGCTTCAAGAAAAGAAGTTGTTGAATATTTAGGTGTTCCTGAAGAAAATGTAACTGTAAATGTTACTTTTTTAGGAGGTGGTTTTGGAAGAAAATCGAAACCCGATTATGTAGTTGAAGCTGTAGCGGTTTCAAGAACTATGAACGGTCCGGTTCAAGTAGTTTGGTCTAGAGAAGACGATATAAAACATGGGTATTACCATACGGTGAGTGCTCAATATATGAAGGCTTCATTAGATAAAAACAATAAAGTTACAGGTTGGTTACACAGATTTGCATTACCAACCATCACATCTACATTTTCTCCTGGCGCCGATTATGCTGCAGGTTGGGAAATTGGAAGTGCTTCAAACATTCCTTTCACGCTTGAAAATATGAAAGTTGAAGTTGGCCAAGCTCCTGCACTTATAAGAATTGGTTGGTTGCGATCGGTTATTAATATTCCTCATGGATTTTCAGTAAATGTTTTTGCTGATGAATTAGCCAATGCCGCTAATGAAGATCCGTTAGAATTTCGATTAAAATTAATTGGAGAAGACAGACTTGAAGATACAAAAAACCCAATAAAATACGATACAGCACGATTGAAAAACGTATTAAAAAAAGCCGCTAAGAATGCTAATTGGGGAGCAAATTTACCTGAAGGACATGGGTTAGGTTTAGCTGTACAATATAGTTTTTTCTCCTATGTTGCTTCAGTTGTTGAAGTTTCAGTTATCAATAATAAGTTAACCGTTCACAATGTGTATACAGTAATTGACTGCGGAACGGTTATTAATAAAGACACCGTAAAAGCACAAATGGAAGGTTCTGCTATTTTTGGAATGTCACTTGCCATGTATGGTAAAATTACCGCAAAAGATGGTGCAATTGAACAAGGAAATTATAGTGATTACCAAATGACACGAATGCATCAAGCTCCTAAAGTTCATGTTGAAATTGTGGACAGTATAGAAAATCCAACTGGTGTTGGCGAACCTGGAGTCCCGGTTATTGCACCTGCAATTGTAAATGCAATTTACAAAGCAACAGGAAAAAGGTATCATAATTTACCGCTAAGTGATTACGGAATTGTTTAATTTAGTTGATGTTTATATTATTCCTGAAAAATCAGGAATTCAAAACTCACTCAAATATAGATTCCTGCCTTCGCAGGAATGATATTTTTTATAAGAATATCTATTTTAATGAATAATTGGATTGAATTACTTTCAGAATTTAAACAGAAAAAGCAACCCATTGCTTTTGTAACAATTACAAAGGTTTTAGGATCTGCTCCTTGTCGTGTAGGTTCAAAAATGATAGTTACCCTTCAAAAAGAATTTTTTGGAACTATTGGCGGTGGAAAATTAGAATTTCAAGTAATTGATGAAGCTGTAAAAGCTATTAAAAACAACCAATTAAAGGAATTTAAATATACACTTGGACCTGAATTTGAACAATGCTGCGGTGGTGTTGTTGAATTAATTATTGAACCTATGAATCAATCTCCTGAATTATACCTTTTTGGTGCCGGACACATTGGAATAGAAATTTGCAATGTATTAAAAAACACTCCTTTCAACATTACATTATTAGACACTAGAAAAGATTGGCTAAACACCTTGCAACTTGACAAAACTGTTTCATACATTGATGTTGACTTTAACCAGTATAAGCAAATCATCAATTGGGGACCCAATTGCTATGTGGTAATTTTAACGCACGATCATAAATTAGATTTTGAAATAACCGCACTAGCATTGCATTCAGAAACAAAATACATTGGTTTAATTGGCAGTAAAACCAAAAAGAATAAATTCAACAATTTATTAAAAAATGAATTGAATTTTAAAGATGGGATTTCGCTTGTTCATTGTCCAGTTGGGTTAGACTTGGGCGGAAATACGCCAAAAGAAATTGCCATTAGTGTTGCCGCCGAATTATTGCAGGTTCATTATGAAAAATAACACCATTTTTGTATTGTTAGCTGGTGGAAAATCTGAAAGAATGGGTTTTCCGAAAGGGTTATTACGCTATCAAAAAACGTATTGGATTTTAGAACAACTCAACAGAATTTCAAAAACAACTATAGAAAAAGTATATATTGGGTTGGGACATGATTTTGAACAGTATTTTGAAGCGATACCTTGGTTTGAAAAAACAATCAATTCAGCACAAGAATTTAAAGGATTATCTGTAACAATTATTATCAATAAAACTCCAGAATTAGGGAGTTTTTCTACGCTTCAAACGGTTTTAAAAGAAATAAATACTTCCAAAAATATACTTTTAAATCCTATTGATATTCCTTTATTAAATTCAAATGAATTAGAACAACTAATTTCAACCAACAATGAAATCGCATTTCCAAATTTTGAAGGTAAAAACGGACACCCTATAAAAATGGCATATTCTTTTTGGAACAATTTGACAACGCTAGATTTAAATGATAAAGATGCACGTTTAGATTTTCAACTTAAAGAAGCAAACCCTGCCAAAATTTCAATTATTGAAGTTTCAGACAGGGTTATTTTATATAATTTAAATACTAAATCCGCTTGGGAATCTTTTTTGAAATTGACAATTGACAATTAATAATTGTCTATTACTTTTCAAAAAGTCCTTTTGTAAATTTTTCTGGATTTGCGGCTAAGTGATAACGAGGATCATCAACAGCTTCAACAATTACGTCTCTAAATTTAGGGTTTGATTTGTACAACAACATTTTACACTCTTCACTTAAATGTTTTAAATGAATTGTTTTTCCTGCTACTTCGTATTTTTCAACCAAATTAAAAATTGCTTCCACAGCCGAATGATCTGAAACACGCGATTCAACAAAATCTATTTCTATTGAATCTGGATCGTTTTTCACATCAAATTTATCTAAGAACGTAGTAATAGATCCAAAAAATAATGGTCCCCAAATTTCGTAGGTTTTAGTACCATCTTCTCTCATGCGCTTTCTGGCTCTAATTCTAGTGGCATTTTCCCAAGAGAATACCAGTGCACTAAAAATTACCCCAGCAATTACTGCAATTGCTAAATCGAAAAGAACAGTTAATGAAGATACTAAAATCAATACAAATAAATCTGCCCGTGGAATTTTGTTCATAATTCTAAAACTACTCCAAGCAAACGTACCTATTACTACCATAAACATAACTCCTACCAATGCCGCAATTGGAACTTGCTCAATATAAGATGATCCAAATAAAATAAACATCAGCAACATAACCGCAGCAACAATTCCTGAAAGTCTACCTCTACCTCCACCTTTAATATTGATGATAGATTGACCAATCATAGCACAACCACCCATTCCTCCAAATAAACCAGTAACAATATTTGCACCACCTTGCGCCATACATTCTCTGTTACCATTTCCTCGAGTTTCAGTTAAATCATCAATTAAATTTAAGGTCATTAATGATTCAATTAAACCAATAGCAGCTAAAATTAAGGCATAAGGGAATATAAATTTAATAGTTGCCCACGTAAATGGCACTTTTGAAAACGTTTCTAAATTAGGAACCGGAAAACCTCCTTTTAAACCTTCTCCACCACCATCTCTAATAAATGAACCAACGGTAGCAACATCAAAATTCATTGAAATAGCTAAAAAACTAACTACCAAAATAGCAATCAATGCTTCTGGTAATTTTTTTGCAGCTTTTATTTTTGGCAATCCCCACATAATTAACATAGTAAGACCAACCAAACCAATCATTAAATACAATTGACTTCCTTGTAACCACTGCTTATTTCCATCAACTGTTTCTTTAAACATTCCCAATTGAGAAAGAAAAATTACAATGGCTAAACCGTTTACAAACCCCATCATTACAGGGTGTGGAATTAAACGTACAAATTTACCTAACTTTAAAACTCCGGCTAACATTTGAATAATTCCCATTAAAATAACAGTTGCAAATAAGTAGTATAAACCTAGATTTTCACCAGGAGTTCCCATTGCATTTCCTTCGGAAACTAAACTAACCATTACTACTGCCAATGCTCCGGTAGCTCCGGAAATCATTCCTGGTCTTCCTCCAAAAACTGAAGTAATTAAACCAACCATAAAAGCGGCATACAAACCTACCAATGGATCAACACCTGCAACAAATGCAAAAGCAACAGCTTCAGGAACCAACGCTAAAGCAACGGTTATTCCCGATAAAACATCATTACGCACATTAGATACGCTCTTCTTAATAAATTCAGTCATAAGTAGTTATTTTTCAAAAGTTGCAAATATAACGCTTTTTATGAGTACTGAATAATTAAAACGGATGAGTTACGAAAACGTTTAAAAAGAATTTTAAAACAATAACCTTATATTTTCGTAGGTATTTGTTAAAGCATCCTCAACTTCTAACTTATTTTTAAAAGCAACTTTTTCAATACCTTCTTCCGTTTGAGGAACTAAATTTCCATTATAAGATGTATGCATTAAATACCAGTACGTAATTTTAAAAATGGTTTTATTGTTACGCTGAAACATATGGTATGTTGTTTCTAACTGCTCTTGAATAGTTAAATTTGAAATTCCGCATTCTTCTTCAACTTCACGTATAGCACATTCTTTAATAGATTCTCCTTTTTCTAATTTTCCTTTAGGCAAATCCCACTTATCAAATCTATAAATAAAAAGCACCTCTTTATGAAAGTTTTCAACTTTACCGCCTGCAGCTTTTTGTATTTTAAATTTTGAAATAAAAGTTTCAAAATCTTTATCTATATTATTACATATCAGATAAATACCATTTAATTCTTCCTTAAAAAGTGCTTTTACTAACTTTTTAATTTTAACAACTTCAAAATTAACCACCTTCAAATTTGTTGAAATCTTATTATTTTCTGTAAAAATAATAGGGAGGTCATTCACAAAAACTTTATACATTTGCATTATGATTATTAACAAAGATACTGCAAAAAAAACAGCTGAGCTTTTATTACAAATAAAAGCTATTAAATTACAACCTAATGAACCTTTTACTTGGGCTTCTGGTTGGAAATCTCCTATCTATTGCGATAACAGAACTACGCTTTCTTTCCCAAAAATAAGAAATTATTTAAGAGAAAATTTAGCGAATATTATTGAAGAAGAATACGGAAAACCAGACGTTATTGCTGGTGTTGCAACTGGTGCAATTGCCATAGGCGTGTTGGTAGCTCAACACTTAAACGTTCCTTTTATTTATGTTCGCCCTGAGCCAAAAAGTCACGGTAGAAAAAATCAAATTGAAGGTTTTTTAGATAAAAATAAAAATGTTGTGGTGGTTGAAGATCTTATTAGCACAGGAAAAAGTAGTTTAAACGCTGTAAAAGCCTTAAAAGAAGAAGGAGCCAACGTAAAAGGAATGGTTGCTATTTTTAATTATGGGTTTGACGTTGCTGATGAAAATTTCAAAAAAGAAGATGTGAAATTAACTACTTTAAGTGATTACGATCATTTATTAGAGCAAACATTTGACACTAGCTATATTTCAGAAAATGAATTAGAAACATTAAAGCAGTGGAGAGAAAATCCTGCTAAATGGAATCAATAAAAACAACATTATGAATTTAGAAACTAATAAAACGGTTATTAATAAATCTCAAAAAGAATTCTTTGAGTTTTTATCAGACTTGAAAAATTTCAAAGAATTAATGCCTGAAAATACTGATAAATTTGAAGTTGACGGAGATTCTTTTCTATTCAGCTTAAAAGGAATGCCAGAAATTAGATTGGTAGTTAAAGAAAAACAAGAGTTTGACAAAATAGTTTTAGGTGCCGCAAGCAGCAAATTAAACTTTTCATTAACTGCAATCATTAATGAAGTTTCAGAAAATAGCTGCGAAACACAATTATTATTTGAAGGTGACTTTAACCCAATGATGGCGATGATGGTGAAAAGTCCGCTACAAAAATTTATAAATACACTTACAGAAAACGCAAGTAAACTTTAAAAATTACTTTTTGTTTTTGTTTAAAAACTCGCAAATTTAATTTCTTTTAAATTAAATTTGCGAGTTTTTTCATTCTCCAATTCAACAACCAATCTTCCATCAGCAGAAATATCAATAATTTTACCTAAAAATTGATTACCTAAATAATCTTCAAACATAGAAGGTACTTCATATTTAAAAAGATTGGCTATGTATTCTTTTTTCAAGTCGAAAAAACCTTGATTTTCAACTAATTTAACATACTTTTTTAATGAATTTATAAGATCTATTAGTAGCTCATCTCTTTGAATATGTTCGCCAGCCAATTTTTTTAATGAAGTTACATTTTTAATTTCATTAGAAAAATTTTCTTGATTTACATTTAAGCCAACACCAATTACAGCGTACTTTATAGCATGCCTACCTAGTACATTTTCAATTAATATACCCGCAAGCTTGCTTTTATCTGCCAAAATGTCGTTAGGCCATTTCACAAATAACTTATTTTTAACATATCCTTTTAAAACCTTTAAAATAGCTAAAGCTACTGCCATGCTTAAATAAAACTGATCCGTAATATGTAGGTCTGAAAACCTCACCAAGACACTAAACGTAAGGTTTTTACCACTTACAGACTCCCAAGTGGCACCCATTTGACCTCTACCTAACAATTGATGTTCAGCTGCTATAACTGTAAAGTTTTCGGGTAGCTCTCCAACACATAGATTCTTTAAGTATGAATTTGTTGAATCAATGGCACTAAGTTTGATTATATGCATAAAATAAATTGATATATTTAACAAAGTTACTTAAAACATAATTTATTATAAAAATATAATAACTTTGCAGCAAATAAAAAAAACATTAATGACAAAAAAAAGTGTAAGTGCAGACGACCTAATAGCTGTAGTATTAAAAGCAATTGATGATGTAAAAGGTCTTGATATTCAACTTTTAGATTTAAGAGAAATAGAAAATACAGTATGTGATTATTTTATAGTGTGTAGCGGAACTTCAAACACACACGTAAATGCCATTTCAGGTATCATTCAAAAAAAAGTTGGTAAAACTTGTCAGGAAAAACCTTGGCATGTTGAAGGTGAAGCAGGTGGCGAATGGGTTTTATTAGACTATGTAAACATTGTAGTTCATGTATTTCAAAAACATATTCGTGAATTTTATGATATTGAAAGTCTTTGGGGAGATGCCAAAATCACTGCAATACCAGCAGCTTCTAATTAAAAAAGTTTAAAAACTTCTTGAAAAAAAATTAAATGAGTCAGAACAAAAAAAACATTCCAACTAAAAACAACATAAAAGCACCTAAGTTTAATTTCTACTGGATATACGGTATTATTTTCGTGTTATTTATTGGTTATCAAATTTTTAACAGTGACAGTATGTCAACTAAAAATTTGAGTCAAAATGAATTTGAAACTATTTTAGCAGACAATGATATTGACAAAATATTGATTGTAAATAGAGATGTCGCTAATATTTATATAAAAGCTGAAGCTTCAGAAAAGGAGAAACATAAAAAAAATAAAGGCTCATTATACACTGCAAACTCACCAATGTACTATTACAATTTTGGTGATTTACAAAATTTTGAAAAAGAATTAACAGACAAAAAAGAAGCGCGTCAACTAGATTTTGATATTAAGTTCGAAGAAAAAACGAATCTTTTAGATCAAATCTTCATGTACCTACCTTTTATATTTTTAATTGGGTTATGGATTTATTTCATGAAAAGAATGTCTGGTGGAGGCTCTGGAGGTGGCGGACAAATTTTTAGCATTGGAAAATCAAAAGCTAAATTATTTGATCAAGATCAAAAAGTAAAAACTTCATTTAAAGATGTTGCTGGTTTAGAAGGAGCCAAAGAAGAAGTGCAAGAAATTGTAGATTTCTTGAAAAGCCCTGATAAATATACATCTCTGGGTGGAAAAATACCTAAAGGAGCACTATTAGTTGGTCCTCCAGGTACAGGTAAAACATTGCTAGCCAAAGCTGTTGCAGGTGAAGCAAATGTTCCTTTCTTCTCATTATCAGGGTCCGATTTTGTTGAAATGTTTGTGGGTGTTGGAGCGTCACGTGTACGTGATTTGTTTAAACAGGCACAACAAAAATCTCCTGCAATTATATTTATTGATGAAATTGATGCCATTGGTAGAGCGCGTGGAAAAAATAATATGACAGGTGGAAATGACGAAAGAGAAAACACCTTAAATCAGTTATTAACTGAAATGGATGGTTTTGGAACGGATACCAATGTAATTGTATTAGCTGCTACTAACCGTGCAGATGTGTTAGACAAAGCATTGATGCGTGCAGGTCGTTTTGATCGTCAAATTTATGTTGATTTACCAGACATTAAAGAACGTGCACAAATTTTTAAAGTTCATATTAAGCCAATTAAAATACATAAAGATGTTGATATTGAATTTTTATCACAACAAACTCCAGGTTTTTCAGGAGCAGATATTGCAAATCTATGTAACGAAGCTGCTTTAATAGCTGCTCGTCAAGGCAAGAAAGCAGTACATCATCAAGACTTTTTAGATGCTGTTGATAGAATTGTTGGTGGATTGGAAAAGAAAAATAAAATTATTTCACCAAAAGAAAAGAAAACAATTGCTTTTCATGAGGCAGGTCACGCTACTGCAAGTTGGATGTTAGAACATGCAGCGCCATTAGTAAAAGTTACTATTGTACCAAGAGGGCAAAGCTTAGGTGCTGCCTGGTATTTACCTGAGGAACGTCAAATTGTTCAGGCTGAACAAATGTTGGATGAAATGTGTGCAACTTTAGCTGGTAGAGCTGCTGAAAAAATCATGTTCGATAAAATTTCAACAGGTGCTTTAAACGATCTTGAAAAAATAACTCGTCAGGCAAAAGCGATGGTTACAGTATATGGCTTGAATGATAAAATTGGAAATATCACTTATTACGATTCTTCAGGTCAGGGAGATTACAATTTCACAAAACCTTATAGTGAAGAAACTGCAAGAGTTATAGATAAAGAGATTTCTGAAATTATTGAAAAACAATACCAAAGAGCTATTCAAATTTTAACAGAAAATAAAGATAAGCTTACTACTTTGGCTGAATTATTACTAGAAAAAGAAGTTATTTTCAAAAAAGATTTGGAAGTTATATTTGGAAAAAGACCATTTGATACTGAAGAAATAGTTGAAGTAAAAAGTGATGATGCTACTGAAGTTAAACCTAAGGAATCTTCAGAAGCATCTAATATTGAAAATACATCAGAAACAAAGGAGTAAATTGATAACTTTTTTTTATTTTTGAATTTATTCAATCTAAATAATGAGTTTTTTCAAAAAGTTATTTAATACTCCAAAACCCGAAGAACCTAAAGCTAGCAATTTAGAGTTTGAAAACTTACCTATTGAACAAATTTTTGTAAAAAAATTTGTTGAGAATCAGGGTAAGTTTTTGTATTGCACTTCTTTAACTGAAGTTACAACTAATATTGCGAGCATCATAAAAGAAAATTCTTGGGGAGAAATTATTTGTAATGATTATGATTTACAAAAATTAATAAAATCTGTTGATGTTAAAACTTCTGAAAAAATAAACAACAAAAACCCTTTATTTGTTTCTTGTGAACATTTAATTGCTGAAAACGGAAGCATTTTGTTCTCTTCAAATCAATTAAAAGAGTTTAAAATTTCTGAATTATCTGAAAACTTTATTGTGTATGCAACCACAAGCCAATTAGTAAAGTCTAAAGGCGAGAGTTTAACAGGTATAAAAACACGCTATCAAGGGAATATTCCAAGTAATATTAGTGCTATAAAAAATTTCAACCCAAGTAGCAAAAATGAAGATTTTATGAGTTATGGAAATACGAATTCTAAAAACTTATATTTGCTTTTGTTTGAAGATTTATAATTTATGAGAAAAATTTCTAAACGTGCACTTTCAGGGTTAGTTTTTGTAAGTGTTTTAATATTTTCAATCTTATTTAGTAAAATTACTTTTATAGGCTTGTTTTTTATTTTAATGCTATTCTGTTTGTACGAATTTCAAAAAATGATTCAATTAAAAAGCGTTTTCGCCTATACAATTGGAGTACTACTTTTTATTTTTGGTAATATTTTAAACGTTGAAGATATTCCTTCAAAAATAATTTTTGAGTATGTAGGTGTAGCTTTGTTTTTAACTATTTTTATTTCATTCGCTTCCATTTTATTTGCAAAAAAAGAAGAAGTAATTAGCCATTTAGGTAAGATTTTTTTATCGATTATATATATTGTTGTTCCTTTTACTTTAATGGTTCAAATTCCTTTTTTAAATACAAAGTACAGCTATATAAATACTACCATATTAGGTGTTTTTATTTTGATATGGACTAATGATACGTTTGCATATTTAGTTGGTAAAAATTTTGGTAAGCACAAACTTTTAGAACGTATTTCACCAAACAAAACTATTGAAGGTTTTATAGGTGGAATGGTTTTTACATTTACAGTAAGTTTTATACTAGCCAATCAATTTACAACACTATCTTTAATTCAATGGATTGTAATTGCTGGAATAGTTAGTATCTTTGGTGTATTGGGCGATTTAATAGAATCTATGTTTAAACGCCAAGCAGGTGTAAAAGACAGTAGCAACTTTATTCCTGGGCACGGAGGTTTTTTAGATAGATTTGATAGTGTTATATTTGCTGCCCCATTTATATTTATTTATTTACAATTTGTTCAATAATTATGTTTCATAAAGAAGGTTATAAAATAATTTTATTTGCTACATTTTTTGTAGGGTTAGGCATTATTGCTATTGAAAATTTCGTTTCTATATTTTGGGTTAACAAAGCATTAGCTGCCATATTATTAATTTTCTATATCATTATTTTACAATTTTTTAGAAACCCAAAAAGAAACACCGTTCAAAACAATCACCATATTATGGCTCCTGTTGATGGTAAAGTTGTTGTTATTGAAGAAGTTTTTGAAAAAGAATATTTTAAAGATAAACGTTTACAGGTATCTATTTTTATGTCGCCTTTAAATGTGCACGTTACAAGATATCCTATTAGCGGAAAGGTTAATTTTAGTAAATATCACCCAGGAAAATATTTGGTTGCATGGCATCCAAAGGCTTCCGAAGAAAATGAACGAACCACTATTGTTGTTGAAAACCCTGAAATTGGAGAAATTTTATATCGACAAATTGCAGGGGCACTTGCAAAACGGATTGTAAATTACGCAAAACCTTCAATGGAAGTAATTCAAGGAAGTGATGCAGGTTTTATAAAATTTGGCTCAAGAGTCGATTTATTTTTACCGTTAAATACAAACATAAACGTTCAGCTAAATGATAAGGTTAAAGGCGGAGAACAAATTATTGCTACGCTGTAAAATTTAATTTTATAGACATTATGGGAAATAATTTAGACAAAAAGTTTGAAGAAGCATATAAAATTGCATCTGAAACTACGATAAAACTCCCTCCAGACATAATGCTTCAATTTTATGCCTATTATAAACAAGCAACAAAAGGGAGTAATTACATGCAACCTTCTGGAAATGTTGAATTAAGAAATGCTTTTAAACTCAATGCTTGGTTTCAATTAAATCACTTAACTGAAAAAGAAGCAAAAAAAGCGTACATAAAACTTGTAAATAAACATCTAAAATAACTACTATACTATTATGAAAAAAACACTTTTATTCAGTTTATTAATTGTTTCTGCCTTTAGTATTATTTCCTGTGGAAATGATAAAAAAAAGGAAGAAATTAAAAAAGAAAATAGTACTAAAAACACTTACTCAATTGAGCCTTCAACTACAACTATAAACTTTACAGCTTATAAAACAACCGATAAAGTACCTGTAAAAGGACAGTTTACAAAGTTTACAATTGAAAATACTAAAAATGCAAACTCTGTAAAAGAAGCACTTGATGGTTTAAAATTTAGTATTCCGGTGAGCAGTTTGTTTACTAAAGACACCATTAGAGATGGAAAGCTTAAAAAATTCTTTTTTGGCACTATGGAAAACACTACTGAAATTAAAGGTACACTTCATTTTACAAATGAAACCTCTGGTACTGCTGATATTACAATGAACGGCATTTCTCAAGTTTTACCAATTACATACGTAATTGACGGTCAAATGGCTAGCATTGAAGGCATCATGAATTTAGATAACTGGAAGGCTCAAGCTGCGTTAGAAGCTTTAAATGTAGTTTGTTTTGATTTACACAAAGGAAGCGACGGTGTTTCTAAAACTTGGAGCGATGTGAAAATTGAAGTAGTTACTTACTTAAAAAATAACTAAAACATCATTTATTGGAGCAGTACTCCATAAAGTGTATACGTTTCAAAAAACTCAGGATTGAATTCAATCCTGAGTTTTTTTTGTTTTCTTAATTATTCACATTAAAATACTACCAGTTTTTGAATGGTGTTTTCATTAACATGGAGTTGAAATATTTCACCTGTCCTGTAACTTCCTCACCTAACCAAACTGGCTTTAAAAAGCTTTGACCTTCTGAATCCAACTCAATTTCAGCAACTATTAAACCTTCATTAGTTCCATAAAATTCATCTACTTCAAAAATATGATTTCCTGATTTCACATGAAATCTAGTTTTTTCAATTACACCAGGTTCGCTAATTTTTAATAAATCTACAGCATCTTCAACCGAGATTTCTTTTTCCCATTCATAACGAGATGTTCCAGATTGATTTGAAATTCCCTTTACAGTTATAAAACCTTTATCATCTTTAATTCTAACGCGTACTGTTCTTTCTGGAACTGTTGATAAAAAGCCTTGTACTATTTTTGTGTTTTTAAATGATTTAGCTTTAAAAACATCGCTTTTTACTAAAAATTTTCTTTCTATTTCCTGAGCCATATTTTAAGTTAACATTTCAAATTTCACCAATCAGATATGTGTTCATTTTTTTGAAAAATTGTTATTTTCTTCTTGTAGACAAAGATAGGCTGATTTAAATAATTATATACGAAAAAACGGTTTAGACGAAACTAAACCGTTTTTTTTCGTATATATTTCAATGTTGATTCGTTTCCTAAACTTTGAATCTACTTATAACATTATTATATAAACAAGTTGTATACTATTCTTGTTTAGTTAATTTAATAGTTCCTATATCATTTAACTCTCCTACTGTAACTAGAATAGAAGTTTCAGACTCATACTCCGTATAGCCCTCTGCTTTAATTTCTAAGATGTAATTAACTGCATTTAAACCAACAAATTTAAATTCTCCGTTTTCATTTGTATACGTTGAAGCTATTGATTCATCTCCTTCAAGAATTGGAGTTTTATAAATTTCAACTTTAGCATTACCTAAAGCAATAGGATTATCAACTTCATCATTAGTTAAATCGCCTTCAACTTTCCCCATAATAGATCCTGAATTCACTTCAGCATTTACTCTTATTACAGGTTTTAAATTATACTTTCCAGAATTACCCGCTTTAACTATTGACTTTTGAACATCCCAATCAAGAATAAAAGTATACGAATAACCTGGTTCTAATTCTTCGTTCAATTTTAATTTCAAGCCTGATTGCTGAGCACTTGGCGTATCTAAATGAGTTTCCTGCTCAATTCCTTCTTCATCTTCATAAACCAAATTATTATTATCACTTAATACCAATCTAATTTGATTCATCATTCCTGAAGGAATAATTGTATCAGCTAATATTAAACTATTACCAGCAGTAAGTTCAGTTAAATCAACGTTGATTGGATAATCACTCTCCTTTCCTAAACTTCTCCAACCTGCTTCATCTTCAGAACTATTGTATTGAACATCCATAATTTCAACATTAACTTCCAAGTAATCACCAGGTGCATCTACTAGTTTTAGTTTAATTCTTGCTGTTTTATCAATTGCATCACTGTTGTCATTATTACAACTTTGAAAGGTAAAAACCATTAACAAAGTTATTATTCCATAAAAAAAGTTTTTCATCTTTAACTATTTTAAATTAAACGCATTCTTCTTTATTTTACTCAATTACAATTTTTTTACTAATCATTCCAACTGTAGAATTAATTTGAACAAAGTAAATACCTGCAGCTAAATTTACTGGTAAAGTAATACTAGGATAGTTCAAGTTCTTATTATAGTATTTTACCTTTTGACCTAAAATAGTATACAGACCAATACTTTTAAGTTCTATCTCTTTTGCTCTTATTATTTTAATCTCAGAAGTTTCATTACTCATGAATACTTGAATGTTTTTTTCTAAAACATCAACCTCAACCCCCATTACTTTTTCATCCTTAAAGATTACCTCAGATTCTTTTCGAGGTGAAAATACTAAAGAAAAACGATCTAAATATTCACCTGAATCTAAATAAAGTTCAAACGGCTTGTTATTAATTTTTTGAAATCTTAGCGTAGCATTATCTTTAATATACATTTGAACATTACTATCTACATTTTGAAGTTCATCAATTTTAATTCGCACCAAACCAGTTTCTGCAACTTTAATTCCTAGTGGAAATTCTTGATCTTTATTAAAATTAGGAACTCCTTGTATTACAAATTTAGCCTCATCAATCATCCAAAACATATCTTCGCTACCAACATCTGCAATCAGACCATCATATCCAATATCAAAATTATTTGTTGTATTTTCATCAGCACCAACTAACAACTGACGGTGATATCCTTTTGGAGAATCAAACATTAACCAAATTTTTGAACGTCCATCTTGTTGTTTATCGTTAGATTTTACATTTTCAGTTTTAGCTTTGGTACTTTTCATAAATACAGAACTTCCAACACCTTCTTTTATAAATACACGTTGACTATTTTTAAATACAATATCACCTCCATCTACAGTAGTTGTTGTGTTACTTAAGTCGTTATCAAGTGCTGCAATTACAAAAAAACCTTGATTTAACGGAATATACTGCCCTGGAACTTTAGTACCTGTTGCATTATTATTGTTTATTCTAATATCATTTGAAATTGCTTTTGCACCTCCCATTAAAGTATACGTAGCATAACCACCCACATACTCTCTTAATATATGTGTGTTAATTTGCCCAAAATGATCCCAATAATAAAGGGCTCCATTAAAAATATTTTTAGTATTCCTACCAGCTATACCGTTAATTGTTGCTTTAATATTGTCTTTTATAAATTCATCGGCATCCATAGCTGATGGGTAAGGATTCCCAATAAGTCGGTCGTTATCTTTTGCTATTGGCAATGTAAAATCTCCATTATATGGTTTTCCTTTAAACACATAATTCTGAAGTGTTGTAATTGACACAGATCCAGAAGTACCTTTCATTGTGTAACCTTCACCAGCTAAAATTGGTGTATTTTCACTAATTGATTTCCAAGACCAATAATCATCAGATGTACCATTAAAGGTATACAACCAATAAGAACTTAGCCTTTTAGGGAACCCTGAATAAGCATCTGCCCATGTATAAGGCCAATTATAGCTTAATGCTGCTGGAGACGATGGTGTTGTTCCATCTTGTAAAAACCCAACTACTGAATGGCTATTATTTGTACTTGGAATACCTGATCCTCTAGCTGAAATATCTCCACTTATAGGTCCAACTGTAGAAGACCAATAATTGTAATTAAAACTATTTGCTGTTCCCTGCTGATCACGTTCAATATAACCACCACTATCCGCATCTAAAATACTTTCACTCTCTTGATCTGGTGTATACCTTTTTTGTAAGAATTGTGACTCACCTTCAAAGTCAATTACACCATCTAATTCTAAATAATGTGTTATCCAAAGCATATTACCCGTACCTGTTCCATCTGGGTTTGTACTTCCATTTACTGTTATTTCACCTGCTTTTGAAACCAACCCCAACAAGGTTAAATCTCTATTTACAGTTATATTATGAGAAGTTTCAACTATATTCCAATCTATTAAAGTACTACCATCAACACCCACACTATTAGGAGCGTCCCAAACAACTGGCTGTGTCCAAGCACTCATTGTGTCCCAATCTCCGTTGTTTGCTGATGTGTAAGGTACAGGTGCTGTTTCTTCTAAGTTGTTATTAATATTTCTTAGTTTCCCATGAATAGCACCTTTTGAAGTTGTTAAAAAACCACAAGCCGCATCCATTTTATAATAACCACCTAAATCAGACCAAGACAATCCATTAATCTTTATTGGTAAGGTAACCCCCTTAACTTCATCTATTCCCGTTTCCTCTATTTCTTGATTCATCATGATATGCAATTGCTCTGGAGTAAGCGCTTTATTCCATACCCTAAATTCGTCCATCCAACCATTGAAATGGTTTGCTGCGTTACTATACGGAGTCGTATTGTCAACATCATCCATAGCACCTAACATACAATCGTAATTACTACCTGATGTGTCATTTAGAGCTTGTCCATTTTTACTTACCACTTCTATTCCATCAATATATAATTTATAAATACCACCATCAAAAGTAACAGCTATATGATACCATCTGTCTGTTGAAATCGCATAAGGAGAAGTAATACTACCACCTGTAATATTTATATAATTAAATGAAATTATATTATTTACCAGCCTCAAATCGTACCCAGAGGCTCCTAGATTGTTAGCATCTCTTTTAGAAAAAATAGTTTGAATATTACTATTTTCTTGATTAGATTTTACCCAAGATTCTATACTAAATGGTTGATTCGTTAAGTTATAATTTGTGTTTTTGAAATCAACATAATCGTTATCACCATCAAAATTAATACCGGAACAGTTGGTGATTGTTACATTAACATCATCACTACACACTTTTTGAGCTTGATTTCCATTGGTGTCTGTATAAGTACGAACGGCTGTCCATGTTAGTGTATAATTTCCTGCTTCACCTGTAAATGTTGATTTTGGATCATGGATATCACTAAATTCAACATCTAACAAACTAGAAACACCTGTACAATCTGTATTTGAAACTGCTGTCCAAGTACCTTCAAAAGTTCCAGACATACCTGCATAAACACTTCCTGGTGTATCTGTTGCCGTAAAGACACTACTGTAATCCCACGCACCTTCAAATTTATTTTCATTGGATGTTTTTGCATTGTCATAGGCATTTAAAATTACCGATGTTTCTCCACATTCACCAGCTACTGTATTACTAACAAGATCACTTCCTGCGTAGGCATAATCAACATATACTTCTATTCGTTGCGTACCAATATCATCTACACTTCTACATTGGTCAATTAAAGACGTTGCTCCAATATGTTGATAACCTGGTGTTACAGGTGTAATTGATGCTGTAAAACCATAATTTATCACGTTTCCAAACTCATCAGTCCACTCAATAACTTCATCAACATGCCTGTCTGGTACCGAAATATTATCAATTGCCCAAGCGCTATTTGTTGTTCCTCCACTCTCAAAAGTAAACTTCACTCTTAGATTTGATTGCCCAATATAACCATTCAAATCAATCAATGTGTGAACAAAACCACCATTATGGGTACCTGCCCCAGAAGTACTTGGACCTGTGTAATTATGAGCAGCATCTGTTACTGAGTTATACCCTGGATCTAACGGGTTAATTTCTGGAGGGTACGTAACTCCGCCATCAACTGAAATTTCAATTTTAATGAATGCTCCAGCCTCTAAATAATAGGCCTGATCAAATACTAAAAACAATTCTTCTAAACCTACTGAATTAAAAATAGGTGTTTCCATGGTAGTATAAGTTTCATACCACGTAGTATTTCCAGGCCCCGTTTTTATTCCATAAGGATTTCCATATGCAATAGCAAATTTTGTATTATCTGAAGTGTCATAAGTAATTCCTGAAAGCGTTTTAGGGCCATTTGTTTCTGCCCAAATATTAGGCTCTCCATTATCTGCATTTGCCGGAAATTTAACACCTGGAACGCCATTTAAAATCCAATCTTCAGGATTTGCTTGGTTGAATAAACCTCCTTCATCTAATAAAATATTATTGGCGTATTCACTAGTTGCAGCCACATTAATTACTTCTCCAATACATATATGAGCCGTATCAAAATCTACCGAAGGCACAACATCGGGCGGTATTACATTTACCAAAGCACCTGCAGAATAACCTACACACGAACCAACATCTAATCTCACTCTAAAAATGGTCGTTTTTACAATATCTGTATATCTTATCGCTGTTTTGGTGGTAGCATCAACATATGAAAATTGTGTTGGGTTGTTTTCTGTTAGGTACCAAGTTGCCCCACTATTGTAAGAATATTCCCATCTGTTTACAATTCCATCATTTCCTGACAGTGTTAATAATGCATTTTTAATTTCGTTTTCCGGACAAGCTGTTACGTTTATAATATCTGCTTCTGGTCCATCAGAATCTCCATTAGAAAAATAATTATGTCCTGTAATATCTCCACCATTGACCACAGTAGGGTTTACAGTTACTACTGCATCGCAAGTATCAGTATTTCCATTATAGTCAGTCACTTTTAATGTTACCGTATGATCACCTACCTCAGAACAATTAAAAGATGTTTTACTTAAACTATAAGTTTCAATCCCACAATTATCTGTTGAATTATTATTGATCATAGCAGGTGTAAATACTTCATCAACTGCTACAGTAATATTTTGACAATTTGCTTCTGGTGCAATATTATCTAAAACTGTAATTGTTTGTACTTGGTCTGCAGCGGCATTACCACAATTATCAACTAAAGACCAGGTTCTTGTTATTGTTGTACTTCCAGGATTTATGTTATTTATAACATCAGCATAAGTTGCATTTAAGCCTGAAGAACAATTATCAGTTTCATTGGTTACATCTACAGTAAAACCAACTCCGGCATCATACGTACAATTACTTGTTTTATTAATGGTAATATCTGCAGGTCTCGTAAATGTTGGTACTGTATTATCTGTAATTGTAAATACTTGATCAATACTAGTTGCGTTGCCACAATCATCTGTAATTGTATATGTTCTTGTAATGGTTCCATTACAATTATCGCCTATAAGAGCTCCTGTTATTGATGAAACACTAAGACCTGCTACTATTGTAGAATTATCACTAGCAGATGCACCTGCAATCAAATTGAATGCTGTAATATTTACTGCTGCGGCTGGGATATCTGTTCCACATTCTAAATCTACTGTGGTTGGTGCGGTAACTGTTGGTGGTATATTATCGGATACCGTTATAACTTGGTTGTGAGTAGTCACATTACCTGATGCATCTTCTAATCTCCAAGTTCTTGTAATTATTTTACTTCCTGAACAGGCGCCATTTGTAACAACATCTGTATATGTTGCTTCTAAACCTGCTGAACAGTTATCTGCTTCGTCTGAAACATCACCTGTTATTCCTATTGAGGCATCATAAGTATTAGATGATGTAGTATATATTGTTGTGTTGCCTGGGGCTGTGAAGGTTGGATTTGTGGTATCCTCAACAGTTACGGTTCTGGTTACTTCTGTTGCGACATTTCCTGCTGTATCGGTAACATTGTAAGTTACAGTATAAACACCTGGTGTACTCATATCAACTGTATCGCCACCGATAGTCACTGATAAACCTGTTTCACAATCTGAAACGGTTGCACCCAATTCTGTATAGGTACCACAAGATTCTAATGTCATTGTTGCAGCACCTGTT
>NZ_FZNT01000007.1:0-124981 GCF_900188235.1 Lutibacter agarilyticus | reverse complement strand
CTCTTGTAACTTCTGTTGCGGCATTTGTAGCTGTATCGGTAACATTATATGTTACGGTATAAACACCTGGTGTACTCATATCAACTGTATCGCCACCAATAGTCACTGATAAACCTGTTTCACAATCTGAAACGGTTGCACCCAATTCTGTATAGGTACCACAAGATTCTAATGTCATTGTTGCAGCACCTGTTAAAGTAATCACTGGATCTTCATCATCCACTACAGTTATCACATGTGAAACATCAATAAAATTGCCACAAGCATCTGTAACACTATAAATTCTAGTTAAAATGTATGGACTTGCTATTGAACCTGCACCACTATTATTAGATTCTGATAAAAATGCAACAGTAACACTACCACAAGTATCTGCTTCATCGGTTATTACCAGAGGGTCTACAGCTGGTATTTCGCTAATACATTGAACGTTTGTTGTAACATTAGAAGCTGTTGGTGCTTGAGTGTCTACTACTGTAATTGTTTGTTCATGATAAATATCTTCACCTCCACCACAATCCTCAATAACATACCAGGTTCTTATAATTTCAACATTACAAGGATTTGTATAGTCTGGAGAGTTATCATCATAATATATTATTAATGAACAATTATTAGCATCAGTATCTGCAGTTGCTTCACCTAATATTGTATTAACATCCGGATCTAAACTTTCACCACACTCAATAGTTTTATTTGGAGGCCAAGTAATATTAATTATATCCAAAACTATATCTAATCCTTCTCCGGTTTTGTAAGCATCACTATTAAAAAAATATACTGAATTGTTTTTTATTTCTTTTTCTAAACTAAATAATTCAACAGGAATTTCATAAAAAGGTTGAAATTCTTTAGTATAAGCCTCAACATAATTAACATAACTATTAGGTTGCTTCGTTTTTGTAACAGCTGCCTCAACCGTCCAAAAATTAACCATATAGCTTGCCAATAGCAACCAGATTATTAAATAGTAATTTTTTTTCATACTCATTTTTTTATATGAAACTTATAAAAACCAAATAGCATTATCTTTTAACAAAAGAGGTAGAAAAACAAAGGAAAATAAATAAGATGACTACCTTAAGCGTTTTTAAAAGATACTAAAAACTAAATATTTCTTTAAAAAAAAATAATATTTGGTAAAAACATTTTCATAATTTGTGGGGTTTAGATTCCAAATATAAATATATTTTTTGAAATATAACTATTTTTTTGCTGATTATCAGCCGTTTAATTTAAAATAGAATTAGCTGAAAAACCATTTATTTATAAATATTGACTATTCAACTTAAAACTAAATCAATCAATTACTTAAACAGTGCAATCCCAATATTAAATTATAACACTCTAAAAATTCAATAATAAAAACATTGACTATTGAATAAGAAAATGAAACAGTCAACTTATTTCAACGTAAAATGGTTTACTAAATTTATAAAAATCTTAAAAATACACTTCGGCTAGAAAAATTCTCTTTATCTAAAAATTAAATATATTATTGATTTCAGAAAAAAATTCATTAAAATTATGCATAAAAAAAGCTTCACATTTCTGTGAAGCTTGCTTATAGGCTTCAATTTATCCAAGTTAAACCCTATTTTCAAATATAGTCATAAATTGGTTTAAAATGAATCCATAGTTATGAATTAGTATTGCCAATTTTTCTGTTACTTCTCCAAACACCAGATACAAAGCCTATAGAAAAATTAATGTAAATTTACCCGAACTTACGATTTAGAAACTAACAAAGTTCAAATTCTTTTTGGCCTTCTAAACGGCTAAAAAAAATAGTTTGAACGGTACAAATTATCAAAAAAAAGGTCAACCTATATCAGTATAATACATCTGGTTTTATTCCAAAATTGATTCTTTAAAAAATTATGAAATTATTTCTAAAAGTATCAAGTACTTCTATTCATCTAGAATTATGAATTACTCTGAAACTAAGAGCACGAATTGTATATTAGGTATATTCATAAAAAAAGAGAAATGGCAATATCCATTATTAATGACAAGACATAATTTGCTAAGAAAGGTAAAATCTTATAAATTAAACTCTCATATATTAAATGTTGTTCCCTAGCGTTTCTTAAGAAACGCTAGGGAACAACAATAAATTAAAAATGTATATTTGTTAAAAAAAGATAAAAAATGAATAATAAGCTAAAAAAAATAATGGGTATTGTAGGGTTTGTAGCTTTATTTTCTGGTGTGGTTTATTTAAAAACTAAAAGAAAAATTAATAGTTGGGAAAAACCACAAAAGGAAAATGCTGAATTTCGAAAACAGGTAATAGAAAACCAAAAAAAGCAAGAACAACAAGCTTACGAAATTATACAACAACGAGAACAACAGAAAAGAGATTCCGTGCAACAATTGAAAAAAGCCGAAATGGAAGCTCAATTGAAAAAAACAGAAGAACTAATTAAAGCATTAAATAAAGAAATTGAGGATGAATAAATGTATTAGTTTACCTATTTAAACTATTAACACTATAATGCCCTTATTTCAGATATTCAGTTGGCTTAAATTAACGCTAACAATTCTATTTATTCATATATAACCTTAAACAAAACCTAAGAAAAAATCCAGAAGATATTTATAATATCATCTGGATTTAATGTCAATTATTTATAATACGTTTACTCCTAAAATTTAACGTGAGTTCTCTTTTCTAAGTTCATAGTTGAAATAACTATCACAATCACCTTTTGCACTCCATTCATATGATCCTCCAGCTGTTATACAATAAACAGTAGTATAACCTGAATAAACTGTTACAGCTCCTTCGTCCCATGGACTAACCCATCCTTTAAAATCACCATCAACATATACTTTAATATCATACCCTGTATAATTATCAAAGTTAATTGTGCAAACAGATCCACGAGTTGCAGGAGGTTTTGGAGCCTCAACATCAGGGGCATCACACACAAAGTCCGTTTTAATGTTTGGATTTTCTCCTCTAGTTTTTGCTACTTCCGTTCCACTAATTTTAACCACTTTAGTTTCTTTTTCCTGAGCAAAAGAATTAAAAGATACCATTAAAAATAAAACAGTAATCAATAGTAATTTTTTCATTTTTTAATAAATTTTTAAAGTTAATATGTCCAAATATATAAAAAAAATTAATAAAACCTGTTTTTTGTTAAATTTTTTACTATAATTTCACGTAAGACTATAATTTATGTAAATTATACATTATCAAGTAAAAAAAATGAATAATTATAATATTACTTAATAATTTCATAAACGAATTCTGTTGTGTAGCCATCTACACCATTGGAAGTATTATTTCCTTCAGAACCTCTTGATTTAGTGTAACTCTGTTTAATAAAATCTTCCAATGGATTAAAACCAGCTCTTACACCTCCTTCTCCTCTTGTCTCAACCGTTGGTTGAAAATTCACGGGTGCTGAAGTAGCAAAACCTTTTAATAATAAGCGTTCATAAGGAGGTCCAAAACTATACACACAATCTTTAAAAACCATAGTTTTTCCTGGCTCAAGTTTACGTTCATTATTATTTAATGTACAATTGTTGTTCGGCATAAAAGGATTTATTTCACCTTTAGAATTGATTTCGATAATACTAAAGTAAACAGGTCTATCGCTTTTATTTGTTACTTGTAAAACAACATAACTATCATTCGTATTCACTTCAAATATTCCACTACTGCTATAAAATGAATCTTCAGATTTAAATACCTCAACTTTATTTGTATTTTGATTAAACTCTACCGGTAAAAGTTTAAATTCAAATTCATAATCATGATTTTTTAAACTTAAACCTTTAAGGTATTGTCCATGAGCATAATTAAATAATTTTTCATTTATTAAATCAAGTTTTTGGGTCCCTCTAGAGCTTGGAACACCATCTATTGGGACAATTCCTTTTGACGAATTCAAAACATATGTTGATTTTTCTTTTGTAATAATAACATCACTCTTTAGTGAATCCAAAACTATTTCTCCAAGTTGGTTTTCTGTTAAATAAGCAGTTACCCCATCATTAATTGACTTATCTGTAACCGTTTTATCATCTATAAAAACTTTTAATGCATAATCATCATCCCCATAAGAAGGTTTATCAACAAATACCCAATATTTTTTATAATTAGTATCTGCTAAAGCGTTATCTAATTTAATAGTAGCAGAATTAAAGTTAGCATTGGTGATAGTACCTGTAGATATCGCATTAGAAGCATCTACTTTAGAAGTACCTGCTGCCGCTATAAATACAGTTGTATTATTAAACAGACCGTTTAGCTTCCCTGCATTTACTTGAATAATATCTGGTTTAGTAATTTGATTTATTTCAAAATAGAGTTGCTGAGCAACATATTCTCCTTTAAATAATTTATAATCTATATCCCCTTCAATTGTTGGTGTTTGCCTTGGAGTAATCACAAGCATATTAGCGTTAATTTTAGAAAATAGTTGTCTGTAAGTGAAATCTGTTCCTAAATCAGTCATTGCTTTAGAAAAGGCATAACTAAGAGAACCAAAACCTTCATACTCATAGTTTAATTCATCTGCAGAAGCTCCAGTAATCATTATAAATGGAGCAGGATCCTTATCTAATTTAGTCTTTTCAAACATGGCGCTTCCTTCAGCTTTTTCACTTGATTTTGATACCCAATCAAGAGGTGCAAATGTAGGCTGACCTCCTCTTGCTTTTCCACCTCTCGTTGCAGAACCTGAATGACAGCTATCTAATATCACTAATAACTGACCTTTTTTTCCCAATTTATTTCTAAAACCTGTAATAATGTTTCCTATCTCATCGTCCCTCAAATGATTTTGTCCCTTATAGATGTCAGAATAACGAGCAAAAGCATCATATGGCACAATAGACTCATCCTTACCGTCAATTTCATCTCCATTATCATCAAAAATTTGCTGTCCATGCCCTGAATAATGAATTACTATGATATCACCCTTTCCCGATTTGGATTGCAATGTTTCTAATGCTGTCAATATTCCTTGTTTGGTAGCATTTGCATCTAATAAAACAACAATATCTTCTTCTAAAAAACCATTATTTAAAAGACTATTTTTAATTAAAGGAACATCATTAACGGAACTTATAGCACCCCATTTAGATTCTTTAGGGTAGTCACCAACAGCTATAATTAGCGCTCTTTTTTTTGCTTGAATTTGTAAACTAAAAAGAATAAATAGCAGTAAAATAATTTTTTTCATAATGTTAAATGTTTTTTTTATAAATTAGCAATTAATGCAACTAAAAGTAGAAATATCAACGAATATATCAAATTATCATTGATTTATTATCTTTTTTTATATTTTGCTGATAGTTATAATATAAATTGCGTAGGAAAACTATCAATATTTATTCCGATCATTTGTTATAATTTAAAGGAGAAAATCGAAAAAATAGCTATTTAAAAACTTGAGGTTTAATACTAATTTAAACAAATACCCAAACACTTAGTATCAAAAAATTTTGCTACTTAAACACCCGTAAATTTTCAACCCATGGTTCATTTAAGAGATAAAAATGCTTATCCTGCTGCTAGGCTATTAAAATTTTTACAGCAAATAGTTATAAATAAACAAGTCATGACTCTGGAGAAAATCTAGTTTCAAAATTGATGGACAGCGTACAAAATTTATCCCTAAAATAAGACAAGATAATTAATAGGTAGAAAAGATTGCCATAACTTTTTTAAGTGAATCAATAAATTATGAATCATGTTTTAAAATATATTTTAATTTCGGTGTTAATGCCATTTATGGTATTTGCTCAAGGCATCAATCGCGGTGCTGATGCTAAAAGCATAAAAGAAACTTCAAAAGGTGTAAAACGTGCTTTGGTTGTTGGGATTTCTAACTATCAAGCAGCGTCATTAAAATTAAATTATGCCGATAATGATGCAACTATCTTTAAAGATTATTTAAGAGATGTTGAGAATATTCCAGAAGAACGACTTGTGTATTTAATAGCTGATGAATCGGCTCCAACATCTACAGAACATGAGCCAACATCAAGTAATATTTTAAATGAACTTACTCGATTAATGGATGAAACGCAAGAAGGAGACACCGTTTATTTTTATTTTGCTGGTCATGGAGATGTTGTTGTTAATTACGAAAATAGAGATGTTGGGTTTTTACTAGCATCTGACGCTAATGAAAACCGAAATTATTTTGGCACCTCAGGCGTGATAGCATTAAAACATCTTGACAGTGTGATTTCTGTTGTAACTAATAAAGGAGCTAAATTTGTTTTAACCTTAGACGCTTGTCATTCTGGATTTTTATATAAAGAAGGTACACAAAAAAACTTAGAAACATTTAACAATAATTTTCAACATTCAACAAAGTTTTTTAGTTGTAAACCCACAGAATATTCTTTAGAGAGTAAAGATATTGGACATGGTTATTTCACCTACTATTTGGTTTTAGGATTGTTAGGAGCCGCAGATAATTTAGTTCAAGATAATAACTTGCAATATTATGAATTAAGTGCTTTTCTCGCTGATAATGTTTATAACGAAACCGATAAAAAACAATCACCCATTGTTTGGACTCAATATTTTAACGAAGTTTTTACTCCAGTTAACACAACTTATAAGGAAGCAGCATTAAATACATTAAAATCATCTAGTGGAATTAAAGATGTTTTTTCAGCAAGAGGATTTGAACAAACAATTTATGAGAAAGAATCAAAAATCCCTATAGTAAAACAGTTTAATACCGCTTTAAAATCAGAGAATTATTTTGGTACAAATTTAAGCGCCTATGAATTATACAATAAAGCAGTTTCAGAACAAATAGTTAAAATATCTGTAACAAACAGAATGCGCAATAGCCTTGTAAATGCACTATCAACAAATGCTCAAATTCTAATAAATCTTTATATTGGAAATGCTGAAATATTACCAAACAGCGAAGAGTTTATAACCAAAGCAACGTATTTAGAAGTATGCTTAGAATTATTGGATAAAGACGCATTTAATTACGATCGATTGTATATGAGTAAACTGTTTCTAGAGGCTTACTCAATTATTAGAGCGCGTCAATATTCAAAATATCCAGAGGCTAAAGAAAAATTGGTCGAAGCCTTAAAAATTGAAAATAGAGCGGCTTATATTCACAATGCGCTTGGAATAGTTCTAAATCACGAAAATAATTATAAAGAAGCCGATTTTCACTATAAAAAGGCCATAGCGTTAATTCCATCATGGTCATTTCCTGTTAATAATTTGGGTGTAAATTATTATGAACAATATCAATATAAAGAGGCAAAGAAATATTACTATGAAGCGCTAAAACTTAAAGGCTCGTATGGTAATGTACTTAATAATTTAGGGGCTATAAGTCAAAACCAAGGTAAGTATCTAGAAGCAGAATACTATTTTCATCGTGTCAAAGAGATTGAAGGGGACTATTCTGTAACTACAATGAGAAATTTAGGTTCGTTATACGAAAACAAGGGTAATATTAAAAAAGCTATAGAATGGTACCAAAGAGCTTTTGAAAAAGATTCTACAGATGTTTATATCTTGTATGATTACAGTGAGATATTAAACGATTACAATTTAGATTCTAAAAAGCCTGAAGAGTTCCTTAAAAAAGCAATAGCGTTAGAACCTTTCTTTTCTCGTGGATATGCAGAATATGCAGATTTTCTTAGACGTTATCCTAAAGATGAAAACAGTTTAAAAGAAGCAGACAGCTTGTATAATTTTGCAATAAGTAACGACCCTTTTTATACATGGTCTTACGCTGGACGTGGTTGGTTATATGACAAACTAGACGATAAAGACAAAGCATTGCAGTCTTTTGAAGAAGGTATCAAAATTAACAGTAACAAAGCAAAACCATATCATAATTTGGCAACCTATTATAGAAGTGGTTTGAGCAATGATATAAAAGCTGAAGAGTATTACTTCAAAGCTATTAAAAAGGATTCTTTTTATATGCCTTCATATAAGAGCTTAATAAGCCTCTATAATTCAAATGATGAAGAACAGAAATCTTTGGAATTAATAAATAATGTTCTTTCCTGGAATAATGAAGCTCCTGATATATATAACTTATTAGGGAATACTTATTTTGAATTAGGAGATTTTAAAGCAGCATCAAAAGCCTATGAGCAATCTATTGCTATTGATTCTACATATGCCAAAGGATACTCAAATTTGGCTTATGGGTTATTACAAAATGAACATTATAAAAAAGCCGCAGAAACCTATAAGAAAGCTTATCATTATAATCCTTACAAAAACAATTTAGAATCCTTTTCAAAATTAATGCTTGCAAAAGCCAGAAAAAAGAATAGAAACCAAGAGTATGAAACTGCTGAGCTAATATTGAAATCCGCTAAAGACTTAGTTACCACCAATGAAACTATATTTGCACTTGGAGAATATTATTATCTCAAAAATCAAACTTTAGCCGCACAAGAATTAATAAATGAACTTGTACAACTTGAATTATCAAAAACGTGGCAAATAAAAACACTAGATTTAGCAATTAAAATTGAGATTGATCTTTCTAATAAAACACAGGCAATTGCGTATTTAAGTATACTTAAAGAAATAAATCCATCTCCAAATTTAGTGTTAGATGCTTTGGTGCTAGAAATCGATGGAAAAAACAGAGAAGCCAAAGAACTGATAAAAAAGGTAAATCCATTATTACTTGATGAAAAGTTTTTGAGTAAAAAATTCAGTAGTCAATCTATCCAACTAATAAATACTTTAAAATAATAAAAATGAAAAAACTTAAATTTTTTTTAGTCTTAATACTAATTCAATCAACGGTGCTATTTGCTGGAGTTAATTTAAAAAACGGTAATTTTTATGTTTCATATACAGACCTTCAACAAACAACACAATATTCTGCATATCAAGATTTAAGCCGTACATACAACTCTAAAGCCACAAAAATTGGTTTATTTGGTTATGGTTGGGGTTCAAAATTAGAGACTAAACTTACTGCTTATCCCGATGGCTCTGTTGTTATAACTGAATACGGAGCAGGTGGTCAAACCTATTACAAATCAATATTAATGACAAATGATCTGTTGGAGATGATGATTGATGAATTAATAGAGTTATCTCTAGAAGAAAACACCATAAGTAATTCCCCTAACGCCATCATAAAAGAGCGAGATAAACTTGTGAAAAATGTTGATTACAGAAGAAAACAATGGGGTAAATTTGTTGAAAAGGGACTTATAGAAGGCATTATGGATTTTCCAGATGGTATGGAATGGGAATCTTATCAGCATGGAAATCAACAACTGGTAAAAATAGCACAAGGTTATGTAAGAACAACTGGCAATAAAATAGAAACATTTGATTTGGCAGGTAATTTAGTGAAATATGATAAAGGAAACGGTGTATGGAGTATCGTGGAATACATTAATAACCATATATCTAAAATAATAAATGCCGATGGCTCAGAATTACAGTTTACTACAAATGATGATGGTTTTATAACTGAAATAAAATCATCCTTAGACGTAGCCAAATTTAAATATGATGGAAAAGATTTAATTTACTCTTTAGATGCGGCAGGAAATCAATATGCTTTTAAATATGATGAGCGTCATAATCTCACAAAAATAGTTTATAATCCCGTTAGATTAAAGGGAATGGCTGAAGACGCTATGCATATGGTTTATGAACCTAAATCGAGTTGGATATCAAAAATCACGGATAGAGATGGTGACATAACAGAATACACGTATGGCGTTTTCTATAAAGAAGATGGCTCTAAAGACAATGAACATTACTCCACAAAAGTTACTAGAATAGATGAATACGGCGATAAAAACACAAATAGTTATGAGTATTTTATTGGTATAAAAGAAAACAGTGAGCGTTATACTAAAAAAATCATAACAACTATTCGTGGCATTGTTACTGAAACTACTTATGATGAATTATGTAGTAGTCCCATTGAAATTATTAGGAGCAATAGAAAAACTACATTTAAGTATAACAATAGGTGTTTATTAATAGAAAAGTTTAGCGCATCAGATTCTATTTATATGAAGTATCATCCAACACTTGAAAAATTAAACTATGTAAAGAATTATAATGGCGAGTATATCTTTGAATATAATGATAATGGAAATCTAACTTTTGCTCAAAAAAATGAAGAAACTTGGGTTAAATTAATATATAACAACGAAGGTAAAATAACCGAGATGCAACAAGAAGACAAAGTACTTGTATTTAAATACAATAACATAGGTAAACCTATTAAAATTGAAATTAAAGACGTTGGCGCTATAAATGTAACCTATGATGAATATGGTGAAATAGAAAACGTTTCAAGTGACGATGGTCATAAAACAGCTCTTATAGTAACTCAAGCCTTTCAAAACCTATTAGCGTTGGTAAAACCAGCAGGTGTAAATTTAAACATGTAGCATCTAAATTATTTGCCTAAATTAATTTTAACTTGAAGCTATATTTCAGGGTAACTTTTCTATTTACACACTTGACAGGACATTACCATTTATGAAGACTTGTTTAAGTCTAATCATCTATTATTTTAATTATTTCATTTATCAACTCTTCTTTGGTTGAGGCATTTAAATTAAAAGACCTCAATTCTTGACCACATCTAAGTTTTAAAGAGATAGCAATTTTATCTTCACTAATAGTATAACCGCCACTTATTTTACAGGCATTAGGGAATTTTGCAGAGTCAAAGTAAACCAATGAAGAGCTTCTCCCTTTTGAAGACACAATTGACAATTCCTGATTCAGCATTTCAGACAATCCTAAATTATCTTCAAACTCATCTGCATTAATTAATGTAGATCTAACAAATACGGTCTTTGGACTTGCTAGTGGTATCGCACCCCTATCCTCGAGTCCTAACATTCCAATATCAAATGAACCTCCTCGGGGTACAAGTAATTGTGGTTCTTGTACTCCTCCAATACCTTCAGCTAACTTTGGAACAGTTTCCCTAGCATAGTTCATTATTGTAAAAATATCAACATATTTATCTTCTTTTAAAGCAGCACCTTTTATTGCTTGTAAAATTGAGTACGTAAGTAAACCTTGACCATACATGCTTGCTTCATAACTAACGGCATCAGCAGTACAACCTGAAATTATATACATCCCTGTACGGTCTTTCATTCTGTCAATAGCTTTTATTTGAGATGGTTCAATATCACGCTCTGAAATTAGATTATCAACTGCTTTTCCTGAACCACAAGCATCTATGATCATAACTTGTTTTAAAGCTGGAATATCTTTTAACCAATCTACCCATTCCGAAGTAGAAATTGTATTATTTTCTCGTATTACTGGATCATTAAATACTTCATTACTCGTTGCTGTCGCATCTGATGTGAGAAAATAAAAATCTCCCTGGTCTCCACCCCAAGTTATGCCATGACCACTTAAATAAACGGTGATAATGTCTTCTGCATTAGCCTTAGCGCTTATTTCTTGAAATACGCTTTTAATGTTTGCTTTGCTTGGTAATTTATCAGTTTTAGAAGTTATCGTGTAAATATGAGTCCTATCTTTATTAAATAAGTTCTCTGCACCTAATTGCATTGCTTTAGATATGGCTTCAGCATCATTTACAGTGTATTTTAAATTTAGTTGGCTATTGGCATAATCTCCAACACCAATAACAACTCCAAAAAACTGAGGTTGCTTTAGAACTTCTTTTGTTATTAATGTCTTTGATTTAGAACCTCTTCCTTGTACAAAACCATCTTCTGAAGATGCTTTTACTGTAATTTCATTTTCACCATCTAATAGATAAGGATGGTCTTTTATAGACACAATAAATGTTTGCTCATTTAAGGTATAATCCATATCAGGTGGTCTTACATCATTAATAGCCTCTTTACCATTAATAAATAATGTTACCCTACCATAACCTCCATCACGTTTTATCAAATGAATTGTGACACTTTCATTTGTAATCATTAAAATTTCTACTTTCGGTTGAAGCTTTAGTTCACTCATATTTCGAACATCTGGCAGCTTCTCACCTTTCATCACTTTATCCCACAACCCAGGTAACCAATAGCGATCTTTTAATTGTGAAAACTCAATAACTTCTAATCCTTTTGTCCAATACATTAATTCCATGGCTTCTGGTGATGCATCGAATAATCCTGATGGATGTAAATGAACCCATTTTTTTGGGTCATTTTCAAAAATAAAATGTCTTATAAACTGTTTACCTGAATCAAAGTCAAACACAATAAAACTCCCATCTAATGAGGCGGTTACAATGTATTTATTTGTTGATGAAATATCTGAGGAGGTGACTCTTGAACTATGGCCAGTAAAGGTATTTAAAAGCAATCTAGATTCTACTTCATAAACTTTAGAAGTTTTGTCTTCAGAAGAGGTAACAGCATATTTACTATCTTGACTAAAACTTGTTGAAAACACCCAAGATGTATGGCCTTTTAGAGAGTGAATAAAATCGCCTGAATTGATATTATATATCTTTGAGTCATTGACATATTGGTCATTCCATGCCAAATAAGTATCATTAGGACTTATTTCAGCAGAGATTAATTGCATTCCCCCGGTATTTAAAACATCAATGGTTGACCCTGTTTTTGCATCAAGTTTTCTTAACGCTAAATCTTCACAAACTGCAAAAATAAATTTGCCTTCTGAGCTAAACTTAGAGGAAGCGATATAGATAGAATCTAAATTGAAAGCTCTCAAGGTAGCTCCTGTTTTAAGTGAATAAATTTTAACGTTTTCTTTATTTATTTTTTCTAAATCGTAATTGTAAAATAATGTTGCTAGCAATTGATCACTTGTTTTGTTAATATCGATAAATTCGATTGAAGCATTGGGGTTTTTAATTGAATTTAATAAATTCCAATTTTTAGCGTCAAAAACATTTATTGTTCCATTTTTTGCAGCTGTTACAAAATAATTTCCATCTAAACTATATTTTAAATCTAAAAGCGCGTCTTCACTTTGAGTGATGTATTTTAGCGTTTTTCCTGAATTTAAATCAACTATTAAACTCTTTCCATTTGTATTTGCTGTTGCTATTTGATTACTATTTGGACTAATTTTTATTGAATTTATTGGATGAGATCGGCTCTCAAATAATTTTATTAACAGTCCAGAATTTACATCATAAAGTTTAGATTTATCATCAGTTGCAAAAACAATAAGTTTACCATTATCACTAAAGCGAACATTGTTTAACATTCCTATAAAATCATTAAATGAATGGATTAATTCACCGGTTTTAACATCATAAAGTTTACAAGAAGCAGGCTCAGCTGACGTGGTTAAAAAAAAATTTCCATCTGGACTATACTGAACTGAATCATTAGGTGAAAAATAAAATGTGTTCATCAAAATTCCAGAGATTGTATTATATAATTTTACCTCACCATCACTAGACCCCAACAGAATATATTCATCATTTGTACTGAATTGTACAGAATTAATAGACTTTAATTGGTCATTAAATGAATGGATTAATTTGCCAAACTTAATATTATAAACATTAACATCATTATTTTCATAGCCCACCACAACTAAATCGCCATTATTACTAAAATTTAAAGAAGTAACCCATCCTTTTTCATTTGTCCAAGAGAATAGTGCTTTTTCAGATTCGAGATTAAACACATCGACTGTTCCGTATTTACTAACTACAATAGTGTTTTTTAGAGGACTGAATTTGACAAATGCTTTTCGCTCAGATGATTCTGTGGACAAACTTCGTATCCAATCCCCAGAAGAAAAATCATATAAACTTACTTTACCATACTCTACTGAAGTTACTACATAATTACCATCATGACTAAAAATTGCTGAGTAGGAATTAAAATCTCCCAATTCAAACATGAATGTGCCTGTTTCAACATCAAATACTTTAGGAGTGCCTTCTTTTGATGTTGCAATTATATATTTTTCATTTGGACTAAATTGAATAGAGGAAACACCCCCACTCTTAGAAACGTCCATTGTGTGTAATAGTTTACCAGAAGTTGTTTCAAATAATTTAGCTGTACCGTCCCAAGATGCGGATAAAATGTATTTTCCTTTTTTACTAAATTGAGCATCGATAACGGGTCTGTCATGTCCTAATGGCAACCCTAATTTTACTTCTTGACAAAATGAAACAAATGAACTCCAAAAAATTAGAATAGCTAAATAAATATGTTTTTGTAGTACTTTCATTTTTACTTCACGATAATTAATTTTTCTCAAAAAACAATTTGTTTGATACCAATATACCCAAATTATTATAATTTAGTTTACCAAACTCTATAATCAACTGAAATATTCTCTATCCTTGACGTTGGTTGTTGTTTTCCATTTGATAATTGTAAAACCTGCTCACCAACATAAGCTTGAAGCTCGCTCAACATAATTTCACCATCGTTGTTTAAGTCGGCCTTTTGAGTGCTTATACCATTTAACATACAATAGGTAAATAAACCATTTTGCCATTTTTCTCCTTCATAAGCAAACTCCATTCCGCCTGCTGAAGAAATAATAGTGGTTCCATTACCACGACGAAGGTCTGAAAATAATAGTTTGCTTAATGTTGAAATTTGGTCCAAACTTTTATTTTTGGTCTTGAGTAATTTACCCTTAGAACCTCTACTGTTTACTGGAGAATCCTTGATTTCAGCATTAACAACAACTTCATCAACATCTACTTCTCCACTATGACAGGCATCAACAAACATCATTTTTTTTAGAGGAGCAATATTATCTAATTGTGCTTCTAACAAGTCAAATGGAATACCTTTTGAAGCTGGTGCATTAAAATCAATATCGTAACTGGCCAAAAAGTAATTGTATTCTGCATCCAACAAGCCATGGCTAGCTACAAAAACCATAACAACATCATCTATATCAGCAGATTGCAAAAAGTTTGATAACGCTCCAACACTTTCTATAGTGACCTCAGTATTGGTTAATAGCTTGGTATGGATTTTACCGTACAGACCGCTTTTTGAGAATTGAGACACCACATCACTTGCGTCTTTTGCTGCATATTTTAAATTAAAATCTGAATTTTTATAATCACTTACACCTATTGAAATCAAGTATAAATCTGGTTTTTCCTTACCAGTGGTAGATTCTATAAAAACAGTTTCTTTTAAGCTTTCAACACCCGCATTGTTAAGTACACTTAGTTGTATTTTATTTTCTCCTTTAGTTAAGTTCAGAGTTATTTCTTTATTTATTTTTTTAACGTTCAAAGTTGAAATGTCTATTCCATTCATTCCATAAATAGGTGTGTCATTAATCCAAACATTTATTCGATTTAAGTCATTTTTACTATCCCACATACTTAATTTCAACTTAAGTATATTATTACTCGTAAATGCTGGTAAATCTTCTTTGTTTTTGATAATAATTTCAGGAATATTAAGATCATCTTCTAAAACAGAATAATCAACACCCATTTTTTTTAATCTCTTTTTATATTGATAGTTGTAAGCAATAACAGTTGTGCTGTCAGCTTTCCCTAATCGATTCAAAACAATGTCAGGTCTGTTATATTTAAGATCAAATTGTTCTGGTCTATAAACTTTATTATTATGTAAAAACCAAATATATTTAAAGATTCCTTTTGATGCCATATAATAGTTGTCATCAAAAAAAATAATAAATTCATTAGAATCTGTTACAATAATATTTGAACTCTTACTGTAATCTTTTTTATTTATTAATCGTATAGTATTTTCATCAGTTATTTTATTTTCAATAAATTTAGATTCATCATTCTCTATCCAACTATATATTTCATCAAACTCAGTTACTTCAAATAATATCTTTTCTGTATTGCCTTCTGTAAAAGTATCATTGAATAAATAATCACTGTTAATTTTTAAGAAATGTTCGTTTAATGTATTTATATAATAATAATTATCAAAATTTATTATTGGTTTTTTATAATTTAACAAAATCGTTGCAACTCCATTTTGCTGTCCAACTCCTGACCTAATTTCTCTACTTTCTAATGATTGTTCGGGTCTATCAAAATCTAACTTCAATAAAGAAAATAGTAATTCATTTTCATAAACCCCACTACTATTATCTTCATAATTTATTTTAATAGATTTTTCAAGCAGATTATAATGCTTTTTGAGTTTACCTTTATCAAAACCCCCTTCTTGCATATATTCAGGATAGTACCAATTATTTAATTTCCAGAAATTTTTAATTAAAAGGGTATTATTATTAAAATACATTACATCATAAAAAAATTTATGTTTTAATTTATCTGAATTTGAAAAATCTATATTGTCGGAATAATTTAAAAATAATGGCCAAAAATGATCAACTGAATTTAATCTTAAATATAATTTATTATCATTATTTTCTAGTGTAAAGAGTGATGATATATTGTCTTTTTGATGTTCTATTATTTCATGAGATAAAAGGTTTATATTTAGAACTTCAGCCCCATTTTTTAAAAACGAAATTGTTTTGTTGCTTACTTTTATATCATTTATATCTATTAACGAATTAATATCATTCAAGTTATAAACTTTAGTTTTGTCATCTCTCCTAAGTCTAGTCTCATTTTCAACAAGAGCATTTTTTTGGACTAAAATCTTTTTGCCATCAATTAAAAAGTAAAAAGCATTTGGTTTGAAATCCACATATTCAAATGTGCTTTTGAGATAAACATAACTACCAATATTTTCTTTATAAGCAATTACATAATTATCATTATTTGTTAAATACATTAAATCATAATTGTTGTTTTCAATTACTGGAATTTCCAAAGACGAATCAATATCGTAAATTCTATTCTCTGTGACTACAATATCATCAAAATCATAATAGGACCCCAAAGTAAGCCTTTTTGAAAATAATGCAATTTTATTATCTTTTGATATTTTTAAATCTCCAAACCATTTGTAATCATCCATCTCCATAGAATAAAGAATTTTCTCTGATTTCAAATCAAGCTTGATTAATTTACCTGATGCCCCATTATTACTATTTTGAGCAGTTAAAAATAATATATCACTAGAAGATATTACAATATTGTTAATATCACCAGAATCTTTAATTTCAATTGTCTTCCATTCTCCTGTAGAGTAATTGAAATAATTAATAGTATTATCAAGACCAAAAACGAAATAATTCTTGTTAGATTTGAACGTTTTTATTTGACTATCTCCATAAAAAGAATCAAATGCTTTTCCACAATTATAGATAAAATTATTAATTTTATTTTTATTAATTGGGCAAAAATATATTTCATTATCTACGCTAATAATTATTTTATTATCAATTTCAATATATTTTGTATTTTCTTTGCTTAAAACTGTTATTTTATTTATTCTCTTTTTTTTATTTAAATTGTACACGCTAATGTAATCTGTAACATCAGGACTTTCGACATTATTTTTTTCTGGAAATATAAAATTTTCATTATCTTCAGTAAAGCTTCCTTCTAAATTTTTAGGTTTACAATATAGACAAACACTATTATAATTTGGGATTATATGCTCCTCACCTTTTACCAAATCAAAAAATTTTATGGCATACCCTGAATTTAAACTTATAAAATTATGGTTATTTGAAATTTCAAACTTATAATCATCCTTTAGATATGGTTGTGAATAAAAATCTTCAGGTATTTCTTCTGTAATTATATGCTCCTGTTTACTTGAATTAACTAAAATCAGTTTTTTATCTTTTAATACAATATAAACTACCTCATTACCTATGTTTTTAATAAGAAATAAGTGAAAACTATCTATGTAATCAATTGAATTATTAATTGACAGTGTATTATCTATGTAGCTCCAACCATAAAAATCCCCACCATAACCTCCTAAAATCAATTCTTCGTTGTTATTAAATGCGAAGTTGGTAGGAGAAATATTTATACTTGTATCGTTTAAAAGCAACCTACCCAGTTCTTTTTTATTTTCATAATCAAAAATAAAAATATAACTGTCTGAAAATTTAATTCCACTAATTAAATAGATTGCAATCTTGCTAGAATCTGGACTAAAAAGTATTTCTTTTATAATTACATTTTCATCAAGAGAAAAATCATCTTTATTAATTTGATGTCTTAATACTCTATTTTTTACATCAAAAACACTTATATTTTCACGTGAATTGTCGTAAGTCACAAAATATTTATTGTTAGGAGATTTAACAAGTTGATCAATATTACTTAAGTTATTTAAATGTATTTCAGCAACTTGGGCATTTAATGTAAAAACATTTATAAAGATAAGGAGTAAAATAATATTCAATGTTTTCATACATAAAAAGTGTTAAAATAGTTTAATGTTTTTCGTATTGTTCCACACAATATAAAAAATAGACTTATAACGAATAAAATAAATTACCAAATTCTATAATCAACTGAAATATTCTCTATCCTTGACGTAGGTTGTTGTTTTCCATTTGATAATTGTAAAACCTGCTCACCAACATAAGCTTGAAGCTCGCTCAAAATAATTTCACCATCGTTGTTTAAATCGGCCTTTTGAGTGCTTATACCATTTAACATACAATAGGTAAATAAACCATTTTGCCATTTTTTTCCTTCATAAGCAAACTCCAGTCCACCTGCTGAAGAAATAATAGTGGTTCCATTACCACGACGAAGGTCTGAAAACAGCTCTTTAGATAAACTAGTAATATCATCTAAATTTTTACTCTTAGACATCAACGAATTCCCTTTTGAGCCCCTTACATTATTATCTAGAACTTCGGTGTCGTTTATAGTACTTAACTCTACTTCATCAACATCTACTTCTCCACTATGACAGGCATCAATAAACATCATTTTTTTTAGAGGAGCAATATTATCTAATTGTGTTTCTAATAAGTCAAACGGAATTCCACCTTTAGAGGGATTGTTAAAATTAATATCATGGCTTGCTAAAAAATAATTATAATTCTCATCTAAGACTCCATGACTTGCAACAAATACTATAACTGCATCATCTATATCCGCTTTATTTAAAAATTTAGAAATATTTGAAATTTCTGATTTTGTAACATTTTCATCAATAATTAATTTAGAATATACATTTTCATATTGCTTACTTTCTGAAAATTGATTTAGGATATCTTTTGCATCTTTTGATGCATATTTTAAATTATAATTTTCATCAAAATATTCACTCACTCCGATAGAAACAAGATATAAATCTGGCTCTACTTTTCCGGCAGTACATTCAACTTCAATTGTTTCTTTTAAACTTTCAAAACCATTTTCATTCAAAACACTTAGTTGTATTTTGTTACTATTTATTGCGAGTTCAACCTGAATTTCATCTATTAAACCAGCATCATTTTTACTCAGTACCTCATAGTTTACTGGAACATCGTTTATCCAAACATTTAATTTTACAATTTCAGATTTTTTTGAGATAGAATTTAATTTTAAAACAATTGATTTATCGTTTGTTATAGAAGGCAATTCAAATTTATTTGGAACATTAACAATGGGTAAATCCATATTATCTGTAAATTGCTCCTCATTAACACCGCTTTTCTTTAATCTTTTATGATACATATTATTGAGAGCTCCAATTATTTTACTCCCATAACCAAGTCTTTTTAATACAATATCTGGGCGGTTATACTTAAAATCGAATTGCTCTGGTTTATATATTATATCTCCTTTTTGAAAATACGAATATTTCAAAAGGTCCTTAGTTCCCATATAATAATTGTCTGCAAAAAATATTGAATAACTATTGTCTTTTGTAAAGAATACTTTTGCATTTAAAGTTGAATCTTTTAAACTTATCAAATCAAAAACGCCTCTTTGGTCAGAATTTTTAGATAAAAAAAATTCATTCCCTTTTTTAGATTTCCAGTCAAATAACTGAGTGTAAGGCGTGATTCTTGATTCAAGATGATCTTTTTCTTTTTTTAAGTTTAACCTTAATGTTCTATTAGAAGATTTGTCACTCACAAATATTTCGTCATCAACTGCAATAAATGGAACTTTTGCTAAATGCTCAAAAGCATCTTCTAATACAAAACTACTCTTTGTTTGATCTTTAAAATTAATAAACTCATAAGTTACTGATTCAAAAAGAACTTCCTCTTCCTTTTCCAAATACTTATAATTAACAGTTGTAAATACATTCTCAAATTCAGTTTCATTAGAATCAAAGGGTCTTGTTTCGGCATCATAATAATTAATATCAAAAGACATCTCGATACTTGGATAATTCCAATATTTTTCTGGAACCCAAGGAGCTAAGTATTCATAATCTTCTGGAGATTTTATTACACTTATCATTGAATTATAGGGTGCACTTAATACCACTTGAGTTTTATTGTTAATATAACCTAAATCATAGATTATATCTAACCCTTCAAACTTTGTTAGTTTATAACTCTCCTCATTTAAATTATCTGTATATGCAATATTATACCCTAACTCTAACTGCTCTATTTCATTATTCATATCATCCTCTATAGGCTGAGAGTCCTCTTCTATTCCAACTAAATAATAATCTTTGTGATTGGCATTAATCTTGGGAAAGTACGGATATTCATTTAAACTATCAGACACCTTACCGGTCTTAAGGTTAAGCTTTAAAAGCAAATTACCACGAGATTCAATTGCTACAATTTTCCCTTTTTGTTTAATGTTGATTAAATTTTCATCAATTTCATCAAATAGAGAGGCTGTTATTTCTCCTAAATTAACACTTTTAACTCCCTTAGCTGATTCTAACTCAAATTCATTTGTAGGCGTTTTTATAACTTGCTTAACTCCTTCTTTACAGTTCTCACAAAAATCCTCATATTCATAAACTTCTTCAGTATACTTTAAATGCAACGAATATTTCTTGTCTTTTTCGTAAAAAATAAGATTGTCTGGAAAAAACTCAATAAACTTAAAATCATCTTTATTGTAAACATAGCTACCTTGCCCCTTTATATAACCAACAATAAATTGATTATTGTTGGTCGCATAAATTGTATGGTAATATCTACTCTCAAATAATCCTTGTTGTGTTATATCCTTAAACGATTCTATATCTATCAGTACATCAACAAATCCCAATCCCTCCGAAGGTTTTAAATTTAAAAGAAGGTTTTCATTATCTTTGGTTATCTTAAGTTCACTGCATTCCTTATAGTCTGCAAGATCGAGAGATCGAGCTATATTTCCAGAATTTAAATCTACCTCCAGAAGTTTTACCACACTCCCTCCTTCAACATAATAAGTATATGCAAGTAAAATTTTGTCATCATACAATTCAAGAGCATTAATTCTTGCCCATTTTAAGTTGGCTTCATATTGTTTTAATTCATTAATTTCGATTAAATCTAATGTTTTATTACGACCTGTCGAGGCATTAAATATCGAAACTTTTAAACCATTAAATACCGAAATAAAATATTCATTATATATTTCAAACAAGTAATTCTCTGGCAATAATGCCCTACAAGATGTCTTGAATTCAATTTCAGCTTTTAATTTTGAAAAATCATATTTTTCAGAAATAGAGCCGCTAATAAATTTAAACATTTCATAATCTGTATTTTTTACGGATGCTACATCTGTAATTTCTAGAGACAGCATATTGTAATTTTTAATATTGCAAATCCCTGTATTCTCTTCTATTGAAGAGACAAAAATAAATTCTTCTCCATCTTTTGAGACTAAACCGTTTAGTCCGTATGTTTTTTCATCAGAATAATTATATAGAGGAATACTATCTGCAATGAAGTTATTATTTTTTAAATCTAAAACACTCAATGTTCTTAAACCTAAAAAGATAGCATGTTTTAAATTTGGAGTTAAGTTAATATCTGTAGCCCAAGTCTCCTTAGGGTCAAAAAATTTAGGGGTTGCAATTATTTTTTGGATCAAAGTATCATTTGGGGTAAATAAACTTAATTGATCATCATCAAGCAAAAGACTGTATTTTACTTTATCTATAGATATAGATCCTAATATTTCAAACCCATCCCAAGAACTAGCTTCTAAACTATTAACTAATGTTTTTTTAGTATTATTAATGTTTAATTTAAACCAATTAATCTCGCTACAATAGGAGTTGCAATCTTTTAGCAAAACTTCATTTTCAGCTATAAAACTTCCGTAAAAAACCCCTTCGAGTGGAATTTCTTTAATGAGCTTTTTCATACGTATTTCATAAACAAAATATGTAGCTTCCCATGCTTCCTTTTGTTCGGAATAATAAAAACAGATATAACCTAGGTAGTTTCCTTCTGGGCTGAAACTAATTGAAGAAAAATGAGGGTAATTATCACCCTTAACTTTTTGAGGGTTTGAATCAACCGAATATAAAACAACGTTATTATTTAAATCCCATAATGTTATTTTAGAATTATTACCTGATGTAGAACGATTCAATGCCATTAGTGCATTATCTGAACTTAATACACCAGAGCGGCCATCTTGTCCGTCGTTTCCAAAATTAGTTTTAAATTCTACTTTTTGGGCTAGAACAATGGTTTGACAAAAAGTTATAAAGAGCAGCTGTAATAAAATTCGCTTCATACTTACCACATTTTTAATTTAGAATTTTTATTAACTTCTCTTAAATCTGGAACCTGTTTACCTTTTGTAATAATCATTACTTCTTTCAACAGTTCTTCTATTGTTTCATTCGTAATATCAACTGATTTTTGAAGGCTAGCTTCATCATAGGTGTAGTTATTACCTTTAAGTTTCTCCTTCAATAAATTTACATAAGATGAAGTAAATGCTCCATTTCCTAATTCTCTGTGTTCATAAGCAACATCTTCTCCCGAAGAAGCCGAAATTATCGTAATTCCACTTGTAGATAAAAAATCTTCAAATAAGGTTGAAACAATATCTGATACTTTAAACTCTGATCTAGTACTCGTAGATTTTGATTTAGAACCTCTTTTACTTGGGTCTTTGCTATCATCAACTATTACAACTTCAGATTTAGTCATATCTAGCGTGTTTCCAGAATGGCAAGAATCCATTAGTAGTAATTTGTGATCTGATTGACATTCCTTCAAACTTTCTATAATAACATTTAAGGAAACTCCATTTTTACTCACATTATTAAAGTCCATATCATAAGGCGCAAAATAATAGTTAAGTTCTTTATCTAAAACACCATGACCTGCTAAGAACACAATGACTTGATCATTGGGTTTCACATTTTTAAAAAAACTTATAAGTTCCTCTTTGATTTTTTCTGAATTGGCATTTTCATTGGTTAAATACTTAACAAATGAGTTTTTAAAAGAGTAAGGTTTGTTTTGAGATAATAACCGGCTACTACTATCATAAGTTTCTTGACTTACCAATGGACGAGATTTTTTTATCCAAACAGGTTTATTGTTAAAAAAGCTAATTCCCCCAAAATCTAAGAGATCCTTGTCCTTAAAAATCGATGTATTTATCAATTCTCCTAAAACTGAATATGATGTGAGTTTATATTTAAAATCATCAGCATATTCATCTAAAATGGAAAAGAATTTACCATCCTCAGAACAATAAATTTTTGGTGAATAACCAATAGGCTCTTTTATTTTAACAAGTAAAGGAATAATGGTTTCAGCAGTTAAATCAACAAAGAACAACTCATTACTTTCTGCTGATGTTGAATAAAACAAAAAGTTACCATTCCTTGAAACTCCATTAAATTGACATGTGTAGAAATCTTCTGTTGAAGTAATTAGCAATCCATCACTGTCTAATTTATTGAATTTGTTAATATTGAATTTGATGGTATTATCAATAGTATTTGAATTAACGTTACCTATGCTTAAAGTAGCTTCGTTATTAAGGTAATTAAAATAAGCCCAACGGTTTTGACTTAAAGGAATTAAACTTTCAGGAGGTGTGATTGAGTAATCTATTTTAAATGGTAACGTGATTTTTGTAAATAATTTAGATTTAAAATCATAACTAAAATTTTCGCCATTACTAGCCCTCATATAGAATCCTGTATTGTCTGGATTAATGAAAATTATTTTATCGAAATCGTGCTCAAATTCCGATATTTTAAATTCATTAGGTAAAGTTATAGCCTCAGTAGTTTGTAAATTAAAATCCCAAATAAAGTATTTACCATAATCATGTTCTAACCATAAAGTTCTATCAGCGTTTATAGCATATAATCCTCCTATGTTTTTATATTGCTCTAAATATTTTTTTAAACTTTTTTGATTGTCTCCAGTTTCATCAGCTAAACTATAATTTGTACCATAAAACTTTGTATTGTAATTATCTAATGTCTTCTGATCGAGAATACCATAAATTTTAGCGATATCTAAAGCGTCTTTATCTGCAAAAGTGAGATTAAAATCAGATTGTATATAATCTGAAACACCTACCGCAAGGACATACATATTTGGGTCATCCAATATAATATTTTGAGGCTTCTCATTATTTTGAATAGCTGATTTTTGATAAATTGATTCATTGTTCTTAGATCGTATTTTAAGTGCTTCTTTTAGCGTTGTGAGATATTCATTATTTGGTTGTCCAAATTGTGAAAGTATTTCTTCTGGATTATAGAATTGATCATTAATTGTATTAAAATTTACTCTTTTATTATTGTTAAAGGCAATTAAATAATCGTCAGGATTGGTATTACTAAAATAATTACCCTTTTCATCTAAAAACACTTGGCTTTTTTCATCTGGATGAAGCATTGTGACATTCGCTTTTAAAGAGTTTGTGTCATAAATGGAAATTTTACCATTGTTAAAGCTTATCATTAGTTTTGAAGCATCATCATTTAATGAAATGCTCTCAGGAAATTCTGAAGGAAAAAATTGAAGTTGATCATTATTTAACAATACACCAAAGTCTTCAACTATTAATCCAATTTTTTCATTTGAAAATGTGATATCCGTAAAAAACAAACAATCTAAGGTATTACTATTAAAAGACTTATTTTCAGCATCGAAACTAATGGTTAAAGATTCTTTATTGCACTTATCAATATCAATAGCGTTAAAACTAATGCTTATTCCAAACTCATTTTCATCTAATTTAAAAACTTTATAACTTCCATCTGTAAGCTGCTTTTCGAAGATAATTTTTAAACCATCAGTAGTTCTAATTTCTGCTTTATTATTTGCATTAATTGTTAGTAAATAAGTGCCACTGTTAGACAGTTTTCCAAATTTAAATTTGCCATTAAGTAACTTGATGTCTTTGTTTTGAACTAATGCAAATTCTTGTGGTTCAGTGTAACCTCTATTATAATAAACAGCTTTACTTAACAAAAGATAATTTAATTTATTATTATAATCAAGTATGCTTTTGTACTTAGGGTGCTCATCTGCGATTTTAGAAATTTGGTCTTTAATAAAGTCATATTTGTAAAAAGCATATGTATTTTCATTTCCAATTTTGTAACCATAAAAAGGGTGAACACCATTACTTTTATCAAACATAAATGTTGAGGTCGTAAATTCTTTAGTTTTATGCTTCACTTCCAAGTAGTTACTAAAATCTAGTTTCCCAAATCTATTATTAAAGGTGCCTGTTTCAAAATATTTAATTCTATATTTATATGAAGCCAATACTTCGTCAGAGTTAAGTTCATTTCCAACAACCATCCAATTACCATTTGGTAAAAAAGTTCCTGAATAAAACTTTGCAGCTCCTTTAGGGTAAGTATTTTTGTGAATTTTGTTTTTATTGTCAAATACATTAAATCGTAATGTACTGGTACAATTAACATTATTACTGTAAGTAACAAATGGTTCAAAAAAAACAAATTCATTCTTAGATTTCAAATAAACACTTCTTGTAACACCTTCTTTATAATTTGGCATGAAAGAATAAAACTTATCATTTTTTTTCTCAATCACAAAAGGATTATTAGGTAAAGAGCCTTTTCTAGTAAATACAATTTTGTAATTCCCCTCTGATTGATAGCTTGAAACATTCACAAACCTATCAAAATAAAAATCTGTAAGAAACAGTGGGTTATTAAAGTTTTTATTTTTTGATATGTTATATACAGCAATCGTATTGTTTTTTTGATGAACTAATAATGCATACAAATTATTTGTTATTCTATCAAAGAACAAATGAGCTAAATAATTATTTTCAGGTATTGACAATGCTATTTCTTCTTCAGCTGTTTTAGTATTAACTACCTTTAGTTCAACCTGTCTACTTATTTCTTCACCTACAAAAGCAACCGAGAATAAATCATTGGAAACTGCAGCTACTTTTACATTGTACGTTGAGTAGGCCGATGTAATTTTGTTCAATCTGTTGTCGAATATTTCGAGTACATGTAAATATTCATTTTTTGATTCACCAATAATCACATTGTCTTGCCTATCAATAAAATTTCCAGAAATTTGATTTTTATAAATTACTTTCTGATCAAAAACTCTAACACCTATTAAAGAATCTTTTGAGGCATCTCCATAATCAAACTTTTGATTAAATATTAAAATAGAATCATTTACTACTAAACGCATATTTTGGACTGGAATCCCAGTAGCTTTGCGTAAAGTTTTTACAAAACCATAATCTAAAGTATTGTACATTAAAATTTTGCCTGATACATCACTTGAAATAAAAAAAGATTCATCTTTTGTAAGAATAACATCTGTTATTTCAGATGAATGAAAATCTTTTAACTTAATTGATACCGAATCTGAAGATTGAGAAAAAGTAAAACATGCTGTAAATGCTAATATTATCGTAAATATTTTTTTTGAAACATTCATAGCTTAATTACAAAGATTATACGTTTGACAAAGAATTGATTCAATTTCTTTGTCTGATATTCCTAAAGATATTAAATCATTAATAAAAGCATTATACTGTTGTAAATTTTCTATATAAGCCTCTCTATCTATGAGTTCAAATCCAAAAAATGGAATATTGTTTACATTTGGAAATGCTTGTGTTGTTACGCTCCACTCAAATTTGTTACTTTCATTAAATATCAAGTTATCAGCGTATAACGAAAGTTCTGACCCATTAGTTTCAAACTTAACACTTTCACCAGTTGTTAAATTTTTAACGAATACATAATAGTAGGGTTCGTCAATTTCTAAATCCCATTTTAAAGTAATTTTAGAACTTGCTAATTTGGTTTTATTCTTTGGAAATTGCATTAAAACTTCACCTCTAAAAACCCCTGCAATCATAGTTTGACCTGCACTTTTATTTAGCAATTCAAGCCATATATATTTTAAATAATTTGCGGTTAAGCCTGAGTTTTGTTTTTTTTGGTAAAAATTAAGCAATTCATTAAAACTGTAACTGCCTTCTTCATTTATAAAATAAACATTTCCTTTATTATCAATAGCTGTGATTTGAGATTTTTGAAGTACTTGTAAACTCTCTTTACTTTTAATAAGACCTCCTTTTGAGAGTGTTTTTTGACTATTTGAAAAGGTTTTTAACACCGTTCCGTATACTTCAAAAACACACAAACTATCTTGCGCCAAAGCTGAATTAAAAAAACATAGGACTATAATTAATCCAACAAGTGACTTTCCCATTTAAACCTTTTTTTTAAATAGACTAATAAATGAATATAAAACACGACCATTTCTAAACCTAACAATGTCAAAACTAAAACTGGAGTTATATAAATATGCCAATTAAATTTTAAAAGTAAAAGTGCTAAATACAATAGTACAATAGACAAGACCAGCTGAACTATTTTAATTAAGAAATCATACAAAAACGGGCTCTTTTCAAATAACTTAAGACCAAATAAAACAGAAAAAAAGCAACAAATAATTGCGAAAAAATAACTTAAGCCTTTTGGCATTTTTTTTATAAAATTTTCATCTGTTAGCATTTTTATAATATTTGCATGGATAATAATGCCATACATATCAGGAATAGATTTCCCTGCAACAATAGGATTTAATGGCGTGAAATGCTTGTCCTCAATATCATAATTATTACCTGTAGGGGTCCCTAAATAACCAAACAAAACTATTGAATTATTTATTGCTGGAATCGACTCCTTATCGTTAATTTCCTCAATATCAAAAGTTAAGAAAGAACCTTCGTTTCCACTGTAATTAATTGGAATTCTATCTTCTAATCTTTTCAATACTTTTTCCTTAGATATATTTCCAGAAATCATGGCTAACTGTGAGGAAAAAGAATACAAAGTATCTGATTCTATTGTAGCGCCAACAAAATCCCTAATTATAGCATCCTGATTTTTTAAGTTAACATTAATATAACCCTCATTTTCATGATTATTATTAAAATAATCATGATTTTTTACAATAGCGTTATTATCTAAAAAGTAAGAAGTAACAATATTAGGATGATTTAAAGCGGATTTTAATATTGAATCCACATATGGATATCTTTGCTCTTTAAATATAATATCCACCCCTATTGCTTTCGGGTTTTGCCTAACTACATTATCAATTGCCTGAGCTATAGTTAACCTATCATGATGCTTTACATTTACAATAATTATATCACGATGAACCTTTGAATCAAAAAAGGTTTTAGAATAATAAACATCGGTAAAACTAAAATCTTTAAAAGCTTTTGTAAAAGGATTTAAAATAGAGACATTTATTAGCAAAGAATAAAAAATTCCAGCTATAGTTATTGTAAAAATTGTACAATACAATGCATCTAGCCATATTTTGCTATATCTTTTTTTAAGCATTATGTAATTTTTATCTTTAATAGTTCAATTTTTATGTCATAAATATAACAATATAATTGTTTAAAATTTAAAAACCCACATATTTCCTAAATTACATCTTTTAAAAATAAAACTAATTTGGCAAATAAAAAACCTCAATATTAAAATAGGTCATGACAAGTTCTATCATTTATTAATAACTTATAAGCTACTCATTCCTAATGTACTTTCCTGAAATAGATTGACTAAAAATTTGACAACTTAATATTCAAAAGCATGAAAGAATCAATTATTTCATGCTTTTGAATATCACAACACAATCACCAATTACAATTACTACATATTTATTTTTGATACCAAAAAATCCATTAAAATAGAGGTTTTAATTATATATTTTTACTGTTGCAACTAGAACAAATATTTGTGATAATTTTTTATCACATTTTTATCACGTGTTTTATCACTATTTATTTTTAGCAAGACCTATATAATCAATAGTAGGATTTAAAAGGTAATCTTCTAATACTTGATAATCAAAATTTTTATTAGTAAATGAATGCTTACAAAAACTAAATGACCGATAAGAACTATCATCATTTCTCACTTTCATCAAATCAAAAAGAACTTTATCAAACTCTTCCCTCAGTTTTAGAGGTAAATTATCATCAATTCTTTTAATTGTTTCAATATACCTGTTTAATACCTGATTTGAAGTTTTACATTCACTTTTACTTCTTTTGGCAAATACCCAAGCTACTAATTGTAAGAATTCCGTTGAATTTTTAAAAGTTTTACCTTTTAAATGAGCTACCTCTTTTTCATACAGGCTTCCATCCACAAACTGGACTTGCAACAAAAAACTGTACAATTAATTGCGAGATTTAAGCAGCTACATTTTGATTATACATTTCTATTTCAAATTCATTAATAGTTTTACACCCTAAAGTTGAGTGTATCCTTCTTTTATTATACCAAGTTTCAATCCAAGAAAAGATAGATAATTCAGCTTGTGATCTATAATTATACTTGTGTTTATAAACCCATTCCGTTTTTAAGCTTTTAAAGAAGGATTCTGCAACAGCATTATCCCAACAATTCCCCTTTCTACTCATAGATTGTATCACTAAACCTTCATGTTTTTTTATGATATCTGTAAAGCGACAACTAGCATACTGAACGCCTCTATCAGAATGAAAAACGAGTTCTTCAGTAATTACATTAGATTTAATAGCCATATTCCATGCAGGTACTATAGTATCCTTTGTCGTTAAATTATCACTCATAGACCACCCAACTATTTTTCTATTAAACAAATCTATAATTACCGTTAAATACATCCAGCCTTGCTTCGTTTCGATATAAGTGATATCTGAGACCCATACTTGATTTTTTCTAGAGATTTCAAAATTTTGATTTAAAATATTAGCAGCTACAGGGTATTTATGATTGCTATCTGTAGCAGCTTTAAATTTTCGCTTTCTTCTAGCAAATAATCCATTAGCCCTCATAATTCTGGCTACTCTTGGCTTTGAAATAAAATGTCCCAACTTTTCTAATGCTACTTTTATTCTTGGAGCACCATAACTTTCAAAGCTATCGTTAAAAATAGTAGTAATGGATGCTGAGAGTATTTGATTATATGACCATAGTTTTGATACCTTAGCCTTTAACCAGTTATAATATCCACTAGTACTAACTTTTAGAACTTTACACATCTTCTCAACTGAAAACTTAAATTTATGGTGTTTTATAAACCTAAATTTTTCTTGTCGCTCTTGGAGAAGATGCTCACTGCCTTTTTTAATATCTCATTTTCTTCTGAAACGTCTTTCAACTGATGCTTTAATAGTGCTATTTCTTTTTGTTCATCTGTTAATTTTGGCTTACCACGACCTAAAAAACTGTTCTTTCCATAATCTTTTGACTCGCTTCTCCAACGATGTATTACAGAATAAGGAATATCTAACTCTTCACATATTTGCTTAACACTACCACGTGCATAGCTTAATTCCACTGCCTTTTGTTTAAATGATGTACTGTAATTTCTGTGTTGTCTTTTCATAATTCAAAGTTAATTGATGTAACTCTAAATCTCGCAACTTTATGTCCGGTCTAATATAGTAAGTCCTCTTATTAGCATCTCCATAAAATGGAGTTATACGTTTTAATCTTCCTGTTTTAGGATTTCGGAAAGAAAAGTAAACGTACCAACGTTTCTTTAAATCACCATTGGCTGTATAAATTTTTGGGGTAGAAAAATTCTTCTTCATTGATAAATCGTATGCAAAATCGTATGCACTCTTGCTTTCAAAGGTAAGGATTTCATTAAAATTAGACATAAAAAAAACGGTTTAGAAAGCTAAACCGTTGTTTTTGCAGGACTTGATCCTTAGTAGCGGGGACTGGACTCGAACCAGCGACCTTCGGGTTATGAGCCCGACGAGCTACCTACTGCTCTACCCCGCGATTTGGATTGCAAATATACAACTAAATCACAATAAAACAAGCATCTTTATTTTAATAATTAAATTTTTTCTTTCAAAAAAAAGACAAGCGCATGCAACACTTAAAGTAACCTTATGAACTACAAACACATACGTCATTATTAAGAACAACCTGTTTTTAAAATAATTCTGAAATAAAGTTAAAAAGCAGTCTCCAAACACTATAGAACTACCATATTTTTCTTGAAATTATTTAGTCAAAAGCTATTAGATCACCTAAAAATGTAAAACCAAACGCAAACAAATTCTTTTTAACCACTAACTTTTCTATAAAACCTATGGACATCAAATTGAATTCAAGTAACTTTGCAACTCAAATATTTTAATTTATGGCACACAAAGCAGGTTTTGTAAATATTATTGGAAATCCGAATGTTGGTAAATCAACTTTAATGAATGCATTGGTTGGTGAGCGTTTATCAATTATTACTTCAAAAGCCCAAACTACGCGTCATCGTATTTTAGGAATTGTAAATGGTGATGAATTTCAAATTATTTTTTCTGATACTCCAGGAATTATAAAACCAGCCTACGAGTTACAAGCATCTATGATGGATTTTGTAAAATCAGCTTTTGACGATGCCGATGTGTTAATTTATATGGTTGAAATTGGCGAAAAGGAATTAAAAGATGAAAACTTTTTTAATAAAATTAAAAATTCTAAAATTCCAGTTTTACTATTAATCAATAAAATTGATACTTCTTCACAAGATCAAGTTGAAGAAAAATTATTGTATTGGAAAGAAAAAGTGCCAAATGCTGAAGTTACATTGGTTTCTGCTCTTGAAGGTTTTAACGTGCAAGGTGTTTTTGATCGAATTTTAGAATTACTTCCTGAATCTCCTCCATTTTACCCAAAAGATCAATTAACCGATAAACCTGAACGATTTTTCATCAACGAAGCCATTCGTGAAAAAATATTATTACATTATAAAAAAGAAATTCCTTATTCAGTTGAAATAGAAACTGAAGAGTTTTTTGAAAGTGAAAAAATCATAAAAATCCGTTCAGTAATTATGGTTGAACGCGAAACGCAAAAAGGAATTATTATTGGCCATAAAGGTGCGGCTTTAAAACGTGTTGGTGTTGAAGCTAGGAAAGATCTTCAGAAGTTTTTCGACAAAAAAATTCATTTAGAATTGTACGTTAAAGTAAATAAAAACTGGAGAAGCGACAAACGACAATTGCGCAGGTTTGGTTATAATGATTAAGTTTTTGGTTGAAAGGGGGAAAAGTTTGACACTATCCCGTAAAGGTTGAAAAGTGTAATTTGGTTGTTGACTATTCCGTTTTACACTAACCTTCATTTATACTTTTTCGTTTGTGACTTCTCACTGCTGAGTTTACATAGCCACTTCTCACTTCTCACTTAACTTACGCTCTAATGTTTTCATCATAAACTTATAAAGTTCATCCATTTGTTTATGACCTGTTTTTTTTCCTATTCGCCCTAAAAAATACATGATAAACCATATCGCTGGCAATGCTAAAACCATGGTTAAAGCAAAAGAATAATCGGTGTGTATAGACCATTGCACGTATGCCATTACCGAAAAGCCAATAAATGCAACCGCCACTGCAAAATGAAAAAACATAAATAAAGTCCAAACTTGTGGCTTTGGGCCAAACAAACCTTTTACTATAGTTTCTTTATCGTTGATTTTTTCAATTTCAATATTTAATTGTGGCGACCAAAAATGATTTTCTTCCGCAGGTACATCTATAATAATATGTTCATCAACAATTTTACTGCAATACTTACAATTTCCTTCGTTTAAATTGGCTTTAAATTTTGAAATAATCTCTTGCTGACTCTCACTAAAATCCATTTTAAATCGCGGTCGTAAATGTATATCACTGTTTTTTTCGGCTTCCATTTAGTTAGTTTTGGTTTGTAATATACTATTTTTTAACAAATTATATATTTAGAAATTTACAAGTCACCTATTTCAAATTAAAATATTGTACTTTTGCGAAAAATTAAAAAAATACCAATGAGTAATATTGTAGCCATTGTAGGAAGACCAAATGTAGGGAAGTCAACATTATTTAATCGTTTAGTTCAACGAAGAGATGCAATTGTTGATTCCGTTAGTGGAGTTACGCGTGATAGACATTACGGTAAAAGTGATTGGAATGGTAAAGAATTCTCTGTTATTGACACAGGTGGTTACGCCGTTGGTTCTGATGATATTTTTGAAGAAGAGATAAGAAAACAAGTTGACTTAGCAATTGATGAAGCTGATGTTATTGTTTTTGTTGTTGATGTTGAAGAAGGTATTACGCCAATGGATACTGAAGTTGCAAACCTTTTGCGTAAAGTTAAAAAACCAATTTTTATGGTGGTTAACAAAGTAGATAACTCTATGCGTGAAGATGATGCTTTAGAATTTTACAATTTAGGCTTGGGTGAATTTTTCACCATATCATCAATAAATGGTAGTGGAACAGGAGATTTATTAGACGCTGTAGTAAAGGATTTAGAAGATGATATAGTTGTTCAAGATGAATTACCTCGATTTGCAGTAGTTGGTCGTCCTAATGCCGGAAAATCATCGTTCATCAATGCATTAATTGGTGTAGAACGAAATATTGTAACCAATATTGCTGGTACTACAAGAGACTCTATTGATACAAAATACAACAGGTTTGGATTTGAATTTAACCTAGTTGATACTGCTGGAATTAGAAAAAAATCAAAAGTAAAAGAAGATTTAGAATTTTATTCTGTAATGCGTGCAGTACGTTCTATTGAGCACTGTGATGTTGCTATTATAGTGGTAGATGCTACGCGTGGTTTTGAAGGACAAGATGAAAATATTTTTTGGCTAGCTGAAAAGAATAAAAAAGGGGTTGTTATTTTGGTAAACAAATGGGATTTGGTTGAAAAAGAAACCAATACCATGCGTGATTTTGAAGCACAAGTACGTAATGAAATTGCGCCTTTTACTGATGTACCTATTATTTTTACAAGCGTTTTAACAAAACAACGTATTTTTAAAGCTATTGAAACGGCTGTTGAAGTATATGAAAATAGAAAAAAACGTATTCCTACAAGTAAGTTAAATGAAACAATGTTGGACATTGTAAAAACGTATACACCACCTGCTTACAAAGGTAAGTTTGTGAAAATTAAATATTGTATGCAGTTGCCAACTCCAACACCTCAATTTGTTTTTTTCTGTAATTTACCACAGTATATTAGAGAGCCATACAAACGTTTTGTTGAAAACAAGTTGCGTGAATTATACGACTTTAAAGGAGTTCCAATTGTAATTTATTTTAGACAGAAATAAACATTTACACACCTATATAAAAAAGAAACCCATACTTTGTAAAGTATGGGTTTCTTTTTTATAATTTAATTGAAAAATTCTTATTTACCAGCCTCCGCTAGCTCCACCTCCGCCGAAGCCTCCGCCTCCGAAACCACCACCGAAGCCTCCACCTCCAAAACTTCCGCCTGAGCTTCCGCTTCCAAAGCTACCGCCTCCAAATCCACCTCTACCAGCTCTACTTAATAATATGGCAGTTAAAATATCAGTTGCATTACCTCCTCTATTCCCTCCATTACGTCCTCCTTTATCTTTCTTAGAAAAAACGATCATTAATATTATGAAAATAATAAAAATGATAACTCCAAAAGGCAAACCTTCTTTTCCATTTTTATTTTGAGGTTGCTTATTTTTATAAGAACCATTTAAAACTTCAAAAATAGCGTAGGTTCCGTAATCTAAACCGGCATAATAATCCCCTTTTTTAAATTCAGGAATTATTACCTGTTGAATAATTCGTTTTGATAAAGCATCGGTTAGTAAATGTTCAATTCCATAACCAGTTTGTATGGCAATTTTACGATCATCTCTAGACAACAAAACAACAATTCCATTATCCTCTTTTTCTTGACCTACACCCCATTTGTGGCCCCAATTTGCAGCCAAAATATTGATGTTTTCTCCTTTTAAACTTTCAATAGTAATTAATACAATTTGTGTTGAAGTTGAATCGGAATACTTTATTAATTTATTTTCTAAAGTTGCTTTCTGGTTTTCTGATAATACTTTTGCGTAATCGTAAACGCTGGTTTGAAAATCTGGCTTTTTCGGAATATCAAACTGTCCAAATGCCAAATGAACAAACAAAACCGCTATTAAAACTGATACGTATTTTTTGTATAATGTATGAATTTTTATCATTTATCCTTTTGAAATTTCATCAGACAATTCGTTTGTATCATCTGACATATATGGAAAATATTCTTTTAGTTTTTTTCCTACTTCTAAAATAGCCAATTCTAAGCCTTTAGAAAATTCTCCTTTTTTAAAATAAGAAAGTACCAATTCTTTTTCTTCGTCCCAAAAATCACCCGGAACCAACTTATTAATACCTTCATCACCTAAAATGGCAAACTTCTTACTTTCTACAGCAATGTAAAATAACACGCCGTTTCGCAACTGCGTTGCATCCATTTTCAACGTATGAAAAACTTCTAAAGCTCTTTCAAACGTTGGCAATTCTGTTTCTTTTTCAATATGAACCCTTATTTCACCCGAGGTATTTTTCTCGGCTGCCTTTATGGCCTGTATTAAAACTTGCTCTTGAGTGGCTGTTAAAAAATCTTCTACTTTCGACATTCTTAGATCTAAAATTCTACTTTTGGTGCTACTTTACTCCCTTCTGCAGCTTCAAAACGAGTCATTTCTTCAAAATTTCCAAAGAAATTATTCAACATATTGTTTGGGAACGTTTTAATATGCTTGTTAAATAAATTCACCTCTCCGTTGTACCTGTTTCTTTCCACATTTATGCGGTTTTCTGTTCCTTCTAACTGACTTTGTAATTCTAAGAAATTTTGATTCGCCTTCAACTCAGGATATTTTTCAACAGTCACTAACAATCGTGATAATGCACCTGATAATCCTTCTTGTGCTTTTTGAAAAGCAGCCATATTTTCAGGAGTAATATTTGTAGGATCAATCGTTGTTTGTGTTGCTGCTGCTCTAGCTTTAATAACTCCTTCTAAGGTTTCTTTTTCATGTGCTGCATAACCTTTAACTGTTGAAACCAAGTTTGGTATTAAATCTGCACGTCTTTGGTATGCACTTTCAACATTAGACCAGGCCGTTTTGGCATTTTCTTCTAAATTAACTGATGCATTGTAAAATCCTTTTGCCGAACTGTAAACAGCAAAAACTATAACTCCAATAACTATTAAAGGTATTAACCACTTTTTCATTTGTAACGTTTTAAGATTAATTATTATTTATTTGATTAGTTGTTTAAATGCGTATGTTGTTACACTTGTAATTAAACTATTTTATGATAATTGATTTTTTATTTTTATAAGTTCGGCCTTGATACTTTCCAATCGTGTTATAATTTCATGATTACCTTTAACCGTTTTGGGGCTTTCTTTCATTTTAGTTTTTGCGCCTTCTAAAGTAAATCCTTTTTCTTTAACTAAATGATAAATTAGCTTTAAATTTTGAAGATCCTCATGTGTAAATAAACGATTGCCTTTGTTATTTTTTTTCGGTTTCAGAATATCAAATTCTTTTTCCCAAAAGCGTATATGAGAGGTGTTCAACCCAAAAGCTTTAGCTACTTCGCCTATTTTGTAATATCTTTTTTCTGGTAAGTCTATATACATTAATCAAGAGATTGTCCTTCAATTTGAGCCGCTTTTTGCATAGCTTCAAATTCTTCAGGAGATAAATTTCCGTAATAAAAATTAATTGGGTTCAATTTTACTCCATTTTTATGAACCTCGTAATGTAAATGAGGAGCTTGAGATCTTCCAGTGTTTCCAACAAAGCCAATTAAATCGCCTCGCTTCACTTTTTGATACTTTCTTACATTGTATTTACTCATATGCGCATATAAGGTAACATAACCAAATCCGTGATCAATTCTAACATGCTTTCCATAACCTGCTGAACCTTGATCAACACGTATTACTTTACCATCACCAGAAGCATATATAGGCGTTCCTCTTGGTGCTGTAAAATCCATTCCATAATGTTTTTTTCGTGCTTTGGTAAAAGGGTCCGATCTCCATCCAAAACCAGAAGCCATACGAGTTAAATCTTGATTTTTCACTGGTTGAATTGCTGGCATTGCTGCCAATAATTCTTCTTTATTTTCGGCTAGTTTCACTATTTCATCCAATGATTTTGACTGCACGTACAACTGCTTTGATAAAATATCCATATTTCGTGTAACATCAATAATCATTTCTGAATTATCAAAACCTTCCAATGCTTTGTATCTATTTACACCTCCAAAACCTGCCATACGTTGTTCCTCAGGTATAGGATTTACTTCAAAATACAAACGATAAATATTGTTATCTCTTTCTTGAATTTCTTTTAAAATAGTTTCTAATTGCTCAATTTTTTTATTGTGTAATTGCTCATTCAATTTCACAAACTCTAGCTCACGCTTTAATTCTTTTTCCTTAGGTGATTCAAAAATTGGAGTAAACACAACAAAACCTAGTAGCATAAAAATAAATGCTGCAAATACCGTAAATAATATTCTTTTAAATTTAGTACTCTTTTTACGATGTATCTTTTGATATGAAAGTGTTTCAGAATCGTAATAATATTTTACCTTCGCCATCTATTAAAATTATGTTATTTTTGTAAGTTGAAACGTGCAATTATTTAATAAAATTGCGGTTTAAAAATAACAAAATTACAAAATGTTTTACAAAGGTGGTTAAACACCTATTCTTTTAGCATATAATTAACGATGAAATCACAACAAATACGTCAACAATTTTTAGATTTTTTTGCTGCAAAAAAACACACCATTGTACCTTCAGCACCAATGGTATTAAAAAATGATCCTACGCTGATGTTTACCAACGCAGGAATGGTTCCGTTTAAAGAATACTTTTTAGGACAAAAAAAGGTTGTTAACAAACGTGTTTCCGATTCTCAAAAATGTTTGCGCGTTTCAGGAAAACATAACGATTTAGAGGAGGTTGGTAAAGATACCTACCACCATACCATGTTTGAAATGTTAGGTAACTGGAGTTTTGGTGATTATTTTAAAAAAGAAGCCATTGAATGGGCTTGGGAATTATTGACTGAAGTTTATAAAATAAACAAAGATTGTTTGTATGTTTCTGTTTTTGAAGGTGCTAAAGAAGATGGTCTGGAATACGACCAAGAAGCACACGACATTTGGAAGGAATTGATTGATGAAGATAGAATTATACGTGGAAATAAAAAAGACAACTTTTGGGAAATGGGAGCGCAAGGACCTTGCGGACCATGTTCTGAAATTCATGTAGATATTCGCTCTGCGGAAGAAAAAGCCATAGTCTCAGGAAAAAGTCTGGTAAATATGGACCATCCACAAGTGGTGGAAATCTGGAATTTAGTTTTTATGGAATTTAACCGTAAAGCTAATGGAGAATTAGAAAAACTTCCTGCACAACACGTTGATACTGGAATGGGGTTTGAGCGTTTATGCATGGTTTTACAAAATGTACAATCTAATTACGACACCGATGTTTTTATTCCAATAATTAAAGAAGTTGAAACTATTACTGGAAATGATTATGGTAAAAACGAAGAAATTGATATTGCGATTCGAGTAATTTCAGACCACGTTCGTGCTGTTGCTTTTGCAATTGCAGACGGGCAACTACCTTCAAATACAGGTGCTGGTTATGTTATTAGAAGAATTTTAAGAAGAGCCGTACGTTATGGTTTTACTTTCTTAAATACCCGCGAGCCTTTTATTTATAAATTGGTTGCTGTGCTTACCAAACAAATGGGCACTTATTTTCCTGAGTTAAAAACGCAAAGACAATTAATTACCAATGTAATAAAAGAAGAAGAAAACTCTTTTTTAAGAACCTTAGATCAAGGTCTTGTTTTATTAGACGGAATTATAAAAAATACACAAGGAACAGAAGTTTCAGGTAAAAAAGCCTTTGAATTATTTGACACCTATGGTTTTCCTATAGATTTAACGGCATTGATTCTTTCTGAAAAGAAAATGACGTTAAACGAGGAAGAATTTGAAACGGAGCTTAAAAAACAAAAAGCCAGATCAAGAGCTGCTTCAGTAGTAGAAACGGATGACTGGGTAATATTAGATGAAAATGACGATGAAGAAGAATTTGTTGGATATGATACCCTTACAGCAAAAGTTAAAATAACACGATACCGAAAAGTTTCTTCTAAAAAAGATGGAGACATGTATCAACTTGTATTTAATTTAACGCCTTTTTATCCTGAAGGTGGTGGACAAGTTGGTGATAAAGGTTATTTAGAAAAAGAAGATGGAAGTACGGTTTATATAGTAAACACTAAAAAGGAAAACAATTTAATCATTCATTTCACAAAATCATTACCGAAGGATTTATCAGGAACTTTTAATGTAGCAGTTGATGAAAAACAACGTTTTAGAACGGCTTGTAATCATACAGCAACGCATTTACTACACCAAGCTTTAAGAGAGGTTTTAGGTGAACACGTTGAACAAAAAGGTTCTGCAGTACATTCAAAACATTTAAGATTTGATTTTTCACATTTCTCAAAACTATCAGTAGATGAACTCACTGCTGTTGAAGATTTTGTAAATGCTAGAATTGAAAATAAATTGCCTTTACAAGAATTTAGAAATATTCCAATGGAAACTGCCTTGGAAAAAGGCGCTATGGCTTTATTTGGTGAAAAATACGGAGATACCGTAAGAGCCATTCAATACGGTCAATCTGTTGAATTATGTGGAGGTACTCATGTGCAAAATACAGGCGATATTTGGTATTTTAGAATTCAAACAGAAAGTGCTATCGCATCAGGAATTAGACGAATTGAAGCTATTACTGGTGACGCTATGAAAACTGAATTTTCTGAAAACAACAGAACACTTTTCCAAATTAAAGAATTGGTGAAAAATTCTAAAAACCCGGCAGAGCAAGTTTTAAATTTAATTGAAGACAACACTAAGCTAAAAAAACAAATAGACCAACTATTGAAAGAAAAGGCAAAAAGTGCTGCCGCTGGTTTAGTTAATGAAACTGAATTAATTAATGGTATTCACTTTTTAGCGAAAAAACTAGAATTAGACCAAAATAGCATTAAAGATTTAGCGAATGATTTAGGAAATAAAATTGAAAATTTGTTTTTAATAATTGGATCTGAAGCTGAAGGCAAAGCATTTTTAACATGTTACATTTCTAAAAACTTAGTTGCTGAAAAAAAATTAAATGCAGGGCTAGTTGTTAGAGAGTTAGGAAAACTAATTCAAGGTGGCGGTGGTGGCCAACCATTCTTTGCTTCTGCTGGAGGTAAAAATCCTTCAGGAATTGAAGAGGCTTTAAAACAAGCTAAAAATTATATTGTGTAAATGAATTTTAGAACCAATATACAGCTAAAAAAAGAGCGTAATCAAATTGATTACGGTTCTAGATTAATGCTGTTTGGTTCTTGTTTTTCTGAAAACATTACTAAAAAATTAGCCTATTTTAAATTTAATTCAGCTAGTAATCCGTTTGGAATTTTATTCAACCCAATTGTCATTGAGCAATTAATTACCAACGCCATTAATTTAAAAAAATATACTAAAGAAGACATTTTTCAATTAAATGAACGTTGGCATTGTTTTGATGCACATTCTGATATAAGTGCTGTTGAAAAAAGTGAGTTGCTTCAAAATTTAAATACTGCAATTACAACTACTCATAAACAACTTACTAAAGCTTCACACCTAATAATTACTTTGGGAACCGCTTGGGTATATCGTTTTATTGAAACAGATAGGATTGTTGGAAATTGCCATAAAATTCCGCAAAAAAAGTTTTTAAGAGAATTGCTTTCAACAGAAGAAATTATAGCTTCTTTAGATAATATAACAACACTTGTAAAAAGCATAAATCCTTCAGTAACTATTATTTTTACCGTTAGTCCGGTAAGGCATTTAAAAGACGGTTTTGTAGAAAATGCTCAAAGTAAAGCACATTTATTAGCTGCAATTCACCAAATTACAAACGTTAAAAATCAGCTTTATTATTTTCCTTCTTATGAAATAATGCTAGATGATTTACGAGATTACCGCTTTTATGCCAATGATATGGTGCATCCAAATGAAACGGCTATTGACTATATTTGGGAGCAATTTAAAATGGTTTGGATCGCTGAAAAATCACTTTTAACAATGAAAGAAGTAGCTACTGTTCAAAAAGGGTTGGCGCATAAACCCTTCAACCCAGCATCTGAACAACACAAAAAATTTCTTTTGAACTTAAAAGAGAAAAAAGAACGTTTATTCAACAATTATAAAATAAACTTTAACCTATAAAACAAAAAAGAGAAGCCAACACTTCTCTTTTTTATGAAGTATTTTAAAATATTTAATTTACAAACTTTGCAACATTCTGCCAAGGACCTCCATTAATTATATCAATCCCATTCTGACTTAAAAAAGACGTTGCTTGTCCACTTCTTGCTCCACTTCTACAAACAGCAATTACTTTTTTATTCATTGCTTTTATTTCAGCAACCTTAGTTGGAATACTGTTTAAAACAATATTTTTCGAACCATTTACATGACCACTAGCAAATTCATCAGCAGTTCTTACATCAATAACAACAGCCCCATCTTTTAAGTAATCTTCAATTGGTGATTCACTGTTACCTCCTCCAAATAAACCAAAAAAACTCATATTCTTTCTTTTAAAATTTTGTGCAAATATAAACGATTAAATACGAAACCTAGTAACACCTGTTACTAATTATTCTATCAAATTTTTATTAAAACATCAATTTTTAAAAGAATCTGTTAATTTTTAAATAGAAAATGAAGCCTATAAAACGTGTTGAAACCATCATTTATATGAATTTTGAACTATGAATTGTATATTTATCTTTTCAAAATAAGAAAAATGAGAAGAGGTTATAAAAAAGCAAAATTACTAATTGGCTTAAGTCTAATTGTGTTTGCTATATTTCAGTAATATTCAAAAAGAGAAGTAAACACCTGAAAGAACAAGTACTCACCCCGAATTGAAAAAACAAAGAGGCTATTTAAAAGTTACAAAAGTAACTTTTAAATAGCCTCTTTGTAGTTTAATTTAGTAAGTCTGAATCTTCAGATTCTAACTTAACATACACATCTTTTACTTTTTGAGCATGCTCTTTATGTAAAATTAAATTTGCCGATGGTGTAGTCACAAAAATAGTGTTTTGTAATCCTAAAAATGCCGTAAAATTATCGGTACCAATAACCATATTTCCATTCTCATCTGTTGAATGACCTTTTGAAACCAGATAATCATATACAGAGTCAAAAGAACCTAGATCAGACCAATTAAATTTAGTTGGAATTACCTTTATTTTCTTACTTCTTTCCATAACAGCATAATCAATACTTATACTTGGAATATCCATAGACAATGCTAAATCAAGTTTACCTTGCTCATTGTTCTCCCAAGCAATTTTAGATTTTTCATATACTTCTGGGGTAAAATCTTTTAATTCACCAAGCATTACCCCTGCTTTAAAACAAAACATTCCACTATTCCACAGAAAATTTCCTTTTGAAATAAATTCTTTTGCAGTTGATTCATTTGGTTTTTCTCGAAACGAAATTACATCGTCGTTTTTGTATTCAATATAACCGTAACCTGTTTCAGGTTTTGCAGGCACAATTCCAAAAGTAACAATTGCTCCTTCCTGTGCTTTACTAACTGCTGATTCAATAGCTGTTTTATAAGAACTATCACCTTCAATTACGTGATCAGAAGGTGTTACAATTAAAACATCATCAGGATTTGCTGCAAAACAAGCAAATGCAATTGCTGCTGCCGTATTTCTTGGAGTAGATTCAATAATATCAATATAGCTTAAGTCTAATTTATTTAGTACTTCTTTACTTAAATGGCAGTTATCTACATTTCCAACAACCATTACCTCATCAGTTAAAATGTTGTTTCGCTCAACTGTCATTTGAAATAATGATTTTTCTTCAAAAATCTCTAAATACTGTTTTGGACGGCTTTTTCTTGACAACGGCCATAACCTACTTCCTACTCCTCCAGTTAAAATAACATTTATTGTTTTACTCATAACATTTCTTTATTTTATATTTAAAATCTCTTTTATTTTTCAAAAGGATGCTTAGCCAACGGTTTTTTAGCAAACGGATGGTAATTTCCTTTTGTTCCTATTGGTTGTGCATGCCTAACTTGGTGTACTATTTCAATTGCTTGCCTTGGTGCTTCTAATCCATAGCCATTTCCTTTCAATATTTCTTGATAAGAAATAGTGTGCAAATCTGTAAATCCGCCACTAAACTCTAATTCTTCCCCTTCAATAGTAATTGAACGATACGTTGTTTGACCTTTTGCTTTAATTTCTTCAGGCAGAACATCATAATTAATAGATAAAAACCAACGCACTCTTGCTTTTTCAAACTCTAAATACCCTGCAGAACGATCGTGTGTATTTATATGAACATCATTTTGTTTTAAATCACCAAAAATCCACGAAAGCATATCAAAAAAATGAACTCCAATATTGGTTGCAATTCCACCAGATTTTGAAACATCTCCTTTCCAAGAAGTATAATACCAATGGCCACGTGATGTTAAATAAGTTAAATCTACATCGTATATTTTATCTTTTGGACCGTTTTCAATCTTTTGCTTCAACGCAATAATGCTTGGATGCACACGCAATTGTAAAATATTATAAATTTTATTTCCTGTTTCTTGTTCAATTTTAGAAAGTGCGTCAATATTCCAAGGGTTTAACACCAAAGGTTTTTCACAAATAGCATCAGCTCCTTGGCGTAATGCAAAACGAATATGTGCATCGTGTAAATAATTTGGTGTACAAATACTTACATAATCTAGTTGCTTATTTTGCTCAAATGTCAACTTTGAAATATGACGGTCAAAACGTTCAAATTCAGTAAAAAAATCTGCATTCGGGAAATAACTATCAATTACCCCAACACTATCAAATTTATCTAGCGCAGCTACTAAATTGTTATTTGTTTCTTTAATAGCCTTCATATGTCTAGGAGCAATATAACCCGAGGCTCCAATTAATGCGAAATTTTTCATTTTCCTGTTTTCAACTTTTTTTGAATTGACTTTTTAAGTTAACTCAATTATAATTTTCCGTGTACTTCACAATCTAACACTCCTTTAACATCGTAAATAACGCCGTTTTTATTTAACAAACTAGTTAAATTTAATGCTAAAAACTCTTTATGTGCCACTGTTAATACAACTGCATCATATTTTTTGGCAGGAATTTCAGTAACAATATCAATTCCATATTCTTTTTTTACTTCGGAAGCATTTGCCCAAGAATCAAACACGGTAACTTCAGTACCAAAATCTTCCAAATTTTGAATGACATCAACCACGCGTGTATTTCTAACATCTGGACAATTTTCTTTAAACGTGATTCCTAACAACAATATTTTAGACTCGTTAACTTGAAAATTTCTTTTAATTAACAACTTCACTACTTCAGCAGCTACATAACTTCCCATACTGTCGTTCATTCTTCTTCCTGCTAAAATAATTTCAGGATTGTAGCCTACTTCCTGTGCCTTTTGAGCTAAATAATAAGGGTCAACACCAATGCAATGTCCACCAACTAGACCTGGCTTAAAAGGTAAAAAGTTCCATTTTGTTCCGGCAGCTTCTAAAACATCTTGAGTGTTTATATCTAATAAATTAAATATTTTAGCCAATTCATTTACAAAAGCAATATTAATATCGCGCTGTGAGTTTTCAATTACTTTGGCTGCTTCAGCAACTTTAATTGAAGGTGCTAAATGTGTTCCTGCGGAAATAACGGAAGCATATAAATTATTTACACTTTCTCCAATTTCAACTGTTGAACCTGATGTAACTTTTAATATTTTTTCAACGGTATGTTCTTTATCTCCCGGATTGATTCGTTCAGGCGAATAACCTACAAAAAAATCTTTATTGAATGTTAGACCTGATAATTCTTCAAGAATAGGCACACAAACTTCTTCGGTAGCTCCTGGATAAACAGTAGATTCAAAAATAACAATATCATTTTTCTTAAGTACTTTGGCTACTGTTTCACTAGCTTTTAATAAAGGTGTTAAGTTTGGCTTGTTATTTATATCTACAGGTGTAGGCACTGTAACAATGAAATAATTACAGCTTGAAATCTCTTCAATTTCAGTAGTACAAAACAATCCGTTTTCACTTGTTGAACTCTTAACTAATACCTGTTGAAGAATTTCATTTTCTATTTCTAAAGTGGTGTCAACTCCTTTTTTAAGTTCTGCTACTCTTTCTTCATTGATATCAAAACCAATAACTGAATATTTTGTAGCAAACAATCGAGCCAATGGCAGACCCACATAACCCAATCCTATGATTGCTATTTTAATTGTTTCTTTCATTAAAATTAAGCCAATTTCTGAGGCTTTTTATTGGTATTTTTCCAAATACCATTGTACTGTTTTTAAAATACCCGATTCAAAATTTTCATCGGCCTTCCAACCTAAATTTGTTTCAATTTTTGTTGCATCAATAGCATATCTAAAATCATGACCTGCTCTATCTTCAACATAGCTTATTAAATCTTTATAGCTTTTATTTTCTAAAGGTTTTAAAGTGTCTAAAATTTCACAAATTTGACCTGCAATATAGTTATTATTTCGCTCGTTTTCCCCACCAATATTATAAACTTCACCGCTTTTTCCTTTAAAAAAAGCTACTTCAATTCCTTTACAATGATCTAACACATACAACCAATCTCTAATATTTTTTCCATCTCCATAAATTGGAATATGTTCACCAGCCAAAGCCTTACGAATTACTGTTGGAATTAATTTTTCATCATGTTGCTTTGGACCGTAATTATTAGAGCAATTTGTTATTACAGTATTCATTCCGTAGGTGTGATGATAGCTTCTAACAATTAAATCGCTACTTGCTTTTGATGCGCTATATGGTGAGTTTGGAGCGTAAGCTGTTTCTTCTGTAAACAAACCTGTTTCGCCTAAGGTACCATAAACCTCATCGGTAGACACATGTAAAAAACGACTTTCTTCAAATCCGTGTTTAAAAACAAATGGCTTTTCCATCCAATATTTATAAGCAACATCTAACAATGTAAAGGTTCCTTTTACGTTAGTTTCAATAAAAACATCGGGGTGACTTATAGAATTATCTACATGAGATTCGGCAGCTAAGTGAATTACATCTGTAATTAAATAATGTTGAAAAACACGTTCAATTAAACCTCTATCACAAATATTTCCGTGTACAAATTTGAAATTTCTAGCATTTTTAACCCTGTTTAAATTATGAACATCTCCCGCATAGGTTAAGGCATCAATTACTACTATTTTGCAGTTGTGGTTTGATTTTATTAGATGCTCAACTAAGTTTGCGCCAATAAATCCTGCTCCTCCAGTTACTAATATTGATTTCATTTTTGTCTGTTTTTATAGATGAATACTATATATATTTTTAAAGGATCTTTCCTATTAGGAATTTCAACATAAAATATTTCTTCATTTTTCCGCGTATTTGGCTAACTGAATTTCTGTTAATTTATCTTCGATTTATCAGTAGCAACCTTTTTGAAAATGGAACACAAGCTGAAAATAATTCCTATTATATGATTCTTTCATTGATACCGCATGCGAAAATAACCAATTATTATCTATTTTCACTTACGTACAAATATAGATTTCTAATTACATAAATAAAATAACACTATTTTAAGAAGCAATCTAAATTACCCATTAAAAATATACTGCTTTTCCACACAAATAGACGTTTTTTCCATACAAACTACTGTTTTTCAGTGCTAAACGGTAAATTCACTTGATTTTTAATTTAAATTAAGCTAATTTTATAGCAACAAAAATTAAGCATAAATTATTGTTAATATTATTTAACCCCTAATTCTATTCAACATGAAATCAAGTTCTATATATGAGTATTGCACTTCAGATGCAGTTATTCAGTTTGCTAAAAGAAATTACCAAACATATTTAGCCCATTATAAAGCAAGAAATTTAAAACCAATGCCGTTTGAAGAGTTTGTAAAAAATTACAGCAGTTAAGCTAATTAATTACTATATACATATTCTTCATTGGGATATTACCCCATAATATCTTTCGTATTCTAACTACTGTTTTTAAATTCATTTAATACTCATTTATTAATTCGCTCTGCTCTATTAATAAATCAGTAAACTAACGTATCATTACTATAACTACTCCATCTACAAATTAAATCTTTTTAATTAATTTTTTTTTACTAAGTTTGTTAATAGCCCCCTTTTATTGCTATAAAAAAATCATAAAACCTTTAAAATAAGTTTAAAAACCTAAAATTAAATGAAAAATTACTCACTATTTTTTGCATTGCTATTTTCTATTTGTATCACTGCCCAAACAAAAAAAATTGACCCTACAGCCATTCTTATTTTAGATCATATGAGTGATGTAATTGGAGAACTAGAATCGTGCTCTTTTAGCTTATCTAGTTCTTTTGATAGTAAAGATCCTGATTATGGTTTGATTAAAAAATTCATTACATCAGATATTATTTTCTCAGGCCCAAACAAAATGTTATCACATATTGAAGGAAATAACGGTAAAAAAGGGTTTTGGTATAATGGAGAGCAGGTTGCTTATTATTCTTATACTGAAAATAATTATGTATTAATTGAAGCTCCGGAAAACACTATTGCTACAATTGACAAATTGCATTTTGATTATGGAATTCAATTTCCTGCTGCTGATTTTTTCTACCCTGCTTTTACAGATGACTTATTGAATGATTTTCAAAACATTCAATATATAGGAAAAGTAGCAATTGAGAATGAAGAGTGTTTTCATATTAAAGCTGAAAATGATGAAATGATTGTTCAATACTGGGTATCAAATAACGCCTACAGAACACCTAAAAAATATTTAATTATTTATAAAGAAAAAAACAATTCACACTATGAGGCTACTTTTAGCAACTGGCAACTAAACCCTAAAGTTCCTGAATCTATTTTTGAATTTACGCCTCCAGAAAACGCAAAAAAAATTAAAATACTTGCTAAGAAAAAATAAATTGAACATTTAACGATCTTATTATGACATCAAATAAAATTATAAAAAATATAAAATCTATTATATTTATATTCTCACTAACAGTGGTACTTCCTTTAGGAATGAATGCTCAAAGAATGGGACACTCAGCTTCTAGAGGCGGAGGAGGACACTCAGCTTCTAGACCATCAACTAGCAGACCAACAACTTCAAGACCTTCTACAAGTAAACCAAGTACAAGACCTTCAACTAACAATAGATCAATAAATGGAGGTCATAAAAAAACAACAACAAGACCTTCAACAAGACCTAGCACAAATAAAGCGACAACAAATCGCCCAACAACACGTCCTACTACAAATAATAAAACAACAAATAAGCGACCTACCACAAATAATAAAAACAAGGGTAATAAGATAGATAACAGCAAAAGAAACATAAATATTGACAACAGTAAGAACATAAATATTAACAGAAACAACACTAGAGTAAACGCTAGTTCTAGACATTATACTAGACCGCCATACAGATATGGCGGACATAGATATTACTGCCATAGACCATACTTCTACCATCCTTACAGACCATTTTACTGGGGACCTGTTTGGCACCCATGGGGTTTCTTTGTGGCCACACTAGCAACAACTGCAATTATTATTAGTATCGAAAACCAAAAATATCATTTCGACTCAGGGGTTTATTATGTTTCTTCAGATGGAGGTTATACAGTTGTACAAGCTCCGGTAGGAGCAACAGTTAAAACACTACCAAAAGAAACTGAAAAAGTCGTCGTCAACGATACCACCAACAATTACTATTATGGTGGTGCCTACTATGAAAAATCAGATGAAGGTTATACGGTTGTGCCTGCCACAGCAGGAACCATTGTTCCTAACTTACCTGAAGGTGGAGAAGAAGTGAAAATTGGAGATATTACCTATGTACAATTTGGAGACACCTATTACCAACCTATACAAGTTGACGGAAAAAACATGTATGAAATAGTTGAGGTTAAAGAAGACGAATAAATCTTACCCTATTTTTAAATAGAAAAAAACCAGAGGAGATAGTCCTCTGGTTTTTTTATGCTTTTAATTTTATTTTTTATGAATTTAAATAAATCGCATAAAAAAAGCATCTCAATTGAGATGCTTTTTGCGGTCTGGACGGGACTCGAACCCGCGACCCCCTGCGTGACAGGCAGGTATTCTAACCAGCTGAACTACCAGACCGTTGCTCTTAGCGGATGCAAATATACATATTTCATTTAAACTAACACTATTAATTTTAAATAAATTGCATAAAAAAAGCATCTCAATTGAGATGCTTTTTGCGGTCTGGACGGGACTCGAACCCGCGACCCCCTGCGTGACAGGCAGGTATTCTAACCAGCTGAACTACCAGACCGTTGCTCTTAGCGGATGCAAATATAAGCGGGTTTTTTATATCTACAAAGGTTTTTGTGAAAATTTACAAAAAGTTTTTTCTACTTGTTAAATATGATATCAAAATTTGATGAAATCCTTTATGAATATCCACAGGAACATATTCTATTTTATACTGCATACATTTCATTTTCAACTCGTTAAAATATTTTTCAACTTCAGCTTTGTATTGTTGTTTTACAGATGAAGCGTATAAATTAATTTCTTCACCCGTTTCTACATCCACAAATTTTTTGGGAGAATTTTCAAAATCAAAGTTATACTCAAGCTTTCCATCGTAGGTATGAAACAAAACCACCTCGTGTTTATTGTATTTTAAATGGCGTAAAGCTTCAAACAACTCTTTTTCGTTTTTATCGGTTTGAAACATATCTGTAAAAAGAAATATAAGTGACCGTTGATGAACCTTCTCTGAAATTTCGTGTAATACCTTATAAGTCTCTGTTGTGGCTTTAGAATCTTCTTTTAAAAGTTGATCTAATTTAGACAACAACATTCTTCTATGCCTATCACTACCTTTTGCTGGTGAATAATATTCAACTTCATTACTATACACACTTAAACCAACCGCATCTCTTTGACGCTTTAATAATTCCATTAAGGCAGCCGAAGCAATTGCTGAAAATCCAATTTTTGATAAATTATCTAGTGTCGGGTTTTTAATTATGGGATAATGCATAGATGCAGAATTATCTATAATTAAATAACAACGCAAATTTGTTTCTTCCTCGTAGCGCTTTATAAATAACTTTTTAGTTTTCGCATATAGTTTCCAATCAATGTGCCGAGTACTTTCACCTTTGTTATATAGCCTGTGCTCAGCAAATTCGACCGAAAAACCGTGAAATGGACTTTTATGCATTCCTGTAATAAATCCTTCAACAACCTGACTCGCTAACAATTCAAGGTTATTTAATTCAGAAAGATGTTGTACTGATAAATTATCCATATGCATTTATTAATAAAGTAAATATACTATATAAATAGAAAAAGCCCGGCAAAATTGCCAGGCTTCCTAAAAATATTTTTTAAGTATATTTTATAAATGTGCGTCAATTTTTTGAGCATATGTTGCTTTTGGAGCAACACCTACTTGCTTTTCAACAACTTCTCCACCTTTAAAAACTAAAACAGTTGGAATATTTCTTACTCCATATTTTGCTGCAAACTCTTGATTTGCATCAACATCTACTTTTGCAATAACTGCTTTTCCTTCATATTCTGAAGTTAATTGATCCATTATTGGAGCAACCATTCTACAAGGTCCACACCAAGCAGCCCAAAAATCAACCATTACTGGTTTATCTGATTGTAAAACTACTTCGTTAAAGGTTGCATCTGTTACTTCTAATGCCATAATATATTTTTTAAATTAATAACTCTAATTAAACTTCGACAAAAGTACATAAATATTTCACCATTACAATTCAACATTTATTACTTTTATTTATGAAACTATTAAAAAAACTGATTTTTAAGGTAATTAAAACACTTCTTTCGCTATTTTTTTAATATTGTCCGATTTACCCATAGAGTAAAAGTGTACTACAGGCGCTCCGTTAGCAATCAATTCTTTAGATTGTTGAATTGCCCACTCAATTCCTACCTCACGAACTTGCTTATTATCCTTACAACTTTCAATGGCCGAAATTAAATCTTCAGGCATATCTAATCTAAAAATTTGCGGTAAAATTTGTTGATGTCTTTTTACAGCCACAGGTTTTATACCTGGAATAATAGGCACGGTAATCCCAATACTTTTTGCTTTTTCTACAAATTCAAAATATTTCGCATTGTCAAAAAACATTTGGGTTACCACGTAATCGGCTCCAGCATCAACTTTCTCTTTCAATCTACGCAAATCTGTTTCCATACTTGGTGCTTCCAAATGTTTCTCAGGATATCCTGCAACACCAATACAAAAATCTGGTTTATTATTGGTTTCAATAATATTATGTAAATACTTCCCTTCGTTTAATTCTCTTATTTGAGCTACCAAATCTGAAGCATATCGGTTTCCTCCTTCTGTTGGAATAAAAAACGATTCGTGTTTCATAGCATCACCACGCAACGCCATAATATTGTCTAAACCTAAATAATGGCAATCTACCAACACATATTCTGTTTCTTCTTTGGTAAAACCTCCACATAAAACATGCGGAATTGCATCTACATCATATTTGTATTTTAACGCAGCACAAATACCAACAGTGCCCGGACGCATACGTGTCATTTTTTGCTCTAACAACCCGTTTTCCTTCTTAATATAAACATACTCCTCACGAGAAGTTGTTACATCAATAAAAGGTGGTTTAAACTCCATTAACGGGTCTACATTATTGTATAAATCCTGAATATTCTGCCCTTTTTGAGGCGGTACAATCTCAAACGAAAACAATGTTTTACCGTTTGCTTGCTTAATATGATCTGTTACTTTCATTCTTTTATGCTTTTTGCATTTAGCAATTCGCCTTTAGCTTTAACAGCGAAAACCTTTACAACTTTTTAACTTTCTCTTTTTGGGCGTTTCCTTTCAGGTCGCGCTATACGTTATATCTTTTTTTACGTTGCACTTCAAAAAAGGATACCACTTCTATCGCTAACGCAACTTTTGGCTTTTGGCTTTTGCAAACCTAACAGGTTTTTTTAAATTTCAATTAATTTTCCGCCAAATTAGGATTCAACCATTTTTTAGCCGTTTCTAAATCCATATTCTTTCTAATTGAAAAATCTTTCACTTGTTCTTCAGTAATTTTACCAAGACCAAAATATTTAGATTTTTCGTTCCCAAAATAATATCCCGAAACTGATGCTGCCGGCCACATAGCCAAACTATCTGTCAATTCAACCCCAATGGTTTCTTTTACACTTAATAAATCCCAAATAGTCAACTTTTCAGTATGATCTGGACAAGCAGGATAACCTGGCGCCGGACGAATACCTTTGTATTCTTCCTTAATCAAATCTTGGTTAGATAACACTTCATTTGAAGCATACCCCCAATATTCTTTACGTACTTTTTCGTGTAAATATTCCGCAAAAGCTTCAGCCAATCTATCAGCTAATGCCTTAATCATTATCGAATTATAATCATCGTGGTCTTTTTCAAATTCAGCAGCTAATTCAGCCGTTCCAAAACCTGTAGACACACAAAATGCTCCCATATAATCTTCAACTCCCGTTTCTTTAGGTGCTACAAAATCGGCCAATGCAATGTTTGCAATACCTTCCTTCTTTTTTGATTGCTGACGCAAAGTCACAAACTTAGCTTCCACTTCATTTCTACCTACATCACCATAAATTTCAATATCATCACCTACAGCATTCGCAGGAAAAATTCCAAAAACAGCTTTTGCCGTTAATAATTTTTCATTCAAAATTTGAGCTAATAACATTTTAGCATCGCTAAACAAATTTGTAGCCTCCACTCCAACTACTTTATCTTTTAAAATGGCAGGATATTTCCCTGCCAATTCCCAGGTTCTAAAAAACGGAGTCCAATCTATATAATCAACTAATTTTGTTAAATCAACATCTTCAAAAACTTGAATTCCTTCAAAGTTAGGTTTTGTAATAGTTGTACTATTCCAATCAATGTTGAATTTATTTTTTCGTGCATCAGTCAAAGAAACATATTCTTTTTTACTAGATCTGTTTGCAAAACCTTCACGAACTTTTACATAATTAGCCTTTATATCTCCAACATACTGTTGATTGGTTCTCTTATTTAATAAATCTCCAACTACAGTAACCGCTCTTGATGCATCATGCACGTGAACTACTGCATTTTTATATTGAGGGTCAATTTTTACAGCAGTATGCGCTTTTGAAGTTGTAGCACCACCAATTAACAACGGAACTTCAAAATTTTGACGTTCCATTTCTTTTGCTAAATACACCATTTCATCTAAACTAGGTGTAATTAAACCACTCAAGCCAATCGCATCTACATTTTCATCTTTCGCTGCCTGAATAATTTTTTCAGGAGGAACCATGACTCCTAAATCTACAATATCATAATTGTTACAACCTAAAACAACACCTACAATATTTTTACCAATATCGTGTACATCACCTTTTACAGTTGCCAATAATATTTTCCCGTTCGATTGACTCTCACCCCCTTTATCTAATTCAATAAAAGGTAACAAATAAGCCACTGCTTTTTTCATGACACGGGCTGATTTTACTACTTGAGGTAAAAACATTTTACCCGAACCAAACAAATCTCCAACTACATTCATACCAGCCATTAAATTACCTTCAATAACTTCAATTGGTTTTGAAGCTTCTAGTCTAGCCGCTTCAACATCTTCAACAATAAACTCATCCAAGCCTTTTACTAAAGCATGTGTAATACGCTCTTGCAAAGGTTTTTCTCTCCAACTTAAATCGACTTTACGTTCTTTTGAGGTGCTCACCACACTTTCTGCAAAATCTAATAAACGCTCTGTTGCATCTTCTCTTCTATCTAAAATAACATCTTCAACGTGCTCTAATAAATCCTTTGGAATATCATCGTAAACTTCCAACATTGCCGGATTTACAATTCCGATATTCATACCTGCTTTAATGGCGTAATATAAAAATACCGAGTGCATTGCTTCACGCACGGCATTGTTTCCTCTAAAAGAAAACGACACATTACTTACACCTCCACTTACGTTTGCGTTTGGTAAATTCTCACGAACCCAACGTGTAGCTTCAATAAAATCTATGGCATTTCTTCTATGCTCTTCCATTCCTGTTGCAACTGGAAAAACATTCAAATCGAAAATAATATCTTCAGAAGGGAAGCCAACTTTATCAACTAAAACATCGTAAGAACGTTTTGCAATTTCTACACGTCTTTCATAATTATCCGCTTGCCCAACTTCATCAAAAGCCATTACAATAACAGCCGCACCATACATTTTTATTTTCTTTGCATGCTCAATAAATTGAGCTTCTCCTTCTTTTAAACTAATAGAATTCACTACACATTTACCTTGAGCTACTTGCAAACCAGCTTCAATAATTTCCCATTTAGAGCTATCAACCATGATTGGAACACGTGCAATATCTGGTTCTGCAGCAATTAAGTTCATAAACCGAACCATTGCTTCTTTTCCATCTAACAAACCATCATCCATATTAATGTCGATAATTTGCGCACCACCATCAACCTGATGACGAGCAATTGCTAGCGCCTCATCAAATTTCTCTTCTTTTATCAATCGTAAAAACTTACGAGAACCAGCCACATTGGTACGTTCACCAACGTTTATAAAATTACTTTCTGGAGTAATTACTAAAGGCTCTAGACCCGATAGTTTTAAATATTTTTTTTCTGTATTCATTTTTTTGAAAATAGATTCCTGCCTACGCAGGAATGACAGTCTAAATTTAATTTATTAAAACCCAACAACTAACAACCAGCAACCAATCTTGGCTTATATCCTTCAGCAATTTCAGCAATAGCTTTTATATGTGCAGGAGTTGTTCCGCAACATCCTCCAATAATATTTATTAAATTCTTATCTAAATACTCTTTAATTTGATTCGCCATCATTTCTGGAGTTTCATCGTATTCTCCAAAAGCATTTGGTAAACCTGCATTTGGATGCGCTGAAATTCCTAAATCTGATTTTTGCGCCAACACTTCTAAATGTGGTGTTAACTGACTTGCACCTAACGCACAATTAAACCCAACTGTTAACAAAGGAATATGCGATACTGAAATTAAAAATGCTTCAGCCGTTTGACCTGATAAAGTTCTTCCACTTGCATCAGTTATTGTCCCACTTAACATTATTGGAATATCAATATTACGTTCAGCTTTTATTTCTTCAATAGCAAATAAAGCCGCTTTTGCATTTAAGGTATCAAAAACAGTTTCTACTAATAACACATCTACACCCCCATCAATTAAAGCTTCTGCTTGTTGCTTGTAAGCCACTCTTAAATCTTCAAAACTAACGGCTCTAAAACCTGGGTCATTTACATCTGGAGACATACTTGCCGTACGGTTTGTTGGACCTATAGAACCCGCTACAAAACGAGGTTTATTAGGATTCTTTGCTGTATATTCATCTGCCACTTCTTTGGCTATTTTAGCCGACTCAAAGTTCAACTCATACACAAAATCTTCCATTTCATAATCAGCCATTGCAATGGTTGTACTTGAAAATGTATTGGTTTCAATAATATCAGCTCCTGCTTCTAAATATTTTCCGTGAATGGTTTTAATAGCTTCAGGCTGCGTAATTGAAAGCATATCATTATTTCCTTTTACTGAAACGTTGAAATCTTTAAATTTTTCACCTCTATAATCTTCTTCAGTAAACTTATACTGCTGAATCATAGTTCCCATAGCTCCGTCAAGAACAAGGATTTTATTTTTTAATATATTTCGGATGTCTTCCATGGTATCATTTTTACATAAACAGTCGGAAGTTATTAAGCAGCATTACTCAAAGAGTAGGTGTTATCTGTCCATTTTAATGGTAGAACGTAGCACCTTCTTTAGTTTAAAGGGTTGCTAAGGCTTCAACAGGTCTATTCCCTCAGCCTTTCTTAATAACTAATTAAGTATGTTTATGAACTTTGTGCAAATAAACGGCATATTCTTATGAATTACAAACAACTGTTCTATAATATTCAAGAATTTCACAAGTTTATATTAATTGTAATACGAGTTCCATTATTTTTTGAAGAATTGATAAAAATTCGTCCATTTATATAACTTATCCGCTCTTTCATAAAAAACAAACCCATTCCCGCTTCACTCTTTTCTACTAATAATTTTTCAGCGTCGAAACCTTTCCCATCATCGTCAATCACAATACTTAATACCTGATTTGAATGACTAATTGAAACCAATATATAATTGGCTTCAGCATATTTTAATGAATTATTTACAGCTTCCTGAACTACACGATACACATTGGTTTCTACCAAAGAATCAAACCGACCTTTAAAATCGGTTTTATTTTCAAAAAAGATTTGTTTTCCTGTGAAACTAGCTAAACGCTCTGTTAATTTTTGAATGGTTGGCACAATACCATAATCAACCAATTCAGGTGGTGTTAAATTAAACGTAACCGCCCTAACTTCCTTAATCAAACTCCCTAAAAGCTCTTTTAACTTTTCAACTTTAACTGCAGTTCCTTCAACATTTTCAGAATTAATAGATTCAATATTGAATTTTAACGCCGTTAACATTTGACCAATACCATCATGAATATCTTTTGCGATCCTCTTTCGTTCCTCTTCCTGCGCCTCTACTATTTGACTTGCTTGTATTTTTTGCCGATTTACTTGTTCAGTAAAACGTTCTTCATTTAGCAAATCAATTTCACTTTGCGACTCTTTTCTACGGGTAATATCAGTACACAAAATCAATACACGTTGATTATTCCTCAATTGATTCATTGGGATTATAGACATTTCTAACCATAACTTTTGTGATTTTTTAGTTGTAATCTCTAATTCTCCTACCCAAATAGACCTTTGCTTTCCTTTTAACAACTCTTTTACAGCTTGCTGCTCCCCACCTTCTAACAGCAATAATTCTTCTAAATAGGCTTTTTCATCATTAGGCGTATCAATACCCAACAAGGTTTTAAACTTTTTACTCATATGAACCATAGATCCATCTTGAGCAACACTCACAAATAAAGCGGCATTGTCTAATGCATAATTTAAACCTTTTAATTCTTGCAGTGAAGCTTCCTTTGCAATGTAGAGTTCTTCTATTTTTTTCGCTTTCTCCTGAGCTTCTTTTTTTGTAACAATTAAATCGTGAATTACTTTTTTAATATGAATTGAAATTGGTTTGAACAAAAACAACATTTCAAATAGTAAAATCAACAAAGAAATTACCAGCAAAATAAATTCTTTCCTTTTTAACTCTTTTACTTTTTGTTGACTAATTTCATCATATTTAAATACAATTTCATTCATTTTATTCAAAAAAGGACCTTCAGCTTTTTTTAAATTTGAAATGTATTTCTGGATAGACTCAGGTGCAACGGCTGAGTTTTCCGAAACTAGATAAACAATGACATTACAAGAACTCACAATTTGCTGATGATCTGAAGCTATCTCTTTAAATAAGGTATTTAATTCTGGGCTGCTTTTAGTTAGTTCACCTAACTCACTTAATTCATTTTGCAAGTTTTCATGTGATAATAAAAACGTTTGATTGCTTTGTTTTATGACTGCAACTATTTTTAATTGTTCACTTTTTGTAGCGCTCAATAAAAATAAAGATTCCTTTACCAACTTTTGACTCAACATACGTTGACGCCCTGCAATGTTGATAATTCTTGAATCGTTTAATTGAGAATTTAAGTGTTTTTGAATTAAAATTTGAGCAATGAATATGGAAGCTGCTATTAATAAAAACGCCATTAAATATAACCTTCTAAATTTATAAAAGGTTGAATTATCTAATGATATGTCATTATTTGATTCACTCATAAAAAAGCTTAAAAACTCACTTAGCTAAGTGCTTTTTTAATTAAAGCCAGTGCAGCTTCTGGAAGCTGTAATTCTAAAGCAGCTTTATGTCCTTTCTCAGACATTTTTATCCAAGTTTTCTGAACAATGTCAATCAACTTTTCTTCAGGATATTTTTCAGAAAATTTAGCAAAGTAAAATTCTAAAAACACCAAACAAACAACATCCTCTAATGTTTGTGTATCGGCATTTTTTTTCAATTTTTTTTTCAATAATAAAAAAGAAACTTCATTAATAATATCTTGTGAATAGCCACATTCCTCTAAAATTTCAGCAGCTTTTTTTGCATGAAAATCTTTCAAATCTTTTCGCCAAGTTAAATATCCAACTCTATTCATTTCGTAAGAATCTCTTGGAATTTCCCATCTGCAAATATGCTGACAACAAACTGCTAATTGCAATGCTTCATTTGCATCTGGAGCAAACTTATTCAACTGTTCTGACATTCTTACCGCATACAATAACTCCTTCGGAAATTCGACTTCGTTATACAATTCCTTATTTGGATCTAATGAATTTGCTTCATTAAATAATTTAATCGCTTTTTTAAATTTCTCTAACTGCATAATGGGTTTATTAAAAACCAAATCTATTCAGAAAATCCGATATACACAAAGTTGTTTTCAACTTTCACAGGGTAGGTTGCAATTGCTTCTAAATCTCCATTTAAATTTTCACCTGATTCTAATGAGAATGTTTTTTTATGCATTGGGCAAGCAACTTTTGGAATTCCTTTATCGTCTCCAATCATTCCGCGAGACAACACCATTTCCATTTTATGCGGACAAACATTTTGACAGGCATACCAATGGTTTCTTCTTTGGAAATTAAAAACTGCAATTTGTTTATCTTTATATTTTACACAAACACCACCATCTTTTGCAAACTTGCTTACTTCAGCAGCTTTAAACCAAACTTTCACTTCGCTTTCTTTTACTGTATTATAGGTATTTAAAATTGTATCCATTCTATTTAAGTTTAGTTATTATTTATCCCAAGCAATAGGTTGTAATTGCTCTCTCATTGGTACAAAAACAATAGTATCATCGGTATCTTCTGAATTTACAAAATGCTGAAATCTTGAAACCATGTCGTCATTTTCAATAGCCTGTTTCCACTCACATTGATAAGCATCAACCAACCCTTGCATTTCAGTCTCTAATTCTGCAGCAATATTTAAACTATCATCAACCACAATTTTTATTAATTGATCAATTCCTCCTTCTAATTTATCTAACCAAGTTGAAGTACGCATTAACGGCGCAGCAGTTCTTATATAATACATAAAATAGCGATCTAAATACTTTATAACCGTTTCATTATCTATTTGCTCAGCTAATAATTGCGCATGTCTTGGTGTAGCTCCTCCATTTCCACCAACATATAAATTCCAACCACCTTCAACAGCTATAATTCCGAAATCTTTTCCACGAGCCTCAGCACATTCACGAATACAAGCCGAAACACCTCCTTTAAATTTATGAGGAGAACGCAGCCCCTTGTACCTATTTTCTAATTCAATAGCAAAACCAACACTATCGTCCATTCCGTATCTACACCACGATGATCCGACACAACTTTTTACCGTTCTTAAAGATTTTCCATAGGCGTGACCACTTTCAAAACCTGCATCAATTAATTCTTTCCAAATTGCAGGTAAATCGTTTAACTGCGCTCCAAATAAATCGATGCGCTGACCACCGGTAATTTTTGTATATAAATTGTATTTTTTTCCAACTTGCCCAATTACTATTAGTTTATCTGGTGTAATTTCACCACCAGGAATTCTTGGCACCACAGAATAAGTTCCGTTGCGTTGAATATTAGCTAAAAACTTATCGTTAGAATCTTGTATTACCTCTTCTTTATTAGCAGTATCATTGTATAAACTTGCAAAAATTGAAGCCACTAAAGGCTTACAAATCTCACAACCATCACCTTTTCCGCAAGTATCAATAGCCTCATCAAAAGTTTTTAGTTTCTTTATTTTAATAACCCCAAATAACTCTTGACGTGTATATTCAAAATGTTCGCAAATACTATTTTTAACTTCTTTACCTAAAGATTTTAAGGTTTCATTTACCAAATCAACCACCATAGGTTTACACCCTCCACAACCAGTAGTTACTTTTGTTTTTGCAATTACATCTGCCAAATTATTACAACCCCCTTCGGTTATTGAAGAACAAATTGCACCTTTAGTAACACTTTCACAAGAACAAACCTGCGCGGCATCTGGAATATCCATAGCACTCCCAAAAGATGAGCTTCCTTCACCTCTTGCCCCTAAAATTAATTCTTCAGCATCTTCAGGAATTGGCAAGCCGTTTAAATATATTTGATGAAACATATTATAATCGGAAGCATCTCCAATTAAAATTCCACCCAATAATTTTTTTCCATCATGACTTACATTGATTCTTTTGTATAAATCTTTGGTTTTATTTTCAAAAATTATTGAATATCCTTTTTCAACAGGCATAAATGGCTCCCCAAAACTTGCCACATCAACACCAATTAGTTTTAATTTGGTAGACATATCAATATCAGGACTCATTAAAGTTTCTGATGTTCCTAAAATTTGATCTACAGCAACATCGGCCATTTCGTAACCTGGCGCAACTAAACCGTAAATCATATTATTATAGAGCGCCACTTCACCAATTGCAAAAATTTCGGGATCTGAAGTTTGCATTTTATTGTTCACAACAATTCCGCCGCGCGTACCCATCTTCAAACCACAAGTCTTCCCCAACTCATCACGTGGACGAATACCTGCAGAAACAACCAACATATCTACATTAATTTTATCATATTCTCCAAATTCCATCCCAGTGATTGATTGTTCACCTAAAATTTTATTAGTAGCTTTTGACAAATGAATATGAATTCCCATTGTTTCCAACTTATTTTTCAAAACGCTACTTCCCCTAGTATCTAACTGACGCGGCATTAACTTTGAAGCAAACTCTACCACATGCGGCTCTAACCCCATATCCATCACAGCTTTCGCAGCCTCTAAACCTAAAAGTCCACCACCTAAAACAGCGGCTTTTGCATCAGGATTGCTCTTTTTAAGTTTATCAGCATACGCCATCATTCCCTCCAAATCCTCAATAGTTCTATACACAAAAACACCTTCTTTTTCAACACCCTTTATAGCTGGCACAAAAGCAGAAGACCCTGTAGCTAACACCAAATAATCATAACTAAATGTTTTATCGTTGATAGTAGTAATTGTTTTTGAAGCTCTATGAATATCTGTTACTCTTTCATTGGTAATTAATTCAATATTATGTTCTTCATACCAAGAACGCGGAGCCATTTCTAATGCTTTAGCATCGCCATTTTCAAAAAACTCACTTAAATGAACTCTGTCATAAGCAGGTCTTGGCTCTTCACCAAAAACCGTAATCTTAAAATTTTCAGCTGCTTCTTTTACTACAAATTTCTCACAAAATTTATAACCAACCATTCCGTTTCCTATTACTAAAATTGATTTTATCTGCTTCATTTTATTTATTTTTATTTGTCAGATGGAATTCGCAAAACACTACTTTTAATTTTAATCAAAACTTGTACAATGCTCATTTCTTATCTTTACGCATTAAGTATTACAAATACAAAACTACGTATTTTTACGTAATATAACTACGTATTTTTATTTTTTTTACGTATTATTGCATTATTATACTATTTAAAACTAAAAAAGTCTACATATGAAGAATCAAAACAACAGCACAAAAGTCACACTAGTTGGCGCAGGACCAGGAGACATAGACTTAATAACTATAAAAGGTTTGAACGCCATAAAAAATGCAGATTGCATACTATATGATGCCTTGGTAAATCCAGAAATTTTAAAATATGCAAAAAAAGATACACCTTGTATTTATGTAGGGAAAAGATTTAACAATCATAGATTAACACAAGAAGAAATAAACACGCTTCTAGTTGAAAAAGCTTCAGAACACGGACATGTAGTTCGACTTAAAGGCGGAGATTCTTTTGTATTTGGAAGAGGAAGCGAGGAAATTGAGCACGTAGAATCTTTCAACATTCCAACTGAAATTATCCCAGGAATTAGCAGTGCATTAGCAGTACCTGCATTGCAAGGAATTCCTTTAACCAAAAGAACCGTAAATGAAAGTTTCTGGGTAATAACCGGAACAACCTCCAACGGAAACATTTCAAAAGACATTAAATTAGGAGCGCAATCTTCAGCTACTTTAGTAATTTTAATGGGGCTACGTAATTTTTCATTAATTATGGAAGAAATAAAAAAATGCAGACATAAATACACGCCATTTGCTATTATTCAAAATGGATCACTACCCGATGAAAAAATAACAATTGAAACTATCAATAATTATAAAAATGCGCTAGGCTTCATAGATTATAATAAACCTGGAATTATAGTAATAGGTGATGTTGTAGCAGAACATTCTTCATATTTAGACGAAGAAATCCAACGTGTATTAAATTCCTCTTTTTAAACACAAAACCAAAAAAATACACACTTCACAAATTCCCTACCTTCAATTTGAAATATTCAAAAATTATTTAACTAAAAAATAGTAGATTCACAATAATCACACACCTACGTATTATTCAATATATAAAACTACGTATTAATACGTATAAATACGTACATTTGCTCAAAACCAATTATTATGAGCATTATCACACTAAACAAGGCAACCAAATTAGAATTACTAAAATTCAGTAAACCAGCAACCAGAACTTTTTGGATTACTTCCATTTCTTTTTTCTTATGCTTTTTCGCCTGGTTTGGTATTGTACCTTTTATGCCAGATGTGGTTAAAGATTTAGGATTAACCCCTGATCAAAAATGGAACTCAATTATATTAGCAGTTTCAGGTACCGTTTTTGCTCGTTTATTAATTGGAAAATTAACAGATAAATACGGACCAAGATTATGTTATACTTGGCTTTTAATAATAGGTGCCATTCCAGTTATATTAATTGGCTTTGTACAAACGCCACTTCAATTTTTAATTTGTAGATTATTTATCGGTTTTATTGGTGCTTCGTTTGTAATTACGCAAGTACACACTTCAATCATGTTTGCCCCAAGCATTGTTGGAACTGCAAACGCAACATCTGCCGGATGGGGTAATTTAGGAGGTGGAGCCAACAGGTTAGGAATGCCAATAATTGCAGCCGCAGTAGTTAGCTTTGGAATTGCTGAACAAGCAGATGCCTGGAGATACTCTATGATTATCGCAGGAATCATTTGCTTTTTAATGGGTATTGTTTATTACTTTTTTACGCAAGACACTTTAAACGGAAATTTTAAAGATTTGAAAGCAAAAGGGCAAATGCCAACAGCAAAAAAAGATCAAGTTGGATTTTTAGAAGTATTAAAAGATTATAGAGTTTGGATCCTGTTTTTTGTATATGCCGCAAGTTTCGGAATTGAACTAACCGTTTACGGAACTATGGATGACTACCTTCAAAACACTTTTCAATTAAAAAGAGTTACCGCAGGAAACATTGTTTTATCATTTGCATTAATGAATATTTTCGCAAGAACATTAGGCGGTTTTTTTGGCGACAGATTTGGTAATAAATACGGCTTAAGAGGTCGTGTAATTTTTCTAGCATTGATTCTTGCTTTAGAAGGTATTATGTTAGCAACTTTTTCAAGCATCACCATATTATCAGTAGGAATTGCATTTTTAATTGCATTTAGTTTAACAGTACAAATGGCAGAAGGCGCCACATTCTCCGTAGTTCCATTCATTAATAAAAAAGCAATTGGTTCGATTTCAGGAATAGTAGGAGCTGGAGGAAATGTCGGCGCTTTTTTTGCAGCTATGCTGCTAAAATCAAAATCTGCAATTGCTGAAAAAACTGCGATAGCAGCCAACCAAGGAATGAGTCAGGACATTATAGAAGCCGCCCAATCTGCCGCATCATCAACAGCAGTCTCGAGTGGTTATTTTATAATTGGAGGTGTTATTTTAGCAGCTTCAGCAATTACACTTGCAATTAAATTTTCAACTGAAGAAGAAACCGAAACCACAGAACTTAAAACAGAACCAACATTAATTTTAGCTGATAAATAAAATTTATATGGTTTTAAAAAATAAAATATCATGTGAATTATGTAGTAATGAAAAATGCATTATAAAGCAAAGCCTTTCTTCTGAATTATTGCAAGAATTAGCAAAAGAAAAAAACACGCTCATCAGTAAAAAAGGACAGCATTTTATTTTAGAAGGAACACCTGTTAATGGTCTATTTTTTATTCAGAAAGGAAAAGCGAAAGTTTTAAAAACTGGAATTTACGGAAAAGAACAAATATTACGCTTTGTAACTGATGGTGAAATTATAGGTCACCGAGGATTTGCAATTAGCAAAAATTACTCCATTAGCGCATCAAGCATAGAAGATACTGTTTTATGTAATTTTTCAAATGAAACACTAAAAAAAATGCTACACACAATTCCGAGTTTAACCTATGAGTTTATGCTATTCTACGCCGAAGAATTAAACCGGTCTGAAACCAAAGTAAAGACAATTGCTCAAATGACAGTTCGTGAAAAAGTAATTGACTCCCTATTATATATTCATCGGAAATTTAAAGAAAACCCGAAAGGATTTATCAACATTCAATTAAGTAGAAAAGAAATTGCAGATTTTGCAGGAACTACAGAGGAACAAGTTATCAGAACTATTTCATTCTTAAAAAAAGACAAACTAATTCAAACACAAGGAAAAAAAATTAAGATATCAGATTTAATAAATTTGAGAAAAGAAATTTCAGAACATAACTACTTTATAGACAGCTAAACCAACTCCCAACTCCACTTATAAAATACGTAGCACATTAATTTGTCTACGTATTTTTTATTCACTAAATATCAGGTACTTATGTTTATTTTATGTTTTTACGCAGCTATTAATCTGTTTTAAAAACACTTCAAAACAAGTCATTTTACATACCTCACTAAGCCTCATACCTATATATTTGCAATATAACTACGTATTTATACGTATTCAATTAAACAACTATTAAAATCAATAATTATGAAAGCAAATTTATTTAAAACACTCGCAGCTATCGCCTTACTTACGCTAAGTGCATGCGGAAGTTCTGAAAAGAAAAAAGAAACTACAGTACCAAAAGCAGCAGTAGCAAAAACAAACAAATTAACAATTGAAAAACCACAATTAACTTTTGGTTTCATTAAGCTAACAGATATGGCTCCATTAGCTATTGCAAAAGAAAAAGGTTTTTTTGAAGATGAAGGATTATTTGTTTCTGTGGAAGCACAATCTAACTGGAAAAATATTTTAGATCGTGTTATTGACGGTCAATTAGACGGCTCACATATGTTAGCTGGTCAGCCAATTGCTGCAGGAGCAGGATTTGGAAGACAAGCTGAGTTAGTTACAGCCTTCTCAATGGATTTAAATGGAAATGGAATTACGGTTTCAAATGATGTTTGGAGCAAAATGAAACCAAACATTCCTCTAAATGGAGATGGAAAACCCGTACATCCAATTAAAGCTGACGCCTTAAAACCAGTAATTGAAGGTTATAAAGCTGACGGAAAAGCGTTTAAAATGGGAATGGTGTTTCCTGTTTCAACACATAATTACGAAATTAGATATTGGTTAGCAGCAGCAGGAATTCACCCTGGATTGTACACAAAAGAAAATATTCAAGGACAAATTGATGCCGAAGTATTATTATCTGTAACACCTCCACCACAAATGCCTGCAACCCTAGAAGCAGGAACAATTTACGGATATTGTGTTGGAGAACCTTGGAATCAACAAGCTGTATTTAAAGGCATTGGAGTTCCCGTTGTAACCAACTACGACATATGGAAAAACAACCCTGAAAAAGTATTTGTAATGACCAAGAAGTTTGTTGAAGAAAACCCAAATACAGCAGTAGCAGTTACCAAAGCTTTAATTAGAGCAGGAAAATGGCTAGACACACCTGGAAACAGAGAAGAGGCTGTTAAAATTTTATCAATGTCGCAATATGTTGGAGCTGACGAGGTAGTATTAGCCAACTCTATGACAGGTACCTTTGAATACGAAAAAGGAGATAAAAGAGAAATGCCAGATTTTAATGTGTTCTACAGATACAATGCAACTTACCCATTCTACTCAGACGGTGTTTGGTTTTTAACTCAAATGAGACGTTGGGGACAAATTCCAGAAGAAAAACCAGCTGCTTGGTACGATGCTAAAATCAAAGAAATTTACAGACCTGATATTTGGGAAAAAGCAGCAGACTTATTAGTTACTGAAGGTTTGATACCTGCAACTGATATTCCTACAACTGATGGTTACAAACCCGCAACTACAGAATTTATTGATGGAAAATCATTCAACGCAAAAGATCCAATTGGCTATATAAACAGCTTTAAAATTGGAAACAAAAACTAACTAACTTCTTCTCCTCTTGAAATAAAACGAAAAGAGGAATCACAAAAAAATGAAACATTATTTGTTTAAAAACTTTAAAAATGAGTGATAAATTAATAAAAATAGTACGGTTTATTGGATTAGGTTTTTTAGAACCAGTAATCAGACTTTCAAGAGGAGAGGAAACCAAAAAGAATTTAACAGAGATCTTAAAAAAGATTGTTGCTCCTTTAGCATCTATTTTACTTTTTATTTTGCTATGGCAAGGTGGAGCAACAGCTTTATACAATACTGAAGCTGAGTACAGAATAGAAAAAGCATTTAATGAACAAGGACAAGAAGGTGCAGATAAAATGGCTGCCTGTATAGCATCTGGAGATGTGAGCTGCCAACCAAATACACTACCTTCTCCTTCACAAGTAAAAGCTTCGTTTTACTCATTACTTGAAGATCACAAAATTATAAGTGCAGATAAAAAGGCTTTTAAAGAAAAAACTGCCACATTAAATAAGCAACGAAAGGCAGCAGGAGAAAAACCAATAACTTATACCGGTAGACCGTCATTTGTAGATCAGATTATTACCAGTATTAAAACAGTGTTTGCCGGTTTTTTATTGGCCATTTTTATTGCTGTACCAATTGGAGTTGTAATTGGATTAAGCGACACTTTAAGAAGTTCTATCAACTGGTTAATTCAAATATTTAAACCTGTTTCACCAGTAGTTTGGCTGCTTTTAGTTTTTATGATCGTAAAAACATTGACGAAAGATTCAGAGAGCGACACTTCTTTTATCATCTCATTTATTAGTGTTGGACTATGCTCTATGTGGGCTACATTGGTAAATACCGTAATGGGAGTTTCAACAGTTGACAAAGACATTTTAAATGTTGCAAAAGTGTTGAAATTAGGACCTATTCAAAAAGTATTTAAAGTGATTTTACCTTCATCACTTCCATTAATTTTCACAGGATTAAGAATTACACTTTCTGTAGCTTGGATGGTATTAATTGCCATTGAATTATTAGCGCAAAGTCCGGGATTAGGTTCATTTGTTTGGGAAGAATTTCAAAACGGAGCCAACGATTCAAATTCAAAAATTATTGTAGCCATGTTTGTTATTGGAATCATAGGATTCTTATTAGACAGGATTATGCTAACCATTCAAAAATTTGTGTCTTTCAACAAAGATTAACCCTAAAACCAACTATTTATGGCTTATTTAGAATTGAACAATGTAAGTAAAACTTACGGAAAGGGTGCAAATGCAACGGAAGTACTTTCTAACATCAACCTTCAAATTGAAGAAGGAGAATTTGTAGCAATTGTAGGGTTTTCAGGAAGTGGAAAAACAACTTTAGTAAACCTTATAAACGGACTATTACAACCAACTAGCGGAGAAGTTATATTTAAAGGAAACCCGATCACAGGAACAAGTCATGAACGTGGCGTAATTTTCCAAAACTACTCACTTTTACCTTGGCTAACTGTATACCAAAATGTGAGTGTGGCAGTAAAAGAAACATTTCCGAAGGAAAACAAAAAATTTAGAGAAAATAGAGTTAAAGAATATATAAATATGGTAAATTTAACTCCTGCCATCCATAAAAGACCAAAAGAATTATCTGGAGGAATGCGCCAAAGGGTTTCTATTGCAAGAGCCTTGGCAATGGATCCTGAAATGATAATTATGGACGAACCTTTAGGTGCTTTAGATGCTTTAACAAGAGGTAATTTACAAGATGAAATTTTAAACATTTGGAATAAAGACAAACGTACAGCGCTATTAATTACCAACGATGTTGATGAAGGTATTTATATGGCAGACAGGATTATTCCACTTCGCCCGGGACCAAATGCAACTTTAGGTCCTGAGTTTAAAATTAATATTGACAGACCTAGAGACAAAACATCGTTAAATGACGACCCTGAATTCAAGAAAACTAGAAATGGAATTATTGAATACCTCATGGAAATTGGAGAAGAAAGAACAACAACTGAAACTATTGAGTACACACTACCCGATTTAGAACCAAAATATTTTGATTAATTCAGTAGATTTTATCTGTTAAACTTAAAACTATGGCATTAAAAACACAACATAAAAGACCTGACATTATTATTGAAAACGGTATTCAATACACTTCAAAAGTAATGCTTGATTTAAATGATTTAAAGAAAGTATATCCAACCCCGAATGGAGATTATGTGGTGCTTGAAAATTTAAATCTTCAAATTATGAAGGAAGAATTTGTAACTATTATTGGTCATTCAGGTTGCGGAAAAACCACCATGCTTTCAATGATTGCAGGATTAAATCCAATTTCTGGCGGAAGCATTTCAGTACTAAGCAACCCAATTAAAGGACCTGGACCAGACAGAGGTGTTATTTTTCAATCACCTAGCTTAATGCCTTGGCTAACTACTTTAGAAAATGTAATGTTAGGCGTTCGACAAGTTTTTCCACATGCAAAAAAGAAAGAACGCGAAGACATTTGCAAATACTATTTAAGCAAAGTTGGTTTGGATGGCTCATTTCATAAAAAAGCAAGTGAACTTTCACAAGGAATGCAACAACGCGTAGGAATTGCAAGAGCATTTGCCATAAAGCCAAAAGTATTACTATTAGATGAACCCTTTGGAATGCTAGACTCATTAACCAGAGGCGAATTACAAGATGTACTCATTGAAATTTGGAACAAAGAAAAAATCACTGCCGTTATGATTACCCACGATGTTGATGAAGCTATTTTTTTAGCCGACAGAGTTGTAATGATGACCAGCGGCCCAAGCGCAAAAATTGGAGATATTTTAGATATTGATTTTCAAAGACCACGATCAAGAAAATCAATTATTGAACACGACGATTACTATAAATACAGAAAACATTTAATTGATTTTCTTGAACATTAAAAATTACTATTAACAACAAATACAATTACACATGAAACTTAAATTTACACTTTTATCACTACTAGTTTTATTTACAATATCTAGTAAAGCACAATTCTCAATTGATGCAGAATTAAGACCTAGAACTGAGTATCGCCACGGATTTGGAACATTAATAGCCAAAGACGCAGAACCAGGATACGGTATTTCAACAAGAGCGCGCTTAAACTTTGGATACAAAGCTGATGCTTATGAAATTTTTATGAGTATGCAAGACGTGATGGTTTGGGGAGAAAACAGACAAATTTTACCAAAAGATCTAAACAACTCGTTTGCTATTTTTCAAGCTTGGGCAAACATTAAATTAGGCGAAAACATGTCTACAAAACTAGGAAGGCAAGTTTTATCTTATGACGACCAACGAATTATGGGAGGACTAGATTGGGCACAACAAGGTAGAAATCATGATGCAATACTTTTAAAATACAATAAAAATAAATTTTTATTCGATCTTGGGTTTGCATTCAACCAAGATTATGACAACATTTCAGGGTTTCAATCTTCAGACAATACTTATTACACCAAAGGCTTCTTCTCTTACAAAACCATGCAATATGGGTATTTTAAAAATACTTGGGGTGATTTTTCAGGAAGCTTATTGCTCTTAAACAATGGTTTTCAAAACTATGACGTTTTAGACAACCAAGACGGAATTAGCAATTTACAAACTTTTGGAGTTCATTTAAATTATGGTAAAAAACTACTTGGAGTAGCAGGTAATTTATATATGCAAACTGGTGAACGACAAGGTGAAATTGACGTAAAAGGCGCTTATTTAGCAAGTTTAGATTTCACATTCAAAACTAACACCCTAGTTAATTTTGGATTAGGTGCAGAAATAATTAGTGGAAACGATGGAGACGCAGGAGAAACCGGTGCATTCTTCCCTCTATACGGAACCAACCATAAATTCAATGGTTTTATGGATTATTTTTACGTTGGAAACCACGCAAACTCAATTGGTTTAGTTGATTTCCACGTAAGTGCTAATTTTACCTTAAATAAAAAATCTAGCTTATTGGTTAAAGTATTAAACTTTTCAGGCGAACAAGAACTACTTAGCGGTGAAAAATCATTAGGAACAGAACTTGATATAGTATATGCTTTAAAATTAAATGGGTTTACATTTAAAGCTGGATATTCTCAGATGTTTGAAAGTGATGGAATGTACGAGTTAAAAGGATTAGACAAAAACTTAGCTGCAAATACTCAAAATTGGGCTTGGGCAATGCTAGTTTTCAAACCAAAATTTTTATAAAAACTGAAGCAATTAATCAAAAGCAGTTTAAAAGTGTACACAATTACGTAAACTTTTAAACTGTTTTTTTGATTTTATACAACACTTATAATCTTCTACGTATATTTTAAAATTACGTATTTAAACTGTATCTTCGTAACTACAAAAAACCTAACCTTTGAAAGATAAAATTAGCATTGTTTTAGTTGACGATCACGCTATTGTACGTGACGGAATAAAGTATTTATTAGAAGAAGATGATAAATTAACAATTATTGGTGAAGGATCTAATGGTCTTGAAGCAATTGAATTGGTTAAAAACCTACAACCCGACTTATTGATTATTGATGTTAGAATGCCCGAAATGAGTGGTATTGAGGCTTTAAAAATCATAAACAGTCAACCTACAACAACCAAATCTATTGTATTATCCATGCATGATTCTGAAGAGTATATTTTAGAATCAATTGATGCCAAAGCAATGGGTTACCTTTTAAAAGACGCCAGTAAAGCAGAAGTTTTAAAGGCAATATATACTGTTTATCAGGGTGAAAAATTTTTTAGCGGAGACATTAGTAATATTATCGTAAATAATTTGCTCAAAAAATCTTCATCTCAAATCACTACACCAAGCGATACTTCAATCCCTTCGGAAGAAAATTCAAAAAACACCTACAACCTTACTAAAAAAGAAATTGAAATTCTTCAATTAGTACTTTTAGGAAAAACAAATAAAGAAATTTCAGAAGAGTTAAATAAAAGCAAAAGAACCATTGAAACTCACCGTTTTAACTTGATGAAAAAAATGGATGTAAAAAACCTAATTGAACTTTCAAGCAAGGCAAAAGAGCAAGGTTTTATTTAAAAAACACTTCACTTAAATAGCGAAAATTACAATTTATTAAAAAAATACGTATTTTACTACGTATTTATACGTATTTTACTATCTTTGTAATGTTCAACTTACGGACTTAAAACGCTATTCACATGTCAAAATCAAAACCACACAAAACTATTTGCTCTTATTGCGGAGTAGGTTGTGGAATTTTAGTCAACCAAGATTCAAACGGAAAGATAACTGTAGAAGGCGATTCAGACTACCCAGTTAACAAAGGAATGCTTTGTTCAAAAGGAATGAATTTGAATTATGTAGCGCAAGAAACTTCAGATAGAATTTTATATCCTGAAATGAGGTGGAGCAAAAATCACCCCATGCAAAAAGTATCTTGGGATGAAGGCTTGGACAGAGCCGCTGCAGTTTTTAAAAGCATTATTGAAAAACACGGCCCAGATAGTGTTGCGTTTTACGTTTCAGGACAGTGTTTAACTGAAGAATACTACTTAGTAAATAAATTGACCAAAGGTTTTTTAGGAACCAATAATATTGACACCAACTCTAGACTTTGTATGAGTTCAGCAGTTGTTGGTTATAAAAAAACAATTGGAGATGACAATGTGCCAATCTCTTATGAAGACATTGAATTAGCAGATACATTTTTAATTGCAGGTGCAAACCCTGCTTGGTGCCACCCTATTCTTTTCAGAAGATTAGAAAATCATAAACAAAAAAATCCAAATGTAAAAATTGTAGTTGTTGATCCTAGAAAAACTCAAACAGCATCTATAGCCGATTTACATTTACAAATAAATCCTGGTACTGATGTTGTTTTATACAATGCCATTGCTCGGAGATTATTTGATAAAAAAAGAATCGACAAAAGTTATATTGAAAAACATACCACAGGAATACAACAACTAAGAGAATTAGTTTACCAAACTTCATACAAGGACGCAGCAAAAATTTGCGGAGTAGAAATAAGTGATATTAAAAAAGCAGCCCAATATATTGGAAAAGCAACTGGCTTTATAAATATGTGGACGATGGGGCTGAACCAAAGTGTAATTGGAGTTGATAAAAATGTTTCTTTAATAAACCTTTCCTTAATTACAGGACAAATAGGAAAACCTGGAGCTGGGCCGTTTTCATTAACAGGACAACCAAATGCCATGGGAGGTCGTGAAGTTGGTGGAATGGCCAATTTATTAGCTGCTCATAGAAATTTATTAAACGAACAAGACCGAATTGATGTTGCTAATTTTTGGGGAAGCGAACCTATTTCACCAAAACCTGGATTAACAGCTACAGAAATGTTTGATGCTTTAGACAGCGGAAAATTAAAAGCTATTTGGGTTATTTGTACAAATCCCGTAGTTAGTTTACCTGATGCAAAAAAAGTAGAACGCGCCTTAGAAAAGGCTAATTTTGTAGTTGTTCAAGACATTTCTCATAATTCTGAAACTACGAAATATGCAGATTTATTACTGCCAGCTGCAGGATGGATTGAAAAAGAAGGCACCATGACCAATTCTGAAAGAAGAATTAGTTATTTACCTAAAGTAATTGACGCCCCAGGCGAAGCACTTCATGACGCCGAAATAATATGGAAATTCGCTCAAAAAATGAATTTTCAAGGTTTTGAATATGAAAGCATAAGCGACGTTTATGACGAACACTGCGCTTTAACTAAAGGAACCAATATTGATATTTCAGGATTATCACACAAAAGATTGATTGAAGAAGGCAGTTTTCAGTGGCCAGTTCCGCATGAAACACACCCAGGGACTCCGCGTCTTTTTGAAGATCACAAATATGAAACTTCAGACAAAAAAGCACACATAACCACACCTCAAAACATCTTAAATTTATCAGAAAAAGTTTCAGAAGAATTACCATTAATACTAACTACTGGAAGAGTTAGAGATCAATGGCACACTAGAACTAAAACCGGAAAAGTAAACAGATTAACCACTCATATTCCATCACCTTATTTAGAAATGAATAAAATTGATGCGATGGAACGAAATATTAACGATGGTGATATTGTTGATATTTACAACAAAAGAGGTATTGTAAAAGTAAAAGTAAAATTGAATTTTGATATAAAAGAAGGTGTTGTTTTTTTACCAATGCACTGGGGAAAAATTCAAGGAAACGATTTTGGAAGAGCCAACAACTTAACCAACAATTTAATTGACCCTACTTCAAAAGAACCCGATTTTAAATTTGCAGCGGTACAAGTTTCAAAACATAAAAAAGAAAAAGAAAAAATATGTGTAATTGGTGCAGGAGCAGCGGCATACAGATTTGTACAAACGTACAGATCTTTAAATTTAGTAGATGAAATCTCTATTTTTTCAAAAGAGGAAAACCCTTTTTACAACAGGGTTTTATTGCCCGAGTATGTGAGTGAAGATTTAACTTGGGAGCAACTTCAAAAATTAAAAAAAGGAGAGGTTGAAAAATTAAAGCTAGACCTTCATACTGGAGTTCACATTACAAAAGTAAATTCAGAAGAAAAATACATTATAGATAGTAATAGCAAGAAACATTATTTTGACACCTTAATAATGGCTACAGGTAGCCGTGCGTTTGTACCTAATGACGTACCGCTGCATTTACCTGGCAGGTTCACAATGCGTAATAAAAATGATGCCGATAGTTTAAGAAATTATTTAGCTAAAACAGGACTACCTGCAAACGAACAAAACGTTGTTATTGTTGGTGGTGGTTTATTAGGCTTAGAATTAGCAGCTTCACTTAAAAAGAAAAACATAAATATCACCATTATTCAAAGAGCTCCACGTTTAATGGAACGTCAATTGGATAGAATAGCTAGTGAACTATTGGCTGAAAATGTTCAAGAGCGTGGAATTCAAATCTATTTTAATAATGAAGTAAGTACAGTTTTTGAAGATGAAGACATCCCTAACAAACTTTCAATATCATTAAAAACTGGTAGAATTATAAATGCTAATGCCATTGTGTATGCCATTGGAACATTACCAAACATTGAACTAGTTAAAGGTACACATATAAAGTACGGAAGAGGTGTAATTGTAAATCAATACCTACAAACAAGCAATCCTAAAATATTTGCTTTGGGTGAAATTGCTGAGTTTGAAAACGCTTTGTTCGGAATTACTTCGGCTGCTGAACAACAAGCTGATATTGCTGCAAAATTTATGCTAGGCGATTTAAATAGTATTTACAAAGGATCTGTTTTAATGAATATTTTAAAATTTGAAGATTTAGACCTTTGCAGTATTGGAATGGTTTCTATCCCAAAAAACGACCCGTCTTATGAAGAAGTAGTTTTAAAAGATGTCAACCAACATTTTTATAAAAAATGTATTATTAAAAATGATCTTTTAGTCGGTGCTATTTTAATGGGTGATAAAAATGAATTTGCAGAATTTAAGCGATTTATTGAAGAAAAAATTGAATTGTCAGAAAAGCGGACCGAGCTACTACGAGGAAAAAATGAAACAAAACCTGTGTTGGGAAAACTAATTTGTTCCTGTAGCCAAGTTGGTGAAGGAAACCTATTAGAAACCATAAATAATGGCTGTACAGATTTTAATGAATTGTGCTCCCAAACCGGAGCAGGATTGGGCTGTGGAAGTTGCAAACCTGAAATAAGTGAACTTTTAAAAAAGGCTAAATAAATGGATACAACACAAAAATTACAACGTATTTTTATTAAAGGTGGTGTTTTATCTCCAGGAGAATTAAAACAAATCTTGAGAATGACTGAAGAGTTAGGGCTATCTACCATTAAATTTGGCTCAAGGCAAGATATTTTAATTCCGTATAAAGAATCAAATAAAAAAATTACCAATTTATACCCAACAATTAACATTGACTACAATCAACAGCACGATTTTCAAAATATTGTATGCTCGTATGTTTCATCTGATATTTTCCCGTCAACAGATTGGTTAAAAGGATCTACTTATTTATATATTTTAGAACAATTTCGTTTCAAGCCCACACTAAAAATTAATATTAGTGACCCTAAACAACAATTAGTTCCGTTATTTAACGGACAATTAAATTTTATTGCTTCAGAAAACGAAGATTATTGGCATTTAAATTTAAATCTTCCAGGTTGGGAAAATGACATTGAATTCCCTGTATTAGTTTACAGTTGGGATATTCCAAAAATTGCAGAGGCTATTGAAGAATTTTATGAAGAAACTACAGATATTTCATTATTATTCGATTTAATAAACGAAAAAATTGATACAAATAGTAGAACCATAAAACAGCAACTAGAAATTCCGTTTCACCCATTTCCTTATTATGAAGGAATGAATAAAATGGGCGATAATGAATATTGGCTGGGATTGTACTGGAGAAACAATGAATATAACGTTGATTTCTTAAAAGATTTTTGTGATTTCTGTTTAGAAAGTAGCATTGGTAAAATTTGTATTACACCTTGGAAATCTTTCATAATTAAAGGGATTAACCGAAAATACAAACTAAGTTTAGAAAAATTTTTAGGAAAAAAAGGAATCAACGTTCGACACTCATCATTAGAATTAAACTGGCACTTACCTGTAAACAATACAGAAGCTTTAGAATTAAAAAAATCTATTGTTCGAAATTTTGATCAAAATGATATTAGCACTTATGGTTTAAATTTCAGTATTTCAGACCGAATTAAAAATGAAACCTATTTTACTTCCGCAGTTATTGAAAAAAACCAAGTACCAACTATTGTAAAAGAATACAATGTTAGACCTACATTTAATGTATTGTATTGTAAAAACTTCAACCCTAATACTAAAGAGTATTTAATGTACGCTCAAGATGTTGATAAAATGGAATTACCCGGCTTATTAATGGAATTGAGTAAATTGTATTTTGAAAAATTAGGTGAAGTAGACGATTCTGAAAAGAAGCAAATTGAAGATGCTAAAATCGAGAAAGAAGTTTACCAATGTTCTGAATGCTTAACTGTGTACGATAGTGATTATGGAGATGCCAAAGCACATATTTCTGCTGGAATTTTATTTACTGATCTTCCTACACACTACAGATGTTCCGTTTGCGAAACATCAAAAGAGAGCTATACTTTGGTAAAGATTTAAACCAACACCCAATTTAAAACAATATTTATCAATAAAGTAAAGTATAAAAACTATGTAAATATACAATCTTATCAATTCCTCAACTCAATATTATTATATTATTATCATTTATCTATTTTTAGTGTCGTTTTTATTTCAATAAGTTAATTTTAATGTTTTTTACTCAACGAATAAGCATTTTTATCGTATTATTTATATATTTATAGAAAATTAAAATTTGAAAAAAACAACCCAACTTCCGTTATTTTCCTCTTATGAATTTAATTCAAAATTCTATGATGAACTTTTTAAAGAAAACAAAGAAACGAGAGAAATTTACAAGAGACTCTTCAAACTCTTTAGCCAATATTCTGTCACAGAATTTAACGCTTTAAACAACAGAGCTAAAGAATCTTTTTTCAACAACGGAATTACTTTTCAAGTTTACAACTCCGACCAAGTTTCTGAAAAAATATTCCCCTTTGATTTATTCCCGAGAATTATTAATAATAAGGAATGGACTACCATAGAAAAAGGAGCGCTTCAAAGAAGCAAAGCATTGAATCATTTTTTATGGGATGTATATCACGACCAAAAAATTATCAAACAAGGAATTGTTCCTCTAGATTTAATAAGCTCTTCGGAAAACTTTCTTTCTCAAATGGTAAATTTAGATCCACCAGAAGGCATATACAACCATATCTCTGGAACCGATTTAATTAAGCATTCTGACGGAAATTATTATGTATTGGAAGATAATATACGTTGCCCATCGGGTGTTAGCTACGTAGTTGGAAATAGAGCCGCTGTTAAACATGCTTTATTTGGTGTATTTAACAAATACAATGCACATACCGTTGTAGATTACGGCGCTAATTTATTAGATATTATGGAGTCTGTAAAACCAAAAGGTGTTGACAACCCTGTTTGCGTTATTATTACTCCTGGCGTTTACAATTCGGCTTATTATGAACATTCCTTTTTAGCTAAACAAATGGGGATTGATTTAGTTGAAGGTAGAGATTTATTTGTTGAAAATGATTTTCTATACAAACAAACAATTTACGGTCCTGTTAAAGTAGATGTTATTTATAGAAGAATAGACGATTTATTTATTGATCCCTTGGAATTTAGAGAAGATTCTGTTTTAGGAGTACCAGGTTTATTTTCAGTTTACAAAAAAGGCAATGTATCTTTAGTAAATGCTCCCGGAACTGGTGTAGCTGATGACAAAGCCGTTTACACGTATATGCCTGAAATAATTAAATATTATTTAGACGAAGACCCAATTTTAAATAATGTTCACACTTACCATTGCAGTAGAGAAAAGGAGTTAAGTTATGTTTTAGAAAACATAGACAAATTAGTTGTGAAACCTGTAGATGAATCTGGAGGGTATGGAATTTCAATTGGAAACAAATTAACCAAAGAAGAAATTCAAAAAGTAAAAGAAACCATTAAAGCAAATCCACGAAAATATATTGCTCAACCCATTATGTCCCTCTCAACTCACCCAACTTACATTGAAGAAAGTGAGTCTTTTGAACCTCGACATGTTGATTTAAGAACTTTTACACTATTAGGAAAAGATAAAGAATTCGTTTTAAAAGGAGGCTTAACAAGAGTAGCACTTAGCAAAGGAAATTTAGTAGTAAACTCATCTCAAGGCGGCGGTTCAAAAGACACTTGGGTTTTAAAAAAATAATGTAATATGTTAGCAAGAGTAGCAAATAACCTATTTTGGATGGGACGTTATATAGAGCGTTCAGAACACTTGGCAAGATATTTAAGTGTTAATTATTTTTCATCATTAGATGCACCTAGCGAGTTGTCGCAATCAAGACAATTTGTTTTAAGGTCTATTCTATTTATGGCAAGTAATGAAATACCTAAATCAGATGTAAAACTTAAAGAAGAAGATGTATTATTTAATATTGGATTAAATATTAAAAAACCTTACTCAATAATTTCATCCTTCAATTTTGCACATGAAAATGCGCGAAGTTCTCGAGATTTAATTTCAACAGAACTTTTTGAGTCTTTAAACACCATCAATCATAAGATAAAAAATTATTGCGCCAAAACTTTCGTAAAGAACGGCTTATACGATTTTACTTCTATGATTACAAAATCAACTCCCGAATTACGAAGTAAAATACAAGGAACTATTTTACATGATGAACTGTACGCAGTAATAATGTTAGGTATTTATTTAGAACGAGCTTTACAAGTTACAAGGATCATAAATTCAAAATGTAGCGATGCCTCTGTTGAAAACATGAAGCATCAGGATATTAAAGGAAACACACATCAATGGTCAACATTATTAAAATGTATTGCATCATACGATATGATGAGAAGATTTTACAAAAAAACACCTACAAGAAATACAACATTAGAATTTTTAATTTTAAATGAAGACTGCCCAAGATCTATTAAAAGTTGCTTAAATCAAATAGAAACTTATGTGAACATTCTTGTGAAACACCATAAAATTGAAAACAATTCTGCAGCTTTTTTAATTAGAAGGCTCAATGCCGAATTTAAATATAAAATAATTGAAGATATTGAAGAAAACATACAAGTTTTTATCAGCGACTTAATCAATAAATTAGTAATTATTGGTGAAAAATTAGATGAAAATTATTTTAAAACAACAAATTATTCAATTATAAAAAGCATATCTGTTTCAACACAAAGTCAATAAATAATTACTGACTTTGTGTTTGGCTTTGACTTTGTGTTTGCTCTAAACTTGGTCTTATATCTACAGAAACTTCCATATTATTTTCTCCCGAACTATAAGTTACTCCTTTCAAAGGAGGCACATCCAAATAATCTCTACCATGCGCAACTATAATATGTTGATTTTTTGGAATCTGATTATTTGTAGGATCAAAATCAACCCAACCAAAAGCGGGAATATAAACTGAAAACCAAGCGTGAGAAGCATCAGTTCCAACTAATTTTTCTTTACCTTCAGGAGGTAAAGTTTCAATATAGCCACTTACATATCTTGAAGCCAAACCAACTGACCTTAAACAGGCAATCGCTATTTGAGCAAAATCTTGACAAACACCTTTCTTTTCTCCCATCACTTCATTTAGTGGTGTTGCAATAGTTGAGAAACTCGAATCAAAATCAAAATCAGAAAATATGCGTTGCGTTAACTCATAAGAAGCTTCAAAAATAGCTCGATTTGGTTTGAATGAAACCTGAGCATATTTTTTAATTTCCTTGGAAATATTTGAAATTAGAGGAGAATCTAACTTAAATTGTTTTATCTCTAAAATTTCAGGCTGAATACCTTTTAACTTTTTAATAGCATCTTTTAAAGTTACTTTATTTGATGCATTAAAGTCTGTAATAGAATTCTGTTTGCTATAATCTCTAAAAACTTTACTACGTGCTGTCACCTCTAATTCTTCGTGATATTGTTGAATTGAAAATCGAGTAATTGTATTCCCAAAAAAATCAACTCTATGTGAAATATCTGTAGGTACGGGACTAATTTCTAAGTTATAATCTAATAAAGATTGCCCAAAAAAACTTTTAGGTTTTAACGTTGCTAAATTATGACAAAATGAAGCTCCATTCTCATATTTATAACGAGTAGTATGTACAATATCAAAAACCATTAACTTGCTTCATTTGTTTTATTTATCAACTGATTTTGCTGATACATATGATTAAAATAAGTGTTTGAGATAGACAATGAAGTTTCATGAAGCACATCACTTAACTCCTCTAAAAACGCATCGAGTAATAATCGCATATTTGACTCTGAATTAACACGTATCAATTCTTCAACACTTAAACTTTGAATCTTTTCAAAAGCTTTAGCAATGTTTTTTTGACATTCTGAAAACTCATTATTACTATTATTTGGTAATTGATCTATATCTTTTTTCAACCTTTTAATTTGATACGCAAGTGACTTTGCGTATTCTTTATCTAATAAAATTAGGCTAATTACGTTTTCTAAACTTAAATATGATCTGTAACTATGTCTGTAAATATTTAAACTCTCGTGGCTACTTAATAATGATTCTAAAACCTCATACTCCAACTCTTGATTATGCTGTACTATAACTAGGGATCTAAACTTTGCAATAGTCATTGTAGCTTCTTCCATTTGAAGACCTATAAAATAAAGCAACAACCCTTGTTTCACCAATATACTTTCTTCGGTAAGCGACATAAAGGCAATTAATCGTGTAATAATTCTATCAAAAAATTTAACTAAAACCGGAATTGTATGTATTTCTTCATCTTTTAAATTTTTCAATAATTTTTGAATACTATCAAAAACGCGCCACATATCTCTAGACCATAAATTTCTAAGCGAATAGTAAGAATAGGTAAAACTTGAAATGGTTTGCGCAAAACTCCCTACTTTATTTTCGTCTAAAATTACAGATACTATTTCTTTCAAAGGATTCAGCAAAGCTGCTTCTTCATTTTTACCAGTAAAACCAGGAAATGTAGATGTAATATTTGTAATAGACTGAAATAAAATCCTTAAACTCTCTGATTCAGATTTCCGGTCATTAAACTGAACATTTGCCATTTGATTTAACACCATTCGTAAATATCTTGCAGTTACAATAGTTCTTCCTAAATACCTGCCTGACCAAAATAAATTTTCTGCAGTATTACTTGATACATCATTAATCCCTGTAGATAAACTTCCTGTTGTTTTATGCCATGAATAACGTTGAATATTGTGCTGCTTTTTATCGCTTACCACCCAAAAATCTTTACTAGTTCCTCCTTTTTGATTAGACACCAACAATTCTTCTCGCTCTGCAGCAACACGCACTAAGCCACCTGGCATTACACTATATCCATCATCTTTAGCCACTGAAAAAGTACGGCAAACTATTTTACGAGGCTCTAAATGCCCATCTACAAAATTGGGAGCCGTAGAAAAATTAATATTCTCTTGCGCCACAAATTGATACGGTGCTTTTAAAATTTCCTTTTTAAGATCTTGAAGTTCTTTTTTGGATAGAAATTCTCCAAAATAAATATGCTCTCTATGCGTACGATCAATTCTTTTAACCACCAGTGATGCAAGATGATTTAATACATATTTCAACTCTTTTTCTTGTCCGCACCACCAAGATGCAATTTGAGGTAATATTAAATCTTCATTTAAAAAATATTTGCAAACACTGTTTAAAAAAGGAATTAATCCTGGATTTTCAAGAATTCCGCTTCCAACTGGATTCACAATTGCTATATTTTGAAGCCTTACAACTTCTAACAACCCTGCAACTCCTAAATACGAATCTTCTCTTAACTCTAGAGGATCCATAAAAACATCATCAACTCTTCTATAAATTACATCAATTTGCTTTAATCCTTTTAAAGATTTCATCCACAACTTGCCATCTCGCACCACCAAATCGCTTCCCTTTACTAAAGGATACCCTAAAAATGAAGACAAATAAGAGTGCTCAAAATAAGTTTCATTATGAGGACCTGGAGTTAAAATTACAACCGTAGGATTTTCCTTATTTGTTGGTGCTGCTTTTAACAATAATTGATTAAAGTCTTTAAAAAAAGAAGAAGTTTGCTCAACATTTATATCTCCAAAAACCTCAGGAATCACCTTATTTATTGAAAGCCTATTTTCTAAGGCGTACCCCATTCCTGAAGGTGCTTGAGCTCTATCATTTACAACCCACATACGTCCATCAGGACCTCTAGCTAAATCTGCAGAATGAATTAATAACTGTTTGGCTGTTTTGTATTGAATTTGATCACAATCACGTAAAAAACCTCTATGTGAAAATATCACTTCAAAAGGAATAATTCCTTTTTTAATTAATTCACGTTTTCCATAAATATCTTTCAATAAAAGATTCAACACTTCAGATCGTTGTTGAATTCCTTTTTCAATGGTTTCCCATTCTTTTTTTTGAATGATAAAAGGAACAATATTTAACTTCCACGGACGATTTAATCCTTTTGGGTCGTTATAAACATTATAGGTAACTCCATTTTCAGCCAACAACCAATCTATCTCACCTTCCTTCTCTTTTAACTTTTCAGCACCAATATTTGAAAGATTATCTAGTAGTTTATCCCAATTTTTATCAATACCTAAGTCTGATGAAAACACCTCATCATATCCTTTAAAATCTTTAAAATAATCTTTAAATAACGTGTTTGTACTAATTGGCATTCGAGTTCTTATTTTTTTCTTAAATCTAGCGTATTTGGAAATTCAAAATTAACAGGAATTTCTTTATATCTAAACTTTTTAGAACTTTCTTTTTCTTGAACACTTCTAGTTGAATTATCATCATCTTGAATCGTTTCTTCAATTGGATCTATTTCACCTTGCGTATGTCCAAATTCCCAAAAACGATTAATTCTTCTTGACTCTGCTTCATTACTATTCACGGGGTATGTATCATAAGATCTTCCTCCCGGATGTGCCACAAAATAAGTACAACCTCCAATAGAACGTCTATTCCAAGTATCAACAATATCAAACACCAATGGTGTATCTACGCCAATAGTTGGATGCAATGCTGAATAAGGATCCCAAGCTTTGTAACGGATACCAGCAACATATTCACCTTTCACCGTAGTACTATTCAATAATACTTTTACACCATTACACGTTAACACATATCTATCATCATTAAAATCAGATACTTTCACTTGAATTCTTTCTAATGAAGAATCTACATACCTTGCTGTTCCTCCACCTGTCATTTCTTCACCCAACACATTCCAAGGCTCAATTGCCGAACGCAATTCAATATGGATATTGTTAATATCAACCATTCCATGCAACGGAAATCTAAACTCAAAAAACGGATTGAACCAATCTTCTTTAAATTTATAACCTGCTTTATTTAACTGTGCAACTATATCTTTAATGTCCTCACGTACATAATGTTCAATTAAAAATTTATCGTGTAACTCTGTTCCCCAACGCACTAAATCATGCTGATATGGCTTTTTCCAAAACCAAGCAACCAAGGTTCTCACCAACAACATTTGCATTAAGCTCATTTGTGGGTGGGGAGGCATATCAAAACCTCTCAACTCTAAAATACCTAATCTTCCTGAGGAAGAATCTGGTGAATATAATTTATCAATACAAAACTCTGCACGGTGTGTATTCCCTGTTAAATCGGTTAATAAATGTCTAAATAAACGATCAGTCAACCAAAATGGAACTTCACCATCTTTTGGTATTTGGCTGAATGCTATTTCTAGTTCGTATAGGTTTTCCATACGCGCCTCATCTATTCTTGGTGCCTGACTTGTAGGCCCTACAAATGCACCTGAAAACAAATAAGATAATCCTGGATGATGTTGCCAAAACGTTAATAAACTTTGCAGTAAGCTTGGCTTTCTTAACAGCGGACTATCTGCAGGAGATGTTCCTCCTAAGGTTACATGATTTCCTCCACCTGTACCGGTATGCTTACCATCTAGCATAAATTTTTCAGTACCTAAACGCGCCTTTTTAGCTTCCTCATAAATAGTGAATGTATTTTCAGTAAGTTCTTTCCAATTATTTGTTGGATGCACATTCACCTCAATTACCCCAGGGTCAGGAGTAATCTTCATAGATTCTAATCTATGATCTTTAGGAGGATCATAGCCTTCTAAAATTACAGGTATTTTTAAATCTCTCGCTGTTAATTCTATGGAAGCAATTAAATCTAAAAATATTTCAGCACTATCTAATGGTGGTAAAAATAAATATAATTTACCTTCTCTAACCTCGGCACACATGGCTGTTCTCACAAAATAATCATGCGTATTTTCTGAAACACCTTCATTTAAAAAAGCTTTATACCTTATTAAAGCTAATCTTTTAAAACTTGGTAATTTTTTCTTTTTCGAAAAATTATCTGGATCATACTTAGGAAACTCACTTCCTGGCTTCTCAATTAACGAATCTAAAGGCAACCTTAATCCAACTGGAGAATTTCCGGGTGTTAAAAATATATGCTGTCTTCTAAACTCCCATTGATTTGTGTACCATTGTCCGCCTGAATTATTTAAAGGTAAAACATAGCCTACAGGGTCTGATGTTCCTGTTTCTAAAATCTCATTTAATTTTTTTCGAACCAATGAGCCATCTTTATCTTTTGATGGATCAAAATCAACAGGCAATTTTCCTTGTTCCCATAAAAAATAAAAAGAATCTTCATAAGTAGGAATAATAAACTCGTTGGTTATTTTTAAATAATTTGTGAGTTTTTCTAGAAACCGATTGGCAGCATTCTCGGGTAACACATAAGCGTCTGAAAATGCCGCTAATAATTTTTCGTTATGCCAAATAGGCTTACCATCTTTTCTCCAACACAATTCAAATTGCCAACGAGGCAAAGGCTCACCTGGATACCATTTACCTTGTGCCTGATGCAACACGCCTCCCTTAGCAAACTTATCATAGAATCTTTTTGTAAGATTTGCTGCCAATGCTCTTTTATGCGCTCCATCAGCATCTGTATTCCATTCGGGAGACTCCATATCATCAATAGAAACAAAGGTTGGCTCACCTCCCATTGTTAATCTAACATCTCCTTTTTCTAATTGCTTTTCAACTTTAAAACCTAGTTTATAAATCTCACTCCATTGCTCATCGGTATATGGCTTTGTAACACGTGGCGATTCAAAAATTCGTTTTACTGAATTTTCAAAAAAGAATTCAGTTTCACAAACATCCGTCATTCCTTCAACAGGAGCTGCACTTTCAAAATTTGGAGTACAAGCTAAAGGTATATGACCTTCACCCGCTAACAAGCCCGAAGTAGCATCAAAACCTATCCAACCAGCACCGGGCAAATAAACTTCTGCCCATGCATGTAAATCGGTGAAATCTTCTTCAGGACCTGAAGGACCATCTAATGATTTTTCATCAGACTTTAATTGCACTAAATAACCTGATACAAAACGTGCTCCAAAACCTAAATGACGCAATGTTTGTACAAACAACCAAGCGTAGTCTCTACACGAACCACTTTTTTTCTCTAGAGATTCTTCGCAAGTTTGCACACCAGGATCTAAGCGAATATTATAGTTTAAATATTCATAAATTTTTCTATTGATATCTATTAAAAAATAAATAGTTTTTCTAGGAGTAACATCAATTGTTTTTAAAAACCCTTCTAAAAGCTTTCCTCTTTCAGTTACCTCTAAATATGGTGACAATTCTTTTTTTATGGTTTCTGAATATTCAAATGGATATTCTTCAGCAGATTCTTCAACAAAAAAATCAAAGGGGTTTATGGTTTTTAAATCTGCAATAATTTCAACATCAACAGATAATTCTGTTGTTTTGTCAGGAAAAATTAAACGTGCCATATAATTTCCAAAAGGATCTTGCTGCCAATTTAAAAACTGATTTTCAGGTTTAATTTTTATAGAATAGGATTCTATTGGAGTTCTGCTATGCGGTGCAGGTCTTAATCTAAAAATATGAGGAGATAAAGATACTGGTCTGTCGTATTTATAGGTTGTTTTATGAGAAATTACAATTTTTAAAGCCATAAGATTTATTTAAAAACATTGTTTATTAGACGCTATTTTTTGTGAAATTTCACAAAATACAGATTTTTTAAAATTAACAATATTTCAACAAAAACAAGTTTTTACTAAACATAATATTGTATTTTTAAACAAATCACTAAAAACGATAATTAATTCACATAAAAAACCTCAATATCAGAATTTAAATTCATGTATATTGAAGTAATTATAAAATACGAAGATTTTTAATTCAGTTAATAAGAGGGAAATTATTCATTCTTGTTAATGATTCCTTTAGTAAGTGTGTTTAAAGTGTCAACTTTTTCTTGAAAGTCGCCTTTTATTGTTTTTCTGAAAGCATTTAAGTTTTGAGCCAATTCATCTATATTTTCTGGAATTACTTCTTCAAAAAACTGACGTAAACGCTTTGCCAAAGTTGGTGATTTACCATTGGTTGAAATGGCTATTTTAATATTCCCTTTGGTTACAATTCCACCCATATAAAAATCGCAATAAGGTGGATTGTCAGCTACATTTACCAAAATACAACGCTCTTTACAATCATTATACACTTCAATATTAACAGGCACAACATCAGTCGTAGCAATTACCATATGCCGTCCTTTTAGGTAGGAAACCTTGTATACATCTTCAATTAATTCAATAGCATGTTTTTGCGCTAACTCAATCAATTCTGGATGAAATTCTGGAGCTACAACTGTAACCTTTGCATTTGGACTAGACTTTAACAAGAATGTTAATTTCTCAAGTCCAACATTTCCCCCTCCAACAATTAAAACATTTAACTGCGCTACTTTCAGAAATATTGGGTATAATTCGTTTTGACTCATAATAAATTAGTTCAACAAGAAACAAATATAGTAATGATTATTAATTTATTTTGAATTTAAAACTTCTGCATGAATATTTTCATAAAACGAACGAAGTTTGGCACTTTCTTTCACCACTTCACCAATTACAATTATTGCAGGAGATGTTAATTGTTTTTGAGCAACCACCGCTTCAATCGTATCAATAGTCCCTAAACCTAACTTTTCACTTTTGGTAGTACCATTTTGAATAATAGCCGTTGGCACTTCAGATTTATTGTACTTTTTAAAAATAGCAACAATCTCGTTCAACTTGCTCATTCCCATTAAAATTACTACTGTAGCTGTTGACTGCGCCGCTAAACACACATCATTAGATAATTTCCGTTCTGAAGTAGTTCCTGTAATTACCCAAAAACTTTCTGAGACACCTCTTTTGGTTAAAGAAATACCTTGACTTGCAGGTACCGCCATTGATGACGAAATACCTGAAATCACTTCAGTTTCTATCCCAAAAGATTCAATATAATCAATCTCTTCAGAACCTCTTCCAAATACAAAAGGATCACCTCCTTTTAAACGAACAGCTTCACCATATTCAAAAGCATTTTTTACAATTAATTCATTTATTTCATCTTGTGAATATCTGTGAAAACCTTTTCTTTTTCCTACAAAAATCTTTTCTGCATTTGGAGCATACGCTAACAATTCACGGTTTATTAAGGCGTCGTATAAAACCACCTTCGCTTTTGCCAACGCCTTTACACCTTTCACAGTTATTAAATCTGGATCTCCTGGACCTGCACCTATTAAGGTTACTTTAGGTGTTATTTTATTTTCCATCAGTAATCACTTGTGCTCTGTATGCATCTACCTTTTTATAATACAATTGAGCATCTATCAAATAATTTTGTGCAAATTCTTGAGTTGGCTCATTATTTTTTATTTGAAAAATGAATTCAGAAAATGGCACTCCTAAATCAATTTTATCGCTAAAAATCGCTTCAAAATCAGCAATAATTCCAGCGTGCGTATTTGTTTTTTTCCCTTCTGAAATTAACAATGCTTTTGCTGTATTTACAATACTTGAATAAGCGTAATAAATACTATCTGAATATTGGTTTAAATTTAATGATGCTGCTGAATTATCTAACTTTTCTTCACTTTCAAATAACAGTGTTGCAATTAAATCTATTACAACACCAGCACATTCACCTACTCCAACCGCCTTTTCGTAAGCTTGTTCGCTTCCCCAATCAATAAAATCTGATTGCTCTAAATTTGTGGTATCTGATAATGATTTTAATAAATCATAAAAATACTTTTCTCCTTGACGATCGTAATAATTTATAAACGATTCACCTACCGCAACATTTTCTTGATAATCAAATAAAATAGAACGTAAAGCTTGCGGCCCTCGTTTACTTGGAATTTTTAACACTTTATCTGCAATTCTTCCTTCACCATTTCCTAACACACTTCCACCTAACAACACTTGCAAAGCAGGAGCAACGTAATTTCCAGATTTAATAGACATGCCCTGAAAACCAATATGCGCCATTGTATGTTGCCCACAAGAGTTCATACAGCCACTAATTTTTATGGTAATATCTTTGTTATTTGCATATTGAGGGAACTCTACTTTTAACACTCTTTCTAACTCTGCAGAAACACCGGTACTACTTGCTATACCTAAGTTACACGTATCTGTTCCTGGGCAAGAGGTAATATCTAAGGTACTTTCATAACCTACATCAACAAAACCTAACTTTTGCAATTCAACATAAAAAAATGGCAATAATTCATTTTTTACGTGACGAATTAATATGTTTTGACGCAATGACAAACGAATTTCATTCCCCGCATAATTCTTAACTAAATCTGCTAAAATTCGTGCTTTATCTGTGTAAAAATCGCCTAAATGTACTTTGATTCCAATAGCACTAAATCCTTCTTGTTTTTGCGCAATTACGTTTGCTGTTTTCCAAGCTTCAAATGCAGCCTCATCCTCAATTACTACTACAGGAATTTCTTTAATATGATCTAAATTTATTTCTGAATCAAAATCAGTTGTGTCAATTGGAAATGTAGTTATTGACAATGCTTTTTGCTCTTCTTCAACTAATTTTACAAATGCCTCAAAACCAATATCTTTAATTAAGAATTTCAATCTGGCTTTGGCTCTTTTTGAACGCTCTCCATACCTATCAAATACACGCAATACAGCTTCAGTAACTGGAATAATTTTATCAGCTTCAATAAATTCAAATAAGGTATCCGCCAATCTAGCTTGAGAACCCAAACCACCACCAATCATCACTTTAAATCCTATAGTTCCATTTTCAATTTTAGCTATAAAACCTAAATCGTGCATAAAACTCAATGCCGTATCTTTATCAGTTCCTGAAAATGAAATTTTGAACTTACGCCCTAATTCTTGACAAATAGGATTTCTTAAAAAAAATTCAAAAACTGCATGTGCGTAAGGAGAAACATCAAAAGGCTCGTCTTTGTCAATACCAGCTGTTTCACTTGCTGTTACATTTCTAACTGCATTACCACAAGCTTCACGTAAAGTAATATCGTCTTTTTCTAGTTCTGCCCAAAGTTCAGGTGTTCTATCTAAACTTACATGGTGAATTTGAATATCTTGACGCGTAGTAATATGCAATCTTCCTCTAGAATATTCATCAGAAACATTGGCTATTCTATGCAGCTGTTCGCTTGTTAATTTACCGTAAGGCAACTTAATACGAATCATTTGAACACCAAACTGACGTTGCCCATAAACACCACGAGCCAAACGTAAACTTCTAAAACGTTCTTCATCTATTTCACCTTTGTAAAACAGTTGAATTTTTTTCTCTAAGTCAATAATATCCTTTTCGACGATCGGATTTTCGATCTCGCTTCTAAAGCTTTGCATTGTATGTGATTTTTTTAGTTAGTAATTGTTGTATCCCAAGCCCACACCTAAATATGAGCCAAAATAAAATATATGTAATTGATTTTTAGATAATTAACCTAGTCAATAAAACCTACCCCAACGGTATTATTACTTTGTGGATCAATTAAAATAAACGCCCCATTTGTTCTGTGTTCTTTAAATGAATCAAAGAAAATTGGCTTGTTTAATTGAAATGAAACCGATGCAATATCGTTCATTTGCAAACTTGAAACCCCTTCTTCAATTCCAGAATAATCTGGATGAATTTTATTGTGAATTGCACTCACTTTGGTTAATACTTTATTTACGCCATGCTGTAAAATATATTTTGAACCAGCTTCCAATTGTTTCCCATCCATCCAAGAAATGGTAGCTGTAAATTTCTTATCAACTTTTGGCAATTCATTAGCTTTTACAATCATATCTCCTCTACTTACATTTACATCATTTTCTAATGTTAATGTGATGGAAGATCTGCGTGCTGCCGTTTCGTATTTTTTATCGTAGAAGTAAATTTCTTTTACTTTTGATTTTGTTTCTGAAGGTAACACTACAATTTCATCTCCTACTGAAATATCTCCACCATAAACTTTACCTGCATACCCTCTATAATCGTGGTATTCTTCAGTTTTTGGACGAATTACATATTGAACAGGGAAACGTGTTCTTCCGCTATTATACACATCTTTTGTGTCAATTTTTTCTAAATGTTGTAATAATGTTTCTCCATCATACCAATTCATACTAGTTGATCCTTCAACAACATTATCACCTTTTAAAGCACTTACTGGAATAAATGTAATTTGTTGATCTTCGTAATCACTTTTTTCAACTACTTTTTGAAAATCGGCTTTAATTTCATTGTATCTTTCTTCAGAAAAATCAACTAAATCCATTTTATTAACCGCAACAATTACATCTTTAATTCTCAATAAATTATTGATAAAAAAGTGACGATATGTTTGCTCAATAACACCGTGACGCGCATCAATTAAAATAATAGCTACTTGTGAAGTGGATGCTCCTGTAACCATATTTCTTGTGTACTCTACGTGTCCTGGAGTATCAGCAATAATGTAACTTTTTGTTGCTGTTGAAAAGTAAATATGAGCTACATCAATTGTAATTCCTTGCTCACGCTCAGCTACCAAACCGTCTGTTGCTAAAGAAAAATCTAAATAATCGTATCCTTTTTGTTTTGAACTACGTTCTATTGCTTCTAATTTATCACTTGTTAACGATTTTGTATCGTACAACAAACGTCCTATTAAAGTACTCTTTCCGTCATCTACACTTCCTGCTGTTGCTATTTTTAAAACTTCCATTTTCTTGTTTAGCTTTTTACCATTCGCTCTTGGCTATTGGCTTAATTTTATGTTTTTTTTAATTTGCTAAAGGCTAAAAGCCACTAGCTAAAGGCAAAATTTTCTTTCGAAAATTTTAGAAATACCCTTGTTGTTTGCGCTCTTCCATTGCTGCTTCAGATCTTTTATCATCAATTCTAGCACCACGTTCTGAAATACTTGAATCTCTAATCTCCTCAACTACCTTACTAATTGTAGTTGCATAAGAATCTACAGCTGCTGTACAACTCATATCTCCAACCGTTCTAAAACGAACCATACGCTCTTCAACTTCCTCTTCTTCATCTCTATAAACGTATTCTGATGCTGACCAAATAAGTCCGTCTCTTAAAAACACTTGACGTTTGTGTGCAAAATAAATTGAAGGAATTTCTAAATCTTCACGTTCAATATACGTCCACACATCTAATTCTGTCCAATTTGAAATTGGAAAAACACGAACATTTTGTCCAAAGTCAATTTCACCGTTTAACATATCAAATAATTCAGGACGTTGGTTTTTTTCATCCCATTGCCCGAAATCATCACGCACTGAAAATATACGCTCTTTAGCTCTTGCTTTTTCTTCATCACGACGTGCACCACCAATACAAGCATCAAATTTAAACTCTTCAATAGCATCTAATAAAGTGGTCGTTTGCAACATATTTCTACTTGAATATCTTCCTGACTCTTCCTTCACTTTTCCTTCATCAATAGAATCTTGTACATTTCGTACAATTAATTCTAAGCCTAATTCTTCAACCAAACGATCTCTAAATTCAATAGTTTCAGGAAAATTGTGTCCTGTATCAATATGCATTAATGGAAAAGGAATTTTAGCAGGATAAAATGCTTTTTGAGCCAATCTTACTAAAGTAATTGAGTCTTTTCCACCAGAAAATAATAATACTGGTTTTTTAAATTGCGCTGCAACTTCTCTAAAAATATAAATTGCTTCGTTCTCTAATGCGTTTATTTGTAACGTATCTGTCATTATTCTATTTTTATGAATGCAATCCACATTCTCTATTCGATAATACTTTTGTTGGGTCAAAATACTTAAACTCATTTGGCAAATTACGCTCTTCTAAATAAGTATCTAATTGTTCATCTGACCAATGATAAAAAGGGCTAACTTTTAACAAACCGTCTTTACTCATAGAAACAATATCAATACTGTTTCTAAATGCTGTTTGGCCTGCTCTTAAGTTTGTAAACCAAACATCAGGCTTATGCTCTGCCATTGCTCTATTAAAAGGTTCTAACTTTACTTGTTCTGTAAAAATAGCGTGGTTAGGATCTTCAATTTGAGGAATTCCCATTACAGCATCTCTGTAAGATGATGTTTGTTTTGGCACATATAAATGCACATTTAATTCTAAAGAATTAATCAATTCATTTGCATGCTTATACGTTTGAGGTGTGTTATACCCCGTATCACACCAAATCACTTTTAATTCTGAATCTACTTGTGTACAAGCACTTAAAATTGCCACCTCATAAGGTCTAAAATTTGTAGTTACCAAAGGATTTTTAGCAATACTTAAAGCCCAAGTAATTATTTCCTCAGGTGATTTCCCTTTTAAATCTTTATTTATTTGTTCTATATCTAAATTCTCCATTATTTGCCCCATTTTACAATATTCCAAAGTCTTTCATGAAAAAAGTACAATACCATTTTTGTTAACACCTCAATTGACCCTATAGACAATGCCAAGGTAATTTCCCCTGTTATAATCCAAGAAATAACAATAGTATCTATAGTACCTAATATCCTCCAGCTTATAGCCTTTACAATACTTCTTGCAGGTTTTTCAGAAGATTTATCACTTTTAAATGAATCTTCCTCTTTGTTGTTTTTGTTTGAAATAAAAAATTGATCTAACACCATTCTATTTATTAACTATTTTTTCGGGTACAAACATACACTTTTTTTATTACCCTACCAACTCGATAGGCTTTTAGATTATTAGTTGTGTAAGTTTTAACATATCTACATAAATATCCCTAAAAATTTACGATTTTAACGCTTGAGTAATGTCTTCAATTACATCATTTACATTTTCTAACCCAACTGAAATACGAACCAAACCTGGCGTAATACCTACTTCAAGCTGTTCATCTTCACTTAATTTACTATGCGTAGTCGATGCTGGGTGCGTAACAATAGTTCTGGTATCTCCTAAATTAGCCGACAATGAGCACATTTTAATACTGTTTAAAAATTTACGACCAGCTTCAATACCTCCTTTTACCTCAATAGCAATAATATTTCCACCTAATTTCATTTGCTTTTTAGCAATTTCATATTGTGGATGCGATTTTAAAAACGGGTATTTTACTTTTGAAATAAATTCATTATTTTCTAAAACCTCGGCAATTTTTAACGCATTTTCACAGTGCCTATCAACACGAACTGCCAATGTTTCCAAACTTTTACTCAAGGTCCAAGCGTTGAAAGGCGCTAATGACGGACCCGTATTACGCGCAAATAAATAAATTTCACGAATCAAATCAGCTTTTCCAACGGTTACTCCTCCCAAAACTCTTCCTTGTCCATCCATTAATTTGGTAGCAGAATGTACCACTAAATCTGCACCATATTTTATAGGCTGCTGAATGTAAGGTGTTGCAAAACAATTATCAATAATTAATAATAAATTGTGTTTTTTAGCAATTGCACCCAACAACTCTAAATCTATAATATCAACTCCAGGATTTGTTGGAGATTCTGCATATAATATTTTTGTTGAAGGCGTAATTAGCGCTTCAATTTCATCAGGATTATTAATATCAAAATAAGATGTTGAAATATTCCACTTCGGAAAATACTTGGTAAACAACGTATGTGTTGAACCAAAAATTGAACGTGCCGAAACAATATGATCTCCGCTACTTAACAACGCAGCAAAGGTTGAATAAATAGCTGCCATACCTGAAGCAAACGCATAACCATCTTCTGCACCTTCCATTTTCATTACTTTCTCAACAAATTCAGAAGTATTTGGATTGCTATAACGCGAATAAATATTTTTAATTTTTTCTTCAGTAAACGAAGCTCGCATATCTTCAGCATCATCAAACACAAAACTTGAAGTTACATACATTGGTGTTGTATGCTCCTGAAATTGAGATCGTTCTATTTGCGTACGTATCGCCTCTGTTTCAAAATTTTTGCTATCCATTTTAATCTATTACTTTTTTTGGGCGTTCCCTTTCAGGTCGCGCTATCCGTTAAATCTTTTTTTACGTTACACATCAAAAAAGGATATCACTCCTATCGCTAACGCATTTTAAACCTGTTAGGTTCTATATTTTATTTCTTAATTTTTTTCTGCCAATCGTAAAATATCACCAAATACACCTCTTGCAGTAACTGCAGCTCCGGCTCCGGCTCCTTGAATTACAATTGGTTTTTCTCCATACGATTCTGTAAATACTTCAAAAATAGCATCGGCACCTTGAATTTGACCTAAAGCACTATTCGCAGGTACTGAAATTAATTTCACTTCTAACACTCCTTTATCTTGTTGTAAATCCCCAGACAAGTCACCAATATATCGCAGCACATGACCTTCTTTTTGAGCATCTTTTATTGCTTTATAAGGCGCATCCATTTCAGCTAATTTACCTAAAAACTCTTCTGAAGAACCTTCTCTTAAATCTTCAGGAATCAAGTTTTCAATTTTCACATCGGTAAACTCATTTTGCAAATCCAATTCACGAGCTAAAATCAATAATTTACGTCCAACATCATTTCCACATAAATCTTCACGCGGATCAGGTTCTGTATAACCCTTTTCAATAGCTTCTTTTAACACCTCACTAAAAGGTCTGTCTTGCACTGAAAAATTGTTAAACAAATAACTTAACGAACCAGAGAACACACCTCTAATTTGCGTAATATTTTCACCAGAATCGTGTAATAACTTTATAGTATCAATTAATGGCAAACCTGCGCCAACATTGGTTTCGTATAAATATGCTTTTTTATTTTCCTTTAATTTTTTACGCAATTCTTTATAAAACTCATAATCTAATGTATTGGCAATTTTATTTGAAGAAATTAAATCGAACCCGTTTTCAACTAAATCAATATAATTTTGAACAAAGGCACTATTTGCCGTATTGTCAATGGCAATTAAATTTTCTAAATGATTTTTCTCTGCGTAATCTATAATTGTTTGAACATTATTGTCTTCAGAAGCATTTGCTAAATCTTGCTCCCAGTTTTGGTCCACTCCATTTTTATTCAACAACACTTTTGAAGAATTTGCCACAGCAAAAATATTTAAGCTGATGTTCTTTCTTTTTATAATATTTTCTTTGCTCTTTAAGATTTGGTTAATCAACGTTCCACCAACTAATCCTTTACCAAAAATAGCTATGTTAATATTTTTTGATACTCCAAAAATTTCACCGTGAATTACATTTACCGCTTTATTTAAATCGGTTTTCTTTACCACCAAACATACATTTTCACCAGTAACCGTATTGTTAATTAATATTGGTGTAATATGGTTTTTAATTAAAGCGCTATACGGCTGATTGAAAGAGTGTAAGCTTTGCCCTACAATTGAAATTACCGACACATTTTCTGTAATATAAATCTGACTTACATCTTTACTTTGAAACTCTGTTTTAAACTCTTCTTCTAAAACTCTTTTTGCTTTGTAACCATCTTTAGCGTCAACAATAAACCCAATTCCTCTTTCCGAAGAACCTTGAGAAATAATACTAACACTAATTTTTTCTTTTCCTAAAGCTCCAAAAATTCTACCATCAACACCAACTTTACCTAACAATCCTCGCCCAATTAAATTTACCAAAGCTACATCTTGCTCAACTGATAATGATTTAATTCCGCCACGCTCTGTTTCAGAACCAATTAAAGTTCCCGTATTATCATTGTTAAACGTATTTAAAATCCTTAACGGAATATTTTTTTCAATTAACGGAATAATTGTTTTTGCGTGTAAAATGTTTGCTCCAAAATTGGCCATTTCATTGGCTTCTTGATAACTTAATTTTTCAATTTTTTGAGCATTTTCAACTAAATCAGGGTTTGCCGTGTAAATACCATCAACATGCGTGTAATTTTGAAATTCTTGAGCATTCAAAAAATTAGCAATTAATGAAGCTGAATAATTACTTCCATTTCTTCCTAAGGTAGTTGTTTCACCTTGTAAAGTTGAACCAATAAAACCAGTAATAATTTGAGTAGTATCTTCAGGCTGTGTTCTAAAATATTCGATCACATTTTCTTCTGAAGTTGTTTCAAAAGGCTGTGCATTTCCAAATTGATTGTTTGTTTTAATCAGCTTACGCGTATCAGCAAAAGTAGCATTTACGCCTTGCTTGTTTAATAAAAAAGCAATTGTTTTAGCCGACATTATTTCACCTTGAGCCAACACTTGGTCTTTTACTTTAGCACTGTAATCTCCCAATAAATTTACCCCTCTAAAAATTTCATCTAACAATTGAAACTCCGAAGATAAATCAATATCAGAAGCAACATCTAACTGGTAATTTTTCACCAATTCAAACTCTTCTTTATATGGTAAACTGCTCTTTGCTTTTTCTAAAATAGATTCTAAATGATCGGTAGTTTTACCTCTTGCTGAAACAACAACAGCTATTTTTTCATTATTTTTGACTTTAGTTGCAATAATGCTTAAAACACTATCTAAACCTTTACCGCTCGCTAACGATTTTCCTCCAAATTTTACTACTTTCATATTTTTATTTTTAGAACTTTTATTAAAAATTGGTTCTATAATTTTTCCTAATTGTTTGTACTCTATTAAAAATGCATCGTGTCCGTGTACCGAATTAATTTCGTTGTACGTAACATTGGGATGCGTAAGTGCTAATTGTTTGTGCGTTTCTTTGTTTTCTTCTGCCGTAAAAAATAAATCAGAATCAACACCAACTATATGAATATTTGCTTTGATAGTATCTAAAACATGTTCGTCTCGTCCTTTAGTTACATCAATAGATCTCAACAGCTGATTCATTAATTTATAGGCCGATAATTGAAAACGTTCTTGTAATTTTTTACCGTGATGTAGCAACCAACTTTCAACATTAAAAATCTCTAATTCATCATTTTTTGAACGTTGAAAACGCTCTTTAAAAGATTCAGGAGTTCTGTAACACAACATGGCGTGCATACGCGCATCGTGCACAGGATTACTAGAGTTAGTTAAAAATTGCTCTTGAATTTGACAGTTTGCAATTAACCAATCTGTAGATTTCCAATCGGTAGCTACTAAAATTAAATGCGCTGTAATATTTGGCTTAATTACAGCCATTTCCCAAGCAATTCCTCCACCTAAAGAACCTCCAATAAGTGCAAAAAGTCCTTCAATTTTTAATTCTTTCAATCCTAATAAAAAGATATTTGCAATATCACGTACTTCAAAATCTTTGTAATTTTCAATCAAAAAACCATCATAACCATTCCCAGGAATATTGAATGAAATAATTGTATAAAAATTAGTATCAATTACTTTATGTTCACCCACTAAATCTATCCACCAACCATTATCACCAGCAACATTGCTGTTACCTGTTAATGCATGATTCACTAAAATAATAGGCGCCGTATATAATTCTTGCCCAAATACTTCATAGGAAAGTTGAATGTGTTCATTTTTAATTCCTTTTTCAGAAATAAAATTAGTGAGTGTTATTTGTTTTAATTGATTCATCAATAATTATTTAAAAATAGCTTCCTTTTCAGGCTTGTTTGTACTTAAAAAATTATTGTTATGAGAAATGCAGAAATTACCTGTAGTAATTACGTTTCGTTATCTATCCATAATGGGTAGAATTTAGCACCTTCTTTAAAAATAAAGGGTTGCTAAGGCTTCAACGGGTCTATTCCCTCTGCCTTTCTTGATAACAATAGTCTATAAGTTTATGAACTAAAACGCAAATTAACGCAATTTAAAATTCTCACACAATACTTTCACAATAATCCTTTGTTAAATTGTTGTAAATGCTGCTTCTAAATCTGCTTTTAAATCTTCTATATCTTCTAAACCAACAGATAAACGAATTAAATCTTGCGTTACTCCTGATGCTTCTTGTTGCTCATTAGTTAATTGCTGATGTGTTGTACTTGCTGGGTGAATAATTAATGATTTTGTATCGCCAATATTTGCTAATAATGAAAATAGTTTAGTTGCATCAGTTACTTTTTTAGCCGCCTCAAAACCACCCTTCAAACCAAAAGTTACCAAACCACTTTGTCCTTTTGGTAGATATTTTTTAGCCAACTCATTGTATTTACTACTTTCTAATCCTGGATAATTTACCCAAGCAACTTCCTCTTTACTTTCTAACCATTGTGCTAATTCCAATGCATTTGCACTGTGTTGTTTGATACGAACTGGTAAAGTTTCTAACCCTTGAATAATTTGAAATGCGTTGAACGGACTTAAAGCGCCACCAAAATCACGTAATCCTTCTAAAATTAATTTAAACGTAAATGCTGCTACTCCTAAAGCCTCACTATAAACCAAGCCGTGGTAACCAGCTGAAGGCTCCGTAAATTCAGGGAATTTTCCACTAGTCCAATCAAAAGTACCTGCATCAATAATAGCGCCTCCTAATGAATTCCCTTGTCCGCCAATATATTTTGTTAATGAATGAATAACTAAGTTAGCACCGTGCTTAATTGGATTTAATAAAGCCGGACTTGCTACTGTATTATCTACAATAAATGGTACACCTGCTGCTTTTGAATGCTCAGCAATTGCTTCTAAATCTAATACATCTAATTTTGGATTTCCTAAAGATTCTACAAAAAATGCTCTAGTATTGTCTTGAACAGCATCTTTAAAATTCTCAGGGTTTGAAGCATCAACAAACGTAGTTGTAATTCCTAATCTTGGTAAAGTAACATTTAACAAAGTAAAAGTTCCTCCGTACAAACTACTAGAAGCTACAATATGATCTCCTGCTTTTAATAATGTTAGTAATCCTGTTGAAATTGCTGAAGTTCCCGAAGCAAAAACAACTGCCCCTACACCACCTTCAATAGCTGCCAAACGTTGTTGTAAAATATCGTTTGTTGGATTGTTTAATCGGGTATAAATAAAACCTAATTCTTTTAATGAAAATAAATTAGCAGCGTGTTCAGTATCATTAAACACATACGATGATGATTGATAAATTGGAACAGCCCTAGTTCCTGAAGTTTGTGTTGTATCGTGACCTGCGTGTAATGCTTGTGTTGAAATTTTTTGAGTACTCATAATGCTATATTTTTAATGTTTTTTTTTAATTTTTAAAATAAAAAAGTCCCTTGGGCATTAGGTATTACCAAAGGGACTCTTATCTATTTAGATATTCATTTCCTTTTATTTTTGGCAATACCATATCATTGTGCTACGCATCATTTGCATACACATTATACATTGGTTTGTCATGTTTTTTTGGAAAGTAAAATTCATTTTTCTAATTATTTTGTAAAAAAAAACCTCTGATTTCTCAGAGGTTTCTATATGTTTATGTTATTAAGTTTTAAACAATAGCAGCCTCTGTGTAAATTTTACACATCATACGGTACATAATATTAAACTTAATTGTCATTTTTTCGATTTTTATTGATGCAAATGTAATCACATTTTTTTAATATGCAACAATTGTTACCTATTTTTTTAATTCAGCATAACCAAAACTAACCGAAAAATCTACACACCAAATGTTGACCAATTTATATTTTCCAATATCTGTTCCATCAGGAATTGTATAATTATAATCTCCTTCAATCCCTTTTAAATCACCTAAGTTTACATACTCCGTAGCATCCGTATCAGTTGTTAAATAAACCAATAATTTAGGACCATTATCGGTTTTGAAATTTTTAAAATCTAATCGTGACATATCATCACTTACCGAAACAACCCCAGATGTTGGATGTGCTAGTGAAACAAAATTACCAACATACATATCGGTACCCATTTCTTGAGTTTCATCTACAACTATTTCGGTACTGTTTTCAATATCCATTTCATCATCATTGTTTGAACAGTTAACCAATAAAATCCCTAAACAAAGTAACGTAACTATTTTTTTCATTTTAATAAGTTTTAACTTTTGGTCGCAACAAAACTAATTACTTACAGAAATATTAAATTTTTATCAAAAAAAAACCTCTGACAAATCAGAGGCTTTTATATAATAGTTATTTTGTTTATGCTGAAAATGACGCTCCACTTGCCGCAACTGATCTATCAATCTTACGCATTAACCCTTGTAATACTTTACCAGGACCAACTTCAACAAACTCAGTTCCGCCATCAGCTACCATCGCTTGCACACATTGTGTCCAACGTACTGGCGCTGTTAATTGTGAAATTAAATTCTCTTTAATTTCATCAGGACTTGTAACTGCTTTTGCTACTACGTTTTGGTATACAGGACAGGTTGGCTCACTAAAAGTTGTTGCTTCAATTGCCGCTGCTAACTCTTCACGAGCAGGTTCCATTAATGGTGAATGAAACGCTCCACCCACAGGTAATTTCAATGCACGTCTTGCCCCTTTTTCAGTTAACAATTCACAGGCTTTATCAATTGCTGAAATTTCTCCAGAAATTACTAATTGCCCAGGACAATTATAGTTTGCTGCAACCACAACTCCATCAACACTTGCGCAAACTTCTTCAACAATAGCATCGTCTAAACCTAAAACAGCTGCCATTGTAGATTCTTGTGCTTCACAAGCTTTTTGCATAGCTAACGCTCTTTTAGAAACTAATAACAATCCGTCTTCAAAAGTTAAAACACCGTTTGCAACTAATGCAGAAAGTTCCCCTAAAGAATGACCTGCCACCATTTCTGGTTTAAAATCATCACCTAATACTTTTGCTAAAATTACTGAATGTAAAAAAATAGCTGGTTGCGTTACTTTTGTTTGCTTTAACTCGTCAGCAGTTCCTTCAAACATCACATCTGTAATATTGAATCCTAAAATTTTATTTGCTTTTTCAAACAATTCTTGAGCTATAGGTGAGTTTTCGTATAAATCTAAACCCATACCTGTAAATTGCGCTCCTTGACCTGGAAAAATATATGCTTTCATTTTTAATTGTTTATTGTATTAATTTTGAAAACGCAAAAATAGTAATAATTTGCTATATTCGTACCAACTTACTAAGAATGAATTCAAAACAAAAATCAGAAGCATTTACTATTTACCTGATTTTGGCATCAATGTTTATTGCGGCATTGGTTGCTTCAAATTTAATTTTTCAAAAATTCTTTTACTGGAACCCCTTTGGGTTCTTTCGCTTTGAATTATCTGTAGGTATTTTACCCTATCCTATCACCTTTCTAATTACCGATATTATTTCTGAAATTTACGGTAAAAAGAAAGCCAATCAAGTAGTTATTGCCGGGATATTTGCTTCGTTTTTTTCTATGGGAATTATTTTAGCTTCAAATTACACACCCGCCATTGAAAACTCACCAATTAACAATGAATTATTTTCTAAGGTTTTTGGACTATCTCCAATTGCAGTGTTGGCTTCTATGTTAGCATATTTATTTGCCCAATTTATTGATATTAGGATTTTTCATTTTTGGAAACGAAAAACAAATGGAAAACATTTATGGCTACGAAATAATTTCTCTACGTTTTCATCTCAACTTATTGACACCTTAACTGTTGTTACCTTGTTATCTGTTTTTGGTGTTTTACCTTGGAGTATGTTTACTTCCTTAGTTTTAAGCGGATTCTTATTTAAAATTTTAATAGCGTTGTTAGATACGCCAATCCTTTATTTTATTGTATATCTTTTCCGAAGTAGGTTTCATCTAAAAGATGGTGAAGAAATTAAATTGTTTAATTAGATTTTCAACCAAAAAATTATTAATTCCAAAATTATCGCTTCGTTATAGTTTATCTTATTCGTAACCGAGAGGATCAGTAAACAGATTTCAATCTTCAAACATCTTAATTCTAAATTTCATCTTGAAACTTATAATTTAGGACTTATTTTAAAGGGCGTTTTTTAATCATTCCACCTTTAGTGTCTTTAATGCTATTCATTATAATAAAGGCATCTTTATCTATTTTATCAATTTCAGTTTTTAATCTAGCAATCTCAAGTCTAGTTACAATGGTATAAATAATATTAAATTCATTAAAATCTGTCCCGTTTTTCTTAAAACCACCCTTACCTGTATAAATAGTAACACCTCTTCTTAAATCTTCGGTTATCATCAACCTAATTTTTTCGCTATGCTCCGAAATAATGGTAATCCCGGTATATTCTTCAACACCTTCAATAATAAAATCTATTGTTTTTGATGCAGCCATATAAGTTAACATGGCATACAAAGCAACTTCAATAGATAAAATATAAGCACCAAATGAAAATATTATGATATTAAAAATCAAAATAACGTCACCTATTGTTAATCCTGTTTTTTTACTTAAAAAAATGGCTAGTACTTCAGTTCCATCAATAACTGCTCCACCACGTATTGCCATTCCTATACCACCTCCAAGAAAAAAACCGCCAAATACAGCTATTAACAATTTATCAGAAGTAATTAAAGGATACGGCACAAAATGCACCACCAATGCCAGTGCTATAATGGCCAAAATACTTTTAATTGCAAATTGTTTTCCAATGTTTGAATAACCTAGAATGATAAACGGAAAGTTAACAACCACAATTAAAACTGATAAAGACCAACTGGTTGTTTCAGAGATAAGCAATGAAATTCCCATAGCACCACCATCAATAAACAAATTGGGCAACAGAAAGCCTTTTAAGCCAAAACCTGCAGAAAAAACTCCAATTACAATAAAAACAACTTCACTAATCGTATGGGAAATACTAACCTCAACCTTCGTTACTTCTTCTGATAATCTTTTTTTGGTTCCTTTGTTTTTTTGAAGCCTGCGCTTTACAGTCCCAACAATTATTTTATGAAAAAAATTAATCATACTAATTTCAACTATTTAATTGTTATTATAACTCTATACCCTTCATTATTTCGAACATTAAACACAGTGTTATCTTCAAACAATAAATATTGACCTTTAATGCCTTTTAATTTCCCTGAATACAAAGGTGTTTTTTCTAAATTTAAGGTTTTAATTTTGGTTGGATATTGGTGGACGGGATAATTAATTTCTGTAATTTTTCCATTATTTTCCAAAAAGTACTCCTTTGCCTCATCAGGAATGTATGCCTTTAATTTTTCACGTTCTTCAATTAAATCAGCATCCGATACTTCATTTTTCAGCATTTTTTGCCAAACAGTTTTATCAGCCACGTATTCTTTTAGTGCAACTTCTGTAATTCCGGCTAGGTATCTATTAGGAACTTCAACAATTTCAATAGCTTTACTTGCTCCTTGATCAATCCAACGAGTTGGAACTTGAGTTTTTCGGGTAACACCAACTTTCACGTTACTTGATAATGCTAAATAAACAACATGTGGTTTTAATTGTACCTTTTTTTCATAGGTTAAATCGCGGTCTTCAATATCTAAATGGGCTTTACTTAATTCAGGGTTCATAATCCAATCTCCTACCGCTGCACTGTCGTAAAAACATTCATAACAAAAGCCTTGTCTAAATATTTTTTTTTCTTTTCCACAACACAAACATTGATACCCTTCAAAGCTAATTTCAAGTTCACGATCTAATAATTGATTCATATTTAGAAAATCGTTTTCCACATCTAAATAATAAGAAACCTCATTATTTAACTCCGTCATCATTTTTTTTAAAACAGTTTGATATTGCATAAAAGTTTTTCTTATTTTTAACTTGTTAAAGATACTTAATAAAATATGCCATTTCCAATAGTAAATTCAATAATTTCATGGTTTCTAAAAAAAAGAATACACCAAGTAGAACTTTTTTTGAAATATCCAATTGAAGTTCAAAAAGAGTTACTTTACAGGTTGCTTCAAAAAGCAAAAGACACTGAAATAGGACAGAAATATCATTTTTCTGAAATAAAATGTTACAACGATTTTAAACAAAAAATCCCTATACAACAGTACGAATCTTTTGAATATTTGATAGAACGAACCCGAAAAGGTGAACAAAATGTGTTTTGGCCAACACCTATAAAATGGTTTGCTAAATCTAGTGGTACAACAAATGCCAAAAGCAAATTTATACCGGTAAGCGATGAAGCTTTGGAAGATTGCCACTTTAAAGCCGGCAAAGATATGTTGTGTTTGTACTTTAACAATAATGAAGACGCACAGCTATTTACGGGAAAAGGTTTACGACTTGGAGGAAGCAGTGCTGTTTACGAAGACAATCATACTTATTTTGGTGATTTATCAGCTATAATTATTGAAAATTTGCCTTTTTGGGCTGATTTCAGCAGTACTCCTAAACAGGAAACTGCTTTATTGGGCGAATGGGAGACTAAAATGACAGCGATGGTTGAAGAAACTATTGAAGAAGATATTACTAGTTTGGTTGGTGTTCCTTCTTGGATGATGGTATTTTTAAATCGCGTTTTAGAAAAAACAGGAAAAAACAATATTTTAGAAGTTTGGCCTAATTTAGAAGTCTATTTTCATGGAGGCGTAAGTTTCAATCCATATAGAGAACAATTCAAAAAATTAATTCCGAAAAAAGAGTTTAAATACTTTGAAACCTACAATGCTTCGGAAGGATTTTTTGCTATTCAAGATACAAACTACGGAACTGATATGTTGTTAATGTTAGATTATGGAATTTTTTACGAGTTTATTCCAATGGATACATTTAATGGTGAAAATTCTGAAGCCATAGCACTTGAAGAAGTGCAATTAAACACAAATTATGCGCTTGTAATTACTACAAATAGCGGTTTATGGCGTTATTTAATTGGAGATACGGTAAAATTCACCTCATTAGATCCTTACAGAATAAAAATTACAGGAAGAACCAAACATTTTATAAATGTGTTTGGAGAAGAATTAATTATTGAAAATGCTTCTGAAGCTTTAAATAAGGCTTGTTTAAAAACAGGTGCTGAAGTTTGTGAATTTACTGCTGCTCCAATTTTTATGGAAGATAAAAAAAGTGGTGGTCACGAGTGGATTATTGAATTTAAAAAACAACCCGAAAATATTGATTATTTCACTGAAATACTTGACAATTCGTTAAAAGCTATCAATTCAGATTACGAAGCAAAACGATATAATAATATGACCTTAGCCATGCCGAAAATAAACATCGCTTCAAAAGGTTTATTTTACCATTGGCTTAAACAAAAAGGGAAATTAGGAGGACAGCATAAAGTACCAAGATTGTGTAACTCAAGGAAACATATAGAAGAATTGTTAGCATTAGATAAACAAGAAGTTTTACACTAAACTTTTTAGATTTGGTTGCTTAAATTTTACGTTCAATAACGTAATTAACCATTGTTAATAAAGATGCTTTATACTCAGAATCTGGGTAGGTTTGTAGAATTTGCAATGCTTGTTCTTGGTAGTCTTTCATTTTAGCGATTGTATATTTAATACCGTCTTTTTCTTTTACAAATGCAATCACTTCTTTTACGCGACCTTTATCTTTATTGTATTTTTTTACAGAATTTAACAACCATTTACGCTCCGAATTCGAACAAATATTCAACGTATAAATTAATGGCAATGTCATTTTTTGTTCTTTAATATCAATACCTGTAGGTTTCCCAATTTTTGCATCGGTATAATCAAACAAATCATCTTTAATTTGAAAAGCAATTCCAATAAGCTCTCCAAATTTTCTCATTTTTTGAATTTCTTCTTCTGAACTTCCTACTGATGCAGCTCCAATTCCACAACAAGCAGCTATTAAAGTGGCAGTTTTTTGACGAATAATTTCAAAATAAACGTCTTCTGTAATATCTAACTTTCTAGCTTTTTCAATTTGCAACAATTCACCTTCGCTCATTTCACGAACAGCTATTGAAATTAATTTCAAAATATCAAAATCGTTATTATCAATTGAAAGTAATAAACCTTTCGACAATAAAAAATCACCTACTAAAACGGCTATTTTATTTTTCCATAAAGCATTTATTGAGAAAAAACCTCTTCTGCGGTTGCTATCATCCACAACATCATCATGAACTAACGTAGCGGTATGAATTAATTCGATTACTGAAGCTCCTCTATAAGTTCTGTCTTCAAACCTTCCGCCAGAAACCATTTTAGCCACCAAAAAAACAAACATTGGTCGCATTTGTTTTCCTTTTCTTCGAACAATATAATGGGTAATTCTATTTAATAAAGGAACCTTGGTTACCATGGCTTCTTTGAATTTTGATTCAAAGAGTTCCATTTCTTTTAGAATTGGTTGCTTTATTTGTTCTACGGGTTTCATTAAGAAATCAAAAATAAGAAAAAATACAAGGCGAAGATTAACTTTTATTGGCTAATTGCCCGCAAGCAGCATCAATATCTTTACCTCTGCTTCTTCTAACATTTACAATAATGTCATTCATTTCTAAATTAGAAATATAATTATTAATAGCATCTGGTTTTGCTTGTTGAAATTCACCATCATCAATTGGGTTGTATTCTATTAAATTTACCTTACAAGGCACGTATTTACAAAACTTTACTAAAGCTTGTATGGCTTCTTTAGTATCATTTATTCCGTTCCAAACCACATATTCATACGTAACTCTGCTCTCCGTTTTCTCGTACCAATATTCTATAGCTTCTCTTAATTCTTCCAAAGGAAAAGCTTTACTAAAAGGCATTATTTTAGATCTAACTTCATCAATAGCTGAGTGTAATGATACCGCCAAATTAAATTTAACTTCATCATCAGCTAATTTTTTAATCATTTTTGGCACTCCTGAAGTAGAAACTGTAATTCTTTTTGGCGACATTCCTAAACCTTCTGGTGAAGTAATTTTTTCAATAGATTTTAATACATTGTTGTAATTCATTAAGGGTTCACCCATTCCCATATAAACAATGTTTGAAAGTTTGCGATTGTAATACAGTAAACTTTCTTTATTAATTGCAGCCACCTGGTCATAAATTTCGTCAGGGTTTAAGTTTCTCATTTTCTTTAAACGTGCTGTTGCACAAAAACTACAATCTAAACTACAACCAACCTGGCTAGAAACACAAGCTGTAGTTCTTGTTCCTGTTGGAATTAACACCGACTCTACAATTAAACCATCATGTAAACGTACAGCGTTTTTAACCGTTCCGTCTGAACTGCGCTGCATTTGATCAACCTCAATATGATTGATTACAAAATTTTCTTCTAGCATTTGACGCGTTTCTTTTGAAATATTGGTCATATCTTCAAAAGAATGTGCGCTTTTTGCCCACAGCCATTCATAAACTTGGTTACCTCTAAAAGCTTTATCATTTTGAGCAACAAAAAAAGCTCTTAATTCTTCTTTTGTTAATGATCGTATGTCTTTTTTCTTATCCATTATCTCACAAGTTTATAAAAAGATTCCCGCATGAGCGGGAATCAGGTATATTCAAAAAAAATAGTATAGTTTATATAATTAACATCGCATCTCCATACGAGTAAAATTTGTATCCTTCTTTTACAGCTTCGTCATAGGCTTCCATTAAAAAATCGTAACCAGCAAAAGCAGCAACCATCATCATTAAAGTAGATTTTGGTGTGTGAAAATTAGTAATCATACAGTTTGCAATGCTAAAATCATACGGAGGAAAAATAAATTTATTTGTCCAAGCATCGTAAGAATTTAAACGATGATTTGATGAAACTGAACTTTCAACAGCACGCATAACAGTAGTACCTACAGCACACACACGTTTTTTTGCATCAATTGCGTTGTTTACTACATCGGCTGTTTCTTGAGAAACGACACACTGTTCAGAATCCATTTTATGCTTTGATAAATCTTCAACTTCAACAGCACTAAAAGTTCCTAAACCAACGTGTAAAGTAACCTCTGCAAAATCAACACCTTTAATTTCTAAACGTTTCATTAAATGTTTAGAAAAGTGTAAACCTGCAGTTGGTGCAGCTACAGCGCCTTCTTCTTTAGCGTAAATTGTTTGATAACGCTCCTCATCTGAAGCTTCAACTTCTCTTTTAATGTATTTTGGAAGTGGAGTTTCTCCTAACTCTTCTAATTTTTTTCTGAATTCTTCATAAGAACCATCATATAAAAAACGCAACGTTCTTCCTCTTGAAGTAGTATTATCAATAACTTCAGCAACTAAACTTTCGTCATCACCAAAAAATAATTTATTTCCAATTCTAATTTTTCTTGCAGGATCTACCAAAACATCCCATAACCTGCTTTCGGCATTTAATTCTCTCAATAAAAAAACTTCAATTCTTGCTCCCGTTTTTTCTTTCTCACCATACATACGTGCAGGAAAAACTTTTGTGTTATTCAACACCATTAAATCACCTTCATCAAAATAATTGATTAAATCTTTAAACTGCTTATGTTCAATAGTTTTCTCTTTTCGATTTAACACCATTAGTCTAGATTCATCTCTGTGTTCCGCAGGATATTCTGCTAATAAATCTTCAGGTAATTCAAATTTAAAATGTGATAATTTCATGTATTTTTTTTATAGAATGAGCGCAAATATACAACATCGGCATAGGCGTTGTCAAGTGATTTGCAATAAAAGTTTGTTAAAGAGTCTTTTACGATGTTACTTTTTTAAAGTCTTCCCAAAAAGTTGGGTACGATTTTGACACTACATTTGCCTCTTCAATTGCAATTGAAACCCTTGTTGCCAAAGGCGCAAATGCCATTGCCATTCTATGATCATCATAGGTTGCAATACTAATATTTTCGTTTATTATTTTTGAAGAAGCTAATTGTAACGTTTCGTTGGTAATTTCAACTTTGCCACCTAATTTTTCAATTTCAGTTTTTAAAGCAACCAATCTATCAGTTTCTTTAATTTTTAAAGTATGAAGCCCGGTTAAATAACATTCCATACCCAATCCAAAACAGGTTACAACAATTGTTTGTGCAATATCTGGAGCACCTATTAAGTTTAAATCCATCAATTTTGAAGGATTTAAATGTCCTGTATTTTTTAATATTATTGAATTGTTTTCAAAAGTAGTTTCAACACCTAAATTTTTATAAATATTTGCTAAAACCGAATCACCTTGCAAACTATGTTGCTTATAGGAAGAAAGTTTTACTTCAGAATTAGGACTTAATGCAACCAAACTGTAATAATACGATGCCGAACTCCAATCTGATTCTACTACTACAGTTTTATCTTCAATTGTTGGTTTTGGTTGAATTAAAATAGTATCATCATCCCAAGAAAGTTCAACTCCTAATTCAGCTAACAAAGCCAATGTCATTTTTATATAAGGAACCGAAGTAATTTCACCTTTAAACTTTAATTTTAGTCCGTTTTGTAACGTTGGTGCAACTAACAATAATGAAGAAATATATTGAGAACTTACATTCCCTTCAATTTCAACAACACCTTTCGTTAATTTTTTTCCTTTAATTTTTAACGGAGGATAACCTTCTTTTTCAACATATTGAATATCTGCACCTAATGAGGTTAAGGCATCAACCAAAATTTTAACAGGTCTATTTTTCATTCTATGCGATCCCGTTAAAATAACTTCAGAATTTTCTTTTACTGAAAAATAACTTGTTAAAAAACGCATAGCCGTACCTGCATGACCAATATTTACTTCAGAAGTAGTATTTACCAATGCTTTTTGCATTAAAATAGCATCATCAGAATTTGAGGTGTTTTCAATTTTTAAATTTGGATAAAATTGTTGTAAAACCAACAATCTGTTTGTTTCACTTTTTGAGCCTGTAATTTCAATAGTTCCACTTACAGTTTTAGTTATTTTATCAATCTTTAATAATTCCATACAATAGCGCTTTAGCAACTTAATTAAAAAATATTTTATTTTCAGGCCACAAAGTTAATGCTCAAAAAATAGTATCCAAATTTAGTGAGCAATATTAGGCATTTTAATACAAGAGAAAAGTTGCTAATCTAATAGATTCTGTATCCCTGATAGGTTTAAATTTAAAACTTATTTTTTAATAAACTTATAATAGCCTGCCATAAACAAACCGTACAACAAAGACATACCTAACTGAATTTCAAAGAATTGCAAGAAAGTATCTTTACCAAAATAAAGCGCTATCATTCCATCAAAACTTCCTGTGTTAAAAATAGCCATGAATATTTTTATAATTGAAACGGTAATTAAAAATAGCAATCCAAATCGGATGGTTAACTTTATAAACGACTGACTTTTGTATTGATTCATTTATTTTAATTTTTGATTGTTATGATGGCGATCGTGATCACGTTTTGTTTTTACATCCATTTTTTTATCAAAAGCAGCTTGTAAATCAATGCCCGTTTGATTGGCTAAACACAACACAACAAAAACAACATCGGCTAATTCTTCGCCTAAATCTTTATTTTTATCGCTTTCTTTTTCACTTTGCTCACCATATCTACGTGCTATAATACGTGCAACTTCACCAACTTCCTCCGTTAATTGCGCCATATTTGTTAGTTCATTAAAATAACGAACGCCGTGTTCCTTAATCCAATTATCAACTACTAATTGTCCATCTTTTAAATCCATTGTATTCCTTTTTATTGAAGTTCAAATATACTGAACTTCTCATATAATTAATTTTCTAAATATTTCAAAAACGCATCTCTTGAAATCTCATCAGCCCCTAAACTGGCTAAATGATTGTTATACACCTGGCAATCTATTAGTTTATAATTTTCTTTTTCTAATTTTTGAACCAAATAAATAAACGCCAATTTTGAAGCGTTACTTACTGTGCTAAACATACTTTCACCACAAAAAACAGTTCCTAAATCTATTCCATATAAACCACCTACCAATTCATTGTTCAACCAAACCTCTACGGATTTTGCTATTCCTTTATTATGCAATTCAATATAAGCTTGCTGCATTTCATTGGTAATCCAAGTTCCTCCTTGATCTGGCCTGTATACATTTTTACAATTCGCAATAACTTCTGAAAAATTTTGATTGAATGTTACTTTAAATGCACCTTTTCTTATGACTTGCTTCATACTTTTTGAAATTTTCAAGTCTTTTGGAAACAACACCATTCTAGGATTGGGACTATACCAAATAATTGGTTCACCTTCATTAAACCAAGGAAAAATTCCATTTTTGTAAGCCAACTCTAATCTTTCAACCGATAAATCTCCTCCAACAGCCAACAAACCATCTTCATTGGCATACGTTACTGGCGGAAAAAAAAGTTCTTTTGAAAGTAAAAACATAACTGCTAATTTCTACAAATATAACTAAACAAAAAAAGAGAAAAACTTTCGCTTTTCTCTTTTTTATATATTATAAAACTTACTTAAAATGGTAAGTCGTCTGGTTCACTATCACTAACATCAGCAGTTTTTTCAAAACTATCAACTGGAGGTGCTGTTGGTGCTCCTGCTCCTTCAGCTGCTGCTGCTTCAATTCTCCATCCTTGTATAGAGTTAAAATACACAGCTTCACCTTGTGGGTTTATCCATTCTCTACCTCTTAAATTGATAGAAACTTTCACATCTTGTCCAACTTGATAGCTGTTTAATAAATCGCATTTGTCTTGAACAAATTCAATCATTAACATTTGAGGATATTGCTCATTTGTTGTAACTACCATTTCTCTTTTTCTAAAACCGCTTGCTCCAAAAGTTTTAGTTTCGTCAATTTTTTTAATTTTCCCTGTAACTTCCATGTTTCACTTTATTTCATTAAAAAACACTTTTTATAGTGCTTATTATTTCTTTATTTTAAAAATATGCTTTCGCAAATGTAATTTTTTTAAGGCATCAATTCCAAAATATTCTGTAGGTTATTTTGTAAACTTATCAACATCAAAGCCAATAATCAATCACAAATAATTGTACTAAAAAATAATATCAATTTAATTTATTAGTTATAACAACATATATTTTATATTTGAATCATGGCTTCATACAAAAACACACAAATAATTCGTTGGTTGGTATTGGTCGCTTCTTTTATTATAGTAGCGCTTATTTTGTGGAATACGTACGATTTCTTTATGAAATTTAAAACGGAAGAACGTGCCAAAATGGAAGTTTTAGCCAAGGCCTATGAAAGATTAAGCAGTGCGGACTTAAATGCTGACATTTCCTTAGAATATAAAATTATTGGTAACAATCATAACATACCTATGATTGTTACCAATGAAAAAGACAGTATTACCGATTGGTCTAACTTAGACTCTTTAAAGGTTAAAAAAACAACGTATTTAAAGGAGCAATTGGCGATTATGAAAAGTCAGAATTCGCCAATTACTATCAGTTACAAAAATGCAAACATCAATCAATTTATTCATTACAGAGATTCTGATTTATTAACGAAATTAAAGTATTACCCTATTGCGTTGGTTTTAATATTGGTGCTATTTGCGAGTGTTATTTACCTGTTTTTCAAATCCAATAAAATAGCCGATCAAAATAAATTATGGACAGGAATGGCTAAAGAAACGGCCCATCAAATAGGCACACCTTTATCTTCATTATTAGGTTGGGTTGAAATTTTACGCTTAGAAAACATCGACAAAACAACCGTTGAAGAAATTGAAAAAGATGTTGAGCGTCTAAATATTATTGCTGAACGATTTTCAAAAATTGGTTCGGTTCCGGTTTTAAAACAAGAAAATATTGTTGAAGCTACAGAAATAGCTTTCAATTATTTAAAATCTAGAAGTTCTAAACAAGTATTCTTTAACTTCAACACTTCTAACACTCTTATTTATTGTAATATTAACTTACAACTGTTTAGTTGGGTTATTGAAAATTTAGTAAAAAATGCTATTGATGCAATGGAAGGAAAAGGTAACATTGAACTAACCATTTCTGAAACTACCAACCATGTTAAAATAAACATTTCAGACACAGGTAAAGGGATTCCTAAAAACCTGCATCAAAAAATATTTTCACCAGGACACACAACAAAAAAACGTGGTTGGGGCTTGGGCTTATCACTGGCCAAACGTATTATTGAAGATTATCACAATGGAAAAATTTTCGTTTCAAAATCTGAAATAGAAATAGGAACTACTTTTACTATTTCTCTAAAAAAATAAACCTATAAATTAGCTGAAATTGCTTTTGAAACTGCTTCAAATTCTTCTGGCTGCAATGTTACTTTTTTTATAAATTGAATGTCTTCCATTTTTTGCAACGGAATTAAATGCACATGTACATGTGGCACTTCTAAGCCAATAACCGACATTCCAATGCGTTCACAAGGAATTGCTTTTTCCATAGCCAATGCAATTTCTCTTGAAAAACTCATTAAGCTATTGTACATTGCTTCGTCTAAATCAAACAATTTATTTACTTCTTTTTTAGGAACTACCAATGTATGCCCTTTTGCATTAGGGTTGATATCTAAAAAAGCATAAAAATCTTCGTTTTCAGCTACTTTGTACGATGGAATTTCTCCACTAATTATTTTCGTAAATATTGAACTCATATTATTTTTTATTTCAAAAATAAGAAACCCTTTTCAATTAAAAAACTGAAAAGGGTTCTCTAAATTTTATAGTTAATTTTTAACTTCTCGAAATCTCTAAAACTTCAAACTTCATAATACCACTTGGCACTTGAATTTCAACAACATCACCAAGAGACTTTCCTAACAATCCTTTTCCTATAGGAGAATTTACAGAAAGTTTACCTTCTTTTATATTGGTTTCAGAATCAGCCACCAATGTATAGGTAAATTCCATATTGTTAACCGTATTTTTAATTTTCACTATGGAATGAATTAAAATTTTTGAATTATCTAATAAAGATTCATCAATAATTCTGGCGTTAGAAACAACCTCTTTTAATTTTGCTATTTTTAATTCTAATAATGATTGCTCTTCCTTTGCGGCATGATATTCTGCATTCTCACTTAAATCTCCTTTATCACGTGCTTCTGCAATATCATTACTTACTCTAGGACGATCAACCGTTTCTAAATGCTCTAATTCAGCTTTTAGTTTTTTCATTCCCTCTTCGGAATAATAAGATATTTTACTCATAAGTTATCATTTTAATAAAGACAAAAAATCTCAAAACTGGTATCCAGTATGAGATTCATTACAAATGTACAAAATATTTGTAAATTGCGCCCGTTAATACATAAACTTGATAGTAAACTTATGCGAAAATTATTTTTTATTTGCTCACTGATCTCATTATTTTCATGCGAAAAAAATGATACCATAGATTTGTTACCAAATGTACCTGTTGATGTAACCATCAATTTAAATTTACCTGAATATATTGATTTACAAATACCAACAGGCTGGGTATATACTTCAAGTGGAATGGATGGTGTTAAAGGAATTTGGGTACAGTATACTGGCGGAACTCCAGCTTATAAAGCTTTTGAACGCGCCTGCCCAAATAACGATTGTAATGCTCCCATGACTTTTGACGGTAGTTTAAAATTCAAATGCGCTTGTGATAATAGTGAATATAGTGTAATTGATGGAGCCCCTCAAACTTCAGGAAATTCGCAATACGCAAGAGAGTACCGCGTTCTTGAATTAAATGCTACTACAATAAATATTACCAATTATTAACTCGCTAATTAAAAACAGATTACTATTTTTGTGCGAAAGCAATAAAAGTGAAAAATTATTTCTCATCAAATTTTAGATTAGGCGTTTTAGGAGGCGGTCAGTTAGGAAAAATGTTGCTAACTGAAACTCAAAAATTCGATATTTATACCGTAATTTTGGATGGCGCTGCCGATGCTCCTTGCGCACAAATATGCAATGAATTTCATCAAGGTAGTTTAATGGACTTTGATACTGTTTATAATTTTGGTAAAAAAGTAGACCTTTTAACTATTGAAATTGAACACGTAAATATTGATGCGCTAATTAAATTAGAAGCTGAAGGTTTAGAAATTTATCCGCAACCAAGCGTTTTAAAAATTATTCAACACAAAGGAAAACAAAAAGATTTCTTTGTTAAAAATAACATTCCTACTTCACCACACAAACGATTTTCAAGTTTAGCCGAATTAAAAAAAGAGCAATTCAATTTTCCTTTTGTGTGGAAATCTGCTCAATTTGGTTATGATGGAACAGGAGTAAAAATAGTTAAAAGCGAAAGCGACATTAATCTTTTAGCAGATACAGATTGTATTGTTGAAGAATTGATTCCTTTTAAAAATGAATTAGCTGTAATTGTGGCACGTAATAAAAGTGGCGAAATAAAAACATATCCTGTTGTTGAAATGGAATTTCACCCAGAAGCAAACCAGGTTGAATATGTAATATGTCCGGCAAGAATTTCTGAAGAAGTTGCATTAAAAGCTAGAGCAATTGCATTAAAAGTTGCAGAATCTTTTGAACATATTGGTTTATTGGCTGTTGAATTATTTCAAACAGCAAACGATGAAATTATTGTAAATGAAGTTGCTCCAAGAACACATAATAGTGGCCATTATAGCATTGAAGCATCTTACACCAGTCAGTTTGAACAACATGTACGTAGTATTTTAAATCTTCCTTTAGGTAATCCCGAAAGCAAAGTTGCCGGTATTATGGTAAATTTAGTGGGTGAAGAAGGATTTTCGGGCAATGTAGTTTACGAAAATATGGCAGAAATTCTAAAAATGGATGGTGTTACACCTCATATTTATGGAAAAAAAGAAACGCGCCCTTTCCGAAAAATGGGTCATGTAACCATTGTAAATAATAATTTAGCTGAAGCTAGAAAAACAGCCGAAAAAGTAAAAAACACAATTAGAGTAATTAGTAAATAATTAAATTATGAACAAAGTAGGAATTATTATGGGAAGTGATTCAGATCTTCCAATTATGCAACAAGCCATTGATATTTTAAAAGGTTTTGATATTGAAACTGAAGTTGATATTGTTTCAGCACACCGTACTCCTGAAAAATTATTTGATTATGCTAACAGCGCACATAAAAGAGGCGTTTCAGTAATTATTGCTGGTGCTGGTGGTGCAGCGCACTTACCTGGAATGGTAGCTTCATTGAGTCCGCTACCTGTAATTGGAGTTCCTGTAAAATCTAGAAATTCTATAGACGGTTGGGATTCTGTCCTATCAATTTTGCAAATGCCAGGAGGTGTTCCTGTTGCAACTGTTGCTTTAGATGGCGCACAAAATGCAGGTATTTTAGCCGCACAAATTATTGGTTGTTCCAATCCTGAAATTTTAACTAAAATTATTGAATTTAAAGAAAGCCTAAAACTTAAAGTTTATAAGGCTGCTGAAAATGTAAAAAACAACTTATAATTTTAATGCCGACACAGCATCTTCTACAATAATTCCTTGGTTATTTTTATAACTAAAATAAGGGATTATTGTATTAATATTTATAATCGTTTTATTTTCTTCTTGCAATTGCACTCGTGTAGTTTCCATACATTGTATATTTATTCTATTTTGAAAACGCCTTAAATACTGAATTAGTATTTCTTAAAATAGGAAAACAAAAATTTAACATATTATGTTCTATTTTTAAGACACCAAGCCTCATAACAAGTCACATTTAATAATATATTTGCTTAAAAATCACCTAAAATCATGAGTAACCCATTACTAAAATCATTTGATACACCATTTCAAACAGCGCCTTTTTCTAAAATTAAAAACAAGCATTTTAAGCCCGCATTTATTGAAGGTATAAAATTAGCAAAACTTGAAATTGATGCTATTACAAATAACTCAGAAGCTCCTTCATTTAAAAATACAATTGAAGCTTTAGATTTTAGCGGACAAACACTTGATAGAATTTCAAGTATTTTCTTCAACTTAAATTCTGCCGAAACAAATGATGAAATTCAAAAAATAGCACAAGAAGTTTCTCCTATGCTTTCTGAATTTGCAAATGACATTACATTAGATGAAAAACTTTTTAAACGTATTAAAACGGTTTATAAGAAAAAAGATGAATTAAATTTAACTACTGAACAAGACACTTTATTAACAAAAAAATATAAAAGTTTTGTACGTAATGGCGCTAATTTAAATGAAGTAGACAAAACTGAATTACGAAAAATAGATTCAGAACTTTCAAAACTAAAATTAACGTTTGGTGAAAATGTATTGGCTGAAACAAATGCATACGAACTTCATTTAACAAATGAAGATGATTTAAAAGGACTTCCCGAAAGCGCAATTGAAGCAGCTAAAATGGTTGCCAAACAAAAAAATAAAGACGGATGGGTATTTACCCTTGACTATCCTAGTTACATTCCTTTTTTAACCTATGCCGATAATCGAAATCTTAGAAAAACAATGGCCTTGGCTTTTGGTGCTAAAGCCTTTCAAAATAATGAAAACGATAATCAGCAAATTATTTTAGACCTTGTTAAATTACGTTATAAACGCGCTAATTTATTAGGTTACAAAACTCATGCACATTTTGTATTAGAAGAACGTATGGCTGAATCACCTGAAACCGTAACTAACTTTTTAAACGATTTGCTTCCCAAAGCTAAACCAGCTGCTGAAAAAGAATTTAAACAACTTGAAGCGCTTGCTAAAAAAGATGGTGTTGAAACATTGCAAAAATGGGACAGTGCGTATTATTCTGAAAAGTTAAAAAAACAATTGTTCGATTTGGACCAAGAGCAGTTGAAGCCTTATTTTAAATTAGAAAATGTGATTGAAGGTGTGTTTACGATTTCTAATAAATTATTCGATTTAGTTTTTGAGGAAATTAATACAATTGACAAATATCATGAAGATGTAAAAACATATAAAGTTACAGACACCTTTGGAAACTATATTGCCATTTTATATGCCGACTTTTTTCCGAGAGAAGGAAAAAGAAATGGTGCTTGGATGACTTCTTTTAAAAACCAATGGATAAAAGATGGTGAAAATTCAAGACCACATATTTCAATAGTTTGTAATTTCACAAAACCTACTGAAACAAAACCGTCTTTACTTACTTTTAATGAAGTTACAACACTCTTTCACGAATTTGGACATGCATTACACGGAATGCTTGCAAACACAACATACCCTAGCTTATCAGGCACAAATGTGTTTTGGGATTTTGTGGAGCTGCCAAGTCAGTTATTAGAAAACTGGTGTTACGAAAAAGAAGCGTTGAGTTTATTTGCCAAGCATTTTGAAACAAAGGAACTAATTCCAATGGACTTTATCACTAAAATTAAAAAGTCTTCAAACTTTTTAGAAGGTATGCAAACATTAAGACAACTTAGTTTTGGAATATTAGATTTAGATTGGCACGGTAAAAATCCTTCCACAATAACTAATGTTAAAGAATTTGAAACTAACTCTTTTAAAGGCACCCAATTATTTCCTGAAGTTGAAGAAAATTGTATGAGTACTTCATTTTCACATATTTTTCAAGGTGGATACTCTTCTGGGTATTATTCATACAAATGGGCTGAAGTATTAGATGCCGATGCTTTTGAGGCTTTTTTAGAAAATGGAATTTTTGATAAAGGAATCGCTTTAAAATTTAAAACTAATATTCTTGAAAAAGGGGGGACTGAAAAACCAATGAAATTATATGAAAATTTCAGAGGTAAAAAGCCTACTAACAATGCATTACTAAAAAGAGCTGGACTCTTAAAATAGCAATATTTAACCTTAAAAAAAGCGAATCTGTGTATGGATTCGCTTTTTTTATGCTCTTTTTCATTAATAAACGGGTTATTATAACCTATAAATAGTAATGTTTTTCCTTTCAAAAGTAATGTTTAACCTTTCAAAAGGTGTGTTTTTTCCAATAAATGGTATGTTTATATAAATAAATGGTAATTTTATTGTGTTATTTGCTTGCTGAATCGAATTTAATTCTTAAATTTGAATAGAGATTAAAATAAACCCCACAATACAAAAAGATGTATTTAAGTAATAAAAAATATCGAACAGGAATAAATAAACAACCCCGCAACCCCATAACCCCAATTTTAGATAAGGTTGCGCTTTAGTTCATCAACCCAATAAATTAAAGCGTAGCCTTCTAAATAAAAAATAAACCTCATAAACCCCACAAAATGAGCTTCTCAAAAAAAACATATCCTTAAAAACAAAATAAACAATCCCACGTTCAGATGTGGTTACGCTTTAGTTTGTTTGGCTAGTTTAAATTAAAGCGTGCCACTTCTTAAAAAAAGACTATCAACCCCAAATACCCCACAAAGATGAAATCACTTACCCCAAAGCTTATCGCCGTTCTTATTTTAAGTATCGCCTTATTTTCTTGTTCAAATGATGAAGATGGTATTTATTTTGATGAAACTTCTGAAATTACTATTGTTGAAAAAATACAATATTCAACTATTGAATTAGAAATTTTAGATTTAGTGAATGCACATAGACAAAGTATAGATCTTCAAACTTTAAAAACTTTAGATATTGTATCAGGTGTAGCTGAAGGGCACACAAATTATATGATTGAAACTGGTCAAATAAGCCATGATAATTTTCCAAAAAGATCAGAAGTTTTAATTAAAAATGCAAAAGCAAAGGCTGTTGGTGAAAATGTAGCTTATGGATATGGCTCAGCTGAAGCAGTTGTTAATGGTTGGTTGAATAGTGAAGGTCACCGCGAGGTTATTGAAAGTACAAAATATACACATTTTGGAATTTCTACAGAGTGTAATTCAGAAGGTAGAAATTATTTCACACATATGTTTATTAATAAATAAAGGATTTTATATAAAGTTAGTACTCACCTAAAATTTTTGTATCATGAAAACAGCATTATTAAAGCCAGAAAATAAATTACATTTAAATGTAATTAAAAACAATAATAACAACACAAAAAGTCTGGATAATCCTATTAATACGCTACATCCTAAGTTTACATATACAAATACAAAAGGAGAAATTGTTTCACCTAAAAACCATGTAAACCTTTAAAATACTTACTATATACTTATTGATTGAAAAAAATGTCGTCCCCACATAATAACAATCATATAATAGTTCAATAAATATTATTTAAACATTTACAATAAAACAAAATAATAAAGTATTCTTATGGATACTTTTTCTGCTTTTAAACAAGGCTTGTTGTTTACCACAAAATTAATTTAACAAACACAAAAAAGCAGCCAATAATAACTTGAGAAAATTGTCGTCCCCACAACGGTAGTATATTCAAGAAGTATTAATCGACTGCTTATTTTAATATTTTATATCTGTTTTAAAGCAAGTTATAAATATAGTAAATATTAACTATCTATTTTGGTTAATTATTAAAATTTAAAACTCTTAAAAAACTAAACACCTTAGCTTTAGGCTCAATATCTACAACTACATAAATTTAATTTTCAGACATAGAAAAAGCAGCCGAAATTAATAACTTGAGAAAATTGTCGTCCCCACAACGGTAGTATAATCAAGAAGTATTAATCGACTGCTAGCTTATTATTTTAATATGATTATTTCATTTTTATAATCACAAATTCTGTTCTTCTATTCATTTGATGTTCTTCTTTAGTACATTTTACACCATTTGAACATTTATTAATTAATTGAGTTTCACCGAAGCCTTCATATTTTGGAATTCTAGCTGGATCAATACCTTTTGAAATTATATAATCATATGTAGATTTTGCTCTACGGTTTGAAAGCGCCATATTATATTCATCATTAGCTCTACTATCAGTATGTGATTCAAGCCTAATTACCATTTCAGGGTATTTATTCATTAAGGTTACAACTTTATCAAGTTCTAATGCTGCGTCAGGTCTAATATTAGATTTATCCAAATCGAAATAAATAGTTTCTAAATCCGCTAAAACAACAACATTCTCTATTGGTGCTAATGCAATATTTAAATCAACTAATATCTCTTTTTCTTTTTCTAAACCAAATGAACTGAAACTTTGTTCAACGCCTTGATATTTTTCTTTAGATCCTTTTAATATAAATTTCTCATCTCTAGAAATCAAATGTGTATAAGCTCCATTAGCTCCTGTAATAAAATAAGCTATTTCTTCTCCATTTTCACGTGCTAGAACAACTTTAGCCCCCTCTACAGGTTCATTATTAACAGCATCAAATATTTGCCCCTTTAGAGTCAATGGTGGAATTCTGGTAAAAGCATAAATATCATCCCCTCCCATTCCTCCTTTTCTATTTGAAGAAACATAACCTTTAAAACCATCTTTATCTAAAAAATACGCAAAATCATCTTTTTTGCTATTAATAGGTTCTCCTAAATTAATTACGTTTACAACTTTGTTATTTTCATCTAAAATAGATGCAAAGACATCCATTAACCCTAATCCAACATGACCTTCAGAAGAAAAATACAAAATCCCGTCTGCATGAATAAATGGGAAAGCTTCATTTCCTTCTGTATTTACAACACCTCCCATATTTACAGGCTCACCTATAACTCCATCAACACTTATTTCTGAAACATAAATATCAGTTCCTCCATAACCTCCAGGCATATCTGAAGAAAAATATATTTTTTTACCATCAGCACTCAATGAAGGATGGTAAACAATATAATCAGGTTTATTTAAAGAAACCGGCTTTACATTAACCCATTTTCCATCAACTAAATCTGCACTAAAAATTGCAACTTGCATCACTCCTTTTTCATCTTCTATTTTCTTATCTTCATGATAATTATTTCTAGAAAAATACATTTTAGTTCCATCAGCATTAAATGTTGCAGGGCCATCATGATGAATCGTATTAACATCCCCTTTTAAACTAAATGTATTATCCGTAGGTACTTCATCTTCAGCCCCTAATTGATACATATCTAATAAAGGTTGGTTATCCCATCCATAGACTCTTTTTACAGACACACCTTCATTTCGTGAAGAAGTAAAAAATATTTGACCATTTACTTCTACAGCTCCAAAATCATTATACTTAGAATTGATTTTCAGTTTTTTAAGTGTATTTTGTTCGTGAGAATTAAAAATTGCACTTGCTAAATCATCATTTTTAAAAAATTCTTTCACCCTAGAATCTTCTTTGTTACCTGCATCTCTATACCGTTTCATCCATTCTTTAGAAGCTTTATAATCTCCCGTAGCACGCAATGTTTGTGCATAGTACAAAAAATACTCAGATGGTACATTTTCTTGCTCAACTACTTTTTCATAGATTGGCAACGCTTTTTCAGGCTTACGTAACATAATATAAGCATCGCCTAATTTTCGCATTGCATAATGCTTATTAAAACTAGTATCAACTAGTTTTTCATAAGTTTCAATAGCTTTTACAAATGAAAAACTATTGAAATGTTTTTCAGCTCTTTTTTGTTTCTGAGTTTGACCAAACATGGATGTGCTTATCAAAACAAAAGCAACAATAAATAATTTTATATAATTCATAGTTTTTATCTTAATTTGGTTAAAAATATCTAGGTGATTTTAACTTGTTCTTAGTATATCTAAACTCATACATTAACAAAATTTCTTGAGAACCTGAAGTATATGGCTTAATTTCTCCTGTTGGAATTTCATAAGTATAACCAATTCTGAATTGGGGTGATACTTGAAAATCTACCAATGCTCCAAAAGCCCCTTGCTTTCCATTTGCTCTATAAGATGCACCTAACCAAAACTTTTCTACAAATAAAAAGTTTGCAGTAAAATCCGTGGAAATTGGAGCTCCAGTTGTATACTTCCATAAAACTGAAGGTTTAAATTTAACATCTTTTGATAGGTCTAAAACATACCCTCCAATTAAATAATAGTGAACGGTCTCTAAGGCGGCATATTCTGTTTGATTATTAACATCATGATTGATTAACCTTGGAATTGAAAAACCTGCATACCATCTATCTGAATGAAATAAAACACCTGCACCAAAATTGGGATTCCATCTATTTAATCTTTCATCAAAATAAGGATCTTGCCCAACTTCTACTCCATTATATAGATCCTCAGATAATTTATAATATGTTGCTCCTGCATCTACACCAAAAGCTAGTTTTGTTTTATCTCCAAGGTTTATAGTATAAGAAAAATCTGCATATACATATGTGAAATTTTCAAACCCAGCTTTATCATTTATTAACGACAACCCTAAACCAATTTTTTCATTTCTTAATGGAGAATTAATAGATAAAGTTTGCGTTTGTGGACCTCCATCAAAACCTACCCATTGGTTTCTACCCATAGCAACAATACTCAATACTTCTCTACTTCCTGCATATGCTGGATTAATAGCTATTGTATTATACATATATTGAGTAAACTGTGGCATTTGTTGTGCATTAGAATTCTCAAACCCTAAAATCAACATTACTAATATTATAATTATACGCTTCATAGATTCAATTTAAAATTAGTTAGTTCCTAAATATATATATCCTGTTCTTGGTTGGAAACCACTTCCAATTATATTAACAATATAATAATAGGTTCCTGTTGGTAATTTATTTCCTGACCCTAAAGTAGGTCCAGAATTATCATGATAACCACCCCAATTATTTCTATAATTATCGGACTCATATACTTGTTTACCCCAACGGTTAAATATCTTAACTGCTGCTGTAAATCCACAAGAAGAAACATCTGACACTGTAAATGTATCATTAATACCATCATTGTTCGCTGTTACAACTTTAGAAATCTCTATTGTTTCAGGTGATTCACAAGCTAAAACAACACAATCATTCGTTGCTCTAATAGCTATACTTCTTTTTGAAACACAATCCGTTCCAGCTGTATAAGTAAATGTATAGGTATCGCCTTCAACTAACATAGAAGGATCTAATAACATATCTGAACTCATTGCATTTGAATTATCATCGTCTGACCACACTCCAGTTGTATCTGAAACTCCTGATAAAAATACTAAAAGATCCAAAGGAGTCTCTGTTATACAAAGATCAAAGGTTTCAACTTCATCATACACTATTGGTATTACATTTAATGTTTGCACAAAAGCAGTTTCATTTTCACATTCATCTAATAATACCCAAACTCTAATTATTTGATAATTACCTTCAGCATCAGCCTCTGTTGATTGCTCCTCAAACATTACACTTATATCTGAACTACAATTATCTACTCCTACAATCTCTGCTGGATCTGGAATTTCAGAGCATACTACCGTAATTTCAATCTCTGGTGCATCTATTATCGTTGGTGGAGTTGTATCTATAACTGTAATTTCCTGTGTATGAGACACTGAATTACCAGCACAATCAACTGCTACCCATACTCTCTTTATAATATAGCTTTGTGAACAACCTCCTTCATTTGTAATAATTTCTTCTTCAAATTGAACTTCAACGTCTCCTCCACAATTATCTGATGCTGTTATTTCACCTACAATAGGTATCTCATTACATTCGGTTGTTAAATTATTAGGTAAATCACTAGTAAATTCAGGTGCAATTACGTCGTTAATTGTTATAGTTTGATTGTAAACTACTGTATTGCCACAAGCATCAGACGCTGTCCAAGTGTTAACTACTTGGCCATTACAAGAAGGCGACTCACTTTGTGTAAATGTTACAATAGGACTGTCATCACAACTATCAGTTGCAATTACCCCTTGATCTCCTGGAACTTCAGATAAACAAGTTACAGAGATATCACTTGGCATATCACTCAATGTTGGTGGTGTCATATCTTCTATTGTAATCACTTGATCTGCTGCTGTTTCATTTCCACAAGCATCTGTTGCTGTCCAAGTTCTTGTAATTACCATTGAATTTCCACACCCTGCTACTGAACTGTCTGACTCTG
>NZ_FZNT01000001.1 GCF_900188235.1 Lutibacter agarilyticus | reverse complement strand
TGCAAAAAAGAATAAGATTGTTTATACTTTCAAAGCAAAAGGTTTCTGCCTTCACAGGAATGACGTTTCTAATTTCCCCATCATACTAAACTTTTCCCAACATCTCATCACACTAATTCTCTAACAACAAGAGTGGAATGTTCACTATACTATAAACCCTCTGTCATCCTATGTTTGTATAGGAGTTAATCTTATGTTTATTTAAGTGTTAATTTTGATATAAACCAAGAAAAGTTAAAAGGGTAAAGAATAACGTAACTTAAAATTGAATCTACCAAATAGTAAAATAATCGTTACAAGAATAGTGTTAAATTACCTGTGCCTCAGTATGATTTAAAAAAAAACAATACGCTACTAAACTTTGTCAATCTTGCTCATAAAACTTGTTCAATTACCTAGAGAGTAGTGTAAAAGTTGGCGGACTTTAATAACAAGATACTACATAAAAGGCAAAAAAAAAGTACAATAATTTTTAAAATTATGTACATTAATTTTTGTAGAATAGTACTATATTTACAATTAGCTTAAAAACTCTTTTAAATAAAGGGTTTTAAAAAGTAGTATAAATATACGAAATTTTAAGGTTAGTTTTACATAAAAAAATAAAATTTATAAATAAAATGGCTATTAGATACAGAATCACAAAAAGAACCAACACTATTGCTTCAGTCAAAAAAGAACAATTTATTATGCAAGCCGTAAATACAGGAACTATTGATGTACGTCGTATTGGAGAGGAAATTAGTACCGAAAGCTCTTTATCGGAATCTGATGTTGTAGGAGTTATTTATGCATTAGGAAAAAAAATGCAGCAACATTTAGAAGAAGGGAAAATTGTGGATTTGGGTGAAGTAGGGAAATTTAAAATTGGTTTTCAAAGCAAGGCTGCAGATACAATGAAAGAATTAACTCCTAAAAATAACATTAAAAAATTTCACTTAAATTTTCAACCTTCAATAATCATGAAACGTCGTCTAAAAAAAGCTATAACAGTATATAAAGAAGGTAGTAGAAGTAGGTAATATTTTTAACATCAACCTCAGCTTAATTTGGGGCTCAAGAATTGAAGCATTAAACCAAAAAATATTTTTTTCATCTAGTCATGCTGAACTTGTTTGGCTACGCAGAATCTTCGATTTCAGCATCTTATTTTACGGACATTTTACTTTTTGTAAGAGTCGAAAAAGGTCAGAATTAACATTTTTTTATGTTTGAAGCAGGATATATCAGGATAGTTAAGTTTTTTTATTTTTATTTTTTTGTGTAAATATAATTCAATGATTTATGAAAACAATAAATTTTAAAATCACATTAATTGTAGCATTATTTGTTTTTGCAGGCTTTTACTCCTGTCAAGATGACGATACTTCTGAGATTATAGAAGAAGAAATTGTAGTTGATCCTGAAGAGGAAGAAGAAGTAGAGGAGGAACCAGAAGTAGTTGGTCCCTATTCAATCTATGTTGAGGATGAGTTAAAAGGAAGTTATACTACTTGTACAGATGGAAAAAATAATCCTAAAAGAGACGCTCCTGATATTTCAAATTCAGTGAACATAGGGGCTATTGACGATAGAAGTTGTTATGCTGATTATGAAGAAGTTACTGCTAATGATGTTGTTTATGGAGTTTATAATATCACTGATGGCTCTAATCACTTAGATGCAGTTAATACTTTACAACCAAGGATAGAACGATCTTTAGCAAGATCTCAAAAGACAGGTGTTGGTAGCTACGCAAAATTTACAGGAAGAGTGAGAATTCTTGAAGTAGGTAAAACTACTAGTGAAGGCAGTGATGGTACTTACATTATGCAAGCTAAAGGAAAGCACACAGGCGGTGGTGGTTCTGCAGATCCAGCAATTTGTTTGTATTTAGCAAAACCTGTGTATGGAAAGGATAGTAGTGGCAATACAACTCAAGTTTCTTTTGATTTGTATAGAGAGCAAATTAAAGTAAGAGGAGGATCTGGTGCTTCAGGAAGAGAAGTTGTATATTTAACAAATATTGAAAAAGGAAAGCCAACAGACATTGTATTAGAGGTTGGTTTTAGAGTAGACCCTAGCGATGCTACAAAAAAAATACATTATGCTGATGCTGTAATTGGAGGTGAGTCATTTAATTTTAACATTCCAGAACCAGAACGCGGAACACAATCAGGTATTAGATATGGTGCATATCGTGTTAAAGGCGGTAGAGCACAAATTAGATGGGCTAATACTACCTATGAAAGAGTAGAAAAAGATTAATATATTTTTATCAACGAATACATATAAATTTAAAAAAAAAGGCTGTCTGAAAGGACAGCCTTTTTTTTTAAATTCAGTGTAAAAGATTCCCGTTTTCCACGGGAATGATACTTCTTTTTGCTCGTCATGCCCAACTTGATTGGGTATCTTTCAAATTGAAACTCAACACCAAAAGATCCCCGTTTTCACGGGAATGGCGTTTTACAAAGAACCTAATTAAAAATTAGCAAGCACACTTAACGTTGGTCCGTTAAAAGACATGTCAAAACTTCCATTCCAAAAGTCTTTATCTATATCAGCATTTAACTTAAAATATCTGTAATCTACAGCAACTGAAAAATGTTTACTAAGTTGGTAACGGGCGCTTGGCCCTATATCCCATAAAGAACCAGAAAATTCATCGATTTTAATACCAAACCAATCTAACCGTGCAGTAAATGACCATTTTTCAGTAGGTGCAAAATAATACCATAACGCTACGTTAGGCAACGGTGCTGTTACGGAAACAGACGCAGTTTTAAATTCGTTATCGTTATCATTAACAATAATATTTCCTTCAATAAACGGGCCAATATTGGTAATATGAAATCCTAGTCCACCTCCTAATTCATGTTTTAAACCTGAAGATATAGTTCGCCCTACAAAAACACGATACAAACCAAATTTATAGCCTAGCTCAACATTGCTTCCTTTTTTAAATACAAATTCACCATCATTAATAGTTATATCTTCATCTAAAACAGCTTTTTTGTTATAATTTGCATTAAAATATTCGGCAGATAATTTCCAGTTTTTAGAAAAACGCCAGTCAAAATAAAATTGTGGTCTTATGGAGTTGTTCTTGAAGTCAAAAGAATCTCCAAATTCAATTTCTTGATTTTTAGAAGCAGCATTCAAACCAAATTTTACTTTTTGTGTTGGAATAAATAAACCAACACCTATTTGAAATTTACTTGTAAGAATCTTATTCTTAGTAAAAGAATTATTTGTTTGTGCATTTGTAAAATGAGTTGAAATTAAAAGGAAAAAACTTATACATACGATTATTTTTTTCACGATAAAGCGTTTTTTAAAAATTAAAAAATTGATTATCTAATTTACTTCATTATAATTAATATTACAAAAATAAAAAAAGAAAATGAAGATATTTTCAATCATTTTTGTCATTAAAGAGGATAAATAAACCTTTTTTTATCAACTATTTTCTTTATCAATTGTATATTTGCAGGAGTTAAAATTGATAATACACTAAAAATATATATAAAATGTCTGAATTTAAATACCAAAAGCCATTTCCTATTACAAAAGATACTACAAAGTATCGTTTGTTAACTAAAGACCACGTTTCTGTTGTAGATTTTGATGGAAGGAAAATTTTAAAAGTTGCACCTGAAGGTTTAGAATTGCTATCAGAAGCAGCTTATCATGACGTATCTTTTTATTTACGTGCTTCGCATTTAGAAAAATTAGAAACCATACTTAAAGACCCTGAAGCTACAGACAACGATCGTTTTGTGGCTTATACAATGTTGCTAAACCAAATGGTTGCAGCATCAGGTGAATTACCTACTTGTCAAGATACAGGAACTGCAATTTGCGTGGGAAAAAAAGGTGAAGACGTTTATACAGGTGTTGAAGATGCTGAATACATTTCAAAAGGAGTTTACAACACGTATCAAACTGATAACTTACGTTTTTCTCAAATTGTTCCTCAAACAATGTTAGAAGAGAAAAATTCTGGTTGTAACCTTCCTGCTCAAATTGATCTTTATGCAGCAAAAGGAAATACCTATGAATTTTTATTTATTACTAAAGGAGGTGGGTCAGCTAACAAAACATACTTGTACCAAATGACAAAGTCGTTGTTAACTGAAGAAAACTTAACCAATTTTGTGAAGCAACACATTATGGATTTAGGTACTTCTGCTTGTCCGCCTTACCATTTAGCATTTGTTGTTGGAGGTACTTCTGCAGAAGCAAACTTAGCAACGGTTAAAAAAGCATCTGCAGGTTATTTAGATCATTTACCAACCGAAGGCAATGATGGGGGTCAAGATTTTCGTGATTTAGAGTGGGAAGAAAAAATCACAAAAATTTGTCAAGAAAGTGGTGTAGGAGCACAGTTTGGTGGTAAGTATTTTGTACACGATGTACGAGTAATTCGTTTGCCTCGTCACGCAGCATCTTGTCCGGTAGGATTAGGAGTTAGCTGTAGTGCCGACCGTAATGTAAAAGCCAAAATTACTGAAGAAGGTATTTTTCTTGAACAATTAGAAAAAAATCCAGAAAAATTCTTACCAAAAGAAGCGCCACATTTAAAAGATGCTATTGAGTTAGATCTAGATCAACCAATGGAAAAAATACGTGAAGAACTTTCAAAATATCCTGTTAAAACGCGTTTTAGTTTAAGGGGAACTTTAATTGTTGCACGCGATATGGCACACGCAAGAATTAGTGAAATGTTAGCTAATGGAGAAGAAATGCCACAGTACTTTAAAGATCATCCTGTTTATTATGCAGGACCAGCAAAAACACCTAAAGGAATGGCTTCGGGTAGTTTTGGACCTACAACTGCGGGACGTATGGATCCGTATGTGAATGCGTTCCAAAAAGCAGGTGGAAGTATGGTAATGGTTGCAAAAGGAAACCGCTCACAACAAGTAACGGATGCTTGTAAAGCAAATGGTGGTTTTTACTTAGGATCTATTGGTGGACCAGCTGCAATTTTGGCTAAAAACAGTATTAAATCTGTTGAAGTAGTTGATTTCCCAGAATTAGGAATGGAAGCAGTTCGTAAAATTAGAATTGAAGATTTCCCAGCATTTTTATTAGTAGATGATAAAGGGAACGACTTTTTTGCAGAATTTAAATAGGTTTTCAAAATTATAAATAGCAAAGGCTGTTTATAGGCAATTATAAGCGTTATTCCGAATATGTCACACTAAGCTTGTCGAAGTGTATTTCAGAGCAACAATATATAATGCTTTTAAACAGCCTTTTTCTTGTTAAAAAGCAATGAACTAAAGTTTCATATTTTTAGTTGGAATAGTTGCAATTTTTTTTTGACTTATGAAATGAGAAATATCATAAAAAAATTAAAAAGTAGTTATGATTAATTGAAAATAAATATTAGTTTTGTTGAAATTAAAATAACAACCTTTATAAATTATGGATTTATCTCAATTTTCAGGATTTTTAGTATTCTTAACAATTTTTACCATGGGATTTTGGTTAATGATTTTCTTATTAACATTCGTAATTCCTTACTGGTTATTTGGTTCAGCTATGGAAGCTTGGAAACTTAGAAAACAAAACAAAGTAGCTAAAAAGTAATTTAGTTATATTTATATATAAAAAGCGTCTCAATTGAGACGCTTTTTTGTTATGTGTTAGTTACCTAAAACATTTCTTCACCACCATCACCATCATTACCTTGAGAACGTTCACGTTTCTTTTTCTGATTGAAACGGTACGTAAAATTCAATAAAAATTGTCGTTGTCTATATTGAAACTCTCCTTCAGAAAATGTAGTCTCAGTAGTTGTTTCAGAAATTCTTTTTCTTGAATTTAATAAATCGCTCACATTAAATGAAATGGTTGCTTTTTCTTTTAAAAGGTCTTTACTAAAAGCTAAATTAATACTAACTATTCCTAATCTTTTAGTTTGTGCATTTTGTGATGGCCCCATATACATAGCACGTGTTTGCCAATCTATTTCACCCGGTAAGGTAACTGTTGAGTTAAAACGTGTAAACCAACTAATATTGTCTGCATCATAATTAACACCTTCATAATCACCTTCAGTAGTTGCTCTAAAAAAATTAAAACTTTGTGAAAGTTTCCACCATTTAAACGGATTGTAGTTTGCTGTGAATTCAAAACCGTAACGGTCTTGCGTACTTAAATTTACAGGAGAACGAACTATAACTATGGTAGGTAATCCATTTACATCTCTAGTTTCTTCAGTTTGTATCCATTCAATGTTATTGGTTGAATGACTGTAATATACCGATGAATTTAAAGTGAATTTACTCCATCGTTTTAAATAACCTATATCAAAAGAACCTGTGTAAGTAGGGTCTAGGTTAATGTTTCCTTTTCTAATAGTTGTTTCGCTGGTTCTAGTTTCAAAAGGATTTAAATAAAAATGTCTTGGTCTTCTTAATCTTCTATTATAACCAACGGTTAAACTTTCGGTTTCACTAAACTCAATACCTACGTTTACTGTTGGAAATAGTTCTGTCCAAGTTTTTTGATTGTCTGTATTATCTCCTAATAGTTGAATGCTTCTATCTGTTGTTTCAGACCTTAAACCTAATAAATAAGAGAACTTGTTTATTTTACTTCCATATTGGGTGTAAAAAGCATAAATATTTTGCTCAAAAACTAATGAGTTTGTGAAGTCGGGATTGTTAATGAAATCTCCTGAATCTGGATCGTAATCTTGCACTAAAAAGTCTGAATCAATTTCATTAAGATTTAAATTAAAGCCTGCTTCAAATTGGGCATTTTCACCAATAGGTAATACATAATCTCCTTTCAGTGTAAATTCTGAATCACTTTCAACAGTAGTTGTTCTTTCTGGATTTCTTTCTAAAAAAGAAGGATACGTATCATAATCGGTTATAAAAGTAAATTCATTTTCATCATCGTTATTGTATTGAAAATCAAAAGATAAATTATGTCCGCTATCATTAAAATCATGCGTGTAATTTAATGAATATTCAATATTTTTATTCACATCATCTTTGTCATTAATTCGAATACTTTTTCGAGTTAATAGTTTTGAAGCGTCAAATTCACTGGTATAGTTTGTTGAAATATTATTTCTGTCGGATTCTCTATAATAAAAAGTACCCGTTAAAGAACTTTTATCCGTTAAAAAATATTCTAAGCCTAATCTGGTATTAAAACGACCTCCAGATCTATCATAGTCCGTTTTTTCATTTCTGTAAGAAGAAATTTCATCAAATTCATTAAAATAAGTTGCATTATTGTATGAATTACCTGGTGAATTTGTATAACTATAAGCTGTATTGGTGAAAAAATTAAACTTCTTAATACGATAGTTTAAGTTCACAGAACCTCCAAGATTATCTGGTATACCTGCTGTTGCAGTTACTGATGCATTGAAACCCTGAGCTTTACCTTTACGTAATACAATATTTAAAATACCTCCAGTTCCTTCAGCTTCATATCTTGCAGACGGACTTGTAATAACTTCAACCTTTTCAATAGCATCGGCAGGTAGCTGTCTTAACGCATCTGTACCACTTAAACCAACCATACTAGAAGGTTTTCCATTGATAAGAATTCGAACATTTTCACTACCACGTAAACTCACAGTACCATCAACATCAACCGTTACAGAAGGTACATTGTCTAATACATCAGATGCTGTACCTCCTTTAACGGTCATATCTTTACCAACATTGTATATTTTTTTATCTAAGCGAATTTCTACCGTACTTTTTTCAGCAACAATTTCAACTTCATCTAAAGCTTCTGCATTTATAGCCAATTCTATAACACCTAAATTTAGAGATTTTACAATTGCTACATTTTTTAATTCATAAGGTTTAAATGAAATAAATTCAATAGAAATATCGTAATTCCCAGGTGTAATTTCAATATTAAAATGACCTTTGCTATTTGTTATATCACCTGTAATAGGATCACCATTTAAAGGCTTTACTACTACAGTAGCATACTCTAACGGCTCTTTGGTGTCAAAATCAATAACAGTTCCTTTGATAGTAACTCTTCCTGTAGTTTTTGCATTGGGTAATTGAGCAAAACTTTGAGAAGCAATAAGTAAACAGCTAATAATTAGCGTAAGTTTTTTCATATATAATTCTTGATAGTTAGCGTACAAATATAGGTTAAGAAACCAATTATTACTGTTAACGAGTGTTTAATGTTTTTAAGATAAAAATAAACACCATAGTTGTTCCAAAATTCAGTAATTCAGTAACTTAAAATTAAAAATAGCTTAAAAAACAATTGAATACTGTTTTTTAAGCTATTATAAACTGTTAAATAAAACTTAAAAATTAAAGAATGGTTTTTATAAGTTCAGGTGGACGACCTATAACAGCTTTACCATTATTAATTACAATTGGCCTTTCAATTAATTTTGGATTCGCTACCATTGCTTTAATAATTTCAGCATCAGATAATTCTTTTCCTTTGAAGTTCTCTTTCCAAATAGCTTCAGTTTTTCGAACTAATTTGATAGGTGCTATTCCTAAAAGTTCAATTATTTCTGTAAGTTCTTCTTCAGTAACAGGAGTTTCTAAATATTTAATGGTTTCAAATGGAATTTTTGAAGCTTCTAAAATTTGTAGTCCTTGGCGACTTTTACTACAACGTGGATTGTGATATATTTTCATGGATATTCTTTTTTCAAAAATAAACAAATTAAATATATCCTTTAAAATTCGGGCTTGATATCTTTTTTACCAAAGTCAACAGATTTGTTATGTTTTTTCTGGTTGAAGCGATAGGTAAACGATACAATAAATGTAGGGAACTTGTTGGTAAGAATTCCTTCAGAATAGTAACTAGCATCAAAACGATCACGAGCAGTTTTAAAACTGTTAAAAACATCGTTTGAGTTCAAACTTAATGAAGCTGTATTATTCCAAAAATCTCTATTAATGGCTAAACTTGTATACGTATAAGCTTTTCGCTTTGAATAATTACTTTGCGATAATAACTCGTGACTAACATTTACTTGAAAGTCAACTATTTTAGGAATTTTAATTTTTGTAAGTAAGCTTTGTGAGCCTCCAAAGTTTGCATTGGTATAATCTAAACGAATTTGCTCACCAACAGTATTTGTTGTTTCAAAAACACCGTGTTGATCAAAAATATTCAAGTTTACATAACCCGTAAAACTCAACCAATTAGTTGGTGAATACATGGCTGTAAAATCAATTCCATAATAATTTACATAGCCAACGTTTTCGGGGGTTGTAATTAGTTTTTCAATTCCTTGAACTTGTTCGCCAGTTTCATAGGTTACACGTTGCCAGTAATCGTTATAGCGATTGAAAAATAGGGAAGGTGCAAACGTAAATTTAGAAGTACTTAATGTATAAGATAAACGTGTTAAATGATAAAAAACAGGCTTTAAGTGTATGTTTCCAACAAAAGACCAAGTCTCTGTATATTTTTGTTCAAAAGGTTGTAACTGACTGTAAGACGGTCTTCCTATTTTATTTGTATAAGACAGCGTAATACTTTCTTCATCATTAAACATATAATCTAAATATACTGCTGGAAATAGATTGTTATATGTGTTTTTTTTCTGCGTGAATACATCTTCAAAATCAATGGTAACATCAGAAAACTCGGCTCTTAAGCTTATTCCTACGTAAAAATCACCCATTATTTTTTCGTATTCAGCAAAAACGGCATGTATATTTTCTGCATAATTAATATGTTCCGTAGCAGCTTCACTTATGTATTGAAAAGGAATATCACCATATTCACCATAATAACCTGCAACAAAATTAGAGGAATCGTTTATTGGTGCAGCATATTTTACTTCAGCCCTGTAATTATTTATTTCGTTGTCTTCAATATAGCTTTCATCGGTAAAAGTTGGGTTTGAATTTAGAATGTCAAAATCATACAATTCATCATCATTTGAATAACTAAAATATGAAGATAGTTTTTGTTCTTCACTTTTAAAAAAATGATCAAAACTAAGTGTCGCTTCAAAAATATCATTGTTAAATTTCCCCTTATGAGTTCTGTTATTAGAACCCGTTTCAATACTAGCAGCATCAAATAAAATAGCTGTAGTTTTAGTGGTATTATTAGCGTTGATAGCTGTATAATTAACAACCCCCGATAATGTTGACTTTTTTGAAATTTTAAAATCTGCACCTAAAACACTACTAAAGTCATTTTTAGTTGAAGTATAATTACTGTTTCTACTTAAATTAGCATGAGGATTTCCATTGTTAAAATAGCTTGTTTCAGTGGTTGCTATTTGAGCATCTTGTTTATGCACAAAACTTGGATAAAAATAAACGTTTGTTTTGTTTGAACTGTAATTTAAGTTTACCAAACCTCCATAATAATTTCTATACCCACCTGAAATGGTTGCAGATGTATGAAAACCTTCTTCTTTTCCTTTTTTTAGAATGATATTTATAACGCCTGTTGAAGTGGCTTGATAACTAGCACCAGGATTTGAAATGACTTCAATTTTTTCAATAGAACTTGCGGGTAACGATTTTAAAGCATCCGCCTTTGAAAGCACAGTTACTTTTCCATTTATTAATATGGTAGGGTTTGCTAAACCGTTTAAACGAATAGCGCCAGTAGGATCAACAGCTACTGAAGGTATGTTGTTGAGTACATCAGTCGTCATTTTACTTTCTGATGCAATATCTTTACTAACGTTAAAAATAAGTTTATTTGCTTTTACTTCAATAGCTTTTTTAGATCCTTGTATTTCAATTTCTTGAAGATTTTCTGTGTCTAATTCTAATTCAATAGTTCCCAAATTGATATCGTGGTTGATCTCAGAAATGGCCAATTGTTTTGTTTTGTATGAAATAAACGCTACCGTTGTATGGTAAAAACCACTTGAGACATCTAATGAAAAATGACCTTTATGATTGGTGATACCTCCATATTTAACGATGCCAGAATCTAATGACTTAAAAATAATAGTAGCATAATCTATAGGAAGCTTAGTTGCAGTATCAATTATTTTCCCAGAAATAGTATATGTAGAAGAGTAATTATTTTGACCAATTAAAATTAATGGTAATAATAAATTACATAAAAAAAAGATTTTTCTCATTCAAAAAAAAACTTAATTAATTATTCATAGCAATAATAATTTTTCACATTTTTAATAAAGTAATAAGAATTACTTTTTGTAAAAATACAAATTATTGTTAAATAATTGTTTTTTATTTTATAAAAAAGACCTTTTGTTGTAAAATTAGCGTTAAGAAGGTTTAGCGTTTTATGTTGAGAAGGTTCAATTCTTGAATTAATTGTTCATGGTTTTTAAAGTGAATACCCTTCAATTTTAATTTGATGGAAGCTTCAACATTTTCTTTATTGTCATCAATAAAAACAGCTTTTTCAGGTGTGATTTGAAATCTGTCAAAAATTATTTGGAATATTTTTTCAGAAGGTTTTCTACATTTTTCTTGTCCGGAAACTACAACACCATCAAACTCTTTAAAAAAAGGAAACAATTCTATGGCTTTATCCCATTTTTCAGCGCACCAATTTGTTAAAGCATATACTTTATATTGTTTAGAAGCTTTAAAATAATGAAATAATTCAACATTTTTTTCAAGAGTTCCATGAAACATCTGTTCCCAATCGGTATAAAAGGCTCTAATTTCGGCTTCATACTCAGGAAATTCAGCAATTTTTAGCGCTTCCCCATCAGCAATTTTTTGACCAGCATCATGCGCTAAGTTCCATTCAGGAGTACATACATTTGTTAAAAACCAATCCATTTTAGCCGGATCATCTTTAAAAATTTGTTGGTATAAGTATTTTGGATTCCAATCTACCAACACACCTCCTAAATCAAAAATTATAGTATCTATTTCGTGTTTCATTACAATTCGTTTGAAGTATCTTTTTGACCTTGTTGCATTAAATAAGCTTTTAAAAAGCCATCAATATCACCGTTCATTACGGCATCTACATTTCCTGTTTCATGCGCTGTACGCACATCTTTTACCAACTTGTAAGGATGCATTACATAATTTCTAATTTGTGAACCAAAGTCAATTTTCATTTTACCCGATTCAATATCCTCACGCGCTTCCAATTGCTTATTCAATTCAATTTCATACAATTGCGATTTTAACATTTGCATAGCTCTATCTCTATTTTCGTGTTGAGAACGGGTTTCAGAACACGAAATTTGAATTCCTGTAGGTTTGTGCTTTAACTGCACTTTTGTTTCAACCTTATTCACATTTTGTCCGCCCGCACCACTAGATCTTGACGTTACAATTTCAATATCGGCCGGGTTAATGGTAATTTCAATACTATCATCAACCAACGGATACACGTATACAGAAGCAAAACTGGTATGACGCTTTGCATTGCTATCAAAAGGTGAAATACGCACCAATCTGTGCACTCCATTTTCTCCTTTTAAATACCCAAAAGCAAATTCACCTTCAATTTCAATGGTAACGGTTTTAATTCCAACCACATCTCCAGCCTGAAAATTTAATTCCTTCACTTTAAAGCCTTGTTTTTCGCTCCACATTAAATACATACGCATCAACATTTCAGCCCAATCACAACTTTCAGTTCCACCAGCACCAGCCGTAATTTGAAGTACCGCACTTAAGCTATCACCTTCATCAGACAACATGTTTTTAAATTCTAGGTTTTCAAGTAGGGTTATGGTTGTAGTGTATAATTTTTCTATTTCATCTTCGGAAGCTTCTCCTTCAGCATAAAAATCGAAAAGCACCGCTAAATCTTCATGATTTGTACGTACTTGGTTAAAATCATCTACCCATTTTTTCTTAGAACGCAATTCTTTCATCACTAATTCGGCTTCCTTCGGATTGTTCCAAAAGTTTGGATTGGCTGTTTTTTCTTCCTCATTCGCAATTTCAATAAGTTTCCTGTCAATATCCAGATAACTTTTAAGTTTGCCAATGCGTTGTTCTAATTTATTTAATTGCTCGTTTGAAATCATTTTATAAGTTAAGAAATACAAAAATAAGGTTTCAAATGAAATAATACACCATATTTTAAAATAGTGTTCATTTGTGTTAAAATTGATGAATTCTGAAAGTTGATTTTACCTAAAATAAATTACCTTAGCTATATTAAAACACGATACTATTTGTTATTTTGCATAGTATAAAATTTACATTTTAAAATGAACATAAATTTAATTAGTGATACGGTAACCAAACCAACAAAAGGAATGTTGGAAGCGATGATGACTGCTGAAGTTGGGGATGATGTGTTTAAAGGAGACCCAACAGTAATTGCATTGCAAGAAAAAGCCGCTGCGTTATTTGGAATGGAAGATGCGTTATTTTTTCCTTCGGGCACCATGGCAAATCAAACAGCGATTAAAATACACACGCAACCGGGAGATAAAATGTTTTGCGACAAATGGGCACACGTGTACAATTATGAAGGAGGTGGTGCGGCATTTAATTCTGGAGTTACTTCACATTTAATTGATGGTGATAGAGGAATGTTCACGGCGAATCAATTATACGAGGCTGTTTCAAGCGGACGATCAGATATTCATGTTCCGTATTCACGATTGGTAGCTGTTGAAAATACTACAAATAAAGGAGGTGGAGCTTGTTGGAGTTTTGAGGAATTGATAAAAATCCAGAAAATTTGTGTAGAAAATGACTTGGCATTTCATTTAGATGGTGCACGTTTGTTTAATGCGATGGTTGCCAAAGGTGAATGTCCAAAACAATATGGAGAAGTGTTTGATACTATTTCAATTTGCTTATCTAAAGGTTTAGGAGCGCCCGTAGGTTCAATTTTATTAGGTGCAAAAGAGCACATTGAGAAGGCTTTAAGAGTTCGGAAACTGTTTGGAGGTGCTATGCGACAAGTGGGGTATTTAGCTGCCGCTGGAATTTACGCTTTAGATCACCATGTAGAACGCTTGGAAATTGATCATAATCGTGCTAAAATTTTAGGAAAGACCTTACAAAATTGTGAATTTGTCAAAAACGTTGAACCAATTGAAACCAATATTGTAATTTTTAATTTGATTGATACTATAAGTGAAGAGGCATTTATAAGTCGGTTAAATGATGCTGGAATTGGATTGATTTCTATGGGACAAGGGAAATTAAGAATGGTTACACATTTAGATTTCACCGAAGAAATGTTAGAATCTGTGGTGTATACCTTAAAGCATTTATAATTTAATACTCTTTTTGAATATGTAAATAGCATAAAGTATCATTTCTAGTAATTTTTGATAAAAAATGGTATCGATCACTATTATCTTGTAATTTTCAGAAAGTTAATTCGACTTAGAAAGAAATAATGATTTATGATGAAAACTATTATTCTTTTTATAAGTGTTTTTTTGTTGACAATAACAACAAACGCACAATCAATTCAATCTAAAAAAATAAAAATGTCAAAAAAATTAGAAACTGCTATACTTGCCAATGGATGCTTTTGGTGTACCGAAGCTATTTTTCAATTATTAGAAGGAGTGGAGTCGGTAACGTCTGGTTATACAGGGGGAGAAATTAAAAACCCTACTTACAAAGAAATTTGTACAGGTACAACAGGCCATGCAGAAGCCATAAAAATAGAGTTTAACCCGGGTGTAATTTCTTTTGAAGACTTGTTGAAAGTATTTTTTAGTACCCACGACCCAACTACTTTAAACAGACAAGGGTATGATAAAGGTACTCAATACCGATCGGCTATTTTTTATATTTCTGAAAGTCAAAAACAAACTGCAGAAAAGTTAATAAAAGCACTTTCTGAAGCACAAGTTTTTAACGATCCAATAGTTACAGAAGTTACCAAATTATCTACTTTTTATAAAGCTGAAGGGTATCATCAAAATTATTATAACAACAATAAAACACAAGGCTATTGTGTAGCTGTAATCAATCCTAAATTAGAAAAATTCATTAAAAATTATGGCGATAAATTAAAGAAACAATAATTGTGTTATTTAACTGTTATATTGTTTGTAAATAAAAATGAATGCATAAAAAATACAAATTGCTATTATTAAGTATCTTGTTTGATGCTGTTGGAATGTTATCCTTTGTAATACCAGGAATAGGTGAATTTTCAGATGTTATATGGGCGCCTGTTTCGGTTTATTTTATAACAAAAATGTATAAGGGAACAGTAGGTAAAGTTAGTGGTGCTATTTCTTTTTTAGAAGAAATTGGGATTTTTGGAACAGATTTTTTACCAACTTTTACGCTTACTTGGTTGTATACCTATTTAATTAAAAAGGAACAATAAGTTTAAGCGTCTTGTTTAAAAAGAAATTTAAAACCCATTCTTGAAAGCGTTTTTTTTGAAAATGCCTTAAAGAATTTAAATTGACCGAAGCAAAAACCAACAAGTGGCAATGTAAATTGGTAAATAACAAAAATTAAACCAATTCTAATTGGCCAAAATATCCAAGGATTTGTAGTTTCTTTTGCCAAACCAATAAATTCCGTTAATGGTTTTGCAACCCAAGCAGCAAAAGATCCATTAATGGAAAATACAATTATAATTAATATAACTTGAAAGTTTGATGTTAATCCCCAGCGCTGTCTTAATTTCTCCATAAATAATAAAATCTTGGCAAAAATACATTTATATTTTAAACTGAAAATTTTAAATTAAAAAAAGGATCAAGTTTTAATATCAAGATCCTTTTATATAAAATTAATACCTTTAATTATTTACCAAACATACCACCAAGTATGCCTCCTAAGCCACCTTTTTTACTTCCGCTGGCCATTCCAATAATATCATCAACAACACTACCATCACCATCTGCATCTAAAAGTTGAGATACTAAATTTTGGTCTTGTTGTGCGTTTCCACCTAATAAACTTCCAAGTAAACTTTCAATTCCGCCAGCATCACTAACATTGTTTTGTCGAGTTTGTCTCCCTAAATAACCTAATATTACAGGTGCAGCCATTTGTAAAAGCGACATAACAGCACTTAAATCCATACCGCTTTTAGTGCTTACCGCTTGTGCTACATTTTTTTCTTTCCCATTAAATATATGTCCTAAAATACCCGCACCATCTTTCGTAGCATTTGAATCCCCAAGAAAATCACCTAAATTATCCAAAATGCTTCCATCGTGGTTTGAGTTAGAAAGCGCGCCTAATAAACCTTGAGCACCTTGTGGAGAAGCAGCATTATTTTTCATAGCTCCTATAATTAATGGAAGCGCAGCATTTAACGCTGAACTTGTTGTACTTGTTTTTTGACCTAATTGTTCACTAGCACTGTTTACCAATGTTTTACCTAAGTCGCTATTTAATAAATCTAATAATCCTGCCATTCTATAAATATTGTTTAGTTAATTTTTTTCTAAAATACACAATTTGATTAGTTTTCATAAGTATGACTCCAACATTTTTAAAAAGTCACATAACTTTTATTAAATAATCAAAGTATTTACATTTATTTCAAAATTACTTTACCAATTCTTTGGTATTTTCTATCTTCCCCTAAATTTTAAAATCTTTTAATGAAGAAAATAGCATTGCACTGGCAAATTATTTTAGGAATGTTAGTAGGAGTATTGGTTGGTTTATTAATGACACAATTTGAAGGCGGTAAAGAATTAGTTCAGGATTGGATCAAACCATTTGGAAAAATTTTCATTAATTCATTAAAATTAATCGCTGTTCCTTTAATATTAGCATCTTTGATTAAAGGTGTTTCCGATTTAAAAGACATTTCAAAACTATCCAAAATGGGAGGTAGAACTATAGGGTTGTATTTGTTAACTACTATAGTTGCAGTTTCAATAGGTTTATTTTTAGTAAATGTTATAAAGCCAGGGAATTCAATTTCAGAAGAAACAAGACAAGAGTTGGTTCAAAATTACACAGGAGAAACAGTAAAATATAAAGAAGAAGCTGCTAAACAAAAGGATAGTGGCCCATTACAAGCTTTGGTAGATATTGTTCCTGAAAATATATTTGGCGCTGCTACGGAGAATAAAAATATGCTACAAGTCATATTTTTTGCCTTAATTTTTGGTATTGGTCTTATTCTCATTCCTGAGGAAAAAGCCACACCGGTAAAAAACTTTTTTGATGGTTTTAATGAAGTCATTCTAAAAATAATTGATTTAATTATGTTGGCAGCACCTTATGGTGTATTTGCATTATTAGCCGCTTTGGTGGTAGAATCTCCAAGTATTGATTTATTTCAAGCATTGGTATGGTATGCTTTTACTGTAGTTTTGGGACTTTTAGTTATGGGAGGTTTTTATATGTTACTTGTATGGTTAGTTACTAAAAAAACACCTTCAACCTTTTTAAAAGGAATATCACCAGCGCAACTATTAGCGTTTTCAACTAGTAGTAGTGCAGCAACTTTACCGGTAACTATGGAAAGAGTTACAGAGCATTTAGGTGTTGATGAAGAAGTGAGTAGTTTTGTGTTGCCTATTGGTGCAACTATAAATATGGATGGAACAAGTTTGTATCAAGCAGTGGCTGCTGTTTTTATAGCACAAGCTTTTGGTATGGATTTATCTTTAGGTGTTCAGTTGGGAATTATTGTAACAGCAACTTTAGCAAGTATTGGTTCTGCAGCAGTACCTGGAGCAGGTATGGTTATGTTAGTAATTGTATTAGCTCAGGCTGGAATTCCAGAAGCTGGTTTAGCCTTAATTTTTGCGATTGATAGACCATTAGATATGTGTAGAACTACCGTAAATGTAACTGGAGATGCCTCCGTTTCAATGCTAGTAGCCAAATCTATAGGTAAACTTCATGAACCGAAAGTAAAAGAATGGGATGATAATTACCCTAAAAAAGGATAAGTTTACTTGTAAATTCAATAACTAAGATCATTCTAAAAAACGATTCTTAATTTCAGGAGCGGGTAGCATACAGGTTTCTTTTTTACCAAACCAAGCATACCTATTTTTTGCTATGAAATCATAAATAGCATCTCGTATAAATTTAGGAATTAGCTTAAAAATAGATACTAATTTAAAACCTCCTGATAACTTACTGGAAATAAGCAATGCAGCTGTTGATTTATCGTAAATAACGTTATTTTCAACCAATAAAACAGAATCTAATTTATTTTTTTTCGCTGGAAAATGTAACAAAATTTCTTTTGCAGCGTCTGATTGTAGTGAGGCAAATATAAAACGTTCTTTTTTGTCGTGTTTGATAATGAAATTTACCGATGCATTGCAAAGGTTACAAACACCGTCAAAAAGAATAATTGATTTGTTTTTAATATTGTTCACAGAGCGAAGTTACATATTTTAAAGGTATTTATCTTTTAACAAAATATTAATAAGAACTCTCAAAAGCAATGTATAAATTCGTTTAAAACAACAACCAAATGATTAAGATTGAAAAACTACATAAGTCTTATCCTATAGGAAAAGATTCCCTTCACGTTTTAAAAGGCATTGATTTACATATTAAAGAAGGCGAGTTTGTAGCTATTATGGGATCTTCAGGATCTGGAAAATCTACCTTATTAAATATTGTAGGTTTATTAGATACCCATGACGAGGGCATTTATAAATTAAATGGACAAGTAATTGAAAATTTAGACGAAACTAAAGCAGCAACACTTAGAAATAAGTTTTTAGGCTTTATTTTTCAGTCCTTCAACTTAATCACCTACAAAACTGCTGTTGAAAATGTTGCGCTTCCTTTATATTATCAAGGTATGGGAAGAAAAGATCGTCAAAAAGTTGCCATGAAATACTTAGAGAAAGTAGGTTTAAAAGAACGTGCTAATCATTTACCTAACGAACTTTCAGGTGGTGAAAAACAACGTGTTGCAGTTGCAAGAGCATTGGCAACACAACCAAAAGTAGTATTGGCTGATGAGCCTACAGGAGCTTTAGATTCAAAAACTTCTCATTCTGTTATGGAATTGTTGAAAGACATTAATAGAGAAGGTATGACTGTTTTTGTGATTACACATGAGGAAGACATTGCAGAACAAACCGATAGAATTGTTCGATTGAAAGATGGTGTTATTATAAGCGACGAGAAAGTTAACAAAACAGTAACAGCTTAATTATGTTCGATTTAGATCGCTGGAGAGAAATATTTCAAGCTATTAGTAAGAATAAACTACGAACAGCCCTGTCTGGCTTTACGATTGCTTTTGCAATACTATTATTTACACTTTTATTTGGTGTAGGAAATGGTTTAAAACACACTTTTGAAAAACAATTTGCAGGAGATTCTCAAAATTCGATTTACATAAATTCAGGAAGAACCACAAAACCTTATAAAGGTTTACAGAGTGGTAGAGGCATACAATTTAGAAATGATGATTCTAAATTTATAAATGAAAAATTTCCTGATAAAATTCAATATTTCAGTCCGAATATTCAGCGAAGTATGCAGGTAATTTATAAGGGGGAACAAAATAGGTATACGGTGAGAGCTGTTTACCCTGATTATCAGCCTTTGGAATCTGCAGTAGTTGAAGAGGGGCGTTTTTTAACTTATTTAGATGTTGAACGTAGATCAAAAGTTGTCGCTATTGGAAGATTGGTTGAAAAAGATTTGTTTGGAAACTTAAGTGCTATTGGGAAAAATCTAAATATTGAAGGTATTTCATACAAAGTAGTGGGTGTTTTTAGTGATCCAGGAGGAGATAATGATGAACGTTTTATATACACTCCGTTTTCAACATTTCAAGGAATGTATAAACCAAATGATGAATTGGATTATATTGGAATGACTTTCAATCCAGATTTAAACGTAGATCAAGCTATTGCTTTTAGTAATTTATTAACCAAAATGCTAAAAGAAAAACACAATGTTGATCCAAGAGATCAAGGAGCAATTCGTGTTCGAAATTATGCGGAAGGAACTAAAAATGTACAATCTTTTATGATGGTGCTAAATGTAATTATACTATTTATTGGTATAGGAACCTTAATCGCTGGTATTATTGGGATTAGTAATATTATGGTGTACATAGTAAAAGAACGAACCAAAGAATTAGGGATTCGTAAAGCTTTAGGAGCAACGCCTAAATCTATTGTAGGAATGATTATGATGGAATCTATTTTTGTAACTGCTTTAGCAGGTTATTCTGGATTAATGATTGGCGTTTTTACATTAAAAGCCTTAGGGAAAAGTTTAGAGAAATATTTTATTTTGAATCCAAGTGTTGAAACCTATGTAGTTGTTGGAGCAACAATCGTTTTGGTTATTGCAGGAACCATAGCAGGATATATTCCAGCAAAAAGAGCAGCGAGTATTAAACCAATTGTAGCATTAAACGACGAATAGTTATGTTGAAATTTATATTTGATCAAGATACCTGGCAAGAAATTTACAGTAGCATTCGTAAAAATAAAATGCGTACCGGTATTACTATCATTGGTGTAATGTGGGGTATCTTTTTATTGGTTGTTTTATTAGGAGCGGCAAAAGGAGTTGAGAATAATTTCAATAAACTATTTGGAAATTTTGCTACCAATAGTGTATTTGTTTGGGCACAACAAACAAGTAAGCCTTTTAAAGGTTTTCAAGAAGGGAAAGGACTTACATTAAAAATGTCGGACTTAGAAAATATTAAAAATGAAATTGAAGGGTTAGAGTTTGTAGTGCCACGCCATCAAACACAAGCTATGGCAATTAATAACTTTAAATCTGGAACTTTTGGAATATTTGGTGATTATCCTGAATTAGATAAAGTTCAGAAAAAAGAGTTGGTTTACGGTCGATTTATCAATGATAATGATATCAAAGAAAAGAAAAAGGTGTGTGTTATAGAAGAAGAAATCTACAAACAATTATTTGATGAAGGAGAATTTCCTATTGGTACTTATATAAAAATAAATGATATCAACTACAATGTTGTTGGAATGTATAAAGAAGGCCAAGTTGGAGGTGGTGGTCCTCAAGGAAATATTCATATTCCGTTCACAACATTTCAACAAGTGTATAACAGAGGTGATAGCATAGGTTGGATGATGATAACCGGTGATATGGAGCATGATATTACACAAATTGAGGCTGATGTTAAATTATTATTGAGAAACCTTCATAAGGTACACCCTAATGATGAAAGAGCCTTTGGAAGTTTTAATTTAGGAGAACGCATTGCTCAAGTAACAGGGTTTTTAACAGGAATGCAGTTTTTAACGTGGTTTGTAGGTATCGCTACCTTAATAGCCGGTGTTTTTGCTATTGGTAATATTTTATTAATTACAGTAAAGGAACGAACCAAAGAAATAGGAATACGACGCGCTTTAGGAGCAAAACCTTGGGAAATTAAACGTCAAATTGTATTAGAATCTGTATTCTTAACAAGTATAGCCGGAGCATTAGGAATTATATTTGGGGGGCTTGTGTTAATGCTTATTGATAACACAATTGGCAAAGGACCAGAGGCAGCATTAACAAATCCAACAGTTGATATTCCTGTGGTTATAACTGCAGCAATAACACTAGTTGTATTAGGAACATTAATAGGTATGATACCAGCGCAAACGGCTATAAGCATACGTCCAATAGAAGCATTAAGAGAAGAATAAAAACATTAAATAAGAAAACAATTAACTGATGAAAAAAACACTAATTTTTGGAACAATAGCAGTCTTGTTGGTATTAGTTTTAGTCTGGTTTGGAATGAAAAACAGCAAAAACCCAATAGCGTATGAAACTGAAATGCCTTTTAAAACCAATATTGTAAAAAAAACGGTAGCTACAGGTAAAGTGATACCTTTAGAAGAAGCTGAAATAAAACCTAAAGTATCAGGGATTATTGAAAAAATTTACGTTGAAGAAGGCGCTAAGGTTGAAGTAGGTGATTTAATTGCTACCATTCGAGTGGTTCCTAATGTTCAATCATTAAACAGTGCTTCTGGAAATGTGAAAACAGCGAAGTTGCGTTATGAAAATACAGAAACTTTATACAAAAGAAATAAAACCTTATTTGAAAAAGGGGTGATATCAAGACAAGAATTTGAAACTACAGAATTAAATTTTGAAAGTGCGAAGCAAGAGTTAAGCAATGCGCAAAATAATTTACAAATTATTCAAAAGGGATCTGCAGCAGGAATGGGGAAAACGGCAAATACGTTTGTTTTAGCTGAAATTGCTGGGACTATTTTAGAAATTCCTGTTAGAAAAGGGACACAGGTTATTGAAAGTAATACGTTTAATGCAGGGACAACCATTGCAACTATTGCCGATATGACCAAAATGATTTTTGAAGGAAAAGTTGACGAAGCTGAAGTTGGGAAAATTAAAAACGGGACGGTTTTAGAAGTTTCTCTTGGAGCTATTGAAAAGAAAAAGTATCCTGCGAAACTAAATTTTATCGCTCCTAAGGGAACCGAGGAAAATGGAGCTGTACAGTTTAAGATTAAAGGAGACGTAACCTTAGATGATGAGTTTTACGTTCGTGCTGGTTATAGTGCAAATGCTGATATAGTATTGGAATCTAAAGATAGTGTTTTATCTATTAAAGAAGCTTTATTACAATTTGATAAAAAAACAGAAACACCTTATGTTGAAGTAAAAACCGGAGATCAAGAATTTGAAAAACGAGATGTTGAATTAGGTATTTCTGATGGTATTAATGTTGAGATTTTAGATGGTGTTACTATGGACGATGAAATTAAAATTTGGAATAAAACATCAAAGAAAGAAGAAAAAGAAGAAGGAGATAATTAGTGATTAATTTTTACTAATTTTTAAAGCGTTTTAATTTGTTTTAAAACGCTTTTTTTATCTTTAAGCGTTAATCTTTTTAGGAATATCTATTTTTATGATTTATATCAGCCAAATTTTCAAATAAAAATTAGAAATTTAAAGTATATAATTTTAAAACCAACTAAATATGGAGAGTCAGTTATTGTATTTAAGTGATTTAAACTTCAATCTTGAAGTATGGAAAAGAGAGTTAAAGTTTCAAGAGAGTGAAATGGATTATTTTGAAGAAAAATTGGAACACGTTGCAATACGAAATATGGGAAGCGATATAATGAGGCAGCTAGAATCTTTTCAAAATAAAATTATACGTGAACGAGAAGTTATGGGGCATTTGAGACATAGGATTCGAATGAAAAAAAGGGAAATAGCACAAGCAAAATACAACAATAATTCAGAAGTTAAATTTCACGAAAAACAAGTGCTTTTAAAAGATGAAATGAAAATTTTTGTTAAAATGCATTATGATTTGAAAGAAGATATGATGGATTTTTTCTTGAAATATTTATAGAAACGTAAAAAAGCCTTTTCAATAGTGAAAAGGCTTTTTTATATTATTGTTGTTGAATTAAGCAAACGTTTAATTTTAACTAAACTGTTTTGAAATAACTTCAGCTTTTCTATTTTCAGAGTAATCATAAAAACCTTCACCTGATTTTACACCTAACTTACCAGCCTGTACCATATTTACCAATAATGGGCAAGGAGCATATTTTGGGTTTTTGAATCCGTTATACATTACGTTTAAAATAGACAAACAAACATCTAGTCCAATAAAATCAGCTAATTGTAAGGGACCCATTGGGTGTGCCATTCCTAATTTCATTACGGTGTCAATTTCATAAACACCTGCAACACCATTATACAATGTTTCTATAGCTTCATTAAGCATTGGCATTAAAATTCTATTAGCAACAAAACCAGGATAATCATTAACTTCAACAGGTACTTTATTTAATTCTTCTGAAAGCTTCATAATGCTTTGTGTAACTTCATTAGAGGTAGTGTAACCTCTAATTATTTCAACCAATTTCATAATAGGTACAGGATTCATAAAGTGCATTCCTATTATTTTTTCTGGTCTGTTTGTAACTGCTGCTATTTTTGTAATAGAAATAGAGGACGTATTTGTTGCTAAAATTGCCGATTTTGGAGCTTGTTCATCAAGCTGCTTAAAAATTTTCAATTTTAAGTCTTCATTTTCAGTAGCAGCTTCAACAACTAAATCTATTCCTTTAACACCTTCAGTAATAGTAGTAAAGGTTGAAATATTATTTAATGTTTGTGATTTTATAGCTGTCGTAATTTTTTCTTTAACAACAAGTCTGTCTAAATTTTTAGCAATAGTAGCTAAACCCTTATCTAGCGCTTCTTCAGAAACATCAATTAAATGAACATTAAAATTATGTTGTGCAAACACATGCGCAATACCATTTCCCATAGTACCAGCACCAATAACAGCTATATTTTTCATTGTTATAAAATTAAATTAATCTCCTTTTGGAGGCATTGTTCCAAAAACGTGATCCCATAGGGTATTTGAAACACCAAATGCTTTATTTGGGTACTTATAATGATGTAAACTATGATGTTTCCACAAATATTTAAATCTTTTAGGAGGTTTAACCACGTGCGTTGCTCTATGTAAAAATGAATACAACAAATAGCCCAAGAAAAAACCAGGAAAGAAAGCCCACGTATAAATAGGGTAGCCTATAATTGTAAAAATTATATAAAATATAGCAAATAATACTGAAGCCATTAAAATACCAGGTACAGGAGGCATTAATAAGCGTTCGGTATCTCTAGGATATAAATGATGTGAACCATGCATTACAAAATGAAAACGTTGCACAAATTTATTTTCATTAATCCAATGAAATAAAAAGCGATGCAATAAATATTCTGCTAAAGTCCAAAAGAATAATGCAAAAATAAAGAAACCTATGAAAGTATTCATAGGAATGTTTTTTATGTACAATGCATTATAAATTAAAAGTAGTACAACAGCTCCGTACACAATAATATTAGAACGTAACGATGTTTTAGTTAAACGCTCTAAAAAAGGGTTTTTAAAAATTTCAGCATTTCCTCTATTATGTTCTGTAGTCACTTTAGGATTCATGATTAAAAAAACTTAAAAATTATCAATTATTTGTTGTGCAACTCTCAATGCATCAGTTCCTTGTTCTAAAGAAACGATTGGAGTTGTATTATTATTTATAGCATCAGCAAATGTTTCTAATTCATCTAAAATAGCATTGTTGGCTTCAACTGTTGGATTTTCAAAATAGATTTGTTTTTTAATTCCTTCAGCATTTTGTAAAACCATATCAAAATCGCCAGGTTGTTCAGGTGCATCTTTCATTTTAACAACCTCGGTTGCTTTTTCAAAAAAATCAACTGCAATATAAGCATCTTTCTGGAAAAAACGAGATTTACGCATATTCTTCAATGAAATTCTACTTGCAGTTAAATTGGCAACACAACCGTTTTCAAACTCAATTCGAGCATTAGCAATATCTGGAGTTTCACTAATTACAGATACACCGCTAGAGTGTATATTTTTTACTTTTGATTTTACAACACTTAAAATAACATCAATATCATGAATCATTAAATCTAAAACTACAGGCACGTCAGTTCCTCTTGGATTAAATTCCGCCAATCTGTGTGTTTCAATAAACATTGGCTGCTGAATAGCATCTTTTACAGCCGTAAATGCTGGGTTAAAACGCTCTACATGACCAACTTGCCCTTTTACATTATGCTTGTTTGAAAGTTCAATTAAAGTTTCAGCTTCTGCTACTGTTTTGGTAATTGGTTTTTCAATAAAAATATGTTTTCCTTTTGAAATTGCTTGTTTAGCACAATCAAAGTGAGATAGGGTAGGTGTAACAATATCAACAACATCAACAGCATCAATTAAAGCTTCAATAGTATCAAATGCTTTGTAGCCAAATTCGTCTGAAACTTTTGCTGCATTTTCTTTAATAGGATCATAAAATCCAACCAATTCATATTTTTCAGATTGCTTTAATAATTTTAAATGAATTTTACCAAGGTGGCCTGCACCTAAAACTCCAACTTTAATCATCATAATACTTTTATTTTTTATGTTAGCAAAAATAAGAATCTTTAGGCATTTATTGTTATTTTTAGCACCTCAAATTTTAATTATTAGTGAAAGATACCCACAAACATCAAGGACTTAGAAATCAATTAGTAAAAACGATCATAGCTAAAGGAGTTACTGATAAAAAAGTATTGGAAGCTATAGCTAGTATTCCACGACATTTATTTTTAGATTCTAGTTTTGCTGATTTTGCTTACCAAGACAAAGCATTTCCTATAGCTGCAGATCAAACCATTTCTCAACCTTTTACAGTTGCTTATCAAAGTGAATTATTAAAAGTTGAAAAAGGAAGTAAAATACTTGAAATTGGAACTGGCTCTGGTTATCAAACAGCTGTGTTGATAGAAATGGGTGCTAAAGTATTCTCTATTGAACGTCAACAAGAATTATTTAGAAAAACAAAATTGTTTTTACAGAAATTAAATTACAAACCTAAAGCATTAATTTTTGGAGATGGGTACAAAGGTTTGCCAACTGAAGCTCCTTTTGATGGAATTATAGTAACTGCCGGTGCGCCTTTTGTTCCAAACCCTTTGTTGGCTCAATTAAAAATAGGAGGTAGGCTTGTAATACCTGTTGGTGACGATGTGCAAACAATGACGCTTTTTATAAGGAAAAGTGAAAAAGATTTTGAAAAACATGAATTGGGCGATTTTAGATTTGTGCCAATGTTGAAAGAAAAAAATTAAATTATGAAATTATACCCAATATTTATTGTTTTTACTTTGTTAGTAGTTTCTTGTAAAGAGACTCCTAAAAAAGTTGTTGAAGAAACAAAAGCAGCTAAAATAGTAAAAAAACTTCCTGTTGAAGTAGATACCAGTACAATGGTTTATTTTGAAGGAGGAAACATTGAAATAGGTTCAGTTACTGGGTTGCCTAATGAACAACCTGTTTTTAACAAACAAATTAACTCTTTTTATTTAGATAAAAACTTAGTTACTGTTGCTGAATTTAGAAAATTTATAGAAAGTACTTCATACACTACAGAAGCTGATAAATTTGGTGATTCTGGAGTGTTTTTATTTGAAACTAACAATTGGACGTTGTTAAAAGGCGCTAATTGGGAATTCCCTTTAGGGCCTGATCAAGAAAAAGCGAAGGATAATCATCCTGTTACACAAGTTAGCTTTAATGATGCAAAAGCCTATGCGAAGTGGGTTGGAAAGCGTTTACCTACAGAGTTCGAATGGGAATTTGCGGCTAAAAATGGTGTAAATTCTACAAATGCATATGCTTGGGGTAATAATTTAATTGTAAACGGAAAGTATATGGCTAATGTATGGCAAGGAGCTACCATAGATGATAACACAGTTTTAGATGGGTATTTATTGACTTCACCTGTTGGAACTTTTGGTGAAACTAAAATGGGTTTAAATGATATGGCTGGAAATGTTTGGCAATGGTGTGATAGTTATTACAAACCTTATCCTGAAAATATGAATGCTGCACCTGTAAATTCAAGTGTAAGAACTACAAGAGGTGGTTCTTTTATGTATGATCAAGCCTTAGAAAAAGGTTACACAACTACATTTAGAGGTCAAAACTCTATAGATACTTCGCTATTTAATATGGGCTTTAGATGCGCTAAATAACATAACATTTATGTATTTAATGGAAAAGGCTGTTAAAAAAGCAAAATTTAATCAACCTATGCTTAAACTCCGCTCAGCAATCGATTATTGAGCGGAGTCTAAATACAGGTTCTCATAATGATTTTGTTATCAGTATGGTAAGATTCTGAAAAGACACTTCGACAAGCTCTGTGTGACATATTCAGAATGACGTTTTTTTTAAAAAAAATCGACAGCCTTCTACTTTAAGCTAAATAGAACTTACATTCTAGTCCAATATTGTGTTCTTCCAATTAATGAAAATCCTAAATAACCTCTAACTTTCAGTTTATTATCTTCTTCTAAAACAATATAACATTTGTATTCTTTACCTGTTTTAGGATCTAAAATTTTAGCATCATTCCATTCATCATCATCTTTTGTTAAACCGTTGATAATTTCCATTCCTTTAATAGGTTGGCCTTTTTTAGCGCCGCTACAATTGTCACAAAGATTGTTTTCTTTGCCTTTTTCTAATAATTGAAGAATTTTACCATACGCTTTTCCGTTTTGTTCGTAAATTTCGACAATTGATTTTTCATTTCCTGTTTCTTCGTCAAATGTTTTCCATTTTCCAAAAATTGTTTGACTGTAACTGTTAACTCCAACAATTAACGCAAACCCGATAATAAGTAATTTTAAATTTTTCATCATAATTAATCATATTTAGCATGGAACTGACCAGCCCATTTTCCTTGTACTTTTAACACTTGTTCAATAACATCCCTAACACAACCTAGCCCTCCTTTTTTATGAGAAATATAGTGGGATGCATTTTGTATTTCTGCAACAGCATCTTTAGGGCAAGTTGCCAATCCAACTAATTTCATCACTGGATAATCTGGAATATCATCACCCATATATAAAATTTCTTCTGGAGTTAGATTCTTTTCTTTTACATATTTGTTAAATTGAATTATTTTATCGTGTGCACCTAAATAAATATCAGTAATTCCCAAACCTACAAGTCTAGATCTTACACCTTCATTTTGTCCGCCAGAAATAATACAAATATTATATCCAGCATCAATAGCAGATTTTAAAGCATATCCATCTTTTGTGTTCATTAACCTTGTTAATTCTCCCGTAGATGATATATGAACCAAACCATTGGTTAAAACACCATCTACATCAAACATAAAAGTAGTGATTTGTGGCATTATTTCTTTATAACTTTTCTCCATATAAATTTATAATTGATTGGGTTAGCAATGTATAAATTTTTTGTTGATTATTAGTAAGTAATGATAAATGTGTTTCAATAGTTTTGGTATCGTTACGTTTTGCAGGTCCTGTTTGTGCTTCAAAAGGAGTGAGATCTTCTATTTTTAATGCTGTTTCCTTGATCAAAGGAGCTAAGATTTCAAAAGGAATGTGTTCTTTTGAACAAATTTCATTACCGATTTGATATAAATGATTTACAAAATTATTGACAAATACGGCTGCAACATGTAAGGTTTTTCGTTGTTCTGAATTTATTTTATAGGATGGACTTCCAATAGCATTTGTTATTTTTTGAAGCAATTCTAAATCTTTACTATTTTCAGCTTCTAAACAAAAAGGAACTTCAGAAAAATCAACTTTTTTATCTTTTGAAAATGATTGTAAAGGATATAATACACCCTTATTTGCGTTGCATTTTAAAACAGCTAAATCTGTTGCGCCTGAGGTATGTACCACTAATTTACCTTCAAAATTCAATTGTTTTGAAACTTTAGAAATGGCATTGTCTGAAACACAGATAATATATATGTCAGCCTCTTTTAACTCAGGGATTTTAGTTGTTATTGCAGTTTCATTTTTTAAATAAGCAATTTTATCTATGCTTCGATTGTACACTTGAACAAGTTCAATACTCGCACTTTTTAGAAGCATTTTTGTTAAATGGACAGCTACATTTCCAGCACCAAGAAGTACCACTTTTATCATGTCGCTAAGATACTTTAATTGCAGGGTAAAAAAAAGGGGGTATAAAAAAAGTATAAAAAACTCGCCATTCTGAATTAATTTCAGAATCTCATTGTACTGAAAATCAATTATTATGAGAACCTGAAACAAGTTCAGGTTGACGAAAAGTTTACTTTTTTTACAGCCCCTTTTTAAAACTATATATTAACCTTGTTTTTTAATCGCAGCTTGTGCTGAAGCAATACGTGCAATTGGAACTCTATAAGGAGAACAACTTACATAATTCATTCCAGTATTGTAACAGAATTCAACTGAACTTGGGTCACCACCGTGCTCACCACAAATACCGACTTTTAATTTTGGTTTTACACTTCTACCTTTATCAGTACCCATTTTAACCAATTGACCAACACCTTCTTGATCTAATACTTCAAAAGGATCAACTTTTAAAATGCCTTCTTCAATATAAACAGGTAAGAATTTACCAGCATCATCACGAGAATAACCAAAAGTCATTTGCGTTAAATCATTTGTTCCGAAGGAAAAGAAATCTGCTTTAGCAGCAATTAAATCTGCGATTAAAGCTGCACGAGGAATTTCAATCATTGTTCCTACTAAATATTCAATTGTATCATTTCTCTCTTCAAAAACTTTATTGGCAGTAGCTCTAATAATAGCTTCTTGATTTTCAAATTCAGCAATTGTACCAATTAAAGGCACCATAATTTCTGGTTTTGCTTCAATACCTTTTTCTTTTAGATTTAAGGCTGCTTCAATAATTGCTCTTGCTTGCATTTCAGTTATTTCAGGATAAGTGATCCCTAGTCTACAACCTCTATGACCTAACATTGGGTTGAATTCTTCTAGTTCTGCAACTTTAATTTTTACAGCTTCTAAAGAAATATGCATGTCTTCAGCCAAACTTCTTTGAGTTTCTAATTGGTGAGGTACAAATTCATGTAAAGGCGGATCTAATAAGCGAACGGTAACAGGTAATCCTGCCATTGCTTCAAAAATACCTTCAAAATCTGAACGTTGCATTGGTAATAATTCATTCAATGCTTCTTTTCTACCTTTTAAGGTATCTGCTAAAATCATTTCACGCATTGCTTTGATACGGTCAACTTCAAAAAACATATGTTCAGTTCTTGTTAATCCAATACCTTGAGCACCAAATTTCACCGCTACTTTAGCGTCTTTTGGAGAGTCAGCATTTGTTCTAACATTCATTGTTGTGTATTTGTCTGATAATTTCATTAATTCAGCAAATTCACCACTTAATTCAGGTTCACTTGTAGCAACTTTACCTTCAATAATATTACCTGTAGAACCATTTAATGAAATCCAATCACCTTCTTGATATACATGGCCATCAACAGTTAACGTTCTTCTTTTGTAATTAATCTTTAAAGCACCTGCTCCAGAAACACAACATTTACCCATACCACGAGCAACAACAGCTGCGTGAGAAGTCATACCACCACGAGCAGTTAAAATACCTTTAGCAATATTCATTCCTTCTAAATCTTCAGGAGAAGTTTCTATACGTACTAAAATACTACTCTTGTAATTATCAGCTTCATCAGCAAAAAATACAATTTTACCTGTAGCTGCACCAGGTGAAGCAGGTAACCCTTGTGCAATTACATTTGCTCTTTTTAATGCTTTCGGATCAAAAACAGGATGTAATAGCTCATCTAATTTTGAAGGCTCTATTTGTAATAGTGCTTCTTTTTCAGTAATTAAACCTTCTTTTAATGAATCCATAGCAATTTTAACCATTGCTGCACCTGTACGTTTACCGTTACGCGTTTGAAGTATCCATAATTTACCATTTTGCATGGTAAATTCCATATCTTGCATGTCTCTGTAATGCAATTCTAATTTTTCTTGGTATTCATTTAGTTCATTATAAATTTCAGGCATTAGCTCTTCTAAAGAAGGATAGTTTTCTGCTCTGTCTTCTTCTTCAACTTTTGCTAATTTCGCCCAACGCAAAGATCCTAATTTTGTGATTTGCTGTGGAGTTCTTGTTCCTGCCACCACATCTTCACCCTGTGCATTTATTAAATATTCTCCATTAAAAACATTTTCACCCGTACCAGCATCACGCGTAAAACAAACTCCAGTTCCAGAGTTTTCACCCATATTACCATATACCATAGCTTGTACATTTACAGCGGTTCCCCATTCACCAGGATAACCATTCATAGTTCTATAATAAACAGCTCTATCACCATTCCAACTATTGAAAACAGCTACAACAGCACCCCATAATTGATCCCAAGGGTTCGTAGGAAAATCGTGTCCTGTACGTTTTTTAACAGCTTCTTTAAAGTCGTAAACTAAATCTTTTAAATCTTGAATGGTAAACTGCGTATCTAATTCAATACTACGTTTGTGTTTCAAGGCTTCCATAATTTCTTCAAAAGGATCAATATCCTCTTTTGATTCAGGTTTCATACCTAAAACAACATCTCCATACATTTGAATAAAGCGTCTGTATGAATCCCAAGCAAAACGCTCATTACCAGATTTTTCAGCCAATCCAATTACAACATCATCATTTAAACCTAAGTTTAAAACAGTATCCATCATACCGGGCATTGAAACTCTTGCTCCAGAACGTACAGAAACTAACAATGGGTTTTCTTTGTCTCCAAATTCAGTTCCCATAATAGTTTCAATATTCGCTATGGAATCTTCAACTTCTTGTTTTATCATTTTAACTACAGCATCTTGGCCAAGTTGGTTGTATTCTGTACAAACCTCAGTAGTAATTGTAAATCCGGGAGGTACCGGGATTCCAATTAAACTCATTTCAGCTAAATTTGCTCCTTTTCCCCCTAAGAGGTTTTTCATTGTACTATTACCATCGGCATCTTTGTTGCCGAACTTGTACACTCTAGTTTTTACTTCTTGTAGTGTGTTCATGTTTGATTCGTATTATATTAATTTTGGTTTTACTCTATAAATTTAGAGATATATGGGTTATTTTAGTATGACTTTTGTCATTATTTCAAGAGTAATTGATTAAATATCATTATTATTGCTTATGTATGTAAATGCAATTAATAAAATAAAAAGTGAGAGGAGTTCATTTTTTGAATTGTTATTTTAGTGATTCGATCATTTTTAAAATCAACATTTAAGCTAAATTTAACAATTGTCCGTAGAAATAAAATTAATTTTAGTGTAACAAAAAGTGTAGTTTAAGCGTCTTTAATAAAGGAACCCTCTTAAAATTATCACCTAAACCAAATTATGTTTGATATAGATCGCTGGCAAGAAATATTTGAAACTATCAGAAAAAATAAGTTAAGAACTTTTCTTACGGGGATTTCTGTTGCTTCAGGTATTTTTATTTTAGTGATATTGTTAGGCTTTGGACAGGGGATGGAAAATGGTATTCGAAAAGAATTTGAAGCCGATGCTACGAATAGAATATGGGTGTGGACTAGAGTTACCACTAAAGAGTATAAAGGACTAAATCCGGGTAGAAGAATTGAGTTGAGCAATGAAGATTATGCAAATTTAAATACACTTTATAAAGATGATATAGAATACAAATCAGATTTGTTTCGTATTCGTGGTGCTACCATCAATTATAAAGAAGAATCTGTTTCGTACGGAGTTAACGGAATAAGCCCTAATTACCAACAAATTGAAAATCAAAGTATGGTACTAGGTCGGTATATTAATTATGCCGATTTAAAAGCGAAGAATAAAGTAATTGTAATTAGTCGTAAAATTCAAAAAGAGCTTTTAAAAGATATTGAAAATCCTTTGAATGAATATGTGCAGCTTTCAGGAATTAATTTTAAAATTATTGGTATTTATAGCGATGCAGGTGGTGATAGAGAAGAAGATCGTGTTTTTATACCAATTACTACAGCACAAAATATTTTTAATGGAGCAAACAAAATAGCTAATTTAGGGTTTACGGTTAAGCCTGAAGATAATTTTGATAAAGCTTTAGCTGTTTCTAATCAATTTACAGATAATGTAAAACGATATTTACAAGAATCTCATATTGTAGCACCTGATGATACCAGTGCTATTAACGTTCATAACGCTATAAATGAAGCCAAACGTTTCTATACATTGACAAGTAATATTGCTGCTTTTTTCTGGTTTGTCGGTATTTGTACCATTATTGCAGGTGTAGTAGGGGTAAGCAATATAATGCTGATTATTGTTAAGGAAAGAACAAAAGAAATTGGCATTCGGAAAGCTTTAGGAGCGAAGCCTTGGTCTATTATAGGAATGATTTTACAAGAGTCTATTTTTGTAACAGGTGTTTCAGGTTTTGCCGGACTCATATTAAGTATGGCTTTATTAGAAGTTGTAGGACCAAATATTGAAGTAGATTATGTGTTAAATCCGTCAGTAAATTTTTCAATGGCTATTACAATGGTCATTGTTTTAATTATTGCTGGTGCTTTGGCCGGATTTATACCCGCTTGGAAAGCAGCACATATTCAACCAGTAAAAGCTTTAAGCCACGAATAAAACGTACATAATGTTTAATAAAGACCGTTGGAACGAAATAATTGAAGTACTATCCAGTAATTGGGTAAGAACGCTGCTGACTGCTTTTGGTGTTTTTTGGGGTATCTTCATTTTAATATTGTTATTAGCGGCAGGAAAAGGGCTTGAAAACGGTATTAAACAAGGTTTTGGCGATGCAGCTACCAATACAATGTTTATGTGGACCAGAACCATTACAAAATCTTACGACGGTATGGCTAAAGGTAGACGGTATAGTTATCGTTTAAGTGATGTTTCAGACATTCGAGAAAATGTACCTAATTTACGATTTATTTCTCCTAGAAATCAGTTAGGCGGTTTTAGAGGCGCAAATAATGTAATACGTGGTTTAAATGTAGGTGCTTACAATGTGTATGGCGATTATCCTGAGATTATAAAACAAGAACCTATGGATATAAGTTCAGGACGTTTTATTAATTATGCTGATATTAATGGGAAAAGAAAAGTTGCTGTAATTGGTGAAGCTGTTAAAACAGGTTTGTATGAAAAAGGTGAAAATCCGATAGGAACTTATATAAAAATACAAGGAGTTAATTTTATGGTGATTGGCACCTATAAAAAGAAAAATACTGGTGGTGATGGTGAAGAATCTCAAAGTCAAATATTTGTACCATTTACAGCTTTTTCACAAGCTTTTAATCGTGGAGACAAAGTAGGGTGGATGGCAATTACAGCAAATGATGGAACACCTATAACAGCTATAAAAAATCAAATTTTTGACATTGTTAAAAAGAACCATAAAATACATCCTGATGATCGACGTGCTGTTGGGCATTTCGATTTATATGAAGAATTTAGCAGGGTAGAAAGCCTGTTTACAGCATTAAAAGTGATTGCCTATTTTGTAGGTACTTTGGTGTTAATTTCTGGAATTATTGGTGTAAGTAACATTATGTTAATTGTTGTAAAAGAGCGAACTAAAGAAATTGGAATTAGAAGAGCGTTAGGCGCTTCACCCAATACCATACGCGGTCAAATTTTAACAGAATCGGTTTTTTTAACCATTATATCGGGTATGGCAGGTATTGTGTTTGGAGCAGTTTGTATTTATGGTATAAATTACGCAATAGATGCATCAGGACCAATAGACATGTTTGCCAATCCTAGTGTTAATTTAGGCGTAATTACAACAGCCTTAACTATATTAATTTTATCAGGTTTATTTGCAGGTTTTATTCCTGCTCAAAATGCAATACGCTTAAAACCCGTTGATGCTTTAAGAAATGAATAATTATCAATTATCTAAGAATACAATTCAATGAAAAAATCAGTTACCATTTTTGTTTTAATTTTTATAGTCGTTACTTTTAGTGCTGCGATGTACTATTTATATCAAAAAAATGCCGAAGATCCTGTTGTTTATACTACAGAGAAAGCTTCAGTACAAACAATTGTTAAAAAAACTGTGGCTACAGGAAGTATCATTCCTTTGGAAGAAGTACTTATTAAACCTAACATTTCAGGAGTTATTGAAGAAATATATGTTGAAGGTGGAGACATTTTACAAGCAGGAGATTTAATTGCAAAAATAAAAGTAATCCCTAATTCTTCAGCCTTAAACAATGCTAAGAACGCTATCGAAACTGCCAAAATAACATTAGATAATAACCGTAGAGATTATCACCGTCAAAAAGAGCTATTTGCTAAAGGAGTAATTTCTCGCAAAGAATTAGAAACTTCTGAAGTCGCTTTTATTCAAGCAGAACAACGTTACAAAGCAGCCAATCAAAACTACGACATTGTGAAAACGGGTTCAACAATGGGTTTAGGAAATTCCGCAAATACTTTAATTCGTTCTACGGTAGCTGGAATGGTTTTAGAAATGCCTGTTGAAGTTGGAAACCAAGTAATTGAAAGTAATAATTTTAATGATGGAACAACCATTGCCGTTTTAGCTGATGTAAATAAAATGATTTTTGAAGGAAATGTTGATGAGTCTGAAATTGGGAAAATTAAAGAAGGTTTGCCTTTGGAAATAACTGTTGGAGCTATTGAAGACATTACATTTGATGCGGTATTAGATTATATTGCACCAAAAGGAAAATTAGAAAATGGTGCTGTTCAGTTTGAAATTAAAGGAACCTTAAAAAAGCAAGATACTACGTTTATTCGTGCTGGCTTAAGTGCCAATGCTTCCATAATTTTAGCGAAAGCTGAAGATGTTTTAGCCATTAAAGAAGCGTTGTTACAATTTGATGAAGATACTAAAAAACCTTATGTTGAATTAAAGACAGGAGATAAACAATTTGAAAAAACAACTGTTGAAACAGGAATTAGCAATGGTATTTATGTTGAAATATTAAGCGGTATTTCTGAAACTGATGAAATTAAAGTTTGGAACGCTTTAAAACCTGAATAAAACATTATAAAAAACAAAAAAGGCTGATTAAAAAACGAAATTTTCATCAACCTGGACTTGATTCAGGTTCTCGTAGTCGCTAAACTAAATATGATGAGATTCTGAAATAACACTTCGACAAGCTCTGTGTGACATATTCAGAATGACGGCTTTCAATATTTTTTAAACAGCCTTTTTTATAGTTAATTTTCAGTATTTAAAATTGAATATTTAATAAATCTCCGGTTAAGTTGATTAAGAAAATTTCGGCATTTTTAGCTTCAAACTTTGCACTGTTTAAGTTAGATAGTGCATTTAATAAATTTACTTGTGCCAATCTAAATTCAATAGAAGTAATTTGACCTAATTTAAATTGCTCTTCCGATCTTTCAAAATTGCGTTTATTGGTTTCAACATTTACTTCTTCAGCATTCATAATAAAAATAGCATTGTTGTAAATCTCTAATGCATTTGCAACATTTCGTTCTAATTCATTGGAAACTAATTCTTTTTGAACTTTCACATTTTCTGCATTAATTTTAGAATTCTGAATTCTTGTTTTTGTTGAGCCGCCATCAAAAATATTCCAATTTAAAGTAACTCCAGCGTTAAACCCGTCCGATTCTAAGGTTTTAAACAACGAAGTTTGATTGTTGTTAGATTGATTAAAGCCATAAGACGTATTTAAATTTAGAAAAGGGTAAAGGCTAGATTTGCTTATTTTAATATCGTATTCACTAATTACAATATTTTTATCAATCTTCTGAATTTCAACATTGTATTGTTTTGCTTTTTCTAATAACTGATTGAATTCAAAAATTAAATTAAATTCAACATTGGTAACTACGGTAAAATCTTCAGTTACATTTCTTCCTAATAATAAATTTAAATTTCGCTTAGAATTAGCTAATAATCGTTGTTCGTTAATTAAGCTAATACTATCGTTATTTACATCTACTTCAGCGTTTAAAACCTCTAATTTGGTGTTTTGACCGTATTCAAAACCATAAGTCATTCTTGTTAAACGTTGTTTAGAAATAATTAAGGATTCGGCAATGTTTTTTTGATTTTCAGTAATGCGCGCAACTTCATAATAATTGGTGAAAATTTGAAGTAAAGAATTTTGAATTACCGTTTCGGCTTCTAATTCTGATAAATTGTATTGTTCCTTTAATCTTTTGTAATTATAAGACCTTCCTAAACCATCAAAAAGTGTGTAGTTTAAACCTACGGATCCATTATAACGAGAAGATTCTGCATGCTTAATTTCAACAGTACTACCATCTTGTCTTGTTGCTGTTGAATTGTCATTACTATAACTAGCACCTCCATTTGCTAAAACACTAGGTAAATAACCACTATTGTAAATACTAGCATTGTTTTCAGCAATCTTTACAGAATTTTCTGCAATTCGAATACCGTAATTGTTTTCTAAAGCGAGGCCAACAGCAGTTTCCTTGGTTAAAAGTTCTTGAGCTCTACTTACCGAAAAACTCAAGAAAAGTAGTATGATTAGGCTGTTTTTATAACTCATTTTCCTTGTTTTTTTGTGTAATTATTTTTCTATCCAAATCTTCATTTAAATCAACGTTTTCGTTCATTTTTTCATCTTCATTGCTTTTTAACTCAATAATTGCTCTTTCAACTTCTTCTTTTGTAACAGGTTTGCCGGTAATCATCCATTTAACAAATACTTTAATAGAATTTGCGACAGATAAAAATAAAGGAAGCATTACAAGCGTTAGTACAGTTGCAATCATAATTCCGTATGAAATAGAAATTGCCATAGGTTTTAAAAATTGCGCCTGTCTGCTTTTTTCTAACAATAATGGAGCTAAACCAGCAACCGTTGTAATAGTTGTTAAAACAATGGCTCTAAACCTTGATTTTCCTGCTTGTAATAGCGCATCGTCAAACTTCATTCCTTCTTTTAAATAACCATTAAATTTTTCAATCAACACCAAACCGTCATTCACCATAATACCAATTAGCGCAATAATACCAAGCCAGGATAAAATATTTATAGGGAAACCGTGAATCCAGTGCCCCCAAACAACTCCAATTAAACTAAAAGGAATCATTAACAATAGTAAAATAGGTTGATCGTACGATCTAAACGTAAACGCAATGGTTAAATAGATAAGCGCTAAAATTATAAAACCAACTTTTTTTGCGGAATTAACCGTTTTATTAGCCTCTCTATTTTGTCCTTCATAAGCCGCTGAAACTGTGGGGTATTTTGAAACAATTTCAGGCATTATGGTATTTTTAATATCATCAATAATATCTGTAGCACTTTCACCAGGAGTTTTCATATCTGCTGAAACCTGAATTTCTCGTTTACCACTTAAATGATTGATTAAAATCTCGCCACGTTCAATTTCATACGTTGCTATTTCCGAAAAAGGAACTCTAGCATTTGTAGGCGTAGTAATCCACATATCATCCAAGTTTTTAATGGAAGAGCGATCTTCTCTTTTATAACGTACCCAAATTTTAATTTCATCTTGTCCACGTTGAAAACGTTGCGCTTGTAAACCAAAGAATCCAGAACGCACTTGGCTCATAACCGATTGTAAGTTTAAGCCCAATAAATACGCGTTGTCTTTTAATTGAATTCGGACTTCTTTAATTCCGGCAGGATCGTTATCTGTAATATCTTTTAGCAGAGGGTTTTCGCTTAAAACTTCTTTTAATTCAATTTTTGCAGCTTTTAATTCTTGAATATTATTCCCTAGCAAAGACACTGCAACAGGGCTTCCTCCAAAATTTCCTCCAGAACCAAACGTTAAACTCTCAACACCATAAACAGTTCCTACTTTTTCACGAATGGCGTTATTTATTTCAGGTGAAGAAAAATCACGTGTTTCACCAGGTAATAAATTAATGGTTAAACTTCCGTTTGCTGAACCAGGACCAATTCGTTTAATAATATTTTGAATAACAGGCACATTACCCGTTTGTTTTTGAGTGTACTCATCATTAACTTCCCAAGCAGCAGTTTCAATTTCAGAAATGATAGAATCTGTTATTTTCTCATTAGTACCTTGTAACATTTTTAAATTGATAGAAACTCGATCACTTGCAATAGAAGGGAAGAACGATGTTTTTACAATTCCGCCTCCAAGACCACCAATACTAAAAATTAACAAGGCAATAGGAATTGCAAAACCTAAAGCTTTATTATTTAGAAAGAATTTTAAATATGGAACATAAATAGCATCTCTAAAAGCAAAAAGGTATTTTTCTGCCGTTTGATTTACCTTAAAAAAGAAGGTGTTTATCTTATTTCTTTTTTTCTCTTTTTTTACCAATGCTTTAGAATGTGCAATATGCGCAGGTAAAATAATAAGAGCCTCAATTAATGACACGCCTAAAGTTAACATTACAACTAAAGATACTTCACTAAAAAAGTTCCCTATCCGCCCATCTAAAAAGAAAAAAGTTGAGAATGCAATTATTGTTGTTAAAATTGCTGAAACAATTGGAGGAATCACTTCTAATGTACCATCAATTGCAGCTTGTACAGGAGTCTTTCCTTTTTCATAATGGTGATAAATATTTTCTCCAATTACAATACCATCATCAACCAAAATACCAATTACAATAATCATCCCGAATAAGGATAAAACATTGATGGTAATACCTAAATTAGCCGCAAACATAAACATTCCGAAAAAAGCAATAGGAATACCAGCAGCTACCCAAAAAGCCAAACGAACATTTAAAAATAATGCTAAAAAGAACAAAACTAAAAGCACCCCCATTATGGCGTTATCTCTAAGTAATTCTGTACGTTGGGTTAAAGTAATTGAGGAATCACTAGAAACATTTAATTGAACATTATCGTATTGTTGATTGAACTTTTCAATATATTCTTTTACGCTAGCAGCTGAACTAATTAAATCCTCACTATTGGTATTACTTACCGTAATATTAATAGATTTTTGACCGTTGTAAAAAATCCTGTCAGGTGTTTCAGACCAGGTATCATTTACATCAGCAATATCTTGTAAACGAATAATATTACCTGTAGGCGCTGCTTTAACAACAATATTTAAAATTTCATTTCCATAATAATTTCTATTTCGTGCCCTAATTAAATAATCTTCGTCGTCGGTTTTAATATTTCCACCAGATATTAATAGGTTTGTTCTACTAACAGCTGCTGAAACTTCGGCAAAAGTTAAATTGTATGCTCTTAAATCTTTTTCTCGAACAGCAATTTCAATTTCTTGGTCAGGAAAACCTGAAAGACTAACTTGAGAAATTCCTTCGATGTTTCTTAAATCGTTTTCTACTATACGAGCATATTCTTTTAGTGTTGCAAGGTCTAAATTTTCACCTGTAATAATAAAACTAATAGTTGATCTTATATTTTCAATTTTAGCAACCACAGGAGGCTCCATTCCTGAAGGAAAGGAGGGAACTCTGTCTACAGCATTTTTTACATCGGCTAAAACAACATCAATATCTTTACCTTTGATAACTTCAATATTAACAGTTGCAGAATTTTCTCTTGAAACCGATGTAACCCTATCAACACCAACAATTCCTTTTAAATTATCTTCAATTTTTAATACCACACCTTCTTCCATTTCTTGAGGAGAAGCACCTGGGTAGGTTAAATTAATAGAGATATTTTGAGAATCTGTTAGCGGAAAAAAAGAAGATTTCATAGATAAAGCACCTACAATACCAAAAGCTACAAATGCAAGAATAAAAATATTTACTGCAACGGGGAATTTTATAAAATAAGTAATTATTTTTCTCATTATTCTGCAGGTTTTTCGTTATAAACCTTCACTAACATACCTGAATGCGCACCAGGCACTACTTTTGAAAGTAACTGCGTGCCATTAGTAAGATTTTTTACAATTACCGTGTTCTTGTTTTCAAAAGCAACATCTACATCAATTAAATCTAACACAGTATCCTTTACAATATATAATTTTGAATTATCAATCAGTAATTTTCTTGAAACTTCAAAAGCATTTTCTTCAGATTTTGCTTCTAAAACAACTTCTAAATATTGACCTTCTTTTAACGCTTCACCTGTAACTTGTATAAATGCCATAATAGTTTGTGTAGCAGCATCAACTTTACCATTGATACGAACTACTTTACCAACCCAAGAATTCGTTTTTTCTAAATTGGATAATTCTACATTTTTACCAACTTGTAGTAGATTTCGGTATTCAGATTTTACAGCAACACCAATTTCATAAACTGAAGGATTGATAAATTCTCCAAGTTTTTGACCTGGACGAACCAACGCACCAGGATTTACCAAAGATTCGGTTAAAATTCCATTGAAAGGTGCTCTTAAATTATATTTGGCCAATTTGGCTTCTAAGTTTTTAACATTAAAATAGCTCGTTAAAATACCACGACCAGAAATAAAAAACTTCTCCTTATCTGTATTTGTTAATGGGAGCGGAGCAATAGGTGTATTTATTGAAAAGCTGTTTATATACTTTTCCCATTTAGCATATTCTTCAGGATAATCCATTCTTATATCAGGCATAATAGCCGTTAAAACATTGAATAAATTACTTTTTTGAGCTTGTAAATTCGCGTAAAATTCATCACTATTAATTTTTATGATAGTTTCACCTTTTTTAAATGAAGTTCCTGGTCTGAAATCTTTTGAAGTTGGCATTAACACCCCTTGAACTTCTGAATAAATTTCAATTTTATTTTTAGCCTCTAAATTTCCATTCGCTGTAATTAAAACAGGAATTGACTTATTTTCTACAGTTTCAGTAAAAACCGTTTTCACTATTTTATTAAAACGTGGTTTTGGTTTTTGTTTGTTGTCTATTAAATATTTAGCTAAAAAAGATGCTCCAGCTAAAAGTACAATGGCAAGTATTACGGTAATTCCTTTTCTCATTATATATAAATTGGGTGATTGTTAAACTAGATTGTTTGTTTTTTTAAATTTAATTGAATTTTAGACATTATATTTATAAAACTATTCATCTCATCTTCAGTAATGCCCTCTTGAATTTTTAAAACACTATTTAATATTAAAGGTTTTGTTTTTAAAAACAACTCGCTTCCTTTGGTTGTGATATTAATAATGTTTTTGCGTGAATCTTTTTTAGATTGAACTCTAGATACTAGTAGGTTTTTCTCCATACCATTAATTAATCTCGTAAGTGAGGCTTTATTTCTATCTGTAATAAAAGCAAGTTCGTTTTGAATAACTCCTTTATGGTTTTCACTTAAAATTTTCAAGATAATCCATTGTTGTTTGCTTATAGCTATATTGTGTTCATGAAAAACATCAGCTATATAAGCATTCATTAATTTAGAGGTTTTACCAAGCCAAGGAGCTATGGTTTGATTGAAATCTGTTGTTTTGATAATGGGTTTGAGTTTTGATTGTTGTTGACAAATATACTATATACCAAAATGGTTGCAGATGCAACTATGTTAAAATCTTCATAAAAAAAAAGCTACCCAATGGATAGCTTTTTTTGTCGTAATTTATTAATTATTGAGGTAAGATAGTCGCTTGTGTTAGTGGATATGCTTCTGTAATAACTTCTTTAGGATTATTACCAAATTCTATCACTTTTAATTGAGGTAAATTTTTAATAGATGAATTAATAATACCAGTTAATCTATTATTATTTAATAGTAAAATTTCTAAATTAGTAAGTAAAGATAATTCACTAGGAATTTGACCTTCAAATAAATTATTAGACAATGCTAATTCTTTTAAATTGTTTAATTGACCAATTTCTGTTGGAATATCACCATACATAGAATTGTCAAAAACACTTAATACTGTTAACTTATTTAAGTTTGCAATACCAGCATAAAATTTACCAGATAATTTATTGCTACTTAATTGTAAAATTTCTAAAGAAGTTAAATTGTATATAGAAGATGGAATAGTACCGCTTAAAAAATTATTATATAATGATAATTCTTTTAGGTTAGTTAAATTCCCAATATTAGTTGGTATTTCACCTTCGAATTGATTCATAAATAAATTCAATGTTTCTAAATTTTCTAATGAAGTAATTTCAGTTGGAATTGCACCATGAATTTGATTAAAACCTACATTCAATGTTTTTAAAGAAACTAAATTTTGAATGGACTTTGGAAGTGTACCATTCAAATTATTCATGGTTAAATCAATTGCTGTAATTTTATTATCAGAAACAGTTATACCATACCAATCAGTTACATCAGCATTTAAATTCCAAGTTGTATTCCATTGTTCACCATTAGTTGATTCAAATAAATCAATTAATGCATTTTTTTCTGAAAGAGAAACCTGTGCAAAACCAATAAACGATATGGTAAAGATAAGTAGGGTTAGGGTTAAAGATTTTTTCATAATTTTGGGGTCTTAAAATTTAGTTAGTAATCTAAATATGAAGCTAATATATAAAACATTATTTGGAAACACAAATAAAAACTACCATTTATTAGGTTTTTCATACCGTTTGTTGAAAAACCTTACTTTTCTAGGGTTTTTCATTACCGCTTAAAAAAGGTATTTTTCTTAGTTAAATATCAAAAAAAGATGATTTAAATTATTCTATATTTGTACCATATACAATTTAAGATTTAGTATGAAATTAGATATATTAGCCATTGGTGCACATCCTGATGATGTTGAGTTGGGGTGTGGAGCAACTATTGCTAAAGAAATAGCTTTAGGTAAAAAAGTAGGAATTTTAGATTTAACACGTGGTGAATTAGGGACACGTGGTTCTGCTGAAATTCGTGATAATGAAGCAACAAAAGCCGCCAAAATTTTAGGTGTTTCAATAAGAGAGAATTTACAATTTGCAGACGGTTTTTTTGAAAATAACAAAGAACATCAACTTGAAATTATTGAAATTATAAGAAAGTATCAGCCAGATATTGTACTGTGTAATGCTATTGATGATCGCCATATTGATCATCCTAAAGGAAGTAAATTAGTTTCTGACGCTTGTTTTTTATCTGGATTAAGAAAAATTGAAACATTTTATAAGGCGACATTGCAAAATGCTTGGAGGCCAAAACAAGTATATCATTATATACAATGGAAAAATTTAGAACCAGACTTTGTTGTTGATGTAACAGGGTATATTGATGTTAAATTAAATGCTGTAAAAGCTTATAGTTCACAATTTTACGACCCTAAAAGTAAAGAGCCAAGCTCTCCAATATCAAGTAAAAACTTTTTAGACAGTATCATTTACCGAGCACAAGACTTAGGAAGATTGGTAGGAACTGAATATGCAGAAGGCTTTAATTCAGAACGTTATGTAGCTGTAAAATCTTTTGATGATTTATTCTAAAAAAATGTTTGCATAAAAAAAGAAATGTTTTATATTTGCACCCGCAATATGGTGGTTGTAGCTCAGTTGGTTAGAGCATCGGTTTGTGGTACCGAGGGTCGCCGGTTCGAATCCGGTCTTCCACCCAAAATTTAAAGGTCTGTTTTTCAGACCTTTTTTTGTATTTTACAATTAAATTTTTAAGAAAAGATTTAGATATTTTGTTTATTAATTTTAATAGTTTTACGACATAATTCAATATTTACCATGAAAAACCTTATTTATATTTTAACATTTATTATTACAACCTCTGTTATTGCACAACAAAATACAACAATAGCTTTTGAAAAAAGTAAATTACAATTAGCAAAAACATACAATGATGAAAATATTATTACTTCATCTATATATAATATTATTGCTTTAGAAGGTCCACAAAGTACCTATAAAGACAGCTTGGCTTATATTTATTTTAACAAGCGTAATTTTGTATCTTGTTTTTTAGTGACCAATGATTTATTAAAAACGAAGCCAGATAATTTAGAACTTTTAGAAATGAATGCTGTTTCACTTGAATCTATGGGAGCTCTAGAAAAAGCTTTAGAGGCTTATGAGAATATATTCACAATAACAAACGATAATTATCAAGGGTACAAATTGGCTAGTATTCAATTTAGAATGAATAAAAATGAAGATGCTTATGCTACCATAAAAAAAGCTGACCAGCTTTCAGGTAACGAAACGTTGAAAGTTACCTTCCAAGTCAACCAAAATTACAGTCAAAATGTAAGCGTAAAAGCTGCAATTGCTTATTTGGAAGGATTGATTGCGCAAAGCTTGGAAAAGACTCCTGAAGCGAAATTATGTTTTGAACGTGCAATAAAATTGTTTCCAGATTTTGTATTGGCAAAAAGTAAGCTTGAAATTATAAATGCTCAAGAACAAGAAAAATAGTTGAATTTTTTACTTAAAAATATCTATACCTTATAGTTGTATATTTTACAACAATAATAATTGAGATTCCTTATTTTTTTAAGGAATCTCTTTTTTTTGCACTTTATCTACAAAAAAAACAACCTATTATTGTCTCTAAAAACATATATAATTCTACTATAATTTACTTTCCCCCCCCTAAGCAAAACACACTTTAAAAGCAATAAAATACACGAATAAATAAACAAATGGTAAAATATTTTGCATAAATGGTTGTTTTATAAATATTTTTTTTTACATTTACAGTGTTAAAACATCAAACCCCAAATAAAATAATCTGAGTTTTAATTTAATATGTTTGAATTAATCAGTGTGAACCCCAGTTGATTAAGTAACCCCATTAAGGTCATCAAACTTAATTCCTAAAAATTAAGTTTGATGATTTTAAAAGAAAAGAATTTAATTATGAACCCCTTATAACCCCACAACAATGAATTCTACTTTAAAATCAACCCCAGCAGACTTAACAAAAAATGAAAATTCAAATCATTTAAAAGTCATTAAGAGTCAAGACCACAAAGAAATGGCTGTTAAAAGAATATACATTAATACTTTAACACCAAACTTTACTTATAATAATAATTCAGGAGAATTAATAAAACCTAAAAATTGCGCTTTGTTATAAAAAACAAAACAATGTCCCCACAACAGTAGTTTTGTTAAGGTTAAATTAGGTTAGAAAGCAATTGTACAGTATTATAAGTATACATACAATTGCTTTTTATTGTTTTAATTTTTTAGCTAAAAAGGGAGCTGTATATGATTCTTTAGATTTTATTAGTTTTTCAGGCGTACCCTGAAATAACAAAGAACCTCCATTTTTACCACCTTCTTTCCCTAAATCAATTACATAATCGGCGCATTTAATAAGATCTATATTGTGTTCAATAACAATAATAGAATGCCCGTTTTCAATTAAAGCATTGAATGATTTTAATAATTTTTTAATATCATGAAAATGCAAACCTGTTGTTGGTTCATCAAAAATAAATAATGATTTACTTTGATTACTTCCTTTTACTAAAAAAGAAGCCAATTTAATACGTTGCGCTTCACCACCAGATAAAGTTGACGAAGACTGCCCTAAGGTTACGTACCCTAAACCAACATCTTGTAACGGTTTTAATTTCCGTACAATTTTAAATTCTTGATGATTGTTAAAAAATGTAATAGCATCATCTATAGTGCTGTTTAAAATATCATTAATTGATTTTTTATGAAATTTAACTTCTAAAACTTCTTTTTTGAACCGTTTACCTTTACATGTCTCACATTCCAAATGAACATCAGCCATAAATTGCATTTCAATAGTTACTTCACCTTCACCTTTACAAATCTCACAGCGTCCACCTTCAACATTAAATGAAAAATGTTTAGGCTGGTAATTTCTTATTTTTGATAATTTTTCTGAAGCAAATAACGCACGAATATCATCGTACGCTTTAATATATGTTACCGGATTTGATCTACTTGAGCGTCCAATTGGGTTTTGATTGATAAATTCTATGTGTTCAATTTTAGAAAAATCACCTTTAACCTCAGTATATTGACCTGCTTTTTCTCCGTAACCGCCAATTTTTTTCTGAATTACAGGATATAGAATTTTGCTTACCAATGTACTTTTTCCGCTTCCAGAAACACCTGTTATAACAGTTAAACTATTTAAAGGAAATGTAACATTGATATTTTTTAAATTGTTTTCTCTAGCTCCAATAATTTCAATTTTATATGTTGAAGTACGTCGCTTTTTAGGTACTTCAATTTGAAGTTTGTTGCTCAAATATTTTCCTGTTAAAGAATCTGCTTTTAAAATTTCATCATAAGTACCTTCAGCAACTATGTTTCCACCAAAAGTTCCTGCTTCAGGGCCAATATCAATAATTAAATCTGAAGCTTTCATAATATCTTCATCGTGTTCAACTACAATTACTGTGTTTCCTAAATCACGTAAATCTTTCAGTACCTGTATCAAACGCTCGGTATCTTTAGGGTGTAATCCGATACTTGGTTCATCTAAAATATACATAGAGCCTACTAAACTACTTCCTAAAGAAGTTGCTAAGTTAATTCGCTGACTTTCACCACCAGACAACGTATTTGAAGTTCTGTTTAACGTTAAATAATTTAGTCCAACATCATTCAAAAATTGCAATCTATTATTAATTTCAACCAACAAACGCTTGGCAATATTTTGCTCGTGAGTTTTAAGTTGTAATGTTTTAAAAAACTGAGCCAATTCATTTAAAGGTAAATCAACTAATTCACTAATATTTTTACCACTAATTTTTACATTATCAGTTTCAGTTCTTAATCGTTTACCGTTACAAGTAGTACATTTTGTTTTTCCTCGGTAGCGAGAAAGCATTACTCGGTATTGAATTTTATAACTTTGTTCTTCTAAAAATTTAAAAAATGAATGCAAGCCTTCAAAACTTGAATTTCCATTCCAAATAAGTTCTTTTGCTTTTTCTGGAATTTCAAACCAAGGTTTGTGAATAGGAATGTTAAATTTATAAGCGTGCGTTGTTAAATCGTCCTTGAACTTTTTAAAAGAATCTGATTTCCATGGTAAAATAGCGTCTTCATAAATAGAAAGGGAAGTATTAGGTATTACTAAATCTTCATCTATTCCAATTACATTTCCGTAACCTTCACAAGTAGGACAAGCACCATACGGATTGTTAAAACTAAACAAATGCGTATTAGGTTCTAAAAACTGAATGCCATCTAATTCAAATTTATTATTGAACAACGTTTGTTTTTGATTTTCAACAAATTCTAAAATACATTCGCCTTTACCTTCAAAAAAAGCAGTTTGAATAGCATCAGCTAAGCGATTAAAAAAATCTTCATCATCTTTTACCACAATACGATCAACAACTAAATAAAAATCGTGTTCAATTTCGCTATTAACTTCTTCAATTCTAATAACTTCACCTTTGTATTTTATTCTTGAATACCCTTGTTGCGCTAAAATTTTCAACGTTTGCACCACACTTCGATCACTTGGAATATGAACAGGTGATAACAATAATAATTTTGTTTTTAATGTTAGTTCTTTTACATAATTAACAACATCACTAACCGTGTGTTTTTTTACTTCATTATTTGAAATAGGAGAGTAGGTACTACCAATTCGGGCATACAATAATTTTAAATAATCATATATTTCTGTTGAAGTTCCAACGGTAGAACGCGGATTTGTAGCGTTTACTTTTTGTTCAATAGCAATGGCAGGAGCAATACCTTTAATATAATCAACTTTTGGCCTGTTTAACCTTCCTAAGAACTGACGGGCATAAGACGATAAACTTTCAACATATCTTCGCTGACCTTCAGCAAACAACGTATCAAAAGCCAAACTAGACTTTCCTGAACCAGAAAGCCCAGTGATAACAACTAGTTTATTTCTAGGTATTGCAACATCAATATTTTTTAAATTATGAAGTTTAGCTCCTTTTATTAGAATATTTTCTTTTGGATTTAATGCTGCTAGGTTTTTTGTCATTTTCTTTAAAAATAGTAGATAAATGCAAAGATAACTACAAAATTTCAGAATTAACAGTAAGGTTTCATTCGATTTTGTGTTAAAATAAGCTTTAAACACTATTAAATTTGGGATTTCAAAAAAAATACATGATATTTGAAATTCAAACTTTAAACAAACGCTTATAACATACAATTACTTTTTATACAATTAAACAAATACAAATTACACCCTTTAAACTGTATTTAATATGGAAAGTAAAGTTATAACTGACAGCGTTTTAGTTAGCAATTATATTTATGGAAACGAGAAATCCTTAGAGATTCTTATTATACGTCATAAACAACGAATATTTGGTTTTATTCAATCAAAAGTTTTAGACAGGGAAGTTGCTGAAGATATTTTTCAGGATACTTTTATAAAAGTAATTAACACCTTAAAAAAAGGGAATTACAATGAAGAAGGTAAATTTTTACCTTGGGTTATGCGCATTGCTCATAACCTAGTTATTGATCATTTCAGAAGAAATAAACGCATCCCTAAATTTAATAATACTGATGATTTTGATATTTTTTCAGTGATTAGTGATGAAGTTTTAAATGTTGAAAAACAATTGATACAAAATCAAATTTTAGACGATGTTAAAGAGTTGATTTCGGAATTACCCGATGATCAAAAAGAAGTATTATTAATGCGCATGTACAAAGATATGAGTTTTAAAGAAATTGCTGAAAATACCAATGTTAGTATAAATACGGCGTTAGGAAGAATGCGCTATGCGTTAATAAATTTAAGAAAATTGGTGGATAAATACCAAATTAGTTTGGTAAATTAAAATAAACAGATAATTTCATCGTTGATATAGTATAAAAAGATATTATATGATGAAACTTTACACTGAAAAGACTTCTTGTGAGGAACAACCAAGAAAAGAAATAATTCAATATTTACTAAATTATTCTAAGCAATTAAGAGTAGTTAAAACCAACCAAAACTGTACTATTGAATTACATTTGAATTAATGTTCTAAAGCCCATTTCAAAAAAAAATGAAATGGGCTTTTTTATAATTTATTAAGCTATACTTCATTTATTTTCTATTGAAAATTCTTATTTTTCACAAATTTTTAAGATATTTTTAAATTTCTTCCTATAAATTTGTTAGGATAATTTAAAATAACATCAAATGAAAAATGTATTTAAAAGTTTTATTGTAATTATATTTTCAATTTTTTTATTTGAGCCAGTAGTAGCACAAGTATCTTCCGATTACGATAAAGAAGCTGATTTTACTACATATAAAACATATAGTTTTGGTGGTTGGCAAGATGATAGCGGTAAAATAATTAATGATATTGATAAAAAACGTATAAAAGAATCTTTACAGGCTGAATTTGCTAGTAGAGGCATGACTTACAAAGCATCTGATGCAGATGTAATAGTGACACTTTTTTTTGTGATAGATAATAAAACAAGTACTACTGCTTATACTAACTTTAACGGAGGCATGGGAATGGGTTACGGTTACGGAAGAGGGTATTACAGACCTGGATGGGGTTGGGGCATGGGTTATGCAACAACAACATATAGTGAAAACGATTATCAAGTTGGAACTTTTGTAATTGATATATATGATACAAGTTCAAAAAAGTTAGTTTGGCAAGGTGTTTCTATAAAAACAATTAACACAAATGCAAATAAAAGAGCTAAAACAATTCCAAAAGGAATTAGAAAATTATTTAAGAAATACCCTGTTTCACCGATAAAATAATACCATAAAGCCCTAAAAAAGCTCTAAATTAAAATTTAATTTAGAGCTTTTTTTTTAATCTTCATCTTCTAAAGCTCTCTCTAACAGTCGATCATTAAAGTTCTTAGTACCTTTTGCCCCTAATTTTTTAATCTTCTCAACTTTTTTAATAAGATTTCCTGTACCTGTTAATTTTTTCATAGAAACATCATAAGAACCTTGGACTGTTTTTAGTTGATTTCCAACTTTAATTAAATCGTTGGTTAAGTTTACAAACTGATCATACAATCGTCCTGCATGAATTGCAATATCAATAGCATTTCGCTGTTGCTTTTCATTATTCCACATACTATCAATAGTACGCAATGTTGCTAAAAGCGTGGTTGGTGTAACAATTACAATATTTTTTTCAAAAGCTTTGTTATACAGTTGGTTATCACTATTTAAAGCAATAGCAAATGCTGGTTCAATAGGTATAAATAGCAATACAAAATCGGGTGAATCTATTTCGTAAATAGTTTCATATTTTTTTTCACTTAACTGTTCAATATGTCTTTTTAATGAATTTACGTGTTCTTTTAAAAATACTGATTTTTCTTCTTCTGTATCGGCATTTACATATTGTTCGTAAGCTGTTAACGATACTTTTGAATCGATAATCATTTTTTTATCGTCTGGTAAATGAATAACAACATCGGGCATAATTCGCTTATTTTCATCATTTACAAAGCTTTGCTGTACAAAATATTCACTATTTTTTTCTAAGCCTGATTTTTCTAAAACACGTTCTAAGACCAATTCGCCCCAGTTTCCTTGCGCTTTACTATCTCCTTTTAAAGCTTTGGTTAAATTAAGGGTTTCTTTACTCATTTGAAGGTTTAAATCTTTTAAACCAACAATTTGTTGACGTAAAGCAGCATGATAATCAATACTTTCTTTATGCGTATCTTCTACCTTTTTTTCAAAAGTTTGAATTCTTTCCTGTAAAGGATTTAGAATTCTTTTTATATTTTCTTGATTTTGCTCAGTGAATTTAGCGGACTTATCTTCTAAAATTTTACTAGCCAATAATTCAAAATCTTTGGTGAATTTTTCTTGTAATTTAGATACTTCATTTTTATTTTCAAGTAGTTTTTCTTCTAAGTTTTTCAGCTCTGACACCTTTTGTGTATACTTTAAATCAATTTCATGTTTCTGTGCATTTAAGTTGCTTTTTTCTTCATTTAATAAATTGATTGTGTCACTGTTAAGTACCTTTTCTTCAAGTAATAGTTTATTTTTAATTTCTAGTTCTGAAGTTACTTTTTCTAAGTTGTTTTTAGTGAGAAGTTTCCCAATAATAAAGCCAATAGCAGCAAAAACCAATACTAATACCACAAAAATTATATATTCATTCATATCTTATAAAGTATATTGTAAAAGTAATAAAATATGCTTATAAATATTTTATTCAGTTTCTTTTTTTGAATTAGAAAATTCATATTTTGATATTGTTTTTTGAAGTATTTTCCAATGATTTTTTAATTGCCTTTTGATTTCTGGAGCATTAAGGTCATCTGCAGCTCTATAAGCATAGCGCAAGTAGTTACCTCTAAATTTTCTTTCGAAAGGAGTTGTAACTGCTTTTCCCTCTATAAATTCTGTTCTTTTAGATGGCAAAAATCTGGAATCAACACCTTTAAAGCTGTAAAGCCTATACAACTTACGTTTAAACAAAGGTGCTTCATCTAATAAATGTTTTTCTTTAATATGTTCAACACGTTTATATTTACGTTTTACAGTGTGTTTCATTTCTCTGTAAAACTTAGCCAAATTTTTAGATTTTATTAAAGTTTGGTAGCCGTAAAATTCAAAACCAAGATAATTCAAAGGAATGTTTTCTACAATTCTTTCGTTTTCAAGTTTATAACATTGTAATCTTCCATTATTTAATTTAAACAATGTCTTTTCAGTTTTTTCAAGAGATATAACTAAATCAATTTTATCAATTTCCTCTTCAACAGTCTTTTCTATCATAGAAATTTGATCTTTACCACATATAACAACAATATCATCAGAATACCTTCTGTAAAATACATTATGTTTTAAAGTTAACCTTTCAATTATAGCTTCATCAAAAGAAAGCATATAAATATTAGCTAATAAAGCACTAATAGGTAACCCTTGTGGAATTCCAATTAATTTTCCATCTTTTTTAACTTGATTTTTATGAATAATTATTTCGGAATCAATTAAATCTTTAATGTTTTCAAAAAAAGTATGTTTACCAAGTTTCTTTAATCTTGATAGCTCTTTTTCATCAAAATGGCCTTTCTTGGTTTTTAAATCTTTCAGTTTAACATATGAAAACCTAGTAATTGCTTTAAAAAGGTTGTAATGGTCTTTTGGTAATGTTTTAGTTCCTAGCAGTTTTGCCCAAGCTAATTTTAATTTCTTATGATTAAGAGTAGGGAAGAAGTTTTCTATATCTAAAACTAATGTTACACAATTTTTCCTTTTCTTAATCTCATCAAAAACATCTTTAGCAAAATGTACATTATTTTTGAACTTAACTTTATCATCTGTTTCTAGTTTCCTATAAGCGGTTATTGAATTAGATAAAACAATATTTTTAGCTAAGTATTTTTCATATTTGGGAGCTATTATTTGTTGCGCATAAAATGAATATACATGAGCATCTAGATGTGAAGCATATAGTATTTTTCTGATTTTAGAATTTGAAACTATTTTACCATTTTCAACCTTTTTATGCGAGCGTTTAATTTCTCCATTAAAACTAGATACTTTATACCTTCTTTGCTTTATTTCTTTATAAATAAGCGGCAAAAAAGAATGTTTAGAAACCTTTTGAGGATTTAAAACATAACGCTGTATATTTTTTCTAACTGACAATGGTGTTTTGTTAGAAAAATGAGGGTAACCCCGATCTTTAAACCAATCTTTTTCTTTTCTCATAGCTATTAAAAAGTAAGAAAAGTTCTCGCACGTATTTATAATGAAATAAAACCTACATCTTTTGAAGATTGAACCATTAGCCGAATTCTCGACTCACGCTGACTTAGTACATATCTTTGTCTAAATTAAATAAACAAAAGATGATAAATATATTACTGAAAGCTATAGAAGCCATACTGATAGTCTGCAACCCTTGGGATGCATCCCAGGAGTTGGTTCAACTCTTAGAAGATATACTTACATTTCTGATAATTAACAATTATTTAACGTTTAATATTTGTTTAATTGAAGAAATTTACAAAATTCTTAATCTCCATATTTATTAACCCTTTTAAAAATAAAAGGTTGGATTAAGTGATTGAAAAAATCAATACAACAGTTCAATAAATGTTTTATTTCCTTTAACTAAAGAACTTTCTTACTTTATATTGTAAATTTAAGATTTTTAATTAATTTTAAAGAAAAAATTAATATGAAAAATAAATATGTTGTAGGAAGTATTGTTACTTTTAAAACTCACCCGTTATTTAATGATTTCAGAATACAAGGAGATAGTAAGTATGTACCTCCTGTAATGATGGTGAAAGAAGTTTTTATTGAAAATAATAAAAAAAGAACTCATGATGAAGAATCAGGGGAAAAAATATCTGACAATGTAAAATATGTGTGTGTTTATTTTGATGATGATAAAAGTCAATTTACTGAAAACACAATTTATGAAAGTTTTTTAAGATCATATAAAAAATTAAAAATTGAGAGAATATCGGATATTGGTGATTTGAGAGATGATACTGATACAATAATTAAAGAGATACAAAGTTATTTTCAAAACCCATTAGTATACAAATTTGGAGGAATAGTTAGGTTTATAACAAAAAAAATAGAAATTTATAAGAAGCGTTCATCTAAAAAAATAACAGAAAAAAAAGGAGTAATAGAAAAGGATAACATAAAATCAACTATTCAATATGTTGTAAATTATGCTTCTCCTGATTTTGTAATGTGTGGCTTAAAGAAAAATGATGAAAAAGACATGTATTATGAGGGGGGCAAATTAAAAAGACAGGTTTCTAAAAACCTTTTAAAGGTAAAATGGTTTAATCCTATTCAAAAAAAATTTAGTGAGCAATATTTACCAATTGAGTTTTTTACTGATAAAATGAAATTTAAGTTAGAGTCTCTCGAAGACAATACATTATCCACTACGGAAGAACCAGAACAAAGTTAGGTTTATTATTTATTGTTTTTATCTTTGCTTCCATAACCAACTAATAAACTTTAAAAGTTGAGTTATTAACACTTATATGAAATCAATTACAAGTTTTATTTTTCATAAGTTATTTGGTTGGAAAACCATTGGTTTATGCCCAACAACTATTAAAAAGTACATTATAATTGGTGCGCCACATACGCATTGGCAAGATTTTTTTTTAGGATTAGCAATAAAGCTAACGCAAAAAGTTCCTGCTAATTTTATAGGAAAAGCTTCTTTATTTACCCCCCCGTTTGGTTTTATATTTAGAGCTTTAGGCGGAACTCCTGTTGACAGAAGTAAAAGTGCCAATAGAGTAGATGCTATTGTAGAACTTTTTAACAGTCGAGAGCAATTTATTTTAGCATTGTCACCTGAAGGAACAAGAAAAAGGGTAGATGTATGGAAAACAGGATTTTATCATATTGCAAAAGGAGCAAATGTGCCAATTGTAATGATGACATTTGATTTTGGCAAGAAACAAGTTGAAATTTCTGAACCTTATTATTTAACAAATGATATGGAAAAAGACATGAATTTTATTTATAATTTTTATCGTGGTGTGAAAGGTAAAATTCCTGAGGGTTTTAATTTATAGAAAAGGCTTTCTGAAAAGTTGAATGTTCATTAATCTATGATTTTAAGATTCTCAATGAATTCTTCGAATGAGTTCACAGTGACGATTTCAATTCTCTCTAGAAAGCCTTTTTATTGTCTATTTTTATTTACCCTTTGTAAAAAGGCAATCTAACTATTTTTGCTGGAATTGCTTTTTTACGAACTTGTATAAAAATTTCGGTATCGCGTTTCGAAAAAGCTGTTTTAACATATCCTAAACCAATCCCTTTTTTTAATGAAGGACTCATAGTTCCTGATGTAACTTCACCAATAGTAGCACCTTCAGCGTCAACAATTGTATAATGCTGACGAGGAATTCCTTTTTCAGTTAATTCAAAAGCTACAAGTTTTTTTGTTACACCTGTTTCTTTTTGTTGCTTTAACGCTTCTGAATTGGTAAAATCTTTTGTGAATTTTGTAATCCAACCTAAACCAGCTTCCAAAGGAGAAGTAGTGTCATTAATATCATTTCCGTATAAACAATAACCCATTTCTAAACGTAAGGTATCACGTGCAGCCAATCCAATAGGTTTAATTCCGAACGATTTTCCAGCTTCAAAAACCTTATTCCAAACTTGCTCAACTTCACTATTTTTACAATAAATTTCAAATCCGCCAGAGCCTGTATAACCTGTTGCTGAAATTATTACATTTTCAATACCTGCAAAATCACCTACTTTAAATGTATAAAATTTTATAGCCGATAAATCTTCCGAAGTTAAAGTTTGCATGGCTTCAACCGCTTTAGGTCCTTGAATAGCCAATAATGAATAGCCTTCTGAAATATTTTTCATTTCAGCATTCATCGTATTATTTTCAGCAATCCAACTCCAATCTTTTTCAATATTAGAAGCATTTACTACTAATAAATAGGTAAATTCTTTAACTCTATATACAATTAAATCATCTACAATTCCGCCAGTTTTATTAGGTAAGCAACTGTATTGCGCATCGCCAATTGCTAATTTACTAGCGTCGTTAGAAGTTACTTTTTGTATCAATTCTAAGGCTTTTTCACCCTCAATTAAAAACTCTCCCATATGAGAAACATCAAAAACACCAACACCGTTTCTAACAGTTTCGTGTTCAATATTAATACCTTCATATTGTACAGGCATATTGTAACCTGCAAATGGAACCATTTTTGCTCCTAATTGTTCGTGAATGTGAGTTAAAGCTGTATTCTTCATTAATAGTTATTTTGTTGCGCTAAATTAACAAATTATACAGAATAGCTGTGATATTAATTTATCATAAAAACATCATATTTACAGCATTGGTGATCTATTATTGTAAATATTTTAATGCTTATTAAGCAAAAACTATCTTTTGCTTATATTTGACAAAATTTAACGCTTTTTTCTTAAAAATATGAAATCTTATTTTTATTTCTTCTTAATCTTATTTCTTAGCATCACAACTAGTTATTCTCAAAATCATGAAATACCACAAGATTTTTTATCTAGAGAATTTCATGAAAATAGAAGGGAAGCGCTTCGGGAGCTTTTACCAGAAAATAGTGTCGCTGTATATTTTGCAAATCCTGTTAGAAATAGAGCAAATGATGTAGATTATGTGTACCATCAAGATCCTAATTTTTATTATTTAACTGGGTATAGAGAGCCAAATGCGTTGGTATTAATTTTTAAAGAAGAACAAACTAGCGGAAATACAACATACAATGAATTGATTTTTGTACAAGAACGTAATGAATTTGCTGAAATGTGGAATGGCAAGCGAATGGGAACTTTAGGTGCTCAAGATGAATTAGGGTTTAGACTTGCTTATAACGGAAGTGAATTTAGTAGTTTTGATATTGATTTTTCTAAGTTTGATAAAATTTTGTTTGAAGAATTTCATAATGATGTTCGTGACAATCCACGTGATAAAGCCGATTTATTTGATCTTATTAAAACGTTCAAAGAAAAAATATCATACGATTTAAATTCTTTAAGTTCACCAACTACTGATAAAATTCAGGAAGAAAAAACAAAGCGAATTGACACTAAAAAACTTCGTACTATAATGGCTACGCTGCGCGAAGTTAAAACAAAGGATGAACTGGTGTTAATAAAAAAGGCTGTAGAAATTTCAGCCGTTGGACAGTTAGAAATTATGAAAGCAATGCACTCTGAAATGTCTGAAGCCGAAGTGCAAGGTGTGCACGAATTTGTATATAAAAAATATGGTGCTGAATATGAAGGGTATCCTTCAATAGTTGGAGCAGGAGGGAATGGCTGTATTTTGCATTATATTGAAAATAATAAAACAGTAGTTGGAAATGGTGAATTGGTATTGATGGATTTAGGGGCTGAATATAGAGGTTATACAGCTGATGTTACCAGAACAATTCCTGCAAATGGTAAGTTCACAACTGAACAAAAATTAATTTACGATTTGGTATACAAAGCACAAGAAGCAGGTATTCAAAAATACACCATTGGAACCTCAATGCGAGAGCCAAATAAAGTTGCTATTAAAATTATTAATGAAGGCTTGTATAAATTAGGAATTATTAAAAGTGCCAAAGCAACACATACGTATTTTCCGCACGGAACTTCTCACCATATTGGTTTAGATGTTCACGATCCTGGGAATTATCAAAAATTCGAGGAAAATATGGTTGTTACTATGGAACCAGGAATATATATACCAAAAGGAAGTGATTGTGATGAAAAATGGTGGGGAATAGCTGTTAGAATTGAAGATGATATTTTAGTCACAAAAAATGGTCCTGTAAATTTATCAGAAATGGCTCCAAGAACTTCTGAAGCTATTGAAGCAGTTATGAAATTACCAAGTGTTTTAACTAATTTTAACCTTCCTAATTTAGATTAAGTTAAAGTTATTAATACAAAAAGAAAGTTAGTTTAATCTACATCTTCTTTTTTAACCATTTTCTGCATAAAAACATTGCTTGGAATGGTTATTTTTTTGTTGTCTTTTGTTTTTATGATAATAAAGAAAATACCAATATCACTTAACCTTCCTTCAATAGGATACTCTTTATCCATTATTGTTAATGAATCTCCTATTTTAATAGGGTGATTAAAAAAAATAATTAATGTTGAAGTAATATTTGAAATAATAGACCATTGTGCAAAAAATGCAACTCCCAAAATTGTTAATACCGATGAAAGAAACATAAACAACTCAGACTGATTAACACCCCAAATAAGCATTAAAATAGTGGTGAGTAGCATTACCAACAAAACAACCACAATCTTATTTGTGATTTTTATGCGTCCTGATTGATATTTAAATCGAGCCCCAACTTTACCAATGATACGTTTAGCTATCAATTTTAAAATTAAAAAGACAACAATAACAATAATCGTTTCAATGATTTGAATTTCGTATATTTCCATTTAAATATTATTTATGATTAGTAAATATACACACTATATCTTTTAATTTATATAGCTCATCTACTATTTTTTTTTAAGGTAGCTGAAGTGTTTCTTTACCTTTTCTTTGAACTTATTCTTAACCTGTTTAAACATATAATGCATAATCTAATATTACAGTCATCAGTAAAAAAATAATTAACACACTACTTTGGAATATTAAAGACTATAATGTACCACTTATTATTCTGAATATAATATGCTTAGCTCTTCACAAAAACAATGAAACATTTAATTTATAATCATTCTAAACCAAGTATTTTTTGTAAAATTAATTAGTTTGATTATTTTTAAAAAATTAATCAACCCAAGATATGAAAAATAGCATAAAGTATTCTGTAAGCCTTAAATTTGAAGAGATAAAATTACCGCCTTTTGAAGATATTTTAGTTTTAGGAAAACACTCTCCTCATGGTAAACAAGGTATTTCAAAATCCTTTAACCTATTAATTCCAAATGGTTTTGAAGTTATAGATACTGACCATGAAAATGTTAGTTGTGTATTTGTTAATAAACGAATATTAGTTAAAATGCCAAAAGAGAAAATATTAAAAATACTTGCTTCAAACGTATTTCCCTACGTGTCAGAACAGGAGATTGTAAAAGTTGATTTCAAGGTTAAAATTTCATATGATGTAATTGAAGAAGAGTAGATATGAAAATAAAGCATTTCATAAGAAAAAATTTCTCTACGGTGAATCCTTACTCCGGTGTGAATGCTATTAAGGGAGATTTACTTAAAAATAAAGCTATTGTTGTTGAGGAATGTAATGAGTTTTTAGGAGTGATTTCAACAGAAGATATCATTTTTAATCAAAAGACCTTAGTAATAGATTGCTTAAAAAAAACTGAATTAATTGATTCTGAAGAATGCATTAAACAAGCACTATTAAAGATGGAAGCTACCAACAAAAATGTACTTCCTGTAAGTGAAAAAGGTGTATTTAAAGGCTTAATATTTAAAGATGAACTCTATAAATACATTTCTGAATATAATCATGAATTAGAAAATAGCCTTAAAATAAAAACTAAAGAACTTGAAAAAGAAATCGCTTCAAAGGATTTAATACTTTCAATAATTGCACATGATTTAAAAGCTCCATTTAATGCTATTTTAGGTTTTACCAATTTATTAATAACTAAAATGAGATCCTTTGACCTTGAAAAGTCAGAAGAACTAATTCTTGGTATGAACGCACAAGCAAAAAACACCTTTAACTTGCTTGAAGACCTTTTGAATTGGGCAAGAAATGAAATGGGGCAAATAGGTTATAATCCAATAATTTGTGATATTTCAACTATTTGTGAAGATGTAATTGCACAAATGAAAGATCTCTTTGAAACGAAAAAAATTGTTATAAAAACATTTCATCCTGCGAATGCAATTATTTATGCTGATAAAAATATGGTCGCAGCTATTTTAAGAAATCTCATTTCTAATGCAATAAAATTTACTAAAATTGGTGGTAAAATTGAGGTGTTTTCAGTATTTAAAAATGACAAACTAGAAATAACAGTTTTAGATAATGGGATTGGTTTAAATGAAAACGATAAGAATAACTTATTTCATATTGATTTTAATAAAACAAGGTTAGGAACTGAAAACGAGAAAGGAACAGGTTTTGGTCTTGTTATGTGTAAAAAGTTTATTGACAAGCACGGTGAAAACATTTGGATTGAAGATACAGATAACAAAGGTTCTTGTTTTAAATTTACACTACCTATTTATAAAGAGAACGATAAAAATTTTTATCTTGAATCTTCATCAATAAATCAATAAATATAGACCTTTACTATAGTAAAAATAGGTAATTCAAATTTAAAAAATGAACTACCTATTTTTAAGTATAATAACTAGATAGCTTAATTAGCTAGTAAATAATCCTTTAACTCGTTATAAGTTGAAATTTCTTTGGAAATTTTTTCTTTATTAATTACTTCTAAAATTTGTGGAGGAAATGCTATAGTTTCATTTAAAACAGGCTCTACAACATCTAAAAACTTTACGGGGTGTGCAGTTTCTAAAAATACACCAAGAGCTTTGTTGTTTTTAAAATATTTTTTCAACCCTAAATAACCTACAGCTCCATGAGGGTCTGCAATATAACCTGAAGTAGCCTTTATTGTTTGCATAGCCTTGCGGGTTTCGTCGTCAGTAAAGGAATAAGAAGTTAGATTCTTTTTTAATAAAGTATCGTTGTTCTTGTAAATTTCTTGAATACGAATAAAGTTACTTGGATCACCAACATCCATAGCGTTTGAAATTGTTTGTTTTGATGGTTTAGGCGTGTAAACACCTGTTTCCATATAATTTGGAACTATATCATTTATGTTTGTTGAAGCAATAAATTGCTTAATTGGCAATCCTAATTGTTGTGCCATAATACCGGCACAAATATTTCCGAAGTTACCACTAGGTACTGAAAAAACTAAGTCCTTCTTTTTGTCTTTTAATTGTTTGTAAGCAAAAAAGAAATAAAACATTTGAGGTAACCAACGTGCAACATTAATAGAGTTTGCTGAAGTTAAATTCATTTTTGAAGTCAATTCAGTATCTAAAAAAGCTGTTTTCACCATTGCTTGGCAATCATCAAAAGTACCGTTAACCTCTAGCGCACTAATGTTTTGACCCAATGCAGTTAATTGTTTTTCTTGTACATCACTAACTTTTCCGCTAGGATATAAAATAACAACGTCAACTCCGTCAACACCTAAAAAACCACTTGCAACAGCGCCGCCAGTATCACCTGAAGTAGCTACTAAAACAGTGACTTTTTCAGCGTTTTTTTGTTTATTAAAAGCTCTAAAACAACGCGCCATAAAGCGAGCACCAACATCTTTAAAAGCCATTGTTGGTCCGTGAAACAATTCTAAAGAATAAATATCTTTTTCAATTTTAACTAAAGGGAAATCAAAACTTAAGGTTTCCTCTATTATTTGTTTTAACTCCTTTTCTGAAATTTCATCACCAACAAATTGCTTAATAACTTCATAAGCAATTTCATTGTTTGAAAAATATTCTATGTGATTAAAAAAATCTTCGGCCAAAGGCGTAATGCTTTCTGGGAAATACAATCCTTTATCAGGTGCTAAACCTTTTACAACGGCATCTTTAAAAGATACATTTGGAGCATTTTTATTTAAACTATAGTAGTTCATTTTTGATAAATTTTGGTCATTGAGCGGAGTCAAAATGACCTTTTATTGTTAATGTGGTTTCGACTCCGCTCAATCGCCACATTATTAATTTAATATTTTTATTCCTTGATTATTAACTTTTGAAACGTGGATATCATAATCAATCCCTACGTTTTCATACACTTTTTTCATAGCTTCAGCTACTTTTACAGCAGTAGCTTCACCTTTACTTAAGGCAAAAATGGATGGTCCAGATCCTGAAATACCACAGCCTAAAGCTCCAGCTGCAATTGATTTTTGTTTCACTGCATCAAAAGCAGGTATTAATATTGATCGTATTGGTTCAATAATATAATCTTCTAGAGAACGACCAATTAAATCGTAATCTTCCGTGTACAAACCACTAATCAATCCTCCAACATTTCCCCATTGCTTAATGGCATCTTTCAAAGAAACATTCGTTTTTAATATTTCACGAGCATCAGCAGTTTTTACTTCAATTTGAGGGTGAATCACAGAAGCATACAATTCAGAAGGCGTATTTATGCTAATTACATCTAACGGCTCGTAACTTCTAACTAATGTAAAACCACCAAAAAGGGCAGGAGCAACATTATCGGCATGTGCTACTCCAGTAGCTAAACGTTCACCTTCCATTGCAAAACGAACTAAATCGGTAACACCAAAAGGTTTTCCTAGTAATTCATTCATTGCCCAAACAGCCCCCGCTGAACTTGCAGCGCTACTTCCAATACCACTACCAGGTTTAATGCATTTATTTATTTCAATTTCAAAACCAAACTCACAATCTATTTCAGCCAATAAAGCCAAAGCAGCAACACCTGCAACATTTTTATGTGTTTCTAAAGGTAAATTCTGTCCAATAATTTTAGTAATTGTGACTCCTTTTTTTGCGACTTTCTTGATTGTCATTTCATCACCAACAGTATCTAATGCTAATCCTAAAACATCAAAACCACAGGATACATTTGCAATGGTTGCCGGCGTAAATATTTTGAGCTGATCCATACGTTTAGTTATTTCCAATTCTAATAATATCTGCAAATAAACCAGAAGCAGTAACATCTGCACCTGCACCAGCACCTTTAATAATTAATGGTTGAACTGGATATCTATCTGTAAAAAACAACACAATATTGTCACTTCCATCTAAATTATAGAAAGGATGATCTGATGGAATTTCTTTCAATCCAACATTTGCAGCACCGTTATCATATTCGGCAACAAATTTTAGTCTACAATTGTTAGCAGCGGCATTTTGATAAATTTTATTGAAGTGTTCAGCCTCGGTTTTTAATGTTTCTAAAAACTCAGGAACTGAATCAGCATCTAACGAAGCTTGCGGTAAAAACGAATCGTTTTCAATATCACTTAATTCTAATCTGCTACCGCTTTCACGAGCTAAAATTAAAATCTTTCGCATGACATCAACACCACTTAAATCTATACGAGGATCTGGCTCCGTATAGCCTTGAATTCCTGCCAGATCTACTACCTCTGCAAAAGAAGTTTCAATGTTAAAATTATTAAATACAAAGTTTAAGCTACCCGATAGAACTGCCTGTATTTTAGTTACTTTATCTCCTGAAGCAATTAAGTTTTTAAGTGTATCTATTATAGGTAAACCAGCACCAACATTTGTTTCAAATAAGAAAGGTGCATTGTATTCTCTAGATAGTTGTTTTAGGTTTAAATAATTGGTGTAATTAGATGAACAAGCAATTTTATTACACGTAACAACCGACACGCTTTCTTTTAAATAATCAGCATATAATTCTGATATTTTAGCACTTGCAGTATTGTCTACAAAAATGCTATTTCTGTAATTTAATTCAGTAACTTTTTTATGAAATAAATCTAAATCCAATGTTTCACCATTATCTAGTCCTTGCTGGTAAGAATCTAAATTAATTCCATCTTCATTAAAAAACATTTTACGTGAATTGGTAACCCCAATAACACGGACCTGTAATTTTAAATTATCGATTAAATATTGTTGTTGTTGTTTTATTTGTTCTAATAATTTGCCACCAACATTTCCAACACCAACAACAAAAAGGTTTAATTGTTTGGTTTGGTTTTCAAAAAATGCTGCGTGTAAAACATTCAGTGCTTTTTTAATATCCTTATGAGCAATCACTGCTGAAATATTTTTTTCTGAAGCACCTTGTGCAATGGCTCTAATATTTACATTGTTTTTACCAAGTGTGCTAAACATTTTACCACTGATACCTTGGTGACTTTTCATATGATCGCCAACCAACGCAATAATTGCGTTATTTTCCTCAACAATTACTGGATCTATTTTTTGTTGTTCAATTTCATAGCTAAACTCGTCATTAATGGCTTGTTTAGCTTTAGATGCATCTTTATTACTTATTGCAAAACAAATTGAATGCTCTGAAGACGCTTGTGTTATTAAAGAAACACTTATTTTTTCTGAAGACAATGCGCCAAATAAACGTTTTGAAATACCTGGAATACCAATCATTCCACCGCCTTCAATTGTAACTAAGGCCATATTTTCAATATGACTAATTCCTTTAATAGGATTGTTATTTGATGAAGTTTTAACAATTAAAGTACCTTCAGCTTTTGGTTCAAACGTGTTTTTTATACAAATTGGAATCTCCTTTTTTAATATTGGCTGAATAGTAGGAGGGTATAACACTTTAGCTCCAAAGTGCGATAATTCCATTGCTTCTTGGTAAGAAATATTGTTGATAGGAAATGCCTCACGAACAAAGTTAGGATTTGCCGTATACATACCGCTTACATCAGTCCAAATTTCTAATAGTTCTGAATTTGTAGCCGCAGCAATTATTGCAGCAGTATAATCTGATCCACCACGGCCCAACGTAGAAACTTCACCTTTTTCTGTTTTTGCAACAAAACCAGGAAACATTACTATTTTAGCCTTATTTTGATTAAAAAACGCTTCAATATTTGCATTGGTTTTTTCGAATAGTACTGCAGCATTTGAGAAATTCTCGTCAGTTACAATTAATTCTTGTGTGTTTTTTAATTCAGCATTTAAATGATTGCTTTTTATAGCTTCAGCAATAATATATGAAGAAAACAACTCACCAAAACTTACAATTTTATCAGAGGTTTTAGCTGACAATTCATTAATTAAAAATACACCTTCCAACGTGTTTTCTAATATATTTAACATTTTTTTAATGTGCCCTAAAACTCCACTTTGATTGTTCACTGGAATCAACTCTCTAACTACAGTTATATGTTTATCTTCAATAGTTTTGAAAATTTCTTTATAAGCTTCATCACCATTACAAGCTAATTCTCCAGCTTTTAATAGTAAATCTGTTACACCTCCAAGAGCTGAAACAACCACTGCAACATTGGTTTGCAACGAGCTTTCTTTTACTATTTTTATAACTTTTTTTATGTTTTCCGAAGATGCTACAGATGAGCCTCCAAATTTTAATACTTTCATTTGTATTAATTTAATATGTTTATTAAATATGTTTTATTTTTTGATATTGTGATTTTCATTTTTATGAAAATCAATATAATATACGGACGATATGAATAGAAAATAACCCCTAAAGGGTAATTGTAGCTGTAGTTGTAGCAATAATTAAGTTGCGCATATCAATTGCGTTAGAAATTAACTTAGATGTTGTTGCTATTTGCATACGTCAAAAGTAACTATTTTTTTAAAACCACAAGAGTTTTAAATTAATTTTACTGATATATTAATATTCGACGACAATAGTTAAACTCTACTCATTATTTTAAAGAACTTTTTATGAATAATAAAAAACTCCAAGTATAACCTTGGAGTTTTTTACATATATTATAAATCGATAATTACTTGATTTTTTAGCAGGTCCTCAAAAGTTTCACGTTTACGTATCAAATAATCTTCACCGTTATAAACCATTACTTCAGCTGGTCTATATCGTGAGTTGTAATTTGATGCCATTGAAAAACTATAAGCTCCTGCATTATGAATGCATAAAATATCATTTTCAGAAATTTTACTGATACTTCTGTTTGAACCAAACGTATCATTTTCACATATATAACCTACAATGTCGTATATTTTTTCTTTTCCTTCAGGATTTGAAATATTAGTTATATGGTGGTATGAATCGTACATCATAGGGCGAAGTAAATGGTTTAATCCACTATCAACACCAATAAATACAATATTAGGAGTTGGTTTTACAACATTTACTTTTACCAGTAAACATCCAGCGGCACTCACTAAAAATTTACCAGGCTCAAAAATTAGCGTTAAATCTCTACCATACTCAGTACAAAAATCGTTAAAACGTTTACTTAACGTTTCTCCCATTTCTTCAATATTGGTTTCAATATCTCCTTCTTTGTAAGGTACTTTGAATCCGCTTCCAAAATCAACAAACTCAATGGTATCAAATTCTTTAACTGTATTTAATAAAATCTCTGTAGCAGTTAGAAAAGCTTCAATATTGTAAATATCAGAACCTGTATGCATATGAATACCAATTACTTTTAGACCGGTTTCACTAATTATTTTCTTCACATCTTCAATCTGGTGAATTGAAATACCAAATTTAGAATCTATATGTCCAACAGAAATTTTATGATTTCCACCAGCCATTACATGAGGATTGATGCGAAGACAAATTGGAATATTTGGATGTTTTTCTCCAAATTTTTGTGTTACAGACAAACTATCTAAAGTTATTTGAACACCCAACGCTGTTGCTTTCTCCATTTCTTCAATAGAAATTCCACTAGGAGTAAAGAATATTTTATTTACTTCAAAACCAGCTTCAATAGCCAATAGAACTTCTTGAATAGAAACACAATCAACACCTGCATCTAGGTTTTTAAGAACTTTTAAAATATTTATGTTTGAATTTGCCTTGACAGCATAGTTTATATTTAAACTTTTTACTGATGAAAAAGCATTCACCATACGATGGTATTGAGATTCAATAATATTTGCATCGTATACATATAAAGGGCTGCCGTATTTTTCTGTAAGCGCTAGTAATTGTTGATTATCCATTCGTTCTTTTTTAGAAGTTTCAAAAATAGAAAACACTTTTAGTATTTAAAATATAATTCATTTTTATAACAACATTTAACAAGTTGTTAAATATTGAGTTTTCAAATTCAAAATAATAGGTTTTTGAAATAACAAAGCCTAGCAGTTGTAAATAAACTGGTAGGCTTTTAATATGTGTTGTGGTATTATTTTGCTTTTTCAGCAGTTAATTGCGCTATATTTACAATTACATCTGTAGCTAACTGTAAAGATTCTGCCGCAACATACTCATATCTACCATGAAAATTATGTCCGCCAGCAAAAATATTAGGACAAGGTAAACCTTTGTAAGATAGTTGAGAGCCATCAGTACCACCTCTAATTGCTTTAATTAGCGGAGTTATTCCAACTTGCTTCATTGCTTCCTCAGCAATATCAACAATATGCATTACAGGTTCAATTTTTTCGCGCATGTTAAAATATTGGTCTTTAATTTCAACCTCAATTAAATTGCCACCTAATTCCTTATTTAACTTATCAGCTACTTCTTGGAATTGTTTCTTTCTTTTTTCAAATAAATCCATATCGTGATCACGAATAATGTATTGAAGTTCTGTTTTTTCAACCTCACCATTCATAGAGTGCAGGTGGAAAAAACCTTCATAACCGGTAGTTTGCTCAGGAACCTCATTTGATGGTAATCCTTTGATAAAATCAGAAGCAATGCTCATAGAATTGATCATTTTACCCTTTGCGTAACCAGGATGTACAATTTTACCGTTGATAGTTACTTTACCGCCAGCTGCATTAAAATTCTCATATTCTAATTCACCAACTTGACTACCATCCATCGTATATGCCCATTCAGCACCAAAGGCATCAACATCAAACAGATGAGCTCCTTTACCAACTTCTTCATCAGGTGTAAACCCAATTCTAATTTTTCCGTGCTTAATTTCAGGATGCTCAATCAAATATTCCATTGCCGAAACTATTTCAGCAATACCTGCTTTATCGTCTGCTCCTAAAAGCGTAGTACCATCTGTAGTAATTAATGTTTGACCTTTATATAATAATAAGTCTTCAAAATAACTTGGGGACAATATAATGTTTTCTTCTTTGTTTAATACAATATCTTCTCCGTTATAATTTGGATGAAATTGAGGTTTTACATTGGTACCTGTGTAATCTGGACTCGTATCAATATGTGCAATAAAACCAATGGTTGGTACTTCAAAATCCACATTTGAAGGCAGCGTTGCCATAATGTAGCAATTATCGTCTAAAGTAACATCTTCCAATCCTATTTCTTTTAATTCATCTACTAAAACCTTGGCTAAATCCCATTGTTTTTCAGTGCTTGGAAAAGCAGGATTGTTAGGGTTTGATTGTGTGTCAATTGTAATGTATTTTACAAAGCGATCTATAATATGTTGCATTTTATTTAAATTTTAGTCAAAAATAAGCATTCAGTTAAGGATTTACAATGTATACCTCTTAAATTATTGTAAAAATTCAATTTCATCTAAAATAGCGATTGCTTCACAAATTCTATCTTCAACAGCAACCTCACCATAAACATCTATATACGAGTTAAAAAAGCTATTATCTGTTAGTTTTACTGTAAGTTGAAATTGATGATAAGTGAAGTCATTTTTTATTCCTTTCAATAAATAATAATAACTTTCTTTTGATTGAAATTGAATGTTTTTCGACTGAATAATTTTAAGGTTTTTTGAAGTTGCTAAAGAATCATTTCGCTTAAAAAAAGCATCATTAAAATTAACTTCACCTAAATTATAGGAGACACTTAAAATATATGTTTCTGAAAATTGTTTTATTGTATCTGCAGCAAAAATTTCAGAAGTAAAATTATCGTAATACAACTTTGTTTTCCAAGTATTTGGAATACTTATATTAAAGTTTTTATTAAAGTCCGATATTTGCGTTACACTTTTGAGATGAACGCTTTCACAATTAAACTCTCTACTCAATTCTGAAGGTTTTGAGCAACTTACAAATACAAAAAGAAGGATATATAAACTAAAAAAACGGCTCATAAAAACAACTTAATTTATCTTCATTTTTGCAACTGTTTCATGCCCCGATAACCAAGCTGTATTTTTATTTGCAATTCTAACACTATAGAAACCTTCATCACTCACTTTTTTCCAATTTTCACCCGAATTATTTGAAAAGAAAATTCCGTTAGTAGAGACTGCAAATAGTTCTTTTCCATCTGCTTCAGGCACATATTGTACACAACTTACATATTTTGGAGCTGAATTTTCAGCAACTACTTTCCACGTTTTTCCACCATTATTTGTAATAGCTTTATTAGCACTGTTTCCAAATTTATCTAAATAATCTCCACCACAAATAATACCTTGTTTTTCGTTGTAAAAAGCAACCGTATAAATTCCTGTAGTTTCTTTTCCTTGAATAATTGGCGTATTGTAAACCTTCCAAGTTAATCCCATATCAGATGAGTGAAACACTCTAGCTTTATTTCCGCCTGTAACTATCCAAGCATTTTCGCCATAAATAGCAATATTTGTATTACTAGCAGCAAAAGCAGTTTCACCTATTTCAACTTTAGGTAAATACTTGCAACTAACTTTACCCCAAGAACTTCCACCGTCTCGAGTAATTAAAACAGACAAGCAATCATCAGTAGGATCACCCATTGCAATTCCGTTTAAATCATCAAAAAAATGCATACTATCATAAAACACTTTTTCATTTTCTTCCTTGTAAACCAACTCAATTCTATTATCAGTGTATTTATAAAGCAACGCAGGGTTTCCAACGCTTAATGCAAATAAATCGACATTTGTAGATGCCAAAGATCTAAAATGAGGAACTATAGTATCTGTTATAATTTTACTCGCTATCGGAATAATTTCAGAACCTCTAACCACACCTAAATCTCCTCTTGAACCCGCGTAAACAATAGTTGAATCGTTAATAATTTCAATTGCACGAATACTTGAACTGTCTATTTTGAATTTTTCTAATGAAATTTGAACAGTTTCACGCGATTTGTATTTTTCAGCACAAGAACTGAATATTACAATTATTAAAAGGGTGTTTAGGATATTTTTCATAAAATTGTGATGATTTTCACAAATGTACTTAAAAACAGTCATAAAAAAAGCAGGACTAAGCCTGCTTTTTTTGGTAATATTTAAATTTTATTTTTCATTAAAAAAATGATCATCTATATACATCTCATTTTCAAACTTTATTTTTTGAATTGATTTTTCATCCATTATCTGAGTTCCATCAACTTTAAACTGTTGTTTAGCAGTTACCCCCTTAATATCATCTAAAGCAGCTTTTAACATCACTTCGTTTACATCACCATAAGGTAAAATATTTCTCCAAGACATCCATTCTTCAATTTCAATATCTGGAGCAAAACCTTGTGTGTAATCACTTTCACCTAATTTATTAAAAATCTGAAATACAATTGGTTGCATTGCCTTCTTATGACTCGACTTTTCGCTAGGCTGACTAGTATAATCAGAAGTAGGAGAGTCGTACAAAGTAATTGATCCAACATTTTTTCCGTAAGTAGTTTCACCAATAAGTGTAACAGGCATAAATGGTGTTAATCCATTTATAATCATTTCACTTGCAGAAGCTGTGTTACCTGATACAATAACATATAATTTAGTAATATCAGCCAACCTATTTATTGTTTCAGAACCAGTTTTAGCACCACTTACATCATATATGTTTAGTGAGTTTCCAAAATTATATTCTCCGTTTTCATTTGAATGTTTTGAATTAAATCTTAGATCTGCAAAAGTATCTGTACCTGCACTTTTGTTAATCATACTTGCTAAAAAAGCAGATGTTTCTACAGATCCACCACCATTAATTCTAAAATCTAAAATCAATTCAGAAATCCCACTTCCTTTAAATTCTGTAAACACAGCATTTAATTCATCATTATATGATGATCTAAATCCGTTATACACTAAATACCCAACTTTTTTGCCATTTACATTTTCAAACACCTTGCTAAAATGCACGGGGTTATCTGAAACTTCAGTAGGGGTAACTGTAAAATCATTTAATTTTGTTAAAACACCATTTTCTTCTTTAGCTGTTGAAACAACAATTGTATTACCACTGTATAATTTATTGATTACACTGGCGTAATTGGTTGTATTCATAACCTCACCATCAATTTCATTAATAATATTACCACGTTTAATCCCTGCTAAATCAGCCGGAGAACCCGTAGAAATATGTTGGGCATAAATAATTACACTTTCGGTATCAGGAACCAAAATAGGGGCCGACCTTCTTATTCCTGTAGTAGTTGTTACACCTTGAAAAGATTTTTGTTGCTCTACATAATCTTCTATAAACCAAGAAAAACGATCTGTATTTCCTGCATCAAAAAGTAAGTCGTCAAACAATTTTTCCGGACTTTCAAATCCATTTAAATAGGTGTAATAAGCATCTATATCATCCTTTTTTGAATCAGCTAAATTAGGAACATTGTCTTTCCAATTATACCAAGAATTCATAGCCTTCCAAGTGAAGTTTGAAATAGGGTCATTTAAAACAACTGTTGCATCTCCAGAACCTTCATCTTCATTCTCATCTTTACTACAACTTAAAAATGTAAAGCTTACAAATAAATAAGCAACTAACAAATAGTTGATTTTTTTCATATAATAGGATTTTAATTAAATTCTCTGCAATATATTACTTTTTAAAAAAATAATAAGTATTACTGTTACAATATTGTAACTTACTCGTCATAATAGAAAGCGGCAACAAATATAATGCCGAAAATAAATTTAAGAAATGAATCAATCAGAGTTTTTAAAAACTGTAATGCCCTTTAAAGATAAGGTTTTTCGTTTAGCGAAACGTTTATTGGTATCTACCGAAGAGGCTGAAGATGCAACTCAAGAATTGTATTTTAAATTATGGAATAAAAAAGAGAATCTGAAGGAATATAAAAGTGTAGAAGCTTTTGCGATGACCATGACTAAGAATTATTGTTTTGACAGATTGAAATCGAAACAAGCTAGTAATTTAACATTGGTTCATAGTAATTACAAAGAAAAAGACACTTCTTTAGATAAAAAAACAGACCTTAATGACAGTGTAAGTATCGTTCATCAATTAATAGAAAACTTACCTGAGCAGCAAAAAATAATAATACAGCTAAGAGATATTGAACAATACGAGTTTGATGAAATTGCAAAAATGTTAGATTTAAAACCAACAGCAATTAGAGTTTCATTATCAAGAGCTAGAAAAACAATTAGAGAACAATTAATAAAACAACACAATTATGGAATTAACTAACATAGAAAGGTTGTTGCAAAAATATTTAGATGCAGAAACTACCATTGCAGAAGAAAATACTTTAAAAAATTATTTCTTAAGCGATAATGTAGCTCCTCATTTAATAGAGTATCAACCCTTATTCGAATATTTTTCAATCAGTAAACAAGAAGTGCACACAAAACCATTGCAATTAAACACTAAAAAAACGAATTGGAAATGGTTATCTGTAGCAGCCTCAATAGTATTACTGGTTAGTTTATATACCGGTTATGAAAAAAACCAACAAAGAAAGGCTGAAAAAATATACAACGAAACTCAGGTTGCGTTTAATATGCTTTCAACAAATTTAAATAAAGGAAACGAAGCAATTGCACAATTGCAGTACTTCGAAACAGCTAAAAACAAAGTTTTTAAATAATCTAAAAAATCACAATAATGAAAAAAATAATTTTATCAATCGCAGTTGTATTCATGTCACTTACAACCTACGCTCAAAATTCAATTTTTGATAAGTTTGAAGACATGAATGATGTTTCATCAGTAATTGTAAACAAAGAAGCATTTAGAATGCTTGCTAAGTTTAAAGGTGGTGGTGAAGAAGGTCAGGAATACCTAGAAATGGTTCAAGGTTTAAGTTCGTTTAAAGTTTTTACTACTGAAAAACCTGAAATAGCAGCACAGATGTCTGATGTAATGAATAAATATTTAAGTGCTGCAAAATTAACAGAATTAATGCGTGTGAAAGATGAAGACACAAACGTTAAAATTTATGTGCGTCAAGGAAAAGACGAAGACCATGTAAGTGAATTGCTAATGTTTGTGAATGGGGTAGGGAAATACATGGAAGGATCTGATAGCCCGGTTAAAGCAGAAACAGTGATACTTTCATTAACCGGAGATATAGATTTGAATAAAATTTCAAAACTTACCGAATCTCACATTCCTGAAAGCGGAAAACACCTTAAATCAAATTAAAATTTTAAAAACTGCACAAGTAATTTCAACAGTACTTGTGCGGTTTAAACCATTAAAAACGTACGTATGAAATCAATTATTAAAATAATAAGCACGCTATTTGTTTTTGCATTTATAGTTTCAGCTTGTGATTCATCTGTTTCCCTTCAAAAATACATTGTAGACAGTAAAGAAAACGACGAATTTATGTCGATAGATTTACCTGCGAGTATTTTACAACTTAAAGAAACTGAAGTTTCTACTGAAATTCAAAATACACTAAAAACAATTAAAAAGGTTAATTTATTAGCACTACAAGTTACCGATGCTAACAAGGAATTGTATAATTCTGAAAAGATAAAAGTTAAAAATATTCTCAAGAACTCAAAATACCAGCAATTAATGCGAGTTAAAATGATGGGAGCTAACGTTACTGTTAATTTTTTAGGTGAAGATGAGGCTATTGATGAAGTAGTTATTTTTGCCGCTGATGATGAAAAGGGCTTTGGAATAATTAGAGTGTTAGGCGAAAACATGAATCCTTCTGATATTTTAACGCTTTCTCAGAATCTAAAATTAGATGGAGACTCTAGTGAAATGAAACAGCTAGAAGGAATCTTCAGTAGTTTGTAACTAATTTTATCAAAATAATAGATTTTAAAGCCATACCTTAAAAAAGTATGGCTTTTTAACTGCTTTTTAACTACATAGAATAATAATTGTATTATTTTTGGTGCTTTAAAATTAAAAATAGCAAATGCAAAAATTATTCCTCACATTATTACTATTTACCTCAATAGTGGTAAGTGCTCAAGACAAAACTTATCAACCTGAAAAAGAAAAAATCAACAATTTAATTCATACAAAATTAAAAGTAGATTTCAATTTTCAAGAAAGTCAATTAAACGGAGAAGCATGGATTACACTTACACCACATTTCTATCCAACTAATAAAGTTGTTTTAGACGCAAAATCTTTTGAAATAAAAGAAGTTAAAATCAATAAAAATAAAACTAATTATAGTTACGAGAACAATCTATTGACTATTGATTTGGATAAGATTTATAATAAAAATGAAGCATACACAGTTTACGTTAAGTACATTGCTAAGCCCGAAGAAGTAAAACAAAAAGGAAGCGCAGCTATCAACGACGCTAAAGGGTTATATTTTATTAATCCACTAGGAGAGGACCCTACAAAACCTACACAAATTTGGACACAAGGAGAAACAGAATCTAACAGTTGTTGGTTTCCTACTATTGATGCTCCAAACCAAAAAACTACACAAGAAATCTACATTACCGTACCAGATAAATTTTTAACTCTCTCAAACGGACTGTTAATCAATCAAACCAAGCACAAAAACAACACAAGAACTGATTATTGGAAAATGGACAAAAAACATGCGCCGTACCTAGTTTTTATTGGAGTAGGTGAGTTTAGTGTAGTAAAAGATTCTTGGAATAATCTAGCTGTAGATTATTATGTAGAATCAGATTACGAAAATGTAGCTCAAGAAATCTTTGGACACACTCCTGAAATGATGACTTTTTTTTCAGAATTAACTGACATTTCTTATCCTTGGGATAAATACAGTCAAATAGTGGTTCGCGATTATGTTAGCGGAGCTATGGAAAACACTACAGCTGTGGTTCATGGCGAAGATGCGCAACAAAAGAAAGGACAACTAATAGATCATAATGTGTGGGAGGGAACCATTGCTCATGAACTATTCCATCATTGGTTTGGAGATTTAGTAACTACAGAAAGCTGGGCGAACTTAACAGTTAACGAATCTTTTGCCACTTACAGCGTTTATTTGTGGTATGAGTACAAATATGGAAAAGACGAAGCCGCAGCGCATTTATCTGAAGATATTGAGGTGTATTTACAAAGTCAGAGTGAAGACAAAGACCTGGTTCGTTTTTATTATGAAGACAAAGAACATATGTTTGACCCTGTGAGTTATCATAAAGGAAGCGCTATTCTTCATATGTTACGAGATTATTTAGGTGATGATGCTTTTTTTGCTTCATTTAACCACTATTTAACAAAGCATAAGTTTGGCACTGCAGAAGCGCACGATTTGCGATTGGCTTTTGAAGAAGTAAGCGGAAAAGATCTTAACTGGTTTTTTAATCAATGGTATTTTGGAAACGGCCACATTCGCTTAAATGCAACGTATGATTATAATATCATCAATAGTACTGTTACGGTAAATTTAAATCAATTAGGTAAAACATTTAAATTCCCTTTATCTATTGATATTTATAACGAAAAAGGTGTTGAACGTCATGATGTTTGGATTGATAAAAAACAAAACTCGTTCACGTTTCCTTTTACAAAGAAAAATCAACCAAAACTTATTAATATTGATGCTAAACATAACTTATTAGCAGAAATTACGGATAAAAAAACATTAGAGCAATACATGTTTCAATTCAATAATGCGCCACATTATTTAGATAGAAAAATTGCTTTAGAAGCCATTGTAAAAGAACAACAAACAAGCAAAGAAGCTTACAATACGGTTATAAAAGCATTTAATGATCCTTTTTATAAAATCAGATTACTAGCCTTAGAAAATGTAGATCTATTCCAGAAGCACACTAAAAAGGATGCTATTGAAAAAATTGAGCAAATTGCCAACAACGACAAAAAAACATTGGTACAAGCAGAAGCAATTAATGTACTAGGTAAACTTATTGATCCAATATACAAGCCTGTATTTATAAAAGGCATGAAAAGCGAATCATTTTCTGTGATAGGGAAATCATTAGTTTCACTATATCAAATAGATAAGCAGCTTGCTTTAGAAAATTTGGAAGCGATAGATGAAGCTATAAAAAGCCAAATTCCCGATGCTATTACTAATATTTATATTAATGAAAAAGATAAAACTAAGTTACCATTTATAGCTAAACACGTATTAAAGGGTATGTTTTTATCACAAAATCCTAGAACGCAACAATTATATAGTGAAGCTTTTAAGTGGATTGCAGAAAGTGACAGTAAAGAAGCTATTCAAAATATAACTGATGATTTTGTAATCCTAGGAAAGCAATACAAAAAATACAATTTCGATAAAATGGCTGTAAATATGCTAAACCAGCTAGTTGCAGCACAACAAAACTCTACAAATAATAATAAAAAAGATTTAATGGTGATTTTAAAAACAGGAATTGCTGAATTAATAGAGTAATAGTAGAAAATATTCTAAAAAAAAAGCTCCTCAGTTATAAGGAGCTTTTTTTATGGAAGATAATGTTTAAAAGAACCATCTTTGTAAAAAATCACAATTCTCTCTATATCGGACTCATTTAAGTGTTCAATCTTTTTCTCAATTTCTACTTTCGGAATTGAAGTTGGTGTAGTTTGAGTTTTTGACTCAACAATAGGAGAGGATGTTAAATGAACATTAGAGCCCGTTTTATTTTTAGGGAATTTTCCATCACCATTCAACAACCAGTACAATTCAACTTCAGGAAAAGCCTTTAATATCTTCATCACAAAGTCCAAACTAGGCTTGTTTCTACCAGATAGAATATGAGAAATACTAGAGCGCTGCACATCCATTTTTTCAGCCAATACAGCAGCTGATATATCGTAGTATTCAATAATTATTTTAAGCCTTTTTGTAAACGCTTCACTATTCACCATTGTAAACAAATTATTTATTTACAAATGTAACTCATCTGATTTTAATTAACAACTAATACTAGGTAAATTGAATTATAAATTTAAAAAGTTAAATATTAGGTTCTGATAAGAGTATTTAAAAAGCTTAAAAATAGGTGTTTAGCGGGTAATAATAAAGTTTATCTATAACCTCAATTTAACTGTAGAAAACTTAAGCGTTAACGCTTACAAATGTAAATTACAATTGTAACTTATTGCAATGAATACTTTGTTTACATTTGTAATTTACAATTAACAACAATTAACAATTGCTATAAAACTTGTTAATTATTTAAAGTCCTTTTTTATATCTCGCTTAATCACATACATTTGTTATTATGAATGAATTGAATCCTAAAATATTAGAGAATTGGTACAGTTCTAATTTTGAAAAAAAATTAAAAGGCAGACGTATTTTATTTGAAGATATAAAACCATTAATTGAAAATTTACCTGCTAAATTTGAAAAAGAAATTATTGGCTACTCTGAAAACAATATACCAATTTATAAAATCTCATTAGGTAGCGGACGTAAGAAAATATTATCATGGTCTCAGATGCATGGCAATGAAAGCACAGGTACAAAAGCGCTGTTCGATTTATTTCATTTTTTCAATTCTGAAGCTGTTGAGGTAAAAAATATAGCACTCCAAATTCTTGAAAATTGCAGGTTAGAGTTCATTGTATTGCTAAATCCAGATGGCGCTATAAATTTCACAAGAGAAAACTTCAATAATATTGATTTAAATAGAGATGCTGTTGATAGAAAAGCAATTGAAAGTAAGCTATTAAGAGAAACCTTAGATGTATTTAATCCTGAATTTTGTTTTAACCTACACGATCAGCGCTCCATATTTAATGTTGAAGGACATGCTAACCCCGCTACTATTTCATTTTTAGCTCCTTCAGAAGACTTAAAACGCACTTTATCTGAAGGTAGAAAAACAACCATGAGTGTTATTGTTGCTATGAATAATTTACTGCAGCAGCTTATACCAAACCATATTGGCAGATATACTGATGAGTTTTACCCAACTGCAACTGGAGATAATTTTCAAAAACTAGGTCATAATACTATTTTAATTGAAGCGGGTCATTTTAAAGGAGATCACAATCGTGAAGCTACGCGTAAATTTAACTTTTACGCTTTAGTTCAGGGGCTTTATTTTATAGCTACCACTTCAAATTACTCTAATTACGAGTCGTATTTCGATATTCCTAATAATGATAAGCGATATTTAGACATCATTTATAAAAACTTAAAAGATAATGAGGATAATGTAATAGATGTCGGAATACAGTTAAAATATAACGTAACCATCAATGGCTTAAATAGTTACGAGTGTATTGAACACAAAGGTGACTTGTCAAATTATCACTCGGATATCACCATAAATGGAGAAAATCTAAATTTTAACGATTTAAAATTGTCAAATTCGTAAATAATATGTTTGTTATTACGTTTTTTTTAATAAATTTGTATTTTATATTATTTAAATAAACATCATGAAAAAATTTGTGTTAGATGAGATTGATCATCAAATTTTAGACATTCTAATTGAGAATGCTAGAACACCTTTTACTGATATTGCAAAAAAATTAGTTGTTTCAGCTGGTACAATCCATGTAAGGGTGAAAAAAATGGAAGATGAAGGTATAATTAAAGGATCAACTCTTACCCTTGATTACGAAAAAATGGGCTATTCATTTATTTCACATGTTGGTATATATTTGGCTAAAACTTCAAAAACCAAAAATGTAGTAGCTGATTTAAAGAAAATTCCAAACGTAACAGTTGCATTTATTACAGCTGGTAAATACAATATTTTCTGTAAAATTAGAGCACGTGATACTACACATGCTAAAGAAATTATTTTTGAAATTGACGATATAGATGGAGTTTCAAGAACAGAAACAATGATTTCATTAGAAGAAAGTATCAACGATAAAAAACGTTTAATGCATTCTATTTTTAGAGAAATCTAAACTAAAGTTACCTACTAAATATAAAATACCTTATCATTTTTTTTGATAAGGTATTTTTATTTAAACCTTTTTATTACATTTATAGTATACGCTTTAAAGTATGAGATCAAATAATACTTCTGTAGCTAAAACTATTTTTAATCGGAAAGACTATTCTGATAAGACACTTATTAAACTATACAAAGCTATTTTAAAACCTCGATTAATTGAGGAAAAAATGTTAATCTTGTTACGACAAGGGAAAATTTCTAAATGGTTTTCTGGAATAGGTCAGGAAGCTATTTCAGTAGGTTTAGCTAATGCTTTAAATGCGAATGAGTACATTTTACCTATGCACCGAAATTTAGGTGTATTTACCTCAAGAAACATTCCTTTGCATAAATTATTTTCTCAATGGCAAGGAAAAAAAAATGGTTTCACCAACGGAAGAGATCGATCCTTTCATTTTGGAACGCAAGACTACAACATTATTGGAATGATTTCTCATTTAGGTCCGCAATTAGGAGTTGCTAACGGCATCGCATTAGCTAACTTACTAACCAACAACCATAAAGTTACGGCTGTTTTTTCAGGTGATGGAGCAACAAGTGAAGGTGATTTTCACGAAGCTTTAAATGTTGCTGCTGTTTGGAGCTTACCTGTGCTTTTTTGTATTGAAAATAATGGTTATGGTTTATCAACACCCTCTAGACAACAATTTAAATGTGAACATATTGCCGACAAAGCCATAGGATACGGAATGGAAAGCCTTATTGTTGATGGAAATAATATTCTAGAAGTACACACTAAGATAAAAAAGATTTCAAAAAGCATTCGGAAAAATCCGAGACCAATTTTAATAGAGTTTAAAACTTTTAGAATGCGCGGTCATGAGGAGGCTAGTGGCAATAAATATGTACCTAAAGAAATTCTTGAAAATTGGGCTTTAAAAGATCCTGTTGAAAATTACCATGCTTTTTTAAAGAATGAAGGAATACTCTCCGAAGAATTAGATGTATTGATTAAAGAGGCAATAGTTCTAGAAATCAATGAGCATTTAAAAGTAGCTTTTAATGAAAAAGAAATTACTTCAACAGTTGAAAATGAACTAGAAACTGTATACAAGCATATTAATTATATAGAGTGCAAACCTGCTTCAGAAAAAACAAGTAACATTCGTTTTGTTGATGCCATTTCAAAAGGATTGGAGCAAAGCATGGAAAAGTTTCAAGATTTAGTGCTCATGGGACAAGATATTGCTGAATATGGGGGTGTTTTTAAAGTTTCTGAAGGATTTCTAAATAAGTTTGGCAAAGAAAGAGTTCGTAATACTCCAATTTGCGAGTCTGCCATTATTGAAGCGGCTTACGGGCTTTCCATTAATGGTTATAAATCTGTTGTAGAATTACAATTTTCTGATTTTATAAGCTCTGGTTTTAATCCTGTAGTAAATTTATTAGCAAAATCTCATTATCGTTGGGGGCAACAAGCAAGTGTTGTTTTGCGAATGCCTTGTGGTGGAAATGTGGGCGCAGGACCATTTCACAGTCAAACAAATGAAGCTTGGTTTACAAAAACACCCGGACTAAAAGTGGTGTATCCAGCTTTTCCATATGATGCAAAAGGATTGTTGAACACAGCTATAGAAGATCCAAATCCTGTGTTGTTTTTTGAGCACAAAGCATTGTATAGGTCTATATATCAAGATGTACCTAACGATTACTATACCATTCCGTTTGGAAAAGCCTGTGTTATTAAGGAAGGTTTTGATTTAAGTATTATTACTTATGGTATTGGCGTGCATTGGGCTTTAGACGAAATTAATAAGCATCAATTTTCGGTAGATATTATTGATTTAAGAACATTGCAACCACTTGATACGGATGCAATTTTTTATTCAGTAAAAAAAACAGGAAAAGTTTTAATCATTCAGGAAGATACTTTATTTGGAGGTATCGCTTCTGATATTTCGGCATTAATAAGTGAAAATTGCTTTCAGTATTTAGACGCTCCCATCAAAAGAATTGGTAGCATTGAAACACCCATTCCTTTTGCAAAAAACTTAGAAAAACTGTATTTACCCATTGAAAGACTGCATTCAGCAATAGTAGACTTATTAAATTATTAATTTCCGAACTGATTAATATCATTTATTTACACTTTTAAATACTATAATTTTATCAACATATCTCTTCAATTGTTATGCTATTAAAAGATAAAACATCGTTTTATAAGGTTTGTTTTGACTCCATGCAAATAGGAATTTTGGTGTTTAATCAAGAAAGGAAAATTGTGCTTGCAAACCAACCATTAGCCGATTTATTAGGAGTTGATGAGGTGTATTTATTACAACATAAAATTGATGCTTTTTTTAAACATACTGAAATTTTTAAAGCATATATTCAAAATCCTGAAGAAGAAATCTTTAAATCAACTATTGAATTAGAAGAATTTCATGCAAATGGAAGTTCCATTTTTTTAGAATTAAATTTTGGTAAAATGGTATATGAAGGAGAATTGTATTTCAAAGCATTGATTTCAGATATAAGTTTACGAAAATTAAAGGAGGTTAAAATAACGAAATTAAATGTGCAATTAGAAGAAGAGGTTAGAATTAGAAACCTAAAACTTGAAGAGGCTGTAATACAATTAAAGAAAACATTAAATAAAGAAAAAGAACTTAATAGTTTAAAAACTAAATTTATCACACTTGCCTCACATGAATTTAAAACACCTTTAAGTGCCATATTATCTTCCACCGAATTAATGGCTAAATATGCCAATTTGCTGAATACAGGTAAATTAAATGAGCATTTACAAAAAGTTAAAATGATGGTAAATAGGTTGAATGGAATGCTAGACGATTTATTAACTTTAGAAAATATTGAAACTGGTCAAGTTAGTACTAATTTTTCTCATTTCAATTATAACGATCTAATTCAAGAGATCATCATAGCCACAAAACCTCATTTAAAGAAGAATCAAACAATAAATATTGAAAAATCAGACTTAAAGTTGATATATCATGATTTCAACATTCTAAAGATAATTTTAACCAATTTATTGTACAATGCCATAAAGTTTTCAAAAGAAAACAGCGAAATATTTTTAAAAATTAGTTCTAGTAAATCGAATTTACATTTAAGTGTTAAAGATTCTGGAATTGGAATACCTAAAGCTGAACAAGGTTTTATTTTCACCCAATTCTTCAGGGCAAAAAACGCTATTTATTATCCTGGAACCGGAATAGGTTTAAATATAATTAAAGGCTATATAAATCGATTTAAAGGTGATATTAAGTTTACTAGTGTTGAGAACGAAGGGAGTGTTTTTATAATTAAGTTACCTAAAATAAAAGAGTTATGAAAAAAAAAGTATTGCTAATTGAAGACGATAATTTTGTAAGAGAAAATACAGCTGAAATTTTAGAATTAGCAAATTACAATGTTGAAATCGCTAAAAATGGGAAAGAAGGCATCTCAAAAGCTAAGTCTTTTTTACCTAATATTATTATTTGCGATATACTTATGCCAAATTTAGATGGCTATGGAGTTTTACAAATTGTATCAAAAACATCTGGCTTAGAGCAAATTCCTTTTATTTTCTTAACTGCAAAAACACATCAAAACGACCTAAGAAAAGGAATGGAACTTGGTGCCGATGACTATATATGTAAGCCTTTTGAAGAATCAGAATTACTTAGAGCTATTGAAGTTAGATTAAAAAGAGTAGAAGCTTTCGAGTCTAAAAATAAAATTCCAAAGTTCAATAATTCTTCACGTTTTTTAGATTTAAAAAAAATAAAGAATATCGATCAATATTTGGGTAAAAAAAGGGTGTACCATTTTAAAAAAGATGAAACTATTTATTGTGAAGGAAACCAAAGCAATCATATTTTTTTAATTAAAAAAGGGACTGTTAAAACGTATAAAATAAATGAAGATGGTAAAGAATTTAACACTGGATATTACACAAATAAACAATATTTCGGTTATTCATCATTTGTAAAAAAAACACCTCATTTTGAAAACTCAAAGGCTATTACAGAGACTCAGTTATATAAAATTAGTAAAGATGAAATAACCTCAATATTAAACAACAACCATCATATTATTTTTGATTTTATAGATTTACTATCATCAAATACAATTGCAAATAATTCACAATTAATGCTTTTAGCCTATGGTTCAGTTCGTAAAAAGACAGCAATAACACTGTTGAATTTATTAGAAAATTACCCTGAAGTTAAAAACAATGAAATATTTATAACTCGCTTAAATTTAGCTAATTCAATAGGTATAGCTAAAGAAACACTTACAAGAACCCTATACAGTTTTAAAGAAGAAAATTTAATTGATTTATCTACTAAAAGCTTAAAGGTTTTAAATAAAGAAATGCTGTTTAAAATTAGTTAATGGTTTTATAGATGACAACAATCAATACAATTATTGATGAGCATCATTGTAGCTATAAAAGGTTTGAAATAAATTAGCTTTAAATTCAATATATAATTTTTAGTGTTATTGATTTTAACATAATTCATTAAAAATGAATGTTATTAGGAGGGTAGCTTTTTAAAACATTTTTGGTTTCTAACTATTTATTTGATGAGATTGGATGAATTGAAGGCAAAAAACCTAAAGTGATTGAAGAGTTGATCTTTTTAAGGAGTCCGAGGAATTTATGAAAGTGAATTTCTCAGGCTCCATTAAAAATAAATATGAAAACTATGAAACGAATAATTCCTAAGCAAAAGATGCCAGTATTTAATAATAGTGTTGACTATTTATTAAATAAAACAAAAAAATGGATGTCTGAAATTGAATTTATAAAAGTTGAACAAGACTTTTTTAAAGAATTATTATCCGAACATATTGTTAGCCTATGTACGACTCATAATTTTCAAAAAGCAAAATTATTATTAAGCAGTATAAACCATGAAAAAAAATTAGGTAATGAGCTACTTGTTAATATTAAAGATCATAATGTTAATTTATCACTTCTTATTGAAAATATTTATTTAAAAAGAGAAGATAATTTTAGAAAAAATCATGAAAATTTAAAATCCGAAGTTGTTAATTATCTTGATAACTTTAAATATTTGAAAGAACAAGTATTTGATTTGGTGTTACTTATTATGAAAATAGATAAACAACAAAAATTGATAACACATTAAAAATCAGGTATTTTACCGTTTTCAAACTTTGATTCTTTGAAATTTTGTACAATATTATTATAAATTTTATTTTTTTAATAATCAACGTAATTATTAAAAGAGTTTATTTTTAATAATTGAAAGAAATATTTATAGTAGGTTATTTTATTTGGGGTGAGACTAACTTAGTAAAAATATTTTGTACACAATTACTTAAAAATGTTTGTATTAAATTATGAATCAAAATTTGAAAACGGTTTTTATATGTCTACTTTCCACTCAAATTTACTGAATAGATAAGTCCAATCTTCCGGGATTCTCGCCTTAATATTCAATTGCTTTTCAGTCAATGGATGCTTAAAACTTAACGATACCGCATGTAAAAATAGGTTGTGGCAATTAAATTCATTTTCAAACATACGATTATGAAAACGATCTCCATATTTATAATCGCCTACAATAGGATGGCTCATTTTATTCATGTGAATTCTTAATTGGTGCATTCTTCCGGAGGAAGGTTTTAATTCAACCAAACTATATCTTGAAGTTTCATAAGGATGTACAGGTATATTTAATTGTACAATTTGTAATGGTTTACAATAGGTTTCGGCTTCTTTATATACTTGAGTATCTGGATTTTTTACAGGCGAGTTAATCAAAGTAGGTTCAGCTACAAAACCACGAACAATTCCTAAATAAGTCTTCTGAATTTCATTTGTATTAAAAAGTGCTTGAAAAATAGCTACTTGTTCTTTTTGTTTTGCAAGCACTAATACTCCTGAAGTTTTTCTATCCAAACGATGCACCGGATATAAATTCAATCCTGTTTGTTTATATACTAATTCTAAGAGCGTTTCATCTTTAATGTTACGTGCATAATATGATTTATGAATTAAAACATTATTAGGTTTATTAACAATTAAAATTGTTTCATCTTCAAAAATAATTTCGACTTCCATTAAGCAAATATAAGTATCTTGCACTGTTTCAAAAATTAAATGTGTGCAATCTATAATTTATAATTCAGAGCTATTTCAACTTTCTTATTTTCATTGGTTTTTATCTTTTTTAGGAGTTTTTTTATTAGGCCTCAGTAAATCTGGCATTAAAGGTATTGGAGTAGTAATTGTACTGCTTTTAGCTTTTGTTTTTGGAGGAAAAGCTTCCACAGGAATTTTAATTCCTATGATGATATTGGCTGATATTTTTGCTGTAATTTATTACCACAGGCATACACAGTGGGGGTTGTTAAAAAAGTTATTGCCTTCAATGGTTATTGGAGTTTTAATAGGAGTGTGGTTTGGAAACGATATTTCTGAACAACTATTTAAACAAATAATGGCTGTTTTTATATTAGCAACAGTTGCTATTATGGTAATAATGGAACGCAAAAAAAACAAAAATATCCCAACAAATAAGTTGTTCTCTAATGGAATGGGACTTTTATCTGGAATCACATCTATGATTGGTAACTTGGCAGGTGCTTTCGCTAGTATTTATTTTTTAGCCATGCGTTTACCTAAAAATGAATTTATTGGAACAGCAGCTTGGTTATTTTTTATTATCAATGTTTTTAAATTACCATTTCATATTTTTATATGGAAAACTGTCACTGCAGAAACCATTTTATTGAATTTATTTTTAATACCAGGTGTAGTATTAGGTTTTTTTGTAGGAATTCAATTGGTGAAATTAATTCATAACGATTTATATCGTAAATTTATTTTAGCTGTAACTGCTATTGGAGCAATTACTATTTTATTAAGTTAAATCGGTTTATATGTTAGAGCATTTTTTTCAATGTCCTTATTGTTGGGAGGAAATATCCATGTTATTAGATTCTTCTGTAACAAATCAAACCTATATTGAAGATTGTGAAGTATGTTGTAATCCAATAGAAATAAAGGTTCAGTTCAATAATACTGAATTAATGAATATCAACCTCAAAGTTTTAGATTAAATAATATTCCACAGATATAAAACAGCTATTTAGCGTTAAATTTACTGTGGAATAGTTTATTATTTTGATAAAGTAATTATTTTTTCAATAATTCTGTATTAGCGATTATTGTTTCATCAGAAAATAACGATAATGGGTTATATACCGTAAAAACATACTTGTCTAAATCTTCAATTTTTTCAGCATTTGCAGCTTTATAAGCTTCAGCAACAATATAATTGTGAGATTCATTTTCAATTGTTATTTTGTTCTCAGAAGTAACAATAACAGCAGCTTCTTTATTTTTTTCCTGTGAATAGCTTATAAAACTTACAAGCAACATCATTATAATTAACATATTTTTCATTACGCTAATTTAAAAAAAAATAAAAATTTGATATAAGAAAATCTTATTTTTTTTAAAAATATAATTTTATAACAAATGTTTAAACATACGGATGACTATTTTAGCAAAATTATACACTAGTAATGGCTTGTTTTAATTGTGAAATCGATTGCATTCCCGATTGTCGCCAAGTTTGTTTCCCTTTTTTAAAAACCATAAAAGTAGGAACACCTCGTACTTTATATTTAGCAGCTAATTCTTGATTGGTATCCACATTAATTTTTACAATTTTTACGGCGTCTTTCAAATCAGCTTTTAATTGCTTTAATACAGGAGCCATTGATTTACAAGGGCCGCACCAATCAGCATAAAAATCTACCAATACAGGTATTTCTTCATTTACTATTTCGTTGAATGATTTTTTCATAAGTCATAACTCTTTACGTTGATAAATAAAGTTACAAAAACAACTTTAAATTGCGTGTTAAAAATTTATGAATATTAACAATTACTAAAACTTAATTATTGGTTCTAGCTAGCGCTTTATATTTTAAAAATTTCAAATAATAAAGTATAAAAATAGAGAGTAAACCACAAATTGAAAACCCCATAAATAAGGGTAGGGCAGTATTCACTGTAAATTTACCTATAAAAGTACTAATTGGCACAGCCATTAAGGTTGAAATAAAACCTGTAATTGCTGCTCCAATACCTGCAATATGACCTACTGGCTCCATAGCCAATGCTCTTAAATTTCCAAATAAAAACCCAATAGCGAAAAATTGTATCCCAAAGAAAGCTAATAATACGCCTAAGGTCGGATTCTCAGAACTTCCATACAAAACTACATATAACAAAGAGATACCAAAAAATAGAAGGAGGGATATGGTTACTAATTTTTCCATCCCATACTTTAAAACTAAGGTTCCATTTAAAAAGGTTGAAGTGCCAATAGCTACAGCTAAACCTGCAAAAATATAGGGAAACTCTTTTTCTAAATGATACTGATCCTGAAAAATATGCTGTGACGTACTTAAATATACCATAAATGAACCAGTGATGAAACCAGAGATTATTGTAAAACCAATAGTTCTTTTAGCTTTCATGATTTCTTTCAACCCATTTACAAAAATAAACCTTGTGAATTTTACCCGTTTTTCTATTGGTAATGTTTCTGGTTGACGCTTCCAAAACCAATATAATATTAGTAAACTAAAAATTAGTTGAATATAAAAAATCCCTTGCCAGTTATAATGATTTAAAATAAATTGACCTATTGCCGGAGCTACAATGGGAACTAATATAAAAACAACAGTAATGAATGACATTATTCTCGCCATATAATCACCGCTAAAGGTGTCTCTAACCATTGCAATGCTAATTGTTCTAGATGCAGAAAGACCAATTCCTTGTAAAATTCTACCTGCAATCATTACTTCAAGACTTGTTGCATTTACACAAGTAAAACTAGCTATTATAAATACGATAAAGCCCGCATATACAATTGGTTTACGACCTAAACTATCAGAAATTGGTCCAAATAAAAGCGGTCCAATTCCTAAACCTAAAAATATCATGGTAATTAACAACTGATGATCAGTTGACTCTGTTGTACCAATTGAATAACCAATTAATTTTAATGCGGGTAATAACGCATCTATAGCCAATGCAACAACAGACATTAAAGATGCCATAAGTGCTATAAATTCAAATTGAGAGTATCTCTTTTTTAACATGTGGCAAATGTACAGTAAATGTACTGCTGAGTATGCATTTTAAAATTGTAAAAAGTAATAGTTCAATAAGAATTTGTAATTTGCAAGAATAAATATATTGTTATATACATACAAACCTTGAAAAAGCATTTAAGGAATAGTTATTAATATGTTGGATCAAATTAGGAGTATAACAACATTGGTTATTAAAAAAGAGAAATATTTACTTTATGAAGTCAACTAATATAATTGAAGAACAATTTATTCACGTAGTTTTCTTTTGGTTGATAAACCCAAATAATGAAAGTGATAGAGATGAATTTGAAAAGGCTATGCACAAATTTTTAAATTCATCTGTTTATGCAAAAAATAAACATTTTGGCCAACCAGCAGATACAAACAGACCGGTTGTTGATGCAAGTTATACGTATTGTTTAAAAGTTACTTTTAATAATTTAGAAGAACACAGCAATTATCAAATTGAACCTGCTCATAAATTATTTATTTCTGAAGCTTCTAAATTATGGGAACGTGTTTTAATTTACGATTCAGAGAGTTAATTTAATATTTTCATTTCAGTAGTAAGTTAATTACAATAAATCCTATTTAACATAATATAAATTATAATACAAATTACAGATGAAGCAAATTGGTGGATAGCTGTGCTATTTAGCATAATTGCAGATCGGTGATTGTTTTGTTAAGAAGATCAACAATTTTGAAATTCTTGTTTTTCATGTTTTTATTTTTTTTTAAAACCCGTTGTTCATTTTAAATAAATTTACTGATGTACAATAAGATGAACAACTCTATTTTTTAAAATCAAAATGCACAACGGGTGTTTTTAAAGTGTTATTTCAATGTGTTTTTAAAGATTTTACCATCTTTCATAATAATCAACAGGTTGTCCTTATTGGTAATAGCATCTAATTTTTCCAGTGGATTTCCATCTACCAATAACATATCAGCATACGCACCTTCCTTAATAACCCCTAGGTCACCAGGATATGGGTTCATGAGCGGTCCACTCATTTTAAATAATTCACCTGCATTTCCTGTTGCCATTTTAAGGATCTCAGCTGGCTTAAACCAAGGTAACAAACGTTCCATCTGCTTAACTTGCCCTTCAAATTGATCTTGAGGAAGAAAAAACATATCCGTTCCCCATGTTACTTTTAAGTTAGGAATTTCAGAGGCCATTTGGTACATTTTTTTTGTTCCTACACATACAATCGCTAGTTTTTCATTTGAAAATTCAGAATTCTGTGGTTCACTACAAAGTGTGAATGCTTGTGTACTTAAAAATACCTCTTCTTTGGCCATACGCTCTAAGGTAGCCTTATCTAATAGCTGCCCGTGCGCCACATCTTTTATACCTGCATCAATGGCCATATTTATAGATTCTGGGAAATAGGAATGTATGGTCACATAAGTGCCCCAATTTTTGGCTACATCAACTGCTGCCTTTATCTCCTCAAATGTATACTGAATACCCATTAAAGGGTCTGCAGGCGAGGCATAACCACCTCCGGTTGCTAGTTTAATCTGTGAAGCTCCGTTTTTTAAATTCTCGCGAGTAGCTCTCATTACCTCAGTTGGTCCGTCTGCTAAATACCCATGACCTTGCTGATAAAGTGCAGGCCAAGCTCCTCCATACTCAGGATGTTTCTGATTAGGTAATCGAAAGTCTCCATGTCCTGCAGTTTGACTAATCATTCCACCTGCTGGATAAATACGAGGCCCAGGTACAAGTCCCTCATCAATGGCCTTTTTCAATCCAAAAGTATTACCACTTAAGTCTCTTATTGTGGTTATACCGCGCATAAGCATAGCTTTAGCATCCTTAGTAGCATAGATTACATTGAAGTTTGGCTCACCAAACAAAAGCGCCGCCTGTGGGAGCGAAGAAAACATGATGTGCGTGTGGGTATCTGAAAGCCCTGGCATTAATACACGCCCTCCACCATCTATAACGGTTGCTTTTCTGGAAGCTTTCTTACTTGCATTGGCAGATACTTCCTTAATCTTGTTACCTTCTACTAGTACTTCTGTAGCGCTGGTAAGTTGGTCGTTTGTTCCGTCAAATACGCGAACATTTTTAAACACAATTTGACTGACTTCAGTTGATTGTGCATAACTGAAAGATGTTATTAGCGTGAATGCTAACAATAATAAAAAATTTTTCGATTTTTTTTTCATTTTTTTAAATTTAGGTAATTATGAATATTTCTGTTTTTATTTAATTTATTTGTTTTGTTAATTAAATTTGAACTTTACCATAAACTGTAAACGGTTAGCTTCTCCCGAAACACCATTTTTATTTTCACGCATCCCCCACATATATTCAATACCTGTAGATATTAATTTATAAGGAAAATAGATTAAATTTGCATGAAAAGTACCAGCTTTCGCTATTGTTTCATCAGATTGTAAATTATTTAGTTCGGTTCCTGCCCAATGTGTAGATATTGTAGAGTTCAATCTTTTAGACCAATAGTGACTATAACCAGCAAATGCAAACCATGCTGGATTTAGGTGGAGGTTATTCTGGTCTATAATACCTGATCCTTTTCCATCCCAAGATAGTGCAATAATTTTATGTCCTTGTCCTTGACCAAAGCCACCACCATAGGAAAATGAATCATGATACTCAGTTGTCTTAAATATGAAACGACCGGTAAGGGTTAAAGCATATCCTGTTTTACTTACATTTGGAACTGTTGAAGGTCCTTTCCAATTCAAAGTAAAAACGTCGGCACCTAATTGTACGGTTGAGCCTTTATTCGATTTAAAACGAATCATACCTGCAAAGTTGGGGCTTAATGGTCTTGAAGCTCCATCTAGGTTATAAATATTATCTATTTGAGAACTTGCATCTTCAAGAGCAACGGCGTAAGTAAATTTTTCACTTATTTTATCCTGCCATCTGATTTGCGTAGCTCTACCACCATAAAGTGCATCACCACTAGAAAAATCTATTGTACCAGGCAATGTACTTAAATCTCCCGATGTTGTCCAGTTCCTTCCAAATAAAAATCTTCCAATAACGCCATACGCCAATCTTAGACGGGTATTATAACGCATTGTAGGTGAATCAAAAAACCAATCCACTTCAACAAACATTTGCATTGGAAATTCTTTACCATTTTTCCATTTAGCTTTTGAACGAAAATCAAAGTTAACACGTGATTGTTTCGCATGGAACGTAGATATTCCACCTAATTCACGCTCTGGGGTACCATCAACCGCAATACTTCCAAGTTCAAATTCGTATCTGTCGCCTACATAATCAAAATCCTGGATGTAATCAGCTTTGACAAAGCCGCCAATTTTCATCCTGATATCAGATCCAAATAGTGGCCATGAACTTGGAAAGGACTTATCTAATAAGTCATCACCCGTAACTACTTGGATGTTTTCCGTTAGAGGATTAACAGAACCCTGAGTTCCAGCTTGAAGAGTATCTGATCTTTTAGTTTCAGGCGCTTGCATATTTAGCTGAGCAGAAGTAGTCCCTATAGAAAGTGTCATAAATAGTAAAACTAATAGGTATTTATACCCAATTGGATTAGTTAGTTTTTTCATAAAGTAAGTTTTTTGTTTAAAGCGTTATTTATACCAAATATAAATAAAAAATAAAAAAAATCTGTATTAATATTTATTAATCATTTAATTAATAATAAGTTTCACTTTTTATCTATCAAAAATTTCAGTTCATATAATTGTAATAGAACTCTTCATAACATTTTGTATTTTTATAAATTACTTTCTTTTATCTTAGCTTTAAGTGCTTACTCGAATTTTTTATAAATTTATTCAGAATTAAATGTAATGGCTTCATATATTTAATATTTATGGCAATATAATTACACCATAAAATTCTTTATTTTACTGAAACAAATTTTCTAGAAAATGATAACAGTTTAATTGTGTTATTACAATTTAAGTTATTTAAAGTTTATCAAATAAATAAACCAACTAAATTACTAAACAAACTTTTTTTAACTGATGCTGTGTGTATTCCATTTTTTGTTTGACATAATTCTTAGGTACTTGTATTTTATCATGACTTTGCAATCTAACCTAATGCGCTATTACATCTTTTTCTAGAGATACTCGTTTTGGTGGATTAGAGTTATTGTTACTTTGTTGGAATATTAGAAGTAGAGATTGATATTCATTTCATAAATTTTGTAATTCAACAGCATTTCCAGCAGCCTTTAGATGAAGTTGTTTTACTAATTTTCAGTAACATAGTTTATTAAAAAGAAAACTTCTTGTAAGGAAGCAATATAGAATGATAATTGTCATTGTATTTTTAGGTGTGAATAGTTACTTTAGGTTCACTTAAAACCCTCATAAAAATTCAAATATAGTTTCATATAGTTTTTTTTTGTTAAATTACTTTAAGTTTTAATTAAAATTTAAGTTTAGTGAAGAATATAAATGTAGAAAAATTAAAATTTTCAGAGTTATTATTAAACCAAATAAATTTAATAGTAATTGCTTGTGATATAAAAGGAAATATAAATTATGTATCAGCAGCAACTGAAAAAATCACAGGATATAGTCTCGAAAATTTAACCGGTAAAAATTGGTGGAATAGCACTTTTTTTTCAAAGGAAGATGGTTTATCCTATAAAGAAAAAGTTAATAGTGTAATTTCAGGAAAAACAAATATTAGTACCAAACCCTATGAAAGAAAGTTAAAATGTAAAGATGGAAGTTATAAATGGATTGAATGGAGAGACTCACTTGCTGAAGACAGCACTTATGTTTCTGTAGGTGTTGATATTTCAGACTGGAAAAAAACCGAGGAAATAAAAATTCAATCAGATACCATTATTAATAGTGTTGATTCGATGATTTTTGTAAGTGACAGAAATGGGAATGTTATTTTTGCTACACCTTCGGTTGAAAAAATGCTTGGATATACTGTTGAAGAAATTTTAGGCGATAATTGGTGGAAAGTTACGTATGACGATCCGAACTTGGCTCTAAAAATAAAAAAAGCGATTAACAACTATGTTTTTTTGCATACTAAAGATTTCACAGATATTTCTAAACGAAAAATAAGAACAAAAAGTGGAGATTTTAAATGGATAGAATGGCAATTATCTAAAGGTGTAAACGATACTTATATTTCTATTGGTACAGATATAACCAATAGAGTTACGGAACAAGGTGAATTAAAAAAAGCTAAAGAAACTGCAGAAAAGTCATTAAAAGTTAAAGATGAGTTTTTAGCAAATATGAGCCATGAAATTAGAACACCATTAAATGCTGTTATAGGTTTTACCGATTTGTTGTTAGAGACTAAACTAAGTGTTGAACAAAGACAGCATTTAGAAACCATGAAAAATTCAGGTGAAATTTTAAACTCTTTAATAAACAACGTATTAGATCTTGCCAAATTAGACTCTAACAAACTTAATATAGAAAATATTTCATTTAATCTTCATAAAAATATTTATGAGATAGTGAAACTAATGAAAATTAGAGCTGATGAAAAAAACATTGCATTAAATTTAATTATCAATCCAAATATTCCCGTACAAGTTTTTGGTGACCCAACCAGATTTAGTCAAATTTTATTGAATTTAATTGGAAACGCTATTAAATTCACCAATAAAGGTTCGGTTACAGTAACTATCAAACTTATTGAAGAGTCTTCAGAAAATGCAAAAATTCATTTTGAAGTATTAGATACAGGTATTGGAATCGTTTCAAATAAAATAAATACCGTTTTTGGCGCTTTTACTCAGGCAAAAAGTGATACATCAAGAATATACGGTGGTACTGGCTTAGGGTTGGCCATTGTAAAAAAATTAGTAAAACTTTTAAATGGAGACATTAATGTAAAGAGTAAGTTTGGAAAAGGAAGCGTTTTTAATTTAAATCTATCATTTAAAAAAGACCATATAATTACCGCTTCTACAGAAATTAATAAAAATACTATTAAAGGAGAAAAACTTGATTTAAAAATATTATTAGTTGAGGATAATAAAACAAATCAAATATTGGCAAAAACTAGGTTAGAACGATGGGGTTGTACAATAGCAATAGCTAATAACGGGATTGAAGGCGTTAAAAAGGTTCAGTACAACATGTATGATCTTATTTTAATGGATATTCAAATGCCTGTAATGGATGGTTACGAGGCAACAAAAATTATTAAAAATGATCTTTCTGAAGAAACTTCTAAAATTCCAATTATAGCAATGACGGCTTATACTTCAAAAAGTGATATTCAAAGAGCCTTAGATGTTGGTATGAATGATTATATTTTTAAACCTTTTAAAACAAACGATTTATTTTCAATATTGCTAAAGTATGGAGGAGTGAAAAACAATACTACTGAAAATGATTATCAGATAGTTGAAGAAAAAAAAGAAATTTTAGATAACGAAACATTTACAGACCTCAGCTATTTAAAAGAAGAATCGTTAAATGAAAGTGAAATATTAAAATTATTAATAGAACAATTTTTAAAAGATTTAAATGATTTTTTAATTGTTTTAGATTTAGGATTAGAAGAAAAAAACTGGGATTTATTACACGGAGCAACTCATAAAATAAAACCTAGTGTAAGTATGTTTGGAATTTCTAAACTAAATCCTATCATACAAGATTTAACTGATAGGTTCCGACACAAAGAAAAATTAGATGATATAGATGACCTTGTAACATCTTGTAGAGAAATTCTAAATTCTGTAAAAGTTGAATTACAAACTGAACTTAAAACAATCATAAATGAGTAACAAGAAAAAAATAGTTTTGGCTGAAGATAACTCAACACTTTCTTTATTATTGAAGTTTAGATTGCAAAAAGAAGGTTATGATTTATTTATTGCTGCAGACGGAAAACAGGCAATAGAATTAATTGAAGAGCACACACCTGAATTGATATTATCAGACATCATGATGCCTTATATTAGTGGCCTAGAAGTAATTAGCCACGTTCGAAATAAGTTGGAAATGAAGGTTCCAATCATTGTTTTTTCAGCAGCGGGACAAGAAGAAATGGTGTTAAAAGCCTTTAACCTAGGCGCTAACGATTTTATGGGAAAACCATTTAGCCCAAATGAACTGGTTATTAGAGTAAAAAGACTATTAAGTTCATAAATAAAATAATTGAAAACAATTAGATGAATGATTACCAAAATATTTTAGAGTATTTTAACCAATTACCCACACTTGTTAAAGTTGTATGGGTTATTAGCATTGCTTTATTTACACTTATTTTAGGACTTATAGCTTATTTAAAAATATTAAGAATCAACTTAAGAAGAAACGAAATAAAACGTATAAAATACCAAGAAATATATGAAGAGCATTTGATAAATTACTTATATGCTGGTGATAATATTGATGAAATTAGCACAGAGCAACGTGAATTTATCAATAAAATGAAAAAAGATATTTCAATTGAATTTAACAGAAACATTCTTGTTGCTGTTATGACTAAATTAGTAAACGATATTTCAGGAGAAGTAGCTACCGCTATTTATAAATTATATACTGAAACTGGATTAATAGATTATTCGCTGCAAAAATTAAAAGCTCGTAAATGGGAAATTATAGCTTCAGGAATTTACGAATTAACACAGTTTGAAGTTAAACATGTTTATAAAGAAATTGAAAAACTAATAAAGCATCCACATAAAGAAGTAAGAAACCAAGCGCAGTTATATTTGGTTAATTTATTTCAATTTAAAGGGTTAAAATTTCTGAATGATTTAGAATATCAATTATCGGAATGGAATCAAATTCAGTTGCTAGAAATTCTTCAAAAGTTTGACAATCAAGAAATAACAGATATTACAATTTGGTTGAAATCAACCAATATTTCAGTTGTTGAATTTGCATTAAAACTGGCAAAAGTTTACAATCAGTTCGAGTCAAAAGAAACACTTTTAGAATTACTAAGACATGACAATAAAGAACTTAAAGTGCAAACCATTAATGTTTTAACCTATTTCTACGATACGGAATGCAAAACATATTTAAAATCGAATTTTCATCAAAGCTCTGAAAGCGAACAAATTGCTTTTTTTAAACTCCTTGAAAATGTTGCTGAAAATAGCGATGAAGACTTCGTCATAGAAAACATTTCACATCCTAATTTTAAAATAAAATTAGCTGCATTAAAAATTTTGAAAGATATAAATCCTGATAAATTTAATTACTTAGAAATAGCAAAAAATAACACAGATGCAAAGCGAATTATTGAATTTATTGAACACAATTAAGTATGGATAGTAGTACCGTAAGAATCATTTTACTTATTATACATATATTGTTTTTTATATATGCGTTTTCTGTTGTTTTTTCTTATATATTTTTATCATTTATTTCAGCAATAGAATCTAGTCAGTATCTAAAAAGAAACAGTTTTGTAAACTATAATGAGATCCTCTCCTCTACTGTTTCTCCTTCAATTTCAATCATAGCACCCGCTTATAATGAAAGTTTAAATATTATTGAAAATGTAAGGTCCTTGCTTTCTAGTCATTATGTAAACTACGATGTAATTATTGTAAATGATGGCAGTAAGGATGATAGCTTAGAAAAATTAATTAAAGCCTACGATTTAGTAAATGTAAATTATTTAATCAATTATCAAGTCCCTACAAAACCACTTAGAGCTGGTGTTTTTAAATCTACAAATCCAGCATTTGAAAAATTAATTGTTGTAGATAAAGAAAATGGTGGAAAAGCTGATGCCTTAAATTGTGGTTTAAACATAAGTCAAAGTAAATATGTTGCCTGTATAGATGTAGATTGTTTATTGCTTGAAGATGCGCTTCAAAAAATGATAAAACCTTTTTTAGAATTAACTGATGTAAAAGTAATTGCATCAGGAGGAGTCATTAGAATTGCCAATGCTTGTGAAATAAAAGAAGGTAAATTAATAAACATTAACTTACCAAATAAGTTTATTGAAATTGCTCAAATTCTAGAATATTTACGTTCGTTTTTATTAGGAAGAATGGCTTGGAGCCGTTTAAATGGTTTGCTAGTTATTTCAGGTGCTTTTGGCATGTTCGACAAAAAAATAGCGATTGATGTTGGAGGTTATGACACCAACACGGTTGGTGAGGATATGGAAATTATTGTACGAATGAGAAGGCGAATGGAAGAAGAAAACATAAAATATAGAGTGGCTTATATCCCAGATCCGCTTTGTTGGACTGAAGCTCCCGATAATTATAAAATTTTAATTTCTCAAAGAAATAGATGGACTAGAGGTACTATTGAAGTTCTAAAAAAACACAGAAAAATTGGTTTCAACCCTAAATATAAATTGTTAGGAATATTAAGTTATCCTTATTGGTTTTTTTATGAACGATTGGCACCAATTATTGAAGTAATTGGAATGCTTTATTTTGCTGTTTTAATTGCTCTTGATAATGTAAAATGGGATTATGCGTTTGCCTTTTTTGTCTCTGCTTATTTATTCACAATTATGTTTACAATCATAGCCATCTATTCCGAAGAACTAACCTATCACCAATACACTAAAAAAGGAACAGGATTTAAATTATTATTGGTAACATTATTAGAGCCTTTTGTGTTGCATCCTTTTATTTTATACGCCGCAATTAAAGGAAATATAGATTATTATTTTAATAAAAAAATAAAATGGGGAGAAATGACAAGGAAAGGATTATCTAAAACCGAATCATAATTAATTATTAAACTTATGAAAATCAAGTATTCAACAAAACAATTAATAAATTATGCTTACCTAATAACTGCATTAATTGTAACTTTTTGTTTTATAAGTTTATTTGAAATTTTTACAACAATTTTAAAAGGTATTAAAGTACCAGAAATTGGAGTTGTAATTTTATACAAATTCTTAAATGATTTTTGGGCAGGTTTATTAATTGGACTTTTACTATTTCCACTGCATTGGTTTTTAAGCATCTTTATTAAAAAACACAACCAATTAATTATTCAAATTTTATTGGGATTAGTAGTATTAATTCAATTTGCATTGGTAAAATATAGCACAACTACTTTACTTAATTTAGGTGCTGATTTGTTAGGGTATTCATTTGATGATATTACGCTCACTGTATCTTCATCCGAATCAATGTCGGTTCTTTATTTTATTCCTTTTATCTTAGCTGTATCCATTCTTTTTGCGCTTAATAAAGTTTTTACAAAGTATATTTCAAGCAGATCTTTAGTTGCTAGTTTATTTATTTTGATGTTAATTTTTGGCGGACTTAAATTAGTACTGTCTCAATCTTCAGAAGCTGTATATCAAAATAAATTATATTTTTTAGCTTCCGATATTGCAAAATACAAACACGAACAATATCAACTAAATTCATACGATTTATCTAATAAAAATAGCTTTCCTCTTTTAAAACCGTTTTCTGAAACAAACGATGTTTTGGCACCCTTTTTTAACATTAAAGAAGAAAAACCAAATATCGTATTTATTATTGTGGAAGGCTTGGGTGCTGAATTTGTTGGGAAAAACGAATACAGTGGCTTTACTCCTTTTTTAGATTCTTTAATTCCACAATCATTATACTGGGAAAATTTTGTAAGTAACGCAGGAAGAACTTTTGGCGTTTTGCCATCTTTATTTGCATCACTTCCTTATGGAGAAAAGGGATTTATGGATTTGCAAAAAACACCTTCATATATCTCATTAATTAGTGTTTTAAAGGCAAATGGCTACACTACTTCGTTTTACACTGGAGATCCTTCAAGTTTTGACAGAAAAATCAACTTTTTAGAATACAATAACATAGATGTAATAATTGATGAAGAAAAATTTGGTCCAGATTTTGAGAAAACAAAGGCCAATGCTGGCGGGTTTTCTTGGGGATATCCTGATGCTGAAATTTTCAAAAAAGTAGCATCCGTCTTGAACCCTGAAAAACAACCAAGGTTAGATATTATAATGACCTTAACAAACCACGAACCTTTTGATTTTCCTTCAAAAGAAATTTTTAATATTAAGGTTGACAGTATTTTAAATGCTAAAAATAGTTCAACTGATTTTAAAGATGAAGTAAAATCATACGAAGCTATTTTTGCAAGTATTTTATACACAGATACGGCAATAAAAAACTTCATAACTAATTATAAAAAACGTCCAGAATTTGCTAACACCATTTTTGTAATAACGGGCGATCATAGATTAATTCCCATCAATCAAAAAGATAAATTGTGTAGATTTCATGTGCCTTTTTTAATTTACAGTCCATTATTAAATAAAACAAAATCAGTGAAATCGATATCTTCTCATTTAGATGTAACACCTACTCTACTTTCATTTTTAATGAACAATTATTCGTTTAATAAATTAGAAAAAACTGCTTGGTTAAGCGAAGGTTTAGATACAGTGAAAGAGTTTAGAAATATTCATAAAATACCTTTAATGCGATACAAAGGAAGTATAAACGACTATATTTACAACGACTATATGCTTTCTGATGGTGCATTGTATCAAATAAATGAAAACTTCGGAATTAATAAAGTTATAGAAAAAGAACTCATTAAAAGTATCTCTGATTCTTTACTGGAATTTAAAAAACTGAATCGGTATGTTATTCAAAAAAACAGAATATTCCCTGATTCATTGAATATTTATAGAAATTCAGTTATTGAGTTTTCAGAAGGAGAACTTCAAATAATTAGAAAACTAACACGCAATTTAAATTTTGATGAATGTTTTAATTTAGCCAAAGAAACGGCCTTTAATAAAGATTATATTAAAGCAAGATTGTTGTGTAATTATATTTTAAATGAATTACCAAACCATGCTGATGCACGGACACTTAAAGGAAGAACTTTAGCTTGGGATGAAAAGTTTGAAGAAGCTGAAAAAGAATTGCTAAGCGTAGTTAAAAGATCTCCTTTTTATTATGATAGTTATTTAGCCTTATTAGATTTATATTGGTGGTCTAATCAGCATGAAAAATCAATTGAAATTACACAAAAAGCCTTTGATAATAAATTAGAAAATAGTGACATAAGTTTTAAACTAGCTAAAGCTTATACACGAATGGACAGCAATGATGAGGCTAAACAAATTATGGATAGCTTGGTGAAAATTTATCCAGATAACATAGAGTATATAACCTTTAATAAATCCCTAAAATAGTATGTTTAAATCTGTTTTTAAAATAATTGCAATAGTTCTTATACTTATTAATAATAGTGTTTTTTCTCAGCAAAAAACGTTTAATGGCGATCCCGATGTTGCTTTTGAAACAGCTAGAAAAATGGCTTTTAATGGGCAACGTAAACAAGCTCAAGACACATTGTTGTTATTACTAACAAAATATCCCGATTATCATGATATTCGAGCATTTTTGGGCAGCACGTATTCTTGGGACGGAAATTATGATGGTGCACGCAAAGAATTTAAGTATGTTTTACAAAAAGATACAGACAGGCAAACTACTTGGGTGGCTGCTATAAATAATGAATTATGGTCTGAAGCCCCTTTTTCAGCATTAAAAATGGCTAAAGAAGCATTGACTTATTTTCCGAAGGATGAAGAACTTTTATTATTAAAAGCCAAATCTGAAGCAAATTCAAGAAACCCAAAAGAAGCATTAATTACTGTAGATGCAATTTTAGCAACAAATCCAAACAACAAAAAAGCAGTTGATTATAAAGAGAGTTTATTGCAAACATTACGTTTTAACTCTATAGGATTTACGTATAATATTGATTTATATAATGAAGTATTTGATCCAATGCAGTATTATACTTTAGATTACGGTAGGCAAACTAAATACGGAAGTTTTATAGCCAAGGTTAATTATAATAGAAGATTTCAAGACAACGGCTTACAGTTTGAGGTTGATTTATACCCAAGAATAATGGAAGGCTTATACGCTTATGTAAACTTCGGATTTTCAAGTTCGTATTTGTTTCCAAAATTTAGATTTGGAGCAGAGTTATACAAATCGCTACCTCATAGTTTAGAAGTTTCTTTAGGTATTAGAACGTTAAAATTTAGTTCAACCACTAATATTTTTACAGGGTCTTTGGGTTGGTATACAGGGAACAGTTATTTTTCATTAAGACCTTACGTTACACCTGGGGATACTGGTACTAGTGTTTCTGGAGCGCTAACTTACAGATTGTACCGTAGTGATGCAGATAATTATTTTGGAGTTTCAGGTTCTATGGGTTACTCACCTGATGATTACGAACAATTTAATGACGGAAATACTGGAAATGAAAAAGTAACTTTTGAATCGCAACGCATTAGGTTTGGATATTATTTCACATCAAATAATCGTAAAAATGCTTGGGGAGCACAAGCTGGAATTACGCACCAAGAAATTTCTTTTGATGAAGGAAATTTCTTTTGGATCTATTCTTTAGGAGTATCTTGGGATCTAAGGTTTAAATAGCGAATTAAACTTACTATTCCTTAAATTATATGCTTTAGTATAGAAATTATCTTTACTTTAAATTCATCAAAAATTTGTATATTGTTGTATTAATATTTCTTCTAAAGAATGAACTTATGAAACATAACTCTAGTCTAACAAAAGAAGAACTTCTAATTAAAATTAACCAATTAGAGTCTAAAGTTTCTGAATTAGAAGAATCTTTAGCAACCTCTTCTCAAAAAAAAACAAAATATAGCGCAATAGAAATCAATCAGTTTATTGATACAGAACTCCAACTAACTAATTGTGTAATAAATGAAAAAAATGAAGCTCAAGAAGCTTTAAAGCAAAGTGAAGCCACTATTCAAAATAAACTAAAAGCTATTACTGAATATAAAGGTGATATGGGAATGCTTGAACTTTCTGACATTATTGATGTAGAAGTACTCCAATCCATTATGAATGATTTTTATCAACTCACTGGAATGTTAGGAGCTGTATTAGATATATCTGGAAAAGTATTAGTAGCTGTAGGTTGGCAAGATATCTGTACAAAATTCCATAGATGTAATAAAGAAACACTTAAAAACTGTATAGAAAGTGATACTAAACTCACTAAAGGGGTTCCTGAAGGCACATTTAAGGCATACCGCTGTAAAAATAATATGTGGGATATTGTTACTCCTATTATAATTGGGGAAAAGCATGTTGGAAATGTTTTTATGGGGCAGTACTTTTTACAAGATGAAGAACCTGATATCGACTTTTTTAAAGAGCAAGCCAAAAAATACGGATTTAATGAAAAAGAATATATCACAGCACTTAACAAAGCACCACGTTTTAGTAAAGAAGCCGTTAATGCTGGTATGAAATTCTACTCTAAACTTGCGAAACTTATTTCAAACCTAAGTTACAGTACTATACAACAATCCAGATTACTTACCGAACAAAAACTATCAGAAAAGCAACTTCAAGAAAGTAAAGAAAGATTTGAATTGGCTATGGCCGTAACCAAAGATGGTATTTTCGACTGGAACCTAGAAACAAACGAAATATACTATTCACCAGGATGGAAAAGTATATTGGGTTATACTGACGATGAACTCCCTAATGATTTTTCTATATGGGAAAAATTAACAAACCCAAAAGATGTTGAGCGATCTTGGGAAATGCTACAAGAAGTAATAGATAAGCAGGGTAATCGTTTCGAAATTAAATTTCAAATGAAGCATAAGAACGGGCATTGGGTTGATGTTCATTCTCGTGCTGAAGCTGTTTTTAATGATAAAGGCAAAGCCATTAGAATGGTGGGAACTCATGTAGATATTTCAGAAAGAAAGCTCGAAGAAAAAATTCTAGATATTGAATTAAAATTATTTGAATACGCCGTTAACCATTCAGAAGAAGAATTACTTCAGAAATTTTTAGATGAAGCTGAAGAACTTACCAAAAGTACCATTGGGTTTTACCATTATATTGAAGAAGATCAAGAATCTATTTCACTGCAAACATGGTCTTCAAACACAATAAACACCATGTGTAATAAATCACCTGATGTTAACCACCATTACCCTATTTCTAAAGCTGGAGTTTGGGTTGATTGTATCAAAGAGCGTAAACCTGTAATTCATAATGACTACGTAAATTTAACACATAAAAAAGGGCTTCCTGAAGGGCATGCTCCCGTTATACGTGAATTAGTTGTTCCAGTAATTAGAGGAAACCAAATTGTTGCTGTTCTTGGTGTTGGAAATAAAAAAACAGATTATAACGAAAGTGATATTAAAATTGCTCAACGTTTAGCTGATCTTGCTTGGGAAACCGCATTAAGAAAACAAGCCGAAGAAAAACTAAAAAACACTTTTGATATTTCACCTAGTATTATTGCTAAAGCAAATATAAAAACAGGTTATTTTGTAGATGTTAACCAAGCAGTAACTAGAATATTAGGTTATTCTATTGAAGAATTTAAATCAAAACCACTTATAGAATTTATTTACCCTGATGACATCCAACAAACAGCAGATCAAGTCATAGAGCAAATGAATGGTAATAAAACATCTTTTTTTGAAAACCGCTATTTATGTAAAGATGGTTCCTATAAATGGTTGGCTTGGCACAGTACAAAAGCAGATAAACATGGAATTGTAACAGCCATAGCCTCTGATATCACAGGGTATAAAAAAGTACAATTAAAACATAATCAAAGCGCTAAACTACTCGAAGCCTCACAATCAATTGCTAAAGTTGGCGGATGGGAATTAGACCTTTCGAACAATAAACTATTTTGGACGGCTGAGACATATCGTATTCACGATACATCCCCAGAAGAGTTTACCTGTACAGTTGATGATGCCATTAAATTTTACTTGCCAGAATATCAAGTAATCATATCTGAAGCTGTGCACACCGCAATAGAGAAAGGAAAAGGATTTGATCTTGAACTTCTCGTTAAGACTAATAAAGGTCGTATCATTAATATACGTGCTACAGCAGAAGTAACCCTATGGAATGGAAAACCCCTAAAATTAACAGGAATATTTCAAGATATAACTGAACAAAAAAAGACTGAAGAAAAACTGACTATTGCTTTGGAAAAAGCATTGGAAAGCGATCGGCTTAAGAGTGCATTTCTTTCTAATATGAGTCACGAAATACGAACTCCTATGAATGGAATTTTAGGTTTTATAAATTTGCTTAACAAACCTAATTTAAGTCAGTCTCAAATTAGTGAATATTCAGCCATTATAAACAAAAGTGGTGATCGTTTATTAAATACTATCAACGATATTATTGATATTTCGAAAATTGAAGCAGGTGAAGTTATTATTTCTATTGCTGAAACTCCTATAAACACTTTAATTGAAGAACTTTATACTTTCTTTTTACCTGAAGCAAGACGCAAAGGTTTAACATTGAAATTAGAACCTTCAATTTCAAAAGAAAATTTATCTATAAATACTGATAGTCATAAATTACATGGAATACTAACAAACCTTATTAAAAATGCAATTAAATATACCAACGAAGGATCTATAACATTGGGCTATATATTTAAGCAAAATTTTATAGAGTTTTTTGTAAAAGATTCAGGAATTGGCATCCCTAAAAATAGGTTGCAAGCTATATTTAATCGTTTTGAGCAAGCTGATATTGAAGACGCTAACGTGTTTGAAGGCTCAGGTTTAGGACTGGCAATATCAAAGGCTTATACCAATATGCTTGGAGGAGAAATTTCAGTTGAATCTACTGAAGGCATTGGTTCTACATTTAAATTTACAGTACTTCATAATAAAAAAAACATTGAAATGGAAAAACAATTTGATTACACTGAAAACATTACTTCTAAAATTGAACATTTAAATTTACTTATTGTTGAAGATGATGTTGTAAGCTCTTATTTTTTAGAAACAATTTTAGAAGATGATTTTAAAAAAATTAACACCGTTGAAAATGGTGTTGAGGCAATTGAATACTGTAAAAACAATCAAGAAATTGATTTGGTTTTGATGGATATTAAAATGCCTGTAATGAATGGATATGATGCTACAAAAGAAATAAGAAAGTTCAACAAAGATTTGCTTATTATAGCGCAAACTGCTTATGCAATGCAAGGAGACAAAGAAAAAGCAATTGAAGCTGGCTGTAATGATTATATAGTGAAACCAATTAATAAAGAATTACTTTTAGAAACTATTCACAAAATTTTAGAATAACTAAATTTACTAATGTATAATAATTAAGTATAAACAAAATATGAAATTAAAAAGTGAAGATACAAAACTAATTATAGCAGGAATTGCAGGTGGAATTGCAGGGTTGGCTCTTGGAGCTTATATTTGGAGTAAAAATGATGAAGAAAAACCAATATCAAGTAAATTAAAGGCGATAGCGAAAGCTATTGAACAGCTTGAAAATATAGATACTGAAGACGCTAATAGTTTGAAAGAAAAGTTAAATACACTTTTATTAAATCTAAATTCAAAATATGGAAAATCTGAAGAATAATATTAAAAATATTACTACTGATAGTCAGAATTTAGTTTATAATTATTTAACTCTTTTCGGAATACGACAATCAAAAAGATTGGCTACATTTTTAGGAGTGCTGGCTTCTGTTTTCATCATTTCAACCTTACTTATGATTGTTATTGTTTTTGGATCAATTGTATTGGCTGATTTTTTAAACACCTTATTTGAAAGTAAATATATGGGCTTTTTAATTATTTCACTTTTATATTTATTTGTGATTGGTATATTATTGTTCAAAATGAAAATATCTGGAAAACCTTTATTAACCAATCTATTTATTAGGTTTGTATTGCCATTACTAGATATTGAGATAACTCAAGAACCTACTGTTAAAGGCTTAAATATAGAAAAAGATCTTATAAAGGAAAAGATTGAAAATGAAAAAAACTTTATAAATATACATGCTCAACTCTTGAAATATGCTGCTTTTGAAGATTTTTTAATTGTTTTTTCAGGTTTATTTAGTTCAAAATCTAAAACACATGAAGACACTTCAAATCAAGATGCTAAAAATTAATTATTAAATTTATTTTTAATTTTACAATTTCCCAGACCACTGGGAGGTTTACATGTTTATCATTCTATACACATTGAACTTCCCTCCTTTTATCAGTCAGTTTAATACGTGTTTATTCGCTAACTTTTATTTAAAAAATAAGAGCACGTGAACTTCTAAATATAAAATCATAAAAAACAATGAACAAGGCATATTAACATTTAATCCTAAATATGCCAGAAGTCTTTTATTTCTAAACATCCGCTTTAATTTTTTCTATTATAGTCACTTTGTATAGGTCTACTGAAATTTCAAATAAAAGAATAATAGAATTTCAAGATAAAATATTGAAATGGTATCAAGAAAATGGTAGATATTTTCCTTGGAGAAAGAAATCGGCAACTAATCATGGCCGATTTCCAAAAAACCGTAAGGAAATTGAAAAACTACCTACCATAGGATACTATATTTCAAATGCCATTGAGCTTTTATTTTAAAAAACCCAAACCTCTTTTAGATGTTAATGTGGCGAGAGTTTTAGAAAGATACTTTGGTCCTAGACAAAAATCAAATATAAGATTAGACCCATATTTACAAGAATTATCAAAAAGACTTGTGAATCACACTGCTATTAAAAAAATCAACTGGCGAATTTTGGATTTCGGCGCAAAAGTTTGTGTGTCTAAAAACCCCAAATGTTCTAGTTGCATCTTATCTAAAAGATGCCTTTTTTATAGTAAATTATAATTATTACTTCAAAGATTACAAAACCTGTAAACTAATCTAAACAACTATATAATAGCGATTTAATTTCAAAACAATAATAACATGTTTATTTTTTTACAGCCTTAACAACTACAAAAGAACCTTCACCATATCCTTCTTTTGGTGTTTGAATTTTTTTAATAGTATCTAACTCACCAAATAGTGTTTGATTAAATTCTAGATCTTTGAATTGAGCATCTTTAAGTATTTCTTTTACCTTTTCAACTGAATAATAGGTTGCTTTTTCAAAAAAAGTGCTTCGATACCTTTTCTCTTCGTATTGCCGTGCTATAGTTTGTTCTTTGTCTAAAAAAGCTATAATTATAGATCCTCCTCGCTTTAAAACCCTATGAGATTCAGTTAATGCTGCTTTTAAATTGTCCAGATGACAGATGGTTACAAAAAGTAAAAAGTCGAAATGATAATCACTATACGGTAGTTTTTCTGCAACACCTTTCATAATTTCAACACCTCTTTTCATGGCTTTTTTCGCCATTTCTTCAGAAGGCTCTATACCCTCTTTAATTCCTAAAGCTTTAGAGAATCTGCCTGTACCTAAACCAACTTCAATTCCATAAATATTTTCAGGCAGTTTTAATAGTTGCTCTTTAATTGCTGCTACCTCCGATTTAAAAACTTCTGGGTAATTATCATACCAAGCTTCGTAAGCTTCTACATTTTTGTTGAATATTTCTGTTTGTAACATAATTATTAATATTTTATAGTTGTTAAAAAATTATATGTAAAATTTTTAAATGATTCACATTTATTTAAATTTAAGAACCACTTATCAAAACCAAAATGATATTGGTCATTTACAGATTTTTTTTATTGATAGTCAGTAATTTAAACTGGGATTTTCACCCTGAATTTGTATTATGCTATTTATAAGTTGTAATTACATATTATTATAAACTCAAAAAATCCAACGCAATCTCACAAAAAGAATGTTCGCTAAAGTCTGAGAATCTTCAAATTCAAAAAAGGATTGTCCAGTGAAGTTCAGTTCCCAGTTTTTAGCAACAGAATAATCTAAACTAGGCATTACAATTACAGAATTATTGGTAGCGAAACGTTAGTAATCTGTTGTAAATTAGATTAGTACACAAAATATTGTCAATTTCATGAATCGTGTAGAAGCAGCTTTTTTGTATAAAACGTTACTTTAAGCATTTGGATAATTAAACATTCGTATTTTTGTTGCTAGTTTGAAGTGAGAAATCTATTTCCAACAACAAAAAACAAAGAAATGACCATACCTAAACTACATTATATATCTCAAGGAAACGCTCCAAAAGAACATTTAGAAAACATACAAAAAGCGTGTACTGCCGGAGCAGAATTAGTTCAATTAAATTTAAAAAATAGTTCAGAAAAGAAATTTTTAAAGTTCGCCAATGAAGCTAGAGAAATTACCGCCCATTTTCAAACTAGATTGATCATTAACGATCATTATAAAATTGCTAAAGAAATTAAAGCAGACGGCATACAATTAGGAAAAATAGACACCTGCCCTATTATTGCCCGTAAACATTTATATACTTGGCAACTTATTGGAGGAACCGCAAACACCTTAAAAGACTGTGAAACATATATTGCTAAAGATGTAGATTATATAAGCTTAGGCCCTTTTAGAATAGCTACAACTAAAGACAATTCAAATACAGTTTTAGGGTTAAAAGGTTATACTTTAATTACTGAAGCCTTAAATACCGAGACACCAATTATTGGTTTTGGATGCATAACTACAGAAGATGTTACGGCTATATTAGAAACAAGTGTTTCTGGAATTGCTGTATCTGAAGAAATCACCCGAAATTTTAATACCATAAAAATATTTAACGAATTACTAAAAGCATCTTCAACTGAAGAACAACGCTATACTTTTGAATAAACTGGAGTTTCGTTATAAAATTCGATGATTTTCCAAATCAATTAGGTAATTAACCGGTATAAAAAATATTTACATATAAATTCCAGTTTTCACGGGAATGACAGTTAATTCTAATTAAAAAGCGATTAATTGAAAATTAGAAATTGATTAATTAATCACGTTAATATTTAGATTACCAATCAATTGGTTTGTAATCTTTTAGGAATTTTCCACACCAATGTTTCCCTGTATTGATACCATCAAACAACGGATCCATTACACGTGCAGCTCCATCAACAATGTCTAAAGGTGGTTGAAAATCATGTAACTCTTGTTTTTTCTTAGCTAATTCCGCAGGATCTTCATCTGTAACCCAACCGGTATCAACTGCATTCATATAAATACCATCTTTAGCTAAAGCACGTGCCGAAGTATGCGTTAACATATTTAGTGCTGCTTTTGCCATATTTGTATGTGGATGACGACTTTCTTTAAAAAACCGGTGAAACTTCCCTTCCATAGCTGAAACATTGATAATATGTTTTTTACCTGTATTGTCTTTTTTCATAATTTCAGAAAGACGATTACATAATACAAATGGTGCTACTGAATTTACCAATTGAACTTCAATCATTTCAGTAGTTTCAATTTCTCCAAGTTTTAAACGCCAACTGTTTGTTTTTCTTAAATCTACTTGTTGTAAATCCGCATCTAATTCTCCTTCAGGAAATACTTCTTTGGCAACCAATGTATTGTCAAAACTATAAGGAATTTGAGATAATTTAGCCGAAGCTCTTAAACCAATTCCGGGTTCTGGCCCGTGCCAAGTTACCGGCATATTTTTGTTTGAGGAAGCGCCTGAAGTCAATACTTTTAACTCATCTAAACAACCTGTGTGATCGGTTAATAAATCGCGTGCAAATTTAGGTAAGGATTCTAAAGGTTTCTCCTCGTTTTCCATTAAGTGAGAATAAAATCCTGCCGGACGTCTTACTGTTTGCGCTGCATTATTAATTAAGATATCCAATCGATCGTATTTTTGCTCAATAAAATTACAGAAAATCTCAACACTTGGTATGTGTCGTAAATCCAATCCGTGAATTTTTAAGTTATGCCCCCACTCCATAAAATCAGCTTCTTTTGAAAATCGTAAAGCTGAATCTACAGGGAAACGGGTTGTAGCAATTACTGTGGCACCACCACGTAATAACATTAATGTAATATGATACCCAATTTTTAAACGAGAACCTGTTATAATAGCAACTTGCCCTTTTACATCTGCATTCTGAAAACGTTTAGCATAATTATAATCACCACATTCTGTACACATGGTATCGTAGAAATGATGCAATTTTGTAAATACTGTTTTACATACATAACAATTTCTAGGCGATTCTAATTCTAATTGCTCTTTAGCGGCTAAATCAGATGCTGCTAAAAGTTTAGGTGCTTCAAACACATCAGCTTCACGAGCACTTCTAATACCTGTTTCCTTACGAGCTACTCTATCTCTTGCAGCTATTTTGCGTTTAGCTGCTTTTTTCCCGTCTTTTTTCCTACGAGAAAATTCTTCTCTACTAGGGCGTGAAAGCATTCCTGAAGCTTTTAATAATGCGGTTCTTTTTTCTTTAGGAATCTCAAATATTTGATTTGTATCGGTAACTAATTTTTCTAAAATTGAAATACAATTATCTATTTCTTCTGAAGAAATGGTTTCTTTGTGATCTTTATGCATGTTTTTTATAATGGTTATAAAAAATTGTATTATAAAGTGTTATCACAAAATAATAGTAACTTTCTACTTAATTTAAATATATTTTATATGTAATATTAGCTGTTATTTTTTACCTTTTTTCTTTTTAGAACCTTCTAATTTTGGAGTTCCTAAACTTGTTTGAGCTATATGGTTTGCCAATACTTTTTCAATCAACTCTTCTTTAGTTAAGTGATGAAATATCGTACGGACTTGTTTTCTGAATTCTTCAGAAATAGTACGATTTGGTTTGGTTTTAAATATTTTTTTCGCCCATAATAAAGCGTTGTTTTCTTCAATACTTTGAGCATCGGCTTTTTTGAATTCTTTAAAAACAATACCTAAAGCCGATTCAAATTCTGCAATTTCGGCAACTTCTTCTTGTTGAAGAATAGTTAATGAAAGCCCCTTTGCTCCTGCTCTTGCTGTACGCCCACTTCTGTGTACATACGTATCGTAAGTATCAGGTAAATGATAATTTACAACATAAGAAATCTCTTTAATATCAATACCACGAGCTGCTAAATCTGTTGCTACTAAAATATCAATATAACCTTCTCTAAATTGCCCCATAATACGGTCACGAATACCTTGTGATAAACTTCCGTGAATAGCTCCAGACGAAAATTTATTAATGGCTAAATTCTTAGCTAATTTATTAACAGCAGCTTTTGTTTTACAAAAAATAATACCACGTTGCCCTTCCTTAGAATTTAAGAAATGCATTAAAACCTCTAATTTCTCAATAGGTTCTACCACCACATATTGATGATCTATGCCTTTATGCCCAACAGTTTCCATATCGGCTTCAATTTGAACTACATGTTTAGACATATAATTTTGAACCAATTGTTTAATGGTTCCTGGCATGGTAGCTGTAAATAATAAAGTTCTTCTGGATTTTGGTATTTCTTTAATAATACTGTCTAAACCTTCTTTTAAAGCACTCACCATTTCATCAGCTTCATCTAAAATAAAGTAAGTAATATTTGTAATATCCACCGCTTTTCTTTCAATTAAATCTGCCAAACGTCCTGGAGTTGCTACAACAATATGCGTAGTACTTTTTAAAGTTTCTATTTGAGGTTTAATTGGAATTCCACCACAAACCGATGCTATTGAAATAGCTGGCATATGTTTAGCGTAAGCTACTAAATTAGCATGAATTTGTTGCCCTAATTCTCTTGTAGGAGCTAATATTACTGCTTGTATTGTAGTTTTTTCAATATCTATAAGTTGTAATAAAGGCAATCCAAAGGCAGCAGTTTTACCTGTTCCAGTTTTTGCCAAAGCAACCACATCTTCTTTTTGATTTAAGATAACTGGAATTGTTTTTTCTTGAATATCAGTTGGTACAGAAATTTGCAATGCTGTTAATCCTTCTTTAAGTTGACTATTAATTCCTAAATCTGAAAAGTGTTTTGACATAAAAAATGTTTTTTGCAAATGTAACAATACCGTTCTCGGAAATTAGAAAAGCTTTGGTATTTTTTTAAGCATAATAAAAGCGCACAATTACTGACGAAAATCAGCAGTCGTACGCTTTTGTTTTTGAAAAACTACTTAGCAAACAGCTACTTTTCCATCTGATAATTTGTATATACCACCCATAATTTTAATTTCTCCATTTTCTTCCATTTCTTTTAGAATAGGACTTTTCGTTAAAATTCTGTTGATGGTTAACTTTACGTTGTTTTCTATTGTTTTGTTTACAAACTCCATATTTGATGAATCATACGGACCTACAACTTCAGATTCAGATGCATTTACAGCAGGCTTTATATTTTCAACTAATGCTGTAATATTACCTAATTCTATACGATCACAAGCTGCTTTTATTGCCCCACAGCTTTCATGTCCAAGCACAAATATTAATTTACTTCCTGCAACTTTACAAGCATATTCCATACTTCCAATAATATCGGTATTTTCAAAATTACCTGCAACTCTAGCTACAAATATATCTCCAATTGTTTGATCAAATATTGTTTCAACAGGTACTCTAGAGTCTATACAAGATAACACAATTGCTTTTGGGTATTGACCATTAACCGTTTGTTTAACCAACGTATTTGTTGCTACAGTATTTATTTTATTTTCTACAAAACGAGTATTTCCGTCTAATAAATCTTCTAATACACTTTCACTAGTTAATTTAGTTTGTGTATTTTTATCTATGGCGTTATTTATATGTTTCATATATTTTTTAATTTAGGCTTAAACTTGATTTCGGATTGTTATTAAAAAATTCAATAAAACTAGTCGGGTTCTCAACAATACCTCTTTTTGAAACTAGCTTAAGATCAATATTTCTTTCTTTGGCTTTGAAAATAAAATCTTCCAGAATCTCTATAATATCATTATCTAAATACCTGGTTTTAAGTAGGTTTATTTCTAATTGTGTTTCATGTGGTAAACGATCTAATTCTTTTAAAATAGCTCCTTTGTTAAAAAAAGTAACTTCTTCAGCTAAAGTCATTTTAATTTTGTGCTTACCATTACTTTTATCTTCAATATGTAAGAAGTGTGAATTTTGGTAGCTTTTTAATAAAATAACTACAATTCCAACAAATAACCCTAAGCTAATACCAACTAGTAAATCGGTAAAAACAATACCAACAACTGTAACAATAAAAGGTACAAACTGTTTCCACCCTAATTTGTACATTTGCTTAAACAATACTGGTTTAGCTAACTTGTATCCCACAATTATAAGAACTGAAGCTAATACAGAAAGTGGAATTTTATTTAATAAGTCTGGTATTAAAATCACAGAAATTAATAATAGTATACCGTGTAAAATTGCAGACATTTTAGTTTTACCACCAGATTGAATATTTGCAGAGCTTCTAACAATAACTTGCGTTATTGGCAAACCACCAATTAAACCAGAAACTACATTACCTGTTCCTTGCGCCAGTAACTCTCTGTTTGTAGGGGTTACATTTTTATTAGGGTCAATTTTATCTGTTGCCTCTACACATAAAAGTGTTTCTAAACTTGCAACTAACGCAATTGTAAATGCTACAACCCATACATCTGGATTTGTAATTGCAGAAAAGTTCGGAAAACTAAATTGATTGATAAATGAAGCGGCATCTTTAGGTATTGGCACACTAACTAAATGAGATTTAGATATAGCTAATACCTCATTAGATTTAGTTACTAAGTAATAAACAATTCCTAACACTACAGCTACTAATGGCCCTTGAATAACTGTAAAGAACTTTGCTTTTTTAGCTAATACATTATCCCATAACAAAATAACTAGCAATGCAATTACACCAACAACTAAAGACCCTGTTGTGATATTATTTATAATCTGAAAAATAGCAGAGAATGTGTTTTCTCCAGAAGCTTCAATAAAACTATCGGCTCCAATTGGCTCAATATCGTAACCAAAAAAATGAGGAATCTGTTTTAGAATAATAATAATTCCAATACCTGTTAACATTCCTTTAATTACAGATGAAGGAAAATAATATCCTATTACTCCGGCTTTTAAAACACCAAAAACCACTTGTATAATTCCACCTAAAACTAAGGCTACTAAAAAGTTTTCATACCCTCCTAATGAACCTATTGCTGTTAATACAATTGCAGCTAAACCTGCTGCAGGGCCACTTACCCCTAATTTAGAGCCACTTAAGGCTCCAACTACTATTCCTCCAATAATTCCAGATATTACACCAGAAAATAATGGAGCTCCACTTGCTAATGCTATTCCTAAACATAAAGGTAGTGCTACAAAAAACACTACTATACTTGCAGGAAAATCGCTTTTAAGATTTTTTAACATATATAAATAAATTTTACCCTAAACAGAAGTGTTTAGAGTTTTGAGTTTAATTTTGATACTAATTATTAATTTTGAAATAAGTAATTATACCAAAAACTCGGGAGGTTGTGTAAGAATTTTTGGATATTGAGAAATGTAGTTTTTAGTATAAAAACTCATACATTTTTCTTTTTTATCGTTTTCACTAAATTCACTTGTAGTATATGAAGTGATTTTTTTTATTTCTTTTGAATTTAGTTCCTCACCTTTTTCTTTTTCATGCTCATTTTCTTCCAAATTTAAAAAAACAGAAACATCTGTATTTTTAATTGAAAGACCTATAACGGTAGGTATAGCAATTGTTGCTATAAATATGATAGAAAAAAAAATAGTAATTCTAATTTTCAAAAGCCTAATAATTTATTATTTTGCAAATATATTAACATAATAATTGAATTAATATTAAAAAAACCATAAATAGATGTTAATAAAATACTAAATAATCTTTTTAAGTAGGTTCAAAAATTATATAAATAAGTACATAAATTGGCTAATTATTAAAACCTCTTTAACGTTTTGTGTGTTACATAAATTAACTCCAAGGTAACTTATTTCTTTCTTCCCAGTATGCGTCAGGCATCGTTTTAAAAGACGCAAGCAATTCCAATTCTTTTGCTTCTAGCTTAAAGTTTTGAGCTTTTAAATTTTGAGCAAGATGTTCTTTGCTTAATGCTCCGCTAAGCACATAAGTTGGTTCTAAATAATCCATTATAAACCTAAGTACAATTGCATCTGCTCCAACATTATATTTTTTAGCTAATGTATCTAAAGCACCATAAACTTCTTGATAATGAGTGAATTTTTCATTTTTAAATAGCCTACCATTCGCTAAGCCTTCCTTAATAATTACTGTTTTTTGTTGCTCAATTAATTGTTTTAAAATAACATGAGTTGATTGTTCTAAGATATTATATGTTACTTGGTAACTATCAAACAAATCCTCATTTTTAATCTTAATTTTTAATGCAGCATCAATAATTGCAATTTGATTAGCACCACTAGAGGTAATTCCAATTTGTAAGCCTGTTTGTTTTTTTAGTTCGTAAAGCTTATTTAAAACATCTTTATTTTCCAATATTCCACTTTCAAATGTTGCAGAATGGACTTGATATATTTTTAATGCTGGTAAAAGTTTTTTTGAGATTTCCCACTGCGCTATAAGTTTAGATAAAGAATGCTCTTTTACCTCATGAGCACCACTAAAACCTAATTCCCAATCAGCCACATAAGTGTATCCCCATTTAGTACTTAAGGTAACATCTGCGTGCTTATAATTAGTATTCCAATTTATTAAAAATTGTTCACCTTTCCCATAAGATGGCGCTGTATCAAAATAACGTATTCCTTTTTCGTAGGCAAAATCAAGAACATTTAAAGCATTTTTCATGAAAGCCTCTTGAGATTTATCTTGTGAACACCCATCGTTTATATTGATGTATTCTGGCCTGCCTAAAGCCGCTAAACCCAATCCTATTTTAGTATTTGACATCCTGTTTATTGTTGTTCTAATTTTAATTTTTGAAATATAATATATTTAATTTCTTTTACATATTATTTTATAATATTCGTAAAATAAAAAGCTCATATAAATTAAATTTTATAACAAAATTTAATTGTAGTGCTTTATAAAACTTTATGTAACTATTTTTTGTCTCTATTTAATTAGTTTTTTTACTATTTTAAATTTCATTTTTATCATAAATTCAAACATAGCATTCACGTTAAATTATTTACTATTATTTACATATTTTAATTTTTTTATACTTAATTTTAAATTGATTATTCTATTTCTTTTTTTACTCAAATGAATTAAGGTTTATAAAATTTTTATTTTTTATTTTTTATTTTAATAGTAATACTATTATATTTGCGAACAAAATATTTAAATATGGATAGATTACTGTCAAATATTAAAATAGAAATACCGCAAGGTATTTATTTAAAAGATCCTGAATCTTCTTCATTAGGCAAAAAAATTATACAAAACAGTATTGTTTTAATTGAAGATATTGGTTTTGAAGATTTTAATTTCAAAAAACTAGGACAACTCATCAATTCTAATGAAAGTTCTATTTACAGGTACTTTGAAAGTAAACACAACCTTTTAACCTACCTTACTTCTTGGTACTGGAGCTGGATAGAATATCAACTTGTAATTGAAACCTATAGCGTTAACAACACAAAAGAAAAATTGTACAAAGCTATTGAGATAGTTACTAGAACTACTGAAGAAGATGGTAAATACAGTCATATAAATGAAGTTTTACTTAATTTAATTATGATAAATGAAAGCTCAAAATCCTTCTTAACGAAAGATGTTGATATAGAAAATAGTGAAGGTTATTTTATATCTTATAAACGTGTTGTACAAAGGCTTTCCGAAATTATTAAAGCATATAATACTACTTATGAATACCCTTTAAGTTTGGCAAGTACAATTATAGAGGGAGCATTACACCAGCAGTTTTTAAAAGTCCATTTTAAGTCTATTACAAATTGTGATAACAAAACAACACCTACTCATTTTTTTACCAATTTAATATTAAAAACACTATCTGATGGAGAATAAAACTTGGACACCTTGGAAACGCTTTATGAAATTACTAGAATTAGAGCGTAAAGATGTTTTTCAGATTGGGTATTATGCTGTTTTTGAAGGTCTTGTAGCATTATCATTACCTTTGGGAATTCAAGCCATTATTAATTTACTACAAAGTGCTGTAATATCTGCTTCTTGGATAGTTTTAATTGTATTAGTTACCACAGGTGTTGCTTTTACAGGTGTTTTAAAACTCATGCAAATGCGTATTATTGAAACCATTCAACAACGTATCTTTACAAGAGCTTCTTTTGAATTCAGTTACCGTTTTCCTAAGATAAAAACAAGCGAATTAAATAATTATTACCTACCAGAATTAGCCAATCGTTTTTTTGATACGTTAACAATTCAAAAAGGATTATCAAAAATCTTAATTGACGTGCCATCTGCATTATTACAAATTATATTTGCATTAATTTTATTATCATTCTATCACGCATTTTTTATCTTTTTTGGTTTTTTATTATTACTATTAATATTCATTATATTTAAATATACTGCACAAAAAGGATTAATTACAAGCTTAAGCGAATCTAAAAACAAATACAAAGTAGCGCATTGGTTACAAGAAGTATCAAGAGCTGTAATTAGCTTTAAACTTTCTGGAAAAACTAGTTTAGCGCTTCAAAAAACCGACGAGCTTGTTAATGATTATATAGATGCTCGTGAAAATCATTTTAAAATATTAATCATACAGGTTGCACAAATGATTGGTTTTAAAGTGTTAATTACTGCTGGTTTATTAATTATTGGAGGGTTTTTAGTACTTGAACAACGTATGAATATTGGTCAATTTGTTGCTGCTGAAATTATAATTATTTTAGTTATTAGCTCTGTTGAAAAACTAATATTAGGCTTAGAATCTTTATACGACGTACTAACTTCAATAGAAAAATTAGGTCAAATTGTTGATAAGCCTATTGAAGCTCAAAAAGGAGAGATTATTGAAAAAGATGCTGATTTAACTGTAGAACTTCAAGATTTAATTTATACTAACGAAGATCGAAATGAACCCATTCTTAAAGGTATTTCTTTCACCATTAATCCAAAAGATAGAATTTTAGTTAATGGTGAAAGTGGTTCTGGAAAATCAAGCTTACTGCATTTAATTTCAGGGTTAATTTTACCTAGCTCTGGACATATTTTTATTAATAACCTTTCAATTGAAAGCTTGTATATTAATGAATATCGTGCAAAATTAGGATTATCACTCTCTGAAGAAACTCCTTTTGAAGGTACAATTAGAGAAAACATCACTTTTGGAAATAAAGATATTAGCGATAAAACAATTTTTAAAGTTTTTGAAAATTTAGAATTGATTGATTTTTTAAAACAACAACCCAAAGGATTAAATACAGTAATAAAACCTGAAGGAAAACAAATTCCATACACAGTTTCTAAAAAAATTGTTTTGGCAAGAGCTATTGTAAAAAAACCAAAAATGTTAATTCTTGAAAATCCTTTAGATCAATTCCATAAGGTCGAAGCTGAAAAAATAATCGCTTTTTTAAGTAATACTTCTCAACCTTGGAGTTTAATTGTGATTAGTAATCACGATAAATGGAAACTTAACTGCAAAACACACATTACACTTAAAAATGGTACCATTATTAATGTTGATAAATTTTAAAATATGTTAAACATTTCAAATAACAAAGTTTCAGAATTTATAGATTTAAAAAAGTTTAAATCTGGACAAGTAATATTTACAAAGGAATATCATACTGGTTTTAGAAAGGTTTTATTGTATTTTTTAATTGCATTGTTGGTTATTCTATTTTTACCTTGGACACAAAATATTTCTAGCACAGGTATAGTAACTACGTTAAAACCTAATCAACGCCCACAAACATTGCAATCTCAAATTCCAGGACGTATAGAACAGTGGTATGTACAAGAAGGAGATTTTGTAAAAAAAGGTGATACTATTTTACGCATTTCTGAAGTTAAAAGTGAATACTTTGATGAAAAACTGGCAGAACGAACTGACAATCAGTTAACTGCTAAATCCTCGTCGGTTGTAGCTTATAAAAATAAAGTTGTGGCATTACAAAACCAAATTGATGCTTTACAACAAGAGCGCACACTAAAACTTGAACAAGCAAAAAATAAAGTAATTCAAGCTCAATTAAAAGTTCAAAGCGATAGTATAGATTTAGAAGCTGCTAAAATAAAAGCTAGTATTGCTAAAACACAATACAACCGAGCAGTTTCTTTACAAGAAGAAGGTTTAAAATCTGTTAAAGATGTTGAAGACATTCGCAATAAATTACAAGAAGCTAATGCAAAATTAGTATCTCAACAAAACAAATTTTTAAGTACTAAAAATGAAGCATTGAATAGTCAACTTTCAATTGCTACTACTAAATCAAGTTATGCCGATAAATTAGCTAAATCACAAAGCGATTTATTTACAGCACAGTCTAGTGGCTATAATACTGAAGTTGAGGTTTCCAAATTGCAAACAAACCTTGCTAACTATAAAAAAAGAAGTAGCTTATTATATGTTACAGCACCTCAAGATGGGCAAATAAATAAAGCTATAAAATCTGGTATTGGAGAAACTTTTAAAGAAGGCGAACAACTCTTAAACATTATGCCATCAAATTACGAATTAGCTATTGAAATGTATGTGCATCCAATAGATTTACCGTTGATACATATTGGAGAAAAAGTGCGTGTACAATTTGATGGTTGGCCTGCAATTATTTTTAGTGGATGGCCCAATGTTTCTTACGGAACATATGGTTCAAAAATTGTTGCTATTGAAAATTTTATTAGCGTAAATGGTAAGTACCGTGTACTTTTAAAACCAGATATGAATGATGTAGAATGGCCAAGTGCTATTCGTGTAGGTTCTGGAACAAAAACAATTGCATTGTTAGAGAACGTGCCAATTTGGTTTGAATTATGGAGACAAATTAACAGCTTCCCTCCTAACTTTTACCAACCAAATAAAACGGAAGATTCAAAAAATAAAAAGAAAGCATAATGAAAAGATTGTTTATCATTTTATCATTTTTAATATATGGTGTTACTTTTTCTCAGGTAAACAACGATATATTAACTTTGGAAGAATATTTGGGCTATGTTAAAAAGTACCATCCAGTTGTAAAACAGGCACAACTAATAACTAGTGAAAGTGAAATTAAATTATTAAAATCAAGAGGGGCTTTTGATCCAAAGTTAGCAATTGATTATAGCCGTAAAAAATTTAAAAACACAACGTATTATGATAAGTTAAATGCTTCGTTTAAAATTCCAACTTGGTACGGAGTTCAATTCAAAGCTAATTATGAAAATAACGATGGGATTTATTTAAATCCCGAATATAAAACTCCTGAAGATGGCTTGTATAGTCTTGGTGTCTCTGTTTCTCTTGCTAAAGGGTTATTAACAAATAATAGAATGGTAACCTTAAAACAGGCAAAATTATATGTTCATCAAGCTGAAGCAACACAAAAAATTGCTGTCAACGAAATTTTATATACTGCAATTACATCGTATTTTAATTGGTTGAAAAATTACCAAGCAACATCTATTTATTCAGATTATATGCTGAATGCTGAAGAACGATTTCAAAATGTAAAAAGAAGTTATACTGAAGGTGATAAACCAGCTATTGACACACTTGAAGCAAGTATCAATTACAAAAGTAGAATGTTAGATCTTGAAAAAGCTAAAATAGGTTATATTAAATCTAAATTAGAGCTTTCAAACTATTTATGGTTAGAAAATAATTTACCATTGGAATTAGAGCAAAATATGATTCCTGATAGTTTAACAATTACCAAAATTGACTTAGTTTTAAATAGTTCTATCTTAAATATTGATGATGAACTTATAAATAACAACCCGAAACTACAAGCACTTAAATTTAAAAAAGAAAGCTTAATCTTAGATAAAAGACTTAAAACAAATAATTTATTACCAAAAGTAGATTTGGAATACAACTTTTTATCATCTGATTATGAAGACACCGAAACGTTTAATACTTCAAATTATAAAACAGGATTAAATATGAGTTTTCCTTTATTTTTAAGAAAGGAACGTGGAGATTTAAAACTAGCCAAACTAAAGTTACAAGACATTGAATTTGATATATCAGCAAATAGAGTAAGCATTAAAAATAAGATTCAAAGTACCATGCAAGAAATTGAATCGTACACAAAACAATACAATATTTTACTGGATTTAGTTTTAGACTATAAGCAACTGGTAAACAAAGAAGAACGCAAGTTTACTTTAGGTGAAGGTTCATTGTTTTTGGTAAATTACAGAGAGGTGAAATTGATTGAAAGTCAGCTAAAAAAAATAGAAAGCGAATACAAACTGTTCAACAGTAAATCTAATTTATTAAGAATTTTGAATGAATTATAATTTGTTCTTTTACGAAACTGTTATGTCTTTTTGTGGGTTCTTCAATTTAAAAGCACCTATAATTAAAACGCCTAAAAACATAAAATTAAGATAACTGATATAACTATATGAACCTAAAATAGTATAACAGTAACTAAACAAACTTGGTGCTACTGCGCTAGCTATTACTAGAAAACTCATCACTTTCCCAGAAATAGCTCCTAAGTATTTTCTACCATAATAACGTGGCCAAGTTACCGCATTTACAACAGCAAATAAGCCACCTAAAACACCTAAACCTACAATTAATACATACACACCATAAGTACTATTTAAAAGCAATAAACCTATTGAAGCTAATAATGCGCTAAACAACATAACATAAATATATATTTTATGTTGAATGTAATCACTCATAATATTACAAATTACCGAAACAATAATTGCTATGACTGAAATTGGTAAAAATATAGCTATGGCTTGATCTTTTGAGTAGTTTTGACTTGAAAAAATGGAAATTACATGAAACGTAAAACCCGTAATAAAAAAACTGTTAAAGGCTAAAACTAAACCTATAATCCAAAATGCTCTTGTTTGTTTAGCTTCTTTCAAATTAAAATCGCGCTCAGTTGTTTCTATTTTTATCTCTTCAGTTTCAATTTTAATACCGTCAGGGTTTAATTCAAAATCTTCAGGTTTATTTCTGTAGAATTGAAGTATAAAAAAACTAAAAATAAATAACCCAACAGCAATAATTTGCCAACTAGCTTCCCAACCATTAGTATCAATCAATTCGTTTAAAAAAATGGGTGAGGTTGAAAAACCTAATGAAATGGCAATGCTACTTATAGAATTTACTTTCCCCCTATTTTTATCAAACCAAAGCATAATCATATTTCGCGAAGCCATCGTTAAAACTCCCTGACCACTTAAGCGTATTAAAAAAAATAATACGGTAATCACAATAAAAGGAATTACCCAAGTAGTTATGCTAAAAACCTGCTGAATTGCCTCACTTATTTCAACAGATATTGAACACAATAATAATGCTACTCCTAAAATAATTGTTGTAATAAAGGAAACGTACCTAGCTCCAAACTTATCAAATAAAACGCCTGCTCTCGAAACAAAAAAAGAACTTACAAAAGTTCCAATCATATAAGCATTACTAAATTCATTTCTTGAAAGCCCTAAGGCATCTTTTACAGGGTCAGTAAAAACAGAAACACCTACAGTTTGTCCTGGAATACTAGCCCAAATACCAATTGTTCCAATAAAAAGAACAATATAACCATAAAAGAAAGGTGTTTTTTGAGGGTCTATAAAAGAAAACCTATTTGAATTTGCCATTTTTATTTTTAAAAAAAGCAAATGTAAAGGTTTCTTTATAAATTATAGGCGGAACTCTCATGTAATTCATTAAATAAAGTGATGATTTTCAATACGAAAACGCTATCGTAAATACTTAATTTTACTGATAAAAATCAGTAACAATACAAAGTTAAAGTAAGTATTTTGCTCGTATTTTAAAATAAACAAAAGAATTAAAGATGAGCACAGTAAAATTAGGAAATCCGGCAGTGGTTGGGTTAGCAGGATTTGGTTTAACAACATTATTATTACAATTTCATAATTTAGGATTATGTGGTTTAGGACCTGTAGTTTCTATGGGATTTGTATTTGGAGGCTTGGCTCAAATGATTGCTGGTTTTTTAGAACAAAAAACAGGTAATAACTTTGGTTTTGCTGCATTTACTAGTTATGGCGCCTTTTGGATTGGATTAGGAGTTATATGGATTTTAAACAATCTAGGTGTTTATAAATCTTCAGGAACTGATGTTGGTTACTTTTTAGTAGCATGGACTTTATTAACGTTCATATTTTGGATAGCATCTTTATTTATCCACTCAGCAATGGCTATAACTTTTACAACATTATTACTAGGGTTTATTTTGTTAGATTTAGCTCATTTTGTATCGCATGACATTACACCAATTGCTGCTTATGTATTAATTGTATGTGCTTTAGCTGCTTGGTATATGATGGCCGGAATCATTATTAACGGTGTTGCTGGTAAAGAAATACTTAAAGTAGGGAAACCTTGGATTAAAAAATAAATAGTTGACTAAAACTAATATTTATAATTGGCATTATTCTTTTGGAATGATGCCTTTTTTATCTTCAAATGTGAAATTATAAATAGCTTTAATTAAGCGTTTTTACGAGATTTATAAAGAACATTCAATACCAACGATCCAATAATTAATGAAATTCCTAGCAAGCTCCAAATTGAATAAATTTCATCAAACAACAGCAACCCAAACACTACCGTAAATAATACTTCAACATATTTAATGGGAGCAATTTGATCTGTTTTTCCATTTTGAAATGCTTTCGTCATAAAAACTTGTCCGTAGTAACCAAAAACACCCAAACTAAATAATAAAACCCACTCAATACCTACAGGATTTACCCAACTATTTAATGATAATACTAATCCTGTGATTGTTGCAATTACCATAAAATAATTAACCACCACTACTGGGTGTTCACTTTTACCTATTTTGCTGATAATATTATATACTAATCCGCTTGTAATAGCAGCTATAATAACCAATATAAGTCCTGTTGAATTAATTTGAGAATCAAGCCCTTTTAAAACCAACACACCTAAAAAAGCCATCACAAAAAACAACCATTGCAAAGGCCATATACGTTCTTTTAAGAAAAAAACAGCGAAAATACCGGCAAAAATAGGAGCCAAATACCTTAGAGATACTGCAGTTCCAACAGAAAGATATTTTACTGACATAAAAAACAGTGTCATAGAAGTTACTCCTACTACACCTCTTAAAATTAGAAGTTTTTTATTATTCCCAAGAATCGGAATGTTGTTTTTCAACAAAAATGTAAAGGTGAAAATTAACGAACTAGCCGATCTAAAAAAAACAATTTGATAAGCACTTACATTTTCTAAATACTTTACTGTTGCATTCATACAGGCAAATGCAAAAGTGCTAATAAGCATGTATTGTATAGATTTTTTAGCTCCCATATAGTTGTACGTTTATGTATTCTTTATGATTCTAAAAAAGGTGCATCAAAAATTTGACACACCTTTTTTAATTATATTTTTCAATGCTATTATGAAAATGAACCTTCAATAATAAAATAACAATTAAGGATTTGTAGACCAGATACTTGAATTTACCACTACTACCCTACGATTTAATTTTAATTGTGAAACTAATAACTCAGCAATATCTTCTGGTTGCATTACTTTTTCAGGATTTCCATCGGTTAAATTTAAATCTAACGCCATATCAGTAGCCACTGTACTTGGTGTTAAACAATTTACACGAATGTTGTGTTTACGTACTTCCTTCATCAATGAATCAGTCATACCTATTAATCCAAATTTTGACGCGCTATAAGCACTTGTCATAGCATTTCCGTTTAAACCTGCTGTTGAAGAAATATTGATAATATCACCTGTTTTTCTTTCAATCATTTGTGGTAAAAATGCACGCGTAATATAATATGCCCCCATTAAATTAACTTGAATAACTTCTTCCCAAGAAGCTACTTCTAGATCCATAAAATTACCGAAACGTCCAATACCTGCATTATTTATAAGGATATCAATAGTTCCGAATGAGCATAACACTTTTTCGGCTGCACTATTCACAGAACTTAAACTAGCTACATCAGCTTGTACTACAAAAGCTTCAACTCCAAAAGCAGCAACTTCTTCAGCAACCTTTTCTAGATCTGATGTTGTACGCGCTAATAAAGCTACAGATACACCTTCTTGAGCCAAGGCAAGCGCTAATGCTTTTCCTATTCCTTTACCTGCACCTGTAATAAGTGCTTTTTTTCCTTTTAATGATTCCATATCTTTTTTTTTAATTAATCTTCTGGCGGATATCCGTGAATTTTTTCAAAATCTTCATCAAAATTTGTTAGCAAATACGAACGTAATTTTTGGCGGTAATCTGTATTTAACCAATCAATAAAATTGTGAGTACTTTTACAAATACAACGAACATATTGTTGAATTCTATAGGTAATATCATCATCTAATAATTGAGACAATGTTAAAGCATCATACACATCCTCACTATTTTCAATACAAATATGAGCTTGTTGTTCAATAGAACGCCTTAAAACTACTTTTGATGATTCTCCTTTTTGAATGGCATCAACATAGGCTTGTTTTACATTAAATGATACGTCTAAGGATTTAGAAAACTGCTTTCTAACTTCCTCTGGCATTTCATACCTAAAGTTACTCTCAAGCTCTTCATCATTAATTAAGTTATCTAAATAATAATTAGGTGATTTAAATATTTTCTGCCAATTTAAACTAGCTCCCCACATTCCAAATCGGTGAAAATTATTCCCTAAATCAATTACGTTAAAGGTTGTTTTATCCTTTAATATACGTGATCCACGACCAATCATTTGATAATACAATGTTAGTGAACGTGTTGCTCTGTTCAGAATAATAGTATCAACAGTTGGTTCATCAAAACCGGTAGTTAATATACTTACTGAAGATAAAATTGCATTAGGCGTTTCTTTAAACCATTTTAAAATTTGTTCTCTTTCAGATTTTGAGGCTGTGTTATCTAAATGCTGTACTGGATATCCTGCAGCTCTAAAGGTATGATACACATTTATTGAAGTACTAATACCGTTATTAAAAATTAGTGTTTTTTTATTTTTTGAACGCTCTTCATAAGCTTCAACTAATTTAGTTAACATATTACCACTTGTGTACAAATCATCAGAAGACTTAACGGTATAGTCTCCATTTGCACCAACTACTAATGACGTTAAACCAACATTGTATGAATATGTTTTAGCGCGGGCTAAAAAGTTGTTTTTTATTAACGATTCTATAGTTTCACCTACAATTAACTCCTCATAATTATCAGTCATAGGTAACTGAATATTAGAACTTAACGGTGTTGCGGTAACTCCTAGAAAAAATGATTTACTAAAAAATTTAAATATTTTAGTAAAAGAGTTGTTATGTGCTTCATCAATAATAACCAAACCAATATCTGAGATATCCAATTTATTATCGTTTAAGCGGTTGTTTAACGTTTCAACCATAGCCACATAACAGCTATATTTTTGATGATTGTCTAAATTGGCTTTACTATCTATCACCATGCTTTCAACACCAAATTCAGTAAGCATTGTTGATGTTTGCTTACAAAGTTCAATTCTATGTGTTAAAACCAATACTTTTTTCTGGTGATGTTTTAAGTATTGCCTTACCATTTCTGAAAATATCACCGTTTTACCACCACCTGTAGGTAATTGATATAATAAATGATAATCTTCTTTAGCTTCTTCAAACCTTTTAAAAATTTTATTTATAGCTTCTTTTTGGTAGCTATATAAATCTTTACCGGCATTTCTTTCTTCTATTTCTGTAGTAGTTAATTGCACATTTCAAATTTAAAAACTCACAAAAATACAGTGTAAAAAGGGTTATCACAATTTTTAAGGTAAAAAACTTATAAAATAAAAAGTTAAAATTTTATATACAACTGTAAAGCAGTAACTTACACAAAAAAGTTTTGTTTTATTTTTTAAACCTTGAATACAAGGTTAGTTTTTTCTTTGTATTTATAAAGTATACGCCTGTTAATAAGATAATTGCAGCAATAATAGATTGTTCAGTTACTTGTTCATTTAACAAATACCACCCCATAAACAAGGCAATAATTGGATTTACATAAGTTGACGTTGCTACTTTTTCAGGGGAAACAACTCTTAGTAAAAAATTAAATGCCGTAAATGCTATAATGCTACCAAAAATAATTAATAATCCCATTGATATTTGTACGGGTTGTGTCCATTTTGTTGGTGAAGACCATTTTTCACCAAATAACAAACTAGCTACAAATAACATAACACCACCTGTTAACATTTGATAACCTGTATTTATAAAATAGTTTTTAGGGAAATCGGCCTTTGCAACATACAAACTTCCAAAAGCCCAACTTAGCATACATAAAAAAATAGTAAACATTCCTAAAGCCATTCCTTCTTGGCTAATTAATTCTTTTTGACTAACCAATAAATAGATGCCTATAATTCCGAATAATACACCAATCATAGACATTGGTTGAATTTTTTTTCCTTCTAAAAAATACATCATTAATAAAATTACCAAAGGTTGCGCTGAAATTTCCAGAGCAGTAAAACCGCTATCAACATATTTTAAAGCCCAAACTACACCTCCATTTCCGAAGGTTAAAAATAAAAACCCAATAATGCTACAATTAATAAATTGCTTTTTAGTTATAGCTAAACTTATACCAGAAATTTTTGCGATTATAAAAATTAAAATACTAGCTACCGTAAAACGAATAGAAGCCAACATAAAAGGAGGTAATTCTGTAACTGCAATTTTATTTAATAAATAAGTAGACCCCCAAATTACATAGATTGAAAAAAAAGCAGCTACTATTAAAATTTTGTTATTTGATTTAGGCATATAATACTGAATGCATTAATTTTAAGTTGCTAAATATAAGTATTCCATACATTAAATATTATATTTAGTAACCATAAGTTATTCTTTTTTAATATTTAGGTTTAAAACACGAACAAATTAATATTATTGAAATTGTTTCGCCTATAATTGTAACCTTATTTATTATTCCTACTGATTAGTTACTTTTTTTGAACTCCTTTAGGTGCTATTTAATAGTTAACGTTAAAACAGTGCTTTTTAACCTTCCTTCTATTAGGACATTCCTCTTCCTGAATTAGATTTATTTAATCATATCTTACTTAAATAAACATGAAAGAATTAAAACCATATTTAAAAAAAGTAGGTTCCAATTTAAAACTTGTATTTTTTGACCAAACCAAAAATGGTAAAATACTCATTATCATTTGTGTATATTTGTAACTTTTGTTACATTGCTCTTAAAATTGTAATTTTAATATCTAAAAAATTTAATTATTCAGAAATCTATTTGGGTTAAAAATAGTGTATCCTAGAAAATAAAAATGCAAATTAAATTGAATCTAACAGATAATTATGGACTTGAAAAAAACATTTATCGTTACAGCTATATTAAGTATCGTCGCAATAGGAATATGGGAGTATTTTTGGCGTTCTAAAGGTGTTTACCCTACATTAGACGACAATGAAGCCCTTTGGGCTATGCAACGCTACAGGGTTGAAAAAGCACCAAGCTATAACATGCTGCTTATGGGTTCTTCAAGAGTACTTTTTGACATTCAATTAGATGAATGGGAAGCAGAAATTGGTATTAGACCAATTCAACTAGCATCAGTAGGTAGCTCTCCATTACCCATTTTTCACGATGTTGTAGCTAATACCAGTTTTACAGGAACTATTATTGTAGGAGTTACACCTGGATTATTTTTTTCAACTACTTCTCCAGATGCGCAGCCTTGGCAATGGCCACAGTCAAAAGTAGATTATTATAAAAAAAGAACTTACGCTCAGATTTCAAATCATTTGTTATCCTTACCTCTTCAAAAAAACTTGGCTTTTATAAGTGACGACCAAGGTATTGATGGTATTAAATTAAAAGAATTGGTTGGCAAAATAAATATAGGCAATAGAGTTGTTGACCCAATGCCTCCTTTTCATGAATTTGGTGAAATTGCAGAAGATAGAAATCTAAAAATGAAACAAATAACAGTTACAGATACAGCCTATGCCAACTCTGTAATTAAAGTTTGGCAGTTTTTTATGAAAGGTGCAGCAAGTGGACCTCCGCCAGACAAAAACTCAACAATAGATTTCTTTTTAAACGATTTAAAAGTATTTGAAGCTCGTGGTGGTCAAGTAATTTTAATAAGATGCCCATCAAGTGGTTCTTTAAGAGCAGGTGAAAACATGGGAATTCCAAGAGCTGCGTTTTGGGACGATTTAGTAAAACAAGCAAACGTTCCAAGTTATCATTTTGAAGATTATGACAATTTAAAAGGACTTATTTGTCCTGAAGAATCCCATTTATCAGCAGAAGATGCACAATATTTCACTACAGAATTGGTGAAAATCATGAAAAATGACAACACTTTAATTAATTTAAAATCTAATAAACATGCTCTTTAATTCATTAAGTTTTGTTGTTTTTTTGATTATAATACTGGCACTATATTATTCAAAATTATTTAATTGGACAGGAAAAAAAAGAATGCTTCTTTTTGCTAGTTATATTTTTTATGGATTATGGAATCCACCTTTAGTTATTTTACTTTGGATTTCAACAATTGTAGATTGGATTACTGGAAAAAAATTAGCTATTGAAGAAAATAAACGAAAAAGGATACTATGGCTCATGTTGAGTATGTTTGTAAATCTTGGATTTTTAGGCTTTTTTAAATACCGTGACTTCCTCTTAGATAATTTTACAACCGTATTAAATACCTATGGTTATGGATATCAATCAACACAAATGGACATTATATTACCCATGGGTATTTCATTTTACACCTTTCAAACAATGTCTTATACTATCGATATGTATTTAAAAAGAACAGAACGTGCCAAAACCTTTTTAGATTTTGCACTGTATGTTACATTTTTCCCACAATTAGTAGCTGGACCTATAGTAAGAGCACAAGATTTAATAACGCAGTTTTACGAAGAAAAAAGAGCTACTGTAAATCAATTCATTTGGGGCTTTTTTTTATTGACTTTAGGTATATTTCAAAAAGTTGTCATGGCAGACACTTTGTTGTCAGATACGGTTGATAAAGTGTATAGTTCCGATAAAATTCTAAATTTTTGGGATGCTTGGATGGGAACATTGGCTTTTTCAGGTCAAATCTTTTTTGATTTTGCAGGTTATTCTACCTGTGCCATTGGAATTGCTCTAATGTTGGGAATTATCTTACCTGATAACTTTAAATATCCATATGCTTCCTTGGGCTTTTCTGATTTATGGAAACGATGGCATATCACACTATCTTCGTGGTTACGCGATTATTTATACATCCCTTTAGGTGGAAATCGTTATGGTGTAGTTAGAATGTATTCAGCACTTATGATTACGATGTTATTAGGTGGACTTTGGCATGGAGCTGCTTGGACCTTTATAGTTTGGGGTGGATTACATGGAACTTATTTAATATTAGAAAGATTACAACGTCAATACATACCCTTTAAAATTACAAAATGGAATGGTATTTTTTTAGCTTTTACAACTTTTACTTGCATTAATATTACCTGGGTGTTTTTTAGGGCTAGAGAGTTTAAAACAGCATGGAATTTGATAAGTTCTATGTTCTATTTTAATCCAAACGGAGAAAAAGTTTTAGGTTCTTTTGATATTTTAAAAGTAGGCATTATTATAGGTCTTCTATTTTTATGCCACTGGTTCATGAGAAATACCTCAGTTAAAGCAGTTTCAAAAAAAATATCACCAATTGCTTTAGCTGTAGTTTGGGCCGTTATGTTATTTTTAGTTACCATTGCGCAAGGTAGCGGTGAGCAGTTTATTTATTTTCAGTTTTAATGAAAAAAATTATGATGTTATGTATCCTGATTTTCGTTAAAATTTTATAGATAACCGTGAATTGTGTGAAAGTTAACATAAGGCTGAAGGCAATTCTGTAACGGCAATTTATTTAATAAATTAAGTAGATTCCAAAATTACATAGATGGAAAAAAAGCACTACTATTAAACTTTCGTATAAGATTTGGATATATGAAAATTTTAATACTTTTATTTTAAAGAACTATATATAAGTATTTCGCACACTAAATACTATATAAATTACTGAATTATTAATTCTAATTAGTAGTCTAAGTTAACCTTTTTTCATATTTTTAATTCGTTAACAAAAAACGCCAACCAAATGAATATTATTAAAGTTGCTTCACTTTTAATTGTGACCTTATTTATAGTTCCCATTATTAGTTATTTTTTTGGAACTCCTTTAGGTGCTATTGAATGGTTAGCGTTAAAAACCGTACTTTATGTTAATTTAGGTGCAATTATCTATTGCTTTGTTATTGGTGAAATTACAGATAACAAGAGCCAAGTAGATAAACTATGGAGTTTGATTCCAATTGTTTATGTATGGATAATTTCCGCGTATGGTAATTACAGTCCGAGATTGATATTAATGACTATTTTAGTTGCTATTTGGGGAATTAGATTGACCTATAATTTTTCTAGAACCGGTGCTTTTTCAATAAAATTTTGGGAAGGTGAGGAAGATTATCGTTGGCAAATACTAAGAGAAAAACCAGAATTTAAAGCGAGATGGAAATGGACATTATTCAACTTATTCTTCATCTCGGGATATCAACATATTTTAATCCTATTATTTTCATTACCAACTTTAGTTGTATTACAATTTAACAATACTCCTTTAGGTGTTTTAGATTATGTTGCTACTGTTTTAATGCTATTTTTTATAATTTTTGAAACAATAGCCGATGAACAACATTATGCATTTCAAACTAAAAAACATACACTTATAAAAGCTGGTAAAAAACTTACAGGCGATTATAAAAAAGGTTTTTTAGATAAAGGACTGTGGGCATTATCACGTCATCCTAATTACTGGGCAGAACAAAGTATTTGGGTATCATTTTATTTGTTTAGTGTTGCAGCTTCAGGACAATGGATTAATTGGAGCATTGCAGGTTGTTTACTGCTTTTAGTGTTATTTCAAGGTAGTTCAGAATTTAGTGAAGAAATAAGCGCTGGTAAATATCCTGAATATTTAAATTATCAAAAAAAAGTTTCACGTTTTTTTCCTTGGAAAAACATTAAATAATAGCTTTAATTATTTTTCTTTTATAACTGTTTGAGAAATATATTTACCAACAATTATTGCTGTTAAAATAACCATATAAAATTGCCCTACTAAGCCTGTTAGTATAGTTGCTTTTTGAGCAATTAAAGTAACCGGTGTTATTTCTCCATAACCAATTGTTAATAATGTAATATAAGAAAAATATAAGAAAGAGTCAATTTGAGAAGTGCTTTGATGCATATTTAAACTAACACCATTAAAGGAACCTGGGCTAGAAATTTCAATAGTTAAGAACATAAAAAAACCTAACAATCCAATACAAATATACCCAGACATTAAACCTATAATTATATTCTTAGTGATTATTTTTGATTTCCAAACTTGCTTAATTAGTTCTGAAGTAACCATTGTATAAAACACAAAATAAGCTGCTAACCTTATAAAATCATTCGAATCCGTTTTATCATTTAATACTTGCGATCTATAAAAAACAATCATTATAACGACTAATAAAAACAAAAAAAAGCGTCTAAGTTTTTTTATTTTAGAAATCATTAATATTCCCGATAAAAAATTAATAATAAAAAGAATAGGAGACAAAATATCTTCAAACCATTGATTTGGAAAAAAAACGGCTCCAAATAATATAGTTGTTAAACTAAAGAAAAACAATTCAAAACGGTATGAATACATTTTATCTACCATAAATTATATAAACTACTTAAATACTATTGTCTAGTAGTTTTTCTTTGTTGTTTTTCTAATTTCCGTTGTGCTTTAGCTATTTCTTTTCTTTGTTTCTCTTGCTCAGGTGTTAAATAATAATCAACTACTTGTCCTTGGTAAATTAAGGTGTTTTTATCAATTGAATTAACATCAACACCTTGTTCATTAGCTACTTGTTCGGCATACTTATCTAACTCCTCTTCAGATATCCAACCACCACCAAGTGCTTGGTATAAATTAACATAAGAAATTAATAAATCTTGATAGTTTGCCGTATAAGAAAGTTCAGCTTCAAATTCGGTTTGTTGATTTAATATTACTTCTAAATAACTAGTTACTCCCTGATAATATCTTTCATAAGAAAGTTTACTAGCATTTTTAGCAGCATCAAACATTATTTTATAAGCAACTAACTCATCTTTATAAGTAGAAATTTCAGTTAGTGCATTATTTACATCGCTAAAAGCTAACAAAATATTTTTCTCATAGCTAAATAAAGCTTGTTTTGCCTTTTCACGTTCCATATCAACACGTCTTGCATTTTTTCCCCATTCAAATAGCGGACTCAATAAATTTGCACCAGCACTCCAACCTAATCCACTATTTAACAACGACGACATTTCATTACTACCAACTCCTAAAACTCCTGTTAAACTTATTGATGGAAATCGCATAGCTGTAGCAACTCCAATCATTGCATTTTGTTGTTTGTATAATTGTTCACTTTGAAGGATATCTGGACGTCTTTGTAACATTTCAGAAGGAATACCACTAGGAATATTTTGAGGTATAGGGTTGGTTTTATAAGAACTATGTACCGGAATAGAATCTGAATACTTCCCTAATAAAACACTTAAATTATTTTCCGTAAATGCAATTTGACGCCTATAAACTGGTATAGTTGCTTCTGCAATTGCTTTTTGAATTTGAGCCTGATTTACATCTATAATATTAGTATATCCCTTATCAAATCTATTTTGAATAATTGTTAATGCATTATTTCTAATTTCAACAGTATTTTTAGAAATTTTCAATGAAGTCTTATAATTCATCAATTGAAAATAGTTTCTAGCAATTTCACTAATTAATCCTATTTCAACAGCTCTTTTACCGTAAAATGAACCTACTAATGCAGCCCTAGCAGCTTCAGTGCTTCTCCGATATTTACCCCAAAAATCTATTTCCCAATTAAATGTTGCTGAAGTTCCAAAAGACTTAATATTATTATTTAATACATTACCTGCAATATTATTAGTTCCTGTTGCACTGGCTTGTACACCAATTTTAGGTCCGTAATCAGCTTTATTAAAACCTAAATTTGCTCTAGCCTCGTTAACTCTGCTTGCAGCTATTAACAAATCTCTGTTTTCTCTTAATCCAACTTTAATCAATGAATCTAAAATAGGATCTTGAAAAATGTCCCACCATTTTAAATCAATTATACTATCAATTTTGTTGTTTTCGTATTTAAAAATTTCTGGACTTACAATTTCAGGTTTTTGGTAATTTGGTCCAACCTTACAAGATACTATGCTTAATAGTACAAAGAAAATACTTATATATATTGATTGTCTCTTTTTCATTATTCAGCGTTTTTTGCAAGTTCTAATTTTTTAGCTTGGTCTCTTTTCTTTTCATAACCACCTATTTTACCAATAAATATAAAAAGCATTGGATATAAGAATACACCTAAGAAGGTGGCAATAGACATACCTCCTAAAAGCGCCATTCCCATTACTTTTCTGGCTTCAGCACCAGATCCTGATGCAATTACAAGTGGAAATACTCCTAAAATAAAAGAAAAAGCAGTCATTAATATTGGTCTAAATCTTGATCGTGCAGCTTTCACAGCTGCATCAAACAAGCTTAAACCACTTTTAAATTCATCATTTGCAAATTCTACAATTAAAATAGCGTTTTTTGCAGCCATACCAATTAACATTACAAAGGAGACTTGAGCAAAAATATTGTTTTCAAAAGTTGGACTAATTAAACGACCAATCCAAAGGAAAAATAAAGCGCCAAATATTGCAAAAGGTGTTCCTAATAAAATAGCAAAAGGTAACGACCAGCTTTCGTATTGCGCAGCCAAAATTAAGAATACAAATACCAATGAAAAAGTTAGTATGACGGTTAAGGAACCAGATGCTTTTTCTTCTTGAAAAGACATGGCATTCCAGGTATAACCCATATCAGCAGGTAAAACCTCCGCAGCTACTTCTTTCAAGGCTTGCCTAGCTTCATTAGATGTATACCCCTCTGCAGGAGCTCCAGTTACTTCAACAGATCTATACAAGTTAAATCTAGTTGTATAATCAGGTCCCGATATTGGTTTAATTGTAGCTAAGGTTGATAGCGGTACCATTTCTCCTTGATTATTTTTTATAAAGAAATTATTAATTTGAGAGGGATCTACACGATACTCTGGTTCGGCTTGAATATATGTTTTATAGAGTCTTCCAAAACGGGTAAAATCATTTACATAAGCGCCTCCCATAAAAGCACCCACAGTAGTATATAAATCGTTTAATTTAACACCTAATTTTAATGCTTTTTCTTTGTCAATATCCATAAATCTCTGAGGAACATTGGCTTGAAAAGTTGTTGAAGCTCTACCTATTTCAGGACGCTCATTAGCTGCTTTTATAAACTTCATAGAATTTTCTGCTAAATATTGAGGTGTATTACCTACCCTATCTTGTAACATAATACTAAATCCTGAGCCATTACCTAAACCAGGAATAGCAGGAGGGCCGAAAGCAAAAGCTTGTGCATCCTTTATTCCAAAAAATAATTTTTTATTTACAATATCAATTACCTCTTTTGCTGTAATATCTCTTTCAGCCCAATCTTTTATTCCCACAAATAAAAAGCCTGTATTTGATATCATAGCTCCAGAAAGAATACTATATCCAGTTGCTGTAGTAATATACTCCACCTCTGGTATTTCCTGCAAAATTTTCTCTACTTCTTTGGTTACTACATCAGCTCTTTGAATTGATGCTGCATTTGGTAATTGAACATTCACAAAGAAATATCCCATATCTTCTTCAGGAATAAATCCACCAGGAACCATGCTTCCAAAAACACCTGCACCTAATGTCATTAAAACAATAAAAACAATACCTCTTTTAATTTTCCTAGAGACAATGTTAGTATAACTCATATATGAATCTGTAGACTTATCCATACCTTTATTGAATTTCCCGAAAAACCATCCTAGCGGCCCTTTATAAGGCTTAGGTTCTTTTAGTAGTAGTGAGCATAATGCTGGGCTTAAAGTTAAAGCATTTACAGATGAAACTAATACAGATACTACAATTGTAATGGCAAACTGTTGGTATAACAATCCGGTAATACCAGCCATACCCGCAACAGGAATAAATACAGCTACCAAAACTAAGGTAGTAGCTATTACTGGAGCTGTTACTTTTCGCATGGCATCAAGCGTTGCTTCCTTAGAATTCATTCCATTGGCTATATTTACTTGCACTGCCTCAACAACCACAATAGCATCATCTACAACAATACCAATGGCCAATACCAATCCTAAAAGTGACAATACATTAATAGTAAAACCTAACATAGGAAAGAAAATAAACGCTCCAATTAATGAAACGGGTATAGCCAATGTTGGAATTAAGGTTGCTCTCCAATCTTGAATAAAGATAAAAACAACTAAAATCACCAAAATTAAGGCTACAATTAAAGTAACCACAATATCTTTAATACCAGCTTCAATTGCTTTCGTTGTATCTAAAGAAACATCGTATCTAATACTTTCTGGAAAATTCTTAGATAGATCTTCCATTTGCTCCTTTATTTGTGTTGCTAATTCTAATCCATTTGATCCAGGAGCTTGGTATAAAGCTATAACTGCTGATGTTTTGCCATTCATTCTAGGAATCATATTGTAGGTCTCAACTCCTAAGTTCACACTTGCAACATCTCCTAATTTTATTTGTGAACCATCAGATTGGGTTCTAACAACAATATCTTCAAAAGCTTCAACAGAATTAAATCGTTCAGGTAAACGCACTGTATAAGTAAACTCTGTGCCAACTGGTGCTGGTTCAGCTCCAAATTTACCACCCGGAACAATAATATTTTGTTCGTTAATGGCGTTTATTATTTCTGGTACTGTTAATCCTAAATGTGAAATTCTATCTGGCTTAATCCATATTCTCATTGAATAGTCTGAAGCTCCCATTACATCAACTTTACCAATACCTTTTACTCTAGCTAATTGATCTTTAATGTTAATTAAAGCATAATTCCCTAAAAAATCTTGATCATATCTTCCATCATCAGAAGTTAAAGCTACTAACATTAAAATATTTGGTAACGCTTTTTGAGTTGTAACACCTAATTTAGTTACAGAAGAAGGTAATTTTGCTGAAGCTGCTGATACTTTATTTTGTGTTAAAACAGTATTCATATCAGGATCTGTACCTACATCAAATGACACTTGTATATTCATACTACCATCATTTGCATTGGTAGATTTCATATAAATCATATTGTCAACTCCATTAATTTGTTGTTCTAATGGTGTTGCTACAGATTCTTCCACATTAATAGCATTGGCTCCGGTATAACTTGCACTAACTTGTACAATTGGCGGCGTTAAATTTGGATATTGCTCTATAGGTAAGCCTATTAAAGATACGGTTCCAACAATAACAATAACAATAGCAATTACAATGGCTACAATTGGTCGATGTACAAAAAAGTTTCCTTTATTTTCAGACATATCAGATTATTGTTTTTTAAATTGACTTTCAAAAACAGTGATTTCAGGTACCACTTCTAAACCTGTGCCTACTTTTTGTAAACCTTCAAACACAATTTTATCATCTTCAGTAATACCTTCCTTAACTATGTAATAATCATCAAAATCATCTCCAATTGTAATTCTTCTAGATTCAATTTTATTATCAGCATTTACTATAAAAACCGAATATTCACCTTGTAATTCAGAAACAACTCTTTGAGGTACTAATAATGCACCTTTTTCTACCCTACTTTTAACTTTAACACGTGCATATTGTCCTGGTTTTAAAATTAACTCAGGGTTAGGAAAAGAAGCCTGCACTAAAATGGCTCCAGTAGAAGCATCAATCTCCCTATTTATAAAATCTATAACTCCTTTATGTGGATGTGTTGTCCCGTCAGTAAGTAGTAATTCTATTTCTGCTTTTTGTGCTCTCTCTTCAGCGACTATATCTTTATGTATTTCTGCAAAAGCTTTTGCTAAAGTCAAATAGTTTGTTTCATTTATAAAAAACTGTACTCTAACATTTTCAACTTTTGAAATGGTGTTTATAATTACAGGGTTTGGACTTCTTCCCACAAAATCTCCGACACGAGCCTGGGTTTTTCCTATAAAACCATTAATTGGTGCTTTAATTTGAGTATAACTTAAATTAATTTGTGCCATTTTTAAAGAAGCTTCTGCAGCTTTTCTAGCTGCTAAAGATGCATCTCTATCAGCCAAAGCAAAATCTAAATCACTCTTACTTACAGCATCCATTTCTGCCAATGGCTTAATTCTAGCTAAATTATTTTCAGAATTTAAATATTTTGTTTGTGCCTCAGTAACTTTACTTTTTTCACCTGCAATTGCAGCGTTAAAAGGTTCTGGGTCTATGGTATATAGTAAATCACCTTTTTTTACTCTAGCTCCTTCAGTAAATAAAATACTTGTTAAATAACCTTCAACACGAGCGTTTATAGAGACATCTTCTTGCCCAAAAACTTCTCCTACAAAATAATTAAAAATTGGAATATCTTTTTTTACAACTTCAACTACTTTAATTTGTTGGGGAGGCATTTTTGGTTGCTCCTTTTCTTTACAAGAAATATATATAAAAAGTGGTAATGCAAGAATAATAGATCTTAGTTTCATTGAATAAGTTTTGATAGCTAAAATAGTTATTTTTTTAAAAAATTATACATTAAACAGTATTAATTAAAATAAAAAAACGATCAATAGCTTTATTTTTAAAAAAAATTAATGATGATGGAGCCACCTCTTTTTTTAACTTATAAAAAGAAAATGTAATTATATTACCTATTCCAAGCACTTCCAAAAACAATACTAAACGCAAAATCTTTATTATTACTCCAAGCAAAATCAATACCTGCATCCACATCAAAAAGGCGTGCTAATTTATATCTAAACCCTAAGCCATAATTATAAACCCAAGTAGCAGGACCAAATTCATCAAAAGATTTAAAAGCTTTACCTGTACCTCCAAAAAAGTCTAAAGACCAACGCTTATATATTTTAAATTTCCACTCTGTTTCAACAAGCATAGTATTATCACTTTGATATTTCATTGCAGGAACACCTCTTAATTCAATATAAGGTTTAGCATAAAATAATTTTATTGGTTTTCATTTTCTAAAATAGTAATAGCCTCTTCCCTTGAACCCAATAAAATTGCAATCCACTCAGTTCGTTTATTCTGTTCTAACATAATTTTTATAGCCATAGTTAATGGAACGGATAAAAACATACCAACAGTACCTAAAATAAAACCCCAAACTAGTAAAGAAACAAAAACAACATAGGTTGAAAGTCCTAAGCCACTACCCATCATTTTAGGTTCAATAATATTACCTACAATCATATTTACAGCAATAAATATACTACTAGTCCATAAAACACCAACAAAACCTAACTGAATTAAAGCAAATAACACAGCCGGTATGGCAGCTACTATTGAACCAATGTTTGGAATATAATTTAATAAAAAAGCTATAAGCCCCCATATAATAGCATAATCTAAACCTGTTATTTCAAGAGCAATCCATACAAATACTCCTGTTATTAAACTTGTAACTGTTTTAATTGATAAATAATGTCGTATACTTTTAAAAATTGAAAAAATATATTTACGCGTTGTAGCCTCTTTAAATACCAGTTTTGATTTAATTTCTAAGGAATCTAATTCAAACAATAAAAATAAAGCCAAGAAAAAAATAGTAAGTACATTTCCCATAATACTACCTAACTGACCTAACATGCTAGCTGTTAAATTCATAACTTTTGAAACATCAAACATACTTGACACCTTAGTGAACGATATATTTAATCCCAAGGAATTTGTAAATTCAACAACCGTTTTAACCATAGCTCTTAAATTATCTTCATATACACTTGCATTTTCAGAAAATGAAGATAATGATGCTCCTATTAATTCACTAAAACCAATAAAAATAGCTACAATTAAAAATAATACTATAAAGACAGCCAATGTTTGAGGTACTTTTTTTGTCTGTAACCATAAAATTGGTTGCGCACAAATAATACTAATAAAAAGAGCCATTAAAATTGGATTAACAATTGAAATAGCTTGTATTAAACCTGTAATAACAATTACAAATGAAGCTGCAATTACTACTACTGGTATTTTACTTAGATTTGAAATATCTTTATGCATTGGTTAAAAATTATTTATAAAGTCCTATATATTATTTATAGCTTTTTCTTTTGAAGCTTTTTTAGCTTCTTTTTTAGCTTTAGCTGCTTCATTTTTAGCTTGTGCTTTTTCTCCAGCTCCAATTGGAATACTTGCAACTACATAAAACGAATTATTATAATGTGCTTTATCCATAGCTTCTTTATTAATATCAACAACTCCTTGATAATATTTAACAGCTACGCTCATTCCATGCATTGCTTTTAATTGATAACCTAACCCTACTTGTGCTCCCAAATCAAATAATTTATGATCATCTCTAATTTTACGATTATATTGTAATTCATCCTCTTTATCTTCAAGATTTATAGCCGTAAACTCATCGTGTGATTTTTTTAGCATAAAACCAATCATTGGACCCAATTCAACAAATAAATTATTTTTAAACTTATATCTAGCTAAGATTGGTATGTTAAATGCGTTTATTTTCCTTCTAACATCAGCATCTTCAAACAGATTATCTAAAGACTCATCATTTAAAGGATAAGCATCAATATTAGCTCCCATTGTTGATTTTACAATAACACCCGTATGTACAAACCAGTTTTTATTTTCTTTTAATAATAAATCAAAATAAAAACCTAAATTAAAATTTGAAGCTGCTTTGGCTCCTTCTAAGTTTGAAATATTCGATAAATTATATCCACCTTCCAAACCAAAACTAATTTTTCCGGTATTTAATTTATCGCCTAATAGTAAAGAAATTAAAACTTGACTTTGGGTTAATTGAAAAGCAAACAACGTTAAAAATAGTGCTAAAACATGTTTTTTGGTCATTTTGATGTATTTAAGTTTTGAAGAATGTTTGCATAAAAAAATAGTTTTTTTTATGTAAATAATATTATAATTATTAGTAATAAAAGTGATTAGCTATTATAATTTAATACATTTTTAAAGTAAATAAACGAAAAAACTCCAAAAGAATCATACTTTGGGAGTTTTTTAAAAAAAGTTATAAATTATTTTTTCTTTTTAGCAACAGGATATTTTTTCATAAGTTTTCCTACATTTTTAGGAATTGTTTTAGCTCTTTTACTTCCATTCTCGTTAATTGTTTTTTGAGAAACTCCTTGCCAAATTAATTTTTTAGTTTTTGCATCGTAAATATCAACAACAAAAGTACCTACTTTATAATCCTTTTCACTGTAAGAAGTTGTAGAGTATCCTCCACCCCAACCCCAAGCTGGTCTGTAATATCCACCATAACGGCCGCCTCCGTAGCCATATCCATATCCCATTCCTGCTCCCATATAATCGGTATAAGCTGTTGTACTTGTTTTTTCATCAATAACTAAAAATAATGTTATTACTAAGTCTGCCTCAGCTAACTCATAATCTAAATCTCTTTGTAAAAGTTCTGATTTAAAAGATTGCAAAATTCTTTTCTTATCAATATCATTTATTAATTTTTCACTGTCTTGTTGCCAACCACCAAAACTATATGTTTTATATTGAGTAAAATCTACATCTTTATCAAAATCAAAAGTAATTTGAGCTTTTAAACTATTGCTCATAATTAAACAAACAACTAATAATGCTGCTTTATTAAAAAAGTTTTTCATAATTTATTTAAATTTTTATGTTTTAACAAATATAATAGTAAAAATGAAATATTAATAAGTTTATTAAAATTACTTCACTTAAAAGACTTCCAAACTTAGAGCTTTAAATAATTATTATTCTACCCCAATTTGTAATAAGTTAAAAAAAATCCCGCACAATGGCGGGATTTAATATAGATAAATAAGTGTTTATTACTTATATTTTGCCATAATCTCTTGTACTTTCATACCCCAAGATTGACCTGCAGTCATACCTTTTTGGGCTAATTCACCAGATTTATCAGCTAATTTTTTTCCAACAGGTGTTGCATAAAAAGCTAATAATTCTTTAATTTCGTCATGGGTAAATGTATCCATATAAATTACAGCCATTGCATTATATAACTCAGGAAAAGTAGCAATTAATTCTTCTTTAAAAATAGCTTGTTTTTCAGCAGGGATCATTGCTGTAAATTGAGCTACATAAGGCTTAAATGCATTTTCTGAAATTACTTCAACTAATTTTGCAGCATCATTTGTAAATGCATCATCTTGTGCTTTTACAGTAAAAGAAAAACATACAATTACAACTATTACTAATATTTCTTTCATCATTTTTTACATTTTAAATAATGGTCTGTTAGACATCATTTCATTAACTTTTAATGCAACTGCTTCTAATTTAGCTTCATCTTCATGGTTTTCAACAACTTCATTAATCAATTCAACTATTGAAGGCATATCAGATTCAACTAAACCACGCGTAGTAACTGCAGCAGTACCAATTCTAATACCTGAAGTTACAAATGGCGATTTATCATCAAACGGAACCATATTTTTATTTACAGTAATATCAGCTTTTGTTAATGCATTTTCAGCATCTTTCCCGCTTATACCTTTACTTCTTAAATCAATAAGCATACAGTGGTTATCCGTTCCTCCTGAAATAATTTTATATCCTTTTGCAACAAAAGCTTCAGCCATAGCCGCTGCATTTTTCTTAACTTGAATTTGGTAATGTAAAAACTCATCAGTTAAAGCCTCTCCAAAAGCAACTGCTTTAGCAGCAATTACGTGCTCTAAAGGCCCACCTTGATTTCCAGGGAAAACAGATGAATTAATAAGTGTAGACATTTTCTTTAAATTTCCGTTTTTTAATTTTTGTCCGAACGGATTTTCAAAGTCTTTACCAATCATAATAATACCTCCACGAGGTCCACGTAATGTTTTATGTGTTGTTGAAGTAACAATATGACAATGAGGAATAGGATCGTTTAAAATACCTTTTGCAATTAAACCAGCAGGATGTGAAATATCGGCCATTAAAATTGCTCCAACTTCATCAGCAATTTCTCTAAATTTTTCAAAATCTATATCTCTCGAATATGCAGAAGCACCAGCAATAATTAATTTTGGTTTGTGCTCTTTAGCTTGTTCTTCTAAATGCTTGTAATCAATTGTTCCTGTTGCTTTATCTACTCCGTAAAAAACGGGATTGTATAATTTACCAGAAAAATTTACAGGAGAACCATGTGTTAAATGCCCACCATGAGACAAATCAAAACCTAAAATTGTATCTCCTGGCTTTAAACAAGCCGCATAAACAGCTGTATTTGCTTGTGATCCAGAGTGTGGTTGTACATTTACATATTCAGCTCCAAAAAGTTCTTTGGCTCTATCAATGGCTATTTGTTCAATAATATCAACAACTTCGCAACCACCATAGTAACGTTTGTTAGGATAACCTTCAGCATATTTATTGGTTAAAATTGAACCTTGCGCTTCCATAACTTCGTCACTTACAAAGTTTTCTGAAGCAATTAATTCTAATCCTTTTGTTTGTCTTTCTCTTTCGTCTTCAATTAAATCGAAAATAATTTGATCACGTTGCATTGTATATTACTTTTTTAAAAGTTAAATTTCTCGCAAAAATAGTAATTTCATTTTGCTTTTAATAAGAAACTTATATATTTGATAAGAAATATATTAACTAAATACCTTAGTTTATCAACATATGAAAATAGCTGCGAACGATCCAAACAGAAAATCTTGGTTAAATGGGAACACTGAATGCGATTTCCCAATACAAAATATACCATTTGGCGTATTTATAACAAAAGATGATATTATTACAATAGGAACACGTATTGGTGAATACGCCATAGATTTAGGCGCATTTCATCAATTAGGATATTTTAAAGACATTGCTTTGACCGATGATATTTTTATGCAAGATTCTTTAAATGATTTTATTGCTGACGGAAGGAAAACCTGGCGCTTAGTGCGCAATAGAATTGCTGAAGTTTTTGATGAAAAAAATTCAATATTACGTGATAATGCTGAACATAGAGATGTAATTATATTTGATGTAAATGAAGTTGAAATGCTGTTACCTATTGATGTAGGTGATTTTACAGGCTTCTTTTCAAGTAAACATCATGCAAACAACATCTCTAATATATTTAATTTTAAAAATACTGAAATAGAATCCAATTGGTTGCATATGCCACTTGCATTTAATCAGCGTTCATCAACCGTTATTGTTTCAGGAACAAATATTAAAAGACCATTAGGACAAACTATTTCTGACGGAAAAACGACTCCTATATTTGGAGCTTCTAAAAAAATTGATTTAGAATTAGAAACAGCCTTTATAACCACAGCTGCAAACCATTTTGGGGAACCAATTCCTGTAAATGAAGCTGAAGAGTATATTTTTGGAATGGTTTTAATGAATGACTGGAGTGCTAGAGATTTTCAAAAATGGGAGACAAAACCTTTAAGTCCAGCTGCAAGCAAAAGCTTTGCCACAACAATTTCTCCTTGGATAGTTACTTTAGACGCATTAGAACCGTATAGATGTGAAAACCCTAACCACGAAATACAAAACATTCAATTATTACCCTATTTAAAACAAACGTCAGATAAAAATGCCTTCGATATAAAACTTCAAACTTTTATTGAAACTGAAAATGGTGATTTAAATAATTTAAGTGAATCAAACTTTAAAGATATTTATTGGTCTATGTCTCAACAACTAGCACATTTAACTATAAATGGTTGTAGTGTTAGAGCTGGTGATTTAATGTCTAGCGGAACACTTTCTGGCCCAACAAAAGATAGTTATGGCTCATTATTAGAAATCACCAAAGATGGCGAAGAACCTATTACCCTAAAAGATGGAACTAAACGTAGCTTTGTAAATGATAGCGACAATGTAATTATTAGAGGATATTGTGAAAATGAACAAGGTCGCATAGGTTTTGGAAAATGTACAGGCAAAATTTTACCAGCAATTGAGTTTTAACAAACAGCTCTTTTTTTAAACTAAATAACCCTGAAAATTCATTTTTTTTCAGGGTTATTTAGTTTAATTTTGGCACTGAATTTGTAATTAAACAAACTTCAAACCATTAAACCCTACTTATGAAATTAAAATTACTCCTATTATTTGTTGCAACTACATTACTAAGTTGTAGCAGTGTTAAAAAAACGCAAGAAGCTATTAATTATGGAAATTTTGATAACGCCATAGCTATTTCATTAAAAAACTTACGCGAAAATAAATTTAAAAAAGGAAATCAACCTTATATAATTATGTTAGAAGAAGCGTATGCTAAAGCTAATGAAAGAGATTTAAGACGTTTGGATTTTTTAAAACAAGAAAATAATCCTTCAAATTTGGAAGAAATATACAATACCTACAAAGCTTTAAACAACAGACAAGAATCTATAAGGCCTTTACTTCCATTAACCATTGCGGAAAGTAATAGAGAAGCTAATTTTAAGTTTTCAAATTATACTACTAAACTAATAACTGCTAAAAACCAATATTCAGAATATTTGTACACAAATGCAATTTCGGTTTTGAATTCTTCTGAAAATAAATATGATTTTAGAGCTGTTTATGATGATTTAATTTACCTACAAAGTATCAATCCTAATTATAAAGAAACCAACTCATTAATAAATGAAGCGCACACTTTAGGTACTAATTTTGTGATTGTTTCTATGTTAAATAATTCAAATAAAATTATTCCTGTAAAGTTAGAAACAGATTTATTAAATTTTAACACCTACAATTTAAATGATTTATGGACTGTTTATCATTCAAAAAAACAATCCAATTTAACATATGATTACAGCCTAAAAATATTTTTACAAGAAATTAATATTTCACCTGAGTTTGTAAAAGAAAAAGAAGTTATTAGAGAAAATAACATAATTGATGGTTGGGAATATTTAAAAAATAAACAAGGAGAAATTCAAAAAGATTCTTTAGGAAATAAGATTAAAGTTGATGTGTATAAAAGAGTAAAGTGTAAATTAAATATGGTAACACAAACCAAATCTACTCAAGTTATTGGACAAATTAATTATTTAAACTTAGCAAATCAGCAAACAACCCAATCATTTCCATTAGCTAGTGAATTTATTTTTGAAAATATATTCGCGAATACTAAAGGTGATAAAAGAGCTTTAAATAAAGATGAGTTATACTTAACCCGAAACCAATTTATTCCTTTTCCAAGTAATGAACAAATGGTTTATGATAGCGGTGAAAATTTAAAAGAAAAAATACGACAAATAATTATTCGTCATAAAATTTAATTTTAAAAGCGATTTGTTTAAATCGCTTTTTTTATGGCCTCCACTGAAATGCCATAATGAGAATCGTTGTAAACAACTTTTTCTTGATAAACTACAATCGCTTGTGGTGATTGGTGTTGCACATTAAATTTTGAAGCAATTTCATTTGAAATTGTTCTAAATTGTATTAAATCTAACAGATAAATAGCTAACTGTTCATTTTCAATATCAAAACTTCTTTCAAAATTTTTAAGCGCCATTCTGCTAATTCCACATCTTGTACTGTGTTTAAAAATAAGAACAGGTTTTTTATTAGATGCATTCATAATTTCATCTAATTGCATAATTTTTGTTAAAGGAATCCAATTAATAGTTGGTTGCTTTTCATTAGAATCACTAGAATTAAATATATTTTTAAGAAAACTCATTGTTTTAATTTTATAGTTACTGAAGACAAAATGACATTTAAACCCTTGTAAAACAAGACTTTTTGTCGTTTTTACGCCATTTTAATCAAATGGAATATTAATTGAAGTGACAAATATAAATACAAAAAATATAAAACGTTATGAACTTTAATAAATTTACAATTAAATCGCAAGAAGCTGTACAGCAAGGACAGCAAATTGCGCAAAGTTTTGAAAATCAACAGATAGAAAACTCACATATATTAAAAGGTATTTTTGAAGTTGATGAAAATGTAACTCCTTTTATTTTAAAAAAACTGGGTGTTAACATCGATTTGCTCAAAAGCTTGATCGACAAAATAATTGAAAGCTATTCAAAGGTTTCAGGAGGAGATATTATGCTTTCTCGCGATGCCTCAAAAATGCTGAACAATGCTTCAAGTGAAGCAAAAAAAATGAAGGATGAGTATGTTTCAATAGAACATTTATTAATCGCTATTTTAAATAATAAAGACACGGTATCTCAACTTTTAAAAGATCAAGGTGTAACCGAAAAACATTTAAAAGCAGCAATTGATGAATTAAGACAAGGCGGTAATGTTACATCACAAAGTGCTGAAGAAACCTACAATTCTTTAAATAAATATGCTAAAAATTTAAACCAATTAGCTAAAGACGGGAAATTAGATCCCGTGATTGGTCGTGATGAAGAAATAAGAAGAATTCTTCAAATACTTTCACGTAGAACTAAAAACAATCCAATGCTTGTTGGTGAGCCAGGCACAGGTAAAACTGCCATTGCTGAAGGTTTAGCGCACAGAATTATTAAAGGAGATATTCCTGAAAATTTGAAGGGTAAACAAATTTATTCTTTAGATATGGGTGCCTTAATTGCAGGTGCAAAATATAAAGGTGAATTTGAAGAGCGTCTAAAAGCCGTTATTAAAGAAGTAACATCAGCAAACGGAGAAATTGTATTGTTTATTGATGAAATTCACACACTTGTTGGTGCTGGTGGTGGGCAAGGTGCAATGGATGCTGCCAATATTTTAAAACCTGCTTTAGCGCGTGGAGAACTGCGTGCAATTGGAGCCACTACCCTAGATGAATATCAAAAATATTTTGAAAAGGACAAAGCTTTAGAGCGAAGGTTTCAAAAAGTAATTGTGGACGAACCTGATACAGAAAGTGCCATTTCAATTTTACGTGGAATTAAAGATAAGTACGAACAACACCATAAAGTTCAAATTAAAGATGAAGCCATTATTGCTTCGGTAGAATTATCGCAACGCTATATTTCAAATCGTTTTTTACCAGATAAAGCCATTGATTTAATGGATGAAGCTGCGGCTAAACTGCGTATGGAAATCAATTCAAAACCTGAAGAATTAGATGTGTTGGATCGAAAAATTATGCAATTTGAAATTGAACTTGAAGCCATTAAACGTGAAAAAGATGAGAAAAAATTAACGCTTCTAAAAAAAGAATTGGCTAATTTAAAAGAAGAAAGAAATGAAATTAGTGCAAAATGGAGCAGTGAAAAAGACTTGGTAGATGCCATTCAAGAAAGTAAAGAAACCATGGAAAATTTCAAACTTGAAGCTGAACGTGCTGAGCGTGAAGGTGATTATGGTAAGGTAGCTGAAATTAGGTATGGTAAAATTAAAGAAGAGCAAGAACATTTAGATGAACTTCAAAAAGAATTGGATGAAAACTCTGAAACTGCTTTAATAAAAGAAGAAGTTACTCGTGATGATATTGCTGAAGTGGTTGCAAAATGGACAGGCATTCCAGTTACAAAAATGTTGCAAAGTGATCGTGAAAAACTATTGCACTTAGAAGTTGAATTACATAACAGAGTTGTTGGTCAAGAAGAGGCTATTGTTGCTGTTTCAGATGCTGTAAGACGCTCAAGAGCCGGATTACAAGATACCAAAAAACCTTTGGGGTCGTTCTTATTTTTAGGAACAACTGGAGTTGGGAAAACTGAACTTGCAAAAGCATTGGCTGAATATTTATTTGATGATGAAAATTCTATGACACGTATTGATATGAGTGAATATCAAGAGCGACATGCTGTAAGTAGATTAATTGGTGCACCTCCAGGATACGTTGGTTACGATGAAGGTGGGCAATTAACTGAGGCTGTAAGAAGAAAACCATATTCAGTAATTTTATTAGATGAGATTGAAAAAGCACATCCTGATACCTTTAATATTTTATTGCAAGTATTAGACGAAGGAAGGTTAACAGATAATAAAGGTCGTATTGCAGATTTTAAAAATACCATTATTATCATGACTTCAAATATGGGAGCGCATATTATTCAAGAGAAGTTTAGTAAAATGGATATGGAAAATCGAGTGCAAATTACCGAAACTACAAAGGTGGAAGTTTTAGGATTGTTAAAACAAACCGTGCGCCCTGAATTTTTAAATAGAATTGATGAAATTATTATGTTTACCCCTTTAAATCAAACTGAAATTCATCAAATTGTAGAAATTCAATTGAAAGGTTTAGCTAAAATGTTGAAAGAAAAAGACATTTCAATAGAATTTACAGAGGAAGCTATTGAATCGCTTGCTGAAAAAGGATTTGATCCACAGTTTGGAGCAAGACCTGTAAAAAGAGTCATTCAAAAAGATGTTTTAAATGAACTTTCAAAAGAAATATTATCTGGTAAAATTACAGCTAGTAGCCATATTTTATTAGATGCTTTTGACGAAAAAATTGTATTCAGAAACAAATAACAATCATTTTAAAAAAAATAAGACCTAACAAGTTTAAGCAACCTGTTAGGTCTTTCTGTTTTTGAATATTAGTTTTAAAACTAAATTATTTATGAAAAAGTTTATACTCCTAATCTACTTAGTTTTATATACAACATGCATAGTTTCACAAGAAAACGAGACAACTACTTATTATTTTATTAGGCACGCAGAAAAAGTAAGAACAGACAAAACAAATAAAAACCCCGATTTAAGCAAACAAGGAAATAGCAGGGCTGAAAATTGGAGTGTTGTTTTTGAAACTATAGATTTCGATTTAATTTATTCAACCAACTATAATAGAACCATACAAACCGCTACTCCAACTGCTTTAAAAAAGCAATTAAAAATACAATATTACAATCCTAGTAATTTATACGATGCTGATTTTAAAGCAAAAACAAAAGGAAAAACTGTTTTAATTGTTGGTCACAGCAATACTACTCCAAAATTTGTAAATGATATTTTAGAAAAACGTGTATACGAAGCTATTAACGACAATAATAATGATAATTTATACATAGTAACTATCAACGGAACTATAAAAAATAGCACGCTTTTAAAAATACCACATTCAAAATAATTAAACTTTAACTCAAATTTGAACAGACTATTATGTATGTTTCAATTTGAATTTATTCTATATTTGCAGCCATATGCAGAAGAAAATTAACATACAAAATAAAAAAGCCCGTTTTGAATACGAGATTTTAGATCAATATACTGCTGGAATTCAATTAACAGGAACTGAAATTAAATCCATTAGAGAGAGTAAAGCTCGTATTACCGAAAGCTTTTGTGAATTTAATGAACAAGGTGAACTTTTTGTAATAAATATGTTTATTGAAGAATATTTGTATGGCCATTCCTACAATCATTCACCTAAAAGTGAACGTAAATTATTGTTAAACAAAGGAGAGCTAAAAAAACTACAAAAAGAAGTTCAAAATGTTGGTTTAACCATTATTCCTCTAAAACTGTTTTTAACTGATAAAGGCTGGGCAAAATTAAATATTGCATTGTGTAGAGGTAAGAAAAACTACGATAAACGCGAAGTAATAAAAGATCGTGATAATAAAAAAGACTTAGCTAGAATTAAGAAAAATTTCAATTAACACAAATGAAATTAAGCGTGTATTTTAAATTAATTCGTTGGAGAAATTTATTTTTAATCGCTTACGTTTTCATTTTACTCAAATACATTTTATTTCCTTCTTTCAATTTAAATACGCTTTTATCAAATTTTCAATTTTCAATTTTATTGATATCTGTATTACTTATTACAGCAGCAGGTTATATTATAAATGATATTTTTGATATAAAAGCTGATAAAATTAACAAACCAACTAAAGTAATTGTTTCAACCAAAATAACAGTAGAACAAGCAAAAGCTTGGTATAAAATCACCAATGCCTTCGGAATTATTTTAGGGGTTTTACTTGCTATAAATATCCAAAAACCTTCGTATTCTTTTTTATTTATAGGCACTAGCATACTACTCTATTATTATTCAAAACAATTAAAAAAAACACCTTTTATAGGCAATTTAGCAGTTGCTTTTAGTATTGCTTTAAGCATACTTTTAGTACCACTTTTTGAAATAGATTTCACTATTCAAAATAAATCGCAACTTATAATTATTCAATTTATTATACTGCTTTCACTCTTTGCTTTTGTATTAAACCTAACCAGAGAAATAGTTAAAGATATAATTGATATAAATGGAGACTACAATTTAAAAAACAATACATTACCTATTGTAATCGGAAGAAAAAGAGCCCGGAATTTCGCATTAACTTTATGTAGTTTTACACTACTTTCTTTATTGTATTTTACATTACATTTTTCAAAACAATATAAGTTTACATTGCTTTATTTAGTGGTTTTCATTGTACTACCAATGTTATATATTTCAGTAAAATTAAACGCTTCAAAAACCAAGAAACAATTTCAAAAAATAAGTACACTTTTAAAAGTTTGTATGTTTTTAGGAATCAATTCAATCATCATTTTTTCAATATTACATTAAAATGCTTTCAGAAAAATTAAAAAATCATCAATTAATTTTAGCCTCACAATCACCAAGGCGACAAGAACTTCTTAAATCGCTTGACGTTGATTTTAAAATTAAAATTAAAGAGGTTGAAGAGGTTTATGCTTCCAATTTAAAAGCTGAAGAAATCACTAATTATTTAGCCAAATTAAAAGCCGCTGCTTTTGAAAATGAGCTAAATGAAAACGAAATTGTAATAACGTCTGATACAATTGTTTGGCACGCTAACAAACCACTTGAAAAGCCCAAAGATAAAAAGGAAGCAATTAAAATGCTACAACAGTTATCAAATTCATCTCATAAAGTAATTACTTCAGTTTGCTTAAAATCTAAACGTAAGGAGCACGTGTTTTTCGACGTTACAAAAGTCTATTTCAAACAATTATCTTTGGAAGAAATAACTTATTATGTTGAAAATTATAAACCTTTTGACAAAGCTGGAGGCTATGGAATTCAAGAATGGATAGGTTTTATAGGCGTTACAAAGCTAGAAGGTAGTTATTATAACGTTATGGGCTTCCCTGTTCATAAATTATATGAAGAATTATTAAAATTTTAGTTTCTAGTCTTTTTTATATCATTATTTTTGAAAGATTTTTTATTTAAAACAATAACATGAAAAAATACACATTTACCGAACAAAAAGATACACGTTCAGGTTTTGGAGCAGGTTTAGCAGAATTAGGAAGAACAAACCCAAATGTAGTTGCATTGTGCGCTGATTTGATTGGTTCTTTAAAAATGGAAAAATTTATTGAAGAAAATCCAGAACGTTTCTTTCAAATAGGAATTGCTGAAGCAAATATGATTGGTATTGCTGCAGGTTTAACTATTGGAGGTAAAATTCCTTTTACGGGTACTTTCGCCAACTTTTCAACAGGAAGAGTGTATGACCAAATTCGTCAGTCTGTTGCATATTCAGATAAAAATGTAAAAATATGTGCTTCTCACGCAGGTTTAACTTTAGGTGAAGATGGTGCAACGCATCAAATTTTAGAAGACATTGGGTTAATGAAAATGTTACCTGGTATGACAGTGATAAACACTTGTGATTACAACCAAACAAAAGCTGCTACTATTGCAATTGCAGATTATGATGGTCCTGTTTATTTACGTTTTGGTAGACCTGTAGTACCAATTTTTACTCCAGAAGATCAAAAATTTGAAGTAGGAAAAGCCGTTCAATTAACTGAAGGAACTGATGTTACTATTGTAGCAACAGGGCATTTAGTATGGGAAGCTTTAAAAGCATCAGAAGAACTAGAAGCTATGGGAATTAGTGCCGAAGTAATTAATATTCACACTATAAAACCTTTAGATGAAGAGGCTATTTTAAAATCTGTTGCAAAAACTGGTTGTATTGTTACTGCTGAAGAGCATAATATTATTGGAGGTTTAGGTGAAAGTGTTTCACGTGTATTGGTGCAAAACAATTTAGTTCCACAGGAATTTGTAGCTGTAGATGATAGTTTTGGTGAATCAGGAACACCTGCACAATTAATGGAAAAATACAAATTAAACGATAAGGCAATTGTTGAAGCTACTAAAAAAGTAATTTCTCGAAAATAATTTCAATAATAAGCCGTTTTAAGAATATAACCCTAAAAAAGAAGCTTATGATCAAAAAAAGTAGTGCATTGTTGGTTATTTTAATAATAACATTAACATCTTTAAACGCCCAAAGTAGTTGGGGTGTTAAAGGAAGTTTACTTTATAATTCTAATGGAGAGTTAATTAATGAAGCTGGCGATATTATTGACAACAAAGGAAAAGGAGAATCTGGATTTAATGTTGGGGTTTATGGAAAATTAGACCTTGGTCCTATTTACATTAGACCTGAATTAGTATATTCTCAATCATCAAGTAAATACACCGTAGATTCTGAAATTGGAACCACTGAATCATATAAAATGTCATCAGTTGATTTACCAGTTTTAGTCGGTATTCGCATAATTGGTCCTTTAAATTTGTTAGCAGGGCCTGCATTTAAGTTTATTACGAGTAACAAAGTAAATGGATTTGAATATGATAAAATTGAAAATGGAGTTACTGTTGGTTTAAATATTGGGGTTTCTGCAAACCTAGGAAGATTTGGTTTTGATGTAATTTACGACCGTGGAATAAATGCAAATGAAGCTAATTTTATTGGTGATGATATTGCAGATGATTTTACTTTAGATACAAGACAATCTCAAATTAGGGTTGGTGTTTCTTACAGATTATCTGAAAAAAAATAATATACTTGGTTTATTAACTATTATTAAATAATAGCTTTTATATTCAATTTTTGATTTTTTATTAATTTAATGTTTAATATAAATTTATATATTTATACAAAAATCATAAATACATGAATATAAAAGCTATTTTTATTCTAATTTTCTTTTTTTATATTTCTTTAACCAATGCTCAAAAAATTGGTGTTGGGCTAAAAGGTGGTATTAACTATAATTATATTGGAGATTTTTACTCTATTGGAGGCTCTATAGGACCTGGGGTTTTAGATGAATATTATTCAGCCGAAAATGAAATTAGTTACCAGCTTGGTGTTTTTGTTGATATAAGCTTCGATAATTTTTTCATAAGACCTGAGGCGAACTATGTGTCACTTAAAAACAGTTACAAATTCCCTACAAAACCAGCCCAATGGGAGTCACAGCAAATTGACATACCAATACTTTTTGGTTATAAAGTTTACTCGCCTATAGCAATATATGCTGGACCAGTATTTAGTTTCATCTCAGATAGAACTTTAGAGGGTTGGCAAGATACAAGTTATGCAGATCCTTTTGTATTCAATACATCTTCAGCTGGTATTAGCGCAGGAATACTAATAGATTTTGGAAGGGTTGGTATAGATTTCAGATATCAATATGGATTAACTACTGTTAAAGAACAACGGCTTGATATGATTAAGACATATGATGGCTATGGTGTAAACCTTGGTGATTTATTGGAATACAATCCTAGTCAAATAATGATAAATATTCAAATTAAGCTATTTTCTGTTTATACTGATAAACAACACAGAAGGAGTAATTTTGAATGGAGAAATCATAAAAACTTATAACATCTAAAACACACAAAAAAAGCTTCTCAATTGAGAAGCTTTTTTTGTGTGTGTAAATTCTTATTTATAAATCTTCAATACTTTCAGTATCGTCAGTATCTAAATAATTAGGAATTCCATCACCGTCTGTATCATCATTCATTGGATTCCCATCTTTATTAATGTCCTCATATTTAGTTAGTATACCATCACCATCATCATCAGTATCTGCAAAATCAGGAATTCCATCACCATCAGTATCATCATCAGTCATATCTCTATTTCCATTTAAATCTTCATCTATAGATAATACGTTATCATTATCTAAATCCGTTAGTTTAACATCTTGCAATGTAATTTGGAAAACTAAAGGTGAATTTTCAGGAATATAAGATTGTACTGAATTTCCATAAGCTAAACCTGAAGGAATAAATAAGATACCTTCACCATAATCTTCATAATAAAAAGATTCATCAGGATTCTGCATAATATTACCTCCTTTATAATTTGTAAAACCATAACTCCATCCTGGAATTACAGCTGAAAGTTTAAACCAAACTAAAGAAGAGCTAGAATCAAAAACAGTACTGTCTAAAAGCATACCTGTATAAGTTGTAAATACAGAGTCAACTGTAGTAGGTGAAATAGTAGTTCCTTCTTCTTGAACCAAATAATACAATTTATAAGAAATATCATTATAATCAATAAGATCTACATCAACCTGATCCATTAAAGGTGTTTGCCCATTATCTATAGTCCAAATACCTCCATCATCTTCATTTAAATAATGTGTTTGTAAATATTCAATTAAATCTGCATCATCTATTAAAGCTTGTTCTGCTGCGTCAAAGTTATCTTTATCATCTTTTTTACAGGCTACTATTGATAAAATAAATGCAAGTAAAATTATTAATTTATTAATTTTCATTGAGTGTATTTTTAAAGGCCGCAAGATAGTATTTTCATATCTTTGTTAAAAGCTAAAAGTTAAATTTAACTTTATTATATGAGAATTGATAAATATTTGTGGTGTATCCGTTTTTTTAAAACTAGAAACATAGCTACAGAAGCCTGTAAAAAGGGACATGTTAAAGTAAATAATGCCAATGCGAAGCCTTCAAAAATCACTTATAATGGTGATAAAATTTCGGTTAGAAAAGATCAAATAAATTACGAAATTGAAGTGTTAGATATACCTGCAAATCGTGTAGGTGCCAAAATAGTTGATTTATATCGAAAAGATACTACGCCTGCAGAAGCATTTGAGAAATTAGAATTATTAAAATATTCAAAAGATTATTACCGTAAAAAAGGTACTGGCAGACCCACCAAAAAAGATCGAAGAGAATTGGATGATTATGCTGAAGATGATATTTAATTATGAAAGATAGTTTGAATAAAGCTTATTGGGAGCATAAATATGAAAACCAAAAAACGGGTTGGGATATTGGATATATTTCAACACCATTAAAGTTTTATATTGATCAATTAACCAATAAAAACCTTAAAATATTAGTTCCAGGAGCTGGAAATGGTTATGAAATTGAGTATTTGTATAATAAAGGTTTTACAAACCTAACGGTACTGGATATTGCAGAACAACCACTTTTAAATATAAAAAATAGAATTCCAAACTTTCCGAAAGAACGTTTAATTCAGCAAGATTTTTTTGAACATAAGGCTACTTATGATTTAATTATAGAACAAACTTTTTTTTGTGCTTTAGATCCTAACTTGCGTGAAGCTTATGCAGCTAAAATGCATGAATGCTTAAACAAAAACGGAAAAATTGTAGGCGTTTTATTTGATTTTGAATTAACAGAAGACGGACCTCCTTTTGGAGGTAATAAAGAAAGTTATTTCAACTTATTCAATCCTTTATTTGAAATAAAATTCTTAGAAGCATGTTATAATTCAATAAAACCAAGAAAAGGTAGAGAATTGTTTTTTATATTTGAAAAAAAAATAATCATCATGGAAACTTCAGTAATATTAACCGACGAGCAAATTAGAAATAAAACAAGAAGAATTTCGTATCAAATTTACGAGTCTAACAGTAATGAAACTGAAATTATAATTGCAGGAATTAATGGTAATGGCTATATTTTTGCCCAAAAAATCGCTCAAATATTAAATCAAATTTCTGATTTAGAAGTTATTTTATGTAAGGTTCATATTGACAAGAGAAATCCTTTAAATAAAATCACAACCGATATTACAGCCGATGTTTACAAAAACAAATCTTTGGTGTTAGTCGATGATGTTTTAAGTTCAGGTTCTACCTTAATTTACGGTATAAAGCACTTTTTAGAAGTTCCATTAAAGCGTTTTAAAACAGCTGTATTAATTAACAGAAACCATAAAAAATACCCTGTAAAAGCCGATTTTAAAGGATTGTCATTATCAACTTCAATGCATGAGCGAGTAAGTGTAATTTTTAACGATGAAAGTTCTTATGCTTATTTAGAGTAATTCATCAATCTCCCCTACTATCTCTTTTAAATCTTTATCATTTACTACAATTGAGAAATCTGCTTCATCATAAAATGAAGCGCGTTCAAATAAATGTTTTGCTATATATTCTTGTAAATTATCTATACCTATAGTAGCAACTAAAGGTCGTTGTGAAGTTTCGTGCTTTAAACGCTCAAAAATTGTGTTAATAGACGCTTTTAAATAGAACGAAATTGCTTTTTCTTTTATCAATTCTAGGTTATTTCCGTAACAAGGAGTTCCTCCACCTACAGAAATAATACATTTTTTTGATAAATTTAATAATTCTTGTAAACACACACCTTCAACCTGTCTAAAATATATTTCACCTTTAGTTTTAAATATATCTGTGATAGATTGCTGTTCCTTTTCCTCAATAAAGTCATCTAAATCAATGAATTGTAAATTCATTTTTTTTGCTAAAATTTTTCCTACGGCTGATTTTCCACTTGCCATATAGCCTAATAAAACAATTTTCATATGATGATTTGTTATTGGAATTAAAAAAAAACAAATATCGTTTAAAAATTTACATAAAAAAACTTGTGAAATAAACTTTTGATAGTATATTTGCACTCGCAATAATGAAGGGAAACAATGACCTGGTAGCTCAGTTGGTAGAGCACCTCCCTTTTAAGGAGGTGGTCCTGGGTTCGAGCCCCAGCCAGGTCACAAAAAAAGTTAAGCATTTTGCTTAACTTTTTTTTTATACATAAAGCACATATGGCGGAATTGGTAGACGCGCGGGCTTGAGGGGCTCGTATCCGAAAGGATGTGCAGGTTCAACTCCTGTTATGTGCACAAGGTTAAATTTTGTTGTATTGATAATTAGTTTAACTAATTTATTTTTAATGCCAAAATCAATTATATCTTCTAGTAATTTAGTTTATTTTTTTTATGAAAATTATTTATTGAACCAATATTTCATTTTCAATTTTTTCTGAAATAGAATTGATTTTATTTTAATGTTCTCCATTTTTTAGAATAATACAATTTCAAACAAAAAAAGGAGCAAAACTATTATAGTATTACTCCTTTTTTTGTGTATTTTGATCTTCTACAATAAAAATCTATAGTTTGCAGATATTAAAAATGATTTTCTATTTCCCAAAACACCACCTTCAGTTCTAAATTGCCAACGTTTGTTTAATTGAAACTGAGCTCCTACTAAACCGTTCCATAATTGTTTTGTTTGTTTATCCATTGCATACCTAACTACGCCATCTCCATTAGCACTATCAATAACATTAACTAGAGGGTCTAAAACTTTATTTACGGCAGCTTTTTGTGCAATAGTTAAATCATCATAAGCAGGTGAATTTCTCCATTCATCATAATCAGCAACAAATTGATCTTTTTTATCCCAAACATCACTTGGCAATGCTTCTCTTAAAGAAATCTCACCTGATGTTTCTGTACCCATTTTAGCTCTCATTCCTCCTACCCAAACAGCAATATTACGCTTTGGATTTTGTTTAAATACAAAGGTATGCCCAAATCTAATTCCCATCACATTTACCTGAACAGGTTTATCTAATAACTTAGGCTTATTCCAAGTCCAGTTTAAATCAACAGAAAACCATACAGGCCCTACTCCTCCCGCTGCCATAACACCAAAACCTTTTGTTGCAAAGTCTTGCTCTACAACAGTATTTAAATTTATTGGTACTGTAACATTTACATCAGTGGTAGATCTACCATAGCCAAATAAACCATATACATTTAAAAAAGGAAGCACCCAAATATCAGGTCTTATTGTATAGTTTTGAGAATCATTAGTATTCTTCCCAAATTTAATGAATTCAACAGAAGTTAGTGGAATATCTAAATTATCATTTTTAAACCCTAATTGAAAATTAGAAAAAACAATATCTTGTCGCATCCAAATTGAATTTGCCATTATTCCAACAGGATAAGGAATATCAAACCCTTTTTCATAAACTTTCTGACCTAAAATAGGGAAAATATAATTATAATCAACTTGTTTTAAACTATCAGTATATACTTCAAATTTAGTTTTTACTTTTTTTGAAGAGTATTGAGCTGTGATTTTAGTAGTTAAAACACTTAAAACAAACAGTATCAATAAATTAAGTTTTGTATTGAATTTCATACTAAATTTTTTAATTAATCAAACAAATATAAAATAATATTAAACTATTCCTTATTTAAATTTTTAATTTAAATTGAAATATATAAAATTATTACCTTACATACTAAAAATCCTCAATTTATAGCTATTAGTTTTTCTGTTAATTGTAAATAAATATTATGTGAGTTAATTTATGAATACTTTAAAACAACAAGAATTTTAAAAATTTAATTCATTTTATTGATTAGATTAGAATAAAAATTGTCTTTGTACTTTTAGGTGTTAATGCTTCTTTTTAGATAACTTTAAACCCCCTCATATAAATTCAACTTTAGCTTTCTGTTTTTTTTATGATTTACTTTAAGTTTAATTAAATATGAAGAATAATATTGATGTATAAAAATTAAAATTTTATTCTTATACTGTAGATTTTTGGCACAAAAACCGTGATGAACTCACGAATCTATTGTATTTCCCTGTGAAAATAAGACACATTATTTATACTGTAAACCTTATTGAAAACCTTAATGGAAAAAATAGGAAAATACACTAAAAATAAGTTCTCTTTTCCAACCGATGAAGGTGTAAAAAAATCAGTGTATTTGGCTCTTGGATAAGTCACAAAAAAATGGACAAAGCCAATTGGAGTACCTACCTCAATATCCATAAATTTAATTCATTTATGTAAAATAAATTTGCTAAAATCATATTCATAAATTAAATTTACAATATATAAACCGTAAGACATAGTGAATTATCACGTACTACTCTTACATCAACGTTATAAACCATGCGGCTTAAGTCAACGTATACCAATACACGTGGCATTCCTAAAAAAATCATACGAGCTATTATTGCTAATGTCGTACAAAAAAATTAATATAATAATTATAATGATAACTTTTAAAAGTTAATTAAAAAACAGAAAACTATGACAAAAACTAAATTAAGATTATTAATTGTAATGATGCTAATTGGCACGGTTACTATTAAAGCTCAAAAAATTATTCACGATGCAGAACAAGAAATTTTATTGGAACAGTATGGTGTTCAATGGGCAAAACAAGACCAAGACATTGATAAAAAGCTGAAAGCTTTAGAAAAAAAGTTTGGTAAAAAACCAAATATCGTTCACATAATGTGGGATGATAATAGTTTTGGTGAAGTAGGAATTGAAGCTTTTAATAAAATTAGAGGTTTCGACACACCCCGTTTAAATAAAATGGGTGAAGATGGTATTACATTTACAAGAATGTATACAGAGCCTTCTTGTACACCAACCAGAGCGGCTGCTTTAACAGGTCGTTTAGCGGTTCGTAGTGGAATGCACACCGTATCCTTCCCTCCTGAAGGTGCTGGTTTACCAGCAGAAGAAGTAACCATTGCTGAAATTCTTTCAGAAGCTGGTTATAATACTGGTTTTGTAGGTAAAGGTCATCAAGGAGATATTGAAGAAGCTCATTTACAAAATCAAGGTTTTGATGAAGCTACATTTTCTATGTATAATCAATTTCCTCCTGCTATGTGGCACCATCAAGGTCAAGCTGCGGGTATGAGTATAGGTTATGAAAAAGATATGTATGAAAAGAAATATTTGGTTGACCAAACTTGGAGGCCTTATGGATATATTATGGACATAACAGCTAAAAAAGGTGGAAAAGCAAGAGAAACTTTACCTCCAACTCTTGAGAATTATAGAAAAACTATAGAAATCCATCAAGAATTAGCTCTAGACTATATTAATCGTAAAGCTGATGATGATAAACCATTTTATTTAGCATATTGGCCAAATGTATATGATCTAATGCGCGTTGGGCAGGAAACTACTACAAGTAATAGTACTGCATTCGCTCAAAATATGGATCGTTTAGATAGACATGTTGGTGAAATTCTTGATTTATTAAAAGAAAAAGGAATTGCTGAAAATACATTGGTGATTGCAATGGCTGATAATGGTCCAATGGTTGAAGTCCCTGCTGCAATGTATCAAGTTGTTTTTAATGGAGGAAAAGGAGATTATCGTGAAGGAGGAATTCGCGTAGCGGCTTTTGCTGAATGGCCTGGTGTTATTGAACCAGGAACTTATGTAGGTGATATTATTACAGTTCATGATTTATTTACAACATTTGCACGCTTAGGTGGTGCTATGGATAAAATACCAACCGATCGTATTATTGACGGTGTAGATCAAACTGCTACTTTCTTATATGGAGATGCACAATCTCGTAGAGATTATTACCACATTTATACTGGACCTTACCATGCGGCAACTATTAAACAACAATACAAACGTGTTTGGATTGGTGGAAGACCAGGCTTGGTTAAGAACGATTTTTATGATTTATACCAAGATCCTCGCGAAATGAGAGGTATGATGGCTCAATTTTTATGGGCTTGGGGACCTTTTGATATGGTGAAAAAACGTCATGATTTAATGAATAAAAAATATCCATTCACACCTACACGTCATGGAATTCCATTTGAAGGGATAGAAAACTTAAGACCAGAAAGTATTCAGTTTCAAGAAACTGTTAAAAAGACAATGAATACTGGTAAATAGAAAAGTATAAAAAAAATAATCACATTGGAAAAGGAAAGATTTTTTTAATCTTTCCTTTTTTAGAATATATTCATTTCAAATTAATAGAAAGATCTTAAAAGATCTATGCTGAAAATTAAATGCCAATTTGGAGCATTACTTTGTCTTAAAGGGATAAGCAAATCTATAATAAATCAAGATATTTGCATTGTAAATAATAGACAATTTACAAGATTCAACATATTAAATTAAAACATTTACAATGAAAACAAAGCATTCAGGAAGACGTGATTTTCTAAAAAAAACAGCACTATCTGCAGGAGCCATTTCAGTATTTAGTTTAAGTAGTTTTACAGAATATAAAGCCGAGGAAAATAATGAAATAATAGGCTTACCACTTAAAATTGCAGGCTATGATGTTGATCGGTTAAAAGCCTTGGCTACAGGAAAAGTTGAAATAGAAGGTTGCTCATTTACCTTTAAAAAAGACGCAATTGGTGATATAAACACCAATGTATTTAGTGGCCCGCAAGATTACGATGTTTGCGAAATTGGTTTACATCCTTTTATGTTGGCATATGCTAACGAAGGTTTCAGAGATTATCAATTACTACCAATATTTCCTTTACGTGTTTTTAGGCATAAAAGTGTCTTTGTTCGTACCGATAGTGGAATTACATCTCCAAAACAGTTGATAGGAAAAAAGGTAGGTACTCCAGGTTATTCATCAACCTCATTAACTTGGATGCGAGGTATATTTCAGGATGAATATGGATTAAAACCTGAGGACGTTGAATGGATAATGTCCAATGAAGATTCATCAAAAGATACTGCAGGCAATATTTCTAAACAAGAACAGGTTGCACCAGATGGCATTACCGTGAAATTAGGTCCCGCTGGCCAGGACGAATCAGACTTGTTATTGTCTGGTGAAATAGATGCCTTATTTCATGCTGCTGAACCAAAAGCATATGCACAAGGTAACCCAAACGTAAGAAGATTGTTTCCAAATTCAAGAAAAACGGAACAAGATTATTTTCAAAAAACAGGTGTTTTCCCAATGATGCATGCTGTTGCCATACGTAAAAGTTTAATAGAGAAAAACCCTTGGTTAGTTGAAGCTGTATTTAACGCATATTCAACATCCAAAATAATGGATTTTTCATTTATGACAAAACTAGGATGGGCTTATAGTTCGCTTCCTTGGTTTGCTCAAGAGTTTGAGGAGACAAAAAAAGTTATGGGAGCCAATTACTGGCCGTATGGAATTGAGAGCAATAAAAAAGCCTTAGAAAATCTTTTTAGATACTCATACGAACAAGGGCTAAGCAAAAATTTACTGACTATCAATGATTTATTTGTTTCATCATCATTAAATTTAAAAGAAAAATAATAATTTTAACAAGTATAATTATGATTGTAGGAATAGTTGCGTTATTAACTGTACTGTTTTTTGGAGGACCAAATGAGATGTTTTATGTAGATGATATAGAAAAAGGTATAAAAAAGAACATAGAGGAAAAAGAAAGAAAAAAGGAAATTTTAGCGGATTTTAAATTTACAAAGTCTATAAGTAAAGAGTACGAGAAGGAAAGAAAAAAAGGCTTTAAGGAATTTAAAGCGTTGTATAACAATAATAAAACAACAAAAAATCAACTAGAATCATTCTTTAATTCACTTCAAAAAAACAGAGGTGAATATCAAAATAAAATGATTGATCAACGAATTTTAATTTTTGAAAAAATTGAGTCTCAAGAATGGCATAATATAATAGAATCATCGATTACAGTATTGGAGAAAAGAACTGAAAAAATCGAAAAAAAAGCTTTAAAAAGTAAAGAGAGTTATAGAAAAACTCAAGTAAAAATAGAAAGTGTTATTGTTAACAATACCCAAAAGGAATCTATTCTAAAAGGGCTTGAAAGTTTTATAAATACATCAGATGATTTAGAAAAAACACTTAGTTCAATAAATGCGAGTGAGAATAAAATTCTTGCAGATAAAAATTCTAGTAAAGAAGATTTACTAGAATTAATTAGTAATGATTCTGCTAAAAGAAATGCATATAAAAATTCAATTATCAATTTTCACCTAATTGTGAAAGAAAATAGTTCTGATGAGGTATTTATTAATATCATGAAAACCTTTTTTAAAGAATCAGAGATTAATGCTTAATAACCTAATCATTTAATAAATTTAGAAGTACTAAACATAATGTAAATCTTATGTTTTGTACTTTTAATGGATTAATGTTTTTTTATAAATTAAATAACAAAATGAAAAAAATAATATATCTACTATTTTTCCTTGCAAGTTCATTTTTATTTGCTCAGGAGAATGATCCAACTTCAGAAATGTCTGAAGCAGCAGAAGAAGCAGCTTTGGCAAAGGCAACTCAAAACCCTTTGGCTGCAATGTATAGTTTGCCATTTCAAAATAATACTACTTTTAATGTAGGTCCATATAAAAGAACTCAAAATGTATTAAACATACAGCCAGTAATACCTGTTTCAATTAGTGAAAATATTAACTTGATTAACCGAATTATTATACCAGTAATTACACAGCCATCATTTACTGAAGATGCTAGTTCTACAGGATTGGGAGATATAAGTTATACTGCTTGGTTTTCACCAACCAAAGCTTCTAAAATAACTTGGGGTGTAGGTCCTGCTTTTCAAATTGGTAGCTCATCTGGCAGTGCATATGGAAGTGGTGAATTTGGTTTAGGCCCATCAGTAGTTGCACTTACTATGATTAAAAAATGGGTAGCTGGAGTTGTTGTTAACAACGTTTGGACTTTTGGAGATGTAAAAGAAAATAAATTTTTATTTCAATATTTTGTGAATTATAATTTACCAAATGCAGTATATGTTGTTTCTGCACCAATTTTAACATCAAATTGGAATGCACCTAGTGGAGATCAATGGATTGTTCCTTTTGGAGGCGGAATTGGAAAAGTATTTAAATTAGGCAAACAGCCAATTAATATAAATGCTCAAGGATATTATAATGCGGTTAAACCAGAAGGTTGGGGTGATTGGCAAATGAGATTACAAGTGCAATTATTGTTTCCTAAAGGAAAAAATAGGGAGTAAAAAAGAGTCTTTTAATAAAAAAATCATTTTAATTTTATAAGCATGTTTAAAATCTATTTACTATCCTTTTTATTTTTATTTACCGGAAATATTTTTGGACAATCACAAGAGAATTTATCTCATAGCGAACATGGACTTAAAAACTTTAGGGTTGCAATTAATTTAGGGCATGTATTTATCCCTAGTGCATTAATTTCTGATAAAAAATTTGCTGTATTACCTGTTTTAGGTCTTGATGTTCAATACTGGTTTAGTCATAAATGGGGGGTTGGATTAAAAAATGATATTGAAATTGCCAATTATTTTGTTGAAAGAGATGATGAAACCATATTAGAAAGAGAAAACCCTGTTATTGTTTCACTCCCTGTTTATTTTAGTCCTTGGGATAACGGAGTTACTTTTTTATTGGGGCCAGGGATTGAATTAGACGATCATGAGAATTTATCCGTTTTTAGAATTGGAGTTGGTTATGAAATTGAAGTTGCTCATCATTGGGATTTTGCACCTGAAATAGTTTATGATTTAAAAAATGGTCATATAAATGCTTTTACCATCGCTATTGGTGTTGGTAAAAGATTTTAAACGATATTGTTTCGGTAGCTCCAATTATTTGATATGTTTATAATTAGAATAAAAAGATAATTCATTTGAATATTATGTTGAGTTTTTTGACTATTAGAAGAAGATATATTACACACATAGAAAAACAGTATAGAATAATGAAAATTAGAATTATTTTTTTTAAAATACTCAATACTTACTTATTCGTTTGTTTATTTTTTATAATTTCAATGAGTAGTTTTGCACAGAACGACTCCATAAACAAGGCAGAATTAGCTAAAATTAGTAGAGAACTTGACAATCCATTAGCAAAACGCTGGTCTTTGGTTTTTCAAGAAAATATCTCAATTAATAGTGGTAATTTAGTTGAAGGAGAAGTAATATCAAATACGTTTTTCTTTCAACCAGCATTACCTATTCCTGTTGGGAATAATGCTGTTTTTACTGCTCGTCCGGTTTTTCCACTGGTAACGCAACCAAATTTTGAAGAAGACCCAACAGGGAATACTAAAAAAACAGGTTTTGGTGATATTCAGATGGCAACCTTAATTGGTCCTGGAAATGCTAGTGGCTGGGTTTGGGGAGCTGGTGCTTCATTTGTTTTTCCTACTGCAAGTAGTCCAGAACTTGGAAGAGGAAAATATCAGGCTGGTCCAGCATTTATGCTCTTTCATTTAGGAAAGTATTGGACAAAGGGATTATTTGTACAGCAATGGTGGTCTTATGCAGGTAATAATATGCGAAATGATGTATCTACAATGGATTTTCAATATGTTTTTAGAAGAAATTTTGGAACAATGTCTATTGGTTTAGGGCCAACCGTTAGTATCGATTGGACTAAAAAAGGAAAAGATGCTGTAACTTTCCCTATTGGTTTAGGTATTACAAAAACTGTGAAAATGGGTAAATTTCCTGTGAAGATGAGGTTTGAGCCACAATACAGTTTAATTAGACCCGATGATTATGGTAATATTTGGAATATTCGAATTCAAATTGTACCAGTAATTAAAAGCCCTTTTTTAGATTAATTGAATAATTTGAGAACTAAACTTAAAATTATATTTGTTCTTGTTTTACTAAGAGTAGGTTTTCAACCTATTATGAACCTAAGTTCTACGCATGACAAATCATCTTTTAGCATGTGAAAATCAGCAAATTTAGCGCGTTAAACATTTAAAATTAAGAATATTAATAAAATACCAAGAAACTTAAATTGACGATGGGTGGCTTTATGGATTAAAGCTCTATATGAATGTAAACGATAAAGGTGAACTACTTGATTTTATAATCACTCCTAAAATATAAGGGGCTAAAATATAAAGCTCCTTTGAAAGAGGTTAAGATTGAAAATGATTTGGCTTATTATTACTATCTAAAAGTTCAATAAAGAAAAAATAAAATACTTGTTTTAAATGCTGTTAGAAACAAAATTATTCACATTATATTTGGTTTATTAAAAATCAAGAATTTTATCATAATCATTTGGTTATATCATAAAAATCGAAATGACGAAATTTAATGAGCTTGTTTATATTCTACTTTGATAGGTGTATAAATCAAAATACCTTCCTTTTTGAGCAATTAACTCATTGTGCTGTCCGCGCTCAACAATATGACCTTCTTCAATTACTAAAATTTGATCTGCTTGTTGAATGGTGCTTAGCCTATGCGCAATTACAAACGTAGTTCTATCTTTCATTAAAACGCTCAAACTTTTTTGAATATACGATTCGCTTTCAGTATCTAAATTTGAAGTGGCTTCATCTAAAATAATTATCTTAGGATTTGCTAACAAAGCTCTTGCAATAGAAATTCGCTGGCGTTGACCTCCTGAAAGTTTTACTCCTCTTTCTCCTATCACCGTTTCTAAACCTTCTTCAAAACGATCTGTAAATTCATTTACATACGCACCTTTTACAGCTTCTTGTAACTGCGCTTCAGTAGCATTTGGTCTTGGAAATAATATGTTTTCACGAATGGTGCCTTCATATAAAAAATCATCTTGCAAAACAACACCTAAGTTATTTCTAAAACTACTTAAATTCACTTTCGACAAATCAATCGCATCTAATGTGATTTTTCCTCTTGAAGGATTTAAAAAAGTAGCCGCCAAACCTGCAATGGTAGATTTTCCTGAACCTGATGAACCAACAAGTGCGGTAACACTTCCTGAAGGAGCTTCAAAAGAAATGTTATGCAATACCTCTTTTCCTTTTTCGTAACTAAATGAAACATCTTTAAAAATAATATCTCCCTTAATTTCATCTAATACAACAGTTCGTTGCTCAGGATTATCTTCTTCAGGCATATTCATAAGTTCCTGAGTTCTATCTAAACCAGCCATTGCTTCGGTTATTTGACTTCCAATATTGCTCATTTGAACAATTGGTGCTACCATAAAACCTAACAATAACGTAAATTGAATAAATTCACCTAAAGTCATTGTTTCATTCATCATATAATAACCTCCAATTCCCATAATTCCTGCGGAAGCCAAACCTATTAAAAAAGTAGATGAACTTGTAATAATTGCAGTGGCTATTAAACTCTTTTTAACGTTTAAAAATAATTCTTCAACCCCTTTTTCAAAAGTTATATTTTCTTGTTCTTCAGCATTAAAACCTTTAATTACACGCACTCCGTTTAAAGTTTCGGTTAATCTACCTGATACTTCTGCATTAATTTTTCTTCGGGCTTTAAATATTGGGCGAATTACTCCAAATGCTTTTAACATTACAAAGGCAAATAAAATAACTGGAACGAGCACTACAAATGTCATTGTAGCATTAATTTTCAACAACCAAATAAAAGAAACAATAGCTGTTATAGAACCTCCAATTAATTGAACTAGTCCGGTTCCTACTAAATTACGAACACCTTCAACATCAGACATTACACGTGAAACTAGTGCACCCGATTTATTATTGTCGAAAAAATTAATAGGCAATTTTAATAATTTACGTTGAACCTGTGCTCTTAATACTGAAATTAAATGCTGTGCTTCTACACTTAACAAACGTGTTAACGAAAACGATGTTAATGCTTGAATTAACAATGCAACAACCACAATAGCTATTAATTTATACAAACCATTTAAATCGCTAGTTGGTACAACATTATCTATCAACGTTTTGGTTTGAAGTGGTATTACCAATCCTGCCAAACTTTTTAAAATAATTAAGATTAAACCTATAGAAATTATTTTTCTTCTTGACCAAATAAACTCTTTAAATGCCCACGAAAAGGATACTTTATTTTTGCTCATAGGCAAATATAGACGAATAATTTTTGAAATCCTTACAGCTAAAAACAATTCATTATTTCATAAAAAAAGCTATCTAAAAATAGTTAGATAGCTTTTTTTATACTTTTAATTCTATTATTATTAGTTATAACTACTTCGTTTTGGTGTGTAATTATATAAAACACCACCCACAGCTTCAAATTCTTGTTCCAAAGCAGGTAATTTTACTTCAAATAAATTATTTAAGGCAGATTCTACTGAATTAAACATTTTTTCAGCTAAATCATATTGTTCTTTTTGAGTACCCGTAATATCAACTTGTGCAGAATATGTGGTGTAACGTGCAAAACGAAGTCTGCTTGAAACCGTATTTTTAGCTCCATAACCACCAATAATCACTTTTGAAACAGCATCAACTTCATTTTGTATAGCATCAATTTTAGCAGTTAACACACTTGCCTCAACAGCCGTTTTTCCTAAAATAGATTTCATACTTTTTAATTGAGTATTTATAGCTTTAATTTTACCACTTGCAGCATTAACCAGGGTATTTAAATCATTAACTCCTTTTAAAAATTCAAAATTGGTGCTATAATTTGGAGTTCCTAAAGCATTTGGAATGGCTGTTACTTTAAAGGCTTGTGGCTCAACTAATCGTGTAAAAACACCATTCATATTTTTATCAATTGCTACTTTATAAGTTCCTGGTGGTACTTTTGGTCCACGACTTGTTAAGTAACTTAAATCCCAAGTAACTGTCTGATAACCTTTAGCTAATGGCTTAGAAATTTTACGCATAATTTGTCCGTTTTCATCATAAATAGTAAAAACTAAGGTTGGTTTTACTTCTTTAGCTTCAGCCAACAATTCTTCTTCAGTAGGATATACAAAAGTTCCTCCAGATTTCTCAACCGCTTTCATTCTCTTTTGACGTTGCACCTTCAAGCTTTCAAGACCATTTTTAATAAAATATTCAAACTTCGCAGCTGGTTTTGGGTTTGGAGCCCTAAAATGAACATCACCTTGGTAACTTAAATTATTTGAAGGAAAATATAACAAGGCTTCATTCACATCAAATAAATGTGCCTCTTTTTTAGTTACTTCTTTAGTTAAACTTCTTAAAGAACTGTAATTATCTAGCACATAAAAACCACGTCCAAAAGTAGCAACTACCAAATCATTTTCACGCTCTTGAATGGTTAACTCTTTAACCTGAATAGTTGGTAATCCATTTTTAATTTGCACCCATTTTTCACCACCATCAATGGTTGTCCATACACCCCACTCTGTACCTATAAATAAAATGTTTGCATCAATAGGATCTTCAATAATGCAATATATTGTTCCCGAAGGTAAATTTGAAGCTATTGAAGACCATGTTTTACCTTTATCGGTACTTTTAATTAAATATGGTTTAAAATCACTGCTGTTTTTTCGTCCATCAAAACAAGCGTAAACTGTATTTACATCATGTTGAGAAGGCGTAATATAATTTACAAAAGTCATTGCTGGTACACCTGAGAACTTTTCATATTTTGTCCAATTTTCTCCATCATTTTCAGTTAACCAAATTAAACCATCATCTGTTCCTACATACAACATACCTTGTTTTAAGGGCGATTCAGACAATGCAAATATATTTCCAAATTTTGAAGTAGACATATTTTTAGCCACTGCTTCAGGTTGCCAAAGTTTCCCCATCATTGGCAAGGTATTTTGATCAATACCTCTTGTCATATCTCCACTCACTTTTTTCCAAGTACCTCCCATATCTGTACTTTTGAATACATAATTACCACCAACATACAAAGTTTTTGGGTTAAATTTACTAATAAAATAAGGTGTATTCCAGTTCCAGTTATACTCCTCATCTTCTGTTGGTTGCGGTTGAATTGAAATACTGTTTCCTGTAGTTCTATCATAACGTCTTAATCCACAATATTGAGATTCACAATAGTGAATATCAGGATTACTAGGATCAGGTATTGATAAATAACCATCTCCTCCAATGGCATGTGTCCAATCAGCATTTACAATGTATTTTCGGTGAGTTTGTGAAGGTCCAAACCAAGAACCATTGTCTTGAGCACCACCATACACGTTGTAAAAAGGATAATCATTATCGGTTCTTACGTGGTAATATTGTGTAATTGGTAAATTGTTTTTAAACTGCCACGTTTTTGCTCGGTCATAAGTTTCATAAATTCCTCCATCGCAACCTGCAATAAAGTGATTGGTGTCAGTAGGATCAATCCAAAGTGCATGATTGTCTACGTGTTTGTTATTTCCTTCAATATTTTCCCAAGTTTTTCCTCCGTCAGAAGAAAGCCCGTTATAAGTATCCATTAAAATAACCACATTCGGATTTATAGGGTCCGCATACAATTCATTATAATATTGCGGACTAGAAGTACCTTTATCGCTTCTTTTTTCCCAGCTTTCGCCCATATCACTTGAACGGTAAAAACCACTTTTATTTTCTGGCAACTCAATAACTGCATACACAATATCAGGATTTGCTGGTGCAACAGCCAAACCAATACGACCAATATCTCCTTTTGGCAAACCTTTACTTACTTTATTCCAAGTTTTACCTGCATCAACAGATTTATATATGGCAGATTTAGGTCCTCCATTTATTTTTGAATACACTCTTCGCTCTCTCTGATGCGATGCTGCATATAAAATATCTGGATTTCTAGGGTCCATTTCTAAATCTGAAACTCCTGTATACTCTCCAATTTGCAATACTCTTTCCCAAGTTTTTCCACCGTTAATAGTTTTATACAAGCCACGTTCACCTCCTGGCCCCCAAGCTTGCCCTTGAGCAGCCACATAAACAACATTGTTATTTCTAGGGTCAATTAATATTTTTCCTATTTGAGAACTTGTTTTTAAGCCCATATTTGTGAAAGATTTACCACCATCAGTAGTTTTATACACACCGTCACCATAAGCTAAATTACGCTGTGTATTATTTTCACCTGTACCAACCCAAACAACATTTGAATTGTTAGGATCCATTGCCAAACAACCTATTGAAAAAACTTTTTGATCATCAAAAATTGGTTTAAATGTTGTTCCGTGATTTGTTGTTTTCCAGAGACCTCCAGAAGCAACTCCAACATAGTATTCTGAAGTATTTTCAGGGTTTACAGCTAAATCTGATATTCTTCCAGAATATGCTGCAGGACCAATACTTCTAAAACTGAACATGTTTAACATATTACTTGTTAGTTCCACTTGATCTTTTTTTGATACAGCTTTCTTATTCCTTTTTTGAGCAACTATTTCTAAGGGTAAAAACAATAATAAGATTATTAAGGAAGAAAATACCTTAGATATTTTTAGGGTTTTAGGCATAATTAATTGATTGAAATTAAAATTTTGTTTTAAAATATAAATGTACACGTTTTTTTGAAAAAAATATGTTCAGATTGAACACTGTTTTTTTAACACTAAAATGATGTCTTCAATAAAATAACTATTCTAAAAATAATGGTAAATTAGAGTTTTAAAAGAAATTATTTTAATGGTGCTTACAAAAAAAATAGCGATTACTGGCGGAAGTGGACATTTAGGTTATAGCTTAATACAGGCGTTACTAAAAATTGGCTACACTGTAAATGCATTATACACTTCAAATTTACCTTCTTTTAAACATATCAATTTAACCTGGATAAAAGGTGATATTACCGATACTGAAATAATTGCTCAATTGATAGAAGATTGCAGTATTGTAATTCACGCAGCAGGAATGATTTCTATTGGAGATAAAAATCCTAAAGAAGTATACCGTATAAATGTTCTTGGCACTCAAACACTTGTTAACACATGTGTAAAAAAACAACAAACCAAACTCATTTATATTAGTTCATCAAATGCTGTAAAAGAAGGGAAAAAAAATATAATTTTTGATGAAACAAGACCCTATAAAACAAGTAATGATTTTATGTATCCTTTTTCAAAAGCTGAGGCTGAAAAAGTTGTTTTACAAGCTGTGAAAAATCATCAATTAAATGCTTTTATCATTCGTCCAACCTCAATTGTTGGCCCACCAGACAACAAACCATCTCTTTTAGGGCAAACCATTTTAGATATAAAAAACAATAAACTCCCTATAATAACTACAGGAGGTTATAATTTAGTTGATGTTAGAGACTTAACCCAAACTATTATAAATAGTTTTATACTAGGTGAAATTGGGGAAATTTATCTTGTTGGCGGAACTTATATTTCGGTTGAAGACATTGCAAAAGTTGCTAATAAACACAATAAACCTCTTAAAATATCTCTTAATTTACTATTGTATTTAATGCCAATTATAAACGGTTATCGAAAATTTTTTAAGTTGAAATATCCAATTACTAAAGAGAGCATCTCTACTTTAAAACACGCGCCAAAAAACATGGACATTACAAAAGCTAAAATCAAATTAAAACATATATCAAGACCTGCTATTGAATCAATACAAGATTTTATTGTTTGGTCTGAACAAAATAACCGTTAAAATGACTTTAGAAACCTTTCACTTAATTTGTATTATTTGGACTATAATTGGTGTAGCTACTTTTATTTTATTACAATTTGTAACGGCACCTTATGGAAGACATTTAAAAAAAGGTTGGGGTCCTGAAATTTCAAATAAATTAGGGTGGATTTTAATGGAACTTCCCTCTTTTGCTATTATTTTATATTTTTATGTAACGTCAAACCAAAGTAATTATGCTACTGTTTTAACCTTGTTATGGTTATTTCATTATTTGAATCGGACTTTTATTTTTCCTTTAAGAATAAGAACAAAGGGAAAAAAAATGCCTTTAGCTATTGTTACTTCGGCAATCTTTTTCAATTTTATTAATGCGGGATTGAATGGTTACTTTTTGGCCAATTTTGAAAACTATACGAATACAAATTTCGGTGATTGGAATTTTATATTAGGTAGTATTTTTTTTAGTATCGGATTCATTTCAAACCAAATAAGTGACACTATTTTAATAAATTTAAGAAAACCAGGAGAAACAGGTTATAAAATTCCGAAAGGTTTTTTGTTCAAACTTATTTCTTGTCCAAATTTATTTAGTGAATTTTTGCAATGGAGTGGTTTTGCGATTATGGCTTGGAATTACCCTGCAACAACCTTCTTAATATGGACTGCTGCAAACTTATTTCCACGAGCTACTAAACACCACAAATGGTATCAATCAAATTTTTCAGAATATCCAAAAAACAGAAAAGCCATTATTCCTTGGATTTGGTAACCATTTATTTTATTTCAATAAACCGAATTCCCAATTCTTTTTGAAGTTCGTGAATTTTAGGTAATTCTCCAGGAGTAATCAAAGCAATTGAATACCCTGTTTTACCTGCTCTAGCAGTTCTCCCACTTCTATGTGTATAATATTCTATTTGCTCAGGTAATTGATGATGCACAATAAAAGCTAAGTTACTAACATCAATTCCACGTGCTGAAACATCTGTTGAAATTAACACTTGAGTACTACCATTTTTAAAAGCTCTCATTGTTTTTTCACGATCACGCTGTTGCATATCACCTTCTAAAGCACCTACTGAAAAACCTTCTTCTTTTAACGATTCCATTAAATTTTGAGTTCCTGCCTTAGTTCTACAAAAAATAATTCCACGATCGTTTTGCCTTTTTTCCAATAGTTGAATCAAAAGATTCACTTTATCCTTTACTTCGGTTTTTATGTATTGATGCGTAATATTTGCATTTACAATTGAATTTTTATTAACTGCAACTCTAGGAGCATTAACATCCATATACGACTTTACAATACGCTTAATTTCTTCAGGCATTGTAGCTGAAAACAACCAAGTATTACTAGTACCGCTAGTATATTTTAAAATTCTATTTAAATCTTGTTTAAAACCCATGCTCAACATTTCATCAGCTTCATCTAAAACAATGGTTTTAATATGATCTAATTTTACATCGCCTCTTTCTATCAAATCAATTAAACGTCCCGGGGTGGCAACAATCACATGTGTAGTTCTTTTTAAGGCTTTTATCTGAATGTCAATTTTTTCTCCACCATAAACTCCTTCAATAAAAATGCGTTCATTTACATATTTTGTAAATTTGAATAATTGCTTTTTTATTTGTTGCGCTAATTCACGTGTTGGAGCTAAAATAAGTGCTTGAACATTTGGTGAAGATGCATCAATACTTTGTAAAATAGGCAATCCAAAAGCTGCTGTTTTACCAGTACCCGTTTGTGCTAAACCAATAAAATCGGTTTTAGATTTTAATAAAATTGGAAGTGCTCTTTCTTGAATTTCAGTAGGTATTTTAATTCCTAATTCTTTTAATCCTGTAATATATTCCTTTTTAACCCCTAAATTTGAAAATGACGACATCTATTATTTTTATTTTGAAAGTGCAAAGATACGTTTATTTAAAAGGTTTTAATAAAATAGTTTTTATTGAAATTAAGGCATAAAAAAAGCTACTAAAAAGTAGCTTTATTTGAATTATAAATCAATATTATTTATTAAATTTTCTTTACTCTAACAGCATTCATTCCTTTCAAACCTCTTTCTAATTCAAAAGTAACTTTATCATTTTCAGCAATTTGATCTATTAATCCGCTTACATGCACAAAATATTTTTCTTGTGAAGTTGTGTCAATAATAAATCCAAATCCTTTAGATGTATCAAAAAATGAAACTTTACCTTGCTTATCTGCAGACTCTTCCTCTTCTCTATCCTCTTTTTTAGGAATACCAATTTCTATACTGGCTGCATCAACTTTAATTTTATTTGCTGGATCTGGTGGCGTATCAGTTAATTGCCCAAATTCATCAACATATACAAACATGCTTTCTTGTCCACTTGCTTTACGCTCTTCTTTTTTAAGTTGTTTGTCTTTTTTTCTTTTTAAACGTTTCTTTTCTCTTTCTTTTTTACCAAAGGTTTCTTGTGATCCTGCCATTAATTTATAAAATTATTTTTTTAAATGTTAATCTGTTTTTTCCTCAACAGTGAAGGTTGTCTTTTGAACTAACGTGACTCAAAATTATAAAAAACAACTCTTATAAGTTGTATTTAACAAAGAATAATCAAGCTTTAGAAAGGACTAGCACACAGTAATTTATATTTACCATAGCTTTTGCAAATATAAGGTTTCCATTTTAATTTTAATAATTCTTTTTACGCAATTTAAATTATTATTGCTGTTTTGCTTCAAATTCAACCTCATTTCGTTCCCAAATTTTATACTTTAAACTCATTTTATTAGGAAGATAAACAACAATCGGTATGTTACTATTATAGCGCACAAGGATAACAGACGACTTTACAAATTCTTCATGTTTTGAACTATTAGGACACGCCATACGTGTTCCCATAATATCTCCATTAGAATTAAATTCATAATAAGAATACCCCCAACCTTCCAAATTGTGTTTTATAAATTCACCCAATAATTGATACTTATTACAATCGACTTCTTCAATTTTCTCTGCATAAAGTTCTATTTGAAAATTTGCCTCATTTTGTTTAGGTTCTAACTGAATAGTGTACAAAGAAAATCCTTCTTTGGGAACAGGGTACATACTTATATCTAACTCTTTAAGTTCTGTAATTTTGTTTGTGTTTTCTTGACTAAAAACAAACACTGCAAAGAGCAATAAAATACTTGAAATAACTGTTTTTTTCATCATGATATTTAAATTTTTGTTTTACAAATCAATTATTGTTCCAAATTATTTTTTTATGAAATTACACTTACAACCTTTCCATTTTTGAAGAAAAAAGTAATTTATTGAATAGGTTGAAAACAGCTAAAATTCATCATAATTTGTGAATCTTAAAAAAATTAATTATTTTTTCATTAAATTACAATAAAATTAAAAAATAACTCAAAACGTTTAATCTATGCCAACTTCAACTAGTAAACCGCCTACACTTTTTTGGATAATTACTGTTTTAGCTCTTATTTGGAATATTATGGGAGTTATGGCTTATTTAGGCCAAGTTTATATAACTGATGAAATTTTAGCCTCACTTCCTGAAGCTGATCAATTGTATATAAAAAATGTAGAATCTTGGGTTACTGCTGCTTATGCTACTGCAGTATTTTCTGGTGTTTTTGGTTGTATTGCTTTATTAGTAAGAAAAAAAATTGCTAAACTTTTGTTTATAATATCCTTAATAGCTTTTCTTGCACAATCTGCTTATAACTTTTTTATTCAAGAATTTATGGAAGTTCAACCTTTACAAATGGCATGGTCATTTATAATTTTAAGCATCTGTATTTTTTTAGTTTGGTATGCAACTATAGCCACTAAAAGGGCTTGGGTTTCCTAATAAATTAATTAAATATAAAGCATAAGATTAACTCCACTTTTAAAAAGTAAAAGTTAAATAACTTCATCAAGTTTAGTACTTTTGAAATTAATATGAAAAAATTATTAATTATAGGATTTGTTTGGCCTGAACCTAATGCTACTGCAGCCGGAAGCAGAATGTTACAACTAATTAAATTATTTCAAAAAGATGGCTACACCATTACTTTTGGAAGTACTGCCTCTAAAACCGAAACAACTTTTAATTTAGAAAATATTGCTATTAACACTGTAAAGATTGAACTTAACAATACCAGTTTTGATGATTTTATTAAAGAATTAAATCCGAAAATAGTAGTATTTGATCGCTATTTAACTGAAGAACAGTTTGGTTGGAGAGTTTCAGAAAATTGCCCGAATGCACTTCGAATTTTAGATACTGAAGATTTACATTTCTTAAGAAATGCACGCATAACAGCTTTCAAGCAACAAACAAAAGTAACATTACCAATTTTAATGAACGAGGTTGCTAAACGTGAAATTGCTAGTATTTATCGTTGCGATTTAACACTCATAATTTCAAGCTATGAAATGAAATTATTAAAAAAAGTATTTAAAATTAATAAGTCCTTAGTACACTATATTCCTTTTTTAGTTGATCCTATTGAACCTTCAACTATAGTTACTCTTCCTTCTTTTGAAAAAAGAGCTAATTTTATGACGATAGGTAATTTTAGACATGAACCAAATTGGAATGCCGTTTTATATTTAAAAAATGATATTTGGCCATTAATTAGAAAACAATTACCAATGGCTGAAATGCATATTTATGGAGCTTATGTTCCAAATAAAGCGCAACAACTTCACAATGTGAAAGAAGGATTCTTAATTAAAGGTTGGGCTGAAAATGCGGAAACTACTTTTAAGAATAGTAAAGTTTGTTTAGCTCCTTTAAGATTTGGCGCAGGTTTAAAAGGAAAACTAATTGATGCTATGAAATATGGAGCACCAAGTGTAACTACTTCAATTGGTGCTGAAGCAATGCACCAAAATTTACCTTGGAATGGTTTTATTTGTGATTTACCACAAGATTTTGTCGACAGAGCTGTTGAACTTTATACCAAAAAGGAAGTATGGAGTGAAGCTCAAAAAAATGGATTTACTATTTTAAAAAAATGTTATGACAAAGCTACTTATGAAGAAAAACTGCTAAAAAAAATTGTAAAAATTGAACATAAAATTGAAAAGCATCGATTAAAAAACTTTATGGGCGCATTATTAATGCATCACTCTTTAAAAAGCACCAAATATTTAGCAAAATGGATTGAAGAAAAAAATAAATAATTTATTTTAATAATATTAGGATTTCTGAAGGAATACGAACAGCTTTCATTGATTCCACAGCTAATAAACACCAAGTAGTCTTGGCTTTAGCTAATAATTTATTTCCTTTTTTTATTTCAACAAAACGCTCAGATTTTGCACCACTACTAGCTCCTATCCAAGTATTAACTGTTATTTCATCACCTAAAACTCCCGGTAAAAAATAATCAATTTCATGGCGAAAAACCACCCAAACAAATTTTTCATTAATAGCTTCAGTGCTTAATTTAGCCCAATGTAATTCAGCTGCTTTAAGAACCCATTGAATATAAATTACATTATTTACATGGTTTAAATAATCAATTTCATTTTTTGAAACACTTAACTTGAACGTGAATACATTGTTCATTAAATCTTAAAATTTAAAAGTTTTTTAAATGTACATAATTAATGTTATTTTTTAAAAAAGAAAAAAAAATTGGAATTATTAATCTTATAGTATAAATTTACACTACCTAAAAGTTCAAGAACAATTTTTTAACATTATTTTTTTTTAAAAATATGGTTAAAAATTTTACAGTCGTAATAACTAGAGTATTAAAGAAATTATCGTGGGGACGACAGTTTTTTAGCTTTTATTGCGGCTGTTTTTTTTAATATACAAGTAAAACAGTTGTAAATAAAAAGTCTTAAAAATACTACCGTTGTGGGGACGACACTTATTAAGAAATTTATTACAACTGTTTTTTTAGTTGTGGGGACAACAATCTGCTACTTATTTTTTAAATAATACTATTATTTGTTGTGGGGAACGACAATTTTCTAGTTATACATTAATACTGATATTTACCGGTTTTACAATTTCACCTTTTTTATTTTTGAATTGAAAATGTGGTACTAAAGTGTTAACATACACTTCATTTAATTTCTTTTTAAATCTATTTTTTATTTTTTTTTCTTTAACTAAAATCATAATATATAGGTTTTAAATTAACGTTCAATAAAAATTTGCGTAAAGAAATTTCTTCCTTCTGAATTTTGTTCTGTTGAAATACCAAAGTGTGTGTAGTTTGGTTTTTCAATTACCAATCTATGCGGTTCACTATCTAGCCAAGCATTAAAAATATCTTTAGCTGTATTATAACCAAAACCTACATTCTCACCTACAAGTTTTGCTTTGGCATTTTTAACAAGTTGCTGATGTCTTAACTGAAAGTTATCATGACTAACTTTACCAACTTCAGCCATATAAGTAGTGTGTGTTTCGGCTACTGAAGAAATAATATTTAATTGTTCTAATGAATTTAATTGTTTAGAGATTCTATATTCATTTACTAATTCAAGAATATCAAGTTCTATTTTTGAATATTCTACATTTTCATTGGCTACTTTATCAAAGTATATACCATCATCTTCAGATGCACAAGAGGTAAATAAAAGACAAAGAATAACACAAGAGGTTAGGTAATTTTTTAAAGATTTCATGCTAGTTGAGGTTAATTTATTGGGGTTAAACTTTTCTGTTTATTTTTAAAATACAGCCGTAATTATCATCTTTTTAATTACCGTTGTGGGGATGAAAGGTTCAGATAAATAGGCTACGGCTGCTTTTAGAATATTCTTCAACCTTATTATTTCAATTTTAAATAACTTAAGAAATGAAACAATAAGATTGATCGAATAGGAATGTTTCAAAAGTAGGGGTTGATTTAGTGTACTTTGAAACATTTTGCTGCTTAGAATTGCAACATTGGGTGTATTTGGGTATATGAATTTAACATTCATGACTCGGGGTTTTAGGGTTTTGGGGTTGATTTATTTATTCTTAATTTTTAAAATAAGAGGTAGCTTCAAAGTTCTTACTAACCATCTAACAATCAAAGTATTTTCAGATTACTTATAAGTGTATGTGACTACAGTGAGACTACCTCTATAACTTTAGGGTTGATTTAATGTTTGTTTTTCATATTTTTTTCACTTTATAATTCCTGTTTTTTTTAACTTTTGTTATTTCAAAGCAAAATAATTAGGGGTATAACTATTTTGCTTAAAAACAACTTTATTTAGGGTTGATTTATTATTTTCTTATTTTTTCTAACAATTGATTTAAAGCTATTATTTCCGTCTGACTTAAATTACTAACAATCTCATTTTCAAATTCTGTATGAACAATTTCGATCTCGTCTAATAATGTCAATCCTTCTTCCGTAATATTAATATCAACTTTCCTCCTATTCTCTTCATTCTGAATTCTAGTAATTAATCCTTTTAACCGTAATTTTTCAACTAAACGAGTTGTATTACTGCTTTTACTTACCATTTCTGATTGAATAGATTGAAGATCTGCTGGTGCTCCTTTCAATGCTTTTAATGAACGTAAAACTTGAAATTGTTGAATTGAAATAGCATATTGCTTTAAATGATCTGAAAACTTTTCATTCATCCAGTTACCTGTATGCAAAATATTTGCAATTGTATAATCAGGTAAATTTAGCTCATCATTTTTTTCATTTTTATTCAACTTCGGGGGGACAACGTTTTTCTATACTACTGTTGTATATACGTCAAATGTATATACAATTATTAAAACCACCAAATATTTTTGTTAAAAACTTTCATTTTTTAACTTAAATAATCACTTTTTCAATAGAATCTATCATTGGATTGAAAAAATACTAAGTATCTACTACTTAAAGTAAAAAAGCACCTTAACACTTGTTATTCAATACGTTACAACTTAAATATCAATTACAACCTATAAATTAAACACCTTGAAAACTAGCTATTTAACCAAGAAGGAAAAAAATTGAAACAAAAAACACTTTTCAACAAAATTGTTAATAACTTTGATTTGAAATAATAATATTCAAGTATTGCAAAAAGAATAAATTACTAATTTATAAAGAATAAATCAATCGTTTTTAACTAAAAACAACCTTAAATTGATGAATTTTTAATTATTTAGTAATCAATTGAACTAAAAACTAAACTTATTTAATAACATTTAAGTCTAAATAATATGCCTATTCTATATTTAGAAAATATTATTGCTTTTAAACTCGTCTACTTTTTTGAATTGTTTAACAATAATTTTACCTAAAATTAGTATCATTGCATATGCTAAAGAATATTATATACATTGCTTTTCTTTTAATTACTATTAAGGGTTTTGCACAAGAACCAAAAGCAACAGATACTTTAAAAAACAGTTTTGAAACTCCTATCCTATTAAAAGGGCAAATTATTAGCAATTTTGATAAAGCACCTTTAAAAGGAGCTCACCTTTTTAATTTAAATTCTGTAATAGGTTCTGTAACTGATGATAATGGAGAATTTGAAATTTCAACGGTAGTTAATGATACCATTTATGTTTCGTACATAGGTTACCAATCTATTAAATTAAAAATTACCAACGATTTATTAAAAGGAAATGAATTGGTAATTGAATTACACGAAAAAGCTGAACAGTTTAATGAGGTCGTTGTAAAATCGCATAAACTTATAGGTGTTTTAGAAATTGATGCTAAAAATGCTCCTGTTGATAAATATGCAAGAATACATATAAATGGTATTGCCCAAACTTATGAATCTGGTTCTAGATCTACTAAATCTTATAATTCTGCTGTAGATGCTATGTTTCAACCTATTAATTTAATGTATAATAAGTTTGGTAAAAATCCTAAACAGTTAAAGAAAATTAAAAAATTACGCGATGACGATGCTTTGCGTGAAATGATGGAAGATAAATTTAATAGAGAATTGATGATGGAATATTTAAACATCAATGCTCAAGAATTAAATGATTTATTGAATGAATGTAATTATTCTGACTACTTTATAAAGCAAGCAAGTGACTTACAACTTATTGAAGCCGTATTGCTTTGTTACGAAAACTATAAAGCAATAAAAAAAGGTAGTACCATTAGAGATGATGAGAAAAATAAGTAAAAAAAGCGGCTTAAAAGCCGCTTTTTTTTGTATTATTTTGAATATTATTGGTAATGCCCTGTCAGGTATAAAAATAGAAACGCTATTCTGAAATATTTATACACACACTTCGATGATAAAAGAAGAATTATTAAACGGAGAATTTTTTAAACAATTTATAACTATATTTGAAAATAGGGCTCAACTTTGATAAATTAAACCCTATAAAAAAGTTTAGACACATTAAAAGGTATAGTGTCTATTTTTTATGTAAATTCTTATTTAAAATTCCGAAATAGTTTTCTTAATAATTGCTACACAATCTAATAACTGCGCTTCATTCATAACCAAAGGTGGCGCAAAACGAATAATATTTCCGTGTGTTGGTTTTGCTAATAAACCATTATCACGTAGTTTCATACAAATATCCCAAGCTGTTGAACTATCTTCAGTATCATTAATTACAATTGCATTTAACAATCCTTTTCCGCGAACCAATTTTACTAAATCATTTGTTTCAATAAATTTATCCAATTCACTTCTAAATAATTTACCTAACTTTTCTGAATTTTTAGCCAATGCTTCATTTTTAACAACTTCTAAAGCTGCAATTGCAACAGCACAAGCTAAAGGATTACCACCAAAAGTTGAACCGTGCTGACCTGGCTTAATTACATCCATAATTTCATTACTCGAAAAAACAGCTGAAACAGGATAAACTCCACCACTCATTGCTTTTCCTAAAATTAAAATATCTGGCTGTACGTTTTCATGATTAACAGCTAATAATTGTCCTGTTCTAGCAACACCTGTTTGCACTTCATCAGCAATAAATAAAACATCGTATTTTTCACACAATGCTTTAGCCTTTGTTAAATATCCTTCAGAAGGCACATAAACTCCTGCTTCACCCTGAATTGGTTCTAATAAAAACCCTGCAATGTTATTACTTGATTTTAAGGCATTTTCTAAGGCTTCTAAATTGTCATATTCAATTTTAATAAAACCACCAGTAAAAGGTCCAAAGTTTTTACGTGCATCTTCATCATTTGAAAAAGAAATAATGGTAGTTGTACGTCCGTGAAAATTGTTTTCACATACAATTATTTCTGCTTCATTTTCAGCAATACCCTTTTTTTCGTAGGCGTATTTTCGGCATAATTTAATTGCAGTTTCTACCGCTTCAGCACCCGTATTCATTGGTAATACCTTATCAAAGCCAAAATATTCAGTTACATATTTTTCATAAGTACCTAAAACATCATTGTGAAAAGCTCTTGATGTAAGGGTTAATTTCCCTGCTTGCTCTGTCAATGCTCCAATAATTGAAGGGTGACAATGCCCTTGATTTACAGCTGAATACGCAGATAAAAAGTCGTAATAACGCTTTCCTTCTACATCCCACACAAATACACCTTCTCCCCTATTTAAAACCACAGGAAGTGGATGATAGTTATGCGCTCCATACTTGTTCTCTAAATCAATTGCTTGTTGTGATGATATGTTCTCTAAAACCATCTTAATAAAATTTTAAATTGAAAATTATCAATTCCTCATTTTAGGAGAGAAATCATCCTATTTAAAATGCCAAATTACAAAATATTACCCTAAAAAACATCGTCTAAATAAAAAGCTTAAAATTTGTTATATAAATCACATAGAGCAATAAATTATTTAATAAATTTGTTGAAACAATTTAATAAAAATTATAAAAATGAAAAAATCTGTATTAGTACTTGGATTAATAGTTCTTTTTTTAACTAGCTGTGGAGAAAAAAAGAAAGAAGAAGTTAAAACTGAAGAAGCACCTAAAGTAGAAACTGTGAAAGAAGCTCCTGTTGTAGTTGACAATCTTGAATTAGGAAAAAAATTGTTTGCTGAAAAAACGTGTACTACTTGTCACCAAGCAGATGCAAAAGTAATTGGACCTTCAATAAAAGACATTAATAAAGTATATGCTGATCAAAACGCAGATATTGTAAAATTCTTAAAAGGAGAAGCTGAAGCAATTGTTGATACTGATCCAGGTCAAGTTGCAATTATGAAAGCAAATCTTGATGGTTTTGTAAAAGATTTATCTGGTGATGAACTTGCTGCAATCGCTGCATATATGAGAAGCGTTAAATAATTTAACCTTTTTAAAAAAAATCAAAAGCATCTCTTTATAAGAGGTGCTTTTTTTATGCTAAATAATAGTACATTTGCAACATGGCAAGAAAAAAAACACCGTTAATTTTTGAAAACATTGAAGTTATTGATGCTGGCGCAAGAGGAAAAACTGTTGCTAAAGCTCCTGATGGACGTGTTATTTTTTTAACAAACACTGTTCCTGGAGATATTGTAGATATTAGAACCGGAAAAAAACGTAAAGCTTACTTTGAAGGTACAGCAATAAAGTTTCATTCCTATTCGGATAAAAGAACCGAACCTGTTTGTGAACATTTTGAACACTGTGGAGGTTGTAAATGGCAAAATATGGGATATGAACACCAACTTGCTTATAAAGAAAATGAAGTTACCAACAATTTAATTCGCATTGGTCATTTAGAGTTACCTGAAGTAACACCTATTTTGGGTTGTGAAAAACAATACTTCTACCGTAATAAAATGGAATTTTCATTTTCAAATAGTCGTTGGTTAACTTTAGAAGAAATTAATTCAGAAGAAGAAATTGACAATAGAAATGCCTGTGGTTTTCATATTTCAGGAATGTGGGATAAAATTTTAGATGTACACAAATGTCATTTACAAGAAGATCCTTCAAACGATATTCGAAATTTCATCAAAGATTTCGGAATAAAAAACAATTTAGAATTTTACAATCCTAGAGCACAAAGTGGTTTATTACGAACCATTATGTTACGTATTTCATCAACAGGTGAAATTATGGTGGTAATTCAATTTTTTAAAGAAGATAAAGCAAAACGTGAAGCGTTATTAAATGCTCTTTCTGAAGAATTCCCACAAATAACATCATTACAATATGTTATTAATGGTAAAGGAAACGATACCCTTTACGATCAAGATATTATACTTTTTAAAGGTAGAGATCATATTTTTGAAGAAATGGAAGGGTTGAAATTTAAAATCGGACCTAAATCATTTTATCAAACAAATTCAACTCAGGCTTATGAATTGTATAAAATAACTCGTGATTTTGCCAATTTAAGTGGTAATGAAGTTGTATACGATTTTTATACAGGTACTGGAACTATTGCGCAATTTGTAGCAAAAAATGCTCAAAAGGTAATTGGTGTTGAATCTGTTCCTGAGGCAATTGAAGATGCAAAACTAAATGCACAATTTAATAAAATTGAGAATGTTGAGTTTTATGCAGGTGACATGAAAGATGTTTTTAACGATGCTTTTATAAAAAAACACGGACAGCCAGATGTAATTATTACAGATCCTCCAAGAGATGGAATGCATAAAAATGTAGTTGCTAAAATATTGGAAATTTCTCCAAAGCGAATTGTATATGTAAGTTGTAATTCAGCAACTCAAGCACGTGATTTAGCTTTAATGAAACAACAATATAAGATTGTAAAAACGCAAGCTGTAGATATGTTTCCTCAAACACATCATGTAGAAAATGTGGTGCTTTTAGAATTAAAATAAAACAATGAGAAAATTATTTTTTTTAATCGTAATTACTTTAGTTGCAATTTCAGGTTGCGAAAAAGATGACATTTGTATTGAAGGTACAACGCCATTTTTAGTAATTAGATTTAATGACAGTGATGATCAAAGTGAATATAAAAGTATTTTATTAGATTCTGTTAGGGTTATAGAAAACGAACTTTATGCCGCCAACACAACTCTTGATTCTCTATACATTCCATTAGATACTAACGAAAACTTCACTACCTATGAAATTGCAGCAAATGGCTTGGTTGACGAAATGAAAATTAGCTATACAAGAACAGCCATTTTTGTTGGACGTGCTTGTGGATATAAAATTAATTTTGAAGATTTTGAATTAGAAAGCAATACAACAAACTGGATTAAAGGTATTGATATTAATAACAACATTATAGATAATGATACAATTGCAGCGATTACTATTTTTCATTAGCCTACTATGCTCTGTTGTAGCCCTCAACGCACAACAAGAACAAGACACTACAAAAGTTAAACAAGTATATGGAATACGCTTTGGTGTTGATATTAGCAAACCTATCATCTCTTTTATTGATAGCGATTATAAAGGATTAGAAATAGTAGCTGACGCTAGAGTTTATAAAGAATTTTACGCAGCACTTGAATTTGGATTCGATAATAAAACAGGAACAGAAGATTACTTAAATTATACTACTGAAGGTTCTTATTTTAAAATTGGAGCAAATTATAATGCCTATAAAAATTGGGTTGGAATGACCAATGAAATTTATGTTGGCTTAAGATATGGAGTTAGCTTTTTTGATCAAAAACTAAACAGCTATACTCCAAATATGTATGGCACTTATTTACCTCCTGAAACAGTAGAAGTTAATACCGAACTAAATGGTCTTAGCGCACAATGGGCTGAATTTGTTTTAGGACTAAAAGTTGAAACTTTTAAAAACTTTTATATGGGTTTTAGCTTAAGTTTTAAGGCCATTACCAGTAATAAAGATCCTGAAAATTTCAAAAATTTATACATTCCTGGATTTTATAACGTTTCCCTTAATAATTTAGGTTTCGGATTTAACTATACTCTTAGTTATTTAATTCCTTACGCTCGTAAATAATTATTTTTTTGTACTTTTAAAAAGTTGCTAAATTTAATTTTATGAAAAAAATACCAAGTGTTGATTTGTCTGAATTCATTTCGGATGATACAACTAAAAAGAAAAAATTTATAAAAGAAATTGGTGAAGCGTTCGAAGAAATTGGTTTTGTTGCACTACGCGGGCATTTTTTATCCGACGAACTTTCAGCTAAATTATACACCGAAGTTAAACTTTTTTTTGACTTACCTGAGGAAATAAAACAATCATATGAAATTGAAGGCATTGGGGGACAAAGAGGTTTTACTTCCTTCGGAAAAGAAAGTGCTAAAGGAAAAAAAGAAGGCGATTTAAAAGAGTTTTGGCACTTTGGACAGGAAGTTGTTGATAATGAAAAACTAAAAGCTGAATATCCAAAAAACGTTCTAGTTAAGGAAGTTCCAAATTTTAATGAAGTTGGAATGGAAGCTTACAAAAAATTAGAAAAAACCGCTATTTATGTATTAAGGGCTTTGGCTTTACATATTGGTTTAGATGAACTTTACTTTGATAAATATGTTATTAATGGAAATAGTATTTTACGTTCAATTTATTACCCACCTATCAAAGGTGAACCTAAAGGAGCTGTAAGAGCTGCTGCTCATGGTGACATTAATTTAATTACGTTGTTAATGGGAGCCTCAGCCGCAGGTTTACAAGTTAAAAATAAGCAAGGCGAATGGATTGAAGTAACCGCACTTCCTGAACAATTGGTTATAAATGTTGGTGATATGTTAGAACGATTAACCAACAACAAACTAAGATCTACCATTCATCGTGTGGTAAATCCGCCACGTGAAGATTGGGACAAACCACGTTATTCAATCCCATTTTTCACACATCCAATTAGCGAAATGCCTTTAAACTGCTTACCTGAATGCATTACCGAAACACACCCAAAAGTATATGATGATATTACGGCTGGCGAATTTTTAAATGAACGTTTAAAAGAATTAGGATTATTAAAATGATTTCAAAAAAAGTAATATCAATATTCACCTTCGGAATTTTTTTATTAATAGTTGGTGCTATTTCAAGCTTTTTTGATTGGGAACAGTCAAATATATTAATGGCTATTGGCTTATTATTTGAATTACTTGCCGCATTACTTTTTAGTTGGAATAAAATAAAAAAATAAGATTTTATTGCTTAAATTAGTTACCCTTTTTTAAAAGCATTATGAGTAAAAAAAAATTAAACAGCCTTGAAGATTTAGGCGGATTTGTATTTTCAACAAATGATGAATTTGCATTAAATACAAACGAAACAGAAGAAACCTTACCTCCTAATCAACAATATTTAGAAGCACATTTTTCAAACAAAGGAAGAGGTGGAAAAACAGTCACAGTAATTACCGGTTTTGTTGGTGAAGAAAGTGACTTAAAAACACTTGGAAAATTATTAAAAACAAAATGTGGTGTTGGCGGAAGCGTTAAAGACTTCGAAATAATTATTCAAGGAAATTACAGAGATAAAATAATGGAAATCCTTCAAAAAGAAGGATATAACATCAAACGCGTTGGCGGATAAAATATGAATAAAATAGCTCCTTCAGAATTAATTCTGAACCCAGATGGTAGTATTTACCATTTAAACTTAAAACCTGAAAATGTTGCTGCAAACATAATTTTTGTAGGCGATCAAAATAGAGTTCCTAAAGTTGCAAAACACTTTGATTCAATTGAATTTGAAACTCAAAAAAGAGAATTTAGAACAATTACAGGAATGTTTAAAGGCACTCGAATGTCGGTTATTTCAACCGGAATTGGTCCTGATAATATTGATATTGTTATAAACGAATTAGATGCTTTATTTAATATTGATTTAGAAAATAGAATTGTAAAAGAAACACATACTTCATTAAATATAGTTAGAATTGGAACTTCAGGCTCTTTACAAAAAGATATTCCGGTAGATAGTTTTGTGTTGGCTAAATATGGTTTAGGTTTTGATGGAATGTTACATTCCTATGATTGTGAACATATTTTAGAGGCCGATTTTGAAGATGCTTTTATAAAACATACCAGTTGGAGTCCTAGAAAAGCAAGACCATATATTGTAGAAAACTCTAATAGTTTAGAACAAAAATTAGCTAGTGAGAAAGTGTTTGTAGGCGTAACGGCTACGGCTGGTGGTTTTTACGGGCCTCAAGGACGAGTTTTACGTTTAGCAATTGAAGATCCAGAATTAAATAGTAAAATTGATAATTTTGAATACAACGATGTTAGAATTACAAATTTAGAAATGGAAACTTCAGCTATTTATGGTTTATCAAAATTATTGGGCCATAATGCCTGTTCTATGAACGCTATTATTGCAAATAGAGCAAATGGTACTTTTAGCGAAGATCCCTACAAACCAGTTGAGGAATTAATTATTTATACCTTAAATAAATTAAGTCAATAAAAAATTATTTGTATATTAGATTATTATAAAATTATAACCTTTAAAAAAATGAAAAGAATAATCCCCTATTTTTTAGGAATTTCCTTAATTGCAATCACATTTACAAGTTGTAAATCAGCTAAAGGAGGTTGTGGTTTAACCAGTGATGCTCAACAAATTGAACAAAATACTTCTGCAACAAATTCAATTATTGTTTCAGACGTTTGATAATAATTCTTATTTCTTAAAAAAAGCCCAATTCATTAAGTGAATTGGGCTTTTAAACAATCAAACCAAACTTTATTTATGAAAAACTTTGTAATTCTTATTCTTAATTACACTACAAATATACGCTGCTAAGGCGGTTCATTATACGACATGTAATGTCGTATAATGAACAATCATTGCTACTTTACAACCGTTTTTCTCTTACACATATAATATTTATAAAATTGAAAGCATAAAAAAAGGCTTCCTAAATTAAAAAGCCTTTTAAAATATTTATAATTTTTAATTTATTAATAACTCTTTATTATTAATAGCTTCGTTAATATTTACAGTAACATATTTGTGACTGTTAAAAAATTTCTTTTCTGAAGTTAATTTAATAGTTGCAACCAAAGTTCCATTTTTTCTCTCATTGATTGATGTTACTACAACTGTTTTACCTTTAACTTTATTATAATTAGCAATTCCTCCATTTTTTATTATAAAATTATTTCTGGGAAAGTTAATGTGTTTATAATAATCTGCTTCACCAATAGTATAAGTAGCACCTACACTAATATCTGGATTAGAACTTTGAGCATAAACGATACTAGAGAAAAAAACTAGTAAAAATGTATATAATATACTATTTCGCATAATAAAATAATTTAAAATTTCTACAGAATAAATATAATTAAAACATCAATAATTATCAATGTTAAACAATATGAAATAGTAATATTATGAATAAGAAAAATTAATTATTTAACATAAATTTTTAGCAGTTTATAAAAGCCTTTAAAAGTATAATTACTCTAAATATTCTTTATTAAAAAAATAATTTCAAACTACTTATTCTTAAATTACATAACAAATATAAATTACAAAAACTATTATTTATATGACACTGAGTGTCATATAAATTAATGTTCTTTTTCTTCTTTACAAACTTCTTCTTTACATACATTTTTATCAAGTCGTTGAGCATCAGCTAAAGTCACTCTTTTCATTACATGATTATGAATTGTTGAACATTTCTTATTATAATGAAAAACATCACTTGACACATCTTTTTCAATATAAACATAGGTGTCTTTTGTCATGAAAGCCATAACACAAGCAAAAATGAATAATGCCCCAATAAATATTAATTTTTTCATACTTCAAATCTTTAATAAAGCACTAATTTATGAAGATAATTTGTTGTAACACACGACACTAAATGTCGAAAAAAAAACTACCCAATTCACACTTCTATAATTGGGTAGTTTAAACAATCAAACCTTATTTATGAAAAATTTTGTAATTCTCACTATTAATTACATTACAAAAATACATTGCTAAATTTGTTTATAACACGACAATTAGTGTCAGGTAAAACAAGTAAATAGATTTCGTATTTAATTCTAACTTATTGTTTTATAAAACATCTAAGGCCTTAACAACAAATTAGGATTTGTATCCTTTCATATCAAATGAAAGTATGTATATTTGCTACGTTTTAAAATTAAGAAAATGGAAAACGGATTATACGCAAAATTTAACACCTCAAAAGGTGCTATAGTAGTAAATTTAGAATTTGAAAAAACTCCTGGTACTGTTGGTAACTTTGTTGCTTTAGCTGAAGGAAACTTAGAGAATGGTTCAAAACCACAAGGAACTCCTTATTATGATGGGTTAAAATTCCACAGAGTAATTGCTGATTTTATGGTTCAAGGTGGATGTCCACTTGGTACTGGTACAGGTTCTCCTGGATATAGCTTTGATGATGAATTTCACCCTGAATTAAAACACAGTGGTCCTGGAATTTTATCAATGGCAAATTCTGGTCCTGCATCAAACGGGTCTCAATTTTTCATTACACATGTTGCTACACCTTGGTTAGATAACAAACATACTGTGTTTGGAAAGGTTGTTGAAGGACAAGATGTTGTTGATGCAATTGCTCAAAACGATGTATTAGAAACTTTAGAAATAGTAAGAGTTGGTGAAGCTGCTGAAAAATTTAATGCAGTTGAAGCTTTTAGAACTTTTGAAGGATCAAGAGCAAAAAGAGAAGAAGAAGCTAAAAAAGCAGCAAAAGAAGCAATGGATAAAATTGCTGTTGGATACGATGAAACTCCAAGTGGGTTACGTTACAAAATTTTACAAGAAGGTAACGGAAAACAAGCTACAAAAGGTAGTGGTGTTTCTGTACACTACAAAGGTCAGTTAGTTGATGGTGCTGTTTTTGATTCATCATACCAACGTAAACAACCTATTGATTTTACAATTGGTGTTGGCCAAGTAATTGCTGGTTGGGATGAAGGTATTCAATTATTAAAAGTTGGAGATAAAGCACGTTTTGTAATTCCTTCAAATTTAGCCTATGGAAGTCAAGGTGCTGGTGGAGTTATTCCTCCAGATGCTACCTTAATTTTTGATGTTGAATTAATGGATGTAAAATAATTCCCTTCAAAATAATATATTAAAAAAGCCTTGATTGTAAAATCAAGGCTTTTTTATTGAAGTAAATTAGGTTAGTTAATTTGTTACAAAACAAATAAAAAAACGTCTAATTATTAAATCATTAGATGTTTTTTTTATATTTTCACATGACAACTTCAAAAAATTATGAAACTCAAAACTAGTATTTATACCCTTCTTTTATTATTTATAATCAGTTGTTCAAATACTTCAAACAGTGAAGCATTCATCAATAAAACAACGGGGCGTTATCTCTATAATTCAGATGAATTAATTACCGTTTATTTTAATGATAATACGCTCTTTTTAAAATGGCGTGGCGCAACAGCAATTAAACCTCTTAAAATTGATGAAAACACCTTTTTTGTTAAAGAAATGAATGAAAAAATTCAATTTTTAAACAATCCAAGTAATGGTAAAGCGTATTTAGTTTTAGTTCCTAAAGAAAATGAATCTTTACAATACAATTTCAAAAAATTAGATCCTACTGAAAAAACACCTTCAGAATATTTAGCTAATCATGAATTTGATAAAGCATTAGAAGCCTATTTCACAATTCAAAAAAACGATTCTTTAGATCCAACTATTGAAGAACAGAACTTTAATAGGTTAGGCTACCAAAAATTAAAAACTAAAAATTACGAAGAAGCATTACAAATTTTCAAAATAAATATAGCATTATACCCATATAGTTCAAACGTTTATGACAGTTATGCTGATGCTTTAAAAAGAAATGGAGATACTTTAAAAGCCATTGAATTTTACAAAAAATCTGTTAGCTTAGATTCTGGAAATAAACAAGCTAAACGTTTTATTGAAAAATATGATAAAAAATAGTTAAATGATGGAAGACTTAAAATATCCAATTGGACAAGCTATAATTCCCTCTGTAATTAATGAGAATCAATTAAATGAATGGATAGTAATTATTGAAAACTTTCCTTCAAAACTTGATAAGTTAGTAAAACATTTAGATAACGATCAATTAAATACACCTTACAGAGAAAACGGCTGGACAATAAGGCAAGTTATTCACCATTGTGCTGACAGTCATCAAAATAGTTATATACGGTTTAAATGGACACTTACAGAAGATAAACCAATAATTAAGGCATACTTTGAAGATAAATGGGCTAAATTGTTTGATAGCAAGTCAGCTCCTATCCTACTTTCTATAAACGTTTTAAAAGCGGTGCATGCAAAATGGATTTATTTACTAAAAGGGTTGACTTCAAAAAATTTAAAACTTAGTTTTATTCATCCTGAAAGTAAAGAATTGGTTTCTTTAGAAAAAAATATTGGAATTTATGCTTGGCATTGTAACCACCATTATGCACATATTTATAATTTAATGAAACAACAAAACTGGCTAATTTCATAAATAAAATAAGTTATTACGCTTTATTATGTCTTTTACTATTTTTTCCTGAAGGTGGTTTTAAATTATAATTAAAACTTAACATTGCGTAAGTACCTAAATTTTTTCTGAAGGTTTCTTCATAATAATCAGGTGTACTTCTAATAAAAACACCTATATTTTTATTTAAAATATCAATTACCTGTAATTTTAAATTTGCACGTTTTCCTTTCATAAAAACATATTCCACAGCTGCATTCCATATTGGTACAGCCTGAGAATCAAAATTACTATCAGAATATAATGAATAATTAAATTGCGAATTAAAATTGATACTGTTTGAAATATCGTAATCAAATTTGGTGTAATAATTTTGTTCTACATAATTATTTTCGGTGTCTTGCAAAGAATAAGTTGAATTGGTATACTTTATTTTTCCACCCACAGTTACATCAACAATGTTTTTATTAATATTACTAAAGCTAAGTCCACCACCTGTTGTTTTAGATTTAATTACATTGTATTCCTCAGAAATAATAGTAGTTCTATCGTACATTTTTCCATTCATTCTAACTGCATATCTAATATTTAGTTTGCTAATTTTCCTGCTGAAGTTGATATTTCCACTTAAATTAGAGTTTGCCCCATAATTTTCAAAGGTTGAGTATCTAACCCTATTTTCACCAAAATAACGCTTAGAAACTATAGCATTATTTGTTTTGTTATATTTTAAGTAAATAAAAAAACTGTTGGCGCTTTTAAAACTATGCGAGAAAAAACGTGCGTTTATATGATGTGCTTCTGATGGAGTTAGTGAAGGATTTCCAAACGAGACTCTTAAAGGATTAAAATCATTTATAATGGGTGATAATTGTCCAACATTAGGTGTAATAATACTTTTCGCATAATAAAAACGAACCCTTTTCCCTTTTTTAACTTCGTAACTTAAGGTTGCTTTTGGTAAAATATTGGTATAGTTTTTTGTTAAAATCGAAAAACCATCAATATCTAAATACTGTTTTTTAATGTCATGTATTACCGAAAGAGAAACTTGCATTTTGTTTTTACTAAATAAATAACCTAAGGTATTTTCATATTGCTCTCTTTTATAATCTTGAATATGATCAAATCCGGGTTTTTCTTCATCATTCACAATTTTTGTTTGAACCAAATCAAGTGTTCTAACTTCATTTTTAACATCGGAAGTAATGTTTAGGTAATGATTATTAATTATAGGCTCTGTATAACGAACAGACCAGTTGTATTTAAACGTATTATTTTTATTATCTCTAGTAATTATTTCATTACTTTTTCTATAATCTTCAGGGGTAGATAAGTTGTATTCGTTTAAGGACTGCTGGTAGTTTTGATTGTTACTATTATTAAAAGTTATACCCGAACTTCCCCTAATATTCCTACCTTTTTCACTTAACTTTCTACGGTACGAAAACCTTAAATCTCCATCATTTTTTTCATCTTCACTATTTACTAGTCTATCACTACTAGTGTCTTCACTTCCATCATCATTAAAATAAGTGGTTTTATTAGCGCCATCACCAATACGATCATCGCTTTTAAATCTCCCTCTTAATAATAAATAAGCACCTTTTTTTGAGCGATCACGTAAACTAAAATTCACATTATGGTTATTTGAAACCTCTTTACTTACATTGGTTAATTTAGAATCAAAAGAACCTTGATTTGAAAACTCTGTTCTGTTAGACCTAGAACCTTGTTTGTTATCTGTATAACCGTAATAGTAATCTACATTAAAATTATAGTCGGGCTTTAATTCATAATTAAAATTTGCTCCTGCTGTTCCAGTAGTAAGAAACCCATTAGCTGAACTGCTTTTTGTACCATCTCTGTTAAAAACTGAAGCGCCCGTATTATTAATATTATTTAATTTTCCAAAGACAGCCACTTGGGTTTTACTTGTAAAACTGTTTAAATCTAAGTTGGTCGCATACCTATCATTTGTACCGTACCCAGCACCTGCCTTACCAAAGTAACCAAACTTTTTACCTGGCTTTAAAACAAGGTTAATTACTTTTGATTGTTCCCCATCTTTAACTCCTGAAACTCTAGAATCATCGCTATTTTCATCAATAATTTCAACACTTTCTATGGCATCAGCCGATAAATTTTGAAGTGCAATTGTAGGGTCATTTGTAAAAAACTCCTTACCATCAACCAAAATTTTAGTTACTTCTTCTCCTTGTGCTATTACAGTTCCATTTGCTTCAATTTCAATTCCTGGTAATTTTTTTATCAGCTCTCCAACATTATCATCTTGCCGAACTTTAAAAGCCTTAGTATTAAATGAAACGGTATCTTGTTTTATTTTGATAGGAATTACAGCGCTTATTACAACTTCATTAAGGGTATTTACTTCTCTATTTAATTTTATTGTATCTAACTTTAAGTGTTTGTTTTCAACGACAAGAACTCTTTGTTGCGCCTCATATGTCATTAAATAAACTTGAAATAAATAAGTACCCGATTTTACACCTGAAATTTCGTATTTTCCTTCTAAATCTGTTGAAGTGTATTTAACTAATAATGAATCTTTAGGTTGTAACAATGCTACTGAAACAAATTCAAGTGGTTTATGTTCTTCATCAATAACAAATCCTGTTATATCCTGAGCGCATAAATTTTGAATACCAAAAATTAGAAGTATAAAAACGAGTTTAAATATTTTGTAAGGTGTCAATTTATTAAAATTTGAATGTTTTGGGGTGTCAATTGAATTTTGTATATATTTAAAAAATAAATAACATTCAAATATAATTTATTTCGCTCTAAAAAATGAGATAATAGCGTTAACGAGTGTTAACGAATAAGAAATTTATGTACTTGTTATTTTTGGGGTTACGTGAATTTATTAATTTTACGGACATAAATTTGAAGGTAAGAAACTTTCTTTTTTTAAGAAAAACCTTTTTTATTAATTAATTCTGAAAGGTTTTTAAAAAAAAATGAATAAAAATAAACTCAGTACAATGAATAAAATAGGCTGGTTATTCTTAATTATAACTATTTCAACTTTAAAAGCTCAAGAAACAAAAATTGAAGTATTCAACACTTCTATAAATTCAGTATATGCAGAATTGGGAATTTCTTATTTAGATGATGCTACTATTTTATTTGCTTCCTCAAAAAAGGTAGATAAAGACAAAAACTTTTCTAACAAAAGAACACGAAATAATAGTCAATTACATTTAGAAATGTATGTAGGTTCGGTTACTAATGATGGTGATATTATACAAACAGCTAGATTCTCAAAAAATACTAATAATCCAATCTTAGAAGGTGATATTACATTTACCCCTGATAAAAAAACCGTTTATTTTACGTGGAACAATTTTTACAATACACAATCTCGAAAAGATTCTGCTAAATGGAAAACTTTGCATATTGTAAAAGCTGTAATTAATGAAAATCTAGAAATTTCAAATATCGAAGTTTTACCGTTTAATCATAAAAAATACGATGTAAGGAGTCCTGAAGTTAGTAAAGATGGCAAACAACTATTTTTTACTTCAAACAAAGAAGATAGTTACGGCGAATTTGATATGTATGTTGTTGATATTTTACCGAATAATACCTTCTCTGAACCTATAAATTTAGGCTCAAAAGTCAATACACGTGAATCTGAATTCTTTCCTTTTGTAGACCAAAATAATAACTTGTACTTTTCATCTTACGGACATAAAGGACTTGGAGGATTAGATATTTTTAAAAGTGAATTTAAAGATGGAACATATCAAACTCCAGTAGCCTTAAAAGCACCTATTAACAGTGAATATGACGATTTTTGGTATGTAGAAAACCAACAAGGTAATGCCGGTTTTTTTACTTCAAACAGAAAAGAAAGTATTGGTGATGTTGATATTTTTTCGGTTAAATATATTGAAAAACAATGCCTTTCGAATTTTATTGTTCGTGTTTTACATAAAGAATCTAAGCTGGATTTAGAGGATGTTCCTGTTTCAATTTTTGAAAACAATACATTGATAAAAAAACTAATTATCAACCCAAATTCCAAAGAAGAAATTGCGCTAAAATGCGATACTACTTATAAAATAATTGCGACTAAAGATGGTTTTGAATCTAATGAATTAGTTTTTTTATCAGACAATATACTCAATAAAACCAATGATTTAACCATCAACTTAACACCTATTGAATGTGCGCAAACCATCACAGGAATTGTGTTAAATAAAGAAACAAATGAGCCTGTTTTAAATGCTAAAGTGAGTTTGTATACTGAAAATAAATTAATTGAATCAATAGTTACAAGCACCGAAAATAAATTCAGTTTTCCTATTCAATGCGAAACTGCTTATAAAATAATGGTTGAAAATGAAGCGTTTATTGCTTCCGAAGAAATGTTCACTTCAGATAAAACATTGAGTAAAACCAATGATTTAACCATCAACTTAACACCGATTGAATGTACGCAAACCATTACAGGAATTGTGTTAAACAAAGAAACTAACCAGCCTGTTTTAAATGCTAAAGTGAGTTTGTATACTGAAAATCAATTAATTGAATCAATAGTTACAAGCACCGAAAATAAATTTAGTTTTCCTATTCAATGCGAAACTGCTTATAAAATAATGGTTGAAAATGAACAATTTATGACTTCCGAAGAAATGTTCACTTCAGATAAAACATTGAGTAAAACCAATGATTTAACCATCAACTTAACACCGATTGAATGTACGCAAACCATTACAGGAATTGTGTTAAACAAAGAAACTAACCAACCAGTTTTAAATGCTAAAGTGAGTTTATTTTCTGACAATAAATTAATTGAATCAATAGTTACAAGCACCGAAAATAAATTTAGTTTTCCTATTCATTGTGAAACTGCTTATAAAATAATGGTTGAAAATGAAGCGTTTATTGCTTCCGAAGAAATGTTTACTTCAGATAAAACATTGAGTAAAACCAATGATTTAACCATCAACCTAACACCTATTGAATGTACGCAAACCATTACAGGAATTGTGTTAAATAAAGAAACAAATGAGCCTGTTTTAAATGCTAAAGTGAGTTTGTTTTTTGAAAATCAATTAATTGAATCAATAGTTACAAGCACCGAAAATAAATTTAGTTTTCCTATTCAATGCGAAACAGCTTATAAAATAATGGTTGAAAATGAAGCGTTTATTGCTTCCGAAGAAATGCTTACTTCAGATAAAACATTGAGTAAAACCAATGATTTAACCATCAACCTAACACCTATTGAATGTACGCAAACCATTACAGGAATTGTGTTAAATAAAGAAACAAATGAGCCTGTTTTAAATGCTAAAGTGAGTTTGTTTTTTGAAAATCAATTAATTGAATCAATAGTTACAAGCACCGAAAATAAATTTAGTTTTCCTATTCAATGCGAAACTGCTTATAAAATAATGGTTGAAAATGAACAATTTATGACTTCCGAAGAAATGTTTACTTCAGATAAAACATTGAGTAAAACCAATGATTTAACCATCAACTTAACTCCTATTGAATGTACGCAAACCATCACAGGAATTATACTAAACAAAGAAACAAACGAACCTGTTTTAAATGCTAAAGTGAGTTTGTATTCAAAAAATAAATTTGTCGAAACTCAGTTTACGGCCAATGGAAGAGGTTATAAATTTACAATCGATTGTAATTCCGACAATAAAATTACGGTGACTCAACAAAAGTTTAAATCTGTTGAGAATTTATTTAAAACTAATTCAACTAATAATTCATTAGTTACCAAAAATATACTTTTAGAGCCTGTAATTGAATTTATAACTTTTGGTGAACAAAAAGCTATTAAAACCAATACCATTTATTTTGATTTAGATAGTCATGAAATTAGACCAGATGCTTCTGTTGAATTAAATAAAGTTGTTGGGGTACTAAAAAAATACCCAACTCTTAAAATTGAAGTGCAATCACATACCGATAGTAGAGCTCCAGATAATTACAATCTAAGTCTTTCTGAACGCCGAGCAAATTCTTCAATGAATTATATTATTTCTCAAGGAATAGATCCAAAAAGGGTTGTTGGAAAAGGATATGGTGAAACTAAGTTAAAAAATAAATGTTCAAATGGTATTCCATGTTCCAATACTGAACACGAATTAAATAGACGAACTGAATTTGTAATTATTGAAAATAACTAATCATGAAACATGGAATCAGCTTTGAAGTTTTCAACAAAGTAGACATTAGAGTTGGAACTATTTTAGAAGTAGTAGATTTTCCTAAAGCACGAAAACCAGCCTATCAACTCACCATTGATTTTGGTGCGTTGGGTATTAAAAAAACAAGTGCGCAAATAACACAATTGTACCGCAAAGAAGATTTAATTGGCAAACAAATAATTGCTGTTGTGAATTTTAAAACCAAACAAATAGCTAACTTTTTAAGTGAATGCTTAATATTGGGCATTTACAACAAAAACAACCAAGTAGTTTTACTTCAAACTTCAAAAGAGAACATTAAAAATGGCACAACGGTTTCATAATTAGATGCATAAAAAACCCTAATTTCTAATCGTATTTTCTATATTTGAATTACAAAATTCAACCTAGTGATTCAACAACATTTAACAACACTTTCTAAGCAACTTAATGGCGAGTTGGTATTTGATAATTTGCATAAAAGTATTTATGCTACAGATGCTTCTGTATATCGGAAAATACCATTAGCGGTAGCTTTCCCAAAAGATATTGAGGACATACAACAACTAATTAATTTTGCTACAAAAAATAAAATTTCCTTAATTCCTAGAACCGCAGGAACATCATTAGCGGGGCAATGTGTTGGCGACGGAATTATAGTTGATGTTTCAAAACATTTTACTAAAATTATAGCTTTTGATGAGTACAATAAAACTATTACGGTACAACCTGGATTTATTAGAGATGAACTGAATTTGTTTTTAAAACCGTACGGATTATTTTTTAGTCCAGATACTTCAACAAGCAACCGTTGTATGATTGGAGGTATGGTTGGTAATAATTCATCAGGGTCAACTTCTATTAAATATGGCGTGACTCGCGATAAAGTTTTAGCGTTAAAAACCATTTTAAGTGATGGTTCAGAAGCTGTTTTTAATGCTGTTTCTAAAGAAGAATTTAACTTAAAACAACAAGGTAATTCGTTAGAAAATAACATTTACAAAACTATTTATACCGAATTATCTTCGGAAGAAGTTCAGCAAGAAATTAATAAGGAATTTCCAAAAAAAACAATTCACCGTAGAAATACAGGTTATGCGGTTGATGCTTTATTAAATACCTCAGCTTTCAACAACTCAAAAAAACAATTAAATATTGCAAAACTTTTATGCGGAAGCGAAGGAACCTTGGCTTTTACCACTGAAATAACACTGCAATTAGACAGCCTTCCTCCTACTCAAAATATTTTAGTTGCAGCACATTTCAAAAGTATTCAAGAAAGTATGGAAGCTGTTGTTGTTGCTATGAAACACAATTTATATATGTGTGAATTAATGGATAAAACCATTTTAGATTGTACAAAAAATAACCGAGCTCAAATACAAAATCGTTTTTTTATTGAAGGTGATCCTGAAGCTATTTTAATGTTAGAAGTAAAAGCTAACGAGATGGAAACTACCCAAAAATTAGCGGATGCTTTAATTACTGATTTAAAAAAACACAATTTTGGGTATGCATATCCAAAATTAGTGGCTAATGATGTGAATAAAGCCATCAATTTACGAAAAGCAGGTTTGGGTTCATTAGGAAATATTATTGGAGATAACAAAGCTGTTGCTTGTATTGAAGATACTGCTGTAGAATTAAAAGATTTACCAAATTATATTGCTGAATTTACCGCTATGATGGATAAATTTGGTCAAAGTGCCGTTTATTATGCACACGCAGGCGCTGGAGAAATTCACCTTCGACCAATATTAAATTTAAAAAAGACCGATGATGTAGTATCGTTTAGAACTATTACCACTGAAGTTGCCAAGCTGGTAAAAAAATACAAAGGCTCTTTAAGTGGCGAGCACGGAGATGGTATTGTTAGAGGTGAATTTATTGAATTTATGATTGGTAAAAAAAATTACCAATTATTAAAACGTATCAAAGCTGCTTTTGATCCACATACAATTTTTAACCAAGGAAAAATTGTAGATGCTTTTCCTATGGATCAAAGTTTACGCTACAAAACCAACAGAACAGAACCTAAAATTGAAACCCTACAAGATTTTTCAGATAGTGAAGGAATTTTAAAAGTTGCTGAAAAATGCAATGGATCTGGAGATTGTAGAAAACCTGTTTCTGCTGGCGGAACAATGTGTCCGAGTTATAGAGCCACAAAAAATGAAAAAGACACTACACGTGCCAGAGCAAATGCTTTGCGTGAGTTTTTAACCAATTCCGATAAAATAAATAAGTTTGATTACGAAGAGTTAAAAGAGGTTTTTGACTTATGTTTAAGTTGTAAAGCTTGTGCTAGTGAGTGCCCTAGCAATGTTGATATTGCTGCATTAAAAGCAGAGTTTTTACACCAATATTACAAAACAAACAAGCCAACATTAAGAACCAAACTTTTTGCTGATAACGTAAAATACAACAAATTAGGAAGCATTTTTCCTTCGTTGACCAATGTTGCATTAAATAATTATTTTATTAAAAAAATATTGGGAATTGCAACACAACGTAGCATTCCTAATTTATATAAAACCACCTTAAAAAAATGGTACAAACGCCATGAAAAACAACTTCATGCTAATCATTTTAAAAATGGTGAAGTCTATTTATTTTGTGATGAATTTACCAATTATTACGATGTAACTATTGGTATTAATGCTATAGAACTTTTAACTAAATTAGGTTACAAAACAATCATTATTAATCACGAAGAAAGTGGCAGAAGTGCTATTTCAAAAGGTTTTTTAGATAAAGCCAAAGTAGTAATTGATAAAAATATTGAACTATTTAAACATATTATTTATGAAGAAACTCCTTTAATAGGGATTGAACCTTCGGCTATTTTAGGATTTAGAGACGATTACTTGCGTTTAGCTAATGATAAAATTGCTGCTAAAAACATTGCTAAAAATACTTTTACTTTTGAAGAATTTATAAAAGGTGAGTTTGAAAAAGGGAAAATAAGTGCTGCTAATTTCAATAAAAATTTAAAAGAAATAAAAATTCATGTACATTGTCATCAGAAATCTTTAAGTACTTCAGAAGCTACTTTTACAATGCTGAATATTCCAACAAATTACAAACCAACCATTTTAAATACCGGGTGTTGTGGAATGGCAGGAAGTTTTGGATATGAAGAAGAGCATTACAACGTTTCTATGCAAGTTGGCGAAAACACTTTGTTTCCAAAAGTTAGAAATTTAACTGAAGAAATTGAAATTTCAGCTGCAGGAACAAGCTGCAGACATCAAATAAAAGATGGTACAAAAAAACAAAGCAAACACCCAATTACATTATTAAAAGAAGCATTACTATAATTATGAGCAAAAAGAAAAAATACGAAGCAAATGCTTCACGTTACGAAAAAATGAATTACAGAAGAACCGGTAACAGTGGTTTATTATTACCTGAACTTTCACTTGGTTTATGGCATAACTTCGGAAATAATGATGATTTTAAAAATGCTAGAAATCTTCTAAAATGTGCTTTTGACAACGGAATTACCCATTTTGATTTAGCTAACAACTATGGACCACCTCCAGGTTCAGCTGAAAAGAACTTCGGAAAAATTCTAAAGAAAGATTTTAAGTCTTACCGTGATGAATTGATTATATCTACAAAAGCGGGATATGGAATGTGGGAAGGTCCTTACGGAGATTTAGGTTCAAAAAAGTTTTTAGTGGCTAGTTTAGACCAAAGCTTGAAACGTATGGGATTAGATTATGTGGACATCTTTTACCACCATCGTCCAGATTATGACACACCTTTAGAAGAAACTATGGGAACATTAGATTTAATGGTTCGCCAAGGAAAAGTTTTGTATGTTGGTATTTCAAATTATGAACCTAAAAGAGCTGCTGAAGCTTTTAAAATTTTAAAAGATTTAGGAACTCCTTGTTTAATTCATCAACCGCGTTATAGTATGATGGATCGTTGGGTTGAAGATGGATTGCTAGATTTAATTGAAAAAGAAGGTGTTGGCTCCATAGCTTTTTCTCCTTTAGCGCAAGGTATGCTTACCAACAAATACATAAATGGTTTACCAAAAGATTCTAGAGCTTTAAAAGACAGTCCGTTTTTAAATTCAAATCAGGTATTAGAAAATTTACCAAAAATAAAAGAACTACATACTATTGCTTTAGAACGAGGACAAAGCTTGGCTCAAATGGCAATTTCGTGGATTTTAAAAGATGATAGAATTACATCAGTATTAATTGGTGCAAGTAAAACGGAACAAATTTTAGACAGCTTAAAAGCAATTGAGAACACCACTTTTTCTGAAGAAGAATTACTTAAGATTGAAACTATTTTAACATAAGCAATTAGACTTAATTTCATAAAAAAAGGAACTGTAAAAGCTACAATTCCTTTTTTTTATAATTATAATTCCTAGTTATTATCTTGAATAATTAGGTGCTTCTTTAGTAATAGTAACATCATGCGGATGACTTTCTCTCATACCCGCTGAAGTTATTTTAACAAACTGAGCTTCTTTTTGAGTTTCAATATTTTTAGAACCACAATAACCCATACCTGCTCTTAAACCACCAATAAATTGATGCATTGTTTCAACTAACTCACCTTTATAAGGTACACGACCAACAATTCCTTCAGGAACTAATTTTTTAATATCATCCTCGACATCCTGAAAATACCTGTCTTTTGAACCTTTTTTCATTGCTTCAACAGAACCCATTCCACGGTACGATTTAAACTTTCTACCTTCAAAAATAATAGTTTCACCTGGAGACTCTTTTGTACCTGCTAGTAAAGAACCTAACATTACAGTATCTGCACCAGCTGCAATAGCTTTAGGAATATCTCCTGTATAACGAATACCACCATCAGCAATTACAGGAACACCAGAACCTTTGATAGCTTCAGCAACATCTAAAATAGCTGATAATTGCGGGAAACCAACACCTGCAACAACCCGAGTTGTACAAATTGATCCTGGTCCAATACCAACTTTTACAGCATCAGCACCAGCGTCAACTAAATATTTAGCAGCTGTACCAGTTGCAATATTACCTACAATTACATCGGTATTAGGGTATTTACTTTTTACTTCTTTTAATACAGAAACAACCCCTTTTGTATGTCCGTGCGCTGTATCAATAATTAAAGCATCAACACCTGCAGCTATTAAAGCCGCCGCACGCTCAACTGCATCACCAGTTACACCAATAGCTGCTGCAACTCTTAAACGACCGTAAGTATCTTTATTTGCGTTAGGATTTTCGCTTACTTTAATAATATCTCTAAACGTAATTAACCCTACCAGTTTATAGTTTTTATCAACTACAGGTAATTTTTCAATTTTATTGTTTTGCAAAATTAATTCAGCTTGTTTTAAAGAAGTTCCTTCAGAAACCGTAACTAAATTTTCAGAAGTCATTACCTCTTCAATTTTACGATTGTTATTTCCTTCAAAACGTAAATCTCTATTGGTTACAATTCCTATTAAAGTTCCTTCACCATTTACTACAGGAATACCACCTATTCCGTATTCACTCATAATACTTTTAGCAGTACTAACTGTTTCGTCTTTAGTAATAGTAACAGGCTCTAAAATCATTCCAGACTCTGAACGTTTTACTTTTCTAACTTCTGTAGCTTGTTGCTCAATAGTCATGTTTTTATGCAACACACCAATACCACCTTCACGTGCCATAGCAATTGCCATATCAGATTCTGTAACTGTATCCATAGCTGCGGAAACAATTGGAACGTTTAAAGTAATGTTTTTTGAAAATTTTGTTTGAATACTTACTTCTCTAGGTAATATTTCAGAATATGCTGGAATAAGTAGTACGTCATCGTAGGTTAATCCTTCTCCTACAAACTTGGAATCGTGTGAAATCATAGTGCAATCAACTTATAAATTAATTGCGAGCAAATTTACACTATTTTATTGAAATAACAGGAATTATTTATTTCTTAACATTTTTAACCATCAATAACTGATAAATTATTGAAATGACAGCAATTGCAAAACTTAGAGTCATAAATGTACCCGATACTATAATTACATATTTAAACCATAAAATGCCACACCAAAGTAAATAAATGCCCCCAAAGGTTAAAATTATTGAAATAAAAGGCTCTATCATTAAAAAATATTTCAGCTTTTTATTGATTGAAGTAGTTGCTAAAATTAAGGATAGTAAAAAGAAAATAACCGACATTGAAAGTATATGACCGTGAACTACAGTTAATATTTCGCGTTCATTTTTTTTGAATTTCATTATTTCGGCATCTTCATCATCTTCATTTCCCAAATAGTGAGTTTCAATACTTGCTGGTTTCATTGCTGTAGTATTATTTACAAAGCTTAAACCACCAAAAAAACCAATACTTAACACGGAAATAAATACCAAAATTAATCCTTTAATTTCTTTTGGTAATTGATGAATAAGTCCGTGTATTTCCATTATAGTTGCTGTTTATTATTTAAAATTGTAACCGTTTGTAATAACTTATTAACTTCATTCATCATAGATTTTACAGAAATTGTAGCTCCTGAAATACCTACAATATCTTCTTGATATTCTAATTTTTTTTCTGAAGAAGTCCCTATAAATTGCTTCAACCAACGTTTACTTCCAACTTCGCCACCGTGATCTTCTCTATAAGTTACAACCTTTACTTTTGAAACAATTAACTCATTATCAAAAATAACAATAAAATCAAAAAAATCAGCTTTTCCGTAAGCTTTTCCAAAGTAATAATACCCAATTACAGCATTTTCATGGATAATTTTAAAAAAATTAGTGTCGTTTATTTTTATTGGTAATTCGTTATTGACTTCAGAAGAAATAACGAATGCTTCCTTTGTGAATGTTTCGATATTAAAAACTGAGGAAATTTCTTTTTTGATTAAAGCATCTACTCTTTTTGATGTTGTAAAACTTAAAGAAATACCTACAATTATAAATATGGCTATTATTTTTTTCATAAGGTAATGATGCTTTATATTATTATTTTTGATAAAAGAGTTTAATTTGATAAACTAGCTAAAATATTTAAAAAACGATTATTCTACCGATTCTAAAATACTTCAACTAGCTTTAAATATAATCATTTAATTTAAATTCATTAAAACCAAACACCTACACCTGCATTGAATTGTTTTTTAGTTTCACTATCAACAACAGCGTTGCTAAACAATTGGTAATCTACTTTAAATACAACTCCATTGGCTACTTTATAATCCAATCCAAAAGTTACATCATCTCGATCATATGCCTTATTTTGAGGTAAATCACCTGCAGTTGCTGCATGTGTATTGTATTTTTCATAACGTAAAAATGGTGTTAATTGCTGTACTCCTTTTAAAGGAAAATTGTAAGCAACTTCTCCATAAACACCACTCATTTGTGATCCTAAATCTTTATCATTAAAAATATTATAAGCGTCGGTATCAGATAAATCAGTATAAATATATTGCCCTCTCAATTCTAAGTTTTTGTACACATAACGAGCGTCTAAACCTACCATAGAAACACCTACTGTACTCTCTTCTACAGAGGTGTCATCCGTTTGTGTTTTACCAAAATACCCTGCTAAACCAAGTCTTAAACCTCTTATTCCATAATAATCAAATTTTGTAGAGAAGTTAGCTGATGTAACAATAGACTCAGCACCTTTTTGGCGACCTTTTCGTAACCCATCAATACCTCTTAAAACTCCTGAACCATCTTTATAAGATATAAATCCGTTAAAAATATATGCCTGATACTTTAAAGAAGCACTATTAATGTTACCTGTTACACCAATACCCAATTCTCTCCAAGTTGTTGGCACAATATATTTATCAACGTTCGGACGCTCAACTCCACGGTATGTTGTTGGCTCATGAAATTCATTGATAATTCCCATAGGCACCAACATTAAACCAGCTAATACATTTACAGATGGAGCCACCTTATAAGAAACATATGCTTGTTCTACATAAATTTCTTTTACATGCTCTACTTCAATTTCAGTTAAAAAACTTACTTTATCACTGAATTTATAGGCAAATAATAATACCAACCTATGCACATCTATATTCCCAGGTGTAGAACCATCTGGTTCATTGTAATCTATCTGTCCATAACCTCCTAGTGTTATACCTTTATCAATTGGTGTGTTTAATAAACGTTGACCAGAATTAAAATAACTACTTCCATCTCTCTGCTGAGATTGAAATTGTGTAATTGAATCCTGTGATTGTAAATTTGTGTTTTGTTGTGAATACCCTAAAAAACTTGCTAATAATAGTGCAAATATTAATCCTCTATTTTTCATTTGAAATGTTTATTTAATCGTTTATTTTAATTTAGATTCATTATAAATAGAGTGCAAACATACGTAACGTTAGTTACATATAAAAATACTATTTAGAATATTTCTAAATAGTATGACTTATGTCATATTTTCTTAAAAGGAGTATTAAAATAGTTGGTTGAAATTGAAGGAATTATAAATTTTCAAAAATTTTTAATGCTTCATTATAAGCACTTTCAAAACTCATAGCATTAATGTTCGTGAAAGCTTTTTGTTGTGTAAAATAAGAAATCAGCTTTTCGGTTGGCATATTTCCAATCAACTCATCTTTGGCCATTGGGCAACCTCCATAACCTCTAATTGCACCGTCAAAGCGGTTACAACCTGCGTTGTATGCTGCATTTACTTTTTCGTACCAAGTTGAAGGTGAAGAATGCAAATGTGCACCAAATTCAATAGCTGAATACATCGGAATTAAATTAGAAAATAGGTATGAAATAGTTTCAGGAGTTGAACTTCCAATAGTATCTGATAACGATAAAATGGAGACTCCCATAATCGACAGTTTGCGAGTCCATTCAGCAACAATATCTATATTCCATGGGTCTCCATAAGGGTTTCCAAATCCCATAGATAAGTAAGCTACCACTTCCTTATTCGATTTTGCAGCGATGTTTAAAATTTCTTCTAAAATAACAATAGATTCGTCAATAGTTTTACCCGTATTTCGCATTTGAAAGTTTTCAGAAATAGAAAAAGGATATCCCAGATAATCTATTTCTTGAAATTGAGTAGCATCCTTTGCTCCTCTTACATTGGCTACTATGGCTAATAATTTACTTGTTGTTTTGCTTAAATCTAATTTTGAAAGTACTTCAGCAGTATCACGCATTTGAGGAATGGCTTTTGGCGATACAAAACTCCCAAAATCTATCGTATCAAAACCTACACGTAACAAAGCGTTTATGTATTGTGCTTTTGAAACTGTAGGAATAAAATGCGACTTAATGCCTTGCATAGCATCGCGTGGACATTCTATTAGTTTGACTTTTTTCATTAGACTATTTATAACAAATCAAATATACAATACTATTATGAAAATAAAATAAAAAACGCAATGCCTAAAAAAACGATAATTTTAAACCATTTTATGTTGCTATTATATGTAGGATACCGTTGTAAATACTGTGCAAAACTTCCCGATAAAATAGAAACCATACTAAAAACAAACAAAGCTTGCAACATAAACAACCCTCCCAATATATAAAATTGAGTAACGGTACTTATGCTTTCACTAAATAAAAATCCTGGAAAAAATGCCAAAAAGAAAATAGAAACTTTCGGGTTTAATACATTCATTACAAATCCTTGTTTAAATAATTTTAACAAACCTTTCTTTTGAACGTTGGAATCTAATAAAACTTCATCAGTAGCTTTATACGACAAATAGGCCAAATACAATAGATACAGTGCTCCAAACAATTTAATGATAAAGAACAATATTTCAGATTGTTTTAATACTGCCGAAACTCCAAAAGCTACCAACGTGGTATGTACTATTATACCCGAAACTAAACCTAAAGCAGTTACTATTCCGTATTTTTTACCATTGGTAATGCTTTGTACCAACACATAAATAATGTCTGGACCTGGCATAATTGTTAGCAACATAGATGCTCCGATAAATGAGATAAGGATTTCCAAATTTGGTTGTTAATTAATAATTGTTGGACTTCAACTACATTCAGCTTCCAGTATCTTCAATCATCCTACTTCCGACTTCTGACTTCCGACTTTAAGACTTAATTATCGCCTTATTAATTTTCTTTACCAATGAAGGTCCTTCATAAATAAATCCTGTATAAATTTGAACTAAATCGGCTCCTGCGTTTAATTTCTCCAACGCATCTTCAGCCGAATGTATACCACCAACCCCAATAATAGGAAACGCTTTGTTTGATTTATCAGCCAAATATTGAATTACTTTAGTACTTCTTTCTCTAACTGGCTTTCCACTTAAACCACCATTACCAATAGCTTCAAGCATTTCTTCTGAAGCTTTTAAACCTTCACGATTTACTGAAGTATTGGAAGCTATAACACCTTCTATATTAGTTTCTGCAACAATTTCAATAATTTCATCTAATTGAATTTCGTTTAAATCTGGAGCTATTTTCAATAAAATTGGCTTTTGAGTTGAAAATTCCTTATTCAACTCCTGCATTTTAGTTATCAATTCTATTAAGTAAGATTTATCAGTTAATTTGGCGTGACTACCAACATTAGGGCAACTTACATTCAGCACAAAATAATCTACATAAGGATGCAGCTCTTTAAAACACTCTGCATAGTCATTGGTATAACTATCAGGCATTGTAGCTGTGTTTTTACCAATATTTCCACCGATAATAATTTTTCCCTTATTGTGTTTTAATTTTTCAATAGCAGCTTTTAAACCATCATTGTTAAAGCCCATTCTGTTAATCAACCCATTATCAGCTTTTAATCTAAAAACACGCTTTTTAGGATTTCCTGCTTGTGCTTTTGGAGTTACCGTTCCTATTTCAACAAAACCAAAACCAAAATTAGCCAGCTCATTGTATAACACTGCATTTTTATCAAATCCAGCAGCTAAACCCACTGGATTTTTAAACGTTAACCCAAATAATTTACGCTCTAATTTTTCATCATTTACTTGAAATAAACCTCTAAAAATAGCAGGTACTCCTGGTATTTTAGACAATATTTTAATAAATGAAAATGTAAAATGGTGGATTTTTTCAGGATCGAACAGAAAAAATAAAGGTCTAATTATAAGTTTATACATTGAATTTGTTTTTGCAAAATTAAAAAAAAGCCTTTAGAAATTCATCTAAAGGCTTTAAAATTATAATGTTTTAATTATCGTAAGGTAGCACCCACATTTTTTTCAAATGTTTGTTGCAACTTTTGCATTATTTTATCTATTTGCTTGTCGTTTAAGGTTTTGTTTTCATCTTGCAATAAGAAACTTACCGCATACGATTTTTTCCCTTCCGCTAATTTATCACCTTCATAAACATCAAATAAATCAACTTCTTTTAGTAGTTTTCTCTCTGATTGAAAAGCTAAGTTATAAATTTCACCAAAAGATACATTATTATCTAACAACAATGCGAAATCACGTTTTACCGCAGGGAATTTTGGCAATTCAGAAATTTTAACTTGAGATTTACCTCCAACTTTCAACACATTATCCCAGTTAAAATCGGCAAATAACACTTCTTGTTTAATTCCAAATTCTTTATTAATTGAACGTTTTACAACTCCAAAATCTACCAATTTAATTTTTCCTAAACACAATGTAATTCCTTCTGAAAAAACATCATTTTTAGTTGGTGTTGTTTTTAAATTTTGAAGCCCTAATCGGTTTAATAACGTAAGTACAATTCCTTTTAAATAAAAGAAATCTGTTGTTTTTTGAGCAACATTCCAAGTATCTTTTGTTCTATTTCCAGAAACAAATAGAGTTAAGTGTTTGTTTTCGGTATAACCACTTTCAAATTTATGGTACGATTTTCCGAACTCAAAAAACTTGATCGCATTATTTTTTCTATTGATATTATAAACAACCGACTCTAAACCACTAAATAACAGTGACTGACGCATAACTCCTAAATCACTACTTAACGGATTTAACATAGCCACATCATTCTCAGAATTTAACACATCGGTTAAAGAAAGGTATTCAGCTTTGGTTAACGAATTTGCCATAGTTTCATTAAAACCTTGGGCAATTAATTGGTTGGCAACAACGTTTTCAATTTTTACACCATCAAATTCTGAAAAAGAAATTGACGTATTTAATTTGTGTGAAAACTCCACATTATTATAACCATACACACGCAAAATTTCTTCAATAACATCCGCTTCACGAGTTACATCTACTCTGTACGATGGAATTGTTAAACCAATACCACCATCAGTAACACTATTAAATTTAATATCTAAAGAAGCTAAAATATTTTTTACCGTTTCTCTTGGAATTTCAGCACCAATTAAACGATTCATTTTTTCAAAAGATAAAAACACTTGAAAATCTTCCATTTTTGTTGGATATAAATCAACTATCTCAGAAGATATTTTTCCACCTGCAATTTCTAAAATTAAGTTTGCGGCACGCTTAAGCGCATATTTTGTAATATTTGGATCAATTCCTCTTTCAAATCTAAAAGAAGCATCTGTGTTTAACGCGTGTCTTTTTGCCGTTTTTCTTACTGTTACAGGGTTAAAGTAGGCGCTTTCCAAAAATATTGAAGACGTATCATTTGTAACTCCAGAGTCTATTCCTCCAAAAACACCTGCAATGCACATTGGCTCTTCATTACCGTTACAAATCATTAAATCTTCTTCATGTAACTCACGCTCAACACCGTCTAAGGTTGTAAATTTTGTTCCAGAAGGCAACGTTTTAACAATTACTTTGTTCCCTTTTACTTTTGAAGCATCAAAAGCATGCAGTGGTTGGCCAAGTTCATGCAACACATAATTTGTAGCATCAACAATATTATTAATTGGTGTTAAACCAATTGCTTTTAACCTATTTTGAATCCATTCTGGTGAATCTTTTACAGTAACGTCAGAAATAGTAACTCCAGCATAACGTGGTGCTTTTTCTGAATCCTCAACTTCTACATCAAACTTCAACGTTCTATCATCTACATGAAAATTACTTGCTGAAGGAGATATCAATTCTAAGGTTACCCCATTTTGAATTAAACCTGCTCGTAAATCACGCGCTGTACCGTAATGACTCATTGCATCGGCACGGTTTGGTGTTAGGCCTATTTCAAAAACTTCGTCTTTTTCTATATTGAAAACTTTGGCAGCAGGAGTACCAGCTTCTAATTCATCATCCAACACCATAATACCATCATGACTGGATCCTAAACCTAATTCATCTTCGGCACAAATCATTCCGTGACTTTCTTCACCTCTAATTTTACCTTTTTTAATTTTGAAACCTTCACCTTTATCATCATATAAAGTAGTACCAATAGTTGCCACAGGAACCGTTTGACCGGCAGCAACATTAGGAGCGCCACAAACAATTTGCACAGGTGTTTCCGTTCCTAAATCAACCGTGGTTATTCTTAAACGATCTGCATTGGGATGTTGAACACAGGTTAACACCTTACCAACAACAATGCCTTCTAAACTTCCTTTTATGGATTCAACAGTCTCAATTCCCTCAACTTCAAGTCCTAAATCGGTTAATAATTCCCCTGTTTTTTCCGCTTCCCAATCAACCTTCAAAAACTGCTTTAACCAATTGTATGATATTTTCATCTAAAATTTGTTTTTTTTCGAATGGCAAAGATAATCATTACATATTAAATGTTAAAAGTTTGAAGTTAAAAGTTGCCTTTAGAATTTTAAGGTTTTGGTATTAAAAGTAAGCCTCAAAAGTAGTTATTTAGCTAATGTTTTGCCAAATAGTACTGTTTTTACTTATTTTTTGGTAAGCTATTTTTATACACCCATTTTCTGGATTTGCTAAAATAGGATCTACTGTTAGTAAATTAATTGCTGTAGCTCTTGCCATTTTTAGCAAATTGGCATCTTTAACAATATCGGCAATTCGTAAATTTAAAACTCCACTTTGTTGCGTTCCCATTAAATTTCCTGGGCCACGTAATTTTAAATCTACTTCTGCAATTTTAAAACCATCACTGGTTTCAACCATTGTATTTAAACGGATTTTTGCTTCAGCCGAGAGTTTAAAACTCGTCATTAAAATACAATAACTTTGTTCAGCTCCACGTCCAACTCTACCCCGTAATTGATGCAATTGAGACAAACCAAAACGTTCAGCGCTTTCAATAACCATAACACTGGCATTTGGAATATTAACCCCTACTTCAATAACGGTAGTTGCCACCATAATTTGAGTTTCACCCTTCACAAAACGCTGCATTTCATACTCTTTATCAGTCGGTTTCATTTTTCCGTGAACTATGCTAATTTGATATTTTGGCAATGGAAATTCTCTAGAAATACTTTCGTAACCATCCATTAAATCTTTATAATCCATCGCTTCAGACTCATTGATTAACGGATAAACAACATAAACTTGCCTTCCTTTTTCAATTTCATCTCTTAAAAACTTAAAAACCGACAAGCGATTAGCATCATACCGATGCGCTGTTTTTACTTCTTTTCGTCCTGGAGGCAATTCATCAATTACCGAAATATCTAAATCGCCATACACACTCATTGCCAAGGTTCTTGGAATTGGTGTAGCTGTCATTACCAAAATATGTGGAGGTAATTCGTTTTTTCGCCATAGTTTTGAACGTTGCTCTACTCCAAAGCGATGTTGCTCATCAATAATAGCGATTCCTAAGTTCTTAAATTTTACTTTATCTTCAATAAGAGCGTGCGTACCTATTAAAATATGCAATTCGCCCGATTCTAATTGTTCATGAATTAGTTTGCGTTGTTTTGTTTTTACTGAACCTGTTAAAAGTTGAATATTAACTCCCATTCCGTCTAACAATTCAACCAACGAATTATAATGCTGAGTTGCTAAAATTTCGGTAGGTGCCATTAAAGCTGCCTGAAAACCATTATCCAATGCAATTAGCATCGTTAACAGCGCAACAATTGTTTTACCAGACCCTACATCTCCTTGCAACAATCGATTCATTTGCGCATTAGAGCCAACATCTTTTCTAATTTCTTTCAACACGCGTTTTTGCGCATTGGTTAGGTCAAAAGGTAATTTGTTTTTATAAAATTCATTAAAATAAGCTCCAACCTGTGTAAAATTATACCCTTTAATTTTTGACTTCCGAATTAACTTCTTTCGAATTAATTGTAATTGAATAAAAAATAATTCTTCAAACTTTAAACGCTGCTGTGCTTTAGTTAATAAATCTTGGTTTTTAGGAAAATGAATATTTAGTAAAGCTTCACTTTTTGAAATGAAGTTGTATTGTTTAATAATTGAATCTGAAAGTGTTTCTGCAAACTTACCATGAACTTCTTCAAACAAATTTTGAATCATTTTTGAAACAATTCTGTTAGTAATACCTTTATTAGTTAATTTTTCGGTGGAAGGATATACAGGCTGCATGGCAGTTCGCAAGCTTTTTTTATATTCAGCCAGCAGTTCAATTTCCGGATGCGGCATTGAGAAGAGTCCGTTAAAATGAGTTGTCTTTCCAAAAATAACATACGTTGTATTTAGTTTTAGTGTATCTTTTATCCATTTTGCTCCTCTAAACCAAACCAATTCCATAAAACCAGTTTCGTCTCTAAAAGTGGCCACTAGCCTACTTCCTCTTTTTTGTTGTACCGTTTTTATGTTTGTGATTTTTCCTATTACCTGAATTTCAGCCGAGTTTTGTTGCAACTGATTAATTTTAAAAAACTGAGTTCTATCAATATACCTATTCGGAAAAAAATTCAATAAATCTTCAAAAGTATAGATGCCTAATTCTGATTTTAAAAGATCAGCTCTACTAGGTCCAACGCCTTTTAAATAAGAGATAGAAGTGTTTAAGGTATACGTACTCATTTACTTTTATAAAACACGAAGGTAATAATTCAAAGAGCAATAAACAATTACATTTTTAATAGTAACTAATTACGTATCTTTGCAACCTTAAAATTTTAGTATGAGATTACACAGAAACTTAGTATTTACAGTTATTGACTCCATGAAACTTATTTTTAATGAAGAAGAGTATGCTGATAAAGTGGTTCAAAAAGCATTAAAACGCGATGCACGTTGGGGAGCTAGAGACCGAAAATTTGTTGCCGAAACTATTTACGAAATGGTTCGTTGGAAACGTTTATACAATGAAATTGCTGGAACAAAATCTCACTATACTACTGAAAATGTTTGGAAAAACTTTAGTGTTTATGCTGTTTTAAAAGGTTATAAATTACCCGATTGGCCACAATTTGTTGGAGTTCCTGAAAGAAGATATAAAGGAAAATTTGATGAACTTCAAAAAACACGTGTTTTTAAAGAGTCTATTCCTGATTGGATGGATGAATTGGCGATAAAAGAGTTAGGTGAAAAACATTGGACAAAAGAAATTGAAGCCTTGAATAAACAAGCTGAGGTAATTTTACGTACAAACACGCTTAGAACGAATAAAGCTTCATTACGCAAAAAATTAGCTGAAGAAGGTATTGATACTGTTTTTATTGACGGTTATCCTGATGGTTTAAAATTAGTTGAGCGTGCAAACGTATTTAAAACTAAATGTTTTCAAGATGGTTTATTTGAAGTACAAGATGCTTCTTCACAATTGGTTGCTGCCTATTTAGATGTAAAACCTGGAATGCGTGTAATTGATACGTGTGCGGGTGCTGGTGGAAAAACATTACATTTAAGCGCCTTAATGGAAAATAAAGGACAAATTATTGCTACCGATATTTACGAAAGTAAATTGAAAAAATTGAAAATTAGAACCCGAAGAGCTGGTGCTCATAATATTACTACCAAAGTAATTGATTCTTCAAAAGTGATCAAAAAAATGAAAGGCACTGCCGACAGAGTTTTGATTGATGCGCCTTGTAGTGGTATTGGAGTTTTAAAAAGAAATCCTGATAGTAAATGGAAATTACAACCTGAATTTGTAGATAATATTATTAAAACACAAGCTGAAATTTTACAAAACTATTCGCAATTGGTTAAGGTTGGAGGAAAAGTTGTGTATGCTACGTGTTCTATTTTACCTTCAGAAAACGAAAATCAAGTAAAAAAGTTTATAAAAGAGAATGAGAATTTTCAAATTCTAAAAGATCATAAAGTATCGCCTTTTAAAACGGGTTATGATGGTTTTTACATGGCTTTATTAGAACGTAAAAGTTAAATTAAAAAGACACTATCCCGTAAAGTGTGTAAACTTATTTATAGGGTTCAATTTATTAAAGTTGAACCCTATTTTCAATTATAGTAATAAATTGATTGTAAATTTATCCATTTTTAAAACATGTTTTTTACCATTTTTCGCTAATGTTTGTGCAGTTTGATAGATTGAAGATTGACTTTAAAGCAGCTTCAATATTAGGAAAGACCTTTTTAGTTCGGTTTTACTTTCTTGAACTTGCATTAAAACTTTCAATAATGTTAATAGTATAAATAAATTTTCTAATTTCATTGGGGTGACTTAAAAAAGTTGTTAGGTTGTCCCAAGATTGCATTGATAAATACTTTTTAGCCCAATTTTGTTTAAATATTTCAAAAGATTCTAAGACTTCATCTAAATTGTCAACCTAATAAACCCCCTTATATCTACAATATTTTTTCTACAGTTTTTTAAAAAGGAATATTACACTCCCACATAAAGTAGTAATCATTACAAAAAAAAGCCACTTACATAACAATGTAAGTGGCTTTAATATTTTAATTAAGTTTTATACTATCTAAAAGATATTTTACGCATACGTAAACTTAAAGGTGTAACTTCTAAATACTCATCTTCTTTAATATACTCCATACATTCTTCTAAAGAAAATTCTTTCTTAGGAGCAATGTTTACAGCTGTATCTGTTCCTGATTTACGAACATTTGTAAGTTTTTTACCTTTTGTAAGGTTAATTGACATATCATCTTGTCTGTTATTCTCTCCTACAATTTGACCTTTATATATTTCTTGATTGATATCAATAAAGAAAATACCTCTATCTCCTAATTTATCAATTGAATAAGCAGTTGCTTTACCTGCATCTCCAGAAATTAAAGCTCCATTTATTGAAGTCTCTATTTCTCCTTTAAAAGCATCAAAACCACGTAATCTATGGTTAATAATTGCTTCACCTTGAGTTGCCGTTAATATTTTATTACGTAAACCTATTAAACCACGTGAAGGAATATCAAATTCTAAATGCTGCATATCTCCTTTAGGTTCCATCACCAACATATCCCCTTTTCTTAAACTTACCAAGTTAATTGCTTTACTTGCTAAGTGTTCAGGAACATCAATTACTAATGTTTCATAAGGCTCACATTTAACACCATCAATTTCTTTGATAATTACCTGTGGGCGACCAACTTGTAACTCATACCCTTCTCTTCTCATTGTTTCAATTAGAACAGATAAATGCAAAATTCCACGACCAAAAACATTAAATTTATCTTCAGAATCTGTAGCTTCAACACGTAATGCTAAATTCTTTTCAGTTTCTTTGAACAAACGATCACGTAAGTGACGAGAAGTTACATATTTACCTTCTTTACCGTAAAATGGAGAGTTATTAATTGTAAATAACATACTCATAGTAGGTTCATCTACTTTTAATCTTGGTAAAGCTTCTGGATTTTCTAAATCAGCAATTGTATCTCCAATATCAAAACCTTCAACACCTGTTATTGCACAAATATCTCCACTTCTTACTTTTTCAGCTCTATTTTTACCTAAACCTTCAAATGTATGTAATTCTTTGATACGTACTTTCTTAAAACTACCATCAGCTTTACAAAGCATATAATCTTTTGCCTCAACTAAATCTCCTCTAAATACACGTCCAATTGCAATTCTACCTACAAAAGATGTAAAATCTAATGAAGTAATTTGCATTTGTGGTGTTCCTTCAAAATAAGGAGCTTCAGGTATATTTTCTAAAATAGAATCTAATAAAGGTACAATATTATCTGTTTCATCTTTCCAATCATAACTCATCCAACCATTTTTTGCAGAACCATAAATAGTTGCAAAATCTAATTGTTCTTCAGTTGCATCTAAAGCAAACATTAAGTCAAACACTTTATCGTGAACTATATCTGGTGTACAATTTGGCTTATCAACCTTATTAATAACCACAATAGGTGTTAATCCTAATTCTAAAGCTTTTCCTAAAACAAAGCGAGTTTGAGGCATTGGTCCTTCAAAAGCATCAACTAAAAGCAATACACCATCAGCCATTTTTAAAACGCGTTCAACTTCACCACCAAAATCGGCGTGACCAGGAGTATCAATTACGTTAATTTTTACACCTTTATAATTGATTGATACATTTTTAGATAAAATGGTAATTCCACGTTCACGTTCCAAATCATTATTATCTAATAATAAATCTGTACGTACTTTACGCTCATCTAATATATGAGCTTGATCAATAATTTTATCAACCAACGTAGTTTTACCGTGGTCAACGTGAGCTATAATAGCTATGTTTCTAATAGATTGCATATAATGTTTTTTAGCAGCTGCAAAAGTAGTTGTTTTATTTTGTTTTACAGCACCAATTAAAAATAATAATTTTTAATTAACATATTGATATACAGTAAACTAAAAAAAGAGCCATTAAAACAGCTCTTTATTAATATTTAAAAAAAGATTTAAACTTTTCGTCGTTCTCGTTCTCGTTTCAATAATTCGAGCTCTCTATTTGTTTGCCCAGCTACCGATGTATTTTCCTCTGCGCGTCTAATTAAATAAGGCATCACGTCTCTTACTGGTCCGTATGGCAAATACTTAGCTACATTGTAACCGTGTTTAGACAAGTTATAACTAATATGATCACTCATTCCGTATAACTGTCCAAACCAAATTCTTTTGTCAGCTTTATCAATTGAAGATTTTGACAATAAATCCATTAATAAATAAGAACTCTCTTCATTATGCGTTCCTGCAAAAACAGCCATATCTTCAATATTGTTAAACATATAAGTTAATACATTATTAAACATTTTATCGGTTGCAGCTTTGTTTTCACAAATTGGATCTTTGTAGCCTTTTTCTTCAGCACGTTCACGTTCTTTTTCCATATAAGCTCCACGAACTAATTTCATGCCTATTTTAAAACCTTGCTCGTTAGCTCTTTTATGTAGTTTCTTCAAATAATCTAAACGATCCCAACGGTATAATTGTAACGTACCAAAAACAATCACTTTCTCAGTATTATATTTAGCCATCATTTCTTCAATTAAATCATCGGCGGCAGTTTGCATCCAAGTTTCTTCAGCATCAATTAGTAAAGGTACATCTCTTTCAAAAGCAGCCTTGCAAACAATGTAGTATCTTTCTTTTATACGATTCCATTCGTTTATTTCCTGTTCGCTTAATACTTCACCTTCAGTTAATTTTCTATAGACTTCTAATCTACCAAAACCTGTAGGTTTAAAAACAGCAAAGGGTACACTGTCTTTTTCTTTACCAAACTTAATGTTATTTAAGGTTTTTTGCATTGTTAAATCAAACTGCTCATCATCTTCCTTTCCTTCTGCAGAATAATCTAAAACAGCATGTACTCCTTTCGAATACATTTTTTCAATGGTTGACATACAATCAATTTCTGTAACACCGCCACAAAAATGATCAAATACGGTAGCTCGTATCAATCCTTCAACCGGTAAGTGCGTTTTTAACGCAAATTTAGTCATAGCTGTCCCTATTTTCACTAAGGGCTCACGCTTTATCATTTCAAACAAATAAAAGGCTCTATCAATCTCTGAATTAGATTTTACTTCAAAGGCAACCTCTGTATTGTCAAATATTTTATCCATTCAAATTATGTTTTAACAAAGATAATTACAAACAGTTTATTTTTTCATATTTTTACCCTTAATTTGCACAAAAATATTATCCAAAATGCAACCTATATTATCCAATAATTACTACGTAAATTTTCAAGAAGACGCATATATTAAATTGAACAAATATATTATTGACACTCCTCCTTCTAAAATATTTATTTTAGTAGACGAAAATACCAACGAAAATTGCCTACCTATTTTATTACAAGCTCTTGAAACCACTCAAGAAATTGAAATTATTGAAATTGAAGCTGGTGAAGAAAATAAGAATTTAGATACCTGCTCGGGTGTATGGCATGCACTTACAGATTTGGGTGCTGACCGAAAAAGTTTAATGATTAACTTAGGTGGTGGTGTAATTACAGATTTAGGTGGTTTTGTAGCTTCAACATTTAAAAGAGGTATTGCTTTTGTTAATATTCCTACAACTTTATTAAGCATGGTTGATGCTTCTGTTGGCGGTAAAACAGGTGTTGATTTAGGAGTGTTGAAAAATCAAATTGGATTGTTTTCGGATCCTGAAATGGTACTTATTGACACTCAATACTTAAATACAGTTCCTGAAAGAGAAATTATCTCGGGTTTAGCTGAAATTATTAAATATGGCTTAACTTATGACGTAACAATTTGGAATAAAATTAGAAATTTTGACGAACTTTCACTTGAAAATATTAGTACGTTAATTCACCGTTCAATAGAAATTAAAAACGAAGTTGTAACTGAAGACCCTAAAGAAGGAGGTTTACGTAAAGTATTAAATTTTGGACATACCTTAGGGCACGCTATTGAATCGTATTTTTTAGAATCTGAAGAGAAAGATAAATTAACTCACGGTGAGGCTATTGCCATTGGTATGATTACAGAATGTTATATTTCAGAAAAACTATTAAATTTTCCTTCGGAAGAAGTAGCTGAAATCAAAATGAAAAGTCTTAAGATTTATGAAAAAGTTCAAATTAACAAGACTGATTATGATCCTATTATGGAGCTTTTAATTCACGACAAAAAGAATGTTGGCGGACAAGTAAACTTTGTGCTTTTAACCAGTTATGAGAATTTTAAAGTTGACTGTAAAGTTGATAAAGCCTTATTAATTGAAGCGCTAGATTATTATAATAGTTAATCGAGATTAGGGATTAGAATATAATATTTTAAAACTAACAACAACCAACAACAACTTCACGATACAGTTCTTTATACGCGGGTAAAACGTTTTGTAAACTAAAACGTTTTGCCTGTGCTAAAGCATTTTGCTTAAACTGCTGCAATCTTTCATCATTTTCTAAAATAAAAATTCCGTTTTTAGCCATATCATCGGTATCACCTACATCGCTTAAAAATCCCGTTTCTCCTTGAATATTTACTTCAGGTAAACCACCTGCATTTGTTGATATTACAGGTGTTCTTGCAGCCATAGCTTCCAAAGCAGCCAAACCAAAACTTTCAGTTTCAGAAGGCAGTAAAAACAAGTCTGAATAACAAAGTAATTTATTAACCTCGTTACTATTTCCTAAAAATAAAACTCGATCCAAAATTCCTAATTGTTTTGCTTGAAACTCTATAGCTTCCCTATCTGGTCCTTCACCTACTAATAATAATTTTGATGGAATTACTTTTTGAATTTTATAAAAAATATCCATAACATCGGTTGCTCTTTTAACCGGGCGTAAATTACTGATATGTGTAATTATGCGTTCACTATCCTTTGCAATGGTATTTCGCTTGCACTCTTCAGCATGAATTTCAGGATATTTTTCAAAATCAATAAAATTATGAATTACATGTATTTCTTTTTTAATGTTGAATAAACGCAAAGTATCATTCTTTAAACTTTCTGAAACCGTAGTTACTACATCAGAATTATTGATACTAAATTCAACCGCTGTTTTATAGTTAGGGTGACTTCCTACAAGTGTAATATCTGTTCCGTGTAATGTAGTTACAACCTTAATGTCAATCCCTTTTTCTTTCAACATTTGTTTTGCCATATACGCAGCATACGCATGCGGAATTGCATAATGTACATGTAAAATTTCCAAATCATACATTTCTACAACTTCAACCATTTTACTTGACAACGCTAATTCATAAGGTTGAAAATGAAATAAAGGGTATTCTTCTACAAAAACTTCATGAAAATGAATGTCATTAGAAATAAAATCTAACCTAACTGGTTGTTTATATGTGATAAAATGTACGTGATGCCCTTTTTGAGCCAAAGCCATTCCTAATTCAGTTGCTACTACTCCACTTCCTCCAAAAGTTGGATAACAAACAATTCCTATTTTCATTTATTAAGTTTAATATTATTTTGAACAGACGTAAATATAACTATAAACTTACAAATGATAACTGTTACTTGTACTAAAAAATCACAAAAAAACCTCTTTCAATGTTGAATGAAAGAGGTTTTAGTTAATTTATATAAAATTAAACACTAAGGTTTAATAATCTCCTAATGTTGCAGGGTTTTGATTTAAAGCATCTTCCAATTGAGCATCACTTGGTGCTTTACCATGCCAAGCATGTGTATGCATCATAAAATCAATTCCGTTACCCATTTCTGTTTGTAATAAAATACAAACAGGTTTTCCGTTTCCGGTTAAAGATTTAGCTTCAGCTAAAACTTTTTGAATACTTTCAATATCATTCCCTTTTTCTTCTTCCAAAACAATCCATCCAAAAGCTTCAAACTTTGCTTTTAAATCACCCATTGGCATAACGTGATCTGTAGAACCATCTATTTGCTGTCCGTTATAATCAATAGTTGAAATTAAATTATCTACGTTTTTACCAGCTGCATACATAATTGCTTCCCAGTTTTGACCTTCTTGCAACTCACCATCTCCGTGTAGCGTATATACTAACCTGTCATCTCCATTTAGCTTTTTAGCTTGAGCAGCACCTAATGCAACACTCATTCCCTGACCTAAAGATCCTGAAGCCATACGAACACCAGGCAACCCTTCATGTGTTGTTGGATGCCCTTGTAAACGTGTATTTAATATTCTAAACGTAGCCAATTCTTCCACAGGAAAATAACCACTTCTTGCCAAAACACTATAAAAAACTGGTGAAATATGCCCGTTAGATAAAAAGAACAAATCCTCCCCTTCTCCATCCATATCAAAATCTGTTGAATGCTTCATAACATCCTGATAAAGAACTGTTAAAAACTCATTACAACCTAATGAACCTCCTGGATGCCCAGAGTTTACTGCGTGTACCATTCGTACAATATCTCTTCTTACTTGCTGAGCAAAATCTTTTAATTGTTGTGTAGTTGACATTTTTTATTATTTAATTTAAAAAAGCAAAAATACTCTTTTTGAAATTTGATACAATATTATTTTGAAATAAAGTTATTGTGGTGTTATTAACACGTTTATGTTTTCTGTTTTTTCTTTTTTGCAGCAGGAAACAATACATTATTTAATATCAATCTGTAACCAGGTGAATTTGGGTGTAAATCTAATTCTGTTTTCGGGTCTCCTACTCTATGCTGATAATCTTCAGGATCGTGCCCTCCATAAAATGTAAACATTCCTTTTCCTTTAACTCCATGAATATATCGTGCTTCTCTATTTGATTTTATTTCACCCATAACCAACACATTTGATTTGATAGCATCTCGATCAAATGATGTTGTTTGCCCCATAAAACCTTTCACCAATTGCGTATGATTTTGGCATAACATTGTAGGAATTGGATCCCATTTCGCTGAATATTCTTTCAATGAAAAATAATCTGAGGTTCGTTTTATACTTGAGCGCTTGCGTGTCATATCAATAGAAGAAAACTCGTACTCCATAGGGTTTTTAACCAAGGTGAAATCTTTAAAAGCAAAGGTTTTATTGTAATCTATTTTTGTTTGATAATCTTTTTCTGAAGGATCACCATCAAACATAACTTCACAAATATCAACACCTTCTGCAGAAAGTGCAATGTCAAAACTATCTGTTGCTGAACACATGGCAAACATAAATCCGCCACCAATTACAAAATCTCTAATTTTTAATGAAACTACCAATTTTTCTTGAGAAACTTTTGAATAACCTAAGCTTTCTGCTAAGTTTTCTGCATTTTTTTTCTGTTCAATATACCAAGGGGCCATTTTATAAGAGCCATAAAATTTACCATATTGCCCTGTAAAATCTTCATGATGTAAATGTAACCACTCATATAAAAGCAACTTTTCGCTTAAAACTTCTTCATCATAAACTACATCAAAAGGAATTTCAGCATAAGTTAAAACCATAGTTACAGCATCATCCCAAGGCATTCTATCTTTTGGTGAATATACCGCAATTTTAGGTGCTTTTTCTAAAACAATCGCTTCCATATTTTTAGACGGGCTGCTAATTTCCTCTAAAATTTTTGCGGCTTGCGTGTCTGAGATAACTTGAAAAGTAACACCTCTAATTTTACATTCATTTCTTGTGGCTTCAGAATCTTCTAATAAAAATGAACCTCCTTCATAATTTAGCAACCACTTTGCTGTATTTCCTTTTTCCAAAGACCAGTACGTAATTCCGTAAGCTTTTAAATGATTCGTTTGCGTTACGTCATCCATAGGAATTAAAATAAAAGACGCAAATATAGAATTAGATACTAAACAAAAAAACACAACCAACAATTGTTTAATTATTGGTTGAATATTTAAGTTATATGTGCTGTTTTTAAAAAGGTACATCACCGTCATCTAAGTTATCAGGAGCTCCAAAAGCATCTTCGGCACTTGCTGGAATACTACCTTCAGGAATCACATTCATTTTAGATTGGAATTCATTTCCATAATCTTCATCTAAATTACTAAACTGTGCTAAATGCCCTGTAAATTTTAAACGAATATTTTCCAAACCACCGTTACGGTGTTTTGCTACAATAAATTCTGCCTGACCTTCACAAGGTGAATGTTCATCATCGTCCCACTCTGTTAAACCATAATATTCAGGTCTAAAAATAAATGAAACAATATCGGCATCTTGCTCAATCGCTCCAGATTCACGTAAATCTGAAAGTAAAGGTCTTTTACTACCTCCACGCGTTTCAACCGCACGAGATAATTGTGAAAGAGCAATAACAGGGATTGATAATTCTTTTGCCAAAGCTTTTAAGTTTCTTGAAATCATTGAAATTTCTTGTTCTCGATTTCCTCCACCAGCACCACCAGCTGTCATTAATTGTAAATAATCAATAATTATAATTTTAATTCCGTGTTGTGAAGCCAAACGACGGGCTTTTGCACGTAAATCAAAAATAGATAAGGAAGGTGTATCATCAATAAAAATTGGTGCTTTAGATAAGTTTTTAACTTTTACATTTAATTGCTCCCACTCGTGAGGCTCTAAATTACCTTTTCTTAGTTTTCCTGAAGAAATACCCGTTTCACTAGAAATCATACGAGTAATAAGCTGTACCGAGGACATCTCTAATGAAAAAATGGCTGCAGGAGTTCCAAAATCTATGGCCATATTTTTTGCCATAGACATTACAAAGGCTGTTTTCCCCATACCAGGACGTGCAGCTAAAATAACTAAATCGGAAGGTTGCCAACCAGATGTTAATTCATCCAAACGTGTAAAACCAGTGGCAACACCACTCATTCCACTTTGGTTAGAAATCTCCTGAATCTTTTTAATCGCCTGATTTACAAGACCCTCAGCATCTTCAGATCCCTTTTTAAGATTTCCTTGTGTAACCTCAAAAAGCTTTGTTTCAGCATTGTCTAACAAATCAAAAACATCCATTGTTTCATCATACGCTTCCTCAATAATTTCAGAAGAAATTGAGATTAATTTACGCTGAATAAATTTTTGAAGAATAATACGTGCGTGAAACTCAATATGCGCTGATGATGATACTTTTTGTGTTAAGCCAACTAAATAAAAATCACCTCCAGCAGCTTCTAAATTTCCTGTTTTTCGTAACTGGTTAGAAACTGATAATAAATCAATTGGCTCTGTATTTTGAAATAAAGCATAAATAGCTTCATAAATTAACTGATGTGACTCTTTATAAAAAACTTCATCATGAATAATATCAATAACATCATCAACCCCTTTTTTATCAATCATCATTGCTCCCAAAACAGCTTCCTCTAAATCAATTGCTTGAGGCGGAATTTTCCCCTTCTCAAGACTTATTACTGAATTTTTTTTAAACTTTTTTGCTGGTGTCGGCTGTAAATTCTTCACTCAATTAAATTTATAAATAGTTGGTTATTAGAATATTAATTTACGATATAATATCGATAAATTCAGTTGCAATATAAAAACATATTGTTTAGAAAAACAATTAGATTCGTGTTTTTTTACGTTAACAAATGTAATTTTTAAAACACAGTTTTAACTTAAATATCAATATTTATTTGTACACATTTCTTGTTAACAAGTTTCATTTTTGTTAATAACTTAATAAACGTATAATTCTCATTAATTATTTCATATTTTTGAAAAATGAAAGTTGAAAAAACAACTAAAATATTAACAATCCTTTTAGTTATGCAATGGGCTTTTGTGCAAATTATTGCCCAATACCCAAGTTTTGTTGAGAAATATTATGCGAACGGGTTGTATGTTTATATTTCTAATTTGTTACGATTTGTATTAGGTTGGGTCCCATTTTCAATTGGCGACTTTATTTATACCTTTCTTATTTTTTATATTTTAAAATCTATCTTCATTGCAACCAAAAAAAGAAAAATCAATTTTAAAAAAACTTTTTTTAAAACGGGCGCTATTTTATCTATTCTTTTTTTCTTTTTTCACCTAAATTGGGGGTTAAATTATTTTAGAACTCCTTTATTTGAACGTTTAAATTTTAATAAAACTACGTATTCAAATACTGAACTTATTGAGTTTACCGAAACTTTAATCACTAAAATAAATACTGTTCACACTTTAATTACTCAAAACGACACATTAGTTGTTGCTATTCCTTTCACTAAAAATGAAATAAAACAAATAGCTTCAAATTCGTATAAAGAATTAGAAAAAATACATCCAGAGTTCAACTACAAAAATACTTCTATAAAAAGCTCTCTTTTTAGTTTACCCCTAACTTATATGGGGTTTGCTGGTTATATTAGTCCACTAACAAATGAAGCACAAGTAAATTATTTAATTCCGAAGAATAATTATCCTGCAACAAGCTGTCATGAAATTGCACATCAATTAGGAATTGCATCAGAAAAAGAGGCTAATTTTGTAGGGTATTTAGCTGCTACAACCTCTAAAAACAAATATGTTAATTATTCTGGCTATTTAATGGCTTTACGCTATTGCTTGTTTGAAATTTACAGAAAACAACCCGAGAAATTTGAAGCTTTAAAACAAACATTAAACAAAGGTATTTTAAAAGACATTCAAAATAGCCAAAAGTTTTGGCAATCGTACCAAAACTGGTCTGAACAATTTTTCAAAATCTTTTACGATTCTTATTTGAAAGCTAATAAACAACAGTACGGAATTAATGGTTACAATAAAGTTGTACTGCTTTTAATAAATTATCATTCAACCAAAGAAATATAGCTTTTTAAATAGTATTTTTGCCAAATGTTTAAACAAATTACAAGCCCACAAAACTCTTTTATTAAAGAACTTGTTCAGCTAAAAGAAAAATCACGCCTTCGAAAAAAAACCAATACATTTCTTATAGAAGGTTTGCGTGAAATTTCATTGGCTATAAAGGGTGGTTATGAAATCACTACTATTTTAGCAGATGCTTCAATTATTTATCAAGAAGATTTTGAAACCTTACACCGTTTATTATCTTCAGAAGTTGAAATTATTGAAATTTCAAATGAAGTTTATAAAAAAATTGCTTTAAGAGATAGTACAGAGGGAGTTTTAGCGATTGCTAAAAGTAAAGATTTAAGTTTGGAATCTATCCAATTTAAACATAAAAACCCATTAATATTAATAGCTGAAGCACCCGAAAAACCTGGAAATATTGGCGCAATTTTACGAACTGTCGATGCTGCCGGTATTGATGCTGTTTTTATTGCAAATCCAAAAACAGATATTTACAATCCTAATATTATTCGCTCAAGTGTTGGCTGCGTTTTTACCACAACTATTGCAACGGGAACAACTTCAGAAATTATTTATTTTTTAAAATCAAAAGAAATTAAAATGTATGGAGCTGCTTTAACCGCTGCCGTTGAATATCAAACAATTGATTTTAAAGAACCATCGGCTATTATTGTAGGTACTGAAGCCACAGGTTTAAGTGACGAATGGCTAAATAATACAACACAAAACATTATCATTCCAATGCGTGGCACTATAGATTCTATGAATGTTTCAGTAAGTGCAGCTATTATTATTTTTGAAGCAATTAGACAACGAAATGTCTGATTTATAATTTTTGAAGTTTGGAATTATTCAATACTTGATACAAAAAAGATACACTTTTAAACCATTAAACTTTTCCACACCAATTACAACATGACTCCACAAACCATTTTTTATATTTTAATAGCAATAATTATTGTTAAATTTTTATTCGATACTTTTATTAATGCATTGAATGCGAAACATTTTAACGACCCTATTCCGCAGGAATTAGAAGGTGTTTATAATGAAGAAGAATATGTAAAATCTCAAAATTACAAAAAAACAAATTATCAGTTTTCAGTATTAACTAGTTCATTCTCAATCATAATGACTGTACTTTTTTTTGCTTTAGATGGATTTGCTTATGTTGACACTATTGCTAAAAGTTATACAAATAATAACATCTTAATTACACTTATTTTTTTCGGAATTATACTATTTGCAAGTGATCTATTAAACACACCTTTTTCCTATTATAAAACTTTTGTTATTGAAGAAAAGTTTGGATTTAATAAAACTACAAAAAAATTATTTTTCATCGATAAAATTAAAGGTTGGGGAATGCTTGCTATAATTGGTGGAGGAATATTAGCTTTAATTTCTTGGTTCTACCAATTAACAACTTCAAATTTTTGGTTGTATGCTTGGGCTTTAGTTACAGTTTTCAGCGTGTTTATGAATATGTTCTATTCAAAACTAATAGTTCCATTATTTAATAAACAAACCCTACTTGAAGACGGTGAACTTAAAACAGCTATTGAAAATTTCGCAAAAAAAATAGGCTTCAAACTAGATAACATTTATGTAATTGATGGTTCAAAACGATCAACTAAGGCGAATGCTTATTTTTCTGGTTTTGGGTCACAAAAACGAATTACATTATATGATACGCTGATAAATGATTTGGAAACAGATGAAATTGTAGCAGTTTTAGCACATGAAGTTGGGCATTATAAAAAGAAACACATTCTATATAATTTATCGCTTTCAGTGTTAATTACCGGACTAACGTTGTACATTTTATCTATATTTATTGGAAACGAATTACTTTCAAAAGCTTTAGGTGTTGCAACACCTAGTTTTCATATTGGTTTAATTGCTTTCGGAATTTTATACAGCCCTATTTCTGAAATAACTAGTTTATTTATGAATGCTTTATCTCGTAAATTTGAATACCAGGCTGATGATTATGCTAAAAACAATTTTGCGGCTAAACCTTTAATTACTTCATTAAAAAAGTTATCAAAAAATAGTTTGAGTAATTTAACACCTAGCCCATTATACGTTAAAATTCATTATTCTCACCCTACTTTATTGCAAAGAGTTCTAAATTTGAAAAAATAATAGTTATCAATTGTTTAATAAATTTTAAATAGTATTTTTAAGCGATGGCTTATACTTTAAATACAGAAGAAGAAAATAAGGAAATAGCAAAACGATATAAAGATTTGCTTAAAGGTGCGTATCAAACTTTTACTGAAAATGACAAAAAAGAAATACGTAAAGCTTTTGATATTGCTTTAGAAGCTCATAAAACTCAGCGCAGAAGAACGGGAGAACCTTATATTTTTCATCCTATTGCTGTTGCAAAAATTGTGGCTTATGAAATTGGATTAGATACTACTTCTATAGTTGCTGCATTACTGCATGATGTTGTTGAAGATACCGATTATACTGTTGAAGATATTGAACGCTTATTTGGTGAAAACGTAGCACGTATTGTTAATGGCTTGACAAAAATATCGCATTTAAATAAGGAACAAGACGCTTCAATACAGGCTGAAAATTTTAGAAAAATGTTGCTTACATTACACGATGATGTACGTGTAATTTTAATTAAAATAGCAGATAGGTTGCACAATATGCAAACTATGAGTGCGATGCCACAAGACAAGCAAATAAAAATTTCTTCTGAAACACTTTATATTTATGCGCCTTTAGCACACAGACTTGGTCTTTACAATATTAAAACTGAACTTGAGAATTTAGGATTAAAATACACGGAGCCAGCTGTATATTATAATATTTTAGATAAAATAAGTCAAAGTAAAGAAGAGCAACGTATTTATATTGAAAATTTCTCAAACATTATAAAAGAATCTTTAGATGCTGAAAATTTTAAATACCTTATAAAAGGTCGAAGAAAATCTATTTATTCTATTCGTAAAAAAATGCTCTCACAAGGAGTAACTTATGATGAAATCTATGATAAATTTGCCATTAGAATTATCTACGATTCAACACTAAAAGAAGAAAAATTTGACGCTTGGAAAATATACTCCATTGTAACAGATCATTTTAGACCAAACCCTAGTAGATTAAGAGATTGGATTTCTCAACCTAAATCTACAGGATATGAATCTCTTCATATCACAGTTATGGGGCCTCAAGGTAAATGGGTTGAAGTTCAAATTCGTTCCTCTCGAATGGATGAAATTGCTGAAAAAGGCTATGCAGCTCATTATAAATATAAAAATAAAGAAGAGGCCGAGAGTGGACTTGACGATTGGTTAAATAAAATTAAGGAATCACTTGAAAACTCCGATTCAAATGCCATAGATTTTGTTGAAGATTTTAAATTGAACTTATATTCAAAAGAAATTTTTGTTTTTACGCCTAATGGAGATTTAAAAGCCTTACCTAAAAATGCAACTGCATTAGACTTTGCTTTTTCTATACACACGCAAGTTGGTATGAATTGTAGAGGTGCAAAAGTAAACGGTAAATTAAAACCTATTAGTCATGAATTAAAAAGTGGTGATCAGGTTCAAATTATTACGGCTAAAAATCAAAAACCAAATGTAGGTTGGTTAGAGTTTGTTGTTACTGCAAGAGCAAGAACACGTATAAAAAATGCGCTAAAAGAAGATCAAAAGAAAATAGCCGAAGAAGGTAAGGAAATTTTAATACGTAAGTTAAAACATTTAAAAATTACTTTAAGCGAAAAAGTTGTAAATGAGTTAGTTGTATTTTTTAAATTAAAAACAAGTTTAGATTTGTTTTATAGAATGGGAATTGGCTCAATTGATAACAATCAATTAAAAGAATTTTCATCTCAACGAAACAATTCTTTTGTAAGTTTCTTTAAAAACAGAATAAAACGAACTACAAAAAACGCGCCTTTAATTGACAAAGATGAAGTTACTGAAAATTACGATTCCTTAGTTTTTGGAAAAGAAGAAGAACGTTTAGATTATAAAATATCACAATGTTGTAACCCTATTCCTGGAGATAAAGTTTTTGGTTTTATAACTATAAATGATGGCATAAAAGTTCATAAAAAAGATTGTCCAAATGCTATTAGTTTACAAGCTAATTATGCATATAGAATTTTAAAAGCAAAATGGATTGACTCTACAAAACAGGAGTTTAAAGCCATTATAAAAATTCAGGGTGAAGACCACGTTGGAATGGTAAATGAAATTACTGGTATTATTTCAAAAAATATGAGCGTAAATATTCACGGACTTAATATTTCTAGTAATGATGGTGTTTTTGAAGGGAAAATTACGGTAAGCGTAAAAAACAAATCTCAGCTAGAAAAATTAAGCGATAGTATTAAAAAAATTAAAGGAGTTAACAATGTAGAAAGAATATACAAACACTAACTTTATTCACAATTAAAGTTAATAAATATGACATGTAACATACTTTTAATTAAAAATTAACTTTAACTTTGCGTTTATAGTTTTTATGACTCAATTTTTATAACATTATGGGTGCTGATAATCAAAAGATTGTTAAAAGTGTTTTTGTGAAATATTTGGAAACAAATAGTCACAGAAAAACTCCAGAACGATTTGCCATTTTACAAGAAATATATGATTTAGATGATCATTTTGATATTGAATCACTATATATTCAAATGAAAAATAAAAACTACAGAGTTAGCAGAGCTACTCTTTATAATACCATAGAACTTTTATTGGAATGTGGGTTGGTTCGAAAACATCAGTTTGGACAAAATCAGGCACATTACGAAAAATCATACTTCGACCGTCAACATGACCATGTTATTTTAACTGATACAGGTGAAGTAATAGAATTTTGCGATCCAAGAGTTCAAATTATTAAAAAAACGATTGAGGATACTTTTGATATTGACATCCACAATCATTCACTAAATTTCTACGGAACAAAAAAACAAAAAAACAACTAACATTTTATTAAGCAATGGCTGTAAATTTATTACTAGGACTACAATGGGGAGACGAAGGAAAAGGAAAAATTGTAGATGTCCTTACCTCAGAATATGATATAATTGCACGTTTTCAAGGTGGTCCAAATGCAGGTCACACATTAATTTTTGATGGTCACAAACATGTATTACACACAATTCCTTCAGGTATTTTCCATAAAAACGCAGTAAATGTGGTTGGAAATGGTGTTGTAATTGACCCTGTAATTTTTCAAAAAGAAATTGACAACTTAGCAAAATTCAATTTAGATTTTAAATCTAAATTGTTAATTTCAAGAAAAGCGCATTTAATTTTACCAACACATCGTTTATTAGATGCTGCAAGTGAAGCTTCCAAAGGAAAAGCAAAAATAGGTTCTACTTTAAAAGGTATTGGTCCAACTTACATGGATAAAACTGGTAGAAATGGAATGCGTGTTGGAGATCTAGAATTATCTGATTGGAAAGAAAAATATAGAACTTTGGCTGACAAACATATTAAAATGATCGACTTTTATGATGTTGACATTCAGTATGATTTGGCAGAATTAGAAGTAGATTTCTTTAAAGCAGTAGATGATATCAAAAAACTAACATTTATTGATAGTGAGGAGTATTTAAATAACGCAATGAAAGCTGGAAAAACAATTTTAGCTGAAGGTGCACAAGGATCTTTATTAGATATTGATTTTGGAACTTATCCGTTTGTAACTTCTTCAAACACTACAGCAGCAGGTGCTTGTACTGGTTTAGGTGTTCCTCCAAATAAAATTGGTGAAGTTTTCGGTATTTTTAAAGCATATACTACAAGAGTTGGTTCTGGTCCCTTCCCTACTGAGTTATTTGATGAAGTTGGTGAAAGAATGTCTAAAGTTGGTCATGAATTTGGAGCAACTACAGGAAGAGCAAGACGTTGTGGTTGGTTAGATTTAGTCGCTTTAAAATATGCTGTTCAAGTAAATGGTGTTACACAATTAATGATGATGAAAGGTGATGTATTATCTGGTTTTGATACCTTAAAGGTTTGTACATCTTACAATTATAAAGGAGAAGAAGTTAGCCACTTACCATATAATATAGAAGAACACAACGTAACTCCTATTTATACTGAAATTAAAGGTTGGCAAGAAGATTTAACTGAAATGACCAATGAAGATACACTTCCAAAGGAATTGATGGATTATATAAAATTCATTGAAGATTTTGTAGAAGTTCCAGTAAAAATTGTTTCGGTTGGCCCTGATCGAAAACAAACAATACTAAGATAATATTTAAAAAGCTTCAATTTACTTGAAGCTTTTTTATTTTAAGTCTATTTCATAATATACTAACAACTTTTTCGTTAATTTTGCAGCAAATTACTTTCAATTTGAAAAAATTACTTTTTATTAGTTTTATACTTCTGAATATTTCAGCTTATTCGCAATCTAAAAAGATTAAGATCTTAAAAGCTGACAATACTATGGCAGACCCAAAATATCCGGGAGCTACTATTTCTTTAGGAAATGTTTTTGTTGAGCATGAAGGTGCAACATTACGATGCGACAAAGCCTATATTTATCAAGAAACTAAGTTGATTAAGGCGATGGGAAATGTGGTTGTAAATCAAGGCGATACCATTTTTCAATATAGTAAATATACTGATTATGATGGTGTAAATAAACTGGTAACCTCTTGGGGAGATGTGTTTTTGAAAGATGATATTATGGAGCTAAGAACAGATACCTTATATTTTAATCGAGAAAAACAACATTTGTATTATAGAAGTGGTGGTACTATTAAAGACACTACCAATGTGTTAAAAAGTAAGATTGGCAACTATTATTTAGCCGAAAATAAATTTCAAGCTTTTACAAATGTAGAAGTTACAAACCCTGACAGTAAACTAGTTTCAAATCATTTAGATTATTTTACCGATTCTGGTATTGCTGAATTGTATGGACCTTCAACAATCACTAGCGAACAAAATAAAATTTATACAGATAGAGGGCATTACAACTCTAAAACAAATATCTCCTATTTTATAGAAAATTCTAAAATATATTACGAAGACAGAACAATTGAAGGGGATAGTTTATATTATAACAAGAGTAAAGATTTTGCTTCGGCTACAGGGAATATTGTAGTAAACGACACTTTAAACGATACCAAGATAAAAGGAGGTTATGCCGAGTTGTTTAAGTTAAAAGATTCTGTATTTATTACGGATAAAGCGGTTGCTATTTCTGCCGTAGAAAACGATTCAACTTACATTCACGGAAATGTATTAATGGTTACTGGTCCTACTGAAGAGCGTATTATTAGAGCATTTAATTATGTGAAATTTTTCAAAACCAATATGCAAGGTAAATGTGATTCCTTAGTTACCAATGAAAAAACAGGTGTAACTCAATTGCTTAAAAACCCCGTAATTTGGGCTGAAGGAAATCAAATTACAGGAGATACTATTCACTTAATTTCAAATGTAAAAACCGAACAACTTGACTCTCTTAAGATTCTATCTAATGGATTTATGGTTCAAAAAGATTCAATTGGGTATAGCCAAATGAAAGGAAAAAACATGTATGGAAAATTCAAAAATAACGAATTAGTTACTTTAGATGTTGTAGGTAATAGTGAAGTCATATTTTACGGTAGAGATGAAAATAAAAAATTGGTTGGTATTACGAAAATGCAAACAAGTAAAAACATTTTTATTACGCTAGGTGATAAAACCATAAATACCATCGACTTTTTTGTAAAACCTGATGGAAAAACATATCCTCCTTCTAAATTACCCGAGCAAGAAAAGATCTTAAAAGGTTTTATTTGGAGAGAAGATGAGCGACCATTAACAAAAGATGATATTTTTACAAGAGATGATGGAAGCACTCCAATAACTACAAAATTGGAAAAATCAAAAGCTACAGTTAAAAAACTTGAAATTATTAAATAAACATTGAAAAAAGATTTTTTAACATATCAAGCACAAACATCTCCTCACCCACTTGCTCTTGAAATTTCAAAGGCTAAAGGAAGCTATGTTTACGACACCGATGGAAAATCATATTTAGATTTTATAGCAGGAGTCTCAGCAAATACCTTAGGCCACGGTCATCCTAAAGTATCAGAAGCTATAAAAAATCAGGTTGATGCTTATACACATGTAATGGTTTATGGTGAATTTATTCAACAACCATCAGTTCAATTGTGTAAATTACTTGTTGAAAATTTACCAAGTCCACTAGAAACTGTTTATTTAACAAACTCTGGGACCGAAGCTACTGAAGGTGCCATAAAACTAGCAAAACGCTTTACTGGAAGAAGTGAAATTATAGCTGCTAAAAATGGTTACCACGGAAATACGCAAGGTGCTATGAGTGTTTGTGGTGCTGAAGAACAAAACAGCGCTTTTAGACCGTTAATTCCAGGAATTCAATTTATTGAATTCAATAACATAGCTGATATTGAACGTATAACTAGTAAAACTGCAGGCGTTATTTTAGAAACCATTCAAGGTGGTGCTGGTTTTATTGAACCTAAAGATAATTACCTTTTAAAAGTAAAGAAGCGTTGCGAAGAAGTTGGTGCTTTGTTAATTTTAGATGAAATACAATCTGGAGTTGGTAGAACAGGAAAATTATACGGTTTTGAAAATTATAATGTAGTCCCTGATATTTTTGTAACTGGAAAAGGATTAGGTGGAGGTATGCCAATCGGTGCATTTATTTCTTCTAACAAATTAATGAGTTGTTTACAACAGCATCCCAAATTAGGACATATTACTACTTTTGGTGGGCATCCTGTAATTGCCGCAGCTGCAGAAGCAACATTAGCTGAATTGTTAAATTCTAATCTTATAGCACAAACAATTCAAAAAGAAGTTTTAATCCGTAAATTATTAATCCACCCACTTATTACCGAAATTAGAGGAAAAGGATTAATGTTAGCGGCTTTAGTTGAAACTCCTGAAATTGCTTCAAAAGTAATTTTAAAATGTTTAGACAAAGGATTGCTACTATTTTGGTTATTATTTGAAGGCAAAGCTATTAGAATTACTCCTCCTTTAACTATTTCTGAAGATGAAATTTACAAAGGCTGTAACCTAATTATTGAGAGTTTAAACGAAATATTTTCAGAATACTCATAACCTTTTCAACTTTTTTCAAATTAAAATATTAATAATTAACGACTTAGTTAAATAATTGTTAATATAGTACTATGTAATACATAATAGAGTAACAAAATTTAAGTATGGACGTCTTTTATATAAAGACAATAACTTAAAACTATTTATTATGAAAACACTAGATGTAAACACTGGACAAGAAAACAAGAAAAAAACATTATTTATAAACTTTACAAATACCAAAAGAATTCAATGGGATAGATTCAGAAGATATGGTTTATATAATGCTTAAAATCAAGATTATGAAAAGATTAAAATAACCCTGTAGCTCTTAGTTACAGGGTTTTATTTTGCTAGCAATTCATCTAGTAACTTTCTTACTTTATCACTATCCCAATCAGCAGCACCTGTTTTCTTTATTAAAATATTCCCTTCTTTGTCTAATAAATAAGTCGCTGGAATACTATTTGTTTCTGAAAATTTATTTGGTGGACTACTTATAGAATTATAAGTTGGTAAATTATAACTATTCTTACTATAAAACTTTTCTACAGTAGGCCAATTTTCATTCGTTACAAAAACAAATGCCACTTTATCTTTATAATCATCGTATAGTTTTTGAATCATAGGCATTTCGGCTCTACAAGGCGGGCACCAAGTAGCCCAAAAGTTTACAAAAACTACTTTCCCTTTTAAATCAGAAAATTCAATATTAGCTGTATTTAATCCGTTTAAACTCCAGTTATAGGTATCAATTTGTTCTGATTCGTCTACCGTATTTACAGAAGGAGAAAAGGCTATTTGACGTTGAAACCACTCTCTTGAAGGTGGGTAAAGTAACAATGCAGCAACTATAAGGAATATAATATTTGATGTTGAGAAATTCTTTTTATTGAAAATTTTATTCATACACTTCGTTTTATAATAATAGTGGTTTATTTTACCCAAAACTTACAAGCAAATATAACAAAAAAGCGATGCTACATTGTAACATCGCTTTCACTAGAACTGAATTAAATTAAATTATCTTGAAACAGTTCCTGTTGGGAATTGTAAATTTTGTCCCATATCATAAGTTGTGTGATCAGTTGCTCCTGCTGCAATAGTTCCTACTAAAGGCTTCAATAAAAAAGGAGCTGAACTATTATCTGGGTAAGGCTCAATTGAAATCACCGCTACTCCACCTGCAAGATCAGTTGGAAAAGTTAATCCACTTGGCGCATTTAATAAAAAGTCTTCGCCTGGAAAAGGAGGTCCTGATTTTGAACCACTAAATCCGCTAAAATCATCAGCTACATCAACTGCTGTAAAAGTTCCTGTTGATACAGGACTTCCATTAATTACTACCCAGCCTTCATATTTCCAACCATCAGGTAATGTTGGTAAGTCTAATCCTACTGCGGGAGATCCTGATGCTAAACTTAAAAACCAAATACCACTATTTTCATTGGTATCTACATCATCTGTTGGTGTTGCCAAAATGTATTTTCCTGCTGCTGAAGCATAATCATCTCCTAATGCTGCAGGATGAAAAATACTTAAACTTCCAGATTTACCGCTAAAATCTCCAGCTAAAATATGAACCGCACTTGGCGCAGGATCATCTCCTACTGATGGTTCAATTGTTAAAATAAACGTTGATGCATCAGACACATCATCATAATCTAATGCAAATGAATCTTGAGAAAGTTCTCCTGAAGCATCTACAGAAAATCTTCCAGTTGTTACTGGAGCACCATCAACAATTATCCATCCTTCATACACATAATCATTTCCTAAATCTTCTAAACCTGAAATGTTTAATTCTAAATCTTTGTACTTTGGGGTATCATCATTATCATCACAAGATGCAAAAGCTAATCCCAACGCTAGTAAACTAAATAAAACTTTAATTTTTGCCATTTTTAATAATTTTTAAATTGTTATAAGGCAAATGTATTTTAGTTTGAAGTAATAAAATGTTAGCTAGCTAACACTAAGCAGATTTTTTTAAAAAAAGTATCTGTTTTCCTTTAAAATCAATAACTCCTTCTTCTTTTAACTCATTCATTATTGAGTTTAATGTTGGCCTTGAAGTACCTAATAAATTTGCGATATCCTTTTGAGTATAAGGATGTTCAGCTTTCATTTTACCTGTTTCTTCACAACAAACCCCATAATCTTCACACAATTCATCTAAAAAGTCTAATAATCGAGTTTTAGCATCTTTAAACAATAATAATTGTAAACGACGCTCTAACTTTTGAATTCTAAAACTAATGAATTTATAAATTTTTAAAGTAAACGTTTGGTTATCCCTCATTAAATCGTGAAGTGTCTCAACACCAATGGGACAAATTGATGTTTTACTATCTATAGATTGTGCAAACTCATTACGCTTATCTTCTCCTAAAATGGCCTTTTCACCAAATAATTCTCCTTTACACAGAATTGCTTTCACAACCTCGTTTCCATCTTTCGTATAATAGCCCAATTTAACCTTTCCTTTGTCAATTAAATAAACCGTTGAAGATGCATCATCTTCAAAATAGATATAATCATTTTTTGCATAACCATTAAAATTATGACAGTCCTTATAATTAGCATATTTGTGCGGACATAAAATTTTAAAAAGATTTACATTTTCTAAAAACCAAAGTTTACTCATAATTGCAATTTAAATATTTTTATTAAATTGTCGAAACATCTTATTATAACTTACAAAAAAAGCCTCTTAAAATTAAGAGGCTTTTTTTATATAAATTAGAAAAACTATTCGCTAATAATATGTAATTCCCTAAAACCTTTCGTTATCTCTAACGTTACATCTCCATTTGACATTTTAATTTCAATCTCCTCATTATCTACTTGAATAGATTTTATTTTAAATGGTAACCCGTGAATATTAATTTTAAAAGTTTCATAATTCGTAATAAATTTACCCGACTTATACTGCTGAATAATAAAAGATTTATTTTTTCCAACTTGGGTAAAATTTCTTAAACTATACCTTCCTTTTTTATAATCGTATCCATCTTGAGCATCTTCATACACTTCAGAAGATTCTTTCCCTTTTTTATAATAAACATCTAATTCTAGTTGTTCAATTTCTTTTTCACCTACATATTGTTGAATTGGATATTTCGGAATTATTGCTCCTTCTTTTACAAAAATTGGCATACTATCAATATCTGCGTCTACCCAAATTTCTTCACCTCCAACAATAATTGAATTATCCCAGAAATTATACCATCTTCCTTTAGGAAAATACATTCTTCTCCCCTTTGCATTTGGTTCTAAAATTGGACAGGCTAATATTTTTTCACCAAAAATAAATTCATCATTTCTATAATGTGTGTTTGGATCTTCTTGATCAAAAAGTACTAACGATTTTAAAATTGGAATTCCTTCACCTGCATACCTCCAAAAAGCTGTATATAAATAAGGCAATAACTGGTATCTAATTTCAATAAATTTTCGAACAATATCAGTTAATGTTGTTCCAAAAGTCCAAGGTTCTTGATCTCCATGGTCTCCTGATGAATGTACTCTAAAGAAAGGGTGAAATACACCTAATTGAATCCAACGTGTAAATAATTCACCGTTTGGTTGTTCTGCAAATCCACCAATATCAGATCCTACAAAAGAAAAACCAGACATACACATACGTTGTGCCTGATTATTAGCCAATGATAAGTGATCCCAAGTAGCTACATTATCTCCAGTCCAAGTAGAGGTATAACGTTGTGTACCTGAATAAGCTGCTCTTGTAATTACAAAAGGACGCTTTGGATATGAAAACTTTTTTAAGCCGTGATACGTTGCACGAGCCATTTGCATTCCATACACATTGTGTGCTTTTCTATGACTACAAGGATTTCCATCATAATCGTGACGAACATCTTTTGGAAATGTTTTTCCTGGAACATCCATTACGGCAGGTTCATTCATATCATTCCAAACTCCTTTAACACCAATATCTTCAATTAATTCTCTAAATAATTCAGACCACCATTCACGAACTTCAGGATTTGTGTAATCTGGAAAATAACATTCACCAGGCCAAACTTTTCCTTTCATAAAGGCACCATCAGCACGTTTACAGAAGTAGTCTTTTTCAAGTGCTTCTTTATAAACACTATAATCATTATCAATTTTTATTCCTGGATCAATAATAGCTACGGTTTTAAAACCATCATCAGCTAATTCTTTTACCATTCTTTTAGGATCAGGGAAATACTCTTTATTCCAAGTAAAGCATCTAAACCCTTCCATATAATCAATATCTAAATAAATTGCATCACAAGGAATTTTTAATTCTCTAAATTTACTGGTGACTTCTTTAACCTTACTTTCTGGATAATAGCTCCATTTACATTGGTGAAACCCTAAAGCCCAAAGTGGTGGAATATGTTGTGGACGACCTGTTAAATCGGTGTAATTTGAAACAACCTCAGACATTTCAGGTCCATAAATGAAGTAATAATTCATTTCTCCACCTTCAGCCCAAAAACTGGTTACATTTCTTTTTTCTTTACTAAAATCGAAAAATGAGCGGAATGTGTTATCAAAAAATATTCCGTATGCTTTTTTATGGTGTACACCTAAATAAAATGGAATGGTTTTATAAATAGGGTCAGAACCTCTACCATAAGCATAGGAATCTGTTACCCAGTTTTCAAATCGTTTTCCTTTTAAATTTACATCTACAGGTTTATCTCCTAAACCATAATAACTTTCTCCTTCTTGTGAAGTTTTAGACATTTTTACAATGTCTCCTCCTTCTTCATAAAACTCTTCCCAGTGGAATCCTAATTCATCTTCACAAATAAGTGAGTTGTCTTTGGCATCAAAAATTGCAGTACGCATATCTAATTTAGAAATATGACAAATTAATTTAGATGTTGTAATTATATAATTATCATCATCTTCATCTATATCCAAACGGTTATACCCTTTACTTGCATATTTTGTAATACCGTAAGAAAAGTCTTTTTCAAAAATGGCTGTAGTTGCAAATCTAAATCTTAAAACACTATCTCTCTGGACAATAACTTGCAGTGCAACCCCATTTTCACTTTTAAAATATAAAGTGTCAACATCTTTTTTATAAAAGACAATTTTTGTTGGAAATAAATTTCCTTTGTATTCTAATTCTGTATTTAAAATCATAAGCTAGTAGTAATCAAATATTTGCAAACGTACTAAAATTAATGATTTAATACCATTTCTTTTAATGAAAAAAACGCTTGATATTTTATAAAATTTATAAAATATCAAGCGTTCTATTACTTAAATTAAGTTTGTGTGCTATTTTAACTTTAAAATAGTTATTCCTAATGGTGGTAACGTTAGTTGAGCTGAGAATTCTTTTCCATTCCAAGGTAACTTTTTAACTGGTATTTGACGCGGATTTACAATTCCACTTCCTCCAAATTTTTCGGCATCACTATTAAATTGTTCTTTTAATTTACCACCTTTGTGTACTCCTAATAAATAGTTTTCCTGTACTTTAGGTGTGAAATTACAAACAACAATCACATCATCTTCTGGGTTATTTCCTTTTCTGATATATGAAATAACTGAGTTGGTGTTGTCTTCATAACTAATCCATTCAAAACCTTCATTTACAAATCCTTTTTCAAAAAGTGAAGGTGTTTCTCTATAGAATTTATTCAATTCTTTGTAAAATGTTTTTAATTTTTGATGTGGTTCAAATTCTAACAAATGCCAATCTAAACTACTTTCAAAATCCCATTCGTTGTATTGACCAAATTCACCTCCCATAAATAATAATTTAGTTCCAGGGTGCGTAAACATATAACCGTATAATAATCTTAAATTTGCAAAACGTTGCCACTCATCGCCAGGCATTCTTCCTAAAATAGATTTTTTCCCGTACACAACTTCATCATGTGATAGCGGCAACATAAAATTCTCTGTAAATACATACGCTAAACTAAATGTAATCTCATTTTGATGGTAGCGTCTATAGATGGAATCTTTTGCGAAATACTCCAGGGTATCGTGCATCCATCCCATCATCCATTTCATTCCAAAGCCTAAACCTCCCATTGAAGTTGGTTTTGATACCATTGGAAATGCAGTAGATTCTTCAGCAATGGTTTGTACATCAGGAAACGATTTATACACTTCCTCATTCAATTCTTTTAACAATGAAATAACCGCTAAGTTTTCATTTCCTCCATACATATTTGGTTCCCATTCACCATCTTTACGTGAATAGTCTAAAAATAACATTGAGGCTACTGCATCAACACGGAGTCCATCAGCGTGAAATTGATCTAACCAAAAAATAGCATTACTTATTAAAAAGGAACGAACTTCATTTCGTTCATAATTAAAAATTAAACTTTTCCAATCTTGGTGATACCCTTTACGTTTATCTGGATGTTCATACAATTCTGAGCCATCAAAATAACCTAAACCGTGAGCATCTTCAGGAAAGTGAGATGGCACCCAATCCAATATGATTCCAATACCGTTTTCATGCAGTTTATCTACCAAGAATTTAAATTCTTCAGGATAGCCAAAACGAGAAGTTGGTGCAAAATAACCTGTTATTTGGTATCCCCAAGACGGGTCATAAGGAAACTCCATAATCGGCATTAGTTCTACATGTGTAAAATTCATTTCTTTTACATAACTTACCAAATCATCAGCTAATTCTACATACGATAAAAATCGATCTTCTGTAGCATGTCTTTTCCAAGAACCTAAATGTACTTCATAAACAGAATATGGCGCATCTAAAGCATTGTGTTTTTTTCTAGTTTTCAGCCATTTTTTATCTTTCCATTTATAGTCATCTTTCCAAACAATTGAAGCTGTATTTGGATTATGCTCGCTTCTACGTGCATAAGGGTCTGCTTTTTCTGAAATATATCCTTGATTGTTTGAATGAATTTTATATTTATACGTGGTTCCTTTTCCTACGTTTGGAATAAATCCTTCCCAAATACCTGAAGAATCCCAACGTACATTTAGTTTATGTTCTGCATCAGTCCAGAAATTAAAATCTCCAATTACTGAAACTTGATTTGCCGTAGGTGCCCAAACTGCAAAATAGGTGCCTTCTACTCCATTAACAGTGGTTAAGTGTGCACCAAATTTTTCATATAAGCGATAATGTTTACCGGCTTTAAATAATGAAATATCAAAATCTGTAAATAGACTATATGGTTGTACGTTTGTCATAAATTAATTATTAATAAGATTTGAAATTCCTTTTAAAGGAATAACTGCCCAAGATGGGCGTGAATTTAATTCGTAGCCTAGCTCATATACTGCCTTTTCTAACAAGCAATATTCTAAAATAAAATTTCGTTCTTGACTATATCCAATATTTAAATTAGCTTGTTGTACTTTAAAAACATAGGTGCCTAAAAAAACACCTGTAAAGTAACCATACAACAATTCTGCTGCTTTAAACAATTCTTCTTGTGAGTAGTTGTACTTATCTTTATTATTAAAAATTGTTGCATAAATAGCATAGTGAAAAGATCTAAATAAACCTGCAACATCTTTCATTGGAGGTTGTTTTACCTGACGATCTCTAATGGTACTTTCTGGCTCACCTTCAAAATCAAGTATGTAAAAATCATTTTCTTGTACTAAAATTTGACCTAAATGATAATCACCGTGAATTCTAATTCGTTCACCTTTTAATTTTTTCCAATCAAAATTTAAGAATTTGCTTCTTATTAAGCTTTTTTTACTTAATAAATCTTTCGCCATTTCTAAACTATAGCCATCTAACTTGTGTAAATTATTTTCAATAATATTTAATCTGTTCTGAAATTGGTAAATCATTCTGTTTTTTAACCATACTTCATAATCTCCATTAAAATGAGTGGGTGTAAAAGCAGTATCTTCAAATTCAGAACCTAAATTAATATGCATTTCGGCTGTTCTTTTAGCTAAAACCTTTAATTTTAAAAATAAATTTAATCCTGCCCAATCTATAATTCTATGTGGAATATCATGAATTCTTAATCGTTGATAAAGTTCAGGTTCAGGTAAATTATTGATATCAATATTTTTTTCCTTGAGTGTACTAAATACTTTATCTATTTCCTTCAGAAAAATTTGCCAAGCATCACCTTCATTAGGAATTAATTCTTGCATTACTGCTATAGTTACAAGATCTTTTTCTTTTTGAATAAAATTAATACTTCCAAAATATTTGGGTGTGTTTTTAAAATCCTTTCTTTCAGTTAAAAACCGATTCATTTCATAATCGGGGTTTTTATTTGAGAAAATTCTTCTAAAAAATTTTAATACATATTTTTCATTAAAAATAAGTGAAGTGTTACTTTGTTCTAGACCTAAAAATCCTGAAGATTCATAAGTGATATTTGAAAATAAATCGCTTTTATGATATTGAACTTTTGTTTTATCAATTGCTTCTGCATTTGCTATACGTTCAAAAACTAATTTTCTAAACGATTCTAAATTTACGGCATCAATTATAAACCCTTCTTGATTTTTAATACTTACAGGTAAAATTCGATCCTTTTTTGCAAAATTTTCATCAGAAACAAATGCAATTGGAATAAAATAATGATGATAAAATGCTTCAATAAAATCTACCTCTAAAATTAACCCAAAATAAACTTCATCATTTTGTTGAATTCTAAAATATTCAGAAAGTTCAATATATTTTATTTTACTCGATTTACCTCCATACCAACGCTGCTTAACAATATATTGTTCAAGAACATCTGATAAAAATACTTTTAGAAAATCTTTATTTTCTAAGAGATTTTCCCAAGGAACATCAAAATTGTATTTTGAAATTGTTGGTTCTTTAGACATATTTTATTATTTATCTATCGTAAATATATGAAAAGGCAACGACGGATGTAACTCAACAAAGTTCCATTCATCTTGCCAATAATAGGTGTTATCTGTAATTAAATCTGTTACTTTTAAAGTGTGCCCGTGATCAATACCCAAATCTCCCAAAGGCAATTGTAACATACCTTGTTGAGAATGGTGCTCATCTAAATTAACAATAATTAAAAGTTCGCTAGTTTTAGCATCGTTCCATTTATAAAATGCTATTAAATTATCATTATTGATAGCGCAAAATCGTATGTTATTTGTTTGCTGAAGTGCTTCATGCTGTAAACGAATATTATTGATTTTTGTAATAGAACGGGTAATTTTATTTTCTTTTGACCAATCATAATTACAAATTTGAAACTTTTCAGAATTTAAATATTCTTCTTTTCCAATAATAGGCTCGCTAATCATATACTCAAAAACAGGCCCATAAATACCAATGTTTGAACTTAAAGTAGCCGCTAAAGCGTAACGTTGCAAATACTTAGACTCATTAGCTCCTTGTAAATGAAATGGATTTATATCAGGTGTATTTGGCCAAAAATTTGGACGCATATACTCACGTTGATCTGTTTTTGTTAATTCTTCAACATATTCGGTTAATTCAAACTTGTTATTTCTCCAAGTAAAATAGGTGTAAGATTGCGTATATCCATGCTTTGCTAATTGTTGCATTACTTTTGGCATGGTAAATGCTTCAGCTAAAAATAAAACATCAGGATGCTTAGCTTTAACCTCTGCAATAATCCAATTCCAAAAATAATATGGTTTAGTATGTGGATTATCAACTCTAAAAACATGAATTCCACAATCAATCCAATAGTACAAAGTATCTAAACACTCGTCCCATAGATTTTTAAAATCCTTACTTTCCCAATAAATCGGCAAAATATCTTGGTATTTTTTTGGTGGATTTTCAGCATATTGTACCGTCCCATCTGGTCTCCATTTAAACCACTCTGGGTGTTCTTTTACCCAAGGATGATCTGGAGCAGCTTGCAATGCATAATCCATTGCAATTTCAATATTTAAATCTTTTGCTTTTTTAATTAACGATTTAAAATCTTCAACACTACCAAGTTCAGGATGAATTGCTTTATGCCCACCATCCTTTGAACCAATACCCCAACAAGAACCAACATCTCCTTCAAAAGCTTCTGTAGTATTATTTTTACCTTTTCTATTAACTTCACCTATTGGATGAATTGGTGGAAAATACAAGGTATCAAACCCCATATTTGAAACACGAGGTAGTAACTTTTCACAATCTTTAAACGTACCGTGTCTATTTTCAGTTTGAGATGCTGACCTAGGAAAAAATTCATACCAAGTACTAAATCTCGCTTTTAATCTATCAACATAAACTTGATATACTTTTGAAGCATTGATTAATTTTTTCTCTGGATATTTTGTAAATATGTCATGTAATCTTTTGCTTACAGCTTCCGTTACAGCTTGTAAATAACTAGTTGCATCTGCAAAAGCTTCTATTAAATTTTTTAAGTATTCTTTTTCAGAAGCTGATGCCTTTGGTAAGATATTTTTTAAATACTCAATCCCTTCTAACAACTCTGAAGAGACATGTTGATTGTCGTCTATTTTACGCTCAATACCGTGTTGCCAATTTAAAGCATAATCAACCCAGCCAGCAACTTTATATTCATAAAAGCCCTGTTTTTCAACAGTAAAAGATGCTGTCCAATTATTATTTTGATGTGAAATCATTCGAGCCTCTTGCCAATTCTTAGCCTTCTTATGTTTGTATAAAACTGACGCTGCAATAACATCATGACCGTCAACAAGTACATCAGCAGAAACTGAAACAATTTCGTTTACAACACGTTTTATAAAAAAATCACCATCATTTAATTTTGGAAATACGTTTTCAATAACGACTCTTTTCTGATTCTTCATTCTAAAAATTTAATTAAATTGTAAATCCATTAGGTATTATAGCACCTTTTTTAATAACTACAATACCATCCCTAATTGCATACGTCTCTGTTTCTGTATCTTCTAAGTGACGCCCACCTTTAATACGAACATCGTCTCCAATAAAACAGTTCTTATCTAATATTGCATTTTTTATAAAACAACGTGATCCTATTCCCATAGACGGTTTATTTTCATCTAAGATATCTTCTAAAGGTTGGTAAAAATCACTCCCCATCATATACGTGTTTATTACTGTAGATTCTTTATCAATTTTTGACCGTACACCAATAACAGAATGTTCAATTTTACCTGCATTAATTATACACCCATCAGCAATTACCGTTTTATCTAAAATAGTTCCAGAAATTTTTGTTGTAGGTAACATTCTGGCGTGTGTGTATATTCTTTTTTCTTTGCTGTATAAATCAAATTTTGGAAAATCATCAGTCAATCCTAAATTAGCTTCAAAAAATGAATCAATATTACCAATGTCAGTCCAATAACCTTCATATTGGTAACTTAACGTTAAGTGCTCATCTATTGATTGTGGTATAATTTCTTTTCCAAAATCTATGGTATCAGGATTCTCCATTAGTTTAACTAATAAGTCTCTATTGAAAATATAAATACCCATAGAAGCTAAGTAATTTCTACCTTCACTTTTCATTTCATCACTAACCTCTGAAGTCCAATCTTCTAATAAATCTGCTGAAGGTTTTTCAATAAATGAAGTTACTCTATTTTCATCATTCGCTTTTAAAATACCGAATGAAGTTGCATCTTTTGCATTAACAGGAATTGTGGCAATAGAAATAGAAGCTTTGGCTTTTTTATGCGCTTTAATCATCGCATCAAAATCCATTTGATACAATTGATCTCCTGATAGTATTAAAAAATAATCAAAATCATGTCTTAAAAAATGGTGCATACTTTGTCTAACAGCATCAGCAGTTCCTTGAAACCAACCTTTATTACCAGGAGTTTGTTCGGCTGCTAATACATCAACAAAAGCTGAACTAAAAAAACTAAAATGATACGTATTTTTAATATGTCTATTTAATGAAGCAGAATTAAATTGTGTTAACACATACATTTGTTTAATGTTTGAGTTTATACAATTTGAAATAGGAATATCTACTAACCTATATTTTCCTGCAATTGGAACTGCAGGTTTTGAACGTGACTCTGTTAATGGATGTAACCTAGAACCCTGACCTCCACCTAATATAATTGATAATACTTTACTTATTGCCATGATTTATAAATTTGATTTTTGTTTTATTTTTATTCGGTTTATTTATTTTGGTTTAAAATATATAACTTTTAGTTATTTTACTAATGATTTATACAACTCTTCTACTTGTTTTGCAATGGCTACCCAATCAAAAGATTCTTCTACTCTTTTTCTTCCGTTTAACGCCATTTTTTCTCTCAATTCTTTATTTTGAACTAATTTATTTACACCATCAGCTAAATCTTTAGAAAATTTATCAGGATTAATTGGTTCAAATGGTGCTTCTGTTTGTTGTTCTAACGGAATTAACAATCCTGTTTCATCATGAACTACTACTTCTTTAATTCCTCCAACAGCACTTGCAACTACAGCAGTATTACAAGCCATTGCTTCAATATTTATAATCCCAAAAGGTTCGTAAATTGAAGGACAACAAAAAACATCGGCATGAGAGTATAGTTGAATCACTTCTTCTTTATCCAACATTTCATCAATCCAAATTACATTTTTTCGCGTTTTTTTAACTTCATTAACACTATCTTCCATTTCTTTTGCAATTTCTTTAGTATCAGGTGCACCTGCACATAAAACTACTTGCGTATCTGGATCAATATATTTAATAGCATTTACTAAATGTATAATTCCTTTTTGTCTTGTAATTCTACCAACAAAAAGAACAAATGGTTTTGATTGGTCAATTCCATACCTTTCTAAGGTTGAAGTTTCGTTAGTTACCACATATTGCTCTAAATTTATTCCGTTGTAAATTACTTTTACTTTACTTTCATCTACATTAAAATTGTTTAATACGTCAACTTTGGTTTCTTCTGAAACTGCTATCAATGCATCAGCCATTTCAATTGCTGTTTTTTCAACCCAAGATGAAGCATCATAACCTCTACCCAATTGTTCTCTTTTCCAAGGACGTAAAGGTTCTAAGGAATGTGTTGTAATTACTAATGGAACACCATAACAAAGCTTTGCTACAATTCCTGCAAAATGGGCATACCAAGTATGACAATGAACTATATCTGCATCTAAAACATCAGCGTTCATATGAAGGCAAGTACTTAAACTATTAAATACAGCCTTTAATTTATCGTCTGATTGCTCAAAAATTGGATTATCGTACGGATACCCTTTTACGGACATATTTCCAGCACTTGAATCTTGATCTCCAAAACACTTGATATCAATTTCCATTAATTTTTCTAATTCTGTCGCTAAGTATTCAACAACAACTCCTGCACCACCATAAACATAAGGAGGAAACTCTTTTGTATAAAATAAGGCTTTCATATAATTTTTAAAATTGGGTAAAATTGTATTGTTTATAATTTTTTCAACTTTTGAATGAATCTTAAAACTTCAAAAAAAGAAGAATAAATCATTCAAAAATTAGTTTAAAAAGTTACAAAAAATAATGGTCTTTTGGTATATTTTTACGAAAACGTTAGAAAATTAATGAATTTCTATGTTAAATTATATTTTTTAATCTGTGAATCAACTTCTTATAATTATTTATTTCAGTTGACATCATATAAAAACAGCTATAAAATTTAGCTGTTTTTATAATTTACTAAAAGCAATTCTACTTTTTATGAAGCATTTTCCTTTTTAATTAGGTTTAAAGCAGAACCTTCTTTATACCAATTTATTTGACCTTTATTGTAGGTATGATTCAACATGATAATATCTTTACTTCCACCAGCATGAATCAATTCTAGTTTTAATTGTTTACCAGGTGCAAATTCATTTAAATCTAAAAAATTAAATGCATCATCTTCTTGTATTAAATCGTAATCATTTTCATTAGCAAAAGTTAAACCTAACATTCCTTGTTTTTTTAAATTCGTTTCGTGTATACGAGCAAATGATTTTACAATTACCGCTACAACACCTAAATGACGAGGCTCCATTGCAGCATGTTCACGAGAAGAACCTTCGCCATAGTTATGATCTCCAACAACAACAGATTTAACTCCTGCAGCTTTATATGCTCTTGCCGTTGCAGGCACTGGCCCATACACACCCGTTAATTGATTTTTAACAGCATCTGTTCTTTTATTAAAAGCATTTACAGCTCCTATTAAACAATTGTTAGAAATATTATCTAAATGTCCTCGGAAACGTAACCAAGGTCCGGCCATAGAGATATGATCTGTGGTACATTTTCCGAAAGCTTTAATTAATAATTTTGCTTCCTTAATTTCACTTCCAATTGGTGTAAAAGGCATTAATAATTGCAATCTTTCCGAATCCGGACTTACAACAACTTCAATACCTGAACCATCGGCCATTGCCGGCACAAAACCAGGATCATCAACATCAAAACCTTTTGGAGGTAGTTCAAAACCTGTTGGTTCGTCTAGTAGGACTTCTTCACCATTTTTATTGATTAATGTATCTTTAGTTGGATCAAAATCTAAACGACCTGAAATTGCAATAGCAGCGACTAATTCAGGAGAAGTTACAAAAGCATGTGTATTCGGATTTCCATCTGCACGTTTTGCAAAATTTCTATTGAAGGAATGTATAATTGAATTTTTAGGAGCATTTTTAGGATCAGAATAACGAGCCCATTGACCAATACACGGTCCGCAGGCGTTTGTAAAAATCTTTGCTCCCAACGCTTCAAATATTCCTAACAAACCATCTCTTTCAGCAGTATAGCGTACCTGTTCAGAACCAGGATTGATTCCTAGTTCAGATTTTACTTCAATTCCCTTATCCAATGCTTGTTTTGCTACAGAAGCAGCTCTAGATAAATCTTCGTAAGAGGAATTTGTGCAAGAACCTATTAGTCCCCACTCTACTTTTAAAGGCCAACCATTGGCTTCGGCCTTTCCTTTTAGATCAGTCCCAGCAAATGACGCTAAATCTGGAGAGAAAGGGCCATTAATATGAGGTTTTAAAGTATTTAAATCAATTTCTATTACTTGGTCAAAATACTGTTCAGGATTTGCATAGGCTTCGTCATCACCAGTAAGGTAAGCAACTACGTTATTTGCAGCATCAGCTACATCAGCTCTATCAGTAGCCCTTAAATAACGTTCCATAGCAGCATCATATCCAAAAGTTGAAGTTGTAGCTCCTATTTCAGCACCCATATTACAAATGGTGCCTTTACCAGTTGCAGAAAGGTTTTTAGCACCTTCACCAAAATATTCAACAATAGCACCAGTACCTCCTTTTACTGTTAAAATACCCGCGACTTTTAAAATAACATCTTTAGGTGTAGCCCACCCAGATAATTTACCTGTTAACTTCACTCCTATTAATTTTGGAAATTTTAATTCCCAAGCCATACCTGCCATAACGTCAACAGCATCAGCACCGCCAACACCAATAGCAACCATACCTAATCCACCAGCATTTACCGTATGTGAATCAGTTCCAATCATCATTCCTCCAGGAAATGCATAATTTTCTAATACTACTTGATGAATAATCCCTGCTCCTGGTTTCCAAAAACCAATTCCGTATTTATTAGATACCGAAGCTAAAAAGTTGAAGACCTCACTACTTGTGTTTAATGCATTTTGTAAATCAGCATCTGCCCCAATTTTAGCTTGAATTAAGTGGTCGCAATGTACCGTGGTAGGAACTGCAACTTTATTTTTTCCTGCTTGCATAAATTGCAATAATGCCATTTGCGCAGTTGCATCTTGACAAGCAATTCGGTCTGGTGCAAAATCAACATAATCTTTACCTCTTACAAATACCTTATTTGTAGTTCCATCCCAAAGATGATTGTACAATATTTTTTCAGCTAAGGTTAAAGGTTTTCCAACAATAGTTTTTGCTGCATCCACTCTTTCAATCATTCTAGAGTAAACACCTTTTATCATTTTAATATCAAAAGCCATAATTTTTATTATTTATTTGTTCAAAATATTGATACAATATACAAAAAGGAATAATCTTATTGAAATACTGCTAATTAATTTTAAAAATAAAAGAAATACATCATAAAAAAAGCCCAAGTGAAAACTTGAGCCTTTTAATTTTAAAATTTTAAGTCCTAATTATTTAACTAAAAGCTTATGTGATGGTTTAAACTTCGTTAAGTTAATTCCGTCAACAGCAGCTACATATTCTTCAATAGTTGGAGTTCTACCAAGTATTGTAGAAAGTACAACTACTGGTGTAGAAGAAAGTAACGATTCTCCTTTTTTCTCACCAGAATCTTTTACAACTCGTCCTTGGAAAAGACGTGTAGAAGTAGCCATTACGGTATCACCTGGCTCTGCTTTTTCTTGATTCCCCATACACAGGTTACAACCTGGTCGTTCTAAATACAATATATTTTCATACCCTGTACGTGCAGTTGATTTAGGGTCATTATCATCAAATTCGAAACCTGAATATTTTTGTAAAATATCCCAGTCACCTTCAGCCTTCAATTCATCAACAATATTGTATGTTGGTGGAGCTACTACTAATGGTGCTTTAAATTCAACTTTACCTTGTTGCTCATCAATATTTTTCAACATTTGAGCTAAAATTTTCATATCTCCTTTGTGAACCATACAAGATCCAACAAAACCAAGATCTACTTTTTTAGTTCCTCCATAAAAAGAAAGAGGTCTAATTGTATCGTGTGTATATCGTTTAGAAACATCTTCATTATTTACATCTGGATCAGCAATCATTGGCTCGTCAATAATATCTAAATCAATTATGACTTCCGCAGCATATTTTGCATTTGCATCAGGAGTTAAAGCTAGTTTTTCACCTGATTTAATTTCAGCAATTCTTTTATCTGCAATGTCAATTAAACCTTTAAGAACCTGAAGCTTATTATCCATACCTTTATCAATCATAATCTGGATTCTCCCCTTAGAAATCTCTAAAGATTCAATTAAGGTAGCATCTTCTGAAATACAAATAGAAGCTTTCGCTTTCATCTCGGCAGTCCAATCTGTAAAAGTAAACGCTTGATCAGCAGTAAGTGTTCCAATATGAACTTCAATAATTTTACCTTGAAATACATTATCTCCTCCAAACTGAGTAAGCATTTGTTGTTGTGTCGCATGAACCACATCACGGAAATCCATATAAGGTTTCATTTCTCCTTTGAAGGTAACTTTTACTGATTCTGGAATTGGCATTGAAGCTTCACCAGTGGCAAGTGCCAAGGCAACTGTTCCAGAGTCAGCACCAAATGCAACACCTTTAGACATTCTTGTGTGTGAATCTCCACCAATAATAATTGCCCAATCGTCAACAGTAATATCATTCAACACCTTGTGGATTACATCGGTCATCGGTTTGTATGTATGCTCAGGGTCACGAGCAGTAATTAAACCGAAATCGTTCATGAATTTCATCAATCTAGGAATGTTAGCTTTTGACTTATTATCCCATACTGAAGCTGTATGACAGCCTGATTGGTATGCGCCATCAACAATAGGTGAAATTATTTTTGCTGCCATCATCTCTAATTCCTGAGAAGTCATAAGCCCTGTTGTATCCTGAGAACCTACAATATTCACTTCTACTCTAACATCAGAACCAGCATGTAAAACTTTACCTGGAGTTGTTCCAACGGCATTTTTATTAAATATTTTTTCAACAGCAGTCAATCCTTGACCTTCATGAGAAATCTCTTTTGAAGAAGCAAATACAGGTGTAACTGGAATACCTAAAACTTTAGATGCAAATGTTTGCAATTTTTTCCCAAAGACAATAGCATAAGAACCGCCTGCTTTTATAAATTCAACTTTTTGAGGTGTTAAAGCAGCAGATATATCAATTAACTCTTGGTTTCCATTATACAATTTCTTTTCCTTCGTATTAATTGTAAGTACTGTTCCTGTTTCAACAGAATATACTTCCTCTAAAATAACTTCACCATCTTCATCTCTAACTGTATTTCCTTCTGCATCAACTTTTTTTACCCAATTTTTAAGATCTAATCCAATACCTCCTGTAACACCAACAGTGGTAAGGAAAATAGGTGAAATACCGTTTGTACCTGCAATAATTGGAGCAATATTAATAAATGGAACATACGGACTAGATTTTATACCTGTCCACAAAGCCACATTATTCACACCTGACATTCTAGATGAACCTACACCCATAGTACCTTTCTCTGCAATTAACATCACTCTCTTATCTGGATGTTGTTTTTGCAAAGCAAGTAATTCGTTTTGTTGTGCTTTATTATGTTCAAATATACACTGACCATGCAACTCACGATCTGATCTTGAGTGTGCATCACCACCCGGAGACAGTAAATCTGTAGAAATATCTCCTACACCAGCTATAAAGGTTACAACTTCTATTTCTTTATCTACTTCAGGTAACGTTGTGAAAAACTCAGCCTTAGCATAGCTTTCTAGAAGTTCTTTAGCTATTTTATTCCCTTTTTTAAAAGCTTGCTCTATACGATTTGTATCGGCTTCATAAAGGAATACTTGAGTTTTCAACACTTTCGCTGCTTCTTTAGCAATAGACACATCATTACCAAGCGCTAAATCTAACAATACTCCTATAGAAGGTCCTCCCTTCATATGCGACAATTGTTCAAAAGCAAAGGAAGGCGAAATTTCTTCAACAATAGCTTCTCCAAGAATAATCTCTTTTAAAAAGGTCGCTTTTACACCAGCAGCACTTGTTGTACCAGGTAAAACATTATAAATAAAGAAATTCAAAGAATCTTCTCTGTATACATTATTTACATCTTTAATTTGCTCAATAATTTCGCTTAATAATTCAGCTCCATCAATTGGCTGTGGATTAAGTCCTTGACCTTTTCGTTCTTCGATCTGCTTGATGTAATCGTTATAAGTGTTCATAATACTTCTAGAAATTTAGGGTGGAAGCTTTTCATTTTATCATTAACAAAAGCCCTATTTATTTAGTTTTAGTTATAAAATTTTTAATCAAGCGAAGTTACAAAAAATGATGTTTTTAAATATTATAATTACTACATCAGTAGTATTTTTACATATATAAACCTCAAAAACATCTATTTTTTTTGATAATATAAAAACACCTTACGAAAACGTTGTAATTATTAAGATATGATAAAAATATTTTTATCAACTTTAATAAAAATAATATAATTAAACTTCATGTTGAATCTACTCCCTCTTAATTTCTACTAAATACTCGGTCTCTATATTTTAAAATTGGTAATTCAAAAAAATGGTAAATAAGTTTTGAAATTAATAATGTTATGGTAAGAAATAATAGGGCCATACCTCCTTTTTGAGATAATGACATGTCTTCAAAATTAAAAAATTCTTGAAGTATTAATAACACGATTGAATAATTGACAAGGTAAATTGCATAAGAGTGTATACTTAAAAACTGAATTGGTTTAAAACATACACCTGTATAATTAAGCGTTATAAAGTATGGAAAAACCAAAGCAATACTTATAAGTACAGCTTGAATATATACAAATACATAAAAAAACGGATTTATTTCTGGTGTTAATTGATAACTAAAAATTATTAAATGAATTCCAAAAAAACCTAAAATCCCAAAAAACAATAAGTGCTTTTTATATGAGTTAAAAAATTGCTTATAAACACTTATTGCATAAGCAAGCAAAAATCCAATATAAATACTGTCTACCCTATAAATAACTACTTTTCTGAATGAAATACTCCAACTATGGTATGAAACTATTGTTGTGTTCAAATAATAATTAATTTTTATAAAAGTCAAAAGAACAACTACAATTAATGTAGTATACAAAAATAATTTTTGCTTATTTCCTTTATTGAATAACTTAAAACTATAAAAAAGCAAGGAAGGAACAACTAGATACGCATATTCCTCTATAGATAAACTCCAAGCTTCAGTAAAAAAATTAGGATGAGGAGCTATGAAATTTTGCAAAAATGGAATATACAAAGCCCAATTTTCTGGTAATTGTTTTCCTAAAATTATAAAAATAAAAACATTTAGAAATAGCACTAAAAAATAATTAGGAAGTGTACGAAGCCACCTACGCTTCCAAAAGATAATTAAATCTTTTGAACTTGTTTTGTTTAATTTTAATTGTTTCAATAAAATTCCACCTATTAAATATCCACTTAATACAAAAAACAAATCTACTCCTATAGCGCCTAAAATGCGTACAGCTGTAATAAATAAGTTTACTTCATTCGGAAAAATTAAAAAAGTAAGATGAGATACGAGGACTAAAGAAATGGCTAAAGCTCTCAAAAAATCAAGACCAAAAATGCGATTAAATTTTGTGGAAACCATTCATTTAAATTTCAATAAATGTACTGTTTTTATTAAAGTTTAAAAAATTAAGTAGGTCTATAAGCCGGATCCTGTTCTTTAAAAAAGCTCTTATCATTTATCTAGGCTATAAATTACTCTATAGCTCAAGCTGCCTACCCCTTGAAATAAAGCGAGTAACTCTAAAATTTCAATATACATGACATTTCACCGCATAGAGTTTACCTGGTTTCACTACAGCCGAACTGTACTTGCTTTCTGTTGCACTTGTCCTCAACTCACGCTGGACGGATGTTATCCGCTATGCTACTCTATGGTGTCCGGACTTTCCTCTTTATTACTAAAGCGATAAGACGACCTACTTAATTTTTGCAAAAGTACGTATTTTAAATAAGAAACCCACTCAAAATTTGAGTGGGAAAATTGCTATGAAAAAGAAAAAGTGTTGTTAGCTATTAACCAACAACACTTCAAATATAATTTTTATTATCAATAATTCTAAAAAAATTGATATTTTTTTTATGAAAACATGTCTTTTACTTTCTCAAAAAACGATTTATCAAATTTTGACGGGTTTGGAGTGAAATTCTCATCTGTTTTCATAGCCTCAAAAAACTTCTTTTGTTCTTTTGATAAACTTTGAGGTGTCCAAACATTTACATGAACTAACAAATCTCCATTACCATAATGATCAATACTTGGTAACCCCTTACCTCTAAGTCTTAAAATTTTTCCAGATTGTGTACCTGGTTCAATTTTAATTTTTACTTTGCCAGAAACCGTATCAATATTTTTGCTTTCACCTAAAACAGCTTCAGAATAATTAACGTATAAATCGTAGTGTAAATTAGTTCCTTCACGTTTTAAAGTATCGTGTTTAATTTCTTCAATTACAACTATTAAATCTCCATCAATAGCATTATTTCCAGGAGCAGCGTTTCCTTTTCCATTCACTTTTAACTGCACTCCTTCTGTTACACCTGCTGGTATTTCAATGGTAACCGTTTCTTCATTTACTATTAAACCACTGCTATCAGCATTTTTAGGTTTTTTATCTATAATTTCACCAGCACCATGACACGTTGGACAGGTGGATGCAGACTGCATACGACCTAAAATAGTATTGGTTACACGCATTACTTGCCCTGAACCATTACAAGTACTACATGATTTGTATGTAGCACCTTCAGCCATAATTTTTCTACGAACTTTTACTTTTTTCTCAACACCTTTAGCGATTTCTTCAAGTGTTAATTTTACTCTAATTCGTAAGTTGCTTCCTTTAACACGTGCTCTACCTCTTGAGCCTCCGCCGCCGAAACCTCCGAAGCCACCTCCGCCGCCGCCAAAAATATCTCCGAACTGGCTAAATATGTCATCCATATTCATTCCACCACCTCCGAAGCCACCTCCTCCTTGAGGGCCTTCAAAACCTGCATGACCATATTGATCATATCTGGCTCTTTTATTTTCGTCACTTAAAATTTCGTAAGCTTCTGCAGCTTTTTTAAAATTTTCTTCAGCAGCTTTATCATCAGGGTTTTTATCTGGATGATACTTTACAGCCATTTTTCGATAGCCTTTCTTTATTTCTGCAGGGGTAGCATTTTTGGAAACGCCTAAAATCTCGTAAAAATCTTGCTTCATTTTGTCTTATTTATTGTCCTATAACAACTTTTGGATATCTAATTATTTTATCACCTAGCTTATAACCTTGTTCTACAACATCAATTACTTTTCCTTTTAATTCAGGTGAAGGGGCTGGAATTTGTGTAATAGCTTCATGCAATTCAGCATCAAAAACTTCACCTTGTTCAACTTTTATTGGAGTTAATCCTTTTTGAGATAAGGTGTTTACTAATTTATTATTAATTAATTCCATTCCTTTTAAAGCTGCATCATCTTCCGATTTTTTTAATTCAGCTAAACCTCTGTCAAAATCATCTAAAATTGGCAATAAAACTGACATTAATTCTTCATTGGCAGTTTTAAATAATTCTATGCGTTCTCTAGATGTTCTTTTCTTATAATTTTCAAATTCGGCAAATAAGCGTAAAAATTTATCTTTTTCTTGCTTAACTTCTTCAGTTAATTGCTCTTCAACAGATATCTCTTGCGCTTCTTCCTGTGGATTGGTTTCTGTATCCTGTATATCTTTGTCTTCTATGTTATCTTTATTTTCACTCATAATCTTTCGATAAAAATTAAATTTCTTTAAAGCTTGCAAAAGTATTGCCATTTTTTAATATATGCCAATCTGACAATTGAATTTATTGTTTATTTCTGATTAAATTCATAAAAAAATGGATATTTATGTTGTATAAATATCCATTTTGTATTGTAGGTTTATTTTAATTTAAGCATCAATTCTTGTAATTTTTGCTCCAATTGCTTGTAAACGCGTATCTATATTTTGATAACCTCGGTCTATTTGTTCAATATTATAAATGGTACTTGTACCTTTGGCCGATAATGCTGCAATTAATAGCGAAATACCTGCTCTAATATCAGGTGAAGTCATTGTGGTAGCATTTAAACTTGACTCATGATTCATACCTATTACTGTTGCTCTATGCGGATCACATAAAATTACTTTGGCTCCCATATCAATTAATTTATCTACAAAGAATAAGCGACTTTCAAACATTTTTTGATGAATTAATACGCTTCCTTTTGCTTGTGTAGCTACAACCAACATAATACTTAATAAGTCGGGTGTAAAACCTGGCCAAGGAGCATCTGAAATTGTTAAGATAGAACCATCAATAAAGTTTTGAATTTCATAACTTTCTTGTTCAGGAATAAAAATATCGTCACCTCTACGCTCTAAATTAATTCCTATTTTTTGAAAAATTCGTGGAATTAATCCTAAATCGTTCCAACTTACATTTTTAATTGTGATTGAAGATTTTGTCATTGCAGCCATGCCAATCCAGCTACCAATTTCAATCATATCAGGTAATACTCTATGAGTACATCCTTTCAGATTATTTACACCTTCAATTGTTAATAAATTAGAACCAACACCTGTAATTTTTGCCCCCATACTATTCAACATTTTACATAATTGTTGAATATAAGGTTCACACGCGGCGTTGTAAATAGTCGTAATTCCTTTAGCTAAAACTGCTGCCATTACAATATTTGCTGTACCTGTTACCGAAGCTTCATCCAATAACATATCTGCTCCCGTTAAATATTCTGCTTCAACTCCGTAAAACTTTTCGTCTTTGTTGTATCTAAAAGTCGCGCCTAGCTTTATAAACCCTTCGAAATGAGTATCTAACCTACGTCTCCCTATTTTATCTCCTCCTGGACGTGGTATATAACCTTTTCCAAAGCGAGCCAACAAAGGACCAACAATCATAATAGACCCTCTTAATGAGCTACCGTCTTTTTTGAATTGGTCAGATTCTAAATAATCTAAATTTATTTCATCAGCCTGAAACGTATAAGTATCTTCACTTAGTCTTTCAACCTTTACACCTAATTCACCTAAAACATAAATTAATTTGTTAACATCAATAATATTTGGAATATTACTTATGGTAACCTTTTCTGGAGTTAATAAAACCGCACAAAGAACTTGTAAAGCCTCATTTTTAGCTCCCTGAGGAGTAATTTCACCACTTAATTTATAACCACCTTCTATTACAAATTTTGCCATTATTTTGGGTTATTTAGTTAGATTTATAGTTTTTCTTTTTATAATCCTGACGTTGTTTACCCGTACTTTTAGTTGTTGGTTTTCTTTTCTTAAGCAACTCTTTAACTTCAGATAACGGTTCATTTTTATCGGTTAAATCAATTTTTCCATTAGATAATTCTGCTAAGTGTTTAAAAATCACTTTATCATCAACAGTATCTTTATTCCAATTTAAATAGCATTTTTTCATATGATTTGCTATTGCAAAATATAATGCATCACGAGGTTCACCTTCTTCCCAAGTTAAAGCCACATCAATCATAGTTTGAATGTTATTACCGTAAAAACGATATTTTGAAGCAGATTTAGGATACGCTAACGCTTCTGGTTTTGCTTGTAGTTCTTCTCTTGATGGTTTTTCATAAGGGGAATCTACTTCCAATTCAAAATCAGACATTATGAATAATTGATCCCAAAGCTTGTGTTTAAAATCTGGAACATCACGTAAATGAGGTTGTAAATTCCCCATAACATCTACAATAGCTTTTGCCATTTTATTTCGTTCTTCAAGATCTTCTAAAGCCTTACAATGATCTATTAATTTTTGTATATGTCTACCATATTCTGGTATAATTAAATGTGGTCTTTCTCCGTTATATTCTAAATCAAATTCCATGTATCTTATTCTTTTAGTTTTTGCAAATTACAATATAAATATTGGTTTAACAATGCTTTTTTTTAGCTTATAATTTTAAGCTTTGCAAATTGTAATAATAATTTTTTAACCCCTACAGAAGCAAACCTAATCTCGGCTTTTTGATTTGCTGCTGAACCTTCTAAACTAAGTACTTCTCCCTTACCAAACTTAGTGTGTTCTACAATATTCCCGACAGTTACTTTACTATCAAATAAATTCGCAGAAGCAGTAGTTGGTTTACTGGTTACTTTTTTTAAGTTTTTAGGCGCTTGAAACTCAACTTTAGGTACTGGTTTCTTATTAGTAGGTGTACGCTGAATTGGTTTTTTAAAACGAATTTTATTTTGAGGAACACTTCCAAAAATATCATCATTTAAAAATTTAGTTTGTTTAAACTCTGTAACCTGAGGAGCAATGTGTTCTACAAATTTTTCATCAATTTCTTGTATAAATCTACTTGGCTCACAATCAACTAATTTTCCCCAACGGTAACGCATTTGAGCATAACATAAATACGCTTGTTTTTCAGCTCTTGTTAATGCAACATAAAATAAGCGTCTTTCTTCTTCAAGTTCACTTCTAGTATTCATACTCATTGCTGAAGGAAATAAATTCTCTTCCAATCCAATAATATAAACATAAGAATACTCTAACCCTTTAGACATGTGAATAGTCATTAAAGAGACCTTTGGAGAATCATCTTTTGCTTCTTTATCTAAATCTGATGCTAAAGCTGCATCTTCCAAGAAAAATGCTAAAGAATCATCTTCTCCTTTTTCTTTCTGTTCAACAGTGAAATTTTTAATGGCATTTAGCAACTCTTGAATATTTTCAACTTTACTAACACCTTCAGGAGTGCCATCTTTTTCTAAATCCTTAATAATTCGGGTTTGCTTCACCACAAAATCAGCAACTTCAAAAGCATTTTTTGTTTCAGCTTCAATTTTAAAATGCTGAATCATAGTTGCAAAATTGTTCAATTTTGTTTTTACTCCAGCATTTAAATTAATATCTGTAGCTCCTAAATTACATATAATTTCAAAAATTGATTTATTATAATGATTTGCTGCAACCGACAACTTATCAACAGTTGAAGATCCAATACCTCTTAAAGGGTAATTGATAACACGTTTTAACGCTTCTTCATCATTCGGATTTATTAACAACCGTAAGTACGCTAATGTGTCTTTAATTTCTTTACGCTGATAAAATGAAAGACCTCCATAAATTACATAGTCAATGTTATAATTTCTATGTCTAAAAACATCCTCTATTGCACGAGTTTGAGAATTCGTTCTATATAGAATTGCAACATCCGATAAACTTATTTCATTCTCTTTTACATGGTCTAATATTGAATTTGCAACAAATTCAGCTTCTTTAACCTCTGTTATAGTTCGCATTATTTTAACACGCTCACCATCATTATTATCTGTCCAAACTTCTTTATCTAACTTCGTTTTATTTTTTTCAATAACACTATTTGCAGCTTCAACAATATTGTTTGAAGATCTGTAATTTTGCTCTAATTTAAATATTTTAACATTATCATAATTTTTTTGAAAATTTAAGATATTTTGAATATTTGCTCCACGAAAGGCATAAATACTTTGAGAATCATCACCTACAACACAAATGTTTTGAAAACGATCAGACAGTGCTTTCACTATTAAATATTGTGAATGATTTGTATCTTGATACTCATCAACCAAAATATACCTAAATCTATCTTGATATTTAGCTAAAACTGCTGGATATTGTGATAATAACTGATTGGTTCTTAATAATAAATCATCAAAATCCATAGAACCAGCTTTAAAACAACGATCTACATATCGCTGATAAATCTCTCCCATTTTTGGTCGTTGTGCCATTTTATCGGCTTCAATCAAATCTGGATTGTTATAATATGCTTTTACAGTTATTAAACTATTTTTAAAAGACGAAATTCTTCCCAAAACCTGCTTCGATTTGTAAATTTCTTTGTCCAAGCCCATTTCTTTAATGATAGAAGAAATCAACCGAACTGAATCTTGTGAATCGTAAATTGTAAAATTTGAAGGAAACCCTAAATGATGTCCTTCAGACCTCAAAATTCTAGCAAAAACAGAGTGAAAAGTTCCCATCCATAAGTTTTTTGCTTCAGAAGTACCTACAACAGTACCAATACGTTCTTTCATTTCACGTGCCGCCTTATTGGTAAAGGTTAATGATAAAATGTTAAAAGCATCAACACCTTTATTCATTAAATGTGCAATTCTATAGGTTAAAACACGTGTTTTACCAGAACCAGCACCAGCTATAATTATCATTGGGCCGTCTTTATGAACTACGGCTTCTCTTTGAGATTCGTTAAGGTTATCTAAGTATTTATCCACAGGAAGTCTTTAAAAATTCAAATGTACTACTCCAAAATTAGTTTAGCAATAAAAGTTATCTACAAGTTTATTTTAATGCTCGTTTTTTTAAGTTGATTTATAAATATGAATAGCAAGCCTAACACCAATAAAACACTCACACAAAGCAATAATAATTGGTAATTATGAATAGGTGTTAAACCAATTAACAGTAAAAAACCTTGCGTAAAAAGTAACAATTCGGTTGCTACAACGCCAATTAAAAAAATAACCAACCCAATTTTTGAACTGGTGGTTTTTAGTTGAATTTTATGTAATTGTATTAAAATTAAAAAAACAAAAACACTCATAAATCCTAAAGTAAATAAATGCAAATATCCGATGATTAAAAATGGCTTTAAAGCCAATGATTTTTCTACAAAATAAGGTAACGAAGACAGTATTTGTATTACAATTTTTAAACTATAAGCAATTACGCCAAACTTTAATAATACTTTAGAAATAGCTTTCCATTTTAATTGATGGTAAACCTTCTTCAGAATTCTAAATAGATAAACCAAAGAAATTAGTTGTAAAATAGTAGCTAAAAATCCAATAATATGAAACGTTAAACCTACTTTACTCCATAAAATTGATAATGCATAAGCAGGAATACAAGCTATATTTAGAAATATAAAAAAGTACTTCTGAAGATTCTCTGAAATTACAATCTGTTGATTTTCAATGATTTTAAACAACAAACCAAACAGTACAAAAACAAAATACCCGTTGTATAAAAAATGTAAATAAAAATAAACGGTGTTGTAATACAATTCTGTTTTTCCTTGCGAAACAAGCACATAAGCTAAAAACCATGTTGCTAAACTTGATAGCAAATAATAATAAATTCCGTATTTTATTAATTTAGTCGAAATACATTCTCCCTTAATATCCTTCAATAATTTAAAAGATAATACATAAGAAGTAACTCCGAAAAGACACAATAATACAATGGAAAATAATTTGTAACCTCCTAAAGGAAAACTGAATAGCATTAATGTTACCGTTATAAAAATCACCAATAAAGTTATTTTATAAATGTGTTTTTGTTTGATAGTACTTGAAACAAAACACTGAATAATTGCGCCAATAGTTGCAATATAACCCCAACCTAAAAAGGCAACGTGGGAATGACTTTGCAAGAAGTTTTTATAGGTAAACGACTGTATAGGAAAAACAAAATTCCAACGAATTAGCAATCCATACAATGCCGATAAAATAAATAAAGCAAGTGAAAATAGATAGAACGGTTTCTCTTTTTTAAAAAATTGCATCAAATTAATTTAGAACTACAAATTAACAAGAAATTAATTAATTTTCAGTTTTAGCAAAAAAAAAGCGGTTTCAAATGAAACCGCTTTTAACTTCTTTTAAAGATATATTATTTCATGAAATCATAAGAGATTCCTAACATAATCATACTTGTATTCATTTTATACCCAACTGATGTACCTGGAATTGCTCCATAAGGATTTGAAGCACTAGCCATCATAGGATTTAATAAATTTCCTGTAGTTGAACCACCGCTTGTTCCGTAGTGAAATACTCCATTCAATTTAAATTTATCGCTAAACTCATATCCTAAACCAAATTGATACGCATTTTTAATAACTGCTGTTGCAGGAATTGAAAAGAACGCTAATTCATTAGCTATAGGGTTTGAACTATAAGTATAACCAAATCTTAAAGGTAATTTATCAACTAATTTTAATTGAAGACCTGCTGAAATAATATTCACATCATTCCACCCAAAACCTTGAACTGAACCTGTTCTAGTCCAACCTTTTGCTGCAAATCCATCAGTATTTGTGTAATCTACATTTCTATAATCAACCGTAATATCAAATGCATCTGTTGTATAACCAACACCTAAAGAAATTATTGCTGGATAATCCATATTAAATTGAGTATCTCTAGCTGCAGAACCATCTAAAAAAGTATTTTTGAATTCAAAATCACTAAATGATTGTGCTGATTTGTATGAAGCACCTAATTTAACTCCACCTTCAGAAGCATAATATAAACCTACTTGACCTCCAAAACCAAATGCTGAAGCTTTATCACTTTCAGGGTAACCTAACGTAGGGCTAGGTGAAGAAAGTGGGCTTGGTGCTAATTCTAAAGAAGCGTAGTTAAAGTTCGGTTGAATACCTATAGAGAATCCTTTTAAAATTTCATAAGACCAAGATAATGAAACCTGCATTAACATATAATCTGATTCAATATGTCCAAAACCATTCATGCTTTGAGGGTAACTAATAGGATTTGACGCATTAGGATTCCACGCTGGATTAGGGTTTCCATCCGCATCCATTGGTAAATTCGTTTCTTGAGGAAACGTAACTCCAAAACCACTAATACCAAAAGCAGAAACTCCAAAAGTACTTTTACTTCCTTCTTTTCCGTAAACAAAACCAATTGCTGGCATAGGCGATATACCTCTATCATCTTTTGTAATACCTGAAACAGCTGGAGATCCTGGAAACATCATTCCTGCAGGAATACTAGAACTTAACTCTGGTGAAGATGAGAATGCTCCTATGCTAAAATCTAATATTTTTCCATCAAAAGCAGATAAAGTAGCAGGGTTCCATTGCATTGCTCCACTAATATCTAATGGCATTGCAGTTGCTGCACCACCCATTGACATATTAACGGCTCCTACACCTTGCATAATATGACCGGCTTGAGCAAAAGTAGCAGTTGTAAAAAACACTACCATAAATTTTAATAAATTCTTCATAATTGTTTGTTTAATTTAATGTTTGATTTTTGTGTTAATTCTTATTTCTAAAGTTCTTTTCAATATTGTTAAAACCTTATTTACATTCACAAAAATAATTATATTTCTATTGTAAAGCTATTACAATTACTATTGGTTATCACTTAAAAATAGAACATATGTTTATAAATGTATCATATTTAGATAAACTTTAATAAAAAATAAAATTAGATAGATTGCTAGTTAAAACTACTGACAATTATCAGTAATCTTATTTTAGAATGTAACAATGGTTACTAAGCAACAATTACTACAATATACATTTATATTAAATAATATAAATTGTGAATATTCATAAACATAAGCTAAATTTGATTTTTTATAAATATAAAATACGAATGGATTTAGATCGAATTATTGAATTATTAAGTTATACAATTCCTTCAGTTGTTACTGGTTTAGTGGCGTATTATTTTTTTGTGAATCATACTAAAAATGAACAACAAAAATTAAAATTATCACTTTTAAAAGAAAATCAAAAAAAAGCTTTACCCATAAAATTACAAGCTTATGAACGTATGACGTTATTTTTAGAGCGAATAAATCCTTCTAACTTATTAATAAGAATTACTTCTGTTAATAACGACAAAAACGCTTATGCAGTAAGTATTGTAAATAGTATTGAACAAGAGTTTGAGCATAATTTAGCGCAACAAATATATATATCAAATGAGTGTTGGAATGTTATTGTTGCTTCAAAAAACACCACTATTCAATTGATAACCAACACTAGTAAACTTGAAAATATAACTAACGCTCAAGAGTTAAGAGAAGCTATTTTAACAAAAATGATTGAAGTTTCACCTCCAAGTAAAACGGCTTTGGCTTTTATTAAGAATGAAGTGAAAGACATCATTTAATACTACTTATGAAGGTATTAAATCGCAAAAATGAAAACCAGCAGGTTTAGTTGAATTATCATTTTTAGTAATTTCATATTCTCTATATGTTATTTCACCTAATTCAAACTTTATTGGGTTTTTAAAAATTGGTCCGTCAAAAACAAACGTATGAAATTCTCCATTTTCTCCACAAGGGTCTACGTTTTTAGGTAAGTCTTTTAAGAAATCTTTATCTATAACTCTACCTGCAAAATCGTTTCCTAAAAGTTCAGCGTTACAACAAACAACCATTGTTTTAAAACCTAAGTCTATAAATTCGTTTACAAGTTCAGTTGTATCTCGTTTCCAAAGTGGAAAATTCCCTTTTAAACCAACTTCTTTTAATCTTGTTTCACGATAAACACGTAAATCTTCCAAAAAAATATCTCCAAAAATACTATGTGTAATTTTCTGATTATTTATTTCAGCAAGTTGCTCCTTCATAATGGAATCATAATCTTCCATTGAAGGTGTTTCGGGTAACAAAATTCTCTTTATAGGAAGTCCTAATTCTATTCCTTGCGCAGTCAACAATTCATTACGAACACCGTGCATAGAAATTCTATCATATTTTGAATTTACCGTAGTAACTAACTTTGTAATATCAAACTTACCTTCCTTTAAAACGTGATACAACGCTAAAGCGCTATCTTTACCTCCACTCCAATTAAAAATTGCCTTATTTTTTTCCATATCATTAAATCTTTAAACAAAAAAGTTGGTAATAGCATAAATAATCAAGCTATTACCAACTTAAATATTATGCTATTTATATTAGTTGAAATATATTTTTGAGGCAGATACTGGTGCTGCAACAGAAATAGTTTTTGCTTTAGTTGCTAAATTATATATATCCATAGTGCTTTGTCCTGAAAAACTAGCATCTAAAATAAATAAATTTTCATCATTAGCTTCCATACCATAAAGGTAACCTGCTTCAGTATTAATAAATTCAGTTGAAGGCAAACTAGAATCTGAATTCCCTAATTTATAAATTTTACTCCCTAAATTATAATACATATTCATACCGCCAGTTACTAACAATGTTGGGTTTGATCCCTCAGGAAAAACTATTTCTTGATCTATATTATTTGTTGAAGTATTAATTTTTGAAATCGCACCTTGAGTTTGACCAATTACATTCCAAGAACCATCATAAATTGTATTCCCCTCAGACAAAACAACTAAATAACCTGAATTATCAAAAAATAATTCATCTGGATTATCTTTTACAATAATTTCTGTAGTTGATTTTGAAGCTATATCAATTACTGTAACTACATTATTTGTACTCCAAGCGCCTTTGTGTGAAACATATAATTTACCATTTTTAGCTACAATTCGCTCTGGACCATTTCCAACAGAAATAGTACTTGTAACATCATAAGTATCCAAATCAATTACGGCTACAAAATCATCTGTTGCATCACTTGCACTTCCCCAGTTTGTAGCATAACCTACACCATTTAAAATAGTCATATATCTAGGTAAAATTAAACCTTCAGAAATAATTTCTTTTTCTTCAAAAGTATATCTATCAACTACTGTAATACTATTTGATTGGTCAACACATACATAAGAATTATTAGCATCAAATGCTAAAGACTGCAAGTAAGTCCCTAATTCTTTACCCGCATTAACTTGTTTGTATATTTGATGTTCTACAGTTGCAAAATCATCTGAAACATAAGTAATTGAACCTGAGGCAGCTCCTGAACCTTCTCCAGAAACTAATATTCCATTTTCATAATCCCCTTTTGGTAATTGAGGTTCATCGTCATCATCACACGACACTAATAATACACTTAGTAAAAATATGCTAAGTAAAAATTTACTGATTTTCATAATTTAAAATTTAAAGTTTATGTTTATATTAAAATTTCTATTAGGCATTGGTCTGCTTGGTAAAACTTGGTATTCTTTATTAAATACATTGTTTACTTTTACTCCTAAACCTAACTGATTGTTGTTTGTTTTTATAATATTATAATTTACACCTACATTTCCTACATTGTAATATGGAACTGTATAATTGTCTAAATTATCTGTAGTTGTATATACTTCACCCGTAAATAAATGTTGATAAAAAGCACTAAACCTTTTGTAAGAATATCCTACACTTCCGTTAGCTAAGTGCTTTGGTACATAGGTTAAATAGTTATTGGTGCTTTTATCTTTCGCAATAGTGTAGCTATAATTTAAGTTGAAATTAAAAAGATGCTTACCAATTGCTTTGTTTACAGCTGCTGTAAACTCAATTCCTTTATTAACAGCCTCTGCCACGTTAATTGGAGTCCAAATACCTGGTCGTTCAGAATCACCACCTGGTGTCCAAACTATTTTATCTTTGGAATTTATATAATAAACACCTACATCTAATTTAACCTGTTTGGTTTTGTAACCTACACCAAATTCACTTTGTAAAGAAGATTCTGGAATTAAATCAGCATTACCCAAAGCTGGCCAATACAAATCGTTATACGTAGGCACTCTATAATTTTTTGAACCATTGACTCTTATAAACGTATTTTTTAAAGGCGTTAATTCTGCACCTAATGCAAATACAAATGGAACGTTATAATCAGAATTAAAATCTTTTCTAATTTTCGCATTAATGGACGCAATATTCTCAAAACTAAGATTATAAATAATAGATTGTGAAAATTGTTTTCGGTTTTTCTCTATAATTTCATCGGTGCTTCCAAAAACAGATTCAAGCTCGGTAATACTTTCAATACTTGAATTATCCAAAATTTGAAAGCTAAAATCATATTTTAATAAAAACGTTTTTGATTTTCCGTAATTATAAAAATCTACATTTTTATCAGCAAAATAACGATACTCTTGCGTTAAATAAGCAAATCTAACATCGTGAGCGAATTCATTTTTACGATAATTATAGGCTATTAAGTTTCTGAAATTATAATCTTTATATTTTTCTTTTGCTGCGGAAGGGTTAGGTAGTGTTCCTGAAAATTCACGACTCCCATTAAATTTAGAAGAAAAAACGCTCAACTTGCTAAATTTATTCAGCTTATAACCAAAACCTAAACTAAAACTTAAATTATTATACGCTCCATTTTCGTTTTTCAATCCATCAGTTCCTAACCAATCATAATCGTTTTCAGATTGATTGTAAGAAGCTCCAAATTTAGCTGCAATACGTTCACTTCCAAATGAAAACTTATATAAATTATTGTAGGTATCATAGCTTCCTCCAGAAGCAACGAGTTGATTATCTATATGATTTCCAAAACGCAATTGATCATTTAAATGAATTGTTCCTCCAATGGCACCTGATCCAAATTCAATACTTCCACCACCACTTCTAACATCAATATTATCAAATAAATTGACGGTTAAAGCATTAAATCCTGTTTGCCCATTGTTAATTGAATTTATGTTTATTCCGTTCCAAATAACCGCCGTATTTGAGGCGCTTGTACCTCTAAAACTTGCAGTACTTGTTCCGCCCGCACCATATTCTTTGATATAAATTGGCGTGTTAAAACGCAATAACGTTGTAAAAGACTCTGTATTTTTTAAAATTATAGAATCAGACAATGCTAAAACCTTAAAACCCTTAGAGTGTTTTTGCAATTTTGCTGAACTTAAGTTTACAACCTTTAACTTTTGAATACTGTCAAGTTGCGCAAAAGATTTGCTAACAATTAATAAAATAAAGACGAATAAAATGTTTCTCATCATAATAACCTTTCTCCCGAAAGTTTTAATTAATTAAGATTGTGGCAGGTCTCCTGGCTTACGTATTGTTATTTACCTTCCCGTTAATTAACAGTGGTTTAAGTTTAATAACAACCATCGATTTCGTCGACTAAGCATACAGTTGCGGGAACAGCTTCGGATTTTAACCGAATTCCCTTTTAACTCGTTTTATGTAAAATAAAATTCGAGAACCATAATCGGCTGCAAAATTAATTAATTAAGATTAATTAGTATCATTATTTCATAATAATATTACATTTGCTGAAAATTTCAACTCTATGATACATTACATTACAGGTGGAGAACGATCAGGAAAAAGCAGTTATGCTCAGAAATTAGCAGAGCGTTTAAGCGACTCTCCATACTATTTAGCAACCTCTAGAATTTGGGATAAAGATTTTGAAAAAAGAGTTGAACGTCATAAAAATGATCGAGATGAACGCTGGACTACCATTGAAGAAGAAAAAGAAATTTCAAAAGTAATTCCTGACAATTCAGTAGTAGTTATAGACTGTGTTACACTTTGGTTGACAAACTTATATTTTGATACTGAAAACAATGTTGAAAAAGCCTTAGAATTAGCTTCCATAGAAATTGAAAATTTATCAAAATTAGAGAGTGAAATTATCATCATTTCAAACGAAATTGGAATGGGTGTGCATGCTCAATCTCATATTGCGAGAAAATTTACAGAATTACAAGGTTGGACCAACCAACGTATTGCAAATAAAGCAGATAAAGCCATATTTATGATTTCAGGATTACCACTTACATTAAAATAAAATGAACCTATGAATACATTTAAAATCACTCCAACTAACAAAGAATTTATTAAAAAAATTACACATAAAATAAACAATAAAACAAAGCCTATAGGATCATTAGGAACCCTAGAAATTATTGCTCAAAAATTATGTTTAATTCAAGATACATTAGCTCCAAAATTAAGCAAGCCAACAATGCTTGTTTTTGCTGCTGACCATGGTATTGTAAACAACTACCCGGTGAGTTCTTGTCCGCAAGAAGTAACACCACAAATGGTATTTAATTTTTTAGAAGGTGGTGCAGGAATTAATGTTTTTTGTAACCAACACGGATTTGATTTAAGTGTAATTGATGCTGGTGTAAATTTTGATTTTGAAAATTACGATGTATTAATTAACGCAAAAATTGCAAAAGGAACTAAAGATTATTCTGTAGAACCAGCAATGACAAAAGAACAATGTGAACAAGCAATTAAAAAAGCAGGTGAAATTGTTGCTGATAAACACGCAAAAGGAAGTAATGTAATTTCATTTGGAGAAATGGGAATAGGAAATACTTCTTCTGCTTCTTTATTAATGAGCGCTGTTACAAAACAATCTATTGAAACATGTATTGGTAAAGGTGCTGGTTTAACTGATGAAGGTTTGGCAAACAAAATAGCTATTTTAACTAAAGTTCAAGAATTTCACGGAGTAAGTGAAAATCCTCTAGAAAATTTACAAAATTTTGGTGGTTTTGAAGTTGCCATGATGACTGGTGCTATGCTAAAAGCTGCTGAATTAAAAATGACCTTAATTATTGATGGTTTTATTGCTACTTCTTCCCTATTGGTTGCACAAGAAATAAATAAAAACGTATTAGATTACTGTTTATTTTCTCACGTTTCAAATGAACAAGGACATATTAAAATGTTAGATTTTTTAAACGCCACACCTATTTTACATTTAAACTTGCGTTTAGGTGAAGGAACCGGTGCAGCAATTGCTTATCCAATTATTCAATCTGCTGAAATTTTTATAAATCAAATGGCTAGTTTTGAAAGCGCTGGTGTTGTTAACCCTGCCGATTAATTTTATATGAAAAAAGAGCTCGCTATATTTTTTACAGCAATCATGTTTTTTACACGTATTCCGTGTCCTAAATGGATAGATCACTCTGGTGATGTACTTCAAAGGTGTACTAAATATTTTTCTTTAATCGGGGTAATTGTAGGTGGTTTTGGAGTGTTAGTTTACTGGGGAGCTTCTTATATTTTCCCTCAAAACATTTCCATATTACTAAGTTACGTTTCAACAATTTGGATTACTGGAGCATTTCACGAAGATGGTTTTGCTGATGTTTGTGATGGCTTTGGTGGCGGATGGACTAAAGATAAAATTTTAGCAATAATGAAGGATTCATTAGTTGGAACTTACGGTATTGTTGGCTTAATTTGTTTATTTACGCTTAAATTTTTTGCGCTTGCTGAAATTAGCAATCAACTAATTATTACTATCATTGCCGGGCATAGTATTAGCAGGTGCATCACCACATTTATTTTGTATTTATATCCGTATGCAAGAACTGATGATAGTTCAAAATCTAAAGCCGTTGCTAGTAGTTTTAAACTATCCTATTTAATTTTTAATCTACTAATTGGACTTGCTCCTCTATTCTTTTTTAAAACATATTGGGTATTTTTAGCACTAATTCCTCCGTTTATAGCGATGCTACTATTAGGTCGGTTTTTTAAAAAATGGATTGGAGGTCAAACGGGTGATTGTGCTGGTGCTACCCAACAAATTACCGAAGTTGTATTTTATTTAAGTCTATTGGTTTTATGGAAATTTATTTAGTTAGACATACCACACCCAACATCGAAAAAGGTATCTGTTATGGTCAATCAGATTTAGATGTAGCTGCTACATTTGAAAACGAAGTTGCTGTTATTTTAAATTCATTAGAAATTACTGAAGAAACAATCGTATATTCTAGTCCGTTAAAACGCTGCACAAAATTAGCGCAGCAGTTTTCAAAAGAGCTTATTATTGATGATCGGTTGATGGAACTTAATTTTGGAGATTGGGAATTATTAAATTGGGATCACTTACCAAAAATAACATCCAATATTTGGATGAACGATTTTGTAAATGTTTCAACTCCAAATGGTGAAGCTTATATAGATTTAGCAAAAAGAGCCAACGAAGTTTTTACTGAAATTATTTCAACTTCAGCAAAAAAAATAATTATAACAACACACGCAGGAGTTATTAGAAGCATCCTTTCAAAAATGAATAACATCCATCTAAAAGATTCATTCGACATAAAAGTTGACTATGGTCAAGTATTCAGAATTATAAAACAAAATAACACGCTTACCCTACTTTAAATCTTCCATTATGAACATCATCAAAATTACTTTTTTTATAAGTCTAACAATTTCCTTAATTGTTTCGTGCAATTCACACAGTTCAAAAAAAATTGAAGAAAAAGCTATTTCAAACGTGAAATACGCGAAAGGTTTTGACATTTTAAAAACTGCCAATGAGACAAAATTAATTATAAAAACACCATATCCTGGAGCAACTGAAGACGTTGTTTACACCATTGTTTCTGAAGAATCTTCAGACAAAAACACCATACAAGTTCCTTTAAATGCTATAGTTGTTACGAGCTCTACACACGTTCCTGCTTTAGAGCTATTAGGCGTTGAAAATAAATTAGTTGGTTTTCCTAATACCGATTTTGTTTCCTCAATAAAAACTAGAAAGTTAATTGATGAAAATACAGTTAAAGAATTAGGACATCCTGAACATATCAATACTGAAACATTACTAGATTTAAACCCTGATTTAGTGATGGGTTTTTCCATAAATAGTAATAATAAAATGTTTACAACAATTGAAAAAATTGGAATTCAAGTACTTTTAAATGGCGATTGGCTAGAATCAACTCCAATTGGAAGAGCAGAGTGGATTAAGGTTTACGGGGTGTTATTCAACAAAGAAAAAGAAGCTGATAGTATTTTTAATAAGATAAAGAACAACTATTTAGAAGCAAAAGAAATTGCTAAAAAATCTAAAAACAAACCATCTATTATTTGTGGTGGATTGTATAAAGATATTTGGTATTTACCTGCTGGAAACAGTTTTGAGGCTACTTTTTTAAAAGATGCCAACACCAATTATTTATGGAAAGATTCTGAAGGAGAAGGAAGCTTATCTTTAAATATTGAAAATGTTTTTGAAAAAGGCAAAGATGCTGACATTTGGATTTCACCGGGATTTTACCCAACCTTAAACGATCTTGAAAAAGGTAATTTAATAGGTTCAAAAATGAAGGCTTTCCATAATAAAACTATTTATTCATACAATAATACAACTGGAGAAAAAGGCGGAATTTGGTATTTTGAATTGTCTCCAATTAGACCCGATTTAGTGTTAAAAGATTTGATTAAAATTGCACATCCAGAATTATTACCTGAGTATGAATTTACTTTTTATAAAAAATTAAACTAGTTATTACAATGAAAAAACTTCGCCCAAAATCAAATCTAGATGAACTTTGCTACCCTTATATTTATGAAGATTCTTTGCTTTGTGATTATGAAATTTTAACTGATGATTTAACCAGAATGGTTGGATGGGCTATAAACGACCTTGGCTTTTTAAGACAACAATATACTGAAAACATTGAATTACAAACACTTGAAAATGAACTGAACTGGTTACTTCCTCTCTGCTATCACTTAAACGGTTCTATTCGTGGTGAATTAGCCATTACCGAAGAAGATCATCAACAATTATTAGAGAATTACCGAAGTTTTAAAACCATTACTGAAAAATCTATATCTGGGTTTATATTGCCTGGAGGTGTTTCTCCTGTTGGTGTTTTAAATAAATGCTCTTCAATGTGTAAACAAGCAATTCGTTTAATGGTGAAAATACACAACGAAGAACAAAAAGAAGTTGCCGAAATTTTACCAAAATTCGCCAACTTATTATGTAATTATTTTTTTACAGCCACCGTTTTAATTAACCAAGTAACAGGTTTTAAAGAAACTCCATTTATAAGTAAAAGTTACAAATAACACCTAAAACAATTTAGTTTGATCTTCATCATTCAACTTTTTTTTCGGCGGAATTATTACAGGCTTTTTTTTATTCTTATCAATAATTGATGGTTTAATTTCTTCAATATCTTCTAATGGTAATGCATCTATAATTTCTTCATCATTAACCTCAACCTCCTCAATAACTGGAGGTTCGTAAGGCAAGGACTCCAAAAGATTTACTGTTTTAATTTTGTCAGTAGTTAATTGATTTCCTTGTGCTTTAATTCCTTTTACAGCAATAAACTCTTCCATATTTACTTCCATATTTTCCAAACTACGCTTAGAAAATACAATTTCAGCCATTGGTCTATAATCAGTTGAAACAATTTCTAGTTGTGATTTTGGATGTTCAGATATAAAAATCTCCTCTTTATTAGGGTTGTCTACCATAAAACGTTTGATGTAGTAACGTTCTTTCTCACCATCATAATAAATCGCTGAAATAGGTTTCTCAGGCACCCATTTTTCTAGCACAATCATATCGCTGTCAAAATGCGTTGTTAACTCTGGCTTAATGGTTTTAACTTCTCCTTTTTGATTGATAATTAACAAACGATCTTCACCCTTAAACTCACCTAAAAGTTCTCCTCTATCATCAACATTTAAACGCTGAACGGTTTCATCAAACCAAATTTTACGTGGTTTTAATGTAGAAACACCTTCCGATTTTAATTCAATTTTTCTGATTGGATATTTGGTTACTGTATTCCCTTTTACCCCACGACCTTTTATTGTTAATTCAGAAAAATCAACATCCCATTTTAACTTTTTAACACTTCCTACAGCACGTAAATTTATGGTAACTACTTCAGCCTCACCATTAGGGTTTGCAGTAAAGTACTGAACCACAGAAACTTTATTCCCTGCTGTTAAATCGTACTCTTTATCTCTTGTTACCCCTTTAACATTAAAACGTTTTATATAACTTGGTCCACTTCTACCATCACGATAAATCATATTGTACACCGTACGTTTATCGTTCTTTTTAAAGATTGCAATATGAATGATATCTTTACCAACAAAGGTTTTTGCATCAACCTTGGTAATCATCATAATACCGTCTTTTCTAAAAATAATTACATCATCAATATCGGCGCAATCGTCTACATATTCATCACGCTTTAACGAAGTTCCAACAAAACCTTCTTCTCTATTTACATATAATTTGGTGTTTCGCATGACCACCTTAGTAGCAACAATATCATCAAATAACCGAAGTTCTGTTTTGCGTTCTTTTCCTTTACCATATTTAACCTTTAGGTTTTTAAAATAATCAACAGCATATTCAATTAAATTATCTAAATGATTTTTTACAACAGCAATTTTATCTTCTAAACTCTCAATAAACTGTTTGGCTTTATCAATATCAAATTTTGATATCTTTTTAATTCTAATTTCAGTTAAACGCACAATATCTTCCTCGGTAACGGTACGTTTTAAATGCTTTATATGAGGTTTTAAACCTTCATCAATAGCTTTTATTACACCTTGCCAAGTTTCCTGTTCTTCAATATCACGGTAAATTCTGTTTTCAATAAAAATACGTTCTAATGAAGCAAAATGCCATTGTTCTTCTAATTCATTTAATTGAATTTCTAATTCGAGTTTTAATAACTCAACCGTATGCTGTGTAGACGTTTTTAATATTTCAGAAACGCCAATAAAAACAGGTTTGTTATCATCAATGACACATCCTAACGGTGAAATAGAATTTTCACAATTTGTAAAAGCATATAAAGCATCAATTGTTTTATCTGGTGAAATACCACTTGGTAAATGCACTAAAATTTCAACGTTGGCAGCTGTATTATCTTCAATTTGTTTGATTTTTATCTTTCCTTTTTCATTGGCTTTTAAAATAGATTCTATCAACGAAGAAGTGGTTGTTCCGAAGGGAATCTCCGTAATAACCAATGTTTTTTTGTCTTGCTGAGAAATTTTAGCACGAACCCTTACTTTCCCTCCACGTTTCCCATCGTTATAATTAGAAACATCCGCAATTCCACCCGTTAAAAAATCGGGAACCAATGTAAAACTTCTACCTTTTAAATGCTTTATAGCAGCATCAATTAACTCGTTAAAATTGTGTGGTAATATTTTTGTTGAAAGACCAACGGCAATACCTTCGGCTCCTTGTGCTAATAGCATTGGGAATTTTACGGGTAAATCTATCGGTTCTTTTTTTCTTCCATCATAAGAGGTTTGCCACTCCGTAGTTTTAGGGTTGAAAACAACATCCAATGCAAATTTAGATAAACGAGCCTCAATATAACGAGAAGCAGCTGCACGGTCGCCCGTTAAAATGTTACCCCAGTTACCTTGCATATCAATCAGTAATTCTTTCTGACCAATTTGCACCATTGCATCTGCAATAGAAGCATCTCCGTGCGGGTGATATTGCATGGTATGCCCAACAATGTTCGCTACTTTATTGTAACGTCCATCATCTAAATCTTTCATCGAGTGTAAAATTCTACGTTGCACAGGTTTAAAACCATCTTTAATACCTGGTACTGCACGTTCTAAAATCACATAAGAAGCATAGTCTAAAAACCAGTCCTTATACATTCCTGTAACTTTGGTAATTGTTTCTTGACTACCAAAATCGCTAGCTAGCTCTTCGTTAAATTCTTCGTTATTATCTTCTACTTGCATTATACTACTTCTACAATATCTAATTCAACTTTTAGGTTTTCTATGATAAATTTTTGTCTATCGGGTGTGTTTTTCCCCATATAAAACTCTAGTAATTTTTCAATAGATGTGTCTTTATCTAACATTATAGGATCTAAACGAATATCATCTCCAATAAAATGCACAAATTCATCAGGTGAAATTTCACCTAAACCTTTAAATCGAGTAATTTCTGGTTTTCCTTTTAATGATTTTATAGCGTTTCGCCTTTCTTCTTCTGAATAGCAATAAAATGTTTGCTTTTTGTCCCTTACTCTAAATAGTGGGGTGTCTAAAATAAATAAATGCCCTTCTTTTATTAATTCAGGAAAAAACTGTAGAAAAAAAGTAATTAATAACAATCTAATGTGCATCCCATCAACATCGGCATCTGTTGCTATTATAATATTGTTATAACGTAAATTTTCAAGACCATCTTCAATATTTAAAGCTGCTTGAAGCAGGTTAAACTCCTCATTTTCGTACACAATTTTCTTACTCATATTATATGAGTTTAACGGCTTTCCTTTTAAACTAAAAACCGCTTGCGTATTTACATTTCTAGACTTTGTGATTGAACCACTTGCTGAATCTCCCTCGGTAATAAATAAAGAACTTTCTAACCTATTGTCCTTTTTTAAATCGCCTAAATGCACCCTGCAATCACGTAATTTTTTATTGTGTAAACTCGCTTTTTTAGCACGTTCACGGGCAAGCTTTCGAATTCCCGATAAATCTTTACGTTCTTTTTCAGCTTGTAAGATTTTCTTTTGAATTTTTTCAGCAGTATCTGGATTTTTATGCAAATAATTATCCAAATTGGTTTTTACAAAATCGGTTATAAAAGTACGAACGGTTGGTAAATCTCCTCCCATTTCTGTTGAACCCAGTTTTGTTTTTGTTTGACTTTCAAAAACAGGTTCCATTACTTTTACACTAATTGCTGAAACTATTGATTTTCTAATATCGGATGGTTCGTAATTTTTGCCAAAATATTCACGCACCGTTTTTACAATGGCCTCTCTAAATGCATTTTGATGTGTTCCTCCTTGTGTGGTATGTTGTCCGTTTACAAAAGAATGATATTCCTCACTGTATTGTGCTTTGCTATATGTTAACGCGATTTCAATATCTTCCCCTTTTAAGTGAATAATTGGAAACATCATAAACTCATCAGCAATATTTTCTTCTAATAAATCTTTTAATCCGTTTTCAGAATAATATTTTTCACCGTTAAAAACGATGGTCAACCCAGTGTTTAAATACACATAGTTTTTAATCATTTTTACAATGTATTCATTTCTATATTTGAATTTTGTAAAAATACTTTTATCAGGAACAAAGGTTACTTTAGTTCCTTTTCTTAACGATGAATCTTGTGGCTTTTCGTTCAAGGTAATATTTCCTGCGGAAAATTCAGCAAAAGCCATTTGACCATCACGAATAGACTGTACTTTAAAATATGAAGACAAGGCGTTTACCGCTTTTGTACCGACCCCATTTAAACCAACGGATTTTTTAAAAGCACGAGAATCATACTTTCCTCCAGTATTCATTTTTGAAACAACATCAACCACCTTACCTAAAGGAATTCCACGACCATAATCACGAACAGTAACCGTTTCATCTTTCACTGAAACCTCTATTGTTTTACCTGCTCCCATTACATACTCATCTATAGAGTTGTCTAATACCTCCTTTATTAAAATGTAAATACCATCATCAGGCGATGAACCATCCCCTAATTTACCGATATACATACCAGGACGCATTCTTATATGCTCTTTCCAATCGAGTGATCGAATATTATCCTCTGTATACTTAGTTTGTTCTGCCATTAAAATTGTAAAATTCTTGAAGAACTGCTAATGTACCATTTTGCAGTAAAAAATAAAAAAAAGTATGCTAAAATATTTTAAGATTTAATCATTTAGGGTTTTTATATAAATTTACATAAACTCCAAATTTCTCAGCTTCTTCAATAAGTATCCAACTATTTCGTATTGTATTGATATCTTCATCTGAGGTGTTATTTTCAATATTAGATAATATGATGTATTCATTTTTAGCAACATCTAATTCAGCATAAAGTTATTTTTCATCAACCTTTAATAAATCTGAATACTCTTTCTCATTTAAAGGCAAATTTGTACCAATATTTTCTTTAAGTATCTTATTTTTTTCAATAAATAATTCAATATCATCACGTAGTTTAAAATAATTTAGATATGCCAAAGAACTATCCCAACCTTGAGATATTGTTGAAGGATATATCCAAAAATGCCCTGTAATAAAAGCAATTATAACTATTACATATAAACGTTTATAATTTAGAATCGTCTTATAATTATCAACCAAAACTAAAAACAAAAGCACAACTAAAATATAAGATATCATATAATATCTATGACCTATAGGGTTTGTGAAGAACATAAAAAAAATACTCATTCCAACGGTAAAAACAACTATTGAAATCATTAATTTTATACTTGTTTTACTTGGATGAAATTGCTTTTTCTTAAAAAGGAAATACAATAAGTAGAACGTTATTCCGAAAAGAACTATTCTACCATAATCTAAAAGATTCCTTCCTATGGAAGCTATATTTTTCAAAATATTATAAACATCTGCTACGTTTCGTTGTTCAGACCAATTTACCGATGGCGTTTTAATAATCCATCCTAAAACGGAATATTGATAAATTAAAAAAACAGAAAAAAACAGTATAGAAATTAAATATGGCTTATAGTTAAATTTTTTAGTTGATAATTTATACCTAATAAATATTAATTGAATTACTAATAAACAAAAGAGAAGCAACATTCCTCTTAAATTGGAAAATAAAATCCCTGTGAAAGCAAAAGTCAATAATAACTCCTTTTTTTCTTTAGAAAATACAATTATATTATAAGCCATTAGCGTAAATAAAAGCAAGATCATATCGTTATTAAAAATTGTTGTTTGAGCTAATAAAGTAGGCTCTAACAAAATAATTAAGACTAATAAATGATTTTGTTTTTTTGGAAAAGTATTCTTAAATAATTTAATAAGTTGAAAACCTACTAAAATATTAATTATCAGTAACAACACTCTACTTTTAGCCAATGTAACACCAAAAGATTTCCACCAAACAGCTATTAAAACCGGCCAAAAAGGCGGATGACCAGAATTTAAATTTACTGGTAAAACTAATTGGCTAAAATTGGTTTCGTAAAACCATTGAGCCCTCATTGATTTAGATACTGCATCCCAAAAAAAAGGTAGATCTTTTAAAAAAATGTATTCAACTACAAAAAATAAAATTACAATTATTAAAGTCTTGTAATTCTGTAAATTTAATTTCAACTTAAATATTTATTAAAACTTCATACAAAAAGCTAATGTAAGGTTTTCCTTAAAATATTCATCCTCTAAAAAAATCTATCTCAATAAAACGATTTTTTTTAATTTAATTTTTAATTAACTGTTATATTTAACTATTTTAGTTTCTTAATTAATTGCTACATTATAAAATACAAATTTTTACATTACATGAGTTTATCACAAAAAATAATAATCTCTTTATTACTTGGGGTTTTTATCGGTATATTTTTTGGAGAATATTGTTCTTTTCTTTCAGTTTTTGGCGATGGTTTTATAGGTTTACTACAAATGACCGTTTTACCTTATATTATGGTTTCTATTATCTTAAACCTTGGTAGAATGTCTTTGGAAGATGGAAAAACCTTGGTGTTTAACGGGTTGAAAGTATTGGCTTTTCTTTTAGCTATAGGTATTATAACATTAATAGCTTTACCCTTATCACTTCCAGAATGGACAGCCTCTTCGTTTTTTCAACCTTCAAGTGTTGTAGTTGAAGAGCCATTAAACTTACTTGATTTGTACATTCCATCAAATCCGTTTGGGTCTATGGCAAATAACGTTGTACCTGCTGTTGTTTTGTTTAGTATTTTCTTAGGAATTGGATTGAGTAAAATTAAAGGAAAAGAAACGGTGCTTCAGGGTTTAGATGTAATTGGTGAAGCTTTAAATCATATTAATAAAATTATTATTAAACTAACTCCTATTGGTGTATTTTTTATTGCGGCTTACAATGCAGGAACCATGTCTTTTGAAGAAATTCAGCGTTTACAAGCTTATATTATTATTTACAGTGTAGCTGTTTTATTATTAGGGTTTTACTGGCTTCCGTTGTTAGTTTATACTTTTACAGGTATTAAACCTGCCGCACTATTTAGAGCTACTAAAAGCACTTTGCTTACCATATTTGCAACCGGTAAAATTATAGTTGTTTTACCACAACTAATGGATGATGTAAAACGACTTTTAATATTTAATAAAGAAAAAAAATCGGAAGCTTCTGCAATTACTGATATTTTAATGCCACTCGCCTACCCGTTTCCAAATTTAGGTACTTTTGTAATCTTTGTTTTTGTACCCTTTGTTGGTTGGTATGTTGGAAATCCGTTTGGATGGATTGAAAACTCTACTTTTGTTGGCGCCACTTTACTTAGTAGTTTTGTAGCACCAGTAACTGGTATTCCATTTTTATTAAACTTATTGAAACTTCCGCAGGAAATGTTTCAATTATTTGTTATTTCAAGTGTTTATACGGATAGAATTAGAGTTGTTTTAGGAGCTATACACTTAATTGTATTAACTATTATTACAGTAAGGATGACCCTTGGAGGACTTAAAATTAATTGGACAAAATTAATTAGAGGAACAATTATAGGGGTAGTTTTAACTGTTGTAGCTCTAATTGGTACAAGATATTATCTTTCGTTTTCATTGGGAAAAAGTCAACAATATGAAAGTTTTATACAAATGAAACTTTCAAGAGATTTCAAAAACGGTAGTATAAAAAATGTTTCAACACTTTTAAGCGATTCAACATATAATTCAACTTCTAACCAAATTCAAGCAATAAAAAACAGAGGTAGATTACGTGTTGGCTATTTAGCTAATCAGTTACCATTTGCCTTTAATAATGATGAAGCTAACGCCATTGGGTTAGATATTGAAATGGCTTACCATTTAGCTAATGAACTAGGTGTGAAACCTGAATTTTACAAGGTTACAAATTCTCAAATGATTCAATTGTTGAAAAACAGAAAATTAGATATTGTAATGTCTGGACTTGTAGTTTCAACAGATATGCTTAAAAATTACGCAATTTCAACATCTTATCTAGATCAAACTTTAGCTTTTATAGTTCCTGATTATAATAGAAATAAATTTAAATCGAAAGATGAAATTTTAAAACAAGACTCTCTAAAAATTGGTATTTCAAACCCTTATTTTAGAAAGAAATTTAAAGAATACCTACCAAATGCTAAAATTATAAAATTATCTTCACCAAGAGATTTTTTTAAGAGTAAAACCAACGATTTAGATGCCTATTTATTTTCTGCTGAAAGCGGTGGTGCCTGGACAATTATTTATCCTGAATTTAATGTAGCCATTCCACAACCTACCATTATAAAAGTCCCTATGGCATATCCGCTTCCTAGAGATGAAAGTTGGATTTTATATGTAAATACTTGGATAGAATTAAAAAAGAAAGATGGTACAATAGACAAACTTTTTAGTCATTATATTGAAGGAAAAGGAGCTGATATTCCAGAACCAAGGTGGTCTATAATTAAAGATGTTTTACACTGGGTAGAATAGTTCTCAATTAGGTAACTTACCGTACAAAAAAAGCCTGCTAAATTGACTTTAGCAGGCTTTTTATTTATATTTATGTTTTATTACACGTTAAATCTAAAGTGCATTACGTCTCCATCTTTTACAATATACTCTTTACCTTCAACACGCATTTTACCTGCTTCTTTTACCTTAGCTTCACTTTCGTAAGACGCAAAATCTTCATACGCTATTACTTCAGCCCTAATAAAACCTTTTTCAAAATCCGTATGAATAACTCCAGCAGCTTGTGGTGCTGTATCTCCAATATTAATTGTCCAAGCACGAACTTCTTTTACACCAGCAGTAAAATAGGTTTGCTGATTTAACAATTTATAAGCAGCTCTAATTAAAACAGATGATCCTGGTTCTTTCAACCCTAAATCATCTAAAAACATTTCACGCTCTTCAAACGTTTCTAACTCTGTAATATCTGCTTCCATTCCAACTGCTAAAACAATTACTTCAGCGTTTTCATTTTTTACAGCCTCCTTTAAAACATCAACATATGCATTTCCTTCAACCGCAGAATTTTCATCAACATTACATACATATAATACAGGCTTATCAGTAATAAATTGCAATGGTTTAATGTATTCTTCTCTTTCTTTTTCGGTTAAGTCAACTGCTCTTACTGAAATTGCAGCTTCTAAACCATCTTTAACTTTCATTAAAGCATCTAACTCTTTTTGAGACTCTTTATTACCGGTTCTTGCATTTTTTTTAACGCGCTCTAACCTTTTTTCTAAAGTTTCAAAATCTTTTAACTGTAATTCAATATCAATAGTTTCTTTATCTCTAACCGGGTCAACGGTTGTATCTACGTGTACAATATTATCGTTATCAAAACAACGAACTACGTGAATAATAGCATCCGTTTCGCGAATGTTTGCTAAAAATTGATTTCCCAACCCTTCTCCTTTACTTGCTCCACGAACAAGTCCTGCAATATCAACAATATCAACCGTTGCCATTTGAACACGCTCTGGTTTTACCAACTCCTCTAATTTAGCAATACGAGAATCTGGTACATTCACCACACCAATATTTGGTTCAATAGTACAAAAAGGAAAGTTTGCACTTTGCGCTTTTGCATTTGATAAACAATTAAATAACGTTGATTTTCCTACATTTGGTAATCCTACAATCCCTGCCTTCATAATTTTAATTTTTAGCGCTGCAAATATAGTGTTTAGTTTTCTATTTTTTAAAATGAATTTTTAATAAAAAAAAACACATAAATTTAAGCCTCAGTACTTACTCATTTTTGTGTAAAAAGGCTTGTTTTGCTAACAAGGTCTCATCAGATTCTATAGTATCTTCATCGGGCACACAACAATCTACAGGACAAACAGCGGCACATTGCGGTTCGTCATGAAAACCTTTACACTCTGTACATTTATTAGCTATAATAAAAAATACTTCATCGCTCATTGGTTCTTGCAACTCATTTGCATTTACTTTGGTTCCATTTGGTAACACAACACTTCCTTCTAAAGTTGTTCCGTCAGCATATTTCCAATCTTCAGAAGCTTCATAAATAGCATTATTAGGACATTCGGGTTCACAAGCTCCACAATTTATACATTCATCAGTTATTATTATTGCCATAAGTATATTTAAGTTAATTTTGCATCAAATATAAAATTTAATATTAAAATGAATTTAGAGCAACGCATCAAAGCTTTTGAATCTTTAGGAGTATTTTTTAAGCAATTTTCAACAAAAAAAATTAAAAAAACGGAGGATTCTGAATTAAACAACATGTTTTTTGATGCTTTTAAAATGCAAATTGATAGGGCTCAAGAATTTAACGGTTGGTTTACAAAAGAGAATGTATTAAAATCTTTTGAAAGCTGGGCTGAAGCTTTAACGTTAGAAAATTTAAACAAATGGACTTCAGCTTACAATTTTGACGATTCAAAAACGCCTAAAGCTATTGCAATAATAATGGCAGGAAACATTCCTTTGGTTGGTTTTCATGATTTTTTATGTGTTTTAATTTCAGGAAACAATGCCGTTGTTAAATTATCTTCAAACGATAAACATTTTTTACCTTTAGTAGCTAAATATTTAGAATATTACAATCCTTATTTTAAAAATAAAATAATATTTACCACCGATAAATTACCTGAATTTGAAGCTGTAATTGCTACAGGAAGCAACAATACAGCGCGCTATTTTGAACATTACTTTGGAAAACACCCTAATATTATTAGAAAAAATAGAAATTCTGTTGCTATTTTAACAGGTAAAGAAACCCAAGAAGAATTAGAAGGTTTGGGAACTGATATTTTTCAATATTTTGGATTAGGCTGTAGAAGTGTTTCTAAAATTTATGTGCCTAAAAATTACAATTTCGATTTAATTTTTAATGCTTTGTATAAATACAACGATATAATAAATTACAAAAAATACGAAAACAATTACGATTATAATAAAGCTGTTTATTTAATGAGTATGTTCAATATTCTAGAAAATGGCTTTGTAATGCTAAAAGAAGATGAGAGTTTTGCTTCACCAATTGCAACTATGTTTTATGAATATTACAGCGATTTTAGTGTTTTAACAGAAATGCTAAATTCAAAAAGTGAGCAAATTCAATGCATTGCGTGTAACGAAAACGTTGTAAATTTCGTAAAATTGGGCAAAACTCAATACCCTAAATTATGGAATTATGCGGATAATGTCGATACCATTGATTTTTTAACGAAATTATAAGATTTTTTTTAGAGAAAATACAGCGCCTATTTATCTTTTTTTGCCGAAATTTGTTCACTTAAATAACTCATATTTAATAGAAATGAAAAAACATAATTTTAGTGCAGGTCCGTGTATATTACCACAAGAAGTTTTAAAACAAGCAGCTGATGCTGTTGTAAATTTTAATGGTCTTAATTTATCTTTAATTGAAATTTCACACAGAAGTAAAGAATTTATTGAAGTGATGGAAAATGCACGTAGTTTAGTAAAAGAATTATTAAATCTACCTGAAGGGTATTCCGTTTTATTTTTACAAGGTGGTGCTAGTTTAGAATTTTTAATGAGTGCCTATAATTTAATGAAAGTTGATGGTAAAGCTGCATATTTAGACACTGGAGCTTGGTCTACAAAAGCACTTAAGGAAGCTAAATTATTAGGTGATGTTGATGTTATTGCTTCTTCAAAAGAGACTACTTACAACTACATTCCTAAAAATTATTCAATTCCAACTGATATTGATTACTTACACTTCACAAGTAACAATACGATTTACGGAACTCAATTTAAAGAATTCCCAAAAACAGACTCGTTATTAGTATGTGATATGAGTTCTGATATATTTTCTCGTGAATTAGATTTCACACAATTCGACTTAGTTTACGCCGGAGCTCAAAAAAATATGGGCCCTGCAGGAACTACGCTTGTAATTGTTAAAGATGAAATATTAGGTAAATCTGGTCGCGATATACCTTCAATGTTAGATTACCAAAAACATTTGAATGCAGATAGTATGTTTAATACACCTCCTGTTTTTCCAGTATATGTTTCTATGTTAACATTACAATGGTTAAAAGATTTAGGTGGAGTTAAAGCTATTGAAAAATTAAATGAAGAAAAAGCTGCATTATTGTATGCTGAAATAGATAGAAATCCATTATTTAAAGGCTTTGCAGCAAAAGAAGATCGTTCATTAATGAATGTTACTTTTAATTTAACTGACGAAGCTACAGGTGAAGTTTTCGATAAAATTTGGAATGCAGCTGGAATAAGCGGAATTAAAGGACATAGATCTGTTGGTGGATACCGCGCAAGTATTTACAATGCAATGCCTATTGAAAGCATTCAGGTTTTAGTTGATGCAATGCAACAATTTGAAAAAGAAATTTAAAAATTAACCAAAATAAAATAGAATGAAAGTATTAGCAAATGATGGTATCGCAGTAAGTGGTGTAAAAGCACTTGAAGCAGCTGGGTTTGAAGTAGATTTAACTACTGTTGCCCAAGACCAATTATTAGATTATTTGAACACCAATGAGATAGATGTTTTATTGGTTAGAAGTGCTACAACAGTAAGAACTGATATTATTGATAATTGCCCATCTTTAAAAATTATTGGTCGTGGTGGTGTTGGAATGGACAATATTGATGTAGAATACGCTCGTGAAAAAGGATTACACGTAATTAACACTCCTGCAGCTTCTTCACACTCTGTTGGTGAATTAGTGTTTGCTCATTTATTTGGGATGGTTCGTTTTTTACATGAATCAAACAGAAATATGCCTTTAGAAGGTGATTCTAAATTTAAACAACTTAAAAAAGCGTACGCTAAAGGTGTTGAATTAAGAGGTAAAACTTTAGGTGTTTTAGGATTTGGAAGAATTGGACAGGCTACAGCTAAAATAGCTTTAGGATTAGGTATGAAAGTTATTGCTTTTGATCCTTTTATTGATGAAGTAAATTTAGAGGTTGAATTTTTTGACCACCAAGCATTGTTTTTCAACATAAATACAATTTCTAAAGAAGAAGTATTACAACAAGCTGACTTTATTTCGTTACACGTACCAGCTCAAAAAGAGTATGTTATTTCAACCAATGAATTTGAAATGATGAAAGATGGTGTTTGTATTGTAAATGCTGCTCGTGGAGGTGTTATTGATGAAGTTGCTTTAGTTGAAGCATTAAAAAGTGGTAAAGTTGCAAAAGCTGCATTAGATGTTTTTGAAAACGAACCTACACCAGAAATTCAGTTACTTATGAACCCAGATTTATCGTTAACTCCGCATATTGGTGCTGCAACGGCTGAGGCTCAAGACAGAATTGGAACGGAACTTGCATCTCAAATTATAGAGATTTTAGGCTAATTTATTAGTCTTCATATTATATAAAAAGGTCGTTTATTTAACGGCCTTTTTTTATTTTAAAAAAGCTAAATATTGTATCTTTGAATCTTAAAATTTTTATAAACATAAAATACCAAAATTATGGCTATTATTAAACCTTTTAAGGGACTTCGACCTCCAAAAAATATTGTAAAAGAACTTGCATGTCTGCCTTATGATGTGATGAATTCTGAAGAAGCTGCACAAATGAGTAACGGTAAAGAAACTTCGTTATTAAGAATTACAAGAGCTGAAATTGAATTTGAGAAAGGAACGGACTCTCACTCTGAAAAAGTATATCAAAAAGCTGCTTCAAATTTTAATGATTTTCAAGATAAAGGGTTTTTAATTCAAGATGAAGAGCCGCATTATTATATTTATGCGCAAACAATGAATGGAAAAACACAATATGGTATTGTAGGAGATGCTGCTTGTGATGATTATAAAAACGGTATTATAAAAAAACACGAATTAACGCGTCCTGATAAAGAAGAAGATCGAAAAGTTTTAACAAGGCATTTATTGGCTAATATTGAACCTGTATTTTTTACCTATAAAGCCGTACCTGAAATAGATGTTATTGTTGCTGATACTGTAAATAATAATACACCAGAGTATGACTTTGAAGGAGCAGAAGATGGTTTTAGACATCAATTTTGGGTGATTAAAAGCTCAGATACAACTAAAATCTTAGAGGATTTATTTAAAGATAAAGTTCCTTGTACTTATGTTGCAGATGGACATCATAGAACTGCAGCAGCTGCAGGAATGCAAGATGAATTCAGCAAAAACAACCCTAACCATACTGGAAATGAAGCGTACAATTATTTTATGGCTGTACACTTCCCTGACAATCAGTTACAAATTATAGATTACAACCGCGTTGTTAAAGATTTAAACGGATTATCTTCCGCAGAAGTTTTAGAAAAAATCAAAGAAAGTTTTGATATTTCTGTAGTTCAAGAAACAACAATAAAACCAGAAAAATTAAATGAATTTTCAATGTATTTAGATGGTAAATGGCACAAACTAAATGCCAAACCAACTGCAGTAAATAATGATTCTCCTGTTGATAGCTTAGATGTTAGTATTTTGTCGAAACATATATTAGAGCCTATTTTAAATATCAAAGATTTACGTACTGATACAAGAATTGATTTTGTTGGAGGTATTAGAGGTTTAAACGAATTAAGTAAACGTGTTGATAGTGGTGAAATGGCAGTAGCATTTGCCTTATACCCTGTTAGTATGAATCAATTAATGAATATAGCTGATACCAACAATATTATGCCTCCAAAAGTAACTTGGTTTGAACCTAAATTACGTTCAGGTTTGGTTATTAATAAATTAAATTAGTTTTGAATAGTATAGCTAACAATTTACATACCGTTAAAAACAACATTCCCAGCCATGTTACATTGGTTGCCGTTTCTAAAACCAAACCTGTCTCTGAAATTTTAGAAGCCTATAATGCAGGGCAAAGAATTTTTGGTGAAAACAAAATTCAGGAAATGGCGCTAAAATATGATGAAATGCCAAAAGATATTGAATGGCATATGATTGGACATTTACAACGCAATAAAGTGAAGTATATGGCCCATTTTGTACATTTAATTCATGGTGTAGATAGTTTTAAAACTTTAGTTGAAATTAATAAACAGGCCCTAAAACACAACCGGGTGATAAATTGTTTATTGCAATTAAAAATTGCCAAAGAAGACACTAAGTTTGGATTATCTATTACTGAAGTTGAAGCTATATTAAATTCCGAAGAATTAAAAGAATTAAAAAACATTGATATAAAAGGAGTTATGGGAATGGCTTCTTTTATTGAAGATGAAGCTGTAATAAGAACTGAATTTAAAACTTTGAAAACTTTTTTTGAGAAATTAAAGCGTTTTAACCTATCAAATTTCAATCCAACTGTTATTTCTATGGGGATGAGCGGAGATTATAAAATAGCAATTGAAGAAGGAAGTACCATGGTTAGAGTAGGAAGTGCTATATTTGGTCTTAGAAATTATTCATAATTGTACGCAATAGTAGACATAGAAACCACAGGAGGTAAATTCAACGAAGAAGGAATTACCGAAATTGCCATTTATAAATTTGATGGACATCAAATTGTAGATCAGTTTATTAGCCTAGTTAATCCTGAAAAAGATATTCAACCTTTTGTTGTAAACCTAACCGGAATTAACAACGGAATGCTTGTAAATGCTCCAAAATTTCACGAAGTTGCAAAACGAATTGTTGAAATTACACGCGATTGTGTTTTAGTTGCACACAATGCAAGCTTTGATAGTCGTATTTTAGCAACAGAATTTCGTAGGCTTGGTTATGTGTATGAACCAAAAACCTTATGTACTGTTGAATTAAGTCAGCAATTAATACCAGACCTTCCCTCCTACAAATTGGGTCGTTTATGTAAATCTTTAGGAATCCCAATCTCAAGTAGGCACAGAGCCGATGGTGATGCTTTGGCTACCGTTCAGCTTTTTAAATTGTTATTAAATAAAGATGCTGAAAAAATAATTATTAAACAAGCGGTAAAGAATGACAATCCTAAAAAGTTAGCTCCAAAATTGTTGACTATTTTAGATGAACTTCCTAATAGTACAGGACTTTTTTATGTGCATAACGGAACCCGTAAAATATTGTACATTGGGAAAGGTAAAAACATTCGTAAAACTGTAAATCAGCTATTTTTAAGAACTTCAAAAAAAGCGAAATACCTTCAAAAAAATGTAACTTCCATTACCTATGAAGAAACAGGAAACGATTTAATTGCGCATTTAAAATTTTCCGAAGAAATAAAAGTTAATAAGCCAATTTACAACTATCCTTCAAAAAAAATAACTAAAAGAGTCGAATTCAATAATGAAAACCTATTATTAATTGATAGAGGAAGAGCTATTGGAGAAAAAGCAGTTTTATTAATTGAAAATAATGAATTTAAAGGTTTTTGCTATACTGAATTAAGTTATCAAATTAATAATATTGATGTACTTAAAAATTTAATAGCACCTATGGAAGACTCCCTTGCAAACAGAAGCATTATAAAAAAATACCTCGATAATAATCAACCCGAAAAATTGATACGCTTTTAGATTAAAAAAAATTAACCCCGCTATGAAAATAACATTATTCTTCTATTTATTTTTTTTAACACTATTCTCTTATTCACAAGAAATTAACTATCCCTTCGGTAAAATAACGTTTAATGATCTTAATTTTAAAGCCCATCAAATAGATGCTACAGCAAATGCTGTGGTTTTATACGAATCAGGTGATACCAAATTTAAACTTAAGGATAGATATGTAATTGTTGAAACTACTTTTTATTTTAAAATAAAAATATTTAACAAAGAAGGTTTTAAGCACGGTACATTTTCAATTCCTATTTTTAATAACAAATCAAATAGTGAAGAAGTTATAAATATAAAAGGTATTACACATAACAACAACAATACCAACAAAACAAATTTATCTTTAAACAATGTGTATACAGAGCAAGTAAATAATAATTGGAAATCGGTTAAATTTACAATGCCAAATCTAAAAGAAGAGTGTATTATTGAAGTTTCCTATACAGTAGCTACTCCATTTAAATTTAATTTAACTGGATGGAAATTTCAATCTGACATCCCTAAATTAATAAGTCAGTACAAGGCTTTAATACCAGGTAATTTCACTTATAACAGACGTTTATCTGGCTACTTAAAATTACACACAAACAGTTCAACTGTAAAAAAACATTGCTTTAGCGTTCCAGGTTACGCAGGCGATGCAAACTGTGAGGAAGTTATTTATAATATGAAAAATATCTCTGCCTTTATTGAAGAAGATTATATGACCAGTAGGGAAAATTTTATCTCAAATATTAAATTTGAATTAGCTCAAACGCTATGGTTTGATGGCACAAAAAAAAGATATACGACAACTTGGGATGCGGTTGATCGTGAATTTAAGTCCGACAAAAATATTGGTATCCAATTAAAAAAAATTAAATATTTTGAAGATATTCTTCCTTCAGAAATTAAAAACATACCAGATAGTTTAGATCGTGCGAAAGCTGTATATACGTTTATACAAAATCATTTCACGTGGAATGAAAAATATGGGATTTTTAAAAACGCAAGAGTTAAAGAGGCTTTTGAAAATAGAACCGGAAATGTAAGTGAAATTAATATTTCATTGATTAACGCCCTAAAAACTGCAGGATTAGACGCTGAATTAGTTTTAATGTCTACCCGAAACAATGGAGCTCCAACTAAATTGTATCCAATAATTTCCGATTTTAATTATGTGTTAGCAAAAGTAAATTTAGGGAATAAATTCTACTTGTTAGATGCTACTCAAAAACTTAATCCCTTTGGACTTTTACCATTTAAATGTTTAAATAGTTATGGTAGAGCTATGGATTTTGAAAATGAAAGTTATTGGATTGATATAGTTCCTACAAAAAATAATAAAAGCAGTCTTTATGCTAGTTTAATTTTAAATGAAGATGGAACCATTGAAGGTAAGCTAAGAAAAGTTAGCACAGGATATAATGCTTTAAATAAAAGAATAGATTACCAATCTAAAAATGAAGATGAAATAGCTGATCAATTTGAAAATAATTTTACAAGTTTAATTGTTAAAGATTATACCTTAGAAAATCAAAAAGATATTAATAAGCCATTAATTGAAGTATTTGATGTAAAAATGCAGTATGATGATGCAAATAAAATTTATTTAAATCCATTTTTTGGAGGCGCATTTAAAGAAAACCCTTTTAAACAAGAAAATAGATTGTATCCTGTAAATTTTGGATATCTTAGAAGATATGTGCTCAATTTTTCTATTGAACTTCCTGATAATTATAAAATTGAATCTGTACCACAATCACAAATTATAAATTTGACTGCAAAAGGTGGAAGTTTTGATTTAAAATCAAGAAAACATGAAGATTATAAACTTACACTTTTCAGTAATCTAACAATCGCAAAAGATATTTTTAACAATAATGAGTATGATTCTCTTAAAAAACTATTTGAAAAAACAATAAATGCACAAAAAACACCTATCGTAATTAAAAAAGTTTCAACAAATTAATTACTATTTTATAAATCAAAAGAAAAAGACTAATTTTAGTTTTGCAAAAGTGCAATGAGTTTTGAAAGAAATAAGTAAAAAAAACACTCCCAAATGGAAATCTGAACTTCATGATATTATTTATGAAGCAGATACACCTAAAGGAAAAATATTTGATATACTATTAATTATAACCATTATAATTAGTATTGTATTAGTTATGCTAGAAAGTGTTGAGAGCATCGATAAAAAATATCACGATCTCTTAAATATTTCTGAATGGGTAATTACAATCTTATTCACGATTGAATATTTTGCGCGTATTATATGTATAAAAAAACCTTCAACTTATATTTTTAGCTTTTATGGAATTATAGATTTTTTGGCGACTATCCCTAAATACGTGTCTATATTTTTAGTTGGTTCACACGCGCTAGTTGCATTAAGAGCCTTACGCCTATTACGAGTTTTCAGAATTTTAAAATTAGCACGTTATTTAGGTGCTTCCATAGGATTAATGACAGCTTTAAAAGCAAGTAGAATTAAAATCTCCGTTTTTTTATTTAGCGTAATTGTACTTACTATTATTTTAGGAACCATTATGTACCTTGTTGAAGGTCCTGCTAACGGATTTACAAGTATTCCCAGAAGTATGTATTGGGCCATTGTAACCTTAACTACTGTTGGATATGGAGATATTGCTCCTCATACACCCTTTGGTCAATTTATAGCAAGTTTGGTCATGATTTTAGGATACGGAATAATTGCTGTTCCAACAGGAATTGTAACTGCTGAAATAACTAGAGTTGATCAAAAAAAATCAGCTATTAACACACAACATTGTTCAAACTGTTCTGCTGATAACCATTTAGATACTTCTAAATATTGTCATAAATGCGGAGAAAAATTAAAAAATGAATAATTATTTAATTACCGTTGTAGGTGCAACTGCTATTGGAAAAACCGCTTTAAGCATTGAATTAGCACAACATTTTAATACTGAAATTATTTCTTGCGATTCTCGTCAGTTTTACAAGGAAATGAGCATAGGTACAGCTGTTCCTTCTTCGGAAGAATTAGCTGCTGCTAAACATCATTTTATTCAAAACAGGTCCATTTTTGACAATTATAGTGTTGGTCAATTTGAAAAAGATGCATTAAAAAAACTCGATGAATTATTTGTAAAACATAAAGTTATAATTATGGTTGGTGGTAGTGGTTTATATGCCAATGCGGTGATTAATGGGTTGGATTATTTTCCCGAAGTTTCTTCAGAAATTAGAGCCAATTTAAATTTACAACTTCAAAATAATGGTATTGAACCCCTTCAAAATAAATTGAAAGAATTAGACATCAATTCCTATAATTCAATTGAAATTGACAATCCACACCGGTTAATTAGAGCTTTGGAAATTTGTATTGGCACAGGTAAAACTTATTCAGAATTTAAAAACAAACCAAAAGCACCTAGAAATTTTAAAACCATAAAAATTGGATTAACAGCCGATCGTGAAATAATGTATGAACGTATTAACAAGCGCGTTGATATTATGATGCAAGAAGGCTTACTTGAAGAAGCTAAAAAACTTTATTCAAATAAAGAGCTAAATGCGCTTCAAACTGTTGGTTATAGAGAGCTCTTTGAGTATTTTGACGGAAAGTATTCTTTAGAATTTGCTATTGAAGAAATTAAAAAAAATACGCGCCGATTTGCAAAAAGACAAGTAACCTGGAATAAAAAAGATACCGAAATAAATTGGTTCAATTTCAAACCAAAATTTAGCGAAATTAGTACTTTTTTAAATGTAAATTTAACATAAAAATTAGTACTCAAAATAATTATTTTTTAGTAAACTAATTCAAAACTTTGTATTACTTTTCGCAAAGTATTTCAACTATTAAATACTTTTATTAATAACTATATTTTATGCTAAAAAATATTGAAAATATTGAGTTACAATATTTAACCATTGATGATTACCAAGAGTTAAAAAGCGCAATGTTAGAATCTTACACTAACATGCCTTCAGATTCATATTGGAGTGAAACGCAATTAAAAAAGTTAATTGAAAAGTTTCAAGAAGGACAAATAGTCATTAAAATTAACAATGAATTGGCCGGTTGTGCATTATCAATTATTGTTGATTATGATAAATTTGATGAGCATCATACTTATGAAGAAATAACAGGAAGCTATACATTTAGCACCCATAAAAGTGATGGCAATGTACTGTACGGAATTGATGTTTTTATTAAACCCGAATATAGAGGTTTACGCCTTGGTCGAAGACTCTATGATTACCGAAAAGAATTGTGCGAAAAATTAAATTTAAAAGGTATTGCATTTGGAGGTAGAATTCCTAATTACCACAAGTTTGCAGACAAAATTTCGCCAAAGGAATATATTGAAAGAGTTAAGCGAAAAGAAATTAACGATCCTGTATTGAATTTTCAAATTTCAAACGATTTTCATCCAACAAAAGTTTTAAAAAGCTATTTAGAAGGAGATAAAGCTTCTAATGAATTTGCTGTTTTACTGGAGTGGGATAATATATATTACCAAAAAGAAACAAAACATGCAGTTGCTGATAAAAAAATAATTCGTTTAGGATTAATTCAATGGCAAATGCGTTTGTATAAAGACTTTGAAGAATTAATGCAACAAGCTGAGTTTTTTGTTGATGCTGTTTCTGGTTATAGATCAGATTTTGCGCTATTCCCAGAGTTTTTTAATGCGCCCTTAATGGCCGATAATAATCATTTACCAGAGCCTGAAGCTATTAGAGAATTAGCAAAATATACTGAGAAAATAACACAACGATTTTCTGAATTAGCTATTTCATACAACATTAATATCATTACCGGTAGTATGCCTGAAATTAAAAATGATTTATTATACAATGTTGGTTATTTATGTAAAAGAGACGGCACCGTTGAACGTTATGAGAAATTACATGTAACACCCGATGAAGCTAAAGTTTGGGGTATGCAAGGTGGAAATCAATTAAAAACATTTGATACCGATTGTGGTAAAATTGGTGTTTTAATTTGTTACGATTCTGAATTTCCTGAATTAAGCAGACTTTTGGCTGATGAAGGAATGGATATTTTATTTATACCTTTTTTAACTGATACTCAAAACGGGTATTCTCGTATTCGCCATTGTGCACAAGCAAGAGCCATAGAAAATGAATGTTATGTTGCAATTGCTGGAAGCGTTGGAAACCTACCTAAAGTGCATAATATGGATATTCAGTTTGCACAATCTATGGTATTTACACCGTGTGATTTTTCATTTCCAGTAAACGGTATCAAAGCTGAAGCTACCACAAATACTGAAATGATTTTAATTGCTGATGTTGATATTGATTTACTTCGTGAATTAAATCAATTTGGAAGCGTAAAAAACCTGAGAGATCGAAGAAAAGATTTGTTTGAATTACGAAAAAAGTAACTTCAATATTTATTAAAAAACAACAAATTATAAACTAACAAATTAAAAATATAATCGTATTTAATTTAATCGTTTATACTATTCAACTATATTTGTTATAACTTAAAAAACAATTAAAATGAAAAAACTAATTACTTTATTATTATTTGGATTTGTATTTGCTGCATTTACAAACAATGTTACTGCTCAAGAAGATTACAGCGCATTAAACTTATATGTATCTTTTGGAGGGAATGGTGCTATTAATGCACAATATGAAATTCCTATTGTTGAAAATGTAACTATTTCACCTGCAGTAGTAATCCCTTTTGATTTTGACAACTTAAGCGTTGGTGTAAGAGCCGATTACTATTTTGACAGCTTAATGAAATTACCTGAGCCTTGGGATATTTGGGGTGGTGTAGATACAGGTATTGTTTTAGGTGGTGATGATAACTTCAACATTAACGCTCATGTTGGTGTTGAATATAAATTCAACCAAACTTGGGGTATTCTTGCTGAATTTGGTGGGGGAACCGCTTCTTTTGGAGGAGTTGGAGTTGGTATTCATTTCTAAAACATACACTTATAATTTATAAGGCTTTAATTTACCAATTAAAGCCTTTTTTTATACAGTAACTATTTATAAATTTCAAAAATCAGAATTCAAATCAAATTTTTAATCCATTGAAAAAATCAGAATTAAAAGTGTTTTTAGATGAAAAAGTGTTGGAATACAACAATCTAACATTTATAGAAAGTGACCCCATACAAATTCCGCATTTATATTCACAAAAAGAAGATATTGAAATAGCAGGTTTTTTAGCAGCTACAATTGCTTGGGGAAACCGAAAAATGATTATTAAAAATGCCCATAAAATGATGGAGCTTATGGGAAATTCTCCCTACGATTTTGTGATGAGTCACAAAGGACATGATTTAGAAAAAATGGAAGGGTTTGTACATAGAACTTTCAACAGTATAGACTTCTCCTATTTCATTACAGCTTTAAATCATATTTACACCAATCATCAAGGATTAGAACAAATATTTAATTTAAATGCTACCAACAATTCTCTTCAACCTGCAATTCATCAACTAAAAAAAATTTTTTTTGAAATACATCACCCACAAAGAACTATGAAACATATCTCAGATCCTTTAAAAGGTTCAGCTGCAAAAAGAATAAATATATTAATTCGTATAATTAAGATGGCTAATTAAATTTTACTAAACAATTATTATCTAATTTAATGACATCTAGTTTCTCACCAAATTCTAATTGGATTGTTCCTTCAAATCCTTTTGAAACCGACTTTGATTTCAAATCATCTATAACCGATTGAAAATATTCTTTTTTATCTGGAGAGCTATTCATATAGTTTTTAAATACTTCAGGTATATAAAAATCTAGTATTTCGTTTTCATTAAAATCTGCTAATTCTTTAGAAGATTTATGATACCCAACTAAAGTATATTCATTTAGTTGTTGGTTTGACCTCCAAATAGACTTCTCATTAAATCCCTTGTAGGTAATTAAAAATTGAAATATCCCATTTTTTTCTAATGGTTGGTATGCAACATCAATTCGTTCTATTAGCTTATGAACAGATTCTTGAATAGGCTTAAAACCAGCAGTTAAATCAAATCCATCAATAATATTATTTACTCTATTTAATCGATTGTTATCTCGTTGCTCGTTTAGTTTATTCTCTATAACTTCTAATTCTTCTTTTAATTTCGATAACTTCATCTTAGAGTTTTGATAGTCATCTTTAAGCCTAGTATCATATTCTAAATCTGGGTCACGCATTAAATTATAATCTCTAGTTACCATTTTTTCTTGTGACTTAATTCTTTTAATCTTTTGGCTCACTTTAAGTTGTAACACATCTATTTCATCATTATTTATTTCAATTTTATTAAGATATTCTTGCAAATTTTTAGATAAAAATAGATGGTGAATTATAAAAGTTTCAAACTTTGGAATATTAACAGCTCTTGATTTTTTACAAATATGAGTTGGTGCAGCTTTGCCTTTGCATTTATAAGAATTATCTCTACTTTTCTTTTTAATAACCCCTCTATACATTGAATAACAATCTTTGCAAAATAACAACCCATTTAATAAATAATTATTTGAAGGCTTTTTACCAACCTTTTCTTTTTTGTTCTTCTTAAAATTCTTTTGAATCTTATCAAATTCTTCTTCTGTTATAATTGCCAAGTCGGGTAATTTAACTCTCAAATCCCCCCATACATAAACCCCTTTATAAATTTCCTTTTTTAAAATACCTGATATTGTTGAACCCCACCACTTCTTTGTTGCATTCGTATATTCTTTACCAGTATTTGCTTCTTTTCTAACTGGGGTTAAACCAAGTTTATTATATCTTGTAGGAATTTCTAAACTATTTAGTTTTTTTGCAATACTATAAACTCCCATACCCTCCAATGACCACTTGAATATATCCTTTACAATCTTTATTTCTTCTGGATGATGAATCATTAAGTCATTTTTCTCATCTTTTGTTATACCATAAGCCCTTATTCCGTGGGCTTTGCCCTTTAATGCATTTTTTCTAAAAGCTCTTTTAACAGCATCAGAAGTTAAATCAGAGTGCATTTCATTAATAATGGATAATAAACTAGCTAACGCTCTATTGGTTGTATCATCTAAATCATAAAAGATACCATTTGGATACCACTTACATCCTGAATTAAGAACAGACGCTACAAACAATCTCCAAGTATCAGGTGACCTTTCAATTCTATTTTGATGAATAGCATAAACGTGCTTTATTTTACCCTTATTTATATCCTTAATAAATTTATTAAAATCATCCCTTTCTTCTATCTCAGCTTTACCTGATATTCCAATATCATAATAGATTTGGTAATCCATTTTCATTTTATCAGCAAAAGCTTTTCCTTGTTCTTCTTGGGATTCAATACTAGTATCTTTTCCTTCCTCTTTATTACCCGATATTCTACAATATATTCCTACCATAATTAAAATTTTTAAGCAAGTGTAAATATACATTTAAATGGTTAATTAAGGTAGCATAAATTCACATTGTTATAATCCCAATCTTACCTTTTTATATTAATCAGTTGTTTATTCAACAGCTCGTTAATTATACCACTTCGATAAATAATTATTTAAGAAATATTCATACTTCAACCAGAATTCATCTATTTATATACAAGTGCCTTGGAATTCTCTGAATGACTGAAGGTTCTCAAAAAACATGAATAGAAATGAAAAAATTAATACAACTACTAGAAGCTGTTAACCGAATGGAAATTCTCTGGTTAAACGACCAGTTAACATCACACTCCAAAAGAAAAAACCTTAAAAAATGAAACTAATAATCAATACCCACCAGATGGATTTACTAACATCCAACTTTGTTATCGTTGAAGGTAATGGATTGTATAACTATGAAACCAACCTTATCAAAGAAGGTGGAACTCCTGAGTATCTAGTTAGTTTATGGATTTCATCATATCCCGCTGAGATTAGAATTGGCACTAATATGGGGAGTGGAGGTGCAATGGCCATAGCTCGTAAACTCTTTCCGTCAGCCCGAATTTTCTCAGCTAAGAAAGCGTAATTATACCTTTGAAATTAATCAATTATTTAAAGGATTAAGAATATGGCTTTCGATTACATAAATTAACTCTGGGTTTATTCTATCATATATTCTTAACACTTTGTCATAAAATGTAGATTTATCTTCAAATTCAATAATCGCATCCTTAAAAACAACCTCATCTCCTTTGTTTATTTCCTCCAGAACCATTGACCTGATTCTAATATCGAAGTTAATTAACTTAACATCAACCCTTATATATTTCTTATCAACTTCAACATCGGAACTTATAGACTCTGTGCTGTCATTTGAGAGCTTTGCAGAGGTTTTAACACCTTGTTTTAAGATTATGGAATCCATGACTTCTTTCACTCTATTCGCATCGCTAGGGTGACAAATCAGAGCGTCATATACATATCCAACATAGATGAAATCTTCATTTAATATCTCAACAACCTCAGTCATGATTTCAACTTCTTTCGCAAATAATCTTCGAGAAGTTATCTTGTGTTTATATTCACTTGCGTATTTTTCATCAATTATATTTTGGAGCATCTTTGGCTCATTCTTTTCATAAAAATCGTATAATGGGGATGCTTTCATATGCGGTACTTTCTTATTGAAAAAAGATAGATGTTCCTTTTTAATAATACTAACATCCGTACTCATTGCCAATGCTAAATCATTGTGAGTTAGGTGTTCTTTTGTTCCATCATATAAACCAATGGAAATATTAGGGTGCAAACAGGAATAATCGGCTTCTACATTAGTTTCACCTTTAATCTTTATCATATTCCTAATCCAAGATGGCATCAAAGTGAATGAATCAATAATTCTACCTCCACTTTTTTTACTTCCAACTTCTGGATACATCAGTCCATCTTCGGTTAAGTATTTGAATATTTTAACCGAATCTTCGATAAATGAAATTTTTTGTGGGTCTTTGAATTCTGACCTACTTTTATGCCCTAACTTTTTTAATAATTTACCTTTTTTTGTCTTATAATCCGATTTTCTAAGTCTATCACCTTCTTCCCATATTTGGTCTATTGTTGGCAATGAAACATCTTCATAAAACTCTAAGAGATTTTTGACAATTGGATTTGATTGAGACCTCTTATAAACCCTTATAAAATGCTTGTTTAAGAGTCTTTGAGCCTCTTTTGTTTTCAAATGATAACTTACCATTCCTTTGCCGACATAAGCCTCTCCAAAGCGATAATCAAAGTTCTTTTCACCTTCGATGTGTTTGTGGTCACACTCTATAATAGGACCCTGTTTTGTATGATGCTCCAAGGCTGTTCTAACGTCCTTATATGTATTAGGGTTTATGCTTAAAAACTCTCTTAGATACTTCGCATGAAGAGATTTCCATCCCTCTGACTCTGGATTATCTTGTATTTCAAAATATGTGGAGGTTAGTTGGGTGGTAAACATCAGACATAATTCTATAGCGACATCTCTGTTTGAATGTATTTCTCTAAGCAATTCTTTAGGTATAAATCTTTCAATGGTAGTTCTGACCTTTGTAGGAATCTTAATGATATTTCTATTGATAAAAAACAGGGGGAATTGTGCACGAATATCAGTAGTAATATTGTCATCAAAACACGCTGCATCCCTTATTGTATCTATAGATTTATTACTTATTACCTCATCATATATTCCTACATCATTAATGAAGGAGATATTGTTAATATTAGTTAATAACTTATTATTTGATTTATTATTTAATAATTTATTGGTATTATTTCTATTTAATTGACTTAATTCCTTATTAGCATCCGTTTTAGATAATTGAATTTGATTATTGGGTAATAAGCCATTTTCTTGTAGTTTGATTTCTTTCATAGTAATTTTTATTCTGCATTAAACATTTATGATTTTTATTCTGCTTTATTTAAACTGGAGCAGAAGCTGAGAGCAGTCAATTCTCTCAGCATCCAGTTGAACACCTATGGCCTTCAATTATAAATATGCTCCAGATTGAAAAAAGCCTATCCAAATGGATATTAATTAGCTCCATCCTTGATAAGTTTATACCAACCAGCATAGAATAGAAACCTTAATTCATCTTGATTCATATAACTAATTTCCCCATTTTCTAATACTAGAGCATTTCCTTGTCCGTCATAATTGAATGCAAGTATTTCAATGGTATCAAACCCAAGGAAGTTGTGACACTCTTCATAATTTGGTAATTGAGTTTTTTGCAACTCAAATACAAGATTTTTTATTTCTTTCATATTTTTAAAGTTTGTGAGTGGAAAACCATTTTTTGAGCCTTCCACTCGATTAGTATTAATTTGTTTATGCCGATTGATTGAAAATGACTGGCATTTCATCATATGTTTTTCCATTCAACAATCGCCCAGCCTTTTTTTTGTTTTTTCCACCCCATTGCTTGAAGAAGAAAGCAGTTTTTTGTTCTTTGCATTGCAATTGGATATCTTCAACCCAAGACTTTTCAATTGGTCTGGATTTCGGACCAGATTCGCCACCTACGATTGCCCAATCTATACCCGATAAATTCATATTTGGTAGTGCTCCCAGCAGAGGTTCAAGTGAAAGGAACTTGGTTTGTGCATCGGTACTTCTTAGGAAGTCGATTCTATCCATTACCTTCTGATTTTCAACACTAACCCCCATCCATATATTTGAGGTCCATTCAAGCTCTTCGTGTAATTCGAACAATCTTTCAGCACGCTTGGTTAACACTTGAAAAGTGTGCTGAAGGTTCTCATTCATCACTTTGAATACTTGTTTGATAAATTCCAGCGGAACTTCCTTGTGGAAGAGGTCGCTCATTGAGTTTACAAACACCACTCTTGGCTTTTTCCACTTGTAAGGTCTTTCCAATTCACTTGGGTGAATACGTACTTCAAAGTTGTCTTTGTACTTTATTTGCCCCATAGCTTGAAGTCTTTTGGACATTATTTTTGCATAACAGTTTGCACATCCCGCTGAACATTCAGTACAGCCAGTTGTCGGATTCCAGACCACTTGGGTCCATTCAATTGTTGTTTTACTCATAATTTTCACTTTTTAATTATTATTACTTTTTTGTTTTTAGACATAGGTATCCACCCTCAGGATTTTCCTGAATTTTTAATTAACAGATAACAGATGTTTATTTACCTCAGATATTGAGGATTTTAACTTGGTTTACTTCAATTCCTAATCATAGCATTGATTCGAATATTTAATTCAGTAAGAATTCTAAATCAGACTCAAGAACCTCAACATATTCACCTTCCAAATCTTCAATCTCCGTGAATTCAACATTGCCTTCTTGAGCGTAATGATAGGCTTCTTGTTCCAATGCTTCTATGGTTAGTTCTTCCTCTCCATAAATTTGATAATCATAATCCTCATCGACTATAAAGTATAAATCTATTGAATAGGCATTAAAGTCTTTGAACCCTTTCAATTCAGCCTCCAGTGGTGAGCTAAATTTGCCTCCTTCTGGCATTCCATAATTAAAGAGCTCTTGAAGTTCTTTGACCTTCGATATTGCATTGTTGCGTGATTCAATTAAAGATGGTTCTTGGAAGGTGTATTCAAAATCCTCCGATTTAATTGTTCCTGTTGCATTTGATTTTAAAATGTTTACTCTAACGCTGTATTTTTTCATAATGATAAGTTTTAAATTGGACCATATGTTTTCAGTCCGTTTAACAATCTCAATTTGAGCCACTTGCAAGCTAAATTCCCTACAAAGATACTGTTTGTTTTTCGTTTAAAAAAGATGCTTCCAATAATTGAATGATTTCACGCACCGATATAAAACCTTTAAATTAAAGGTCTTAAGTAATATTATTTAATATATTTGTATTATTACTTAAGCTATTTATGGACAAAATCACGCTTTTAATAGTTAAAAACCTTAATTTCAATCAAATAATGTTGAAATTACTTACTCCCAATGAGGCGGACAAAGTGTTTCCCGACCAAGTGATTTACAAAACAATACTTCTGGTAGCCCTCTCAACAGGTCTCCCCCTCAAAGACTTAATCAAATTGAAATGGAATGCTATATTCAAGTATAACAGCAAAGGAGGTGCTGTTTGTGTGGAGAACTTTAATCTCAATAGAAATTATGATTTTCCTATTAATGAGAAAATTAAAAATCAGCTGATTCAGTTTTACACATCCTTAAATCAACCAGACTTTGACAAGCAAATAGCAGAAAGCTTTAAAAGCCCTCAAACTCTTGATAGGTGGCTACTAGGAACCAACATCGCTCTTGGAATTCGTAGAGTAGATAAAATAGATAAAGATGAATGGTCAGAATATAGGAACGAACACTTAACCCAAATAATCTTCGGTAGAAGAGTTGTCGAAACTTGTGGCCATTCAAATAAGACGGGCAAGCTTCTCAAGGGGTTATTTAAAATTGAAACCAATGAACAGCTCTTTGCTTTTTTGGGATATGATTCAAAATCGGAGATTAAATACGACCTATCCAATCTATCAATTATAGAAAATTTGAACCAAAGATATTCCTTTGGTGAGCCTAGAAGTTTTTTGGATGATGACAAGCATTTTTATGCACTTATAAAAGATTCTAAAAAACATTATCCATTTCAGCATTTTCAAGTTTTTTATGATTTTTTACAAAACTTAAGCCTTCACATGTATGACATTAAAAATCAAGGAGTGTTGGTGTTATTAATGCTAAGTTTAACAAATGGAATTCGTCCATCTGCATTACTTAAGCTAAAATGGTCTGACATTTTATGCATCCCAGAAAATAAAGATACTTACGTAATTAAGAACAAGGTCAGTGGATTAGGACATAAAGCACATAAATTTTACAACACATATGATTTTGAAATAAAAAGGGAGTTTAAATATGGAAGAAATCTGATTAAAGTAGATGAAAAAACAGAAACTAAAATAAAACTTTATTGTAGATTAATGCTAGAGGATAAGAAATTGAATAAAAAAAGAAAATTAGAACGATTATTTTTCTCAGCAGAAACTGCAAGTCTTAAAGGGGACTGTTTCGTCACCAATAGATTGAACCCTCTAACACAAAATTCACTACATAGAGAAATACAAAACACACTTCAAGTTACGGGATTCCAACATGCGGAAAAATTCACCACCAAATCCACACAAATAATGTACGGAAGAAGGATTATTGAACTAAAAGGGCTTCATTCACCTACCGTCAAAGCTCTAAAAACTCATTTCAATATTAGAAAAACACAAAACTTGTTTGACTTTCTTTACATAAGTAATCAAAAAGGAAAAAATACACCAGCTATAAAAGAGTTCAGAACCGTATTTGAACATATTTTATATGATATATAGTACAAATTACTAAACAAATCTTTATTCCTCTTTTTAAACCATTATCGCTAAAATATTTAATTATTTAGAACCATTCTAAAAATCCATTTCATTATATTTGATGAAGAGAAACTTTAATTTTTATTAAATAGATGCTGTTAAAAGAATTACTAAAATCTAAAGGGGTAAAACAAAATTGGCTTGCCCAGCGAATTGGGGTTAGTACCGTAACTATGAGCAATTGGGTAAAAGAAAAAAGTACACCTTCCAAACGAAATCTTGAAAAGTTGAGTGAAGTGCTGAATGTTCATCTAAACGATTTAGTAAATTAATGGCAAAAACTAACAAATACAATTTCTCGTTTACAGGATTTTCTTTAAGAACCAACGAAATGGCCAAAGTAGCTAAAGCAATGAATGTAGGGCTTCCAATTGTGATGGTAGATTTTGGTGATGGAAATAGAAACACTGGCCAACGAAGGTTGGTAGAAATCAAAAAAAGATTGAAACAATTCACTGAAAGGGAATTTGAATTATTCCTTTCAGGAGATTTCGGTACGCAAAAACAACTCGCATTTTTATCAGTATGTAAGTCCCATAAATTCATTAGAGATTTTGTGGTGGAAGTTCTACGTGAAAAATTGTTGGTGTTTGATTATCAAATTACCGAAGGAGATTATATTTCATTTTACAGGCGAAAATTAGAACTACATCCAGAAATGGAGAATTTAACAGATAGAACACAGAGTGCAATTCGACAAGTCACCTTTAAAATATTGGAGGAAGCTGGGATTATAGATAACGTAAAAAATAAAATGATTCAACCTCAACTTTTAGATGCCAACGTTGTCAATACAATTGCATCGGACAACAAACAATGGCTAAAAGTCTTTTTTATGAGTGATATGGATATAGAAAATATAAATTAATATGGTAGAAATTGTAAAAAAGTTTGATGATTTATATAAGAAACTATCATCTAATAGATTTTTAAGAAAAGATGGATTGGGTGGTGAAATACCCTTCTTTATATCGCCATATAAAGCCGAACAAGAACTCAAAATAGCTGAGTCGATTCAACTGTTGAAAAAGAAATTAGACACCGCTGGTGTGCCTATTTTAGAAATCAACTTATATGATTTAGTATGTGAAATACTTGAAGAAAAAGGTGGTGTGGAGCGAATGTTTCGAGTAGAAAAGAGAAAATCTAAAGATAAATTTTTAAGAGCGTTGCAGTCCTCTTTAAATATACATCAAGTATTGATGCCTAGAATTGAAAAGAAAATATTGGAAAGTGATGCCAAGATTTATTTCCTAACGGGTGTTGGATTGGTGTATCCATTTATTAGGTCTCACAATGTATTAAACAACCTACAGAATATAGCAAAAGAGGCTCCAACGGTGATGTTTTTCCCTGGGGATTATGATGGGCATTCTTTAAATCTTTTTGGACTGTTGAAAGATGACAATTATTACCGAGCATTTAATATTGATAAAATTGAAGCAAAATAGATTATTATGATAAAGAAGTTTTTTGAAAAAGACATTAATAGACCAATTGAAACAGTAATTAAAGCTGATGACCGTGAGCATATCTCTGATGAGGTAGCTGAATATGTAATCACCAATGAAATTGGAAAAAAAATTAGAGACCTCTTCTCTGAATACAACGATTACGCTGGAGCTAATGGCGTTTGGATTTCAGGTTTTTTCGGAAGTGGTAAATCTCACTTGTTAAAAATTCTATCGTATACACTAGAAAATAAAGAGTTTGATGGTTATAAAAGTGGAGAGTTATTTGCTGAAAAGATTGAAAATGACGAAATGTTAAAAGCCGATGTTCTTAGAGCCTCCAAAATACCTTCAGAATCTGTTTTATTCAACATAGACCAGCAAGCTCAGATTACAAGCAAATCTGATGAGAATGCCATTTTATCTGTATTTTATAAAGTGTTTTTTGACCATTTAGGGTATTATGGTTTTCAACCTCACGTTGCGGAATTTGAAATGTGGCTGGATAAACAAGGTCAGTACGATACGTTCAAAACCAACTTTAATACCAAGCACGGAAAATCTTGGGAAGAAGCTAGAATTGATTATTTCGACCCGATGGTAACTGACGATATTGCTGAAGTATTGGGTAAATTAAATAATACAGATGCATCAAAATATGAAGATATTTTAGATGATTTAGAAGATAAACAAAAACAATCCATTGAAGATTTTGCTGAAAGAGTTCATAACTATCTAAAAACAAAACCATCAAATTTTAGACTAAATTTCTTTGTGGATGAAGTTGGGCAGTACATTAGTGACAACACTAAACTGATGCTAAATTTACAAACTATCGCTGAAACCTTGGCCACAAGAACACACGGAAAATCTTGGATATTGGTTACGTCTCAAGAAGATATGGAGAAGGTTGTTGGAGATATGAACAAGCAACAACAAAATGACTTTTCACGTATTCAGGCTCGTTTTAAAATTAAAGTCCCATTGACTTCTGCAAATGTGGATGAAGTAATAGAAAAGCGTTTATTAAAGAAAAATAGTGATGCTCAAAAACAATTGGTGGCTTCTTATAAAAAAGAAAGTGCACATTTAGAATCATTATTATCATTTTCTGAAGCTGGTGTTCAGTTTAAAGGATATTCAGGCGGTGCTGATTTTGGAAATAAATTTCCATTGGTTCCTTATCAATTTGATTTGTTTCAACAATGTAGAAGAGCATTGTCAACACATAATGCATTCCAAGGAAAACACGCTTCCGTTGGAGAACGTTCTATGTTGGGAGTGTTTCAACAAGTGATTCAAAAAATTGAAGATAGAGATGACAAAGCCTTGGTGAGTTTCGACTTAATGTTTGAAGGTATTCGTAACGAATTACGTGGTGAAATCCAAAGCTCTGTGATTTTAGCAGAACGAAATCTGGATAACAATTTTGCGAAACAGGTATTAAAAGCATTATTCCTAGTTAAATACTTTGGAAACTTTAAAACAACAAAAAGAAATATTTCAGTGTTAATGATTGATGATATAAACATCGATATTAAAAAACACGAAAAAAACATTGATGAGGCACTTAATATCCTTGAAAACCAAAATTACGTTCAACGGAATGGTGATTTGTATGAGTTTTTAACGGATGATGAACGAGATATTGAAGAAGAAATTAAAGAGACTGAGATAGATGACACAGCTGTTACGCAATTATTAAAAGAAATTTTATTTGATGAAATTATACGTGACAACAAAATAAAATACTTGGATAACAAGCAAGATTACGATTTTACGACCAAGATTGATGGTTCTGTATTTGGGAGAGAAAAGGAGTTAGAAATTGAAATCATTACAGAAAATTATAATGATTATGAAAACCTACTTTTCATACAATCCCAAACAATGGGAAGTACCAGTATGAAGATGGTGTTGAGTTCTGATGCTGTATTTATGAAAGATGTTAAAATGTATTTACGGACACATAAATACGTAAAACAAAATCAATCTACATCCAATCCAACAGAACGTAAAAGAATTCTTCAGGACAAAGCACAATTAAATGCGGAAAGACGGAGAAATTTAATGCTAATTGCTAATAATTCGTTGGCAAAGTCTACCGTGTATATGAATGGTTCTAAACACGAACTGGGTCAAACAGCTGATGGTAAAACTCGTGTAGTAAATGCATTTCAAGACTTGATAAAAACAGTGTATTCGAGCCTTAGAATGTTGGGTACAACACAGTATAGTGAAGATACTATAAAAGCTACCATTGTTTCAAGACAAGATGATTTATTTGGAGCGGATGATGCTACCATTTCAGAAGCGGAATCAGAAGTGTTAAATATCATCAATAGACGAAAGAAACAAGCAGATAGAACCTGTTTGAACGACCTTAAAACACACTTCTCACGCAAACCATATGGTTGGTATCCAAATGCCATTTGGACTATTACAGCAAGGTTGTACAAGCGAGGGAAAATTGAAGTAATGCAAGGTTCAAACATATTAGAGGACCAAGATGTATTGAACTCATTATTGAATAGTTCGAAGCACGCAACAACCTTATTAGAGCCACAAGCAAATTTTGATTTAAATGCTGTAAAAAAATTAAAACAAGTCTATAAAGATGCTTTTGACGAATCGTGTCCGTTAAAAGAACCTAAAGATGTGGCTAACGCTTTTAAAAATGAAATAAAGGAAATGGCTGTTGGTGTGAATCAATTGCTGGCTCGTAAAAATGAATATCACTTCCTAAAAACGTTAGAAGATTTCAGCGAAAAATTGGATAAGTTATCTAAAAAAGAATATAGTTATTTTATTACCAACCTTGCTGATTTTGAGGATAACTTATTAGATACCAAAGAGAATTTATTGGACCCAATTAAACGGTTTATGAATGGTGACCAAGTAAAAATTTACGATGAGGTTAAAAAATTAATGAATAGTAACAATGCCAATCTAAATTTTATTGAAGGCGATGAGGTTAAAACCCTAGAAACCATTCTTAAAAGTGAAACTCCATACAAAGGAAATGGCATTCAACTGGCAAAAGCGTCAAAAGATAGCCTGACAAAAAAAGTATTGGAAGCTATCAACTATGAAAAGGAAATATTCAATACGAAGTTGAATGCGATTGAGAAAGCAATTAAAGATTCGGAAGAATACGGCAAAATTGAGGAGGTGCAACAACGGCAAATTCAAAAAACAATACTCGATTTAAAAAAGAAAATAGCTGAAGAACGCTTTATTGGTAATATTAGAGATATTACTCGTACTATGGATGACCACCTGTATAATAGTCAAATGAATTTAATGACGGAATGGTTAACTCCAAAATCAGCTGAAGGTGATGGAAATAAAGAGTATAAAAAAACAACACCAAAATACATCAAAAAGAGTAGCATTCACGTTGAATTTGTAAAGCACGAATTAGCTACTGAAGATGATGTGGAAGCGTATATGGAAGCTTTAAAAGAAGCCTATTTAGAACGCATACACCAAAATCTTAAAATCACATTGTAATTAAAATAATTGTTATGAAATATACAAAGCCAGAAATTATTAGTCTTAAAAATAGTAATGAGTATAACGAAAAATGGTTGCAAGCAAGAATTGAAGAGGACCCTAGTGTAATTGGTTTAGGAGAGCTAGAATTTAGAGATACTGAAAAAATACTATTAGGAGGAGGTCGTTTGGATACAATATTATATGACCCTGAAGATAATAGGAGGTATGAAGTGGAAATTCAACTAGGGAAAACAGATGAAACCCATATTATTAGAACTATAGAGTACTGGGATTTAGAACGAAAAAAAAATCCACAATATGAACACTGTGCAGTCATAATTGCTGAAGATATTACAAGTCGTTTTTTAAATGTAATTTCATTATTCAATGGTTTTATTCCCTTAATTGCAATTCAAGTTAAAGCAATTAAAGTCGAAGATAATATTTCATTATTTTTTACAAAAGTATTAGATGAATTAAAATTTGAATTGCTTGATGAAGATATTGTTTCTGAGCCTTCTGATAGAAATTATTGGGAAAAAAGAGCAACTATTCAATCTTTAAAATTGATGGATAATATTTTTAAGGAACTAGGTGAATTAGTTAGTGAATATAAACCTAAATACAACAAGCATTATATAGGTTTAGAGAAAAATAATATGGCTAATAATTTTATAGAATTTGTACCACGAAAATCTGTTGTTATTATGAATGTTAAACTGGTAAAGTCTGAAGAGCACGATGAGTTATTAGAGCACTCCGACATAGATACGTTACCTTATGATAAAAATTGGAAACAGTATAGAATGAGGTTAAATAAAAAAGATATACCAGCAAATATAGAAGTAATAAAGAAACTAGTAAATGACGCTAAACAAGCCTATAGAAATTAATTGCTATATGAACACCAACACCCTAAAAAAATTCGCTCAAGAAGCTCGTACCAAATTAATATCACAAATTGGTGCTAAGTTAGAATTGGTTTTAAATACTGACTCTTCCCTATTACGTGAAAAAGCATCGCAAGTAAAAAAACTACAAGAAGCTATCAATGCATCCAGTAAAGAACAAGTTATAGACAAAGTTGCTTATACGTGGTTTAACCGTTTAATGGCATTGCGTTTTATGGATGCCAACGATTATCAACCTATTGGCATACGAGTGGTGACTCCTAAATCTGGATATACATTACCTGAAATTTTAGACGAAGCCAAACAAGGAAATATTCCTGATGAGCTACCCGTAAATCAACAACATATTTACGATGTATTGGATGGTAAAATACCAAGTACAAATGCTCAAAACGAAGCCTACAAGGAATTATTAATTGGAGCTTGTAACCACCTCAACATAGTTTTTCCTTTTTTGTTTGAAAAGTTAAGTGATTATAGCGAGTTATTATTACCAGATGATTTAATTTCTGAATTTTCCATTGTACAAGATATTATAGATGGAATGAATGATGAAGATTGCCAAGAAGTAGAAATTATTGGTTGGTTGTATCAGTTTTATATTTCTGAACTAAATGATGAATTAATTAGTTCTAAAAAGAAATATAAAAAGGAAGATTTAGCTCCAGCATCTCAATTGTTTACACCCAAATGGATTGTGGAATATATGGTGGATAATACATTGGGACAACTATGGTCTGAAATTAATCCAACTACAAAAGTTACTGATAACCTAGAATTTTATATAAAACCAGCTTATAAAGAGCAATTACAAGCAAGAGCAACTAAAAGTATAGAGGATATCAAGTTCTTCGAACCTTGTGTAGGTTCTGGTCATATTTTGTCTTACGCTTTTGATGTTTTTTATAAAATGTATGAGGAACAAGGGTATAACCCATCCGAGATTCCAGAACTTATCATCACAAAAAATTTGTATGGAGTAGATATAGACCAACGAGCTGCTCAATTAGCATCATTTGTATTATTAATGAAGGGACAGCAAAAACATAGAAGATTCCTTCGTGCTGTTGAAAAGAAACACATTCAACCTAATATTTCTTTTTACCAAGATTTTGAGTTTGATAATCATTTTAAAAACGCTACTGCCTTAGGTTCTTTAATTACAATTGAACCTGAAGAAGCTAAAGCCTATAAGGTTGATAAAAACTCATTATTTGGAGAGCGACAAGCAGAAGTAAAAAAACTATATGATTTATTAGGGCAACGCTATGATGTTGTTGTTACAAATCCCCCATACATCAGTTCGTCACGTATGGAAGGAAGTTTGAAGCAATATGTTGAAGCTACCTATCCAGAAACAAAATCAGACCTATTTGCCACTTTTATTTTACGTTGCTTAGAACTTTGTAACGAAGATGGTTTAACAGGATATATGACACCATTTGTTTGGATGTTTATATTAAGTTATGATAAACTAAGGGAAATTATAATTAACAAACATTTCATAAATAATCTAATTCAACTTGAATACTCAGGGTTTGATGGTGCAACTGTACCTATTTGCACATTTACTTTAAGGAATAATAGTATTTCAGATGCCAAAGGAAGCTACATTCGTTTAAGTGATTTTAAAGGTTCAAAGGTACAATCACCTAAAACACTTGAAGCTATACAAAATCCAAATTGTGGTTGGTTTTACACTGTCAATCAAACAGATTTTATAAAAATTCCTGGTTATCCAATTGGGTATTGGTTAAATTTAGAAATAGTAAAATTATTTAATGAGTGTGAAACTCTAAAAGAAATTGCTAACCCAAGAAAAGGACTAGTTACCTTAAATGATGTTAGATTCGTAAAGTATTGGTATGAGATGGATTTTTATAACACGAGTTTTGAAGGTGTTTCAAAGTCAGAAGTTCTTTCAAACAACAAAAAATGGAATCTTTTGAATAAAGGAGGAGGACAATGTAAATGGTATGGAATGAATTCGTACATTATTAATTGGTCCAATAATGGTCAAGAGTTAAAAGATTATATTATTGAAAAGTATAATGGTGGCAGTTATACTAAAGAAATTCGTAGTGAAAGTTTATATTTTAAAAAAGGAATAACTTGGGGAGGAGTTACTTCGGGAACACCAACATTTAGATATTTTGATGAAGGAATAATATTTTCATCTTCTGGTCCATCTGCCTTTCCCAATAAAGAGAAAATAAATTACATTCTAGGGTTTTTAAACTCAAAAATTAGTTTAACAATTCTCGAAGTATTTTCGCCTACTTTATCAATCTTAAGTGGAGATATTGCTAAATTACCAATACGTTACAAAAATGAATCATTCGTAAATAATTTAGTAAATAATTTAGTATCAGCATCTAAAATCGCTTGGAATAGTAAAGAGAATTCATCATTATTTACACAAAATGAACTAATTCGAATAATTGGCCAAGATATAGAAGAAACCTATGATTTATATAAACAATACTGGAAAAATAAATTCTTTCAACTCCATAAAAATGAAGAAGAACTCAACAAACAGTTTATAGACATCTATGGCTTACAAGATGAGTTAACGCCAGATGTTCCTTTAAAGGATATTACCATTTTAAAAGAAGAAACCAAGATTGTAAACAACCAGTTGGTATTTCAAGAAAAAGAAATATTTGCACAATTTATGAGCTATGCGGTAGGTTGTATGTTTGGTCGCTATAGTCTAGATAAAGAAGGTTTAATACTCGCAAACCAAGGCGAAACCTTAGAAGATTACCTTGAGAAAGTGGGTATGAGTGAAACTGAAGTATCCTTCCTACCAGATGATGATAACATTATTCCAATACTAGATGATGAATGGTTTGAAGATGATATTGTAAACAGGTTTAATGAGTTTTTAAAAGTTGCTTTTGGCAAACCCAACTTTGAGAAAAACTTAGCATTTGTAGAAGAATGCTTGGGTAAAGATGTCCGTAAATATTTTGTAAAAGATTTTTATCCAGACCATATAAAACGTTATAAGAAAAGACCAATCTATTGGATGTTCTCATCACCAAAAGGTAGTTTTAATGTGCTTATTTATATGCACCGCTACACGCCAGATACGTTAAACCAAATATTAAATGGCTATTTAAAAGAATACCGAGAAAAACTAAATACACATATAGAGCATTTAAACCATTTAATTGAAACTGGTTCTTCAAGTGAGCAAACCAAAGCATCTAAAGAAAAAGATAAACTTAATGTAGTGCTTCGTGAGCTACAAGAATACGAAAGAGATGTATTGTATCCACTAGCAACAGAACGTATACCTATAGACCTTGATGATGGTGTATTGGTAAACTACAACAAGTTTGGAACAGCTATTAAAAAAGTAGCTGGTTTAAATGATACCAAAGCAAAAGCCAAGGTTAAAAAGTTTGATTGGATAGATGTTAAACAAATAAGATAAGCTAGAGTATGGGATTTATAATATTTATCATTACAACTATTTTTATCATTTATCTTATTAGTAATCTTATTAATAATTTTTCTTCAACGAACAAAAATGAGTTTAATTCTAATTATACAGCTCATTCTAGAAGTTCGTATAAAAAAAATACTAGAGTACAATCCAATAGGTCTGCTACAAAACCAACTCAAGGTATAAGAAGTAAAATTAGACAAGCTATTTCAAATAATCATGATATTAAAATAGAATATAGAAAATATGACGGAACATATAGTAGCAGACGTTTAAGTAATGTTAGTTTCAATAATGAGTTTAAATTAGATGGTTATAATAATGACCATATAAAAGGTTTTTGCCATTTAAGAGGCGAAGAAAGAACATTTAGAATAAGTAGAATAAAATCAATTGGATTAATATAAAAATCAATTGAACTGAAAAAAGAAAAAAACAAAAAATTAAGCTAAATTGTAAAAAAAGTTATGGAAGATATAGTTATTTACCCTATAGATGATACATTAGAAAAGCAACAAAACTTATCTAATGAAAAAAAATGTTTTGGAATAGATTTAGGTACAACCACAACTTTAATGTGTTCTATCGATTCTGAATATGTCAACTTAAAAGAAAATATGACTGTTCCAATACAATTTATAAAGGTAAACCAAGAAAGTCCTTTTGAGTTTAATCCGACTATTGAAGATGAAAAGGTAGCTTCAATAGTGGGTATTTACAATGGCAAACCATATGTAGGAACCAACTTGTACCATTTAAAAGGGCACCCTCAATTTGAGTTTAAAAAGAATTTATTCTATCATTGGAAGTTAGAGTTAGGTATAGACCATCACCCAATGTATCCTAATGCAATAAGTGAGAAGTTAAATATGCCTTATAAAATTGCTGGTGGTATTTTAAACTATATAAGAAAATCTCGTTTCAATGATACGCCATTAGCTAATACAATTATAACCGTACCAGCTTCTTTTCAAGCTAATCAACGTAAAGATGTATTAAAGGCTGCTAAAATGGCTAAAATAGAAACTTCAAATAATATGTTAATTGATGAGCCTAATGCTGCTTTTTTAGGCTATTTTAATAGGCTTTCAAATGAAGAAAAAGTAGAATGGGCTAAAAACATTAAGAATAAGAATGTTTTAGTTATTGATTTTGGAGGTGGTACAACTGATTTGTCAATTCTAAATATAGATTTCAAAAAGGATAAAGGTATTACTATAAGTAATAGAGCTATTTCTAGGTATAATGATTTAGGGGGGCAAGATATTGATACTCTTATTGCTGAAGAATTTTTAGTGCCAAAATTTAAAAAAATATATAAACAATTTGATGTTATTGATAGTATTGATGTTAAAGACATTATTCTTCCACAACTAGCATTGATAGGAGAAGGTTTAAAAATTGGAATCTCTAATAAATTAAGCTTAAAAATTGTTGATGAAGATGTTAGCACTATAAATATAGACAATATAAAATACACACATACGGAATGTAAAATTAAGTATAAAAATACAGATTATGATTTAGGAGACATTACTATTAATGCTAATGAGTTTAAAGATTTGTTTACTAAATTATTTAGAGGGAAAAGTTATTCTTTTAATTACATTGATAAGACAATTACAACAATAAGCGCCTCGATTTCTGATATTATTGAAAAGGCAGTTTTAGGGCTAGATGAGATTGATTATGTACTTTATGTTGGAGGAAGTAGTTTTAATCCATTGCTACACTCTTTATGCAATGAAAAATTGTCAAATTCAAAATCATTAACTTCTCACGAACCAGATAAATTAGTTGCTGAAGGAGCTGCTGTGTATTCATACTTTTTAAATGTACATAATGTCTCTCTAATCAGTCCAATTACTAGTGACACCATTGGCGTTGTATTAAAAAACAAACGGTTTTATCCTATTTTAGAACGTGGACAATCATTACCTCAAAAAGTGACGATACCAAATTTTAAGTTACAAAGTAATTTAAATCAAAAAGTTATAGTTCCTGTTTGCATTAATGGTGTTGATTTCCCTGTTGGAGAAATCCGTTCAACACTTGAATCTTTTTATAATATAAATACAGTTGTAAAGATTGAAGCTGAAGTAACAATTGATAAAGTTTTCAAAATGAAAGTTTATGCCGATGACGATTTAATTGGTAATGCCGAATTCGAAAACCCATACGGTATTGGGAAGTTATCTGAAGAAGAATTGGAAATCTTCAACCTTAAAAAAGAAATCAACACATCAAAATTATCCAAAAATTTAAGAAGTGAAAAAGAGTTATTACGAAGCTTAATTTGGAAATTTTCAGAGGTTAAAAATTATAGAGGCGTTGTTGAAACAGCTGAAGAGTACCTTAAAAGATTTGATGACCAAGATGAATCAGTTTGGAATATGCTTTATATTGGTAATAAAAATTTAGGACGTTTAGAAGCTGCTAAAAAAGCAATAAATCGAGGGTTAGAATTAAATCCCAAAGCTAGTTATTTACACTATAATTACTCATTACTTATAGGTAAAAATAATGAAGGAGAAGCATTAAATTATTTGGAAAATTTAGATGATGATGTAAAAAGTGATATTGAAATAACTTGCCGTATAGTTGATTTAAAAAATGAGTTAGGTTATAATGCAGAAAACGATGCGAAATTATTAGTAAATCGATATAAAAATACACCTAGCGATTTTACTGACTTTAGTAAAAAACATCTATTACCCAGCCTTTTTAAAATTATTGGAGAACCATACGCTTATGTTGACCCTAAAATTCAAAAAAAGAATAAAGACCAAAAAAATTATTTAGACACCAATAATTTACCATTTTAAAAATTATGTCAATATTAATACCGTACAACCAGCTATCAAACGAACAAAAAGGAGTTATTAGAAGAATATCCAGAGAAACAGGAAATCTTTTTGTAGAAGGTCCTCCAGGTTCAGGAAAAACTTTAATAAGTCTTTATACTTTACGAGATATGGTAGAATCATCAAATGTCAGACCGCTTTTGATGATGTACAATCATAGCTTATTTGGGTATCTATCATCAGCTTTAAGTGAATTAGGAATTCGAGATAACTTAACTATTGTAACAAAAGATAAGTTTTTTTGGAATTTGGCTAGACAACACGATATTAAGCCTGAAAATTATAATGCTCCCTATGAAGAAAAATATTCTTTTTTATTAAGCGAGTTGAACAAAAAAAGTATAACAAAAGAACATGGTATTACTATTGTTGATGAAGTTCAAGATTTAATTCCTGAAGAATGGGACTTGATAAAGAAAATGTCTAGTAGGGTATTGACTCTCGGAGATTTTGACCAAGGTGTTTATAAAACAAACCTCAACAGAGAAAGTGTTAAAAACTATGGAATATTTGAAGCTCTATCTGTTATTTTTAGGTTTCACAAGAATATTGCTAAACTTGCTAAAGTATTTTCTCGAAAAAATGATGATTTAGTTGGGAAAGTTTCTAAAGATTCCCAAACACAGCCAAAACTTATTGATGTTAATTTAAATAATGAATTAAGTAAAGTAGGTGAGATTTTAAAAGAGATTAAAATCTACAGAAAACGGATAGGTGTTATTTGTCCAGACAACAATAGACTTGAGGAACTTTCTTATTATTTGAACTCGAATAATATTGACCATCAATACTATGCTTCAAATAGAGATTTAAGAACCCATGATTTTACTTCAACAACACCATTACTCGTCTCTAGTTTTAGCTCAAAGGGATTAGAGTTTGAACATGTAATATTATTTGGTTTTGATAATTCAAGTGGTATCGTTTCACGTCTTAGAAGTGAAAATAAGTTAAGAGATGTTATTTATGTTAGCATTACTAGAACAAACTCAAACTTATATATAATTAGGACGAGTGAGACTGTAAAAGAGCTAAAAGATTTAAAAATAGAGAATGAAGTAAAAGCTCCAGAAATATCACTTGATGATATTTTTTAAATTAAATAATTAGTTATGACTGAAATAAAAGTATATATATCGTTAAAAGAAGCAGAAGAGCTAATATTTAATCGCTGTTTAGTACTAAGGGAAAATAGATTGAATATAAAAAGAGCACAAGCATTATTAAGTATCTGTCTATTCGTTGATAAAAATATGTTATCAAATTACAATGGGAATCACTTAATACTTTTCACAGCTGTTAATTGTTTTGACATACCTGAGAATGAAGAAAACCTTTTTATCAATCATTATAAATTGCCTCAAGGTTTAATCAAATTAAGTGAAAGAAAGGTTCGAGACACTTTTAAGAATCAGATGATTTTAGATGAATATGAATATGATTTTAATGATTATGTTAAAATGAGAAATGGCTTGTTGGGTATTTTCTATCATAATTTTAGTAATTCATCAGGAGGTAAATTTAAGCTTAAAACGATAAAGGTTCTTCAAGAGTTCAATTCTCTTTCGGGAATAAGAAGAAAACTAATGCTAGAATTATTAAAGGAGTCAAAGTTCCCAATACTTAATGTTAAAGTTGATAAGTTTGTTACTGATAATTTTTTCAGAGTAACTTGGTGGGGGAAATTTATAGTTGACAATTACATTCCTAGTCTTAATATTAATTGCGATGAGGATGTTATTGCAATTAAAAAATGGTTGAGAGAATTTCTACAATTTGATAGTATTGATATCTTAAATAATAATCTAGCCTCCGTTCCATTGGAATTGGAATTGGAAATTGATTTTTTATTAGGCTATTATTTAGCTTCAATTCATATTGAATCATTTAATGCTGAAAATGATTTTTTTGAAAAATTATACCAACAAATTAATTATGATAATAAAGATGAGCTGTTTTGTTGGGTTGCTTTTTTTATCTCAATTTTCAATCAAAATATATTATCAGTATATTTTATAAAATCACTGAGGAAAGACGTTTTTAATATTGAAAAACTTGCATTTGAACTATCTCAAAATAATTTTGAAATGCCATTTGATAAGAGTTATGATTTTAGTTTAAAAGATGTGGAACAAGTTAAGTTGATTTCGGAATTTTTAGAATTAAAACATGGGAGGTTTAACCAAACACCACAATTAATTAAATCTAAGGATGCTAAAAATGTATTTAAAAACAATTTTTTTGAAGAACAATTTAAGAAAATTGGTCTAGACTTAGATTCTCAATATGATAATAATAATAGAATTCAAAATTCTTGCTGGTTTTCTAAAAAGCAATTCCATTTAAATATTGATGCCAAAATTAAGCCTTCTGATATTATTTTTTATGTAGAAGAAAATTCTATTGCAAAGGATAAGCTTAAGCAATTAAAATTCAAATTAAAACCAATACATAAACTTATAGATGATAGTAAAAAAATATTGATTGGATTCAATAAGATAGAGGAAGTTCCAAATTTATGTAATATTTATTCTTCATTTTTAAAAGATGAAATCAAGAAAAAAATTGAAAAAATTGTTTTTATTCTGTTAGTAGATTTAGAAATTGAAAAAATACAGTCGATGGAATTTGCTAATTATGTTAAAAATCAGAAAATTGATTTAGAGAGACTATTTGATATTGAAGTTAATTTAATAATTAAAAATGAACAAACTGTTAACGATATTGAAATCAAACGAAATTTAAAAAATATTCTTCAAAACTATAGAATAAATCAAATGGAAGTTATTGACGAAAATTTTGACAACCAAAAGGCTGGTTGGTTATTGGAAAGTAACACTGAATATTTAATAGAGAATAAAGATAAAAACTACCATTACCTTTTTGCATAAGAGATAAGGTGATTTTTTTGATGATGAATAAATTATAAAGGTTTCTAAAAAAGGACCATAACTAAAATTACAAGAATGAGTAATATTAATTTAGAGAATTCACTAACAAAAATACTCAATATTTCACGTATTACTTTTTGGTATGATGAAAAGAAAGAATTCACTGAGCAATATGAAGAATTAGATATTAATGGGGTAGATAAAATTCACGTTCATGGCAATGAGTTCGAAGTAAAATATCGCATCACTAAACAAGACCCAAAAAAGAAATTCTTGCTCTACTTTACAGATAAAAAACCTCTAAACCAAGAAAACTGGTTGTTGGATTTGGAATTGGCACACCACGTTTTTCATACAGACCAAGAGGCTATGTTTATGCAAGAAATTGGAATGGGGTATCATTTCAAAGAATTGGTGGCAGAACATATAGAATTCTTTAAATCTAAAGGACGAAGAACCAAATTAAAAGAGTTGTTGGGAGAAGGTGACCAACACGAAGATATTAGAAGTAAAATGTTGGCCGTGCTATTCAACACAGACTATGTGAATTTAAGCACTTTTATCCAAGCGCATAGCTCAGAATTTATTGATGGGAATGATAAGTTTGATAAAAACTTAGACCGTTATAATCTCTCCAACTATTATTGGGGGAGAATTAAACACCAATTTAATTATTTAAATGAAGCTCCATCCATATATGATTTTCTATTAGAGGTATTTAATCACAATTTTATATTGGGTTCTAAAAATACGTTAAACAAAGAGTCTAGAATATTACTATTGCAATGGAAAGACACTATTCAATTTAGAGATAGCTTTGCCCAAATTTCTGAAAAAATAGCAAAAGATTTGGATATTAAATCCAAATTGAATGAAACTACTTTAGATACTATTATTGATGATGATTTATTTGAATTGGTAGATTTAAAAGTAATTCACGAACTAGTTACGCAATTAGCTGAAGGAAGCATTACCACAGAAAAAGTTTTAAAGTATATAAAGAAGAGAGAAAATAAGTTTTGGAACAATAAATTTCAACCGTTCTACAGCTGTATCACTTATGGAGCTCAGTTTGTTGATAAAGCTAAAGAAACCTCATCAACAACCTATAAATCGTTTGATGAAGGTGTAAAAAACTACTCAGAGAATTTGTACGAAGTAGACTTTATTTATAGAAAATTCATTTGGAATTTCAGGCAAACAAAACAAAACAAAATATTAGCACATTTAGTTGAAACAGTAGAAAAAATATACTCCAATGATTGGTTGTTGAACAACAACAATAACTGGCAAAAGGTGATTGAAAATGTTGAGGTTTGGCCATTTAAAAAAGGGAACAGTCAGAGAGCATTCTTTAAAAATCACGTTGTGCCATTCATTGAGAAGAAGCAACGATTGTTTGTAATTATTTCAGATGCATTTAGATATGAATGCGGAGCTGAATTGAGTGAAAGACTTCAAGCGGAAAACAGATATGAATCATCTATCGATTCGATGGTGGCTTCACTTCCTTCTTATACACAACTAGGAATGGCTTCTTTATTGCCTCATAAAGAAATTTCATTTAAAGAAGGTTCAGATTCAGCAGAGGTTGATGGAATGTCTAGTTCTGGCACACAAGGAAGAGCAAAAATATTAGCAACCAATTCAGGAGTGAGAGCAACAGCTATTAAAGCTAAAGACTTTATGAATTTTAATTCTGCTACTGAAGGAAGAGAATTTGTAAAAAAACACGACCTCATCTACATTTATCATAACAGAATTGATAACACGGGGGATACATTAGAAACTGAAGAAAAAACTTTTGATGCTGTTGAGGATGAGATGGATTTCCTGATGGATATGTTAAAGAAAATAGCCAATATGAATGGGAATAATATGATAATTACATCGGACCACGGTTTTATTTATCAGAATAATCCTTTGGATGAAAGTGATTTTATTGAATCCAATTATAATGGTACAATCTGGAAGAAGAATAGAAGATTTGTAATAGGAGAAGATTTAAAAGGAGATAATAGCACAACAGCATTTACAGGAAGCCAATTAGGTTTAAAATCAGATGCCAATATTTTGATTCCTAAGTCTATTAACAGACTTCGAGTTAGTGCCTCTGGCTCCAGATTTGTTCATGGTGGAGCATCATTACAAGAGATTATAATTCCCGTCATAAAAGTCACTAAAAAGCGTCAGGACACAACTTCTCAAGTTGATATTGATATTATTAAATCTACTGATAGAATTACAACGAATATTTTACCAGTATCCTTTATTCAATCTGACTTGGTAACAGAAAAAGTACTTGCAAGGACAATTCGTGCTGGTATTTATGCTGAAGATGGAGAGTTATTAAGTGACCAATTCAAATACAACTTTGATATTGAACAAGGAAGTGAACGCCAAAGGGAAGTGAAACATAGATTCCAATTGATGGGGAAAGCAAGTGGAAAGTATAAGAACCAACGGGTGCAATTCATATTGGAAGAACCAGTTGAAGGAACTACCAAATGGAAGCAATACAAGGAATACTATTATACATTAAACATATCATTTACTAACGATTTTGATGATATTTAAACTATGGAAAAACTAGATATTAAATTAAATGAGCATTTTGGAGGAAAGGTAGTTCGTAAAGATTTAACCAAATTGGTGAAAGGAAATGCCATTGTACCTACTTATGTATTGGAATATTTATTAGGCCAATATTGTGCAACGGATGATGAGGAAACAATTGTTGAAGGTGTTGAAACAGTTAAGAATATTATTGCCAAACATTTTGTTCATAGAGATGAAGCTCAACTCATAAAAGCAACGGTTCGTGATAAGGGTTCACATCGTATTATTGATAAGGTATCCGTAAGCTTAAATGATAAAAAGGACCAATATGAAGCGTCTTTTGCAAACCTAGGCCTCAACAGAATCCCAATTGCGGATTCAGTAATTAAAGAGCATCAAAAATTACTATCTAGCGGAGTATGGTGCATTTTAACGTTAGCTTATTTCCATACTGACGAAAGAGATTCCACGCCTTGGATAATTGAAAATATAAAGCCTATTCAAGTTTCGAATGCTGATGTGGATGAGTATAAAGAAGCACGAAAAGCATTTACAAAGGAAGAATGGATTGATGTGTTACTGCAAACAATTGGTTTAAATCCAGAAGAATTTACTTTTAGGTCTAAGTTGATTCAACTAACGAGATTGGTTCCATTTGTTGAAAATAATTACAATCTTATTGAGCTCGGACCAAAAGGAACTGGGAAGTCACATATATTTTCAGAATTGTCACCTCACGGGATGTTGATTTCGGGTGGTGAAGTTTCTAAAGCAAAACTCTTTGTAAATAACAGCACTGGTGATATCGGTCTTGTTGGTTATTGGGATGTAGTGGCTTATGACGAATTTGCTGGTAAAACCAAAAGAGTTGACAGAGGGTTGGTTGACATTATGAAAAACTATATGGCCAACAAATCATTTTCCAGAGGAACACAAGTTTATGGAGCATCTGCTTCAATGGTTTTTGTTGGAAATACGGACCACACTGTTCCCTATATGATTAAGCATAGTGATTTATTCGATGCGCTACCAAAAGATTACTATGACACCGCTTTTTTAGATAGATTACATGCCTATATACCAGGGTGGGAAGTCCAAAAATTAAGAAATGAAATGTTCACTTCAAACTACGGGTTCATTGTAGATTATTTGGCTGAGATTCTGAAGGATTTAAGAAAAGAAGATAGAACTCATGATTATTCTAAGTTTTTTGAGCTATCAAATTCCATTACCACTAGAGATAAAACATCCATTGCAAAGACCTATGCTGGTTTGGTAAAAGTAATCTATCCTCATAATGAAATAACTGAAAGTGATGCCAAAGAGCTGTTATATTTTGCTATTGAGAATAGAAAAAGAGTAAAGCTACAATTGCAGAAAATGGATGAAACCTTTGAAGAGGTTGACTTCAGTTATACTATTAAAAGCACGGGTGAAATCATTAACGTTGATACCTTAGAAGTCATTCAATATGGTCCGAAAAAAAGCCCAGTTGTTGAAATTAAAGCTGAAGCGCATCAAGAAACTACCTCAACTTTTACTGAAGAGAGCCCAATTGAGCTCCAAGGTGGACAAAAAATTATTAGAGACAACCAAATAGGAATATCTTATGATTTATTATTTGGGGCTTACTTATTAGGAGCTACTGACATAAAAGTTATTGACCCATATGTTAGGTTACCATATCAGTTAAGAAACTTTATGGAGCTTGCTAAGTTGATAGCTGAAAAGAAAGACCCTGAAGTTGAAGTAAAACTTCATTTGGTAACTGCAAACAATGAAGATTATGTTGAAAACGCAAAAGAAGCATTTGAACAAATGTCTTATTCATTAGAATCGTTAGGAATCCTTTTCACATATGAGTTTGATGATTTCATTCATGACCGTTCTATTGTGATGGATAATGGCTGGAAGGTGGTTCTTGGCAGAGGTCTGGATATTTGGCAAAAAACAGGTGGTTGGTATGATATAAACGAATATGTTCAGGAGCAGAGATTGTGTAAGGCTCATGAGATAACGTTTGTGAAGGGATATTAAAAGAGAGTTGTTGTTAATCACATTATTAACATAAGATATGACATTAAGTAAAAAAGAAATATTTGGATTTATTCGTAAAAAGTGGTTTAACTTAAAATCGTATATAAGGACCACTTTTATCAAAAAAGAAATATCTGAATTTTTACACACTTTACGGGATAGTGTCAAACTGATTTGCTACATCCGAAAATTAACCTCTTCATAAGCCCCTTAACGGATGTTATTTCACACATATAATCAGTGTTGAAAGCATCCATATCACACTTAAACCACCTCCATATTGGTCCACATGACCCGTTAGCCGCCCATAAATCACCTCCACAATATCAACCATATCTTGCGCCCAATGATTGAATGGAATTTACCACCTTGATGCGGATTCAATAAGCTCCCTTATTAATTCAGATGAACTCTTATTTTTTCTTTTGGCCAATTCATTTAACTTATCCTTCAATTTTTTGCTGATTCTCATTGTAAATATCTCATTATTGGCTGAATCTCCAGTTTTAGGCATGCGATTTCCCATAGTTCTTGTGTTTATATAATAAATATCAAGTTTTTAAAAAAAAGTGTTGTTAAATGAAGCAAATATGCTGTTATATAACCATTATATTGTACCCAAGGAACCGTGAACAACAACTGTTTCGCAGTCTGTACATCCAATGAAGTGGCGTTATTAGTACCTAATAGTACGATTAAGAGTCCTCCAAGGATATGCATATCGAGGTACGTGTGATATATTTGGGATATCTCAATACCCTAGACCCTCCCTACATAGGAAACCTCAATCTAAAGCACTAATAATCAACCACTTACGTATACCGCCTTATATGCTAATAATCAGGTAGTTACGTATATACGCCCATCCGTATGGTTTTTAAATTTTGGAAATTTTGAAATCGTATTATTTGGAAGTGTATATACAGAAAATTATTTTTCTAAATTTTAAGAGCTTTATTTTAGAGTAATTTATGTTTGTGAAAATAAAATAGATTTTCTACATTAGATATGTAGGTTATTTTTTCCTACAATCTTTTTCATAGCAATTTTTAACCACCTCCTATTGGGGGTGGTTTTTTATTAGTACAGGTCATTTTATTATCTATAATTTTTGTTATTGTGAATTTCAGTCATCATTTCCAAATATTAATGTCAAGATAAGTCAACATTCCTGACATGTTTTTTGATGGGTAATTGGTAAAAACCCATGATGGCAAAGGATTACAAGGATTGGTTGGGTGTCTACCTTAGATGTATATGTTATAATAATCATTACATAGGTCGTAGCCCAGATATCATTGGTTTTCAGCACGCTTAATTTCACAAATTGGTCTTAAAGAGATGAATTTTCAAAATGTATTTACATATTTATATATATGGACATATTGGAAATAGAAAATAGGATTAAACGTTATGAAAGTAGATTATCTGATTCAGATTGCCCAGAAGATATAAATTGGCTTCAATGCCAGCTGGACAATCTTAGATTTAGAATAAAATTGGAAAACCTTAAGCGAAGAGCTTATGAAATGCAAAACAAACCATCCGACCTTGAGCTTCTGAATAAATATCGAGTTATTTTTTACCTTCTAAAATTCTCAACCCTTTTTCAATAAAATCTTTAGCTTCATCCACCTCACTTTGGGTAACGACATTCCCTTTAGTAGGTACAAACATTTCTCTAATATCTACATCGAGAGCTTCAGCAATTTGCAACAATAAATGTATTGTTGGTAAATTCTTTTCAGAATTAATATTACTTATTGTAGTCATAGATACCCCAACCTTGTTTGCCAAATCTTCTCGGCTCATCCCTTTTTGAGACATCAACTCTTTTAATCTTAAAATTTCCATGTAATATATTTTATACAAATATAATAAAATAAAGTAATACTTTATTATTTTAGAGATAAATAAAGTATTGTTTGCTTATTAATGAAATATTTCTTTACTTTGTATAGAATTAATCAAGTAACACTTTATTTATATGGAAATCGCTAAAACAATCATTGCACAAATCAATTACGCTGACAAATGGGCATTAATGGCTTATGGTTCTAGAAACTATGTAGCATTGCCAGAATCCAAAGAGTACCAAGGAGGTTTACAATTTAAAGTAAACGGATTTCATCATAAGGGATTTGTTAGAGTTCAGTTAAAATGGATTGACACTTATACAATCACTTTTTTAAACAAAAAGGGAGATGTGAAAAAAGAAGTTGAAGATGTCTATTGTGATATGCTTGTAAATGTTCTGGATTACATAGAGGGTAAATAGCCCTCTGTTTCAGATTTAGACTATAACCATAAAATGAAGCAACTTAAAATTTGTAAAGTACTATAAACCCATTCAAATGTTTTAAAATAATTATGAGTCTAATTTTAAAACAAAAATCAATAAAATTAAACCTATGTATTACTTCTATTCCAGAATTTCAACAGCTCAACAAAACTCAAGTCGTCAACTAGAAAATTTTAAATCTCATGTTGGCTACGATGTCAAAAAAGTATTCATTGAAAAAATTCAGGGTAACGTACCATTTTTTGAAAGACCCGAAGCAATAAGAATGTTTGACCAAATAACAGACAATTCAGAAAACTGTACCGTTGTAGTTGATTCAATAGACCGTTTAGGGAGAAACCTACTAGACATATTGCACACCATTGAAACTTTTACTAAAAATGGTATAAATCTAAAATCACTAAAAGAAGGTTTTACAACCTTATTAGACAATGGTCAGGAAAATCCAATGGCAAAGCTAGTAATTAGTGTTATGGCTAGTATAGGAGAAATGGAACGTAACAGAATTAAGACCAGAACAGCTGAGGGAATTGCCATCGGTAAAGCCCTAGGGAAATTCACAGGTAGAAAACTAGGAACGACTCAATCAGATGCAAAATTATTGCAACGCCATCAGGCAATTCAAAAAAAGCTACAAAAAGGGTTGACCATCAGGGAAATTAATAATATAACGGGAGCTTCTAGTGCTACAATAATCAAAGTAAAAAAAGTAATGTCTAATCGAAAAATGATATAATAATTATGAATACAAAAACTTATAGTGGTCGTATATGGCTAACCTCTGGTGGCCACCCAGTGGAGGTGTCATGTCAGGCAACTTCATCGCAACAAGCTTCTTCTATTATTAAAGGGATTTATGGTAATAGCTTTAAATCTTGGGCAAGACACATGGCTTCAAATTAAAATTATTTTTTCAGATAAGACTAGTTTTTAGCCAATTCTTATTTGGTTGGAAACATTCTAAATTTTGATAATAATTAAAAAATACTAAAATCATAAAACGAAAAGGCAATTACCCATTTAAAATCATTTGAATTCATTTGAAAAATCTTACTTTTATATTTTCATTTTGAATTTGAAAATTAAAGCTAAGGGTTCAACTATTAAGATTATACTCAGAAATCTTAATTACAATTATTTCGAATAAAGTCATAGACCTCTTATGTCATTCTAATTTTCATTTAAAAAATTAAATATATCTGATTTGAATTTGAAAATTTTATTTTATGATTGATTTTACGATTAAACCAGGTACAAAAGTATTTTGTATGGTAAAATCCCCAGTCCCTATACTCAATTATATTGAATTTACTCAGGGTGAACTTGTTTATTGTGTGGATAATGGAAAAGAGATATATATTAAAGGAGATATAGCTGTTACCACAATTACTGAAGATGAAGTTAAAGTTAATGTACAAAAATATGTCCGTTGGGTTGACATGGAAATATTAGTTTTAACAGATGAAGTTGGTGATATTCAATGGAATTATAGAAATTTAGAAGAATACATTGTTGATACTAAAAATTTAAATTTTAAATGTAACCCTGTACGTGAGGGTACAAAACCCACCAAAAAACAGTTTAAATAAAGAACTTGTTCTTGGTTTTGGTAACTTAATATTTTTTGGAGTGTATTCAATTTCACCAATATAATCTTTATTGAAAACCTTCACAACATAGCTTAAAACACCCTCAAATGAATCTTGTATCCATTAAGACATTCATTAAAACATCACCATCATATCAAATATATATTTAAACCAATATTTATCACCTTAATTATTCTACTATTATATATGCGAATTAAATAGTTTTATCCAACAATGCTATCAAAGATTCATTAGCTAAGTCAATTACTTCATTTCCATAACCTTTCAAATAGATTCCTGTGACGGCATTCCCATAACTATGTCCTAGAGTTTTGGCAATAAGGTCCTTACTACAACCTATCCAACCTTTAAGATGATTGCATCTGTTCTGGGTAACGTGGCTGAGATGGAACGTAACAATATGTTGGAACGTCAGAAAGCTGGTATTGAATTGGCAAAGCTACAAGGAAAGTATAAAGGACGTTTATATGGAAGTAGCATGACCAATGAAGAATTCTTAAAGAAATATAAAAAAGTTGCTCAGGAATTAGAGGTTGCTCAATCCCTTAGAAGAGCTGCAAGGCTTGGTGGTTGTAGCCTTGGCGTTGCTCAAAAAGTTAAAAGACTGATGTTTGCACAATTTTTATAAAAGCTATCTCTACTAATAAAATAATACTAGTCTACAATAATTTTTAAAATCAATATGGCTGAACAATTTATTGGAATTGCACATTGCTTTAATGATATAATTCGTTAAATTAGCCTAAATTATTTATGAAATAAAAAGTTATGAAAATCTTAAATCCCATTTTAAAATCAAACATTTTTTTTTTAATAATTGTAGCTACAATTATTTCAATTTCTTTAAATGGATGTAGTAAGGAAGATTCTGAAACTGGAGAATTTGATAATACATTTTTATTATTGAATGACGAGATGGTTTGGTCAGGGGCTAACGCTGATAATAATCATTATTTTGATTTTAGACCTACTTTAGTTAATCCATTTGAACATTGGTTTGGAACAAATTGTGTTCAATCTAGAACGGCTTATAGTTTTCAGAGTATTGAAGTGATTACAAATTCTAAAGATAGGTTTGTAATAAGATGTACTTATTCTGAAACCAGTAATATACTATACACTTTTGTAAAATCAGGAAACGAAATTAAAGTAACTATGGTAATAAATGAAGGAAGTAATTCAATAATTGAATTGGACAACCTTATTTTAACCGACTCAGTAACAGTTAATCTAGTTAATTGTTGATTTTGAAATAATTTTATTGTAAATCTTTATTTTAGCTTGAATATTATAAAAGAATAACACCTTATCTACTACCACCTATTATACTACCGCAAGGGATGACGGTCTTGTTAGAGATTATTTAATTGACCCACACAATAAAGAATATCACAGACGTTGCATTGGTTGGAGGCGGACAATATCCACAACCTGGAGAAATTTCATTATCGCATAAAGGCGTGTTATTTTTAGATGAATTACCTAAATTTAAAAGAACCGTTTTAGAAGTCATGCAGCAACCTTTGGAAGACAGAGAAGTTACCATTTCTAGAGCACGATTTACAGTAACATACCCAAGTAGTTTTATGCTTGTAGCTAGTATGAACCCTAGTTCTAGTGGGTATTTTAATGACCCCGATGAAGAATTTCTTAAGAAATTTAAAGAGGGAAAGATGAACTTAGAAATTTTCAAAAACACCCAATCCAAATAACGCAAAATCATATTTTACAGGGTCGTTCTTATCTAATTCTCGCAAACTTGCATCCAATTCAGCTAATGCCTTAGCATCATTTTGTTTTCTATTTAAAATTCCAAGTTTACGAGCAACATTACCAGAATGTACATCTAATGGACAAGATAATACACTAGGTGATATAGATTTCCAAATTCCAAAATCTACTCCTGAATTGTCGCTTCTTATCATCCACCTTAACCACATATTCAATCTTTTTGACGCCGAACCTTTAAAAGGTTCAGACATATGCTTTGTGGTTCTAAATGGGTGTGGTAATTCAAAAAACACCTTCTTTAATTGGTGTATAGCTGGTTGAAGAGAATCATTAGTTGCATAATGGTTTAATATACTTTCTAATCCATTATGATTTGTGTAGATATGATTAATTGCTTTAATGAAATATGCTAGGTCAATACTATTAAAAGTTCTATGGACAAAACCGTCTAAAGAATCTAAATGATGCTCTTTATGATTCATCACAAAATCGTAGGGAGAATTCCCCATAAGCTCCATCATCTTATCCGCATTCTTAATTATCATTTTTCTATTACCCCAAGCAATAGTCGAGGTTAAAAATCCTGATATTTCAATATCTTCTTTTAAAGAATAGCGATGAGGTATCTGTATAGGGTCACTTTCAATAAAGTTAGGGTTATTATATTGATTGACTTTTTGGTCTAAAAATTCTTTAAGTTCGGTTTTTATCATAAATACTTAATATCTATTTGATTTGCTAATTTAATTCTATTTTAAATATCTTATGATTTATCTTTACATTATAAATAATTAAAGTAAAATTGTTATGAGTGAAAATTTTGAATTTGATGATGTTAAAAAAGTTAGAAAATCTTTATTAATAATATCTGTAGTGGGTATTATCTTAAAAAAGTTAATAAAATATTCAACTGGTAATATTGAGTTTCTAGGGTTTTCAATTCCATTTGGGGAAGCTGATTTTTTAACCCACCTTGTTAGTTTTATTATTGTCTTTTATATTTTCGCTTTTGTAATAAGAACAGCTAGTGATAAATTTCCAAATTATTATATAAAATCATTACAGAAGTATGATATAAGTTTTGCTTTAAAAAGTTTTAGTGATTTATCAATTGATACTGAATCAAAAAATAAAGTGGAAAATAAGTTAAGGAAAATTAGTAAAGTAATAAAAATATTTACCACGATATTAGATTTTGCATTCCCTATAGGCTTGGCTGTATTTAGTTTAGTTGTAATTTATTGCAATTGAACATAGAAATATTATGCTACCTTTATTATACGAGTTAATATGTTTTTACGTTGGATGGTTAGAAATGACAATACAGGCGTTGATTTTGGTATTTGGAGAAGCCTTTGCCCTGCACTACTTTCTTGTCCTTTAGATGTACATTCTGGAAATGTTGCCCGAAAATTAGGTTTACTAACACGCAAACAAAATGATGCCAAAGCATTAGCTGAATTAGATACTTCTTTAAGAAAAATGGATAAAAATGATCCTGTAAAATACGATTTTGCGTTATTTGGATTGGGTGTTTTTGAAAATTTCTAAGTTCATCCTTACCTGTTTATATTTCTTAAGGAATTCTTCATCGGGGTCATTAAAATAAATACTTGGGCTTGGATTCATACAAGTTACCAACATTAAACTGCTAAGACAATTAACTGTAATATTTGCCCTTGAAATAGTAACTTCTCTATCTTCCAAAGGTTGGCGCATAACTTCTAAAACAGTGCGATTAAATTCTGGTAATTCATCTAAAAACAGAACACCGTTATGCGATAATGAAATTTCTCTAGGCTGAGGATATTGCCCACCACCAACCAGGGCCACATCTGAAATTGTGTGATGGTTAAATCAAGTATGGTGATAAAAATTCCTAGCTATGAGCAAATTATCGACCCCTAATGAGTTTACATACTTTACGGGATAGTGTCGTTAATATATTCAAATCAAAATTTTATGTATTATTAGTTCTCCATTCTCAACGCAATATTTTCATTTTCTAGCTTTCTCAACTTCTACTTAATTCTTTATTTTCCATAGGTAGTTATTAATTTTGTGGAAACTGGTGAATTCTTATAAAATTTCTTGAAACTATGCTATCAGTATTTAATAATTTTAATTTTAAAGTATTCTCATCAAAATCAATTATCCAAAAATCTCTTTCAAATTGTTCTCCATACGGTATTAATTCAACTTCTGGTTTATGCCCATGTACATTATAAACACCATGAACTTTACCATTTTCTGTCCCAATTACAAAGCGTTTATCCCATCTAAAAAAAAGATAATCATTAGTTCCCATTGAAGTCGAGAAATAATTATCCGTTCCAACTGACTCATCCAATTTCCATAATCCAAGTAGTTTATCCCCTGATGTAGTAGGAAGCTGGATGATTCTTTCTAATTTAACTATAACAATCAGTCCTTCTTCCATTCTTTCCCAAATCATTTCATTGTTAGACATTTTTACTTTAAAAGGCTCATTAAGGTCATCTAAACCATTTTCATTAATAACGGTTAATTCATGATTGTCTGGTTCTAAACTCCACTCCCCAGTTGAATGTTGAAACCACCCATTACCTGATTCCTGTGTAAAGTCAGAGTTAAATCTCATCCATCTTCCATTTGGGGTCATTTCTTCTTCTCCAACTGTTACAGATTTAACAATCCATAGCCCCTCTATTGTTGGGTTATTTTCACAACTGAATAAAAATGTAATTCCTAATAGTACTAATAAATAATTTTTGTTCATTATATTTTTTCTAGTTATTTTGGTTAAATTAAACTATTATTTTGAAAATAGTTCAATCGTTTTTTTTATCAATTAATATATTTATAATCTTTTGTGACAGTTGCATTTCCTGAGTTCGATTTCCGACATTACTTAAGAAGCTTATTACGTACTCTCCTTTATTTATATTAATAAGCATTGCTTTATATCCATCTGTACTGCCACCATGTATGATGTATTTTTTGTTAATTCCCAAATTACCGAATTCATTATTACTTTCTTTATTGAATACTACCCACCCATAACCATAGCCAACGATATTTGAAATTTGAGAAAGATGATTCTGTTGCATTAATTGCAAAGAGTTTTTCTTTAGATAACCTGGGTTATCCATAACCTGTGCCCATCTGTTAAGGTCAGAAGCTGTTGAAAATATCCTTCTCCCTAAGCTGAAATCAATGAACGGATTTTGATACCATTCCTGAGTAACTTCATCAAATAAATAAGCCTTCGCCAGTTCATTAATTGAAACTTCATTCTTACTCTCAGAAATTGTGTTTTTTAATCCCAATGGCTTGGTCAGTTTTAGTTTAAGAATCTCTGCAAAAGGTTTTTTGTAGGTTTCCTCGAGAATTATTGCCAGTAAATGATAGGCAAAGTTACTGTAATAAAATTGTTTACCAGGTTCACTTAACGGCTCAATCTTACTAATAAAATTAATATATTCCTCGTTAGAGAATCTAAACCTCTTAAATTTTAGAAAATTATTTAATTTAAGCTCTTCAGGTAGTCTATTATAATCGGGTAGTCCCGAACTGTGACTGAGAAGGTGATGTATGGTGATTTCAGGATGAAAGCTGCCTTCAAAAGAATAATTGGATAACAGCGCAACAAGTTTGTTATTCAAATGAAGCTTATCTTCTTCAACTGCTTTTAAAATCAAAGCGGCTATCATTGATTTATTAAGTGAGGCTATATCAAATTTAACATTTTTTTGAATAGGTATATTCCAAGTTCTGTCTGCTATACCTAAGTAATTCTCATAAATGGTCTCACCATATTTGGAAATCACTATTCCACCATGGAAAAGCTCTTGTTTATAATTGCTTTTTATAAGTGAGTCAATTTTTTGTGCTTGCTTTTCATTGTTTTGTAAAGATGCATCTGATTTCTCTGAGTAGCAACCTATGATAAGGCACAAACAAAAAACAGCTAATAATATTTTCTTTAATTTCTTCGTGGTATTCATTTTTGCAAATATTAAGATTGTAATCACATTAATCGTGTTTTCAAGGGGTTTTGTGATGAAACCAGGCAATGAGGGATGAAATGCTAGTTACGAAAGAAAAGAATCTTTATATTGTTTAGAAATAGGTATAATAGCAGAACCAATTTCAACATGTAATTTTGCTTTTGATTGCTTTATGCTTCGAATATTTAATCTATTTACTAAATAACTTCTATGGCTTCTTTCTATTTCTGGAATAGTTTTTAACTCCAATTCTAATACCTTAAGCCGTTTTCTAATAAGATGTTTATTGGATTTATTCTTTGTTAAGAAGACAACAGAAATATAATTCCCCAAAGATTCAGCATACAAAAAATCTCGTTTTCTAATTTTTAAATTGTCTTTCCCGTTTTCAGATTGAAATAATAAGTAATTTTCTTCCTGGCTCCTTGATTTTATAATTGATTTTAGACCTAAATAGAAAAATAATGGAAATATCATCATTAGTGGAAATTCTATTATAATAAGTAAATAGGATTCCATATTTAATTCTTGCCAATTCCAAAAGAAATTGAACAGAATAAAAATTAATTGACTCCCAAGAAAAATTAAACCTGCATACCATATAAATGAATATCCAAAACCTGTAACACTCAGTTTTGGTTTTAATATTATTTCAAAAATGGTTAAATATGTGAATGTCAATAAACCAAAACTAATACATCTGAAAAGCAGTGAATGCCCTGAATACGACAATCCTTTTTGAATACCATATGCATTAAAAATGTATAGAAAGTAAAATATAGAAAAACCCGATATAAAACTAAAAATAAGTGGTAAGAATTTAAAATAATACTTATCATCAGAAAGTTTATTAATAATTGTTCTAAAAAGCCCTATCATAAAGTCTAAATGTTTAGGTTTTACTCATTTAAAAAAACAAGTTGGCTAAATATAGGAAAATTGAGAGAAAAAAAATATTAATAAATAAACTCATCAACATTAAATGAAGATGAGTCTTACTTATTAGCGGGAGCTGGACTCGAACCAAGCATTTTTGAATTATCAATAATAGTTTATCATACAGTACTTACTAAAACTTTAGACAGAATTGATAATGTTTAATTAACCCCCACATTATACACTATTACATCTGAAATTGTGTGATGGTTAAATCAAGTATGGTGATAAAAATTCCTAGCTATGAGCAAATTATCGACCCCTAATGAGTTTACATACTTTACGGGATAGTGTCTGATAGGGACTTAGAAACTTGATTTAGTAGATAGTGTCCTAATTTTTAAGCATTCCATTTTCCCAAGTTTCCTTTTTCTCAATAATGCCATCTTTATTATAAAATACTTGGAGTCCATTTTTTTTACCATTTGTGTAATTCCCTTCCTTCATTAATTGACCATTCTGATGCCACACTTTAATTAGTCCATCTGGTTCTCCATTTTTAAATAAGGCTTCTTGTTGTAATTGGCCATTGTAAAACCAATCTCTATATAAACCTTCTAATATACCCTCTATTAAGTTTACTTCTTGTTTTAATTGACCATTGTCATACCATTCCCTATTAACACCTTCTGCTTGCCCTTCTTTAAATAGCTGTTCCTTACTTAGCTTTCCATTTTCATACCAAAATCTACTAATTCCTTCTGGCTTTTCCATCTTAAATAACTGTTCCGATTTTTGCTTTCCATTTTCATACCATTCTCTATATACACCATCACGGACACCATTTATCAAGTTCACTTCTTGTTCTAATTGACCATTTTCATACCATATCCTACTTATTCCTTCTGGCTTACCATTTTTAAATAGACGCTCCGTTTTTTGTTGTCCATTTTCATGCCATTCTCTGGCTATCCCCTCCTGAACACCATCTAATAAATTCGATTCTCGCTCTAATTGACCATTTTTATACCACCTAGTCCATTGTCCCTCTAATTTACCGTTCATATAGTTTCCTTCCATCAATTTCTGACCGTTATCATGCCATAATGTTGATAATCCTTCCAATTTATCATCTTTGAAATTTGCCTCTTCTTGAAGTTGACCATTTTCATACCAATTTCTAAACAATCCTTCCTTACTGCCGTCTTTAAATCGTTGTTCCGATTTTTGCCGTCCATTTTTATACCATTCTTTACCCAACCCGTCCTGTTTGTCTTCTTTAAAATTTCCTTCTACTTTTAATTGCCCATTTTCATACCATTCACTAAATAATCCTTCCCTGACACCTGCTATTGAGTTGAATTCCTTTTCTAATTGGCCATTTTCAAACCACATCCTACTTATTCCATCAGGCTGTCCTTCTTTAAAATTAATTTTCATTTCCAATTTTCCATTTTCATTCCAAAATTTAGTTACTCCTTCTGCCTTACCTTCTTTACAATTTACCTCTGATCTTATTTTTTTTCCAGTAATATCATAAGTATTAACTTTACCAGTTATGAGAGTCGTGTCCTTTTTTTTATAAAATAAATCGTTCATTTCCATCACTTCTTCTGCGTTGTACACTAGTTCTGTTTGCCCTTTACAAACAAAAGAAAAAGTGAAAATTATGAGTACAATTAGTTGTTTCATATTTTAATCTTTTAAATTAATTAACATTAAATATTATTTATTTCACCAACTACCCCGTCACCTGAAATCATATGGTGGTAGTTGTAAAAAACCACATACTAAAACAATTGGTTAGACAATGCTATTAGTGTAATTTTCGGCTAATATAAGTTCTTAAATAGGTAACTATTCACTTTTTATGAAATCGGATAAGATATTGTAATCCATAGATTTACTTCCAGTTGTTTCTTTTTGCTTTCGCCAATTACTCCATGCGTGTCCTTCAATAAGTGGATAGTAATTCACCAACGTATAGTTAAACTTAAAATCAACAAATTGGGTGGAGTTTTGATAATTCGTCTGCAATTTACCATCTTCATATGAAATTTGAGTATTCATATAATAAAGAGAATGGAGCTTTTCATTGCTAGATTGACTATAGGTAGCTTCATTGGGATTTGAAGAAATCACTAGATATTCATTAAACAGATTTTTTTTCTCTTGTGCAACTCCCCTATAAGTCCAAATTAATAGAAATACAGAAACTAATAATAAAGGAAACACCCCTGATGCTAGGTTTTTTTTAGGTAAAATCATGATTTATATTTTTTAGTTAGTTCGTACAATATACGGAAATAGTTGAACGCTAATGGAAATGTCTTGAAATAGGATTCATTTAATCTAGAAAGTGATTGATACAACCAACAAATGCATCATCCATTACAGTAGTAAAATAGGTGGTAGTTATAATACGGTTAACGTTCCAAGCAGAAGCATTCAAATTATTCAACTTCAATGAGTTTATAAATAGGGTTTTGAAAATTAAAATGGACACTATTCCGTCAATAACAATCCGTTTTTAGCTTCAACATCATTAGGTTTGTTCAACAAGGCTTTTTGAAATAGCATTTTGGCTTCTTTCTTTTTTCCTAATTGTAAATTACACCAAGCATACATATACAAGCCATCATAATCAAAAGGATATAAATCTGTCATTCGTTTAAAATAAGTTAAAGCCTTATCGTACTGTTTTCTATTGTAGTAAATAGTTCCTAAATAATAGAGCGCTTTGGTATTGTTACTAGAATTTTCTAAGATTTGGGAATAAACAGAAATTACCTCATCCCAACGTCCTAAAGCCGAAAGTGGAAATACATAGCCAAATTTTGGTTCTTCAGCAAAAGGCATTAATGCAATAGATTTTTGATAAAATGCAATAGATTCGTTAAAATTTCCTGCCATATAATTTAACCAACCGAGCCTTAAATTAGACTCGTATGCTTGTTCTTTATAAACCTCTTTAATTTTATTAGCAGCTTCTTTAAAATCTCCACTTGCCTCTAATTGATAGCTTTCATTAAAAGCTTCCTGAACTTCAGCAAAATTGTGTTGACTAAAACTAATATTGCAAAATAGCAATGCTAAAAAACTAAAAAATAAATTTCTTTTTACTGTCTCCATGTAACTCCTAGTATTAAATTTTGTTGTTTGTATTGAAATGAATTTAGCTCGTCTAAATCAGATACACTGTAATCTTTCATGTTCATCAATGAATACCCTAATTTCAATTCAAATTTATTTAAATAAACTTGAACAATAGCTCCAAATTCACTTTCTGTTTTGGCTAATTGATTATACACAACAGATCCATTATTTGAAATATAATTTTGAATCTCTCCAACTGTAGCAAAACCCGTTAATGAAATTTTCTTGGTATTTATTGCCACTCCTCCAGAGTATACCATTCTATTATCGGAATATGAATCAAGACTTTCGCTTACATATTGAAATGACCCAAACGGAACAATTAAAGTATTTGCAAGAGGATACAAAGAAATAGAATAGCCTGTTTGCAATTGATTCAATCCATTTAAATTTGAATATGAAACATTTATACTATTTCTAAAATAAGTACTAGATTTTGAGATTACACCTCCAAAAACTACATCTGAATAGTTTACTTTATCGGTAAATTTTAAGGAGTTTCCAGTTGTTATGCCTGAAGTTAAATCGTCAAAATTTCCAAATAAAAGCACCGCATAAGCATCTAAATACCAACGTTTCCCTAAAGCAAAAGTAGCATTGGCATAATACCTTGTTTCGGTACCTTTGTAAAATACATTGGTAGTTTCACCTAAATTATTTTCTTGATAAACTAATTTTCGTGGCATTATGGTAAGGCGATGGTAAAAATTAGTGTTATTAGAAAATCGGTGATTTAAACCCACGGTAATTATTTGATGATTATCCAAAAAATAACGATAATTTGTAGTTTCATTATTATTGTTATTAGTCAACATTTCATTGTAATTACTATTTGAAGTGGCAACTACACCAACATCAACTGCTGAAATAAATTTCAATTCTAAACCAATTTTTTTCTGAAGAGAAACGTCCATTTTTTTATAAAACACATCCGATTCTAAAAATAAACCCGAATATCTATAAGCCCAGTATAAATAATCTTGCACAACAACATCAAATTTATTTAAATTATAGGCTTCTTCTAACAATTTTACAGCCAATAAATAACGACCCGTTTTAAAATTGGCAATTCCCATTCTCACTTTTAAATAATAAAAATCTGTTCCCTTTTTTTTATAATTTTTGCCTTCTGTAAGTAAGGTTTTCCAATCTTTCTTTACAAATAAATCATACGTTAAACTATCTATAGTTTTGTATGAATCTTTGGTTTCCTGAGATTTTACTGAAGCAATTATTAGTAACAAAACCAATATCAATCCTGCTTTTTTGCCCATTTTAAATGAATTTTATTTTTATTTGGTTGCTTACAAATACAACTTATTTCTTTGTTTTTAGCAATAGTTATTTCTGCTGAAAACAGTTTTTTGTTATTATTTCCTGTAATTACCGAATTTAGTTCTGCTTCTTTTTGGTTGAATAACATCTCGCTTTTTTTATAGTTCAACTGATACTTTCCTTTTAAAAAAATACCGAAAGGCACTAAAAAATCTTGAACTATTCTTATTGAAGAATTATACAAATGATGGATAGGAAAACGTGAGTTAATGGTTAACTCGGTTTGTTCAGTAAACACAACTTTGTACAACGATTTGTAAAAAATTGCCAAAGGACTTTTTTGTGAACCTATGTAATTTACAATATCAAACGTTTTATTGTTATTTATGTAGTATAATTTTGCACCTGTTTTTTTACAAACTAAAAATGACTGATTGTAAATATCTATCTTACTTTCTATCTCATACAATTTTACTTCTGACTTTTCATTTTGAATTTCAATGGTAAATTCATCTCCCGGATTCCATCTGAAAGCATCAAAAAGCAAAGTAGATGCATTGATATTTGAAACGGCACAATTTTCTAAAGGAATTCCTTTTTGAATATAATCTTGTTTTCCTGTTTCATTTTCAACAATAAAATCTTCCAAAGGATAAAACAGTGCTGGACTACCAATTTTTGAAGAAGCTTGCAATTGAAAATGAAGATGTGGATACGGAGATCTACCAGAATTTCCACATTTACCAAGTTCCTGACCTTCATAAACGCTTTCACCAACAACTACTTTAATAGAGTTTTTTTGTAAATGACTTAACTTTGAATATAAATATGTATTGTGCTTTATAACAACGGTATTTCCCCAATTTTGCTTTGTATTTGCAATCCCTATTTCATTATCTTCAACAGTGTTAACAACTGCTACAACAACGCCTTCCGCAGGAGAAATTACGGGTTTCCCAAAGCAATAATAATCACTTACAACAAAACCATCATTCAAAAATTCAAGCTTTGTGTGTTCATCTTTAATTATAAAATCCCACGCAAATTGATAAAAACCTTTATGTGTATAAGCACCGTTATGCCCTTGATTAATAAACCATTTACCCATAAAAGGTAAACGTATGGAATTTACAAACGCCGCATATTCTTTATTAGATTGACTGTCGAATAAATAGGCATTTGTTTCTGGATTTCTTTGTTGAATATAGGTTAAATTAGGTGGTTTTGTTTGATCGAATCTTATTTTAAAAGCATACAAAATACCTATCAACACAAGATTAAACGGTAATGAAAACACCGATAATTCAAATAATGCAAAAAGACGATCGCTACCAATGGTTACTACAACTAACACCGGAATTAAAAAAATACTCCATAACAATGATTGCCTTGAGGGAATTAAAAAATAACCTCCAATTGCAATTGCTGAAAGTATAAAGTTAAATCCGTAATAGGTATAATTTAACGATCCTGTGTACAACCCTAGGAATGAATAAAACCAATAGGCAACAAAAAAACCAATTAATGAAAACAAAAAATGAACTCTTGAATGCACTAATAAACCAATGGCTATTAAAATCCCTGCCAAAATATTAAACTGAAAAAAAATGGCACCTAACGATAAAAAATAAGTTCCAAATGAAGTGTCTAAAAATATGTTGTCTAACAAATTCATAAAGATTACCAAAGGGTTCCCTCCAATTTTATAGAACATATTAGAAGGAAATAAAGCTTCTGAATTTAAATCGATATTTGTAAAAGCAGGAAACGATAACATTAACACCCAAATAGCAACTAAAAAGGGTAAACTTAAAAATGGGAGTCCATATTTAGCAAAAACACCTATTAAAATAACGGTGATAAAAAAAGCCAACGCACTACCAATTACCAATAAAAATAAAACTTCGAGCCCGGGAGAAAAATAAGTCCCAATTCCTAAACCAACCAATAACGAGTTAAAACTAAACAACCCCTTTTGAATAGTTGCTTCATCATATTCAAAAATTTTAGCTAAGCTTATAGCAATAATAATGGCTGTTAATCCGCAAACTCCAGTCCACCAATCCAAAAAACTAACCAACAAAAGAATTCCCGCAAATAGTTTACTATCAGAAAAAAATACCTGAGCATAACTTTTTAAAATTGCTTTCCAAATGAAGGTGCTATTATTGTTGAATTTTATGTTCATACTAAATTTTTACTGTAAATGTTTTGGAATTTCTTCTTGCTGCCTAAATACTTCTTTGTCTTCTTTTTTTCGAATTACATGAACTTCTTTATTAGCATCAATCATTACAATATTTGGACGATATGTAATAAACTGCATCCATTGTGTCATGGTGTACGCACCAACACGTTTAATTACAAAACGATCATCTTTATTTAGTAGTGGGAAATTAATATTTTTTCTAATTACATCAATATTCATACACAAAGGACCATAAATTGTGGTTAGTTCAGATTGAAAACTTGTTTCGTGCAATGGGTAAATTTCATAATCGTACCAAAAAGCAGTAAACATTAAATTAATTCCTGCATCAATAACCATTGCTCTTCTTCCGTCAGCCAATCTTTTATTTGCTAAAACGGTACCTGCCAACCAACCTGCCTCATCAATCATAGCTCTACCTGTTTCCAAAATAAGTGTTGGAAATTCATTATTTGGAAAAGAAGCCTCATTCATTGCTGAAGTTATTGCGTGCGCATAATCATCAAAACTTGGACACGTATCTGTTGCTGGCATATAAGCACCTTGCAAAGTGTTTTGTGAAGCAAAACCACCACCAACATCAATATAACTAATGGTAGTCTCAAATCTGTCGTAGGTTTTATTTGCTAGATCTGCTAATTTTTGAATGGCAATAGTATACGCTTTTGAAGTACTTATATAGGTTCCAACGTGTACGTGTAAACCTATTAAATCTATTAAGCCACTGCTTAAAATTCTGTTAATAGCATTCCAAGCTTCCCCATTTTCATAATTAAATCCAAAACGATCCCACTGCGGAATAATTCCGGTATCCATATTTACTCTAATAGCAACCTGTGGTTGTTTATCTAGTTCTTTTCGTAATTCTAAAATGGTATTTAATTCGTCAAAATGATCAATATGAATTAGCGAATTATTGTTGATTGCCAATTTTAAATCTTCCTTACTTTTATCTGGACCATTAAAAATAATTTTATTTCCTGGGATATTATTATCAATCGCTTTTTCGTATTCAAACCCTGAAACTACCTCAGCCCAAGCGCCTTCTTGATGAAAAACTCTACAAACAGCATCTAAATAATTTGTTTTATAAGACCAAGCAAACTGCACTTTTGGATAGCGCGTAGCAAATGCTCTATAAGCGCTTCTATACGTATCTCTTATGGTGTTTTCAGAAATAATAAAAACAGGAGATCCATAGGTATCAATTATTGAATCTATTTCAACACCATCAATTTCACTAATTGGTCTTAACCGTTTTAAACTACCAAATTTATTAGGTATTCCTTCTACTACTTTTCGAAGAATTGGACGTTCGTATATTTTTTTACTCATCTCATTTATTTTATAATTCACCAAACACTATTATTTTTTCAAAATCGGATATGTCTCCAATCAAATCCCAAGAATACCGAATAAACATTTTTCCTGTTTTATATGCTGTTACGGGTTCAACTTTTTCACCCAAAGCTAATTTGCAAAGCATTTCAGGTAAATTTTGACCAGCACCAACCGCCAAATAAACCCAAGCTGGTATACGAGGATTAATTTCTATTAAATAATATTCACCATCATCGGTTTTAATCATTTCAAGTTCTAATGCGCCACGCCATTTTGTTTTTTTAATAATGTCATGCGTAATTTCAAGTAAACGTTCATCGCTTATGGTAATTCCGCCCCAAGCCTTGCCTTTGTCTGTAATATATTGCTTACGCATAGGCACTGCTGAAACCGTGTTTCCTTCACCATCACCTAACGCAATTACATTAACTTCTGTTCCTTGAATTGCTTGTTGAACAACAACAGGCAACCCCCATTTTGCGGATAATTTATTGAAATAATATTGTGATTGTGCCAAATTAGAAACTTTGAAAGCTTCGTAAAACTTACCTTTTATATAATAAGGATAGCTTAACGGTTTAGGCAAATTCTCTAATTCTTTAATATTTACCAAAGGTTTACTTTCAGGAACTGTAATATTATAGTTGCTAGCATACTCCGGTAAATTATCTTTATGACGTTCTTCAAACTGTTCTAATGTAGGTAGAAACGTATGAATACCCATTTGCTTTAACTTGTCGTTGAATTTTATAAACAAAAACAATTCAGAATCGAAATTTGGAATTACAATATCTAAGTTTTCTTTTTCATGAACATAGGCTAAACGTTCTAAAAAAGCTTCACTTCCTGTGGAAGGAAAAGGCATTAAGTAAGACTTATCTACTAGGCCGGGCATATAAATTCCAGGTTCTAAGTTTTCATAAGCCAAGCCTATAATTTTAATATCCATTCCACTCTTTTTTAGCGCTCTTATAACCGGAACACCAGGACCAGGGCTATCAATATTATTCAAACCCGTTACTGCTATGGTTAATTTTTTATTTTCCATAACTAGTCGGTCATATTTTCTTTTTTCAGAAAATCTAAAAATTCATATAAATCCTTCCCTGCAGTTAAGTTGTCTACCTCAAAATCTTGAATTATTTCTTGAATAATTTCATCGGCTTTTTTACCTGATTTAAGTAACTGAATAATAAACAGGCCAATTTCATTGGTTATAAAAGATTCTCCTGTGGAAGGTTTAAATATAAAACCATTGTCGCTAATGGCTAAAGCGTTTAATTTGCTCATAAAAATTAAATTAAAGTGGCACATGTTGAACATTTCAACATACTATCAAATTTCAACAATAATTTTAATATGATGCAATACCTAAGTTACATAACAAACACTTAATTGCTCTAATATTTTGAGGTTGATTAAAAACTTAATTTTAAGATATGAACATTTACAATTTGATTTGAGTTATTTAATTTAATGAAATTTGAATGTTATTAAAAAAATAAAACACCTTTTCCTCTTAATAGCTATCTTTCCATTCATAAAATTTTTATATTTGATAGACTAACCTATTTGAAAAATAATTTAATATGAAAAATTTAAACAAAATTTTAGTGGTATTTTTTTTGTTAGCTAATGTTTTTAGCTATGCACAAACCAACAAATACGGTATTCGTGCCGGTGTAGGAATCCCTAATTTAAAAAGTACCGATAACAATATTTACAGTAAAGATTATAAGTCTGTTACTGGTTTTGACGGAAGTCTTTTTGCGGATTTTGGTATCACAGAACAATTTTCAATCAAGGCTGAATTAGGCTTTTTAAGAAAAGGAGGAGAACGCAATGGTTGGCAACCGATCCCTCCAACAACTTTACCGCCTGAATTAGTTGCATTTTTACCTGCTGGTAAACCTGTTTATGCAGAATTTGATAACAAAGCTGTTTTTTCTTATTTAGAAATACCAATTTTAGCAAAATACGAATGGGATTTAGGGGAAACTTGGGGGGTTTATGTAAATGGTGGTCCGTATATTGATTTTATGTTAAGCCCGAAACAAGTTACCAGTGGAACAAGCTCTCTATATTATGATGAAGGAAAACAAGCTCCTGTGCAAGTTCGTGCTAATCCCCAAGATCCTCCAGCTGATTGGTTTTTGGTAGACCTTCCTCCTGTTGATTTAACTGCTGAAACAGATATTAGTAAAGATTTAGGTACTATTGATTTTGGAGCTATGTTTGGTGTAGGTGTTACAGCAGCCATTAGTAAACACAGTGAACTATTATTAGACATTAGAGGCTCTTATGGGTTAATACCTTTACAAAATGATAAAGACATCTACGGAACTGTACATATGGGAAATCTGTCGTTTGCTGTAGGTTATGCTTATACATTTGAAAGTAAAGTACAAAAACCTATTAAAGACTAAACATCTGTATTTTATAAACTAAAAAAGGGTTGAAATAGTAATTTCAACCCTTTTTTTGTGCTTCATATTTCTTTAATCAAAAAAGCTGTCTTATCGAAAACTTTCTAAAGCTAGTTCATAACTTTGCAATCCAAAACCTGCAATTACTCCCTTTGCATTTGGAGCAATGTATGATGTATGTCTAAAATCTTCACGTGAATGCACGTTTGAAATGTGTACCTCAACAACAGGAGTTTCAATACCTTTAATAGCATCTCCAATAGCAACTGATGTATGTGTATATGCCCCTGCATTTAATATAACACCATCAAAATTAAAACCTACTTCGTGCAATTTATCAATTAATTCACCTTCAATATTACTTTGAAAATAAACAAGATCAGTATCGGCATATTTCTTTTTTAACGATTCAAAAAACTCTTCAAAAGTTAAACTTCCATAAATTGTAGGTTCACGTCTACCCAATAAATTTAAATTAGGTCCGTTTAAAATCAATATTTTTTTCATTTTGTAAAAGTAATTAATTTTAAGCAAAAAAAAAGGAGGCAAATTGCTTCCTTTCTTAAATATTTATAGATTTATTAATTAAAGTAGTATCCTACTGTTAATTGAAAAACACTGTTTCTTTTACCATAATCATAGTACCAATATCCTGGTGGTGGGTTTCTATTATAACCCTTCCAAATATTTGTTAAACCTCCAACATAACGTGCATTTAAATTGAATCCATTGTCAAATTTATAACCAAAACCAACTAAAAAGTCAAAAGATGCATTTGTTAAATTATCTCTTAAGTCTCCGTTATTAATAGTATCATCAGCAGTTTTTGCAGATAATAAAAATCCTACTTGTGGACCAACTTCAAAAGATGCTCCTTCACTAAAATAATATTTAAATACAAGAGGTATGTTTAAATAATCTAATTTATAATTATCTTCTGCTATACTTTCACCATTTATTATTCCTCCATCATAATGAAACCCTTGACTTGAGTACATAATTTCTGGCTGAACAGCGGTGCTTGGTGATGTTTCAAATTCTGCAACTAAACCAAAGTCATATGCTGTTCTAAATCTAAGTCCTCTGGGAGTATCTCCCATAATAGAAGCAAAATTAACACCAGCTTTTATTCCAATCTCTGCTTGACCCTGAACACTTACCATTGTAAAAACAACAATAAATACTGTTAAAATAATTTTTTTCATAATTTAATTTATTATTTAAAATGCAAACAAATATAATTTAATTTTTCAAAAAAATACTTTTTGTATTTATATTTTTAAAATATCTTTAAACATATTACTTACATAGTATTACTTTTACAATATGAAATGGAAAAATGCTTTAAATGATTATCAACTATATTTAAAAATTGAAAAAGGCTTAGCTAAAAACTCAATTGAAAGTTATTGTGCTGATGTAAAAAAATTAATTATTTATTTAGAAGAAGAAAAAATAGCCATTACTCCTCTTTCTATTTCAAATGATGATATACAACAATTTATTTATTCCGTTTCAAAAGATTTAAATGCGCGCTCACAGGCACGTTTAATTTCTGGCTTGCGAAACTTTTTTGATTATTTAATTTTTGAAGACTACAGAAAAGAAAACCCTACCGATTTAATTGAATCACCAAAAATTGGGAGAAAATTACCAGATACGCTTTCTTTAGAAGAAATAGATATATTAATTAGTGCTATTGATTTAAGTGCACCACAAGGTGAACGTAACAGAACTATTTTAGAAACTTTATACAGTTGCGGTTTACGTGTTTCAGAATTAATTAACCTTCAACTCTCCGATTTATTTTTTGAAGAAGGTTTTATTAGAGTAATTGGAAAAGGAAACAAGCAACGTTTTGTACCTATTAATATTCAAACTGAAAAATATATTCAATTTTATGTGAAGGATATACGCTCACATATTGCTGTTAAAAAGGGATTTGAAGATACCTTATTTTTAAACCGAAGAGGTCAAAAATTATCAAGAGTCATGATTTTTACCATTGTTAAAAATTTAACTGAAAAATCTGGAATTCAGAAAAAAATTAGTCCGCACACCTTTCGTCATTCATTTGCCACACATTTATTAGAGCGTGGAGCCGATTTAAGAGCTATACAACAAATGCTTGGTCATGAAAGCATTACTACTACTGAAATTTATATGCACGTAGATAAAAGCTTTTTAAAAGAAGTTATCAATACATTTCATCCTAGAAAATAGCTTTTAATAAAAAAACTGTCTGAAGATTAACTAAAAACCGTCATTCTGAATTTATTTCAGAATCTCTCCTAGTTGATTACCAATTATTCAGAGAACCTGAAACAAGTTCAGGTTGACGAAAAGTTTAATTTTCAGACAGTCTTATTTAATTTATTTTCTATATAAAGGATCTGCTCCAATAGTACCTTCTAATTCTTTTATATATGAATCAGTAGTTACTTTTTTATACAACTCTATTACTCTATTTAGTTTATTTAATAAATCTAATTCCGCAACTATAATTGAATTGTTATCGTCCTTAATAAAGTTCTCTAAATAAGAAATTTGTTTTTGGTAGAATTTAATATCTTTTTGTTGTTTTATAAGTAAACGCTCTTTATACCACTCACTATTTAACACATAATCTCTATCAAAATAAGCTCTTAATGAAGGATCACTAATTTCTTTACCTTCATAAGTACCATACGCCATAATGTGTAATAATATTTTTAAAGGTGGAATAGCAGCATCTAAACTACCATCTTCAAAATAACGAAGTGCTACTTTTTGCTGAGCTTCAACAACATTATCAATTCCATCAACAAAATCTTCTAAACCTTGTAATTCAGGTTTTAACATTTTTTCGTTAAATACTGCATTTGGTTCATCAAATAATCTGTTTAAACATCTTAATGAGAAGTTACTTGTAATTCTATATCCTAATCGACTTGCTAAAACCTTTTTACCTTCAAACTCAAAGTCTTCTAATTTTTCTAATGAACCATTTTCAATTAATAATTTTGGATCTCTATCATTAGGCTCTAAGCGTGCCCAAATTTCAGGAATTAACAAACTAATATCGTGATCAACTTTATTTTCTGCACCCACATAACCAGCCGCTGTACTAAACGCATTTGATTCCGTTAAAATATGTGATAACAATGCATTGTTTAAATCGGTTGTAGGTGTAAGCATATTAAAAGGACCTTTTGTTAAAGCTCCTTCTGAACCTGCTCCTGTAGTTGATGGAGATTTACCTGTAAGACTACAAATAAAGTCCATAAACAACTCTGGAGTTTCTTGGTAATGAATTGGGTTGTAAACTGCCAACGGACGAATACCTGCTTCTTTATCAACTGGGTTATTTCTTCTACCTGGCAATACTGCGTTAACTACATTAATAACCGGGTCTTCAGATTTAATTTTTCTGTATAAACGTACTCCAATATCTCCTAAATAACTATCTTCAGTTTCATCAATAAAAATGTTACGCTCTAAATAACGTGGGTTTTTAGTTGGTTCACCATTTACAATTCTAGTGTGAGATGGTAATGAAAAATACTCTTCTTCATTAGGACTCTCAACAACACTTAAAATAAGGTCTTTTACTGGTTGAGTATATTTATCAAAATTAATAGTGTCTTCATAAATTTCAATAGCATCCTTTTTTGTTAAAAGCTCGTAGTTAGTTAAATAAACATTGTCTGAAACTAAATCACGTTCAGCACCTTCATCATAACCTCTTACAATTGCTTCATCTGGTCTTTGGAATAAATGGCTTTCACAATTGGCTACCACTTTTAAACTCTTATTTTTAAACTCAGGATTTAAGTTTTTAAATTGGTTTCTAGGCAATGTAATTGAAGCCGAAATATCATCTTCTAATTGAATTTTTTGACTCGCAGAGAAATCTGATCTTAATTTATTTAACAGCCAGCTTCCTTCTTGATTAAAACCAATACGTACATAACTTCCAACAACATCAGTCTTAAAATATTTAAGTCCAGTTCCTTTTTGCCCGTTCACAATTTCAACAGACATGCAGTCTTTCCAGTTTAAAGATTCGTGATCTTGACGGTATAAACGTTTTACAAATAAAACTAAAGATCGAATATGCACCGGAATTGAACTTACAAACTCATTAAATTCATTTGAATTATTTGGTGAAGGCGTTAATAATTTAACTGCAGAACCTAATGTTCTTCTTTTATCTAAAAACGTTCTTGAAGGTGGTAAAGTTGAATCGTAATTTTTCCAACGTTTAGAATAGTTAAACTCAATAATTTCATCTGCTTTTTTGAAATCTTCATCAATATCTATAATATTAAATGGGCTATAAGTAATCGCATTTAACATTGATTTTGAAATTTCAGATTTTCCTCCACCTGAAACGGTACAAGGCTTGTGACAAAAAATACCTTCAGGAGATGTATTTACAATTCTCCATAAAGAAACTGCTATATGCTTTTCTAATTTAAATTTATTACCCGTTGGATGGATGTATGTTTTAAGCGGAGATAATATTAATTTTTGCTCCTTATTATTATGTGTCCAAGTAATACTATTTGTGTTGGTATTTATATACGCATTTTCTGGTATATAAATTAAATTTGGGTACTTTTTATCAACTGCATAATTAGCAGGATTTATTTCAATTCTATCACCTAATAATTCTTTTACTTCTGCAAAAGTAAAACGGTTTCCAAATTTCCCTGAAAAAGCAGTACCATCAACAATATCTCCCATTACACCTCTTGGAAATGCAATAGCACCACCTGCGTGTTCTTCTTCAACTAAACCAAATAAATTAGCAGAGTAACTTATTTGTGTTTTAATTTCTTTTTTTGAATATCCAAAATAATTATCAGCAATTAAAGTGACAACTACTCCTCTATCATCTCTACAAGTAACTTTAAAGGCTCCACCATCATTATAAAGTTCGTCCTCACTTTTCCAACACATTCCATCATGCTTTTGTCTGTCTGTAGCAGCATCGAAATGAGGCAAACCAATGTCTTTTTTCTTCAGTAGTTTTAATTGAGGAGCTAGAATAATACAACCTGTATGACCTGTCCAATGTTCAGGATCTAAAGCAGCATCATTATGAGCCAAATTAGGATCTCCTGCATTACCAAATATAGATTCTACAAAATCTAAATTACTTACCAAACTACCTGGCGCAAAAAAGCGAACTTCTAAACTCTTTTTTGAAATGACCCCTTTTACCTCAGGACAAACCATTGGACGCATTAATAAAGATACCATCACTTTTGCTTTATCAGCTTGATTAGCAGTAAAAGGCAATGTTTTTAATTCTTCTGAAGGATTAAGAGCTGCGTTTAAGAAATGAGCAAATGCTATTTTGGGTACTTCTATTTTATCCAACGGTACAGGTAAATCTCCCTCAACAATATGAAAAGTTCCTTTAGTGGTTCTTTTATCATTTATTGGATTGTTTAAAATACCCTGTTTTATTCTGTGTGATGTAATATTTTCACTTACAAAAGAAGTTCCGTTAGGTGGTAAACTAATTTCTCTTGCATGTCCTTTTTGATTTAATATTAAAGTATCATTTGGCAATGCATAACTTTTACTAAATTCAATATCCTTTAAATAATCATTTATAAAATCTTGAATTCTCGAATCTGCAGGAGAAAGATATTTTGAAAGTAATCTAGATTTTTCTCTAAACCCTTTTGTAAAAGCCCCTGTTAACTGTTGAAGTTTAGGGTTACAAAATTTCTCGGTAGCATCTTCTTTGTCTTGAAAAAGTGGTTGGCCTAAAGAAGCTAATTGAAGATTTATATACTGTACTGTATCTTTTCTGTTTTGACTTGTTTTTACCTGATTTGAACTCATTGTTTAATATTTATGTTGTTCTTAAAACTTTTAATAAAGTAATAAGGAAGTTTTTCAAATTTATTAATTAAATTAAACTGGTTAACCAATTTAATAAGACGGAAAATTAAACAATTATTGTCACATATTTATAAAATCATTCATCATAATTTAAAATAAACAGGTTTGAAAGTTTAATTTTCATTAGAAATATAAACTTAATTGATTTATTTATGAGAATTATGTAACAAATCAAAGAAAAAATAGAATAATTCCAATTTTAAAAGTAAATAAACATTATTTAATAATATGTTTAAATATTAACTGAATTAAAATTTAAGGACTATTTTATCTGATTATCAATATTGGCATAAAAAAAATCTCACAGAAGTGAGATTTTTAAAATACGTATTGTTTATAATTTTCTGTATTATTTGGCAATATTAACAGCTCTTGTTTCACGAATTACAGTAATTCTAACTTGACCAGGGTAAGTCATATCATTTTGAATTTTTTGAGAAATATTGAAAGATAATTCAGATGCTTTTGCATCGTTTACCTTTTCACTTTCAACAATTACACGTAATTCTCTACCCGCTTGTATAGCATAGGCTTTTTGTACACCTTGAAAACCAAAAGCTATATCTTCTAAATCTTTTAAACGTTGAATATAGGAATCTAACACTTGGCGACGTGCACCTGGTCTTGCTCCTGAAATAGCATCACAAACTTGTATAATTGGAGCTATTAATGTTTTCATTTCAATTTCATCGTGGTGTGCTCCAATAGCATTACAAATTTCTGGGTTTTCATTATATTTTTGAGCCCATTCCATACCTAATAAAGCATGTGGAAGTTCACTTTCTGTTTCAGGCACTTTTCCAATATCGTGTAATAAGCCGGCTCTTTTTGCAAGTTTTGCGTTTAAACCAAGTTCAGCAGCCATTAAACCACATAAGTTTGCTACTTCACGTGAATGTTGTAATAAATTTTGTCCATAAGAAGAACGATATTTCATTCGTCCAATTGTTTTAATTAACTCAGGGTGTAAACCATGAATTCCTAAATCAATCACTGTACGCTTACCAACTTCAATAATTTCTTGTTGTAATTGCTTTTCAGTTTTTTTAACAACCTCTTCAATACGAGCTGGGTGTATACGTCCATCTGTTACTAATTTATGTAATGATAAACGTGCAATTTCTCTACGAACAGGATCAAAGCAAGATAAAATAATGGCTTCAGGAGTATCATCAACAATTATTTCAACACCGGTTGCAGATTCTAAAGCGCGAATGTTACGACCTTCACGACCAATAATTCGGCCTTTAACATCATCAGATTCAATGTTAAAGACAGACACACAGTTTTCAACTGTTTGCTCTACTCCTACACGTTGAATGGTATTTAAAATAACTTTACGTGCTTCTTGTTGTGCTGTTAATTTTGCTTCTTCAATCGTATCTTGAATAACTGCCATTGCATCAGATTTAGCTTCATCTTTTAAAGATTTTACCAATTCTGTTTTAGCATCTTCTGCAGATAAACCAGAAATCACTTCCAAGTTTTCAACTTGTTTTCTATGCAATTTGTCAACTTCGTCAGTTCTTCGCTCTAAATAATCTAGCTTTTTGTCATTTTCACTAATCTTCGCAACTAATTCATTATTCAATTTCTTATTCTTATCCAGTTCTTGTGAAACCTGAGATTCTTTATCGCGAATACGTTTCTCTGCGTCAGCAATTTTTTTATCTCTTGAAATAATTACTTTTTCGTGTTCCGATTTTAATTCAATAAATCGTTCTTTTGCTTGTAAAATTTTGTCTTTTTTTAAAGCTTCAGCTTCTACTGTTGCTTCTCTAAGTATTGTGGTTGCTTCTTTCCTTGTATTTCTTATAATTTTAGTTGCCTTATTTTTTTCAACAACTTTTGCAATAATTAACCCTATTATTAATCCTATTGCGATACCAGCAATTACTGGCATTATATATTCTACCATATTTCAAATTTAGATATAAAAAAACCTACATTAGAAAGGTTTTATGTAAACTCCTTATAAACAAGTTTAGGATTAACTAATTGATCAAGGATCCGTTCAAAGACGGCTTGCTTTTACAATTAAGACTCATCCTTTATAAAGATATAGTGTTGAGTTTAACAAACAATAACTAATGTAGGCAGTATTATTAATTAATATTATTTTAAAGAACTTATTTGTTTATGTGCTCATCAATTATAGCACATAATTTATTCATTTTTTTGGTTGCTTCAGAAATATCTTGATCTTTATTAATAGCATTAATTTCAATTAATGATGCAAATTGCAAAGCACACATGGCCAAAACATCTTGTTTATCACTAACTGCATAATTCTTTTCGAATTTAGTAACTAAATCATTAATATTTTTTGCTGCTTTACGCATTCCTTCTTCTTCATTTATACTATTTACTTTAATAGGATATACGCGTCCAGCAATTGTTACTTTTATTTTTAAAGATTCTGCCATTTTAAAGAACTTATTCGCTTAATTGAGTAATACATGTATCAATTTCACGAATTAAAGCATTTATTTTGAGTTTTGTTTCTCTTCTATCTTCTTTACTGCCTTCTATAGTTTTTGCAATTTTAAGTACTTGATATTTATTTTCAAGTTCATTATTTAATTGCTTTTCTTGAGTTATTTTATGTTCTAAAGAAGCTAATTTGTCTAACAAAAATTCATTTTCTTCTTTTAAAAAATTATAATTTTCTAAAAGTATTTTGAGTTTGTTTTCAACTAAATTTACAACTTCTGTAATATGACTCATAAATCCCTTAAGAATATAAACTATAAATACAAAGTTAGTATTAGTCTACCAATATTACAACTGTTTTCTATCATTTTATAAAAATGTTAGTTGTCTATATATAAAAGCTTTAAGTTTAAACGTTGTAAAAAATATAATTTACTATTTTAGCCTAAAACAATTTTTGTGAAAAGACTCGCTACTTTAATTTTAATTTTAACTACTTTTTTTGTCTTTGGACAAGGTGATATTTCAACCTACCCAACAAATTATTTCAGCAATCCTTTAAATATTCCTTTGGTATTATCAGGAACGTTTGGTGAATTAAGAACCAATCATTTTCATGCAGGTATTGATATTAAAACTGAACAAAAAGAAGGTCTAAATGTGATAGCAGCTGCTGGCGGTTATGTTTCTAGAATTAAAGTTTCTCTTTGGGGTTATGGCAAAGTTTTGTATGTAACACATCCTAATGGCTATACATCGGTTTATGCACATCTTCAAAAATTTAATAATCAAATAGAAGCTTACGTAAAAAAGCAACAATATAAAAAAGAGTCTTATGAAATTCATTTATTTCCTAAAGCAGGAGAGTTACCTGTTACAAAAGATGAAATTTTAGCTTTTAGCGGAAGTACTGGTGGTTTTGTTGGTCCGCATTTACATTTTGAAATAAGAGATACTAAAACCGAAAAACCTATCAATCCGTTTTATTTTGGGATTAAAGTAAAGGATTCTAAAAAACCTAGAATAAATAGTTTAATGGGTTATTCTTTAACTGAAAATACACACATAAATAAAGTAAATGCTCCTGTTCAACTTTCATATCGAAAATTAGAAAATGGCGATTATTTAGCTTCAACAATTAAAGCTTTTGGTGAAATTGGTTTTGGTGTAAATGTTTATGACCAATTAGATGGTGCATACAATAAAAATGGTCTTTATAGTTTATCTTTAGCTGTTAATGGTAAAACGATACATGAATTTAGAGCAACTTCTTTTTCGTTTTATGAAACAAAATACATTAATTTATTAGTTGATTATGAACGTTTAGAAAAACTAAATCAACGTGTTCAAAAAACCTTTACAGAGCCATCAAATAAATTAAACATGTACAATACTTCCTTAAATAAAGGATATATTTCAGTTGAAGATGGATTGAGCTATACGGCTACCATTGTGGCGAAAGATTTTAAAGGGAATGAACAAAAAATCACAATTCCTATAGTTGGAAAAAAAGAGAGTAGCGTGGTTTCAAAACCCATAAAAAAAACTCCTTATAAAATTAATAAATCTGAATTCAATAAATTTAATAAAGAAAATGTAACAGTAGCTTTTCCTAAAAACACCTTTTACAACGATTTTTATTTAGATTTTGATGTGATAGAAACTGTTGCAAAAATTCACACTCCTACAATTCCATTAGACAAAAAATACACCTTAACTTTTGACGTATCAAAGTATTCTGAAGCAGATAAAAAACAATTATATATTACTAGTGTAGACCAAAATGGAAAAACCTCATACCAAACCACGGTTAAAAAAGAAAGCACATTTTATACAACTACAAAAAATTTAGGTAAATACACACTTAAAAAAGACACTGTTCAACCTTCCATTAAATTACATAATATTAAAAATGAACAATGGCTTACCCATTTTAAAACCTTACAAGTTAAAATTTCAGACAACGAATCTGGTATAAAATCATACAGAGGTGAAATTGATGGTGAATGGATTTTAATGGAATATAATGTTAAAAATGGTTTATTAACCTATAATTTTAGTGATAAAACTTTTACTGAAGCCAAACACGAACTAAAAGTTGTAGTGACAGACAACGTTGGAAACACATCTGAATTAAAAGCAACTTTTTTTAGAAAAAAATAAATAATTACCCTTGAAAAACTATATACTCTCAGCGCTTTTGCTATTTACTACCTTATTAACTGCACAAAATGCAATTATTAAAGGGGTACTTAAAAATGAATTTAAAGAACCTATTGAAGGTGTTGCTGTAACCTCTTCAAAATATGGTACAGTTACAAATAATAAAGGAGAATATACATTAACTGTTGCTGCCGATATTGAAATTACTGTAATTTTCACACATGTATCTTACAAAACATTTCAAAAAAAGGTGAAGATTCCGAAAAATAAAACATTTCGTTTTTCACCTACTCTCACTTCAAAAGTAGAAGAAATGAACGAAGTTGTAATTGAAAATTCTAAAAGAGAAGCACAGGGAATTATAAACGTTGATCCATTAAAAGCTACTAAAATACCAGGAGCAAAAGAAGGTGTTGAAAATATTTTACTAACGCTTGCAGGTGTTAACAACAATAATGAACTCAGTACACAATACAATGTTCGTGGTGGAAATTTTGATGAAAACCTTGTTTATATAAATGGCATTGAAGTGTACCGTCCGTTTTTAGTTAGAACTGGTCAACAGGAAGGGTTAAGCTTTGTAAACGAAAATTTAGCTCAAAACGTCAACTTTTCCGCAGGGGGTTTTCAAGCCAAATATGGTGATAAACTTTCATCCGTACTAGATATTACCTATAGAACTCCTGATGAGTTTGCAGCAAATATTAGTGCTAGTTTGTTAGGTGCAAGTGCAACTGTTGAAGGCACACTATTTGATAAAAAATTAAGTGTTTTATTGGGAGCTCGCTATAGAAATAACAGCTTACTCATAAATAGTAAAGACATTGAAACCAATGCTGAACCTAACTTTACAGATGTACAATTATTTCTTTCGTATTTAATTAATGAAAAGTTTAAAATAGACTTTTTAGGTGTTTATTCTTTGAACAATTATAATTACACTCCAAAATCTAGGAGCACAAAATTTGGAACTATTAGCGATCCTTTAGAATTGATTGTTTTTTATGAAGGACAAGAAAAAGATGCTTTTCAAACATTGTTTGGTGCAGTAAATGGTACTTATAGTGTGAACAAACATTTAAAATTAGGTTTAACCACTTCAGTTTACCACACTGTAGAACAGGAACATTATGATATTTTTGCTACTTATAATTTAGGTGAAGTAAATGCCGATTTTGGCTCGGATAATTTTGGTGAAGTTGCTTTTTCTGAAGGAATTGGTTCACAGTTAAATCACGGTAGAAATGATTTAGATGCGCTAATAAGTGCTGTTGAATTTAAAGGGACTTACAAAAAAAACAACCACCAGATAGATTTTGGAATAAAATATAAAAATGAAGATATAAGAGATCGTATTAAAGAATGGGAAGTTATAGATTCTGTTGGGTTTAGTGTGCGTCCGCCGCATCATAGTTCAAACAACCAACCTTACGAGCCCTACACAAGTCCTATCGAACCTTATCAAAATGTGCAAGCTCAAAATAACGTAAAAATTGATCGCTTGGTATGGTTTGCACAATATAGTAAAAATGCTTTCATCAACAATCATAAAATATGGTACAATGTTGGATTGCGTTCTCATAATTGGAATGTAAATGGCGAAGATATTACTACTGCAAATCAAATTACCTATAGTTTAAGAGGTCAATTTGCCATTAAACCCGATTGGGAAAAAGATATGCTTTTTAGAATTTCAGGAGGAATGTACCACCAACCTCCTTTTTATAAGGAGTTAAGGAATTTTGAAGGAAATGTTGTTCCAACGGTTGATGCACAAAAATCATTGCAAGTCGTTTTAGGAAATGATTACAGTTTTAATTTATGGAGTCGTCCATTTAAGTTGGTTACAGAGCTTTATTATAAAAGTTTAAGTGATGTAAATATTTATACGGTAGATAATGTAAGAATTAGGTACATCGCAAACAACAATGCAACAGCCTATGCTACAGGATTAGACTTGCGTTTAAATGGTGAATTTGTTCCCGGTACAGAAAGTTGGATAAGTATTGGTTTTTTGAAAACGGAGGAAAACTATAACAACCAAGGTTATATTGCAAGACCTACAGATCAACGATTTAAATTTGGGATGCTTTTTCAAGATTATATGCCTAACATTCCAAATGTGCGCATGTATTTAAATTTAGTTTATAATACAGGTGTTCCTGGTGGAGCTCCATCATATACAAATCCGTACGACTATCAAAATAGGCTAAACGATTATAAAAGAGCTGACATTGGTGTTTCGTATGTTTTTACAGATGCCAAAAATCAAAAAAATAGTGGTTGGCTTAAAAACTTTAAAGAATTATCTATAGGTGCTGAAATTTATAATTTATTTGATGTACAAAACTCCATTACAAATACCTGGGTTAGAGATGCTTATTCCAAACAATATTATGCCATCCCAAATTATATGACGCCACGCGTTTTTAATGTAAAAATGCAAATGAAATTTTAATATATTCGATTTAAATATTTATTTACTGCTCCAAGCTTACTGTTTACGTGTAATTTTTTATAAATATTCTTGGTATGATATCTTACCGTATCTATACTTATAAAAAGTTTGTCTGCAATATTTTTAAATGGTAATCCTTCTGACAATGCTTGTAGAACTTCAATTTCACGGTTTGACAGTTCTTCAAAACCATTTTTTTTCCGTTGTTTTTGTGGATTAAAATAGCTGATTACTTTTTTAGCAATAACTGGTGATATTGGAGCCCCTTCAACCATAATTTGTTGAATGCCTTTTTTTATAGATTTTAACGGTGTGTTTTTTAACAAATACCCATCTGAACCTGCCTTTAGGGCATCAAAAACATGTTTCTCGTCTTTGTAAATTGTGAGCATTATTATAGAAAGTTTTGGATATTGATGTTTGATATGATGAATCCCCTCAATTCCAGACATACCAGGTAGATTTATATCTAACAATAACACTTCAATATCTGGATAATGACTCACATTTTTTAAAAAAGACTCCACCGAATCCGCAGTAATATCACATGTAAATTCGGGATCGTTTGTAAAATACATTTCTATTCCCTCTCTTATAACCTTATTGTCTTCAACAACAGCAATATTTGTCTTCTTCATTTTCTTTTCTTTTTTAGCAATTTAACAAAATTAAACTAAATGCCTTTTTTAAAAACTACATGTTCATGTGGATTTATTAATACAAGTAATCAAATAATAGTTCAACCTTAAAACCATTATCATGTGTAAATTTAATTTCACCTTTTATCTTTTCAGTTCTAGCTTTCATATTTTGAAGGCCATTACCATTTAAATTATTAATATCTTCAATAAATTTGGTACCATTATCTTTAACTGTTAATTTTAAATTGTATTTCTGTTTGGTTATTGAAATATTTACAAGTGTTGCATTTGAATGTTTTATAATATTTGTGATGGCTTCTTTATAAATTAAAAAAATATGTTGTCTATGCTCTTGGTTTAACTCCATTTTATTGGAATCAAAGCATTTAAACGTAAATTTAATGTTTTGAGGACTTAGCAGCTGATACAAAACATTATGCATTCTATCCGTTAAATTTTGAAGGCTGTTATTTCGCGCATCAATAGCCCAAACCAAATCGCTTAAAGTATCAACTGCTCCCCTACTCTGAATCATCATATCATTTAAAAATTCCTTCCTTTTATGTTCATCAATATTTTCATTAATTAATTCTGAACGAATCGCAATTCCTGTAAGTACACTTCCTAATTCATCATGTAAATCTCTAGCTATTCTTAATCTTAATTTTTCTAGTTTTTTAATATGATAAATTTCATATTTTCTGATCAAAACAGCTAACAACAGTACTAAAAACATCAATATACATATAAACCACCATTGCTTATAATATATTTGATGAACTATTATTGGTATTGAAATTCGATTTTCATTTACTTCCCCTTTATTGTTTGTGGCCTGCACTTCTAACGTATAGTTACCTGGTGGTAAATTGGTAAATGTTAATATCTTTGTTTCACTTAAAACTCTCCAATCATTATGAAGTCCTTTAAATTTATATGTAAATGAATTTTTTTCTAGTTTAAAATGATTAGGCAATGAAAATTCAAAACCTACAAAAGCATTGTTATAAGGCAATTCAATGCTATTTAGATTCTTATTTTTTATCGTCAAATTATACGTTGAATCTTTCTTTGAATTGTACCAGCTAACCTTGGTAATACCTAAATCAAAACTTGTGTTTCTTGTTGCATTTTCAACCACACTATTTTCCTGTGCTTTTAAACTAAAAACACTTATAAAAAATAATACATATAATAAGTAATCAATTTTTTTAATAAACATTCAATATTTTTTAAACTATAAATTCAATTATTTATCAATGTAAGATAAGTTTTTTTTACAATTTCTTTTAAAAAAAATAAGCTAACCTACTCATTTTAAACAAATACTACATAATAATGTAGTTGCAATCACTCAATTCTGTAACTACATTTACATTAATTAGAAAACCAACTTATATAGCTATAGTAAAATTGCAAAATCTAATTAAAAAAGGAAAAGTATAATTTAAATCTATTTATTATGAAAAATTTAAAAGTCATCGCAATCGCATTAATTATTTCAACATCAAGTTTATTTGCCGCAGAAATTGTTCCAGATATTCCCGTAAAAGATATTAGAAATCAAGTAGTAGATCTACTTTCTGATCCAGAATTTAAAATAGCTGAAGAATTTGTTGTAAACGTTGTATTTACTTTTAGTTCTGAAGGTGATATTATTGTGCTAAAAGTTGACTCTACAAATCCTGATGTAATACAATATATAAGAGATCATATAAATCATAAAATGATCGCTACTCCTGGAGAACCAAACAGAGAATTTATACTGCCATTGCGCATTACTAAAAAATAATGATTAATACCAAAAAATCTTAAACTAGGTTCTTGGTTTAAGATTTTAAAAGAATTTAGACGTTGTTACCCCAATATATTTCTACTAATTAAAATTACTATTATTATGAAAAAAACAACCATTTTGGCAATAGCCTTCGTTTTGGGAACAACAAATTTAGTAGCTTCCGTTTGCAGTGACAATTATTTGTTACCTCCTCCTCCTTCGCAAAATAATACTACTGAAAATAAAACGACTTCAATAGAAAATGAAAATTTAAAGAAAGAAATAATTATTTCTTACCTAGAAGTTGAAACAACTGTGGCTAGTTTAAACTATTTGAAACAGCAGAAGAAATTAAAACTTGCACAAGCCATAAGAAACTATAATAACATTGCACCTAGCATTATTGGTAAAGAATAAATTACAGTTTTTAGTTAATACCTAAAAAGCTCAAACTTTTAAAAGTTTGAGCTTTTTTTATGATTTATACTATCTATTTTTCTGTTTTATTTTGAAACGGTTCTATGTTAAATTTTATTTTATAACATTGGATAAGTTATTCAGAATGATGGATTTTATAACTTTTAATATTGCCTCATTCATTTTAAAATTATATCTTATTATATAATAAAAAAAATAGAGAGAACAATTAGCCCCTCTATTTTTCTAATTAACTCAAACATTAATCTTCTAATAGTTTTGCACTATAATAAGCACTCTCCATGGTAATCATACCATCATCATTAAAATCATGAAGAAACATAATTGGAACATTAATTTTTTTCTGATCAGATTTTCTTGTGAGCCTAACAATCCACCAGGATTGCACTACTTTAGAATCTCTAATTCCGTAATTTAAATAATCTGGATACCCTTGAATATCAATACTATTTATTTCAAATTTTTCTTTAAATTTTAAATCTCCTTCTATAGATTCTTCTAATGTGTAGGTTTCATTTAAAGGCATATGAATGTTTTTAAATTTACATTTTTCATCATAAAATTTATAAGCAATTTCCAAATCATCGTTTTCAAAAGCATGAATCATTCTTCTAACTTTATTTATATTTTCATGATGATTATAGATTGTTCCATTTTTTCGTTCAGTAAAGCTAGCGCCAATTTCATCATAAACAGATTCATCAAAATAATTAATCATTGTTTGAATCTTATTGTCTTTATTTACAACATATAACCTATGAAAAGGCATATCTAATTTTACCCCTGTTTTATTGTGAACACCTGTTAAGTGAGTCCAAGTTTGCACCCAAACTACATCGTCATTCGTAGTATCTTTATACTCCAATGCATCAGGATATGCACCTGCTGAACGCTCAATTTTTAAATAACTAATATTTTCTTTCCAAAAGGTGACATTATTTAATAAATTTTCTTTTGTTTTTCCTTTTGCATCTTTATTGGTATCAGAGCCATTGTAAGATTTAAAATCTTCAGAAACATACGAAGCCACCTTATCTTTATTTCCTGCTGCAAAAGCCTTTTCCATTTCTTCAACAACTTTTATTGCCGGATGTTCAATATAAATTGTTCCATTTTTTTTCTTTTGAGCTGTTCCAATGATTGTGAAAATCATAAACAGAATCATTACTTTTTCTTTCATTTTTCAATAGGTTTTAGTTAGTGATTAGTTTTATAATTAAAAATGAAAAAAGCTTTACAATCATATTAAATACTTTACTGGTATGAGAGCTAATCTACATTCGTAACTATTTTTCACTAATGTATCTAAAAGAAAAAAGCTATTGAACTACATATTCATGTAGTTGTTAAACAAAAAAAGAGATTTGATAAGCATCAAATCTCTTTTTTTAATTTTTATGTAGCACTATTTACTATTCTCCTAAAATCTGCTCAGTATGTACTTTGGTTTTTACTTTTGTTATTACTTCTTCTAAAACACCTTTTTCATCAATAATAAAAGTTGCCCTATGAATTCCCTCATATTCTTTACCCATAAATTTCTTTGGTCCCCAAACTCCATAGGCATTTATTACCGTTTTATCTTCATCAGCTAACAAAGGAAAAGGTAATTCGTTTTTAGTTATAAAATTTTGTTGACGTTTGGCTGAATCAGCACTTACTCCTAAAACTTCATATCCTTTTGCTAAAAAAGTATGATAATTGTCGCGTAAATTACAAGCCTCAGCTGTACAACCTGGTGTGCTTGCTTTTGGATAGAAAAATAATACTAGTTTTTTACCTATATAATCGGCTAATTTAATTGTATTTCCTTGTTGATCTAATGCTTCAAAATTTGGTGCTTTATCTCCTACTTTTAATGTTGTCATAATTTGTATTTTAGCTTTTTGTAAATATACATAAAATGACCAAAAAAGAAAAAGTTCAATTTGTAATTGATACGCTTGAACAATTATATCCTGAAACGCCAATACCCTTAGATCATAAAGATCCTTATACTTTATTAATTGCTGTTTTACTTTCTGCTCAAAGCACAGATGCTCGTGTAAATACGATAACTCCTCTCCTATTTGCTAAAGCTGACAATCCGTATGATATGGTAAAATTATCGGTTGGAGAAATTAAAGCAATTATAAGACCTGTAGGATTATCTCCAATGAAATCAAAGGGAATATATGGTCTTTCACATATTTTAATTGACAAACACCATGGTAAAGTACCTCAAGATTTTGCTGCTTTAGAAGAATTACCTGCTGTTGGTCATAAAACTGCTAGTGTTGTTATGAGTCAGGCTTTTGGAGTTCCTGCTTTTCCAGTGGATACACATATTCACCGTTTAATGTATCGATGGAATTTAACCAACGGAAAAAATGTTGTTCAAACCGAAAAAGACGCAAAACGACTTTTCCCTGAAGAATTATGGAATAAATTACACTTACAAATTATTTATTACGGTAGAGAATATTCTCCGGCCAGAGGTTGGAATATTGAGAATGATATTATTACAAAAACAATAGGACGCAAAACGGTGTTAAAATAATTAACACCGTTTTTTAAATTTTACACTTAATATCAATAGTAAACTCTCGTTTTAATTAGGAGTTCTTCCTTGTGTAATAGAATTCATTATTTGCTTATAATTTTCATTATTAGGGTTTATTTGAATTAATTGAGAACAAATTATGTAAGCTTCTTGTATGTTATTTGTATTTAACAATCCAACCAGTTTTACATATAAAATACGTTCATTATTAGGACTCAATTTTAATCCCTTATCAGCTATTTTAATAGCTTCAATATTATCTCCTTTTTGTTGAAGCATCACAATATAATTGTAAAATGCATTGGCATTAAAAGGAACCTTTTCGCAAGCCAACTTTAAATATTCCATTGATTTATTAGTATCACCCAATTCGTTATACAATAAACCTAACATATAAAAGGTGTAACTAAATTCGGGTTCTTGCTCAATTACTTTTAAGTATAACGCTTCACTTTCTTTTGTTAAGCCTTGCTGATAATAAATTAACGCCAAGTTAATTCTAGATCTATTAAACCTATTGTCAATTTTAATGGCTTTTTTATAAGCATCAATAGCAGCTTCAATATTTCCTTTTTCCTGAAAATAAATACCTCTTGAATGTTGCCCTGAAGCAAAATCCGCATTTATATCCATATAGTTTAAATATTCTTTATTTGCCGATTTAAAATTTGGAACGTTTGTTTCATCAACAAAACTTTTATTAAAATAGCTTGCTGCAGAAATTCGAACCAATCTTACCGAATCTTTTAATAAAGGGGCTATTTTGTTTTTTATATTAGAATTACTTGTTTTTTCGAATGCCATAACCGCTTGGTTTCTTATCAATACAGAAGGATCATTTAAATAAATACTTAGCGCATCTAATTCTTGTGCTGTTAATGGTCCATTTGAATATTGATTTAATGCCGAAGCTCTAATAATTTCTGGATATGCTTGATTTTCAAGTGCTACTTTAAATTGATTGTGATCTTCAAAAAAACCTTGCAACATATGATCTGAAAAATGATCAGCTCTTTCAGGTCCGTATTTTTCAATTACAAAATCGCTTGCCCACTCTTTACTTTTATCGGTATGACAGGTATTACAAGCATTAGGCACATCATATTTTACAGATTGATCAGGTCTTGGAATTCTAAAGCTATGATCTCTTCTAAAATCGTTCCCCATATAAATTCTACCTGGCATATGACAATTTATACAACTTGCACCATCGGTACCTACTTCATGAAAATGATGCTCTTCAGTATTGTAACTTGGAACGTGGCAAGTCATACATAAATCATTTCCTTGTTTTTTTAATTTTAATGAATGCATATCGTGGCAATCTCTACAAGAAACTCCATTCTGGTACATTTTACTTTGTACAAAAGAACCATATACATAATCTTCATCCAAAATTTGACCATCTACATAATACAGAGGGTCTTCAGGTAAACTTACTCTGTAATGATCAGAAAATTCGCCTTTATAATCAAAATAATTGGTTGTTTGTGATCTTCTTGAGTGGCAGCGAGCACATTTATCTACCAGTTCTTTTGATGGTAAACCAGCTGGCATGTACATTTCTGGCGGTGTTAACCCATCATAATTATCTTTATGCTCTTCATAAAAAGCATTATGATCGCTCATAGGACCATGGCAAGCTTCACAACTTACATTAATTTCACTAAATGTTGTATTAAATGTATCTGTTGTATGGTCGTAATTTTTTTTAAGATTTGTTGAATGGCAATCAACACACATGGTATTCCAACTCATTGCTCTACCTGTCCAATTTAACCATTCATCATGTGCTAAATCATAATTTGGCTGCAAATGAAACCACTTATTATCTTGAGAATCCCATGCTGCAATTGAACATTGATATTCACCATTTGGAAACTCAACAACATATTGTTGTAATGGAAAAAATCCGAACGTATATATAATTTTATAATCTTGATACTCCCCATTTTTATCGGCAGTATTCATATAATAATCTCCGTCCTTAATAAAAAATTTATGAGAAACTCCTTTGTGAATAAATTCTGAGTTATTAAAATTTCCTAAAACAGAAACAGAATCTGCCAATTTCATTGCCAAATCGTGATGTGATTTTTCCCAAAGCGCATACTCTGTTTCGTGACAAGATTTGCAACTTTCAGAACCAACAAAAGAAGCTTCTGAAAAATCACCTTTTACACCTTCATGAACATCCGTATATTCTTTCTTTTCTTTGGTATCGCATGATTGTGATAAAAACAACACAAATAAACAATAAATAATACATTTAATTTTTTGAATCAACATTCTTCTATTTTACTAAAAATCAATAATTTAAATACAAATAAAACTAGAGAATAATTAAACAGAATTATCTCTAGTTTTAAGGTTTAAATATACGGAATTGTATCTTATGTTGTAGATACTTTTAATGAATATTTAATAAGGATTATTTAATTTATCTTTCATTTTTGAACCTACGTATAAAATAGCAATTCCTCCAATTATTGCTATTGTACCAATTACAAACATGATTGTTAAAACTGATAGATATGGCGAAGAAATTAAGATAACACCAAATATTATCGAAAAAACACCCCCCCAAATCATTGAAGTTCGGCTAGTACTTTTTGGCAATTGAAAACCCGATATTAAACCACTAATACCATATATAGTAGCTGAAATTCCTAAAAACCACATTAAGAATGATGTTGTTAATACTGCACTTAACATTGGTTTTGAAAGCACCACTAAAGCTGCTAAAGTTCCAATAATGCCCGTAAACAAACTCCAGCCCCAAGAGCTTTGTGTTTGTCTCCTTTGGAAGGAAGCTATGATGGTTGAAATCCCATCTATAAGCCAATAAATCCCTAAAATAAAAATTAAAGTTGTTAAAGTTGCAGTTGGAAAAATCAACAATACAAGCCCTGTTAATATTAAAATAATGCCTTTAAATTGTATGAATTTAACTAATGCTGTTCCTAAATTTGATTCTTGATTTTCCATATTATATTTTTTTATTATTTAACTATTTCACTTGTTAATTGCAATTGATTTATCTACACTTCGTAAGTGTAAATCAAGCTGAGGAAAGGCGATTTCAACATTATTTTCTCGAAAAACCTTATCTATTTCAGCTAATAAATCACTTTCAACTTGAATAGAATTTAAAGCATCTTTTGCCAATACTCTTAATTCAAAATTTAACGTGCTATCTCCAAAGTTTCTAAACAATACTATTGGGTCATAACTTTTCAATAAATTATTGTTGGCTTTTGCAACAGCAACTAACAAATTCATTACCAGCTCAACATTTGACCCATAAGCTACACCAACAGCAATTTTAAGTCTTCTTTTTCTATTGCTTAATGTCCAGTTTGTAACTTGATTATACACTAAATCTTGATTCGGAATAATAACATCTGACTGATCAAATGTCATTACACGAGTTGCACGCAAGCCAATTTTTTTAATTTCAGACCATTCACCTTGCATTTCAATAGTATCACCTTCCCTTACAGGCCTTTCAAAAAGTAAAATTAATCCACTAACAAAGTTATTTACAATACCTTGTAGCCCAAAACCAATACCAACACCCAATGCACTTAATACAATTGTAAAATTAGTTAAATTAAAACCTAGTGTTGCAATGGCTAATAAAAATCCAAAAAACAATAAGAAGTATCTAATTAGTTGTGCTATTGATAATCTTGTTCCTTGATCTAGTTTATCCTTTTCAAATGTGTCACTCATTAAAAACATTTCAATAATCGTAGATAAAACATAAGAACCATACAATACACTTATTGAAGTTATTAAAAGGCCAATACTTATATTAACTTGTCCTAAATTAAAACCTGACTTTACAATAGAATCTACTGCATTTGGAATAGATTCATAAACTCCCCATATAACTAACAATCTAGGCAAAAACGCAAATATAATTATCAATACATTTATAATGGTTGAAAATCTTTTCACAGTATTTGAAATAAGTTTAGGTGAACCACTTAAAACTTTTTTTGATAATCTACTAAAGCCAAGCTCAATTCCAGCATGAATCATTTTCAAAAATACAATCATAAAAATAACAACAATTATTGTTTTTAATAGAGATTCATACATAAAAATTGCTAAAACCTCCTTACCTATAATTTCGGAAAACAATACAATAATTAAATAAATGGCTGCAATATTAAAGAATCGGTCATATTTTACGCTTTTATCAGTAGCTTTATTTATTTTTTTCCAAGTATAAATTTTATAAATTCCAACAGTTGATAAAAGCAATATAAATACTCTAAATATTGGAATTGGTAAACTAATTAAATCAAACAATCCTGTTATTATAAGTAATGATACTATGGCATATAAAAAGTGTTTTTTCCATACTTGTCCTTCAAAATTAGTATAGAGCCTTCCAAAAGAAACGCCTCCAATTGTTGCCAAAAATAAATTCCAACTTTGTAAACTGTTATCATCTAAATATATCATAAATACAAAAATTACTCCAAAGAAAACCCCTGAAGATATAGCTCTGTTGGCTAAAATTTTATAGTCTTTATGATTTGCTAAATATTTTCTATTTCTTCTAATTAAAAATATTACAGAAAATGTAATTAATAATTGCATTACAATTGACCACCAATATTTTTGAAAAAATCCTGAATTTGGTAGTACAATTGTTTTAAAACCTCTACCTATACTAGCAATCATTTTAGTTGTAAATTGTTCAAAAAAACTTATTGAATACATTGGAATAGATGCTTTTTCGAATGAATTCACTATTTTCTTTTGGTGCAATTTTGAAATTTTAGAAGTGTAATCGTTTATTACTGATTGATTTTTATAACCATCTCCTTGAAGTTTTAACAGTGTGTTTAATTGTGATGAAATTAATGTTAAAGCATTTTCTATAGTTTTTTCAGCATTATTAAAACTTATTTTGGCCTGACTAGGCATATCTTCTTTTAATAAAAAAGCTTTCCAACTTCCCCATTTCTGTTTTTCAGCAATCCAAATTAATCGTGATTTTTCAAGTTCTTGTATGGCATCTGTTAAAGGTCTATTAATATCATTAAAAATTTGTTTCTCCTGAATTAATTCATCTTTTAGGTATTTTAACTCGTTTGACCCTACACTTTCTTCTTTCTTAAGCTCGTTAAATTGTGTATTAAAATTTTTTAAATAATTCTCAACCTTTTTGTATTCTTTATTAATATATTCAACATCAACTAATTCTCCTACACTGTTTTTAATTTCTAAAAATTGATTTTCTAATTCGCTCTCCAAAGGAATTATTTCAGAAATTTTAGGTACGTTTTCTACAGTAGCCTTTTCTTTAGTTTGCTCTTCAACTCCTTCTATTTTACTTTGCGCAATTCCTAAATTAATATGTAAAAAAATGCACAACAAAAAACACATTTGAAATCTCTTAAAACTAATTATCATAAGTAAATATTTTTAAAAAAATAATTAAAATATAGCTTAAACTTTTTTTATTTACGAATATACTATCTTATAACTAAATATACTAAAATATAAAAAACTCACTATAGGATTTTTATAAAATAAGTTGTTTGAAAAAATTAAACTCTGATATTAATTTTATAGTATTGCATTCATATAGGACAATAATAAATAAGTATGAATATTAATCAAATATTTAAAAATAATAAGCAATGGGTTGTTCATAAATTAAATGAAAACCCAAATTATTTCACAGAATTATCTGAAGATCATAAACCCGAAATTTTATACATTGGTTGTTCAGACAGCCGTGTTTCTTCTGAAGAATTAATGGGAGCACAACCTGGTGATGTTTTTGTAATGAGAAATATTGCAAATATGGTTTCTAGTCTTGATGTTAGTGCTATGTCGATTATTAAATATGCTGTTTCTGAATTAAAAGTAAAACACGTTATTGTTTGCGGACATTATGAATGTGGTGGCGTAAAAGCAGCTATGGAATCGAACGATTTAGGTATTTTAAATCCTTGGTTACGTAACATTAGAGATGTTTATAGAATGCATAGTGAAGAACTTAATGCTATAACTTGCCAAGAAGAAAAGTACAAACGTTTGGTTGAATTAAATGTACGTGAGCAATGTATAAATGTTTTAAAAACATCTGATGTTCAATTAGCTATCAATAACCGAGATTTTAAAGTACACGGATGGGTTTTTGATATTCACAATGGAAAACTAGTGGATTTAAAAATAAACTTTGGTGAAATTTTAGAAGAAATTAAGCAAATATATCATTTAGATAACTAGTGTATTTAAACTTCTAAAACCAATTCATCATAAGCTACAAACACATTTTCAGGTAAACTTTTTTCAACTTCAGCGTGAAAACCTAAATGATGACTTATATGTGTTAAATATGTTTTTTTAGGTTTCAATTCATTTATCAATACCAGGGCTTCTTCTAAATTTAAATGAGAATGGTGTGCTTTAAAACGAATGGCATTAATTATTATAATATCTAAATTTTGCAGCTTTTCTTTTTCTTCACTGCTAATTGTCTTAACATCAGTTAAATAAGCTACATTATTAAATTTATATCCTAAAATTTGCAATGTACCATGCATTACTTTAATAGGTGTTACGTTTAAATTATGTAACATAAAATCCTCCTCTTCAATTTCATGCTGTTCAACACTTGGTGCTCCAGGATATTTGTTGACATTGTTAAAAATATAATCGAACCTATATTTTAAATTTTGCAACACTCTTTTTTGCGCAAAAATTGGTACTGCTCCTAATTGAAAGCTAAACGGACGTATATCATCTAATCCCGCTACATGGTCTGAATGTTCATGCGTAAATAAAATACCATTTAATTTTTGCACATTTGCTCGTAACATTTGATATCTAAAATCAGGACCACAATCAATTACATACGTAAATTCTTCCCATTCAATTAAAATAGATACGCGTAAACGTTTATCACGTTTATCTTTTGACAAACATACAGGATGTGTACTTCCAATCATGGGAATACCCTGAGATGTTCCTGTTCCTAAAAATGTAATTTTCATAAACTCAATTTTACAATACTATTTTCGAGTTTACAAATATATTACATAAAATACGCGTTAAATTCATCTATATATAAATTTACAAAAAACCCAGTTTTTACAAAAAAAAGTGACTATAATTAGTTAATTCATATAAAAAACTCCACTTTTTATAATATTTAATAAAATGTGATTTTTATCAACTTTTATAGTATATAAAACAATTAACTTTATCTTTGGCGTCTAAACCTAAACACATGATGAAAAGTTCATTTTTAAAGCGCTATAAATCAAAAAAATGGTACACAAAAACTTAAAAAATCTCTCTTAACTTTTCAACAAAAAACAACTCTAATTTATAAATTTTAGCTAAATAATTAACTTATTATGAAAATAGGCGTATTAAAAGAAACAAAAAAAGGTGAAAAACGAGTATCGATTTCGCCAAATATTGCCAAACAACTTGTAGAAAAAGGATTTGAATTAATTGTTGAAGAAAATGCAGGAACATCTTCTTCATTTAAAGATTCAGAATATTCTAAAATAGGTGCAAGTGTTGAAAAAAGAGGCGTTGTATTTAAAGAATCTGATGTTCTTATTAAAATTAACCCTTTTGATGAAGAAGATTTAAAACTGGTAGATAAAGGTCAAATATTAATGAGCCAATTATACCATAAATCAAACACTGAATTAATTGAAGCAATTGCTGCAAAAGGTGCTACTGCTTTTTCTATGGATGCTATGCCTAGAATAACTAGAGCACAAGATATGGATGTTTTAAGTTCTCAAAATAACTTAGCGGGTTACAAAGCTGTTATTAGAGGAGCTTATGAAATGACTAAAATTTTCCCATTAATGATGACCGCTGCTGGAACCATTACTCCTTCAAGAGTTTTAATTTATGGTGTTGGTGTTGCTGGTTTACAAGCTATTGCTACGGCAAAACGTTTGGGAGCTGTTGTTGAAGCTACCGATATTAGAACAGAAACTAAAGAGCAAGCCGAATCATTGGGGGCTAAATTTATTAGTGTTGACAATAAGGGTGAAGAATCAGAAGGAGGTTATGCTAAAGAAGCTTCTGAAGATTATGCTCGCAGACAAAAAGAAGCGGTAAACGAATCATTGTTTAAAGCCGATTTAGTTATAACAACTGCAATGGTTCCTGGAAGAAAATCACCTGTACTTATTACTGCAGAACAGGTAAGCAACATGAAAAATGGTGCTGTAATTATTGATTTAGCTGCTGCACAAGGAGGAAACTGTGAACTTAGCAAAATGAATGAAACAGTAATACATAATGGTGTGAAAATTATTGGTACAACTATTTCTCCTGAAAGTGTTTCAACCAATGCAAGTGATTTATACGCCAAAAACATGTTGAATTTCATTGTACATCTTACTGAAAACAATGAATTTAAATGGGACTTAGAGGAAGAAATTACTGATGGTACTTTAATTGTACAAGAAGGAAAAATTAGAAAAAATTAAATACTTAATATATGAATCAATTTATAGAATTTATAAGTCAAAACCTCGAACTAATTTATATTCTAATCTTAGCAATATTTATTGGTGTTGAGCTTATTAAAAACGTTCCAACAGTTTTACATACGCCTTTAATGTCTGGTGCAAATGCATTGAGTGGTGTTGTAATTGTAGGTGCAATTATAGTAATGTTACAATCAGATCCTGAAAATTACTTAGCTCTTGGCTTAGGTTTTGTTGCGGTTGTATTAGGAATTATAAATGTTGTTGGTGGATTTGCCGTTACCGACAGAATGTTACAAATGTTTAAAAAGAAAAAATAATGAGTATTTATTTAAGTATCATATATTTAATAGCCACAGTAACTTTTATTGTTGGTTTAAAAAATTTAGGTCACCCTGCAACAGCAAAAAAAGGAAATTTAATTTCAGCGCTTGGAATGGGACTTGCAATTGTAGGAACTATTGTTCTTACTGAAAATGAAATTTCACCTATAATTTACGGACTTATTATCGGTGCAATTGTTGTTGGTGGAATTATAGGTTGGGTTATTGCCATGAAAGTGGAAATGACTAAAATGCCTGAACTAGTATCATTATTTAATGGTTTTGGAGGGGCAAGTGCACTACTTATTGGTTTAGTTGAATTTAATAAAAATATTGGTGTAGCTGAAGCAGATAAGGCTTCTGCAGCAATTATCTCAACAATTATTTCAGCAATAATTATTGGTAGTATCACTTTTACAGGAAGTTTAGTTGCTTGGGCAAAATTAAATGGATCAATGAAAGATCTTAGATTGCCAAAATACAATCTTATCAATAACATCTTGTTTTTAATATTGTTAGCATTCGCTGTTTATATTGTTTTAATAGGCTCAGATAGCTCACTTTTAATTTATGTACTATTAGTTGCTTCTTTAGTTTACGGTTATTTATTTGTAGCTCCAATTGGAGGTGCAGACATGCCTGTGGTTATTTCATTATTAAACTCATTAACAGGTATAGCCGCAGCAATTACAGGTATTTTATATGGAAATATGGTAATGCTAGTTGGTGGTATTTTAGTAGGATCTGCTGGTTTAATTTTAACTTTTGCAATGTGTAAAGCTATGAATCGTTCATTGGCAAGTGTTATTTTTGGAGCATTTGGTGGTGCTGAGGCTGTTGGTACAAGTACAGGAAAATCTGGAGGAACAATTAAAAAAACAACAGCAAGTGATGCTGCTGTATTATTAAATTATTCAACTAATGTAGTTATTGTTCCTGGATATGGTTTAGCTGTAGCGCAAGCACAGCATGTAATTCACGAATTAGAAGAATTATTAACCAAAAAAGGTGTTAGTGTAAAATATGCAATTCACCCAGTGGCTGGTCGTATGCCAGGACATATGAATGTTTTATTGGCTGAAAGTAATGTTGATTACGATAAGCTAGTTGAAATGGATGATATCAACCCTCAATTTCCAAATACTGATGTTGTTTTAGTTGTTGGTGCTAATGATGTTGTAAATCCAGCTGCACATAATGATCCTTCTAGTCCAATTTATGGTATGCCTATTTTAGATGTAGAAAATGCAAAACATATTATTGTAAATAAACGAAGTATGAATGTTGGTTATGCGGGAATAGAAAATGAATTATTCTTTAACCAAAAAACAAACATGTTATTTGGTGATGCCAAAGATGCATTGACCAAATTAGTAGCAGAACTTAAAAATATGTAGCACATATTTATGAATTTCATAAAAAGAGCGTAAATACTAATTATTTACGCTCTTTCTTTTTTTATAGCTAAAATTCATATCATTTTTTAGTAATTTTGTTAAAACTAAAAAAACTAAAATGGCTCTTAAATTAAAAGGTGATTCTGAAATTAGCGATGTACTTCCTAGCAAAGCTAAAGCTTTAAAAATTAATTTAAACAAACACATTTACGGTACTTTTGCCGAAATTGGAGCCGGACAAGAAACTGTTAGACACTTTTTTAGAGCTGGTGGTGCTTCTGGTACAATTGCAAAAGCAATGAGCGCCTACGATAAGGAATTTTCTGATGCGGTTTATGGTATTGAAGATGATGGACGTTATGTAACAGAAGAACGTTTGCAAAGAATGCTTACTTACGAAATTGAACTTACTGAAGATAGATTGACTAGACGTAAACATCCTGATAAAATGTTTTTTTCTTATGCAAACACAGTAACTACTATTGATTTTGCTAAAAAATTTAAAGGTCATGGATGGGTAGGAATCAAATTTCAATTAGATTCTTTAGAAGATTATAACGAGATTATTTTACACGTTCGTTTTAAAGAAACCGATGCTAAATTACAACAAGAAACTTTAGGTATCTTAGGTGTTAATTTAATTTATGGAGCTTATTATTTAAACGACAAACCTAAAGAACTTCTAAAATCTCTTTTAGACAACTTACACCCTATTCAATTAGAAATTGATATGATCAACTTCTCGGGTCCAAGATTTTCTTATGTTGACAACCGATTAATGAGTTTATTATTGGTAAAAAACGGTATGACAAACGCTGTTATGTTTGGTCCTGACGGAAATAACCTATTACCTGCACAACAATTATATAAAGCCAATATTTTAGCACTACGCGGAAGCTTTAGACCTGTAACTAAGGTAAATATGGATATGTATAAATTGGCTGAAGAATTATTTTTGAAAGAAAATAAAGTTAAAAAAGAAAATACAAAAATTATTTTTGAAATAACACTTGCTAATTTAAGTTCAGAAGGCCGAATTGATGAGCGAGATTTCTTAGACAGAGCTGAATTACTATGTTCTCTCGGTCAAAATGTAATGATTTCGAACTACCAAGAATATTACAAGTTGGTTGAATATTTTTCAGAATTTACAAAAGCACGTATTGGCTTAGCTATGGGTGTGGCCAGTTTTATTCAAATTTTTGACGAAAAATATTACCGTAATTTAAGTGGTGGTATTTTAGAAGCTTTTGGAAAATTATTCTTTAAAGATTTAAAAGTTTATTTATATCCATTTAAAAATTCTAAAACAAAAGAACTTGTAACAAGCGAAAACCTAAAAGTACATCCACGTATGAAAGAGCTATACAAATTCTTTAAATACAATGGAAAAGTGATTGATATTAAAGATTACGACCCTGAAATATTAGATGTGTTTTCAAAAACTATTTTAGATATGATTTCTAACGGAACTGAAGGTTGGGAAGAAATGCTGCCTAAAGGTATTTCCGATATTATTAAAGAAGAACGTTTATTTGGTTATTCACGAAGAAAATTTGCAAAAAAAACATTTAAAAGATAATTATTTGGTTATCATTTAAACCTTTGCTACATTTAGTTGTCTAACTAGAAATTCTAAATGAGTGATCGACGATAAATTATTAGTTGCACAACTTAAAAATGTAAAAACACAAGAACTTGCATTTAGAAATTTAATGTCATTATATAAAAAACGATTGTATTGGCATATCCGAAAAATTGTAATTTCACATGAAGATGCTGATGATGTACTTCAAAATACTTTTATAAAGGTTTTTAAAAACATTCATAAATTTAATGAAGACAGTCAATTATATTCTTGGATGTATCGAATTGCAACCAATGAATCTATTACGTTTATAAATAACAAGGCAAAAAAACAACAAGTTAATATCAACGACCTTCAATACCAACTAGCTGATGAACTTTCAAATGACAGCTATTTTTCAGGTGATGAAATTCAACAAAAATTACAAAAAGCCATCATTACATTGCCAAGAAAACAACAACTAGTATTTAATATGAAATATTTTGATGATATGAAATACAGCGACATGTCTGAAATTTTAGAAACATCTGTGGGTGCCTTAAAAGCATCTTATTTTCATGCCGTTAAAAAAATTGAGCAACATCTTAAATCAAATTAAACCTTTGATTTACAATAGAGTCTAAGTATAAAGATGAAAAAACAAAAACTACATAAGGTTGCACCAATATTAAATTCAATTTCAAAGAAATCTGGATTTAATACACCTAATGAGTATTTTGAAACTCTTGAAATTGATATACTTTCAAAAATTAAAACTGAAGAATTAAATTCTGAAATAGATAAAAATTCTTTTAGAACTCCAGATGCTTATTTTGATACGATTGAAGATATTGTGATTGCTAAACTGAAGGCTAAAAGTTTTCATAATAAAGAAAATACCAAGGTTTCAGACAATTATTTTGATACTCTTGAAGATACTGTTATTTCAAAATTAAAAACACCAAAAAGAGTAATTTCTCTAAAAACTGTTTCAAAATATCTAGTTCCAATTGCTATTGCAGCTTCGCTCCTATTAATTTTCACTTTAAACACCAATAAAAAAACGGTTACATTTGAATCCTTAGCCACTACCGATCTTGAACTATTTATTGATTACGGTATGGTTGATATTGACACACAAACATTGGCTAGTACATTTTCAGACATTGAAATTAAAACTGAAGAATTTGATTTATTTCTTACAGATAGTGAGGTTTTAAATTATTTAACAGACGAGGATTTAGAAACTTTTATCTACACAAATTAATACTTTTACTATGAAAAAAACACTATTACATATTTTCTTTATTTTTCTTTTTACAGCTACATTACAAGCGCAGCAAATGAATAAAGAAAAAATGAAGCTCTTAAAAACTTCATATATTACTGATGCACTAGATTTAACACCTAAAGAAGCTGAAAAATTTTGGCCAGTTTACAATCTATACACCGATAAAATTGTAAAAGCTAAATTTTCTTTAGAGTCAAATTTTCACAGACAAGTTAAAAATGCTGGTGGTATCAATAATATTTCGGAAGAACAAGCTCAAGAATTTATGGATAAATCTATAGCTAGTGAAAAAGAAATATACACCAATAAAGTTGCGCTACTAGAAAATCTTTCAAAAGTGCTATCTGCAAAAAAGATTATAAAACTCCAAAAAGCTGAACGAGATTTTAATAGACAAATTTTACAAGAATACGGTAGAAGAAAACGTATGCAAGGCAGAGAATAAAATAAAAAACCATCAAATAAATTTGATGGTTTTTTTTTATATTTTTTTAAAAATACTAAGAATACATTTTAGTTCTTAATTCTTTGATTTTTGAATCACTTAAATATTCATCAAAAGTACTATACCTGTCAATAACTCCTTTTGGTGTAATTTCAATAACTCTATTTGCAACTGTTTGTGCAAACTCGTGATCGTGTGTTGTAAAAATCACCGTTCCTTTAAAGTTTGTTAGCGAATTATTAAAAGCTTGAATAGACTCTAAATCTAAGTGATTTGTAGGTTCATCTAATTGTAAAACGTTAGCTCTCATCATCATCATTCTACTCATCATACATCTAACTTTTTCTCCTCCAGAAAGCACATTACATTTTTTTAATGCCTCTTCACCACTAAAAATCATTTTTCCTAAAAAACCTCTTAAATATACTTCTTCACGTTCTTCTTCTGTTTTAGCATATTGACGTAACCAATCCACTAAATTTAAATTAGAATCTGTAAAAAATTCAGAATTATCTAACGGTAAATAGGATTGAGTTGTAGTAACACCCCATTGAAATTTACCACTACCAGCTTGTTGATGCCCGTTTAAAATTTCATAAAAAGCGGTTACAGCTCTTGAATTTTTAGAAATAAGCGCAACCTTATCTCCTTTATTTAAATTGAAACTTATATCTTCAAATAAAACTTCCTCATCTGTTGCTTTAGATAAATGCTCTACATTTAAAATTTGATCTCCAGCTTCACGCTCGCGATCAAAAATAATTGCAGGATATCTTCTACTTGATGGCTTAATATTATCAACATCTAATTTTTCAATCATTTTTTTTCTACTAGTAGCCTGCTTAGATTTTGCCACGTTTGCTGAAAAACGACGAATAAACTCCTCTAACTCTTTCTTTTTATCTTCTGCCTTTTTGTTTTGTTGAGCGCGTTGTTTTGCTGCTAACTGACTTGATTCATACCAAAAAGTGTAGTTTCCAGAATAGTGATTAATTTTTCCAAAATCAATATCAGAAATATGTGTACAAACTGCGTCTAAAAAGTGACGGTCATGAGATACAACAATTACAGTATTATCATAATTCGCTAAAAAATTCTCTAAAAAACCAATCGTTTCAAAATCTAAATCGTTGGTAGGCTCATCCATAATCAACACATCAGGATTTCCAAATAAAGCTTGCGCTAGTAACACACGAACTTTAGATTTCCCATCCAATTCACTCATTAAAGTGTAATGCATATCTTCTTTAATACCTAATGAAGATAGTAGTGTTGCTGCATCACTTTCGGCATTCCAACCTCCCATTTCTTCAAAATCTACACCTAACTCTCCAGCTTTTATACCATCTGCTTCAGTAAAATCTTCTTTAGCGTAAATAGCATCCATTTCATTTTTAAGGTCGTACATTATTTTATTCCCCATCATTACAGTATCTAAAACTGTAAATTGATCAAAAGCATAATGATTTTGTGATAAAACAGACATTCGTTTTCCTGGTTCTAAATGTACGTGACCAGAAGTTGGCTCTATTTCACCCGAAATAATTTTTAAAAATGTTGATTTCCCTGAACCATTGGCCCCTATAATTCCGTAGCAGTTACCGATTGTAAATTTCGTGTTAACTTCATCGAACAAAATACGTTTACCGAATTGGACAGATAAATTTGATACTGAAAGCATATTAGATTAATGTTTTTTAAATTTTTGCAAAAGTAGTAAATTCAATTCATTTTCAGCACGTTAAAATCAAGTTAATTTTATTTCCATTAAGCAACCCTTCAACATATTTAACATCTCATTAACAAGCAAAGCGTATTGTTAAATGTACATTTGTTTTAACCGAAATTTCATGAAATATCTTGTAAGTTTTTTTATTACTATTCTATTTTTTAGTTGCAATACAGCTGAAACAAAAAGTGGTTCAACATATTTTGGTGGAGAAATTGTAAACCCTAGATCTAAATTTGTTTTATTCTTAAAAGATGACAAAGTTATTGACACGCTATTTTTAAACACTGAAAATCGATTTCTAAAAAAGTATGAAAACTTTAAAGAAGGTTTATATACTTTTAAACATGGCTTGGAATTTCAATATGTTTACTTAGAACCTGCAGATAGCGTTTTAGTAAGATTAAACTCTTGGGATTTTGATGAGTCACTTGTATACAGCGGTAAAGGAGCTAGTAAAAATGATTTCCTAATCAATCTTTTTTTACAAAATGAAAAAGAAGAAAAAGCAATGTATTCCTATTTTAATTTAGACGAACCTAAATTTGAAGCAAAACTAGACTCTTTAGCTAATAAAAGAATTTCAATTTACAATTCATTCACATCCAATGAATTGCTGGTTTCTGAAGAGTTTATAGATTTGATTGACATCGCTATATATTACCCTTTATACAGGCTAAAAGAAGTATATCCTTATTATTACAAAAAAGCACACCAATTAACTAACTTACCTTCTATTTCTAATGATTTTTATTCATTTAGAGCTGAAATCAGTTTAAATGAAGAACAGTTTTTATCTTTCTATCCTTACCAGAATTATGTTGTTAGCTACCTGTATAATATTGCAAATCAATTAAAAGAAAGTAATACTAATAAAGATGATTTAACTATCAATGTTTTAAATGTAATTATTAAAAACATTGAATCTGAAGAAATTAAAAATACGCTTTTAAAAAGAATTATAATTAATGATTTTTTAAAGAGTGAAAACACGTGTACCATAAATAACGAAAAACTCGCTATCTTTTTAAAACATTGTACCAATAAAGAATTTGTAAACCAAGTAAAAAATTTAGTAAACGATAGTAAATACGTTGAAAACCATCAGCAATTACCAAATTTTAATATTGTTAATTATGATAATATTGGAACAGATATTCATACAATCATTAAAAACAAAAAATCGGTGATTTATTTTTGGTCCACCGAATTTATGTCAACTGATTATCTGGTATCTAGAGTTCGTTTTTTAGAAAAAAAATACCCTAAAATTCAGTTTATAGGAATTCAAATGCAACCCGCTTATTTAAATATTCATAATGAACCAAAATTAAAAAATTTAAATAGCAGCAAGCAATACAAATTAACTTCAAATAGTTATGCAAATAATTTTTTAACAAGTCATTACCCAAGAATTATTATTATTGATGATAAAAAACTTGTAATGAATGGTTTTACTTATTTAGACTCTAAAAAACTAGGGCAAGAGTTAAATAAAATACAAAAAAAATAGATTTTTGTATTTTATGTTAATTATAAACGTACCTTTGCACGTTTTTTAACCGGTTTATAGATGGGCATCTGTAAATCAATAATTTATACAGAATGACAACATTTAAAGACCTAGGACTTAATGAAAACATCATTAAGGCTCTTACCGATTTGGGGTATGAAAACCCTACAGAAATTCAAGAAAAAGCAATTCCACAAGTTATAGCTTCAAAAGAAGATTTAAAAGCTTTTGCACAAACAGGAACAGGTAAAACTGCTGCTTTTAGTTTACCAATTTTAGAACAAATTGACATTAATAGTAACAATACACAAGCTATTATTTTATCTCCAACACGTGAATTAGCATTACAAATTGCTAAAAACATTGAAGATTTTGCAAAACATTTTAAAGGATTTAGAGTAGCTGCTGTTTATGGTGGTGCCAATATTGAAGAGCAAATAAGAAAATTGAAAAAAGGTGCACATATTGTAGTAGGTACACCAGGAAGAACTGTTGATTTAATTAACAGAAGACAATTAAAATTAGCTAACATTGAATGGCTTGTATTAGATGAAGCTGATGAAATGTTAAATATGGGTTTCAAAGATGAATTAGATAAAATTCTTGAAGTTACTCCAAATACAAAACAAACTTTATTATTTTCAGCAACTTTCCCTAGAGAAGTAGAAAGTATTGCTAAAAATTATATGACCAAACCAGTAGAAATTACTTCAGGTCAAAAAAATAAAGGTTCTGATCAGGTATCACATCAATATTATGTGGTTTCTGAAAGAAACAGGTACAATGCACTTAAACGTATTGCGGATGTAAACCCTGATATTTATAGTATTATTTTTTGTAGAACTCGTAGAGAAACACAAGAAGTTGCTGATAAATTAATTAAAGATGGTTACAATGCTGATGCACTTCACGGAGATTTATCTCAAGCTCAACGTGACAGTGTAATGGGTAAATTCCGTAAAAAACATTTACAAATTTTAGTTGCTACCGATGTTGCAGCTAGAGGATTGGATGTAACAGACTTAACACACGTAATAAATCATAAATTACCAGACCAAATAGAGTCTTACACACATCGTAGTGGTAGAACTGGTCGTGCTGGTAAAGAAGGTATCTCAATTGCAATTGTAACTGCAAGAGAAAAAGGAAAATTACGCCCAATTGAAAGAATTATTGGAAAACAATTTGTAAGTACACCTGTACCAACAGGAAAAGAAATTTGTCAAAATCAATTATTAAAATTAATTGACAAAGTTCATGACATTGAAATTAATGAAACTGAGATTAATGATTTTTTACCTTCAATTTATGAAAAGTTAGAAGGATTAGATCGTGAAGAATTAATTAAAAGATTTGTTTCTTTAGAGTTTAACACATTCTTATCTTACTATGAAAATGCTCCTGATTTGAACGACAGCGATCAAATGAGAAGGTCTTCAGATAGAGATAGCCGTGGAAAAAGTAGAGATGATGAAAACATGTCTCGTTTCTTTATCAACATTGGAAGAAAAGATAAATTAAACCCAGCTCGTTTAATTGGTTTAATCAACGATCAAGATATTGCTAAAAATATTGAAATTGGTCAAATTGAAATTTTAGATACTTTTTCATTTTTTGAATTAGATAAAAATTATACTGAAGAAACTATCAGCGCATTTCAAAAAGGTGATGTAGATTTTGAAGGAAGAAACGTAAACGTTGAAAAAACAGAGAAAAAACGCTCAGGACGCGGCGGTGGCGGCGGAAGAAGAGATCGTGGAGACCGTAAAGATGGCGGTGGAGATAGAAATTCAAGAAGCGGTGGTGGAAGATCAAGAAGCAAAGACCGTAAATCTGGAGGAGACTTTAGTGCTGGGTTTGGAAGAAAAAGATCAGACAGTAAAAGTGACTTTGGAGGCTCAAAACCTTCAAGAAGAAGAAAAGGATAATACAAAAAAAAGCAGCCAATTGGCTGCTTTTTTTTATTATTTAAAATACATATACTCATTTCTACACTGAATAATAGCTCGTTTTTTTATTTCGTAAAGTATTTGTTCACCTTTACCATAATATACAAATGCATGAGTTAGTTTTTATAAAGATTCGTGGTATCTTTCGTTATTATAAGTGTGTACCAATTTTTATAAAGCACCTTCCAACCCCTCAGAAGTGTAATTGTAATCTTTCCCTAAAAGAGATAGATTTTCTCATAGTGCTGATAATAATTTTTAATAAAAAATCACATTAATTATTTTGCAAGTTGTTTATTATTTTTTTAATTTCTAATTAATTTTTAATCAAAACTCAATGAAAAATTTACTTATTTTAATAATGGTGTTTTTTGTCTCCCACACATTAACTTCTCAAACACTAGTTTTTCCTTTTACAAATGGTGGAGATAAAGATCAAGGGGCCATTTTTCAATATGACTATTCCAACGGAAATCATGAAGCATTGTTTTTTAATCACGAGATTGAGAAATCTGACCATTTAAATGCAGGTGCATCCAGTCGAGAAAGCAGAGGTGTATATGTAAGTTCAAATAATAGCATCTATTTTACTTTTGCTGCTGGTGGAACTCATGCTTATGATGCAGAGTCAAACGGACAAATAATAAAATATAATTTAACAAATAATGAATTTTCTGTAATTAGAAGTTTTAGTGAGTTAAACTATAACCAAGGTAGTCACCCTTCCAATGGATTAACAGAATATGATGGAAAACTTTATGGTGTTTGTAAAACTGGGGGCTCAAATGATGACGGATTAATTTACTATATTGATTTATCTGATGATAGTTATCATATTGCACACGAATTTTTAGAATCAACTGACGGCTCTATACCTTCTTCACCTTTGGTTTTAGAAAACAATAAATTTTATGGTGGAACAACAACATCTACTGATGGTAATGGTTTTGCTTTATATGAATTTGACCCAAGCAATAACAATTATAACCTGCTACATGACAATACAGGATGGGGTATACTTGAAGAAATAAATGATGTTATTTTTAAATCAGGACTTTTATATTATTGTAGTCAAGATTTAATAGGTTATTATAACTTTTCATTAAACAATATCACAACTATACATACTAGTGTAGGTGTTGATGATATTTTAGGCTATAGTTATCAAGGTTTAAACTTCGCTTCTAATACAGGAGGATTTTATGTGACCGCTACAGGTGGTGGATCTAACAGCACAGGGGCAATCTTACAATTAAACAGCAATTCACCCCATTTAGTTAACGTCCATTCTTTTGGAGCAAATGGAATCTATCCTCAACAAGAGTTAATAGATTTAGGAAATGGTAGTCAATTAGGTGTTACCTTAGAAAACAGCTCAAATATAAATGGTTCTATTTTTCAATTTACTTCTACTAATTTTGAAGTACCAATATTTAGTTTTCCAAACCCAACCACAGATGGGTTCAGAATACAAGGTATACCTGTTTTAGCAAATAATACATTGTATGGTTTTGCAGAAGAAGGAGGTACTTATGGCTCTGGAGTATTTTATAAATATGACCTTGTAACTGGTACTTATAGTAAAATTAAGGATATGGGTAGTACTATTGGTAGAGCTCCAATAGGTCAAATTATACTAACTGGAAATGGAGATTATATTGGTTTAAATACCAGAGGAGCTGAAAAAGGCTACGGATCAATTTTCACAACAGATTTATCCACAACAACTAGTGTGTATGAAAATATCAATAATAATATTATTGAAAAATTTGAAACTAATTTAGTTCATTACAATGACTTATATTATGGTGTTGGTCTCGCTTTTAATCCAAATTCAATAGAAAGCTTTAGTGTTCTTTATTCTTACGACCCAAATACAAATACTATTAATTCAGTTGCTGCTATAGACCCTAGTGGTATTGGAGTTGCATTACCTAACTCCATCACTCAAGGTAGTTTATTAATAGAAGGTAATAAACTATATGGTTTTACAACTTCAAAAATATTTGAATATGATCTTGTAACAAGTACTTTGTCTTACCCTCACACTTTTAATGAAAGTGTAGATGGAAATTTTACTATAAATGCAGAAATTAATGGTGGAATTATTTATGGTATTAATTCTAACGCTGGCGCCAATGGAACAGGTACGGTGTTTAAGTTTGAAATTTCAAGTACTACTTTTTCTGTTTTAGAAAACTTTACAGCATCAACTGGTAATCCTATTAATATTGGTTTGTCTGGGAATTTTTTATATGGTATTACTTCAAGAGGTGAAGTCAATTCTTTTGGAGGTGTTTTTAAATATGATTTACTAAACAATACATATTCTTTAATTCACAATTTAAATTCAACCGATGGATATTATAGAGGTGCTAAATTGTTTCTCGCTTCAGATGGGGATTTATATGGTACTTTAGATGAAGGTGGTCAAAATGGTTATGGAAGTATTGTGAAAATTAGCCCTAGTAATGACCAAGTTACTTTTCCTTTTCATTTTACACAATCTACAGGTAATACTACTTTAAGAAGTATAATTAGTGAGGTTAATACCTCATTATCTGTTTTAGATATTGATAAAAACAATTTTGATATTTATCCAAATCCTGCAATTGAAACAGTAAATATTTCAGGGGAAAAGATAATTAATATTGAAGTTTATACCCTTCTTGGTAAAAGAGTAATTCTCCCTTACTCTAATAATCAGATTAATGTTTCAAAACTAAAAGCAGGGGTTTATATTCTAAAAATATATACCGAATACGGATACGCTTCAAAAAAAATAATAAAGAATTGACAAACCAATTCAACTAAAAAATTATATAATTAATATTTAAATTGAACATTATGAAAAAATTACTACTCTTTGTTACTTTAATAAGTTTCAGTTTTATTCAAGCTCAAACTTTTACAATTGATAATATTAATTATGAGGTTATTCCCTCAACCACCAATGTAAAGGTTACAGGATTAGCATCTCCAGTTACCGATATGGTTATACCTGAAACGGTAAACAATAGTTCTATAGACTATACTGTAACTATGATTGATGATAATGCTTTTGAAGATAAGATAGATTTGTCTTCTGCTGTTATACCAAACTCCGTAACTTCAATTGGTGCAAATGCATTTAAAGGTTGTCTTTTTATGACTTCCTTAGATATTGGAGACTCAGTTACTTCAATTGGAAACGATGCTTTTCAATCATGCGCAAGTTTAACAACTATAGATTTACCTAATTCTTTAAAAACAATAGGTGATAGGGCATTTGAATATAATGGATTGTTATCTTTAGCAATTCCTAATTCGGTAGAAACAATTGGAAGTTATGCATTTTATGGCAGTGATGTGTTAGCATCTATTTCTATAGGAAATTCAGTAACTTCCATAGACGTATTTGCTTTTGGTGTACAAGCATTAAATTCGACTTTAACTTCTGTTAGTTGTGCAATACCATCACCTTTAACTATAAATGCTAATGTTTTTAGTAATAGAAATCTTAGTGCATGTAATCTAATTGTTCTTTCTAGTAGTTTAAGCGCGTATCAAACTGCAGATGTTTGGAAAGACTTTAACACTATTAACGGTACATTGAGTGTTGAAAATGTACTTCTTCAAAATGAAATTTCTTTTTATCCTAATCCTATTCAAAACGAATTATTTATAGATGTAAAAGGTTTAAATAATGCTAAACTTGAAGTGATAAATGTTCAAGGAAAACAACAATTTAATCATGTATTAAGAAAAATAAATACGATAAATACTAGTAATTTATCCACTGGAATTTATTTTATTAAAGTAACCTCTGATGAGGGAACAATTTCAAAAAAAATAATAAAAAATTGATAAACCAATTCAACTTAAAAATTAATATAATTAACATTTAAATTACACAGTATGAGAAAATTACTCTTTATTTCTATTATTACTTTACTATTTTCTTGTTCAAAAGATGACGAACCAGATAGAACTATGTATAATATTACATACACAGTTACTGCTACTAATGGTGCAACCATTAACAAGGTAGAATATAGAGATAGTCAAGGCAAACTTATCGAATTAACCAATGTTAATTCACCTTGGACCATCAACCTTAATGTTAGAGCAGGTCTTGGATTGGAAGCAGTAGCATACGGAGACATTCCTTATCAAGGCTCATTAAGTATTACTGCTGTTTGGGTACCAGAAGGCGGAGATTCACAATCAGAAACTGATACACTTGGGAATAATACTCCCGATTCAACTATTAATAATGGAAAAGTGGAAATTTCGGGTAGAACTTTACCTGATTAATAATTTTTCCCTATAACAAAAACAAAATGCCAACAACGGCTATAGTTCATTACGGCTTGAAATTCCTAATCGGATTTTCAAGCCTTTTTGATAAATTTATGGTTACAGTGGAATGATACTCGCGTACCACTCGCTAACGAAATCAAAGCCAAGATCGTTAGCTACAAGCTGAAAACATGTACTGACGTAACATTAATAAATTTGATGAAAATAAAATATATACATATTATGAAAATGATAATTTATACCGTTTTATTGTGTTTACCTTTAAGTTTGGTAGCACAAGAAAATACAGATAATCTGGATTTAGCAAACAAGATTTTAGAAGTTAATGAGAAAAATATTTTAAGAGATTCTGATTATCACAATTGGGGTTCTTCAATAGTAAAAGGAGAAGATGGAAAATATCACCTCTTTTATGCTCAGATGTCACAAGCAATTGGCTTTAGTTCATGGCTTACCGACGGTATTGTATCTCATGCAGTGGCTGATTCGGTTGCAGGACCCTATGTTCATAAAGAAGTTGTATTAGAAGGTCGCGGACCTGATTATTGGGATGCTTACACTGCACATAACCCCAGAATCAAGTTCTTTGATGGTAAATACTACTTGTATTATATGTCAACTAATGTAGGTGGAAGAATACTATCTAAAATAGAATGGGAAGAGGCACGGCATGGTGGCATCTCTAATGAATTTCGAGCACTGGTAAGACAAAATCAACGAATTGGAGTTGCTGTTTCCGAAAGTGTGAATGGACCCTGGAAAAGATTTGACAACCCCATAGTAGAACCTGAAGGTCCTATTGCTCAAATTACATGTAATCCGGCTGTTTCAAAACGACCTGATGGTGGTTATATCATGATTGTTAGAGGTGATAAGCCAAATGTTAAATACTCAAATGGCAAATGGCCAACTCAAAATGAACTCATAAGAAGTCAAGCAATTGCTTTGTCAAACACACCGATAGGCCCCTGGAAAATTCAACCTAAACTAGCTGTGGGGAATTTAAATTCTGAAGATCCAGCTATTTGGTATGATGCGACAAGAGATCGTTATTATGGTATTTATCATGCATTTGGATATATGGGCATGATTACATCTGTTGATGGAGTTAACTGGAAAAAAGCAAAGCATTATAAGGTGTTAGATAAAGCAATAAAAAAAGCTGATGGTACAGAAATATTAGCAGGCAGATTAGAGCGCCCTTTTATCTTTGTTGAAGATGGTGTTGCAACTGTTTTAACGGTTGCAGTGCTAGAAAAGGATGGCAATTCATATTCTCTTTTTATTCCTTTAAAGTAATTATTCCAAACCCGTTAAAATATATAAAAAGTTTGATTTAAAAATTATAATATGGCGTACAATCTAGTAAGTAATTTTGTCATTACCATACACCGTTTGTTAACACACACATCGGGGATTAAAGATTTTACTAGAGTTAAAGGACTAAATAGAATTTCAAAACAAGACTTGACTCCTCTGGAGCTAATTGATTTTTTTTGAAAACGAACCTATTGATTTTGTTCAAGGGGAAAAATTTAAATATAATAATTCGGGATATGTAATATTGGGCCATATCATTGAAAAATTAAGTGGACTGCCATATGGTGATTTTGTTAAAGAACAAATTTTTATAAAACTAGGAATGATAGCCTAAAATATAGAAGTCATAGAGAAATTCTTAAAAACAGAGCTTCAGATTACCATAATAAGAATGGTTATGTTAATCGTAGACAAGTTAGTTATTCTTTTGCTTATTCTACCAGTGCATTGATATCTAACGTCAATGATATGTTTACTTGGCAAGAAACCATAAAAAATAACCTTTTAATTAGCAAAGAAACAACTGAAAAAGCATATACAAATTATACATTGAATAACGGGGAGCATATTAACTATAGTTATGGATGGCATATTAAAGAAATAAATGGAGTTCCTACCAGAGAACATGGTGGACTCTTTTTTGGATTTAAATCTACGGGTGTATATCTTCCTAATTATGATATTTATGTTGTTAGACTGAAAAATTGTGATTGTAATTCACCAACAAAAATTACTAGAGAAATAGCAGAATTGGCAGCGAAGCATTAAATTAAAAACGCATTACAACAACTTATATCAAAAATAAAGAAGTAAGTACAAGTCTAGAAGGTATGCACTTTTTTTTGTAAAATTGTTTTAACCGAAAAATTGGTGATTTTTAATCGCTACTTTTTATATACGCGAATGTTGGCTCTTCAAATCAATCCTAAGTGTGTATTTGCCCAAATTAAGAGTTCTTAAAACCCTTTATATTGTTTAAAAAAAAACGATGAAGGTCTGTTTTGTGCATATGAGTATCTATTGTTAATTTTGACACATCAATTCCGATTAAATCTACATAATTTTTCATAATTTTATAATTAAATTAAAAATTATTACATTACTTTTAATGGGGTCTCCAAATGGTCGTAAGCAACCTAAGAGAGAAAAGAGAACTAATACTAATAATAGAACTTAATTCTAAAACCCGTTTTAGTTCTCATCTTGTTTCTTAGTAAAGGTTAATAAGTCTAATTTTATAGTGCAAAATAAAGGAGCCCGTTGGCAATAATTTATAGAAGGTTTGATTAAATCACAGAAAAATGAATAGACAAGCCATATTAAGACATGTTATCCTAACAGTAACGTTTTCACTGTGTGTATTAATTTCTATTAGGGCACAAACAACAGATAGTCTAGGTGTGAAAATTGAAGATGGCTGGATAGAAAAAATGGGAGATAAAATTGCTGTAGATATTTCATTAAATAATTCCTACGAAATATTTGAAGTTAAAACTGTTACAGAAAAATTTATACTATACCCTAACACTCCTACAAATTTACGTTTAAAATTAAATTACAAATTCATATCATTTGGTTTAGAGGTTGCTCCAAAATTCATACCCGGTAATGGTGATGAAGATGCAAAAGGTAATACAAAATCATTTAGGTTAGGCACTTCATTAGTTTTTAAACACTGGTTTTCAAATCTTTCGTATTCAAAAGTTAAAGGTTATTATCTTAAAAATTCAAACGATTTTACAACAAGGACTAAAGGAGATCCATATATACAGTTTCCTGATTTAAAATATAAAGGGTTTTCCTTTACTTTAGGTTACTATAGTAATACCAAGTTTTCACTTAGAAGTTTAACATCACAAACTGAGCGCCAATTAAAAAGTGCTGGAAGTTTTATACCCGTATTTAATTTTCGTTACTATACAATTGATGATACATCATCTAGTTTTAACACGCAAAAATCTAATAACTTTGAAACAAGTGTTGGACCAGGTTATGCTTATACTTTTGTTGCAAAAGAAAAATTTTATGTTTCCTTAAATTTTCAAGGTAGTTTAGGTTATTTAAATACTAAATTAACAACAAGACAACCAACTAGAAATATTAAAACAAACCAAGACAATTTTATTTTAAGATGGGATGGAAAAACTGGCATAGGCTATAATGGTGATGGTTTTTATACAGGGTTGTACGCAAACATTTCAGGAACAAAATATAAACAAGAAAACACAACTGCTATTAATTTTGAAACAAAAGTTTTTTATCACCTTTTTTTGGGCATACGATTTAAATCTCCAAGTGCTATAGAAATACAAATGAATAAAATAGAAAACAAACTTAATTAGTTAAACTATGGTTAGCAAGGTTAAACCCTTTGAAAAATAATCATTTATATATTTCAACCCTACTTATAAATTATACAAAAAAATAAATTAGCACTATAAATACCCAAAACTTAACTAAACGAATTGCAAACATTAAAGCTGAATTTTCACTTAAATTTGGAAAATTTCACTTATCAATTTATTCTAAAAATCAAATTATTTCATAACATAAAACACACAATTTAAACACAATGGTTAGTTTTATAAACATGAGTGAATTAGACACCATTTATATTTTAAAAGCCGATTATTTCGATACGCACGGAGCATCTGTCAGAAAATATTTAAAAGAGCCATTTTTTTAACCCCAATGGAATCAACAGAATTTATGATAGCTGAAATAGATGTTGCCGGTGGAACAGGTTCAAATTTTATGTTTGAGTGGAAATTACCCTACAATTTCACATCATAAATATTAATGAATAAGTATCTTTGTCTTTAAGACATAACACAACATCTAAAAATATAAAGAAACCTATTTTTCATTATGAATGTAAATTATTTAATGAATTTAACTTTAATAGCTGTTTTTAGCTGTTTCTTTTTTATAGGTTGTAAAAAAAATAAACATACAATTGAAAAAATAGATTTTTTTTCAAACAAACAATACAACTACGAAACTATTGGTGATTCTCTGAAAATGGCTTATTTAGATATTGGAAATCGTAAAGATCCAATAATTTTATTGATGCATGGAGAACCAAATAGTTCATTTTTGTATAGAAATATTGCTCCAAAATTAGTAAAACAACATTTTAGAGTAATTATTCCTGACCTTATTGGGTTTGGATATTCTGATAAACCAACAAATTCAAACATAATTACTTATTTAAACCATACAAAATGGCTTACTAATTTTATTAAGCAACTTAAACTAACTGATATTCATTTATTTGCTCACGATTGGGGTGGAATGATTTCCCTAAGAATTGTTGCAAATCAACCAGAATTATTTCAGAAAGTAGCTGTTTCATATAGTTATTTATTTGAAGGAAGTGAAACCATACCTGACAGTTTTATGGGTTTTGTAAATTATGCACAAAACGAGCCTACATTTTCCGCAGGAAATATTATGGATTGGGGTTCAAATATAAAATTACCAGACTCTATAAAACTACAATACGATACCCCTTTTAAGTCGAAAAGTGATTTTAATGCTGTCCGTAAATTTCCTTCATTGATACCTACCAATAAGGATGAAAAAGAAGCTATTATAAATCAAGAATTAAATGTAAAGCTTAAAAATTTCAACAAACCATTTATTACTATTTGGGGAAATCATAACGATTTAATGTGGAAAGGTAAAGACAGTATTTTGCAACAAAATATTCCAGGAGCAAAAAATCAAACACATTATAATTTAAATGCAAATCATTTTATACAAGAAGATCAACCAGAAGAACTAACGCAGATTCTTATTGATTTTTTCTCCTATAATAATTAATAAAACTATATTTGAATAACTAAATTTAGGACTTTAAACTCAAACAAATCTGTAAAATTAAGCTATATGAAACTATTGAAAATTTTCATCTTAATCATTTTTATCACAATTCCTCAACTAACTTTTTCTCAAGAAAAAAAACCAAAAGTAGTCGTAGTTTTGAGTGGTGGAGGTGCAAAAGGAGTAGCGCATATACCGTTACTTCAAGCTTTAGATTCCTTAAATATTGTACCCGATTTAATTATTGGAACAAGTATGGGAAGTATTGTAGGTGGTTTATATTCCGCAGGCTATTCAGGTGATAGCATTGCTAACATTGCAAATAATGCTGACTGGAATTATTTGTTAGGTGGAGGTATTTCTCTTAAAGATGTTAGTGTTGAAGAAAAAAGTGAATTTAATAAATATGTAGTTGATTTTGACCTTGATAAAGGAAAACCAAAAGTTAGTACTGGACTTATAAGTGATCAAAACCTTCGTGAATTTTTAGCTGTTTTAACCTACCCTGTTTATAATATCGTTGATTTTGATAAACTTCCAATACCATACAGAGCTATGGCTACAGACATTGTAAATGGTAAAGAAATAATTATGGATAAAGGCTCTTTATTGGTAGCTATGAGAGCCAGTATGTCTATTCCTACAGTTTTTGAACCTGTTACCTATAAAGAAACCTTACTTGTTGATGGTGGTGTGCTTAACAACTTTGCAACTGATGTTGCAAAGGAAATGGGTGCTGATATTATTATTGGAAGTGATGTTGGTGGAGGAATGGCTCCTATTGAAGAATTAGACAATATTGCTACATTACTTTTTCAAACAGGAATGATAAACAGTAATTTAAAAAATCCTGAAAATAGAAAACTATGTGATGTTTTAATAGACCATACTGAATATTTAACTTATTCTACTGGTGACTTTACTAATAGTAAAGAAATTTATGAACAAGGAAAAATAGGTACAAATATAAATATGAAAGCGCTTGTTGATTTGTCTGAACAACTAAAAAGATTTAATTCAACTCCACAAGGTCTTCCTAAGATAGCTAAAGAATTTATACTTGATTCAATAAAATACTCGGGAATAAGCAAGGCAAATATTGATTTGGTAAAAGCTAGAGCCAATATAAAAATCAATACAAAATATACAACTAATGATCTTATTAAAGGTATTGATAAAGCAATGGGAACTCAAATTTTTAAACAAATTACGTTTCATTCTCTTGGTCTTGAAGATAAAAAATCGATAGAAATAACGGGATATGAAAAAGCTAAATTTCAAATTAAAGGTTCTTTACATTATGATACTTATAGAGGTGTTGGTTTAGTTTTAAATAGTACAGCTAGAAATTTGCTAGGAAACTCTTCAAGATTATTACTAAGTGTTGATATAGCAGAACAGCCAAGACTTCGACTACAATACCAGAAAAATTTTGGACATTTAAAATCTTGGTGGTGGAGATCTGAATTTTTCTCAGAAAACTTAAAACAAAAAATTTTTATTGATGGTAATTCTGCCGATAAAATGAAATATCGTTTTATGCAATTTGATAATCAGTTAAACAAAAATATCAATTCATTAAATAGGTATGTAGGTTTAGGAATTAATTATAATTACACCAATGTAAAACCTGAAAATGACCCAAAATACAACGACAATATTTTAGATTTATATAATTACAGGTTCAATAATATACAGGTATATGCGCAATATTTGTTCAATAATATGAATCAAGTTTTTTACGCTACAAATGGTACTTATTTTAATGCAATGCTAAGCCGTTCTTTACTTCATGATACTGATGTGAAATTTACCAAAGAATCTATTGAAGATCAAAAAGGTAATACAAATGGGTTTACAAAATTAAGCTTCGATTTTGAAGAAAGAATTAATTTCAATAAAAAAATTACTGGAATTATTGGAGCTACTGCAGGTTTTATTTTTGAAGATGATTTATTAGAAAATCAAGTCTCTTTTACTGATTTTGGCTATGCTGCTAAATATTTTTTAGGTGGAAATATGCTAAACCCAAGAAATGGTAGTTTTATGTTTCCTGGCTTGCATGAAGATGAATTAAATGTAAATCAGATACTAAAATTAAATTTAGGTATTCAGTTTAATCCATTAAATAAAGTTTACCTAACACCTCATTTTAACATTGCTTCTGTAGGTTTTAATAATTTTGATGAATATATAAAAGAAGCTTTTTCACCTAAAGGAGACTGGAGCACTGGTTTTGAAACAAGTACTATAATGTCTGCTGGTGCAACTGCATCTTACCATTCTTTTTTAGGACCAATTACGTTTGATGCTTCTTGGGTAAACGATATAAATAAAGTACGTGTATTTTTTAACATTGGTCTGGTTTTAAATAGATAAACATTAAAAAAACTATTATTTATAACTTGTATTGCTTACTAAAATAGTTTAATTTACTTTATTTCAAAAACTTATATTTTTTTTGTAACTTAGAGAAAGCCTTAAATAACATAAACTATTATGAAAAAATCAGCATTATTACTAGTAGCCTTTTTGATGTTTTTAGGATGTCAAAAAGAACAACGTTACACAACTTCTTCACCTGAGATTGATATTGCAAAAGAGCACATACAATCTTATGAAGATGGAGATTGGGAAACTTGGAAAAAACAATACACGGATGATTCAAAAATATACCATAATAATTGGGATGTTGCAAGAACTAGTACAGAAGCTTTAAACGGACATAAATTAATTATTTCAAGATTGTCATCGTATGAATACCTTGACGAACCTATATTTTTTGAAATGATTATTGATGATAATGGTAAAAAATGGGTGAATTTTTGGGCTGTTTGGCAAGGAACGCTTAAAGCAAATAATACTACATTAAAAATTCCAGTACATTTGTCAATAAATTACAAAGATGGCAAAGTGGTTGAAGAATATGGATTTTGGGATACCAGTAAGTTAGTTGAAGCTATTGACGAAATTGCTATTGATGGTGATATGAGTTCAGAGTTAATTGAATAATATAAATTAATAAAATAAAGGACACTTCATTTTATATAAGATGAAGTGTCTTTTCTCTTCATAAAATACAAATATGGCTAAAAAAGGACGTGCAAAAAACACAGTTAACAAAGCAAAACACAGCAAACTTATGGCGCAAAAAAAAAATAAATTAACTACTAAAAAAATTGTGCATCAAGAACGTTTAAAAGCTATAATCAAAAAAAGTCAAGAAACTCCAACTACAGATTCATAATTAATTTATTTTAATGCCTTTTTTTAAATAAATTAGGTCGTTTATAAATTTTCAGTATATTAGCTTAAAATATTAGCAATACACGCTCATTTAATAAGCTTTATGAATTACCTAGCAAAAAACATCAAACATCTACGCACCTTAAAAGGATTAACCCAAGAACAATTCTCATCTATTTTAAAGGTATCTCGCTCAAGAATTAGCTCTTACGAAGAGGATAGAGCCATTCCTCCTGTTGATTTTTTAATAGATTTATCAAATTTCATTAATTTACCCATTGATGCACTTATAAAAAATGACTTGACATCAGCATCAGAAGCCTCGTTTATAAATGTAGGAAACAAAAGAACACTGTTTCCTATTACCATAGATACTAATGATGAAGAGTTTATTGAAATGGTGCCCGTTGAAGCTTCCGCAGGTTATTTACGTGGCTATTCTGATCCAGAATATATAGAACACCTAAACAAAATTAAATTGCCTTTTTTACCAACTGGGACGCATAGAGCGTTTCCTATAAAAGGAGATTCTATGTTACCTGTAAAAAGTGGTTCTTATATTGTTGCACGTTTTGTTGATGATATTAGAGATTTAAAGGATGGTCATACTTATATTGTATTAACGTTAAACGATGGGATTGTGTACAAAAGAGTATATGATAAAATTGAAGAACACAATATGTTATTACTAGCTTCAGACAATAAAAAATACGATCCGTATTATGTTCCTGTTGAAGAAATTATTGAATTATGGGAATTTACATGTAGTATAAATACCCAAGAATACAGCGAACAAGAATTAAAAATTAGCAGTATTGCCTCAATGTTAACTCAATTAGGAGTTGAATTAAAAGAATTACAAAAAACGGTTAATTAATGTATTCAATTGTAGATATAGAAACAACTGGTCACAGTTCAAAAATTACTGAAATTTCAATTTTTGTTTTTGATGGAAAAAAGATAATTGACGAGTTTACAACCCTTGTAAATCCGGAGTGTGTTATCCCTCCTTTTATCACCAATTTAACGGGTATTACAAATGCAATGGTTGGTGGCGCTCCAAAGTTTTATGAAATTGCAAAACAGGTAGCCGAAATTACTAAAGACACTATTTTTGTGGCGCACAATGTTAATTTTGATTACAATATTATTCAAAAAGAGTTTAAAGATCTTGGTTTTGATTTTAAGCGTAAAAAATTATGTACGGTTCGTTTGTCTAGAAAATTAATTCCAGGTCTAAAATCGTATAGTTTAGGTGCTTTATGTACTACACAAAATATTCATATTCAAGACAGGCATAGAGCAAAAGGAGATGCTGAGGCAACTACTATTTTATTTGAAAAATTATTGAATTTAGATAAAAATGAAGAAGTATTTACTTCATTTTTAAATCCACGATCACGCCAAGCCACATTACCTCCTTTAATTTCAAAAAAAACCATTGATGAACTTTCTGAAAAAACTGGCGTATATTATTTTAAAGATAGTAATCAAGACATTATTTATGTAGGCAAAGCAAATAATATAAAACAACGCGTTTTAAGTCATTTTTACGATAAGTCTAAAAAAGAACTCACTATGTGTTTAGAAATTGCTGCTGTTACTTTTGTAGAAACAGGTAGCGAACTATTAGCCTTATTGTTAGAATCTTCGGAAATAAAAAAATGGTTTCCAAAATATAACAGAGCACAACGAAGAACTTCAGAAAGTTATGGCATTTTTAGTTATGAAGATAGAAATGGAATTATCCATCTTGCATTCAATAGGCTGAAACTAATTACCAATCCTTTAATGAAGTTTTACAGTAGTTCAGAATGTAGAAATTTCCTTGAAAAATTATGTAAAGAATTTACCTTATGTCCTAAGTATTGCCATTTACAATCAAACGTATCAAACTGTTTTCATTATCAATTAAAGCAATGTAATGGAGTTTGTAAAGATGAAGAACCTATAAACACCTATAATTCAAGAGTTGAACAAGCTATTGAATCTGTAAAGTTTAAAGCCGAACATTTTGTAATACAAGAACAAGGAAGAATACCTAATGAGAATGCATATGTATTAATTGTAAATGGTATTTATAAAGGCTTTGGTTACGCACCAAAATCAAGTGTTTTATCTTCGGTAAGTGACTATACAAACATTATTTCAATACAAAAAGATACCACTGATGTAAAACGAATTTTAAATTCGTACTTAAAGAAAAATACAGCATCTACAACTATTTTAGACAATGTGGTGATTGAAATGAATTCTTTTGATTTATTTGCATCATAAAAATTAAACTATGAAAGCAGTTACGGTAACCGTATTAAAAAAAGAATTAAAGTATAAAACTCAAAGTGAGTTGATTGAGCTTTGCTTACGTTTATCAAAGTTTAAGAAGGAAAATAAAGAATTATTAACCTACCTACTTTTTGAAGCTTCTTTTGAAGAAGGTTATATTGAAACTGTAAAATTAGAAATAGATGAACAATTTGAACTTGTAAATACCAACACCTATTATTTCATAAAAAAAAGTATCCGTAAAATTTTACGATTGATTAAAAAATACATTCGGTATTCAAAAAATAAGGAAACTGAAATAGAACTCCTCCTCTATTTTTGCCAAAAATTAAAAGAATTTAAACCATCTATTTCAAGAAATACCGTGCTTCAAAATATTTTTGATCGTGAAATTATAAGCATTCAAAAAAAGATCCTTTTAGTGCATGAAGATTTACAATACGATTATAATTTAGCACTTCAACAAGTATTAAAAAAGTAATTTCTTTCATGGTATTTTTTAGCTATTTAAAGGTGATGTCCTGTCAAGTATGTATAAAAATGTAATGGTTAAGCTAAAAAACAATCATAACAGCACAATGTGAATTTGATATAGTGGTTACAACAGAACTTAATGCTGAATTTGAACCTCAAATAGTACTCAAAAGAAGTATTTTCTCAGAAGGTATTGAAATTCTGACTGTATCACCTTATGCAAAAGGTGTTCAAGATATCTTAATTATAGCTACTGATAATTTGAACGGATTTATCAATACAATTAAGCCGGTTTTCCCTCATTCAACCAAACAAATCTGTCTGGTATCTCAAATCAGAAACGCTGCTAGACATGTAGTTTGAAAAGATCAAAAAGTTTACCAAAGACTTGAAGTATATCTATACTGCCCAAACCAACAAGCGGTAAGAGCTGCCTTGGAAGACTTTAAATTAAAATGGAATAATAATTAAGCCTATGCTGTAGATTCTTGGTTGAAAAAGTTGGAATGAACTTACAACTTTTTTAGATTTTCCTGTGGAAATAAGACGCATTATTTAGACAACAAATCTTATTGAAAACATTAATGGAAAAATAAGAAAATACACTAAAAAATAAGCTCTCTTTCCAACGGATGAAGCTGTGAAAAAATCAGCGTATTTGGCTCTCTTGTCGAAGTCACTAAAAGATGGACAAAGCCATTCCATTACTGGGTAATCATTTTAAACCAATGTATGATTATGTTTGAAAATAGGGTTCAATTTTATCAAATTGAACCCTATAAATAAGTTTAAATACTTTACGAGATAGCGGCTGAAAATTATTGGTTTCCTAAAATAATTGGCATTCCATTTTTTCCACTTCCTATAACAATTACTTTACTGTTTGGTGAGTTAGCTAACTCTAAAGTAGCTTCAATACCTTTATCTCTTAAAATTTGATCATTTAATGATGCACTTAAAATACGGTTAGACTCTGCTTTACCTTCAGCTTCAATAATTACTTTTTCGGCTTCTTTAGCAGCTGTGACTAATCTAAACTCATATTCTAAAGATTCTTGCTCTTGTTTTAATTTACGTTCAATAGCGTCTTTAATTGTTGGTGGTAATGTTACATCTCTTACCAATACTTCATTCAATTGTATATGTTCATCATCTAAAATTGTTCTTGTTTCTTCAAAAATTTCATTCTGAATTACATCCCTTTTACTAGAATACAATTGTTCTGGAGTATAACGACCAACAACACTACGTGCTGCTGAGCGCAATGCTGGTTTAATAATACGTTCTAAATAATTTTCACCAATTTTTTGATGTAAATAGCCTAATTCATCCGCTTTTGGTAAATACCAAGTTGACGTTTCTAATAAAATATCTAATCCGTTTGATGAAAGAACTTTCATAGTTTCATATAGCTCTTGTTGACGAACTTCGTAAACGATGACGTTGTTCCAAGGAGCTACAATATGAAATCCTTCTCCTAATGGTGGTTGATCAGTTACTACACCTCCATCAAAACGTTTCCATAAAACACCCGCTTCACCGGCATCAATAGTTACAGTAGATTTTGATAAAAATATAATAGCAACAATACCTATTAAAATAATCGGCATTAATGTTTTTGGTAATTGCAATTGTGCGTTATTCGCCATAATTTATATTTTAAGTTTATTTTTATTCAAAAATACGAAACAGAATTCATAAAAAATCTGTTTTTAGCATAATTTAATGACTATGCCCTCCAGCCTCTTCATCCAATGGAATAAAAGCACCTTCAACTAAAATTTGTTTATCTTTCAATGTATTATTTATATCAATAATTTCAATAGACGTTTCATTTTTTAATCCTATATGTACCATTTCTTTTTCAAACGTATATCCATGATTTGTATGTTCATTTAAAATTAAAATATAATACTTGTCATCTTCTTCTAAAACAGCTTCAAGTGGTAATGCTAATTTCTCAGCGGTATAAGTTATTATTTTGGCCTCAACATACATACCAACTAAAAAAGGTTCTTTTTTATCCTCTAAATGTCCGTGAACACGTACTGTTCTATTTTCTTGATCAATAGACGTTCCTATTAAATGAACTTCTGCCTTATAAATTCTTTCTGAATTTTCTGGAGTTTGAAATTCAATTAGTTGACCTTCTTTGATAGACATTACATCCTTTTCAAAAACAATCAACTCTAAATGTTTATGTTTGCTATCAATAATAGAAATTAATACTTCTGAAGCATCCATAAATTTACCAACACTTGTATAAACTTCAGCAACACTTCCTGATATAGGTGCATAAATTGGTATAATTGAAGTAATTTTTCCTTCTTTTACATTTGAAGGATTGATATTCATTAATAGCAACTTTTGTTCTAAGCCATTAAATAAAGCAATGGTACTTTTATAAGTACTTTCAGCTTTTAAATAGTTTTTTTGCGAAGTTATTTTTTCATCAAATAAGGTTTTCTGACGTTCATACTCAGATTTTAAATAGTTTAATTGCTCAAACGTTTCTAAATATTTTTGTTGAATTTCAATATAATCAGGGTTTTCTAGCGTTAACAATCGTTGTCCTTTTTCCACCCAATTTCCTACCAATAAAGGAGATGTTTTAACATAACCTCCCATTATTGCACTTACTTGAGCGCGGTTTGCTGGTGGAACATCAATATGACCGTTGGTAACCACTCCCTTATTAAATGTTTCCATAGAAAGTTTTCCAATTTTCATTTTTGAATTTTGAAATTGCTCTACAGTAATTTCAACTAAATTATCATTATCATGTGTTACCGTTTCAATTGTTTCATCACTCTTTTTGGTTGAAGTACAAGATATAATGAGCATTGCTGAAACGATACAAACGGATTTTAAAATATATTTTTTCATAATGTTATAAGTTTAAATAGTTTATTTCTAACACTATTTTATTGTATGCATTTAAATTTTGTAAATAATTAATATTGATTTGATTGGAAGTCTCAATACTTTGTATATATTGAAAAAAGTCAATTTCACCATTTTTATAGCTTTTAGTGGCTGTTTTTAAAATTTCATTTGCAAGTTGTTGCCCACTTTCCATATAATAAGTAAGCTCTGCTTCACTCCTTTTTAATTTATGAAGTAAATTTTGATACATATATTTCAACTTTAATTCCGCATCAAAAGCAACTTCATTAGACAAATCTTCCTCAATTTTTGCTACAGAAATTTTTGCTGAATTTCCGAAGAAAAACAAAGGAATCGCTATTCCTGCCTGAAAACTATTTACTGAGCTATTCAACGCCAAATCTTTACTATTGAAATAATTAAATTGTAAATCTGGCAATAATTGTTGTGTTTCAATACTTTTTTTAGCTTTAAAATAGCTGCTATTTTCTATATAATATTGTTGAATTAAATGGGCACTGACTTCAATTTCTTTTACATTTATCTTTGGTAACTTTACCAATGCTATTTTAAACTGTTCATCTAATTGCAACAAACTATTTAAATTAGTGTATGCAATTTCAATATCATTATTTAACTGTTTTATTTGCGTTGTGTACTCTTTATATTTAGATTGTGCTGTAATCATTTCTAAATAATTTGTAGCTCCCAACTCGTATTTTCGCTTTGCTGCTTTCGAAAAATTTTGGTATAAACTATCGATATAAGTTACATATACTAATTTTTCATTCAAATAAACAACCTCGTAATATGCTTCAGAAATATCCTTTATTAAATCGTTTTTAGATAATTCAAAAGACAATTCGGCCATTTTAGTTTGAATTTTATTCATTTTCTTTCGAGCAAAATAAATAGATGGAAACTCAACAGTTTGAGAAACCCCAAAAGTTTCAAATGGCTTGCCATCAATTCCTAAATTAGTTCTGTCTTTTGTATAATAAACGCTGGTTTTATTGATATTAAAAGCACTGTTTTCTAACTTATCACTTCTATCAACAGTTAACTTTTGAATATTTAATTGTTTATTATTTTCAAAACCAATTTCAATAGCTTCTTCTAAAGAAATTACTCTTTCTTGTGAAAAACTGGCTAAAGGGAATAAAAACAATACCAAAACAGAAAGGTTTTTTAATTTGTTCTTTGGTTTTATCGTTATTTTTTTAGTGTCGAAAATAGCATATAAAACAGGTAATACCACCAATGTTAAAATAGTTGCTGTAAATAAACCACCAATTACTACGGTAGCTAACGGACGCTGAACTTCAGCACCTGCATTTGTTGAAATTGCCATTGGTAAAAAACCTAATGCAGCGGCTGCCGCAGTTAAAATTACAGGTCTTAAACGTTCTTTTGTTCCTACTAATATTCGTTCGTACACATTATCCATTCCTTTTTCTTTCAAGGATTTTAAATGCTCTATCAATACAATTCCGTTGAGTACTGCAATACCAAATAAAGCAATAAAACCAACACCTGCTGAAATACTAAAAGGTAATCCTCTTAACCACAAAAACAGCACACCACCAACAGCAGATAAAGGAATTGCTGAAAAAATCATCAATGCATCTTTTATAGAGTTAAAGGCAAAATGCAATAAAATAAAAATCAGCAACAACGCAATTGGAACTGCTACTTTTAACCTAGCTTTAGCACTATTTAAATTTTCAAACTGACCACCGTAAGAAATTGTATAACCAACAGGGAGTTTTACTTCGGTTTCAATAATCTTTTGAACATCTTGAACAACTGATTCCATATCACGGTTTCTAACATTTACACCAATTACAATACGGCGCTTTGTATCATCTCTAGATATTTTTGCGGGCCCTTTTGTATATTCAATACTTGCCACTTCATTCAACGGAATTTTATTTCCCGAAGGTGTATCAACATATAAATTTCTTAAATGATCTATGTTTTTTCGATAACGTGCGTCTAAACGCACTACCAAATCGAATCTGCGTTCGCCTTCAAAAACATTCCCAACGGTTGTGCCTGCAAAAGCCATTGAAACTACACTGTTTAAATTCTGAATATTTAAGCCGTAACGTGCTACTTTTTTACGATTGTAAGTCACTGTCATTTGCGGCAAACCATCAATTTTTTCAACAATAATATCTGAAGCACCTTCAACATTAGAAATCTTCGATTTAATCTCATCTGCTTTATTTGTCAAAACACTTAAATCTTCACCATAAATTTTAATAGCAACATCTGCTCTAACCCCTGTAATTAATTCATTAAAACGCATTTCAATAGGTTGTGTAAATTCATAATCTATCCCAGGAATTATGGATAATTTTTCTTTGAATTTATCGGCCAACTCATCTTTTGAATTTGCTGAAACCCACTCGCCTTTTGGTTTTAATTTGATAATTATATCACTTTCTTCCATAGACATTGGATCTGTAGGCACTTCTGCAGCACCAATTCTAGATACCACCTGATTAACTTCAGGAAAATTATCTAATAAGATTTGTTCAATTTGTGTAGTAATATTAGCCGTCTTCGTTAATGAAGTTCCCGTTTTTAAAACTGGTTGAATTACAAAATCACCTTCATCAAGTGTTGGTATAAATTCACCTCCCATATTATTAAATATAAAACCTGAAACAACTAATAAAACCGCCGAAAAACCAATCACCAACTTTTTATGATACAATGCCCACTTAATAACTGGCTCGTACAAACTGTAAAAGAAGTTCATTAGTCGTTTTGAAATGTTATTTTTTGATTCTTTTTCTGGCTTTAAAAAAATTGATGAAACTACAGGAACATAGGTAAAACACAAAAACATAGCTCCCAATAACGCAAAGCTAAATGCCATTGCCATTGGCTTAAACATTTTCCCTTCAACACCACTTAATGATAATATTGGAATAAAAACAATTAAAATTATCAGCTGTCCAAATACTGCAGAAGTCATCATTTTAGAACTACTTGTATAGGTAATTTCATCTATACTATCTTGTCGTTCATCTTTTGAAAGTAAGCTTAGCTCCTTTTGATTGGCTGTAATTTTAAAAGCTATAAACTCCACAATAATAACTGCACCATCAATAATAATTCCAAAATCAATAGCGCCTAAACTCATTAAATTGGCATCAATACCAAACAAGTACATCATAGATAAAGTAAAGAGTAATGATAGCGGAATTACCGAAGCGACAACCAAACCAGATCTAAAACTTCCTAATAATAAAATCACAACAAAAATTACGATGATAACACCTAAAATCAAGTTTTCAGCAATGGTAAACGTAGTTTTACCTATCAATTCACTTCGCTCTAAAAAGCCATTTATATACACACCTTCTGGCAATGTTTTTTGAATTTCAGCAACCCGTTGTTTTACAGCTTCAATCACTTTATTTGAATCGCCATCCTTTAACATCATTACTTGTCCTAAAACTTTCTCTCCTTCGCCATTTCCTGTAATAGCACCAAATCTATTAGCCGAACCATAATTAACTTGGGCAACATCTTTTATCAATACAGGAACGCCTTCAACATTTTTAATAACAATGTTTTCAATATCGTTTATAGATTTGATTAAACCTTCACCACGAACAAAGTAACTTTCGTTTATTTTTTCAATATAAGCACCACCTGCAACACTATTATTTTGCGCTAATGCATCTAAAATTTGAGCCGAAGAAATATGCATCGATTTTAATTTCTCTGGATTTATGGCAACTTCATATTGCTTTAAAAACCCGCCCCAAGTATTTACTTCAACAACACCTGGTATTCCTGACAATTGTCGTTTAACCACCCAATCTTGAATGGTTCTCAGCTCCATTGCTGAATATTTATTTTTGAAACCCGGTTTTGTATCTAAAATATATTGATAAATTTCACCCAAACCAGTTGTAATTGGCCCCATTTCAGGTGTACCAAATCCTTCTGGAATTTTCTCACTAGCCGTTTTTATTTTTTCAGCAATTAATTGTCGTGGCAAATAAGTTCCCATAGCATCGTTAAATACAATAGTTACTACTGAAAGCCCGAATTTTGATGTAGAACGAATTTCTTCAACACCCGGTAAATTTGCCATTTCAAGTTCAATTGGATACGTAATAAACTGTTCAACATCTTGAGTTGCTAAATTTCTTGAAGTGGTAATTACCTGTACTTGGTTGTTGGTAATATCTGGAACAGCTCCAATTGGAATTTGCGTTAAGGCAAATAATCCAAACCCAAAAAAGGCCGCTGTAAATAACAAAACAATTAACTTGTTTTGTATACTTAATTTTATAATTTTTTGTAACATAATTTTTTTGAATTAGTAATGTAATATGATAAATCTCAATACAATTGAAATTCATTATAATTAATTAAAAACAGAAGAATTATGCTAATTTTGGAGGTTGAAAAAAGTTATTTACTACTAAAGAAGTTAGGGGCTCAGCGTAATTAAAATTATTGTTTTCAGGAATAAATTCTATCATTTGAAAAGGATATTGTTGAAAATAAACTACGAAAGCTACTTGAAAATGAGAATCTAAATGCTGATGTTTAAAAGGAAGTTCTTTGTGTTCATGGTGTTCGCTTTTATGAGTTTCTGATTGATTCCCATAATGCTTTTCAATAAAATCGGCTAAATTATCTCCACCATTCAAATGACAAGATATATGATTTATTAGTGTTGGGATTTTAACAACATCTTGTATATCAAAACTTAAGCTTTGAAATAATATAATAAACGATAATATGAATGCCGCAATTTTATTCATCAATACAATAATACAAATTAAGGAATATTAATTTAATACTAAAAAATAACTTTTATTAATAGCAGTATCAATTTACTTGATAATCAAGCACAAAAAACTTACGATTAGTGATTTAACGTTTATTTATTTTATATTTTACCAAAGTATTTACGTGTAAACCACTCAAAACTTAATAAAAATAAAATGAATCCTAATAGCCATTTCCAGTCTATTAAAGGTGTTTTTATAATAGTTGCTTTCTGTATACTTTTTGAAGCTTCTGCATTAACAAGTGTTTGTATTAAATCTGCTGTTTCATCTGAGTAAAATGTTTTTCCTGAAGTTTTTTCAGAAAGAATTTTTAAACCACGATCATTAGATTGGCTAAATTGCTGTTCAACATCAAAAGGAAGTACTTTAAAATTTCCCGAAACACGTTCCGATTGATTTTCAACAGTTACAGTATAACTATACTCTTCTGGTGGAATATTTGATAATTCAGCTACAAAACGATTGTTTGTAATTGCAAACGGAATTTTATGAATATAGTTATTTTCTTCGTTAATAATTGTCAACCAAAGCTTTGCTCTTGTATCTAAATTTAAATTTTTATCAAAATAATTGGCTGTTACCTGTATGGTTTCATTAGCATAAAATAACGATTTCACACTTGAATTTAAACGTTTGTTTTTTAAATTAGACGTTAAATATTGCATTAAATTTGAAATAAAACCATCAAAAGCCTCAAACGATTTTGTTGCTGTAAAACTACTCATTCGCCATCTCCAACTATATTCTCCAACAAAAAGTCCTATTTTTTGAGCGTCATTTTCAAAAGTCACCAATAAAGGTTGCTCAGTAGTAATTGCGCCTATTTTTTTATACAATAATGTTTGATAAGGTATAGAAAAAACCAGCTCTCCAAACTCATTATTTAAAGGCGAAAAGGATTCAAAACCAATATCTGTATTTATAAAAGAGGCATAATTCGGATTAAATTCAGGTAAATAATGCTCTGTTACGTTACTACTTTCTTTTTTGAAAAAAGGTTGAGCAGTATTTAAAAATCCCCAATCTGTACTTGTTCCCGAAACAATAAAATAATTTATTTCCTTGTCTTTTACTTCAGTAAATAGGTTTTTAAATTTTTTAGTTGGTTGATATAAAATAACTAACTGATAATCTGACAACTCTAATTCAGAATCATTGATATTATAAATATTAACTGTTCGCTGTTTATTGCTTTCTATCGATTTTTTAAACATCCCCAAATCTGGGTGAATCACAGAAGTTACAATTGCTATTTCAGATTTTTCTTCAATAATATCAACACTAAACGTTTTAGAATTATTAATGGTATTTTGCTCATTTTTTAAATTTTCAATGGCTGCCGTGTAATATTGAACACCTCCATTATTGGCTGTTAAATAAAAATTTGAAATTTGGCTATTTTCTGTTTCTGAAAAATTTAAGACTTCCTTATGAATTATTTTTCCTTTATGAATTATGGATAGTTTTTTACTTACAGCTTTTTTTCCTGTATAGTTTACAAACAATTCTACAGGAAATTGATTGTTTATAAAACTATACTTATTTGCGTTTAATTGACTAATATAAATATCTTCTATCACCGAGGTATCTCCAATCACAAGTGGATATACAGGACTTTTATAAGTTGAAAATTCTATACTATTTCCTGAAGTTGAATTTCCGTCAGTAATTAAAACAACAGGATTAATGCCTTCTTTATATATTTTTGAAAAGTTTTGTAGTAGTTTTGAAATGTTTGTTTCAGTTTCATTAAAAGCTAAAGAATCTGCTAATTGCACTTCTTTTCCGAAGGAATAATAAGCAACTTCATATTTTGAATTTAATGCTGAATTAGATTTAAATACATCTAAAACTTTAGTTACTGTAGTAGTTTGTTTGTTGTAGTTGATAGATGCTGAATTATCAACAGCAACAAGTAAATTTGGTTTTACAATTTCTACTACTCTTTTTTTTATTGAAGGGTTTATAAGTAGTATAAATATTGAAAAAAAAGTTAAAAAACGTAAAAAAGAAAGCCAATAATTCAATTGGCTTTTCTCTTTTGATTTGTATAAATATTGGAACGCAGCTAGTAATAAAGCGGCAATAGTCGCTAAAATTAGGTATAACAAAGTAGCTGTTTCCAATTTATATGATTTTAAGTTAACATTCCACCATCAACACTCAACGTTTGACCAGTAATGTAAGAACTCATATCTGATGCTAAAAATACACACGCATTGGCAATATCTTCAGGCGTCCCTCCTCTTTTTAAAGGAATTGAATCTCTCCAACCTTGCACTACTTCTTCGTTTAACTTCCCTGTCATTTCAGTTTCAATAAAACCTGGAGCAATCGTATTACAACGAATATTTCTTGAACCTAATTCTAAAGCTACAGATTTGGTGAAGCCTAAAATACCAGATTTTGAAGCTGCATAATTAGCTTGACCAGCATTTCCTTTCAATCCAACAACTGAACTCATATTTATAATTGAGCCAGCACGTTGTTTCATCATTGGTCTAATAACAGCTTTTGTTAAGTTGAAAACCGATTTTAAATTCACTTCAATTACTTGATCAAAATCTGCCTCAGAAATACGCATTAACAAATTATCTTTAGTAATACCTGCATTGTTAATTAATACATCAATAGTTCCAAATTCTTTTAAAACATTAGCAGCTAATTCTTGAGCTGCATCAAATTTTGCTGCATTTGATTGGTAACCTTTTGCTTTTACACCATGCGATTCTAACTCTTTTTCTAACTCTTGAGCGGCTTCAACAGATGAATTAAACGTAAATGCAACATTAGCTCCTTGTTTTGCAAATGTAATTGCAATTCCTCGTCCTATTCCTCTTGTTGCTCCCGTAATTAAAGCAGTTTTGTTTTCTAAAAGTTTCATATATTCTATGTTATTTTATATTTTATTTTACAATAAATCAAAGATACACAATTGTATAAAAAAAGCCTCCAAACTAGGAAGCTTTTCATATGATTGCTTGTTTTATTATTTTAAGATTTCAGCTACTTTAGCTCCAATTTTAGCTGGAGAATCAACAACATGAATTCCATTTTCACTTAATATTTTCATTTTAGCTTGCGCCGTATCATCAGCTCCACCAACAATAGCACCTGCATGTCCCATTGTTCTACCTTTAGGTGCTGTTTGTCCAGCAATAAAACCAACTACTGGTTTTTTATTACCATTGGCTTTTACCCAACGCGCAGCTTCAGCTTCTAACTGGCCACCAATTTCACCAATCATAACAATACATTCTGTTTCGTCATCATTCATCAATAATTCAACAGCTTCTTTTGTAGTTGTTCCAATAATTGGATCACCACCAATACCAATAGCTGTTGTAATTCCGTAACCTTGTTTTACAACTTGATCAGCAGCTTCATACGTTAATGTTCCAGATTTTGAAACAATACCTACATTTCCTTTTTTGAAAATAAAACCTGGCATAATACCAACTTTTGCTTCACCTGGAGTAATAACTCCTGGACAGTTAGGACCAACAAGTCTACAATCTTTATTCTCAATATAAGCTTTTACTTTTACCATATCTCCTACAGGAATTCCTTCAGTAATACAAATAATTACTTTAATTCCGGCAGCAGCAGCTTCCATAATAGCATCAGCAGCAAAAGCTGGCGGTACAAATATGATTGATGTATCAGCAGCAACTTTATCAACGGCTTCTTGTACTGTGTTAAATACAGGCTTATCTAAGTGAGTTTGACCACCTTTACCTGGTGTAACCCCTCCAACTACATTTGTTCCATACGCTATCATTTGAGATGCATGAAAAGTTCCTTCACCACCTGTAAAACCTTGTACAATTATATTTGAATTTTTATTGACTAAAACGCTCATTTAAAAATATTTATTTAGTTAGTTTATGCTTTATTACAAATGTAATTTTTTTAAATGTTTTGATTAAAAAAAATTATGTTTTTTTTTGATCTCTAAGAAACTGATTGATTTCCGCAATATCTTTCAGCTTTTTTCGGGCTTCACCTGCAGGAGTTCCAAAATACGTTTTTCCTCCTTTTAAAGATTTTGCAACACCACTCTGACCAAGTATTACAGCTCCTTTACCAATAGTAACACCACTATTAGTTCCTACTTGTCCCCATAGGATTACGTTATCTTCAATAATACAACAACCTGCAACACCTACTAAAGAGGCTATTAAACAATTTTCGCCAATAATTGTATCATGTCCAACCTGTACCTGATTATCAATTTTAGTTCCTTTTTTTATTGTTGTATTTGCTGAAACACCTTTATCAATAGTACAAAGTGAACCTATATCTACATTATCCTCAATTACAACACTTCCACTAGATAATAATTTATCGTATCCAGTAGGTCTATTTTTATAATAAAAAGCATCGGCACCAATACTTGTACCTGCATGAATTGTTACATTATTACCAATTTGGCAATTATCGTAAATAATTACATTTGGATGTATTACACAATTATCTCCAATAGCTACATTGTTTCCAATAAATACATTTGGTTGAATAATTGTGTTGACTCCTATTTTAGCAGTATCAGCAATACTTTTAATGGCTGGTTGAAAAGCACTAAAAAAAGTTGTTAGTTTATTAAAACAAGAAAATGGGTCCTTAGAAACTAATAAAGCCTTTCCTTCAGGACATTTTACCTTTTTATTAATTAAAACTACTGAAGCTTTAGATTGCAGTGCTTTATCATAATATTTAGGATGATCAACAAAAACAATATCCCCTGGCTCAACTACATGAATTTCATTGCATCCAGAAATGGGGTAACTTTCAGGTCCTACAGCTTTTGCTCCGGTAAGCTCTGCTATTTCTTTTAAAGTATAAACACGAGGAAACTTCATAAATAAATCTATTCTTTAACTCTCTCTAAATAAGCACTTTTAGCTGTATCAATTTTTACTTTATCACCTTCATTAATAAATAATGGAACATTTATAGTAGCACCAGTTTCAACTGTTGCTGGTTTAGTAGCATTTGTAGCTGTATTTCCTTTTACACCAGGTTCAGTATGTGTAATTTCCAAAATAACACTTAAAGGCATATCTACTGAAAGTGGCATATCATCTTCCGTATTTACAATAATTGTAACAACCTCTCCCTCTTTTAAAAGCTCTGGAGCATCTAAAACATTTTTTTGTAAGGTAATTTGATTATAATCTTGAGTATTCATAAAATGAAAATCATCTCCTTCAGGATATAAATACTGAAATTTTTGAGTTTCAACTCTAATATCTTCAATTTTTCTTCCTGCAGGGAATGTATTATCTAATACTTTACCTGTAGATAAACTTTTTAATTTGGTTCTTACAAAAGCAGGTCCTTTTCCTGGCTTTACGTGTAAAAATTCTACTACTTTAAAAATATCATTATTATGTCTAATACATAAACCATTTCTAATATCTGATGTTGTTGCCATTTATTTTGTATAAATAATTAATTAAAATAGCTAATTATTAGCTACCTGTATATCCTTTCATAATTCCTCTTTGAGAATTTTTTATAAATAGAATAATTTGATCTCTTTCTTTTGTTGCTTCCATTTCAGCTTCAATTTTACCTAAAGCCTGAGAATTGTTGTAGTTTTTTTGATATAAAATTCTGTAAATATCCTGAATTTCTCTAATCTTTTCAGTATCAAAACCTCTTCTTCTTAATCCTATTGAATTTATACCAACATAAGATAAAGGCTCTTTACCTGCTTTTGTAAATGGTGGAACGTCTTTTCTAACTAATGACCCTCCTGAAACTAACGCGTGTTGACCAATATGAATAAATTGATGTACCGCAACTAAACCACTTAAAATTGCAAAATCTCCTACAGTAACATGCCCTGCAATTACAGAACCATTGGCTAAAATACAATTATCACCAATTACACAATCGTGTGCAATATGTGATGTTGCCATAATTAAACAGTTATCTCCTATTTGAGTTTTACCTAACGCTTTGGTACCTCTGTTAACAGTAACACATTCTCTAATTGTTGTATTATCTCCTATAATTACTAGGGAATCTTCTCCGTCAAATTTTAAATCTTGTGGAATTGCTGAAATAACTGCTCCTGGAAAAATTCTACAATTCTTTCCAATTCGAGCACCTTCCATAATGGTAACATTAGAACCAATCCAAGTACCTGAACCAATTTGAACATTATTATGAATTGTAGTAAAAGGTTCAACAACTACGTTTGTAGCAATTTTTGCACCTGGATGTATGTAAGCTAATGGTTGATTCATTATTCTTTTGGTTTTTTGGCAATTTGCGCCATTAATTCAGCTTCAACAACTAATTTTCCGTTCGCATAACCATACGATTGCATATGACAAATTCCACGTCTAATTGGAGTTATTAATTCAGCTTTAAATATTAAAGTATCACCAGGTAATACTTTCTGCTTAAATTTAACATTATCCATTTTCATGAAATACGTTAAATAATTTTCTGGATCTGGTACTGTACTTAATACTAAAACACCACCACATTGTGCCATTGCTTCAACTTGTAAAACACCTGGCATTACTGGTGCTCCTGGAAAATGTCCAACAAAAAATTCTTCATTCATTGTCACATTTTTCATTCCAACCACATGGGTATCAGATAATTCAATAATTCTGTCTATTAGTAAGAAAGGTGGTCTGTGTGGAAGAATATTCATAATTTGATGAATATCCATTAAAGGTGGTTGATTTAAATCGAATTTAGGAACATAATTCCTTTTTTCTAATTTAATAATTTTTTGTAATTTTTTTGCAAACAATGTATTTACTAAATGACCTGGCTTGTTTGCTATAACTTTACCTTTTATTCTAGTACCAACCAAGGCTAAATCACCAATAACATCTAACAATTTATGACGAGCAGCTTCATTTGCCCAACGCAATGTTAAATTATCTAAAATTCCGTTAGGTTTGACGGTAAGGTTTTCTTTATTAAAAGCTTCTTTTAATTTTACCATTGTAGCTTCAGATATTTCTTTATCTACATATACAATAGCATTATTTAAATCGCCTCCTTTAATTAAATTATGATCAAGTAACATTTCTAATTCATGTAAAAAACTAAATGTTCTTGCGTCTGAAATCTCTGTTTTAAACTCTGATAGTGAATTTAATGTAGCATTTTGAGTACCTAAAACTTTCGTCCCAAAATCAACCATTGTTGTTATTTGGTACTCATCAGAAGGCATTAAAATAATTTCACTTCCAGTTTCTTCGTCTTTAAATGAAATAATTTCTTTAACAACGTATTCTTCTCTTTTTGCATTTTGCTCTTCAATTCCTGCTTCTTCAAGCGCCTCTACAAAATGTTTTGATGAACCATCCATAATTGGTGGTTCTGGAGCATTAACTTCAATAATAATATTATCGATGTCTAAAGCTACAACAGCTGCTAATACGTGTTCTGAAGTATTTATAACAACTCCTCTTTTTTCAAGATTCGTTCCTCGTTGTGTATTGATAACGTATTCTGCACTTGCTTCAATAATAGGCTCTCCCTCTAAATCAATTCTTTTAAATACATATCCATTATTTACAGGAGCAGGTTTAAAAGTCATTGTGACTTTATTACCTGTGTGTAAACCAACGCCAGAAAGCGTTACTTCATTTTTAATTGTTTTTTGATTGTTACTCATCTTGATTTTTAATAGCTTTTAGTTCCTTCTCTAGTTGATTTATTTTATTTACCAATTTTGGTAAATTTTTAAAGTACACATAAGATCTGTTCCAGTCTGAATACCCAAATGCTGGAGACCCTTGTATTACCTCATTATCTTTTATATTTCTTCCTATTCCAGATTGCGCTTGAATACGCACATTGTTACCTACAGTTAAATGCCCTGCAATACCCACTTGCCCTCCTAACATACAATTTTCTCCTATTTTTGAAGAACCTGCAATTCCTGTTTGTGAGGCAATTACTGTGTTTTTCCCAATTTCAACATTATGCGCTATCTGTATTTGATTGTCGAGCTTTACTCCTTTTCTAATAATTGTTGAGCCTAAAGTTGCTCTATCAATAGTAGTTGCAGCACCAATATCAACATTATCTTCAATAACTACATTTCCAATTTGAGGAACTTTGCTGTATTCTCCTTTTTCATTAGGCGCAAAACCAAAACCATCTGCTCCTATAATTGCACCTGAATTAATAACACAGTTATTTCCAATTACGGTATCAGACATAATTTTAGCTCCTGCAAAAATAATAGTATTATCACCAATTTTCACATTATCCTCAATATAAGCGTTTGGATAAATTTTTACATTATTTCCAATAATAACATTATTGCTAATGTATGCAAAAGCACCTAAATATAAATTCTCTCCAATTGTTGAAGAATCACTAATATACGAGGGAGACTCTATTCCAGATTTGTTCATTTTTACTTGGTTGTAAAACTCTAGTAATTTTGAAAATGCTTTATAAGCATCTGGAACTTTAATAAGTGTTGCTATAATTTCTTTTTCAGGTGTAAAATCTTTATTTACAATAGCTATAGTAGCCTTAGTTGTATAAATATATTCAGTGTATTTTGGATTTGATAGAAAAGTTAATGATCCATTTTCCCCTTCTTCAATTTTAGAAAGCTGGTTTACTTCTGCATTTTCATCTCCAATAACCTCTCCTTCTAAAATTTCTGCTATTTGACTTGCTTTAAATTTCATTGTCTACAAAAGTAAAAAAAAACTTCAATTCTACCTATTTCTTTGGGTAACACATGTAGTACTTATACACAGGTTTTGATAAAGCCTTTATATTAAGGTGGTCAGAAGCTGCTGTAATGTCTTTTATATCACCATTTTTAAACAAAATTTGAATATTATTTTGGGTTGAATCATATGCTTGATTGCTTATTTCTCCATAGTACACAAAATAATCTAATTCTTCAGTTGAAAGATTAAAAGCCTCCTTCACATTATTATTTACCTCATTAATTTCTAATTCAGAAAAAGGTGTGTTTTGAATAATAACTTTAGGCAACTGTCTGTTTATTAAAGTTTCGCAAAGTTTAGAAAGCACCATATCTTCATTAGCAATCCACTCTTTAATTGCAGATAACACATCATAATCATCTAATCTTGAAAATGTTTTTAAGGTTTTAAACGTAAAGTTATCATTGTTAATTTGGTGTTCTAGAAAATATGTAAATGCTTTACTTGCTGGCAGTTTAACACCTTTAGAAACCAATTCTTTAGCACGTTTTAATACTTTTACCAATAATTTTTCGGCAACCAAACCTGTTTTATGTAAATAAACCTGCCAATACATTAATCTGCGCGCTACAATAAATTTCTCTACAGAATAAATTCCTTTTTCTTCAACAACTAATTTATCGTCTTTTACATTTAGCATCACAATTAAACGTTCAGAGTTGATATTTCCTTCAGCAACACCTGTATAAAAACTATCACGTTTTAAATAATCTAGTCGATCCATATCTAACTGACTAGCTATTAATTGATATAAAAACTTACGATGGTAATTACCCTTAAAAATTTGAATAGCCAATGTTAATTGTCCATCAAATTCAACGTTTAAAGCTTCCATGAATTTTAATGAAATAGCTTCGTGATGAATGCCTGTAACAATACTTTGTTCTAAGGCATGTGAAAAAGGTCCGTGACCAATATCGTGTAATAAAATTGCAATATAAACTGCGTTTGCTTCATCTTCGGAAATTTCTACACCTTTAAATTGTAATATTTGGACCGCTTTTTGCATTAAATGCATACATCCAATAGCATGATGAAAGCGGGTATGATGCGCTCCTGGATACACTAAATGTGATAATCCCATTTGTGACACCCTCCTTAAACGTTGAAAATAAGGATGTTCTATCAAATCGTAAATTAAAGCATTAGGAATCGTAATAAAACCGTAAATTGGGTCGTTTAATATTTTGAGTTTGTTCGTTTTTTTTTCGGTCAAAACTATTTTATTTTAAAAGTACTACAAAGATAACAATATGAGTGAGATAAACATTTTATGGGTTGATGATGAGATAGATTTATTAAAACCACACATTCTTTTTTTAGAAAAAAAGGGGTATTCTGTATCAAAATGTACCAACGGTGCTGATGCTATTGATATGTGTGACGAACATAATTACGACATCGTTTTTCTAGATGAAAATATGCCAGGGTTGAGTGGTTTAGAAACATTGACTGAAATAAAAAGTAAACTTCCTAATTTACCTATTGTAATGATTACCAAGAGTGAAGAGGAATATATTATGGAAGATGCTATTGGTAATAAAATTGCAGATTACTTAATAAAACCTGTAAATCCGAATCAAATATTATTAAGTTTAAAAAAGAATTTAGATCACTCTAGGTTGGTTTCAGAAAAAACAACTTCCAATTATCAACAAGAATTTAGAAAAATTGCGATGGATTTAGCAATGGTAAATTCTTATGAAGAATGGATTGATGTGTATAAAAAATTAGTGTATTGGGAATTAGAACTCGAAAATATTAGCGATACTGGAATGGTTGAAATTTTGGAAAGTCAAAAGCAAGAAGCCAATTCTTTGTTTTTTAAATTCATTAAAAAAAACTACATAGATTGGGTGAATGATGAAGATAACGCTCCTATCCTTTCCAATAATTTATTCAAAAAATTAATTCTACCAGAAATATCAAAATCTAACGGAACCTTAGTTGTAGTAATTGATAATTTACGTTACGACCAGTTTAATATTATTGAAAAAACCATTAATAAATTCTATAAAAAACAAGAAGAAATTCCTTATTTTAGTATTTTACCTACTGCAACTCAATATGCTCGAAATTCAATTTTCTCTGGTTTAATGCCTTTAGAAATGGCTCAAAAACATCCAACGCTTTGGAAAGATGATACGGATGAAGGAGGTAAAAATTTACATGAAGAAGAATTTTTACAAGCGCAATTACAACGCCTAAGAAAAGATCTAAAATTTAGCTACCATAAAATAACAACACTTAAAAACGGAAAACAATTAGCCGATAATTTCAACAATGAAAAAGAAAATGATTTAACGGTTGTTGTGTATAATTTTGTAGATATGCTTTCACACGCCAAAACTGAAATGGAAGTTATTAAAGAATTGGCTAGCGATGATAAAGCTTATAGGTCGTTAACTAACAGTTGGTTTGTAAACTCTCCTTTGTTAGAAATGATTCAAAAGGCGCAAAAATTAGGTATGAAATTAATTATAACTACAGACCACGGTACTATAAACTCAAAAGTGCCTTCAAAAGTTATTGGTGACAAAAATATCAGTTCTAATTTACGCTATAAAACAGGCCGAAGTTTAACCTACGAACAAAAAGAAGTATTTGCGGTTAAAGATCCTAAAGACATTAAACTACCTTCTATACATATGAGTAGTTCGTTTATTTTTGCTAAGGAAGATTATTTTTTCGCTTACCCAAATAATTACAATCATTTTGTAAAATATTATAAAAACACCTACCAACATGGAGGAATTTCATTGGAAGAAATGATTATTCCGTGCGCTATATTTGTTCCTAAGTAACTTATATTGTTTATTTGTATTATTGTTAAAAATAACTAAAATATATTTTGACAAGAATATTGGTTAACTAAAAAATAAGAGCATTAAGTATGACTAAAAACTATACTTTAGACGAATTACCTAAAATAGCTTCCGAAGTAATTAAAAATGCAAAAAACAACGTATTGCTTTTTTATGGAAGTATGGGGGTTGGTAAAACAACTTTAATAAAAGAAATTGTAAAACAGTTGGGTGTTGCTGATAACGTAAGTTCTCCAACTTTTTCATTAGTAAACGAATATCATACTAAAAATAATGAAAAAGTATTTCATTTTGATTTTTACAGAATTAATGATGAAGAAGAAGCTTTAGATATGGGAGTAGAAGAATATTTTTACAGTAATAGTTGGTGTTTAGTTGAATGGCCAAATAAAGTTGAAAATTTACTACCTTTAAATGCTGTAACAATTACCATTACAGCGAACGAAAATCAACTACGAACCATAGAACTTAGTAATAATGAGTAAAAAAATTACTTCACCATTTAGTCATCAAGAACTAATACCACAAGAAGAAACCCTTGAAATTATTCGGCAAAAAGGTGAATTGGTTATAGGCATACCTAAAGAAACCCATTATCAAGAAAAACGTGTTTGCTTAACACCTGATGCCGTTGCGGCATTAACAGCGCAAGGACATAAATTTGTGATTGAAACGGGTGCTGGTGATGGCGCAAATTATTCAGACTCACAATATTCTGAAGCTGGAGCAAAAATTTCTTACGATGTTAAAGAAGCATTTGGTTGTGAAATTATTTTAAAAGTAGAACCACCTTCGTTGGATGAAATTGAAATGATTCATCCACAAAGTACGTTATTCTCTGCGCTACAATTAAAAACACAAACCAAAAAATATTTTGAAGCATTGGCTAGCAAACGAATTACTGCCATTGCTTTTGATTATATTAGAGATGAACACGGTGTTTATTCTGTTGTAAAATCGTTAAGTGAAATTGCAGGAACAGCATCTATTTTAATTGCCGCTGAATTAATGAGTACTGTAAACGGTGGAAATGGGTTGTTAATGGGAAACATTAATGGCGTACCTCCTACTTCAGTAGTTATTTTAGGCGCAGGAACTGTTGGTGAATTTGCAGCTAGATCTGCCATAGGTTTGGGTGCTCGTGTAAAAGTTTTCGACAATTCTTTAACCAAATTACGCACGTTACAACAACGCTTAGGACATCCAATTTATACTTCAACTATTCAGCCAAAAACCTTACAAAAAGCTTTAATGCGCTGTGATATTGCCATTGGAGCTATTAGAGGTGTATCAAGATCTCCAATTATTGCTACTGAAAGTATGATTGAAAAAATGAAAGATGGCGCCGTAATTGTTGATGTTAGTATAGACAGGGGTGGTTGTTTTGAAACTTCTGAAGTTACAACACACGCAAACCCAACCATTACCAAACACGGTGTTATTCATTATTGCGTACCAAATATACCTTCAAGGTACTCTAGAACAGCTTCAGTATCAATAAGTAACATTTTCACACCTTACCTTTTAAGTATTGCTGAAGAAGGCGGTTTTGAAAATGCGGCACGTTATGATAGAAGTTTGCAAAAAGGAATGTATTTTTACCACGGTATTTTAACAAATAAAACCGTAGCAGATTGGTTTAACTTACCATACCGGGATATTAATTTATTGTTTTTGTAAACTATGACTTTTAAACAACGCTTACCTTTTTTTTTAGGAGGGTTAACTATCGGAATTATTATCGTTATTTTTATTTTTGGTAAAAAAAATACCACTTTTGATTATGGTCCAAATGCTCGTGTACTAAAAACACTTAGAACAAAAGAACGTGTTTTCTCTAAAGAAGCCATAGCTACAATGCATTATTACCAACTTGACACTACTACTGTTTCAAAAATATTAAACAGCGGAAATGTGGATTTAGGAAATAAAATAAAGCTAGATAGTTGTATGTATCAATACAGTATTAAAGGTTCTAAAGAACTAAAAAATATAGAGCTTATTGTTAAAAATTGTGACTCTACTGCTATTATAGATAAAATTACTGTTGAATAGCAATTTTCTCGTGATAATGTGCTTCAATTTTTTTGATGCTTTTAATAGTTTTCTTCAACCACTTTAAATAAATTTCACTTTTCTCTAAATCTGATAATTGCCAATCAATATCCGATTTTTTTAAGCGATCGTTTAAACTTTGAAGAATAATAGCTACTGCTACCGATATATTCAAGCTTTCAGTAAAACCAACCATTGGTATTTTTAAAAACCCGTCGGCATTGTTCATTACGTGTTCAGATAAGCCTTGTTTTTCAACCCCAAAAAAGAAAGCCGACTTTTTACTGATATCAAAATCTTGTAAATAACACGATTCATTATGTGGTGTAGTTGCAATAATTTGGTAGCCTTTGCTCTTTAAATCATCAATACACGCTAATGTATTATTGGCATCTTGCTTATTGTATAACGAAAAATCAATCCATTTTTGGGCACCTTTTGCTACTTGGTTTGAAGCGTAAAACTCATACTTACTTTCAATTACATGCAAATCTTGTATTCCAAATATATCACAACTTCTAACAATTGCACTAGAATTATGAGGCTGAAAAATATCTTCAATAGCTACCGTGAAATGACGAGTTCTATCATTTAACACTTTTTTAAATAAGTTTTTTCTTTTATCTGTTACAAAATCTTCTAAATATTCAATAAATTTATGATCTACCATTAAAATATATTATTTTTTCAAAGATAAAATTTTACTTTTGAATTATGAAGAAAATTGTTGTTCTTACTGGAGCTGGTATTAGTGCTGAAAGCGGCATTAAAACATTTAGAGATGCCAATGGTTTATGGGAAGGTCATGACGTTATGGAAGTAGCCTCACCTATTGGATGGGAAAATGACCAAAATTTAGTACTCGACTTTTACAATAAAAGACGTGCACAATTATTTAATGTGCAGCCTAACTTAGGTCATTTAGCCTTAGCTGAATTAGAAAAACACTTTGAAGTAAATATTGTTACCCAAAATGTTGATGATTTACATGAACGTGCAGGAAATGCAAACATTACCCATTTACACGGAGAATTATTAAAAGTAAGAAGCACCAAAAATAAGAATTTAATTTACCCTTGGAAAAAAGACTTAAATATTGGCGACGTTTGTGCTGAAAATTTTCAATTAAGACCGCATATTGTATGGTTTGGAGAAGAAGTACCAATGTTAGATACTGCAATTGAAATTGTATCTGAAGCCGATGTATTACTTATTGTAGGAACATCAATGCAAGTGTACCCTGCAGCCAATTTAGTAAATTATATTCAGCAAAATACGCCCATCTATTTTATAGATCCTAAACCGTCTATTGCTAAAAACAGCTTTAATAACTTAACAATTATTAATGAAGTTGCTTCAACAGGTGTGCCAAAAGTGGTTACTGAATTAATTGACTTGTTGAAATAAACAAACTTCCTTTTGTAATTTGACCACCCATTTCAATCAATACAAAAAGCTCCGTATTTCTTTCTTTTTGATATTTTTTAACAGCTTTAAAGTATTCAATTGAGTCACTTAACGGATTTTGCATAAACCAATTAAAATCTTCTTCATTTAAAAAACTCTTTGAAACATCATTTAATCGAATATAAATCCGAATAATTTCTTTAGAATTGCATTTAAACAAGTTGATATGATTTGCTGAAATATGCTCAATATATTCGGTTTTATTTAACACATCTTCCCAAACAATATCACTAAATATATTCAACTCATCATCAGCCATTTTTGGTTTCTCTGTTTTAATGGTTTCCCATTCCTTCACATCAATTTGTTGTGTCGCTAAAAATTCAGCAAATTCTTTGTGTAATTCTAAAAACTGTTCTTTAGTAAGTTGTCTGTATTTCATAAATAATCATAAAAATTGCTCAAAAGAGCGGTTCAAATATACTATATTTTCTGTGTTTAGAAAGAATAACGCAATCCAAATTAAACTTTTAAAATAACGATAAACTACCTTAAACAATATTTTAGTTACATAATCCAAAGAATAATAAACATAAAAAAAGACCCACTATAAAAGTGAGTCTCTTTAATATTGTTAAGCAACTAATTAATTAGTTAGCTTCACTTATAATTTCAATAGGTAATTCAACAATTACAGCTCTGTGTAAACGAACTGTTGCGTTGTATTTACCAAGTCTCTTAATGTTTCCACCTTCAACTTTAATGAATTTTTTATCAACCTCTTGACCTGCTTTAGCTAAAGCTTCAGCTACATTACCATTATTTACTGATCCAAATAATTTAGTACCGTCACCTGTTTTAGCTGTGATTTTGATTTCTAATTCTTTAATTGCATCTGCAATTTTTGTAGCATCTTTTATTAGTTTTTCTTCTTTAAAAGCTCTTTGCTTTAAAGTTTCTGCTAATACTTTTTTTGCTGAACTAGTTGCTAATACTGCAAATCCGTGAGGAATTAAGTAGTTACGTCCGTAACCATTTTTTACAGTTACTACATCATCTATAAAACCTAAGTTTTCAACGTCTTGTTTTAATATAATTTCCATGATTCCTTTCAGTTTTATTTTAACATATCACCAACGTATGGCATTAAAGCTAAGTGACGCGCTCTTTTAATAGCTACAGAAACTTTACGTTGAAATTTTAATGATGTACCAGTTAAACGACGAGGTAAAATTTTACCTTGCTCATTTACTAAGTATAATAAGAAATCAGCATCTTTATAATCAATATATTTGATACCGTTCTTTTTAAAACGACAGTATTTTTTTACTTGTTTAGTGTCAATATCTAATGGAGTTAGGTAACGAACATCACCTTGTTTTCCTCCTTTTGCTTGTTGTTCTATAGACATAACTTTTATTTTTTAGATGCGTTATTTCTTACTCTTCTCTTTTCAGCCCAAGCAGCAGCATGTTTATCTAAACCTACAGTTAAATAACGCATAACGCTATCATCTCTTCTGAACTCTAATTCGAATGGAGTAATTGCTTGTCCATCTACTTTGTACTCAAATAAGTGGTAAAATCCACTTTTTTTGTTTTGAATTGTATAAGCTAATTTTTTTAGCCCCCAATCTTCTTTTGAGATCATTTCGGCACCTTTGGAAACAAGATAGTCTTCGAACTTCTTTACTGTCTCCTTTATCTGAGTATCAGATAAAACGGGATTCAAAATGAAAACAGTTTCGTAATGATTCATAATTTTCTTTTTTAAATTTACTTTTAAGGCTGCAAAAGTACAATTTAATATCAAGAAGACAAGCCTTTATTCAAAAATAAATAATATTTATTTACGATTGGGAATGTGAATTTAAATGAGTTCCCATAATTCATAACCTTTATTTAAATTTGAAATCCTGTAGTATCAATAATTATCAACATCAATATTCAATCTTATTGGTCGAAATTCTTTTACCGATTGAAATGCATTTTTAACACGAATAATATTTTTTTTAGTAGCTGCTAAATGTTGCTTTTGAGGTATCTTTATAATAATATGTCGAATATAGTAGTTTCGTATTTTAGAAACTGCTGGTGTTGTAGGCCCTAAAACATTGTCTTTAAACATGCTTGTCAATGATTTCCCAAACCAATTGGCACCTTCTTCTACCCTATTAAAATCTTTATGTCTGAAGGTTATTTTTATCAACCTGTAAAAAGGTGGGTAATGGTATTGCCAACGTTCTTCCAACTGCTCTTTGTACATAACATCATAGCTATTGGTAGAAACCTGTTGCAAAATTTGATGGTACGGATTAAAGGTTTGAATGGCTACTTTTCCTCGTTTTTTATCGCGACCAGCCCTACCTGAAACTTGTACCATTAATTGGTAGCTTCTTTCGTGTGCTCTAAAATCTGGGAAATTCAACATATTGTCGGCATTTAAAATACCAACCAAAGAAACATTTGCAAAATCCAATCCTTTTGAAAGCATTTGCGTACCCACTAAAATATCAATTTCTTGGGCTTGAAACTGACCAATTATTTTTTGATAGCCATATTTACCACGCGTGGTATCTAAATCCATTCTACCAATTTTATGATCAGGAAAAAGCTCTTGCAACTCCATTTCAATTTGCTCAGTTCCAAAACCTTTGGTATTCAATTTATTGCTTCCACAAGCACCACAATTATGCGGCATTGCCTGTCGGTATCCACAATAATGGCAACGTAATTCTTTTCTGTAACTATGAAACGTTAAACTTACATCACATTGCGGACATTGCGGTGAAACTCCACAAGTTTCACATTCAACAACAGGTGCAAAACCACGTCGATTTTGAAACAAAATAACTTGTTCTTTTTCATCTAAAGCTTCCTGAATCATAATTAACAAACGATCAGAAAAATGACCTTTCATTCTTTTCTTTCGATGCTTTTCTTTAATATCAACCAATTCAATTTCGGGCAATAAAACATTTCCAAAACGCCTATTTAACTCTACAAAACCATATTTTCCTTGTTGCGCATTGTAAAAGGATTCTATACTTGGTGTTGCCGAACCTAACAAAACTTTTGCTTTGTGTAAGTTGGCTAAAACAATGGCGGCATCTCTTGCATGATACCTTGGAGCAGGATCGTATTGTTTAAATGAAGGCTCATGTTCTTCATCAACAATTACAAACGATAAGTTTGAAAAAGGTAAAAATAACGAAGAACGCGCTCCAATAATTAGTTGTGCTTTTTGTTTGTTTTGCAACACATTGTTCCAAACTTCAACACGTTCATTCATTGAATATTTTGAATGAAAAACCGATAAATATGCTCCAAAATAATGCTGTAAACGCTCTATTAACTGTGTAGTAAGTGCAATTTCAGGCAATAAATACAATACCTGTTTACCACTTTCTAACAACTCTTTTATCAATTTTACATAAATTTCGGTTTTACCACTACTGGTAACTCCTTTTAACAACACTGTTGATTTGGTTTCAAAAGAGGTTGTTATTTCATTATAGGCAATTTGTTGATGCTCGCTTAATGTTTTTATTTCTGAAGTTTTCCCGTTGAATTCAATTCGGTCTTTTTGAATAAAATAATATTCAAAAATATCTTTATCAACCAACGATTTTATAACTGCCGCAGAAGTATTTGAAGCTTCTTGTAATTGCGTTACTTTAATGGGCTTTTTTGATGCTTGTAGTTGAAAATAAGTAAGTACCGCTTCGCGTTGCTTTTTTGCCCTGTTTACCAATTCTAATAATTCAGGTAATTTTTCGGGCGTATTCCAAGTTGAAGTTAATTGAATATATTTAACCAATTTAGGCTTGTATTGCTCATAAATTTGTTCTTTTATACTAATAACTTCTTTATTTAATAATTCTTTAATAATTGGAAAAACGTTTTTCTTTCCAACTATCTCCATAATTTGATGAATAGATAAACGTGCTTGGTGTTGCAATGCTTCAACAATTAAAAATTCATTATCGCTTAATTCATTTTCACCTTTGAAATCGGAAATTAAAGATATTTCTGTTTCACTTTCTAATAAAAAAGCCGAAGGCAACGCGGCTCTAAACACATCGCCTAAAGAGCACATATAATATTTTGCTATCCACGCCCAGTGTTGTAGTTGCAGTTCATTCACAATAGGTGTTTCATCTAAAATTTGATGAATCTCTTTTGCTTCATACCCTTCAGGTGCAATTTCATGAATTTCATGTACCAATGCAGTGTACACCTTAGATTTTCCAAATTCAACAGCTACACGCATTCCTTTTTGTAAAAAATCGGCTTCAGCAGCTGTAATTTTATAGGTGAATTCCTTTTGCAAAGGAATGGGCAATATGACGTTTATATAATGAATAGCGTTAAAAATTGTTACAATTATTAATATGTACAAAAATACTTATTTGAATATTGTATTCATATTAAATTAAACAAATAAACAAAAAACTTTATACAATACTGATTAACAGTTGATTGCTTCTTATTATTAATTTTGGCACGTTGTTTGTTTTATATGAAGCACAAAAGCTAACCACAACTTTTTAATACGAACCCTTTAAAACTATTTAATTATGAAAAAATCACTACTTACATTCGTAACACTTTTATTACTTGGCTTTGGTAATTCATATGCTTCTAATAACGCCACAACAAATAATTATAACAACAGACTAGGAAATGCTTTTACTTTTGTAGAAAGCGGTATTACATTTTCTGTTTTTCAAAATGGTGAATTTGATTTTTATTTGAATCATCGCAATAATTTTAACGCCAACTATTATAACAATGGTGTTAACATTAGTTTTAACGCTGGGTATAATTACGATGCTTATGTACAATACGATCGTTTTGGAGCAGTAATTCAAATAGAAAACACCCCTGTATATTACGATTATTACGGACGAATTTCACAAGTTGGATCAATAAACATCAATTATACAAACGGTAGGTTGGTACGTTTAGGCGGTATGCATATTTACTATAACAACTATGGAAATTATGCTTATTACAGAGGTTATGTGAATCGCTATAATAGAAATTACGCTTATCATCCTTACCATAATTATTTTACAAGACCTTGTTACGATTATAGAGTTGTAAGCTACAAACCCTACCGTAATCATTACAAAGCTCAACGGTATGCTTATCATAGAGAGCACTCTAAAAACAAGTATTACATTAAAAATAACAACTATAAAAAACGTGGAAATAACAGCAAATACAACAATTATAAAAGCCACGAAAACAGACAACGTTTTGCAACAAATTCAGTTCCAAAACGAAAAGAAAACAATGTTACAAACAACAGTAGAAACCAGGTAAAAGCTACTGATTTATTTAAAAATGAACGTGGAAATTACAATAGAGCCACAACAAACAACAATAGAAAAACAGCAAATATTCAACACAGAAATACTGAACGCTCAACTTCAACAAGAAGTGGTTCTAACCGTAATTTCGACAAGAGAAAAACAACTGCTGTAAATAAAAAATATGCTGAAACTAGAAGTTCTTCAGCTAATATGCAAAATAGAAAAGGCAGCACTTCAAACAAAAAAGAAAGTACTGTAAATGCTAGATCAAAAAAAGAATATACTAGAAAACCTGTTTCAACCAAAAATAATAAAAGAACGGTAGCTTCAACATCAAGAAGAACGTTATAAATAGTACTAAATAAAAAAGCTGTTTAAAAAGTTATAAGACTCTTTAAACAGTTTTTTTTTATGGTATAAACTTACTTTTAAGATTCACTTTCAGTAGTTTCTTCTGTATTTTCTATCTGTTTTGGCTTATTTTTTGAAGCCTTTCTACTACCTGCATACATATCATAACGTACAAAACGACAATCTAAATCGGCATTTTTGATAGGAATTCTTTTTGAAGTTTTTAGGCCTACATGCTTTAGAGCTTCTAAATCTGATGTTATAAACCAAACCGTAGAATCGGGATATCCCTGCTTTAAAGTGTCCCCAATACTTTTATAAAATTCTTTTACATCAATGTTTAAACGCTCACCATAAGGTGGATTGAACAAAATAGTAGTTGCTCCAAAAACTTCTTTCATTGAATTAAAGAAATTTACATGGTGCACACCTATAAATTCGGTTAAATTTGCATTTTTAATATTATCATTTGCTTTTTGAATGGCAGAAGGTGCCTTATCAAATCCCATAATTTTAAAATGACAATTACGGATTTTCTTCAACAACACCTCTTGAATTTTAAAGAATAAATCTTCATCAAAATCCTTCCAAAGTTCAAAACCAAATTCTTTTCTATTGATATTTGCCGGAATATTATTAGCAATCATAGCCGCTTCAATTAATATGGTTCCCGAACCACACATAGGATCAATAAAATTACAATCACCTGTATAACCAGAAAGCAATACCAATCCTGCCGCCAAAACTTCATTAATTGGTGCAATATTTGTTGCCGTTCTATACCCTCTTTTATGCAACGATTGCCCTGAACTGTCTAAAGAAACCGTACACAAATCGTTTAAAATATGTACGTGAATTTTCACATCAGGATGATGCACATCTACATTGGGTCTTTTATGGTATTTATGACGAAAATAATCGGCAATTGCATCTTTGGATTTTAGCGAAATATAATGCGAGTTGGTTGTAAAATGTTTTGAATTTACAACTGCTCCAATAGCAAAAGTAGAATCAACGGTCATTTCGCGCTCCCACTCCATTTGCATTAATTTCTTGTACAAATCGTCTTCATCAAAAACTTTAAAACGTTTGATAGGTTTTAATATTCTAATGGCTGTACGCAAAGCAATATTTGCTTTGTACATAAAACCTTTATCGCCTAAAAAAGAAACGTTACGAACCCCTACTTCAACATCTTGAGCTCCTAAATTTCTAAGTTCGGTTGCCAAAACTTCTTCTAAACCAAACATTGTGGTGGCAACCATTTTAAAATTATGATTCATCTATACTTATTTTCTGCAAAAGTACTCAATTTAGAAACGCTAAAAGAACTTCTTATTTTAAAAATTGAAGAAACCTATAATAAACACGCTTATAATTATTTCAATTCACTATTTTTGTAACTATTTTTTTTGACAATGACAATAAACAAAGATTGGTTTGTATCTTGGTTTGACACCAATTACTACCACATACTATACAAGCACCGAGATGATACCGAAGCACAGGAATTTATGCGAAATTTGGTGTCACTTTTACAATTTAATAGCGACGATTTATTACTAGATTTGGCCTGCGGAAAAGGGCGTCACTCTATTTATTTAAATTCTTTAGGTTACAATGTTGTTGGAGCAGACTTATCTAAAAATAGCATACAACTTGCTAAAAAATTTGAAAATGACCGACTGCATTTTGTTGAACACGACATGCGAAATGCTTTCAAAAATAAATACAACGCTATTTTAAACTTATTTACAAGTTTTGGCTTTTTTGAAGATGATAAAGAAGATATAGCTATTCTTCAAAATATAAAAAACGGTTTATTACCTAACGGAATTGCGGTTATTGATTTTATGAATGCTGAAAAAGTAACTGCTAATTTAGTACCTAATGAAGTACAAACTATTGATGGCATAACTTTTCATATTTCACGTTATCTAGAAAAAGGATTTATAGTTAAAGAAATACGTTTTGAAGCCGATGGCGCGCAGCATATTTTCTTTGAAAAAGTAAAAAGTTTAAATTTAGAAAAAATCAATAGCTATATTCATAGTGTTGGTTTCAAAATAAAGCATATTTTTGGTAATTATCAGTTAGCTGATTTTGATTCAAAAACTTCAGATCGTTTAATTTTAGTTTTAGAATGACCTATATAGTACTTATATTATCCGTTTTAGTAGGTGTGGTTATTGTTTTTGGTCTAAAACCAAGTACAAAAACTGTACAATTACTATTAGCTTTTAGTGGTGCTTACTTACTATCAATTACCATACTTCATTTATTACCAGAAGTTTATCATACGCATAATGAATCCATTGGACTCTTTATTTTAATTGGATTATTGTTGCAACTCATTCTTGATTTTTTCTCAAAAGGTGCTGAACACGGACATATTCATGTACAACAAGATGTTGTTTTTCCTTGGGCTTTATTTATAAGCTTATGTTTACATTCATTTATGGAAGGAATTCCTTTAGCCAACAATCACCATCACGACCATTTACTTTGGGCTATTGTAATTCATAAAGTACCTATTGCCATTATTTTAGGTACGTTTTTTGTAAAATCAAACATTTCAAAACAAAACTCAATCTTATTTTTAGTGCTTTTTTCGTTAATGTCTCCTTTAGGAAGCTTGGCTGGAGAAAATATCCCTTTATTAGTTACTTACAAAACACAAATATCAGCCATTATAATTGGTGTGTTTTTACATATTTCAACCATTATTTTGTTTGAAACTTCAAAAGATCATAAATTTAATTTATTAAAATTTATTGCAATTTTAGTAGGAATGATCGTAGCTATTTTAGCATAAATAAAAAACTCCGAAGCTATTTTCTTCGGAGTTTTTTATTTAATAATCATTGGTTATCCACATTATAAGATTCTGAAACAAGTTATTTTATAATTAATTTGCTACTTCGCTAATAAATTTAATTCGCATTAAACGCAATTCATCATCATCATAATCACCATCAAATTCATCCATTGCATCCTGTATTCTATCACTGTCAGATTCCATAAAATATTCATAAATTTCTTCTTGTTGCTCTTCATCTAACAACTCGTCTATACAATAGTCTATATTAATTTTAGTACCACTATAAACAATACGTTGCATTTCCTCAATTAAATCTGCAAATTCTAAACCTTTAGCCTTTGCAATATCTTCAAGCGGCAACTTTCTATCTGTATTTTGAATGATGTATAATTTCAACCCAGAATTAACACCTGTACTCTTTACAACAAAATCATCAGGTCTCAAAATATCATTTTCTTCCACATACTTTGCTATCAAATCTAAGAATGGTTTTCCAAACTTTCGAGCTTTTCCTTCACCAACACCATAAATATTCTTTAGCTCATCCATTGTTATTGGATATTTAAGCGCCATATCTTCTAAAGATGTTTCTTGGAACACAGCATAAGGAGGTACTTTATTTTTCTTTGCTACAGACTTTTGTAGTTCTTTCAATAATTTTACTAATACTTCATCTGAAGCTGCTCCAGCCTTTTTGCTATTTGTTACAATACTTGGATCATCGGTTTCATCATATATATGATCTTCCGTCATCATAAATGATGTAGGTGTATCAATATATTTTAAACCGTTTTCTGTAATTTTAACAACTCCGTATTGTTCTATTTCCTTTCTAATAAAACCTGCCACTAGTGCCTGTCGAATTAAAGCCATCCAGTAACTACCTTCTTTATATTTACCACAACCAAAAAATGATTGTTCATCGGTTTTATGAGATTTCAACAAAGCATTTACCCTTCCTATAAGTGTATTTACAAGCTCTTTAGATTTGTATTTTTCTTTGGTATCTCTAACAACTTCTAACAAAAGTTTTAAATCGCTTTTAGCTTCATGTTTTTTCTTTGGATTTACAACATTATCATCCATCTCAGCACCTAAACCATTTACATCATCAAATTCCTCTCCAAAATAATGCAATAAGTATTTTCTTCGAGACATCGAAGTTTCAGCATAGCCAACAACTTCTTGTAATAAAGCATTTCCAATTTCTTGCTCGGCAATTGGTTTTCCTGATAAAAATTTTTCTAACTTTTCAATATCTTTATATGCGTAATATGCCAAACAATAACCTTCGCCACCATCACGACCAGCTCTTCCAGTTTCTTGATAATAACTTTCTAAACTTTTTGGAATATCATGATGAATTACAAAACGAACATCTGGCTTGTCAATTCCCATACCAAAAGCAATTGTTGCAACTACAACATCAATGTCTTCCATCAAAAACATGTCTTGATGTTTTGCTCTTGTTTTAGCATCTAAGCCTGCATGATAAGGAACCGCTTTTATACCGTTTACTTGTAATAGTTGTGCTATTTCTTCAACCTTTTTACGACTTAAACAATAAATAATGCCCGATTTATCAGCATGACCACGAATAAAACGAATAATATCTCCGTCAATATTCTTGGTTTTAGGGCGTACATCATAAAATAAATTTGGCCTGTTAAACGAAGCTTTAAATGTTGTAGCATCTGACATTCCTAAGGTTTTCAAAATATCTTCCTGTACCTTTTCAGTGGCGGTAGCTGTTAAACCTATAATAGGTACATCATCAATTTTTTGAATAATATTTCGAAGGTTTCTGTATTCTGGTCTAAAATCATGTCCCCATTCAGAAATACAATGTGCTTCATCAATGGCTACAAATGAAATATTTTGAGCTTGTAAAAACTCAATATAATCTTCTTTTATTAAGGATTCTGGAGCTACATATAATAACTTTGTAATTCCTTTTTCTATATCGCCTTTTACTTGGGCTACTTCCGTTTTATTTAATGACGAATTTAATACGTGCGCAATTCCATGTTGAGATGAAATTCCTCGCATAGCATCAACTTGATTCTTCATTAATGCAATTAATGGAGATACAACAATAGCTGTACCATCCTTAATTAATGCAGGTAATTGGTAACACAACGATTTCCCACCTCCTGTTGGCATTATAACAAAAGTATCATCATTATTCATAATACTTTTAATCACTCCTTCTTGTAACCCTTTAAATTTTGAAAAACCAAAATATTGCTTTAGGGCTTTGTGTATATCAATATCTTTTTTGTTCATTCTTTTTTAAAAAATTAATTGTCAACAAATAACGCGTTCTTACTTAAGTTATTTTCTTTTTCACACAATTATAATAATTTTTGTTTTACTTTTTAGCTTAGTTTAACAAATATCTAATTAAATAAATTTATTTTTGTCTGCTATTAAAGATAAAACAATTTTTTAATTCAAAAAACATAAACTTTTGAAAAAAAATAAAAATACAATTCTAGAGACTGCTAAACAAACAATCATAGCAGAAAGTAACGCAATTTCAAATTTAGTTAATTTTTTAACAGAAGATTTCGAAAATGCTGTTAAATTTATTCATAAATCTAATGGTAGGCTTATAGTTACAGGTATTGGAAAAAGTGCTAAAATTGCTGATAAAATTGTTGCAACACTAAATTCTACAGGTACACCTGCTATTTTTATGCATGCTGCTGACGCCATTCACGGTGATTTAGGTAATATTCAAAAAAATGACGTTGTTATGTGTATTTCAAAAAGTGGAAATACTCCTGAAATAAAAGTCTTAGTGCCATTTATTAAAAATTATGGCAATAAAATTATAGCACTTACTGGAAATACACAGTCTTATTTAGGGTTAAATGCTGATTTTGTATTGAATTGTTATGTTGAAAAAGAAGTTTGTCCTAATAATTTAGCACCTACAACAAGTACCACCGCACAATTAGTTATTGGTGATGCCCTTGCTGTTTGTTTGTTAGATTTGAATGATTTTTCAAGCAAAGATTTTGCTAAATATCATCCCGGTGGAGCTTTAGGTAAAAAGTTATACTTGAGAGTAAGCGATTTAATTAACAAAAATGAATTGCCACAAGTTGTCACTACTACACCTATTAAAGATGTTATTATTGAAATCTCTAAAAAACGTTTAGGTACAACTGCTGTTATTGAAAATAATAAAATTGTTGGAATTGTAACAGATGGAGATTTAAGACGTATGTTAAAAGATAATTCCGATATTAGCGAATTAACAGCTGTTAATATTATGAGTGAAAACCCTAAAACAATTCAAGTTGATGCCATGGCAATTGAAGCTTTAGAAACCATGGAGAATAATAATATCACACAAATATTAGTAGAAGATAACACCAAGTATGTTGGTGTAGTTCATTTACATGATTTGTTAAAAGAAGGATTATTTTAAGATGGCTAAAGAACAAAATGAAATGTCTTTTTTAGACCATGTTGAAGAATTAAGGTGGCATTTAGTTCGATCTACAGGTGTCATACTATTATTTTCTATCATTGCATTTTTAATGAAGAATCTTATTTTTAATGTAATCCTTTTTGCGCCTAAAAGTGCCGATTTTGTAACCTATAGATTCTTTTGTAAAGTCTCCCGTTTTTTTGGAACTGAAGGTTTGTGTATAGAAGATTTGCCTTTTACATTTCAAAGTTTGGCAATGGCCGAACAGTTTAGCGTACATATTTGGACTTCTATAACTGCTGGTTTTATATTAGCATTTCCGTTTGTTATTTGGGAATTTTGGAAGTTTTTAAGCCCTGGATTGTATGAAAATGAACGAAAAGGAGCCAAAACATTTATTGTAATCTCTTCTTTTTTGTTTTTTATAGGGGTATTATTTGGTTATTATGTAGTTACACCATTATCTGTAAATTTCCTTGGAAACTATTCTATTAGTGATTTAGTTGAACGTAATATTAAAATTGGATCGTATATTTCATTGGTTCGTTCTTCTGTTTTAGCATCAGGGTTGATCTTTGAATTGCCTATTATTATGTTTTTCTTAACTAAAATGGGGTTAATTACTCCAGATTTTTTAAAAAAATACAGAAAACATGCGCTAGTAATAGTACTAATTTTAGCGGCTATTATAACACCGCCAGATATTATTAGTCAAGTAATTGTAGCCATACCAATCTTAATTTTGTACGAAGTAAGTATTTTTATCTCCAAAATTGTGATAAAACGAGAACTTAAAGCAGCCCAAGAAAATGCCTAATCAAGTAGAAGAATTTAATGAGTATCGTCAAAAAATGAACGATAAGATTTTATCAGAAGATCATAAAGTCATCAAAAGAATATTTAATTTAGATACCAATGCCTACAAAGCAGGTAGTTTAGATGTAAAAACAAAAGAATTATTAGGTCTGGTTTCTTCAGCCGTTTTACGCTGCGATGATTGTATAAAATACCATTTAGAAACCTGCTTTAATGAAGGTATTACAAAAGAAGAAATGATGGAAACATTATCAATTGCTACCTTAGTTGGTGGTACTATCGTAGTTCCTCATTTGCGAAGAGCTTATGAATTTTGGGAAGCATTAGAATTAAATGCACAAAAATAAAATTCATAACAAACTAATAGCCTAATCCATTTACATTCAACACAAACAACAACTAAAAATGATATTAAGAGCTGAAAATATAAAGAAAAAATACGGAAGTAGATACGTTGTAAAAGGTATTTCACTGCAAGTTGAACAAGGTCAAATTGTTGGCTTGTTAGGTCCTAATGGAGCTGGTAAAACTACCTCTTTTTATATGATTGTTGGCATGATTAAACCCAACGAGGGTCAAATTTATTTAGATGATAAGCCCATTACTAATTTCCCAATGTACAAAAGAGCACAACAAGGTGTTGGTTATTTAGCACAAGAAGCTTCTGTTTTTAGAAAACTTTCTGTGGAAGACAATATTATGTCAGTATTGCAATTTACCGACCTTTCAAAAGCCGATCAAAAACGAAAATTAGAATCGTTAATTGATGAATTTAGTTTAGGTCATGTACGTACCAATAGAGGTGATTTATTATCTGGAGGTGAACGTAGAAGAACTGAAATAGCACGTGCATTAGCATCAGATCCTAAATTTATTTTATTAGATGAACCTTTTGCTGGAGTTGACCCAATTGCGGTTGAAGACATACAAAGCATTGTAGCACATTTAAAAGATAAAAATATTGGAATTCTAATCACCGATCATAATGTACAAGAAACTTTAGCCATAACCGATAAAACATATTTAATGTTTGAAGGTGGTATTTTAAAAGAAGGTACACCACAAGAATTGGCTGAAGATGAAACTGTTAGACGTGTATATTTAGGTAAAGATTTTGAATTAAAAACACGAAAGTTTTAAGAATAAAAACCCTTTTTAATTTATCATGGAATATCAAAAGTTATTTATTAAAATTAATAATGGCCTACAAGAATTTCATGATTTAGGACAAGTAGCTGATTATATTCCAGAATTAGGCAAAGTAAATCCCAATAAATTTGGAGTCCATTTAACAACAGTTGATAAACAGCACTTTGGTTTTGGCGATGCTAATGAAAAGTTTTCTATTCAAAGTATATCAAAAGTATTAGCGTTAACATTGGCCTATACCTTGGAAGATGAAAATTTATTTAAACGTGTAGGTGTTGAACCTTCTGGTACGCCATTCAATTCTTTATTTCAACTAGAAGCAGATAACGGAATTCCTAGAAATCCATTTATAAATGCCGGGGCAATAGTTATTTCTGACGTATTGGTTAGTCATTTAAAAAACCCGAAAGAAGATTTTATACAGTTTGTACAGCAAGTAGCTGAAAATTCAGAAATTTCATTTTGTGAAAGAATTGTAGCTTCTGAAAAATCATGTGGTTTCCGTAATATGGCACTCGCTAATTTAATGAAATCCTTCGGAAATATAAAAAATGATATTGATGAAGTGATGGATTTTTACTTCAATTTATGTTCTATTGAAATGACTTGCCAAGAACTTTCTAAAACATTTTTATTTTTAGCAAATCATGGGGTTTGTCCGTTTACCAATACTATAATATTAACTCCGAGTAAAACAAAACGAATCAATTCAATTATGCAATCTTGTGGATTTTATGATGAAGCTGGCGAGTTTTCGTTCAAAGTAGGATTACCAGGTAAAAGTGGTGTTGGCGGTGGTATTGTTGCTATTCACCCAGAAAAATATAGCATTGCTGTTTGGAGTCCAAAACTAAATAAAAAAGGAAATTCTAACAAAGGAATTGAATTCTTAGAACGTTTTACTTCAGAAACAAAAATTTCTATCTTTTAGATTGTTATTTCTTAGCTTATTTAAACTTAACAGGTTTTTAAAAACTGTTAGGTTTGTTTATTCGTTTATACTTTTCTTCCTTGTAATTAAAGACAACAACACATACAAAACAATTACCAACGGAATTGCAATGTATTGAAAAAGAACTACTAACAACAAGGTACTCAAAACAAAAATATATTTTATAACATTATTTCTCCAACTATAATCCTTAAATTTTAAGGAAAATAAAGGAATTTCTGCATTCATAAAATAACACAATACCAAGGTTAGCAACACTAAAAACCAAGTGCTTTCAATTAAATAAAGTGCCAACTCATTATTGGTATATAGCTGAATTAAAGGTAGAGACAATACTACTAAAGCTGCTGCAGGTGTTGGTAAGCCAATAAAAGAACTTGTTTGACGTTCATCAATATTAAATTTTGCCAAACGGTAAGCTGCTGCCAACGTAATTAACAAGCCAATAATTGCTGTTAAATAAACAATGCTTAAATATTCTTTCAGTGGTAAATCTGAAATACTTTGCCCTTTAATCGTCCATTCGGTATTACTTACTGAAGCTAAAATTAGTTGAAACATCACAATTCCTGGCACTACTCCACTTGTAACTACATCGGCTAAAGAGTCTAACTGTTTTCCTAATTCGCCTTGCACTTTTAATAAACGTGCTGCAAAACCATCAAAAAAGTCGAAAAATATACCTAAAAACACAAACAGAGCAGCAACTACTAACTGCTCTTTAACTGCAAAAAATACAGCAATAGTTCCTGATAATAAATTCAATAATGTTAATATATTTGGTACGTGTTTTTTAAAAGTCATCTGTAAATAATTTCAGTAAATTTAATAAACTATTTTTTAGGAAGAATTAATTATCTGTAATTTTAAACAAAAAAAGTAATGCCTTTAATTTCTTCAACATATAAACCCCCGTTTATATTTAAAAACACACATATTAATACGGTTTATAAGACCCTTTTTTTTAAAGATGAAGTACCATATATTAGAAAACGTATTGAAACTCCCGATCAAGATTTTTTAGACCTTGATTTTTCTTTAGTTCCGTCTAATACTTTAGTCATTGCAATGCATGGACTAGAAGGCAGTTCCAATTCAAAATATATACTTTCACTTGTAAATCATCTAAATAACCATAACATTGCTTGTGTTGCAGTAAATTTTAGAGGTTGTAGCGGAGAAAACAACAAGTATTTACATTCGTATCATAGCGGAAAAACCGATGATGTTTCAACCATCAACAATTATATATTAAGCAATTATAGTTATAAGAATATTGTATTGGTTGGTTACAGCATGGGAGCTAACATCGTCCTTAAATATTTAGGTGAAACAACAACTATTCCTTCGGAAATTAAAGGAGGCATTGCTATTTCAGCCCCTTGTGATTTAGAAGGTTCTTCAAATGCTTTGTCTAAATGGGAAAACACCATTTATATGCAACGTTTTCTAAAGACTTTGAAAAAAAAATCTATAGAAAAAATAAAACTATTTCCAGAAAGCACCTTAAATAAACAAGCTATTTTAGGTGCTAAAAACTTTGCAGACTTTGATGGTGCAGTTACCGCCCCTTTATTTGGTTTTAAAAGCGCCAAGGATTATTGGACACAAAGTAGTTCAAACAGCTTTTTACCAAGTATAAAATTACCCACATTAATCATAAACGCCTTAGATGATACTTTTTTATCTGAAAATTGTTTCCCGTTTGAATCTTCAAAACAGCATAAATTCTTAACCTTGGAAACTCCTAAATACGGAGGACACGTTGGTTTTAATACTTCAACACCTTCAAAAGACATCTTATGGAGCGAAAATCGTATAAGAAGTTTTATACAACATATTATTTCTTAAAATGAAGCGTTTACCTTATAAAGTTTTTTTACTTTCGCCTTTTAATTACAATACTTTGAAAAAAAGTTTATTATTCATACTGCTCATTTCTTTTCAACTTGGCTATAGCCAAACTACACGAAAATATTCAAATGAATTTTTAAATATTGGTGTAGATGCTGCCGCATTTGGAATGAGTAAATCTGTTGTAGCAACTAGCAGAGATGTGAATTCAACGTACTGGAATCCTGCAGGTTTAACAGCAGTAACCGATTATCAAGGAGCTTTAATGCATGCTGAATATTTTGCTGGTATTGGAAAATATGATTATGCTGCTTTTGCGATGCCTATAGACAGGCAAAGTGCTTTAGGAATTTCGTTAATTCGTTTTGGCGTTGATGATATTTTAGATACCACCAACTTAATTGATAGTGAAGGAAATATAGATTACAACCGAATTAATTTGTTTTCTGCAGCCGATTATGCCTTAAATTTTGCCTACGCTAGAAGTTTATTGCTACAAGGATTAGATATTGGTTTTAACGTAAAAGTTATTCGAAGAATTATTGGAGATTTTGCTTCGTCTTGGGGATTTGGATTAGATGCTGCGCTACAATTTGAAAGAAATAATTGGAAATTTGGCTTAATGTTACGCGACATTACAACCACATTTAATACTTGGAGTTTTAATGAAGATAAGTTTACAGCTATTTATGATGCCATTCCCGGTGAAAATCAGGAATTGCCTGAAAGTACAGAATTAACATTGCCTAAAATGCAATTTGGAGTGGCAAGAAAATTTGAATTGAATAGAGATTTTAGCTTGCTTACGGAACTTGATTTGAATTTTAGATTTGCGCCAACTAACGACATTATTTCTAGTAGTTTTGTGAGTATAGATCCTTCTTTTGGCTTTCAAGCAGATTATATGAACTTGGTATTTTTAAGAGCTGGAATAGGAAATTTTCAAAACGAACTACAATTTGACAATCATAAAGAAGTAACCTTACAACCAAATTTTGGAGTAGGATTTCGCTACAAAGGTATTCAAATAGATTATGCCTTAACAAATATAGCTAGCATTGGAAATGCACTGTATTCCAATGTTTTTTCACTTAAATTAGATTTTGATTATTTCAGATAATATGAGGCATTATTTCTATATTTTTTGCTTGGTAATTTTTAGTTGTTTTCAATTAAATGCTCAACAACAATTAACTGAGAAAGCAAGTATTAGTGTAGTAACTTGTGGACCGGGAGCTGAATTATACACTGCTTTTGGTCATAGTGCATTTCGTGTTTTTGATCCTACATTAGGAATCGATAAAATATACAATTACGGTACTTTTGACTTTAATGCACCTAATTTCTACGGAAATTTTGCCAAAGGAAATCTTACTTATTTTTTATCTACAGCCGATTTTGTTCGTTTTTTACGTATGTATCAATATGAAAATCGTTGGGTAAAATTGCAATTATTGAATTTATCTTCGGAAGAAGTGCAGGCCATATATGAATTTTTGGAAGAAAATGCGAAAGTTGAAAACAGAAACTATCAGTACGATTTCTTCTACGACAATTGTTCAACAAAAATTGAAGCTGTAATTCAAACGGTTTTAAACGATAAAGTCCATTTTTCGAACAATCACATCACCACCCATAAATCGCATCGAGATTTAATCAACGATTATACAAAACAGTTCAAATGGGGGAAATTCGGTATCGATTTGGCTTTAGGTGCTGTAATTGATGATGAAGCAGCAAAAAACGATTATAAATTTTTACCTGATTATATTTTTAAAGCCTTTGAAAAAGCAACCATTCAAAAAGGAGCAACTATGGAGCCTTTGGTTGCTAAAGAAATTTCAATTTTAGAAGAAAAACCTATTGAAAAAAAGACAGAAATTCTTACACCTCTAAATTTAATTCTACTCATAAGTTTAGGTATTATTTTTATCACCTATAAAAATCAGCAACAACAAAAACGTTCTAAGTTGCTGGATGTTGGGCTGTTTTTATTTACAGGGATCATAGGTGTAACTGTTTTATTATTATGGTTTGCAACTACACATACTGCTACTTATCAAAACCTTAATTTTTTATGGGCTTTTGCCCCTAACTTAATAGTCGCTTTTTACTTACTTAAAACAAAGCCTCCAACATGGATATGTTATTATTTCATTTTATTATTGCTCTTATTACTAATAATGGTTGTTTGCTGGCTATTAAAGATTCAGGTGTTTAACTACGCTTTATCTCCTTTAATTGTTGCGTTAGCTATTCGATATGTTTATTTGATTAAAAGTTTGAAATACTAAGTCTTTAACAAATTTAACGTCAACCTGAGGTTTTCTCAACCAACTTTCATTCTAGTGAAAACAGGAATCTAATATTGTGGACAATTAATTGTGAGCTTTAAGCAGCTACATTTTGATTATATATTACTATTTTAAATTCATTAATTGTTTTATACCCTATTGAGTGTATCCATTTTTAATTATACCAAGTTTCAATTCAAGAAAAGATAGCTAATTTAGCTTGTGATTTATAATTATACTTGTGTTTATAAACCCATTCCTTTTTTAATCTTTTAAGGAAGAATTCTACAACAGCTATATCTCTACAATTCCACTTTCTACTCATAGATTGTATCACTAAACCTTTGTTTTTTATGAGATCTGTAAAGAGACAACTAGCATATTGAACGCCTCTATCTGAATAAAAAATGAGTTCTTCGCTAATTGCATTGGATTTAACAGCTATATTCCGGAATTAAAATTAATAGCCTTGCACCAGCTAGCTCTATCGCTAAAAGAGTTCACTGAACTCTTTCTTCACGCTCAGTCCTGCTTCGCGCACGTAATTTTTTCGGAAGAGAAAGAAAAAAGATAGCAGCAGGCTAGGTTGTGTGGCAAATTTTGTCAATTTTCCGGGAAAAATACTACCTGTGTTTTTATTAAAAATTGGAAACGAATAGTTGCGAGGTGGAGATCTTTTTCAAAACCCGTAGGGCTTGACCTTGATTACATAAGTTTGGCTGGCGCGGGGAATAACCCAAATTTGCAAACTTTTTTATTATTAACTATAAACAACTAATGATGGAAAACCCTTTTGAAATTATCATTGAAAAAATTACTACTATTGAAACGAGATTAGAAACAATAGAAAGACATCTAAATTATTCAGAGGAAAAATAACATTATTCTGAAATTATGAGTTTAAAATAACTTTGTGATTATCATGATTTTACTAAAATTTCTGTACCACCTGCTCCTGCTCCTGCTCCGCGTAACACAAAATTACTTCGCTCTGTAAAAAGAATATTGCTCAGAATTAATTTTCCTGCTGGCAATTGAAGTATTCTATTTCCTGGCATTTTTTTTAGTAGCTTCTAACGCTTTTAACAATGCTTTTGAATCATCTAAACCATCATTTGCAACCACTCCAAAATCTGTTGCTAAAACAATTTTATCAAAACTATTTGGAAGTTCAACTTCTCCATTATGATAACCTGCATAGCTAAAGTCAGGTAAATAATTATTTTCTGTAATTTTTTTATCAGTTAATATTTTAGGTACTTCTTGTGCTGCAACTACAAATATTTGACAAATAAATAAGACATTAAAAAATAACGATCGTTTAGACATTTTTACAGAGCTTAATATTCATGAGTTTTTGTTACTGATAAAATTACTAATTAACTACCTCTTAAGTTCCCTAAGTTAGGGTGCCTAATTATACAATTTAATCAAAAAAATCAATAGGACTGACAAAATAACTTGTTTAAATAACCAAAATGCTCAACGGGTTATATATATTATTTTTCTCTTTTATCACTAAAGAAAATAAAAGTTAATTTACTGTATTCTTTTATTTATTCACAAAAAGTACTTATTAACCAATCTTAGAAAATACTATTTAATAACTTTAAATTCCTCTTCACCTCTTCCAGCCATTTTTTATAATTAATTTTCTTTGGAATTTATCTTTTTTTTTCAAATAATAAAATCTTCCAAATTAGTATTCTAATTAGCGTGGTATACATCAATCTAAATAGTAATTATTATTCATCCAAATTAAGATTGTTTTTCAGCATTAAATTTAATCAAATAACAAGTTTAAAGTACAACCATAAATATTGATTAATTTTATATATTAGCACCATAAGTATTCAGTAATAAAAAAATGAATATTTACCTATTTATTTTAAAGTATCATTAAATTACGCTCTTAAAAAACTTACTTCACCAAGTATTATTACTTATAAGTAATTGAAAACTAACAACTACATCATATTTTAAAAAAATATTATTCATCATGATTTATTAACAAAAATTTAAGGTTTAATCCATATGTTTTATTTTAAAAATCATTTGTCACGCCATAAACTATAAAAAATATGAACATTTGTATCATAAACTTAAAACATAATAATATGAAATTCAATTTACTTGTTAATTGGAAAATCAAAGCTTATTTATTAACCTGTGTGTTATTAATAAGTTTTAGTTCAATTCAAGCACAAACAAGTACTGTAAAAGGTACTGTTACTGGTGAAGGAGAAGCTTTACCAGGTGTAACTGTTCTTGTTAAAGGATCATCGAATGGAACGGTTACTGATTTTGATGGAAACTTTGAAATTACTGCGAAACCTAAAGATGTACTTATATTCAGCTACATAGGGTTTGAAGCTAAAGAAGTTTCTTTGAACGGAAAAACAACCATTAATGTAGCTTTAACATCTGATGTTGCTGCTTTAGATGAAGTTGTAGTAATTGGGTATGGTACCCAAAAGAAAAAGGAAGTAACAGGTGCAGTTGTTCAAATTTCATCTGAAACAATTAGCCAAGTTGCAACACAAGATTTAGGAACGGCTTTACAAGGTCAAATTGCTGGGGTAAATGTTGTTGCTAGTTCTGGTGCTCCTGGTTCTGAATCTAATATTACAATTCGTGGTTTAAGCTCAATTTCAGGTTCTAGTCAACCATTATATGTAGTGGATGGAATTCCTTTTGATAGCGACCCTAAATTAAGTATGAATGAAATTGAAACTATTGATGTATTAAAAGATGCCGCATCTGCTGCTATTTATGGTACACGTGGTTCTGGTGGGGTAATTTTAATTACAACCAAACAAGGTAAAATGGGACAAATGAAGATTTCTGTTGATGGATATTATGGAATCCAAAGCATTACTTCTGGTACCGATTTAGTAAATGTTGAAGAAGATTTATATGTACAATTTTTAAGTAAAGCAACGCTTAATGGTACTACTTATGGAAATTCTTGGACTCCTATTGAGTATAACACATTGCAATTAACTAACAATTCAGATTTAAGACCTATTGTAGAAAATGACAATGCTCCTATTCAAAATTACAGTTTAAGTGTTTCGGGTGGTAAAGATGGTCTTTCTTACAATGTAGTTGGAAACTTTTTCAGTCAAGATGGTATGATTACTAATTCTGGTTATGACCGTTTTAACGTACGGGCTAATACTCAGTTCACAAAAGGTAAATGGAAAATTAATACTGGAATGGGCTTTAGAATTGAACAGCAAGAATATGCTGCTTGGAACCTTATATTAGATGCGTATAAATTTCACCCTTACCAAAATGAAATTGATCCAGATCAAGAAACAATTCAAACTTCAGGGCCTGGTGGAAGTAATAGCGCTCAAAATAGAAGTAATTTAGCACAAAAATTTCAACAAACCGATGTTAGAGATGGTGACCAATTTAATGCAAACATAAATGCATCTTATAAAATTACTAAAAACTTAACATTTACTACAAGAGCAGCCTTACAATATGGAAATAACACACGTGTAAGAATAAATCCATTATTTAAGGCGTATGATGATGAAGGTGATCTTATACCTTCTAATGTAAGGTCAGGAGTATATAACTACAGTGATAGATCTACAAAAACTACTTGGGATAACTCACTTGATTATAAGCAACAGTTTGGTGATCATCAACTAAAAGTTTTATTATTGTATTCTTCTGAAAAATATACATTCACTTCATTTTTTGCTCAAAAATTTGACTTAGTAAGTAATGATGTTACTGTATTAAACGGAGCCACTTTAGACCCAAATGCCGGTTCAGGAAAAGGATGGGGACAAGACAAAACAACTTCATTAATTGGTATGTTAGGTCGTGTACAATATGATTATAAAGGTAAATACTTATTAAGTGCTAGTATTCGTAGAGATGGTTCTTCAAGATTTTCTAAAGCTAACAGGTGGGGTATATTTCCTTCTGCTTCTGCTGGGTGGAATGTATCAGATGAAAACTTTTGGGAACCAATTAAAAATACCGTTAGTTCATTAAAATTAAGAGCTTCTTACGGTACAACTGGTAACCAAGGATTCCTTGATTATAGTAACGCACCTACAATTACAATAGCTCAAAATTATATTTTTGGACCTGAAGGGAGTGATAATTTAGCCCTTGGAGCTACACAAACTGGTTATGCGAACCCAGATGTAAAATGGGAAACTTCAAAATCAACAAACTTTGGTTTCGACTTTGGTTTCTTAAAAAATAGTTTAACATTATCTGGAGATTTTTATAATACAAAGAAAGAAGATATGTTATTCCCATTGTTGTTACCTCCTACTACAGGTGCTGGTCAAAACGCTACTGTTGTATTAAATGTTGGTGATATGGAAAACGTAGGTTATGAATTTGCTGTAAATTACCGTCATAAAGGTAATTTCTCATGGAATGTTGGAGCTACCTTTACACACAACGAAAATACAATTACTAAAATGAGTGGTTCTAATAAAATAGCTTATTTAGATAATAGTACTGTAGTTGCAGGTGTACCTAATGAAGATTTAGTGTCTGCAATTGCCGAAGGATATACTGCTGGAACATTTTTCTTAGTACCTACAGATGGTATTATAAAAACCCAAGAACAATTAGATGAGTACAAAAACATAGTACCTACAGCTAATTTAGGTGATTTAAGATATGTTGATGGGAATAATGACGGAACAATTGATAATGACGATAGAATTGCAATGGGTAACGGTACTCCTGATTTTGAAGCTGGATTTAATTTCTCTGCTGATTATAAAAATTTCGATTTTTATATGCAATGGTATACTTCACAGGGTGCTGAAATTTTGAATGGTAACAAAGCTTTCACTTATAAATATGGAACTAATAAAGATTTAGTTTACCAATGGTCTCCTCAAAACCCAGATTCAAACATCCCTACTAATAGAGGTCGTGACCACGAAAACTATAGAGGATACACAGATCATTGGGTTGAAGATGGTTCTTTTGTAAGATTACGTAATGTAAATTTAGGATATACAATACCTAACGACAAGTTAGAAAAAGCCAAGATTTCTAAATTACGTGTATATATTGGAGCTCAAAACCCTTTAACTTTCACAAAATACACAGGGTTTGATCCTGAGGTTGGTAATAATGGTTTAAGCACTAAAGGTATAGATAAAGGAACTTATCCTGTAAGCTCTCAATATAGAATTGGTGTTCAATTAGACTTTTAATCAAAAACATTAAAACAATGAAAAAAATAATGAATAGCAAATTTGCAATTATATTGATAATAGCTTTATCATTTATTGCTTGTAGCAAGGAGTTCCTCGAAGAGGTGAATCCGAACCAAATTTCAACTGACAGTTTTTGGAAAACAGTTGATGATTTAAACGCTGGTCAAAATGCCGTATATAATGCTTTTAAAGACGGTAATATAATGCGTGTAAGTGATGAGTATAATAGAACTGATTTAACATACCCAGGATGGGGACGACCTAACACAAGTAATGTATATTGGTTACAAACATTTAATGATGCATCTGATGCTCCAAATGCCAAGTGGCAAGCTCTATATAAAGGAATATTTAGAGCTAACCAAGTAATTGAAGCCTGTGATAAATTAATGGGTACTTTCGCAACTGAGCAAGAAGAAGATAGTGCACTAATAATATTAGCACAAGCTAAATTTTTTAGAGGTTTATTTTACTTCTATTTATACAATGGTTTTAATCAAGGTTCAGTACCTATTTTAGATTTTGTACCAACTTCTGAAGCTAATTTTTACCAACCAGTTAGTGCTCCTGAAGATGTTAAAAACTTTTATTTAACTGATTTAGAATTTGCAAAAGAAAACCTTCCTACAGAGTGGACAAATCCTTCTGATTTAGGTAGAGTTACTGTAGGTGCTGCAACAGCTGTAATTGGTAAAAGTTATTTGTATGAAGGAGATTACGCAACTGCAAAAACATATTTCAAAAGTGTAATTGATGATTTTGGATATGTGTTAGCACCAAATATTGGTAGTAACTTTACAACAATGGATGAATTAAATTCAGAATCTATTCTTGAAATTAACTATTCACTAACTTATAATGCAGAACTTAATCCTTATGCAGGTGAACAAACTTCAAGTACTAATAACTTTGCTTTTAGCCCAGTAGGTGGATGGAGATCTTGTTACCCTTCATGTTGGTTAATTATGGAGTATAAAAATGAAACGCTTGATTATTCTGACCCAATAAATACTGTTACTGAAGAGGATGGTACTGAAAGGTTTAGAGATTATTCATTAAGAGCTTCATACTCTATTGCATTAGTTGATGATAGAGATTTACCTTATTACGGGTTAACAACAGCCCAAGCAACTGCTTTTAATAATAAGGAAACAGCATATTACAGAAAATATACTAACTGGGATATTGCAGAGAATGAAAAAGATATTTCTCAAGCAGTTCCAAGATCAGGTGTAAACGTAAGAGTTATTCGTTTAGCAGATGTACTTTTAATGTATGCTGAATGTTTAATTGAAGGTGGAGCAAATGATAGTGGTGTTGATGAAGCTCTTGATGCAATCAATCAAGTTAGAAGACGTTCTGCTGTTAGATTATTAGGCTTAACCGGAACAGGGCAATACCCTGCTAACGATCACGATGATATTGTTTATACTGCACAAAGCTTAATGGAACATTTAATGTATGTTGAAAGACCTTTAGAATTAGCTGCTGAAGGAAATTCAATTCGTGGTATTGATATGAGAAGATGGGGAATTACAAAACAACGTTTTGAAGAATTATCAACAAGAGAATATTTTGCAAATGATTATCCTTTTATTACAGTTGATGGAAAAGAATCTACAAGATGGGGATCTTCATTAGAAAATTATTTTGACGGAGCACTTGATTATAAAGGTAATCCTGCTGTAGTTCAACCTGATTTTAAGGAATTTTTACAATCATCTCAAAATTATATTGAATCTGAACACGCATATTGGCCAATACCAAATAGCGAAGTTGTAGCAAATCCAAATTTGTAAAACAAGTTAAATTGTATTGACAATTTATTAGAAAAGTAATTTTGTAAAAAATATAAAAATATAAAAATGAAAAAAATAATAATTTTAATGGCTTTCGTACTAACCGCAGTCTTTGTTGGGTGTGAGGATGATTACGAAACCCCTAATTCGTTTTCAGATGTAGGATGGTATACCAGTGCTCTACGTGATACTGATTTTAAATTAAATATTAATAATTTTATGTCGTTCTCGGATCTTTCCCAAGGAGCAATTGACCATACTTGGACAATTGGAGATGGAAGTTTCTTTTTAGAGGGACCTATTGAAAGAACAGATTCAATATTTGAGAATTTTATTATTGAGCCTGCATTATTTGAATCTTCAGATCCAACAGTGCATATATTATTTAAACAATCTGGTTTGAACACCGTTAATCTTTACAATACATTTAAAGATTCTGTAACTTTTAAAGGGGTTAGTGGACAAGAAGAAGTGGTTTTTCCTTCTAAAAAAGTGGGTGATAAATGGGTGATAGATACTACTTTTGTAGTAGATGTGTATGATACCATTGTACCAACTATTATTGTGAAACAAAATGGAGCAGTAATATCTCACGAAAATGAATCTGATGTGATTTTTGTTGAAGCTGGTGATAATTTAGAGTTTATTGATGCTACTGCTATTGGAAGACCTAACACTCGTTTATGGAATGTTGGTGGTTCTACAGCAACTGACTCAGTTTCTACAATTGTGTTTAAAAAATTAGGTACATGGAAAGGATCATTTACAGCAAGTAGAACTGGTGAAGATGTTCCAGGAGACTATGAAAAATACAATATTCCTGCAACTTTTGAAGTAATTCCTTCAAGCAAACCTTTTGAACTGTATGGTAATGTTATGGAATTGGAAAATCAAACAATTCACATTCCTTTTAACGGTGAGTTTGTAGATTTCACAGCTCAAGAAAGCTTTTTTACTGTCATGGTTAATGGAGCTGAATTTGCAATTGCTACTGTTACTTTAAATGAAGATGATGCTACTATCCTTGATTTAAAATTACAAGATCCTATTTACAGAGAAGATGTTATAACTATTTCATTAGCTGATGGTTCTGATTTAGAGTCAACTGATACTAGGAAACCTGTTGCATTTACAGATGCCCCTGTATCAATGTTCCAACATGAATTAATTACTTTTGATTTTGAAACGGGTGGTTCAAACTGGACTGCACATGTTGCCAACAAACCAAGTACTAGTATTTACATTTCAGAAGAACAAGCTGTTAGTGGTACCAAAAGCTTAAAAGTTGAATCAACAGAAGCAGGAAACTGGTCGGCTTTTGAAAACCCAATAGACCAATATTCTTTAAGAACTGGGCAAGTAATTCAATACGAAATGAAAGTTTATAAAGCTTCAGGTGCAGCTCTAAACTTTTTAGCCCCTTGGGTTTCTCAATTACCAGGAACAACTATTACACAATTTTGGGATAACCAAATTAAAGCTGTCCCATTTGATACTTGGACTACCATAAGATTCAATAAAAAATGGACTTCAAATAAAACTGGAGATGACTTTTTTGTGTACATAAGACACAATGGTGTAGGAACACTTTACTTTGATGATCTTCGTATTATTGAAGTGGATGACCGTCCATAACTATATTCTTAAAAAATAGTATTAAAAGCCCATTTGAAATTCAAATGGGCTTTTTTTTAACACATATTATTTTTTGAAATAAAACCATACAGTCTATTCTAAAAACCATTTATTACCTTTTAAAGATACATTTCTCTTTAATTTAGCAATAAATTAACTTTAAAACTTTTTACTATGATTAAAAAATTACTTTTTACAGTTGCATTGTTTGTAACTACAATGTCATTTGGGCAATTAACAATTGATTTTGAGGAAACTGCTCCAGTTTACACTATTGGTCATCAAGGTGCAGCAAACACCTCAGCCACTATAGAATCTAACCCTTCTGGAACTACAGGAAATGATACTGGTGCTAATGTGTTAAAATATACAATTAATAGTAATATTGGTTTTTGGGCATATCCTTTTATTGATTTAAAAACAGGAGGAACTCAAGTGAATACTACATTAGGGAAATTTTTTAATTTAAAATTTATTTCTCCTATTGAAAATGGATCAATTTACTTTTACCCTTGGATTAGTGGAAAAAAACAACCTGCCATAATTGCTAATTTCACTGGAGCTTCAGCAACAACATGGCAAACCATTGAATTTGATTGCACATCTTCAATAGAGGGCTATCTTTCTAGAATGGACTTTGAATTTCATACTGGAACAGAATTAATAGCTGGTGATGTTTATTACATTGATGATATTGCACAAACAACAGCATCAACATTAGGAGTTAAAAACTATGAGCTTCTTAAAATAGGAATCTATCCAAATCCTACTACAAATACCTTAACTATTCAAGACAAAGATCAAGAAATTAAATCTGTTCGTATTTTTGATGTTACTGGAAAACAAGTATTAAAAGTCGAAAACAAAACAACTGTTGATGTCTCTACGTTAACTAAAGGTGTATATTTAATAAAAACAGATAATGGCAAACTAGCCAAATTTATAAAAGAGTAAATTATGAAAAAACTAATTTTAATAGCAACAGTATTAATTACAGCTGTAACATTTGCACAAAAAGCAACAATAACTAAATACCCAACAGAGCCTATAAAAATAGGAACCGTAGTTGAACTTGAAGGAGATTATGATGCTGGAGAGAACCAAACTGTTGGGGAAAAAGGTATTGCATTCGTTTTAAGAGTTTTCAATACTAAAACAAAAAAGTTTGTTTGGAAGGCTAGTGAAAGTGACGAAACCACAAAAGGAATTAACAAAGGTAGTTCTTCAGCTAGTTTTAAAATTACAAAAAAGATAGCTCCTTCTTCTGAACTTAAAAAAGATGAAGAATATCGAATTGTTATGACCTTTAAAAATTCTGACAATAAATGGATTTCAAACTGGAAAACAGTTACTATAATTTAATAGTTTTATAAATTCTTAAGAAAAGAGTCTGTAAGTATTACAGGCTCTTTTTGTTTTTTTAAACGAATCCTTCCATTAAAAAAAACATATGTTATAGTATATTCGGTTAGCTATCTATACTTTTATACATCACAATTCAACACTTTAAAAATGACACGTAATTTTCTACTTGTACTTATTGTTATCATATCAATATCCTGTACAAAAAACAAAAAAAAACCAGAAGTTAAAAAGCCCAATATTATTTACATAATGTCTGATGACCATACCACACAAGGTTTTGGTATTTACGGAAGCAGATTGGCAAGTCTTAACCCAACTCCTACTTTAGACAAAATAGCAAATGAAGGAATTATTTTTGATAACTGTTTTGTAAACAATGCTATTTGTACACCTAGTAGAGCAGCCATCTTAACTGGTCAGCACAGTCAGGCAAATGGGGTTTTAGATTTAGAAGGCGTGTTAAAACCTAAAAACCAATATTTACCTATTGAAATGAAAAAAATGGGTTATCAAACAGCTATTGTTGGAAAATGGCATTTACATGACCAACCTAATTTTGATTATTACAATGTTTTTACACATCACGGAGGTCAAGGTTCTTATTTTGATCCTTGGCTTACAGAAACTGGTATGCATTACGCACAAGCTAACGAAAAAGAATACGAAGGAAAACAATACAAAGGCTATAGTTCAGATATTGTTACAGATATCACATTAGATTGGTTAGACAAAAAACGTGATCCAAATAAACCATTCATATTATTTCACCAATTTAAAGCGCCACATGATAATTTTGAATTTGCACCTCGTTATAAAGATTACTTAGAAGATGTTTACATTCCTGAACCTGCTAGTTTATATTACAACGGAAACAATGGTTCTATTGCAACTCGTGGAGAAAACGACTCTTTAATTAGAGAAATTGGCTCTTCAGTTTCAAGAAGAAATAGCATAAGACATATGGGGGAAGTAATGTGGAGTGACACCTATATGAAAAATTCGAATCCAGATTTTGACCCTAAAACAAAATCAATGGCATTGTTAGACGATCGTCAATACACGCATGAAACTTATCAAGAATATCTAAAACGTTATTTACGTTGCGTAAAAGGTGTTGATGATAATGTAGCTCGCTTAGTTCAATATCTAAAAGAAAATGACTTGTATGACAATACGATTATTGTTTACACAGGTGATCAAGGCTTTATGCTTGGAGAACACGATTATATTGATAAAAGATGGATGTATGAAGAAGCGCTAAGAATGCCTTTCTTTGTGCGTTACCCAGAAAAAATTAAACCTGGAACACGAACCAATGCAATTATAAACAATACAGACTTTGCCCCTACGTTAATTGAAATGGCAGGTGGTACTCCTCCAGAACAAATGCAAGGTCACAGTTTTAAACATATTTTAGAAACTGGACAAGAGCCAGAAGGTTGGCAACAATCAACTTATTACCGTTATTGGATGCATATGGCTCATAAACATGCAAATCCTGCTCATTTTGGAATAAGAACAAAAGAATACAAACTTATATTTTTCTACGGTAAATATTGGGTTGACACAAAAGATCCTAACGCAACATGGAACAAAAATAGCTGGGGTAACAAATTTGAAATGGATACACCTGTGGCTTGGGAGTTTTACGACTTAACAAAAGATCCTAAAGAAATGAATAATGCATATAATGACCCACAGTATAAAGATATTATTGCAAACTTAAAAGAGCAATTAATTGCAAAACGTAAAGAACTAAATGAAGAAGATGGCGATAAATTTCCACATATTCAAAAAGTGATAAATGAACACTGGAACGATTAATATTTGGTTTTATAAAAACACCTAGTAAAATAACACTGCTAGGTGTTTTTCATTATAATCATTAACTTTTTATTCTATTTAAAACCAATTCAATAAGTCATGAAAATTATAAAATCTATTTTAATTGTAACTTTAAGTCTACTGGTAACTTCAATTTCTCAAGCTCAAATAATAAAAAATTCATACAAAAACAATAAAACATATGAAGCTGAAAAATGGGAAGTATTAGATATTTCAATTTCAACAAATGCAGGTATTAAATCTCCTTACACCACAAATTTTGGAGCACACTTTATTCATGAAAATGGTACTAAACAAGAAGTTCCTGGATTTTACAATGGAAAAAATGAATGGATTATTCGTTTTTCAAGTTCATTAGAAGGAAAATGGACTTTTGATACTTTTTCCGAATCAAAAAAATTAATAGGTAAAAAGGGAACAGTTATCATTTCAAAAAACAAAGAAAATAACCACGGAAGCATTGTAATTAATAAAGACAATCCTCAACACTTTTATTATGAAGATGGAACTCCATATTTTTTATTAGCGTTTGAATGTGATTGGTTATATGCTTTAGATTATCACAATGAAAAATCACTTCCTAAAACCGAACATTTTTTAGATTTATTAGATAAAAATGGATTCAATCAAATTGTAATGAATGTTTTTTCATATGATGTAAGTTGGGATAAAGATGAAAAGTTAAAAGAACACCCAGAACATGAATATGGGAGTCCTGAAGCTATTTTTCCTTTTTTAGGAAATAATGAAAACCCTGATTATTCAGCTTTAAATCCAGAATTTTTCAAAAGATTTGATAGAACTATTAGCTTAATGCACGACAAACGAATTGTTTCGCATTTAATGATTTACGTTTGGAACAAATTAGTTGCTTGGCCTGATATGAATTCTGAAGCTGATAATATGTATTTTGACTATGTTGTAAAGCGCTATCAAGCCTTTCCAAACATTGTGTGGGACATTTCAAAAGAAGCCTTATTTTATGGCAGAGCCGATGAAGCTTATATAAATAATAGAATTGAAAGAGTTAGAAAAGAAGATCATTTTAAACGACTACTTTCTGTTCACGATTTTGGCTATTGCAAAAGAAATCCTGAAAAAGTTGATTTTATTTCAACACAAAATTGGGTACATAACATTTACAATAAAATGTTAGATGACCATGAAAATTTTAAAGACAAACCTGTTTTTAATATAGAACATGGTGGCTATGAAGAATCGCCATATGTAGTATTTCCTGGTTCATATACCAATGCTGAAGTTTGTTTACGTAGAAATTATATGTGCCTATTTGCAGGTGTCTACACCACTTATTATTGGCAAGGTTCATCTTGGAATGTTGTAATTTACAATCCGTTTGAACAACCTGAAGACTTTATAAAACCAAAATTTGAATACTTTAAACATATGAAAAGTTTGTTTGACAAATTTGATTTTTCAAAAATGAAACCAACTCATTGGAAAAATTCTGCAGGCTATAATTTAACAGATGACGAAAACACTATATTACTCTATTTTCCTAAAGAAGTAGTAGCCATGAATTGTTGGTTTTTAAATCCAAAACATGGAGAAAGAACCATACAATGGTTCAACACTTTAACAGGTGAATACTCAGAAGAAAAAGATATAAAAAAAGGACAAAAATACATATCTCCCTGGAATACAAAGGCTGACGCCATATTAATTTCCAAATTAAAAAAATAAAAAACAGTTACTTTTAATCATTTAATGCATTTTTAAAAACATATGTTTAACGCTAAATAGTATTTTATATCGAATTTAGCACCTAGATAATTAAGAGCATCACTCAAAAAAATTTAAAATGAGATTAAGCAAATCAAATTTATTAGTCGCTATTATACTTTCTATATTTGTATATTCTTGCGCTGATAAATCAAGCGAAAAAAAAATAGCCCAGGCTCAAAAACCTACATACGAGGCTAATTGGGAATCTATTAAAGCTAATTATAAAGATCCAGAATGGTTTAACAAAACCAAATTTGGAATTTTTATTCACTGGGGAGCATACACTGTTCCAGCCTTTGGTTCTGAATGGTATCCAAGACAAATGTATATGGATACTGCAAACTTTAATGCTCAATTAGGTGGTACTAAACCTGGCCCTAGTAAGGAATACTTGCATCATAAAAAAGTTTGGGGAGACCAAAAAGACTTTGGATACAAAGATTTTATTCCAATGTTTAAGGCTGAAAAATTTAATGCTGACGAATGGATTGATTTATTCAAAAAATCTGGTGCAAAATATGTAATTCCTGTAGCTGATCATCATGATGGTTTTGCTATGTATAAATCTAACACTACTCGATGGAATGCTTATGATATGGGTCCTAAAAGAGATGTTTTAGGCGAATTATTTAAAGCTGGTAGAGAAAAAGGAATGATTATGGGAACATCATCTCATTTCGCTTTTAACTGGTCATTCTACAACAAAAAAGATCATTTTGATACTACAGACCCTGAATATGCAGATCTTTATTCTTCAAAAGGGAAAGATTTAACAGAACCTGTATCTGAAGAATTTAAACAACGCTGGTGGGAAAGAACTAAAGATGTTATTGACAACTATCAACCAGATATTTTATGGTTCGATTTCTATCTAGATATTCCTGATTATGCTGATATGAGACCAAAATTAGCTGCTTATTACTACAATAAAGGAATTGAGTGGAATAAAGAAGTTGTATTACAAGATAAAAACTTTTCTCACGAAGCCTTTCCTGAAGGAACCGTTATATACGATTTAGAAAGGGGAAAATTACCCGGAATTAGAAAGTTACCTTGGCAAACAGATACCTCTATTGGTAAAAACTCTTGGAGTCATGTTACCAACTGGAAATCAAAAACAGCAAATCAAATTGTTGACGATTTAGTTGATATTGTAAGTAAAAACGGATGTTTATTATTAAATGTTGGTCCTAAAGCTGACGGTACAATTCCAGAAGATCAAGCTAAAATATTATTACAAATTGGTGATTGGTTAACTACCAATGGTGAAGCAATTTACGATACCAAATACTGGAAAACTTTTGGTGAAGGTCCAACTGAAGTTAAAAAAGGACACCACTCTGAAGGTAATAACAAAGATTTATCTTCAAAAGATATTCGTTTCACCACAAAAGATAACAACCTTTACGCCATTGTATTAGATTGGCCTGAAAACGGTAAGGTAAACATTACCACATTAGCTAAAAATACTGAATTCGCAAAAGATATACACATAACTGATATAAATGTTTTAGGAAGTTCTGAAAACATAAAATGGAGCCAAACTGAAGAAGGACTTGAGGTAGCAATGCCAAAAGAAAAACCTTGTGATTTTGCATACACCATAGCCATATCATTAAAATAGTTATTGTTAAGTTGATTGATTGATTAATAAAAAAGGTACATTTATATTTAAAATGTACCTTTTTTTAATTTTTAAAAAAACCGTAATGAAATTCTTATCCCACTCAAAAATCAAATATTCTTTTTTAATTGTAATGGCAATCTCATTTGGAGTTCTAAGTTGTGAGACAAAAGAAAAAGAAAAAGAAAAAGAAACAGCACAAAACAATGTAGAACCGAAATTTAAATGGGAAAACATCAATCTTTCGAATAATGAACGCGTAGATATTTTAATTGCTGAAATGACTTTAGAAGAAAAAACGTCTCAATTATTAGACATCTGTCCTCCTATTGAAAGATTAGGTATTCCAGAATATAATTGGTGGAACGAAGCTTTACACGGCGTAGCTAGAAATGGTAAAGCAACTGTTTTTCCACAGGCAATAGCATTTGGGGCTACCTTTGACGAGGAATTAATTTTAGAAGTTGGTACTGCAATTTCAGATGAAGCTAGAGCTAAATACAATGAAGCTATTAAAATTGATAATAGAAGTCGTTACGCGGGACTCACATTTTGGTCTCCAAATGTAAATATTTTTAGAGACCCTCGCTGGGGTCGAGGACAAGAAACTTATGGTGAAGATCCCTATTTAACAAGTAGAATTGGTGTTTCTTTTGTAAAAGGTTTGCAAGGAACAGATGCTAAATATATGAAAGCTGCTGCCTGTGCAAAACATTATGCAGTACATTCAGGTCCTGAGGAATTTAGACATGAATTTAATGCTGTTGTAAATAAAAAAGATTTATTTGAAACCTATTTACCTGCTTTTAAAGCCTTGGTTACTGAAGCCAATGTTGAAGGTGTTATGGGAGCTTACAACAGAACTTTAGGAGAACCTTGTTGTGGAAGTCCTTATTTATTGCAAGATATTTTAAGAGACCAATGGGGGTTTAAAGGATATATTGTTTCAGACTGTGGAGCTATTAGTGATTTTCATAGATTTCATAAAGTAACCAAAACTGCTGAAGAATCGGCAGCCTTAGCCTTAAAAAGCGGAACAACCATAAACTGTGGAAATGTGTATCAAGTATTAAAATCTGCTCTTGAACAAAAATTAATTACAGAAGAATTAATTGATACTCGCCTAAAAGAAAGTTTATTAACTCGTTTCAAACTTGGAATGTTTGATCCTATTGGTACAAACCCATATGATGCCATTACTTCTGAAGTTGTAGATTCTGAAAAACATAGAATGCTTGCCAGAAAAGTCGCTCAAAAATCAATTGTACTTTTAAAAAACAAAAACAATATTCTTCCTATAAAAAAAGATATAAGAACTGCCTATGTTGTTGGTCCAAATGCTGCAAACGAAGAGGTTTTACTTGGAAATTATTACGGTTTAACAAGTAGCACACAAACAATTTTAGATGGTATTGTAAATAAAGTAAGCGCCGGAACTACCATCAATTACAAATCTGGGGTATTGCCTTTTAGAGCTAATGTAAATCCAATAGATTGGACTACAGGAGAAGCCGGACAAGCGGATGTTTGTATTGCTGTAATGGGAATTTCAGCACTTTTAGAAGGTGAAGAAGGTGAAGCCATAGCATCAAGCGATAAAGGAGATAGAACAAGTATTAAATTACCTCAAAACCAAATAGACTTTATTAAAAAAATAAAAAGTAAATCCAACAAGCCACTGGTATTGGTTTTAACTGGCGGAAGCCCAATAGCCATTCCTGAATTACACGATTTAGTTGATGCTATTCTTTTTGTATGGTATCCAGGTGAAGAAGGTGGAAATGCCGTTGCTGACGTTATTTTTGGTGATATCAATCCTTCTGGTAAGCTACCTATAACTTTCCCAAAATCAGAAGATCAACTACCTCCTTACATAGATTACAATATGGTCGGAAGAACTTATAAATATATGACAAAGGAGCCATTATATCCTTTTGGGTTTGGATTATCATACACAAATTTTGAATATAGTAATTTAACCATTAGCGATACTTATGAAGTAACTGTAGATATTACGAACACAGGAAAAACTGAAGGTGAAGAAGTTGTTCAGTTATATATAAGCTCTCCTTTAGCAGGAAAAGAAGATCCTATATACGACTTAAAATCATTTAAACGTGAAAAATTAGCTGTAGGTGAAACAAAAACAATCACGTTTAAGCTAAGTAAAGAAACCTTCAATCAATTTAATCAAGAAGGAAAAGAAGTGTTAAGAAAAGGTAATTACACCTTATATATTGGCGGATCTTTACCTTCTCAAAGAAGTATTGATTTAGGCGCTTCAAAAACTATTTCAAAAAATATAAATTTCTAAAAAAAAACATAAAACCTCTTTACTTTGCGTAAAGAGGTTTCTTAAAATAAGTATATTTTTATTACTTCCTTTCACTCAAGTAAAAATCAACAAAAAGCAATAAACAACACACTTCCCCTTCTAAGTTCTTCAATAATTATGAAGTAAAATCATTTGTTCTATTCTCTTAAACATTTGTTCAAAATATATCTTCGCTTCAAATGTAATTTTGTAAATCAAAATACCAATTGGATTTTATATGAGTAATCTTAAAAGAATAGTATTAGTTCCTCTCTTATTCATTGTTCTAAATAGTTTCTCCAGAAATATTTATGTTGCAAAAGATGGAGATGATTCAAACCCCGGAACGGAAGAAAGTCCTTATTTAACAATAAGTAAAGCTGCAAGCATAGCACAGCCTGGAGATATTGTATTTATTAAAGAAGGCACATATGAAGAAACCTTAAAACCTGCAAATTCAGGAACTGCGGGAAGTCCTATTATTTTTCAATCTTATCCAGGAGATAAAGTTATTATAAGTGCTATGGAAGCACTTTCTGGATGGACACAAGATACTGGTAGTATTTATAAAACCACAATTCCTTTCAATAGTTTAGAACAGCATAATTTTGTTATGAACGGAGAAACTGCCCTTGATTTGGCACGTTGGCCAAATAAAACAGTTGGAGTTAGTCCTTTCGATTTAAATACCTTAAGAAATACTGGCGGAAGCGATGGAAGTGTTATTTCTAATGCTTACTTAACCGAATCTAGTATTCCTAGTCACGATTGGACTGGTGGAGCTGTTTGGTTCTATGGAGATAAACCTGGCTCTGGTTGGATTTCTTGGAAAGCAACAATAACAAGCAGTGCTGGTGGAAGAGTTAATTTTAATTTAAATAAAAACCCTGACTGGATTAGAACATTTCATGCACCGGCAGATTTTGGAGATTTCTTTTTGGAAGGTGTAAAATCGGCATTAGATTATCAAAATGAATGGTGGTTCAATTCAAGTACAAAAGAATTATTTGTTCAATTACCAAATGGCACAGCTCCTATTGATGGTGTAGTACAAATGCGTAGAAGAATTGAAACGATCAACTTAAAAGATAAAAAGTACATCGAAGTTAGAAATTTAGCTGTTTTTGGTGGAAGCATTAATTTAGAAGATTCCTCCACTTGGCAAACCAATAATAGAACTACAAATAACGTTTTATACGGTATTTCTTCATTCTACGGAAATCATACACAAGGAATTGTTAGTGGATTTAATGCGAACTCTCCAAGTGTAAGTGTACAAGGACAAAACAATACTATTGAAAAGTGTGAAATTGCTTATAACGCTGCGTCTGGTATACAAGTTAGAGGTAATAATCATATTATTAAAGATAACAGAATTCACGATTTTAACTTTTTAGGATCTTATGATGCTCCAGTTGTTATGAGAGGAATCACCAATACAAAATTTTCACAAAATGAAGTTTTCAATGGTGGTAGAGACGGAGTAAACTACAGTGGAGAAAATAATGAATTGGCTTTTAATGACATTTCAAAAAGTAATTTAATTGCCGATGACTGCGCCCTGTTTTATACTGTTGGTAAACAATTAGGTACTAAAATTCATCATAATTGGTTTCATGATGCTGCTTCAAGTGGAGATAAGAAAAAGGCTGCTGGTATTTATTTAGATAATAATGCCGAAGGTTTTTCTGTCCACCACAACGTAGTTTGGAATACTGAATGGTCTAGTATTCAAATCAACTGGAATGGGAAAGATATTGATATTTTTAATAATACCCTATGGAATGGAGCTCAAGTTATGGGAGCATGGCATAAAGACGGAACAGAATTTACAAATGTAAAAGTTTGGAATAATTTAGGGAGTGATGAAAATTGGGAACCCCAATCAGACAAACAAAACAACCTAACTGTTGCTTCAAGTGTTTTTGTTGATAGTAATAATGGAGATTTTTATCTATCAGATAGTTCTATACCTATAAATGCTGGAAAAATTATTCCTGGTATTACTGATGGTTATTCAGGAAGTATGCCCGATGTTGGGGCATACGAATATGGAAATGAAAAATGGGTCGCAGGAATTACTTGGGATTATAAATATGGACCTACTGGCTTAGGTTGCTATGGGTTACCTGGTGAAGATTGTATTACGTTACCTAAAAACGATCAAGATAAAGATGGTGTTGCCGATGAAATTGATGAATGTCCTGATACTCCTCTTGGAAGAACCGTTAATGCTGTAGGTTGTGAATTTTTCTCATTGCCTGCTGATAATTTTAAATTGTTAAGTACAAGTGAATCATGTCCAAATAGCAATAATGGTTCTATATCAATTGAGTCTTCAAAAGAATTAGCTTTTACTGCTAAAATTACAGAAACAAATGAATCAAAAGAATTTACAAAAAATATAACATTTGAAAATTTAGATGCTGGTACATATACTGTTTGTATAACAACTACAGAAGACACAAATTATAAACAATGCTTTACTATTAAAATTAAACAACCTCAAGCATTAAAAGTATCAACAAAGGTTCATAAATCAACAAGCCAAATAACACTTAAACTTTCTGGTTCAAAACAATATAGAATTGAACTAAATGAAAAGATTTTAATAACAAACGAAAATGAAATTACACTTGATCTAATTTCAGGTAAAAACAATTTAAAGGTAAAAACTGAATTAGATTGTCAAGGTGTTTATATCGATGAATTTTCATTATTAAATAATATAACTATCTACCCTACTGTAGTTAACAACAAATTTTCAATTGGAATTCCTTCACCAGAAGGCAAAACAATTAACTATCAAGTAATTTCTATCTCTGGAAACATCGTAATAAATAAAACTGTAAAAATAACCAATCAACCAATTATAGTTAATACAAGTAACCTATCAAAAGGCTTATATTTTGTTAATATCATTGGTTTAAACTATAATGTTCAATCTAAAATAATAAAACAATAATGAAAAATTTATTCAAAATAACAGTACTCTTTTTTTCTTTAACAATAGTAAGTTGTGGTGGTAGCAACGATGACACACCACCTCCTCCTGTTGTTGAAAATCCTACAGCAGCTGATTTAGTATTACCATTAAAAAATGAAGAATGTAACCAAGGAAATATCATTTCTGAAACATTAAGCAGGGTTAAATTTGAGTGGAATAAATCTGAAAACACTGATAAATATACGCTTGTTTTAAAAAATTTAAGTACTAATGAAACTACAGAAACTAACACTTCAAGTACAACAATTAGTCAAAACATAGCCCGAGGAACTTCTTTTTCTTGGAAAATAATTTCAATATCCAATTCAAATTCAACAACAGCAACTAGTGAAACTTGGAACTTTTTTAATGCTGGAAAACCCGTTGAGAATTATATTCCTTTCCCTGCGGAAGTTGTAAGTCCACCAATGGGAGGTTTAACTGATTATGTAGTTACTTTAAAATGGAATGGTAGCGATATAGATAATGATATTGATAAATATGAAGTTTATTTAGATGTAAATAGCACACCTACAACCTTATTTGAAACTACCACAAACACCACTATTCAAAATGTTTCTTTAAATACAAATACGGTATACTATTGGTATGTTAAAACTATTGACAAACACGGTAATAGTTCAATATCTCCAACATTTGAATTTACAACTAAATAGTTTTCAGTTAAATAAAAACTATTGAATTTCTGAATCAAAACACATTCGTTTTAGAATATTAGCCATTTGTAAGTATTCATATATAGTGTTAACTGTAAATTTGTTGATATCAAAGTAATTTTACTATTATCCTATTTATGAATACTCCTTTTTTAAGTTTTAACCACAAACAAATAAAACAACTAACTTTAATTGGTTTCATTGTTGCTTTTTTAGTTTCCTGTACCAAAGAAGCTCAGGTTACTACGCATAATTTTAATAAAGGTTGGCAATTCTCAAAAGGAGAAATTACAGCAGCTATTCAGCCAGCATTTAATGATAGCGCATGGGAAACCATAAACATTCCTCACGATTGGAGTATTAAAGGACCTTTCTCTAAAGACAACCCATCTTTTTCACGTGGTGGTTGGTTACCAACCGGAAAGTGTACTTACAGAAAAACGTTTACTGTAGATGCTAATGCAAATGAACATAAAGTGTTTGTTTACTTTGATGGTGCTTACCGTAATTCAACAGTATATATCAACGGAAATAAAGTTGGTTTTAGACCTTTAGGTTATATAGGTTTTGAATACGACTTAACTAAGTTCATAAAATTTAAAGGAGAAAATGTACTAACCGTAACTTTAGATAATTCTTCACAACCAGGTTCTCGATGGTATTCTGGAACTGGTATTTATAGAGATGTAACTTTAAAAATACGTAATAAAACATACATTCCAACTTGGAGTTTATATGTTACAACTCCACAAATTTCTAAAAACAAAGCTACAATTAACACAAAATTCAAAGTAACATCTGAATTCAATAAAGCAAAACATGTACTAACTAAAACAAGTATTTTAAAAAATGATAAAGTAATTACTTCCAAAGAAGATAAATTAACTATTTCAAAAGGTATCAATGAAGAATTCTCTATTGATTTAGACATTATAAATCCTGAATTCTGGTCACCTGAAAGTCCGAACCTTTACACGGTTAAAGTTGAATTATTTGAAAACGGAGAATTAATTGGTACAGAATCAACAAGAACAGGTATTAGAACTTTAGATTACAATAAAGACTCTGGTTTTTCAATTAACGGAGTTCAAACAAAATTAAAAGGTGTTTGCTTACATCACGGTGGTGGACCTTTAGGTGCAGCTGTTTACAGAAGAACTATTGAACGTCAGCTTGAAATATTAAGAGAAATGGGATGTAATGCAGTTAGAACTGCCCACAACCCATTTTCAACTGAATTTTTAGATGTTTGTGACGAAATGGGTTTTTTAGTAATGAATGAAATGTTTGATGAATGGGAAGTTGTAAAAGAACCTGCTACTACTCAAAATGGTAAAAAAGTTCGTATTCCTGTAGATTTTTATGCAAATCAATTTAAAGAATGGGCCGATAAAGATTTAACCGATTTTGTATTACGAGATAGAAATCACCCTTCAGTAATTATGTGGAGTATTGGAAATGAAATTGATCAAATGAAAACTGATGAAGGAATTCCAATTGCTGAACGGTTGATTGATATTATTCATAATTTAGATTACAGACCTGTTACCAATGGTTTAATCGGTTATGGTTGGGATGCGTGGCCAAGCGATGAAGCTGCTGCCACAAGCGATATTAAAGGTTTTAATTACATTAAAGAAAATGGATTTGTTCGTGAAGAAGCACTTTTTCCAGAAGCTATGGGTATAGTTACTGAATGTGCATCTGCGCAATCTTTTTATCCGAGAGGAACTTATTTATACGGAGCACAAAAAAAAGCTTGGTGGGACAACCTAAATTACGAAAGTAAAGATGCGTACAATTGGGTAGAAACGAGAGGTTTAATTGGAGAAAGAGGTTATGCTTCTTGGAGAGCCGTAAAAAAGCGTAAGGGAGTAATGGGGCAATTTATTTGGACAGGGTTTGACTATTTAGGTGAAGTAATTCCGTTTGGATGGCCAGCTCGTTCGTCATCCTTTGCTCCTATTGATTTATGTGGTTTTCCCAAAGATGGCTATTATTTTTATCAATCTCAATGGACTTCAAAACCAATGGTTCATATTTTTCCTCATTGGAATTTAGAAGGTATGGAAGGTAAAGAAGTTGCGGTATACGCTTATACAAATGGTGATGAAGTTGAATTATTTCAAGATGGAAAATCATTAGGAAAACAAAGCAATGATATAAATGATGTTGAATACCAACAATGGAAAGTAATTTACACCCCTGGAACTTTAAAAGCAATAGCTTCTAAAAACGGAAAAATTGTTGCAGAAAAAGAAGTAAAAACAGCAGGAAAACCTGCTAAAATTGAATTATTTGCAAGAAGATCAAATTTAAAAGCTAATGGTACTGATTTAGCTTATATAGAATGTACAATTCTTGATGCAGATGGAAATGTAGTGCCTAATGCTGATAATTTAATAGAATTTAAGGTTGATGGTGTAGGAACATTAATTGGTGTAGGAAATGGTGACAATATGAATCACGATTCATTTCAAGCTTCAAGCAGAAAAGCATTCAATAGCAAATGCTTAGCAATAATTAAAACATCAGAAAAAACAGGAGATATTAAATTCACAGCTTCTTCAAAAGGATTAGAAACTGCTACCATAAAATTTATTACTGAATAATTTATAAAAAACAGCATATGAAACTATTTAAAATAAGTCTTGCTTTACTCTTAACAATAACTGTTGCATATAGTCAACAACAAAACAAAGAACATACACATTATCAAGAAAATTGGGAATCGTTAAAGAAGGTTAATGAAGCTCCAGATTGGTTTCAGGATGCTAAATTTGGAATTTACACCCATTACGGACCAGTTTCTTCTGCATTTGTTGGTGCAGATCCGGATCAATGGTATGCTGGTTGGCACGGTATGAAAATGTATGAAGATGGTAAAAAGGTACCTACAAAAAATGGAAAACCTACAACTAATTTTACACATCACAAAAACAAATACGGTGACCCAGCTAAGTATGGTTACAAATACATTATTGAGCAATTCAATCCATCTGCTTTTGATGCCAAAGAATGGGCTGATTTATTTGCTAAATCAGGAGCAAAATTTGCAGGACCCGTAGCTATGCACCACGATAATTTTGCAATGTGGGATAGTAAAGCTACGCGTTGGAACTCTATGAATTACGGAGGTATTGATCCTTCAGCTGCGTTAAAAAAAGAAATTGAAAGCCACGGAATGAAGTTTTTAGGCTCGTTTCACCACGCTTTTACTTGGAAATATTTTGCACCTGCGCACGCTTATGGTGGTGTTAATCCAGAAGATTACGATTTATATACCAATCCGCATTCATTAGAATCAGATACACCTGATGAAGATTTTTACAATGCTTGGTGGGCAAAAATAAAAGAGTTTATGGATGTTTATCAACCTGATGTTATTTGGTTTGATTGGTGGTTAGAAAATATGACAGAAGAAATTCGCACAAAATTTTTAGCGTATTATTACAACAAAGGAATTGAGTGGAATAAAGAAGTTGCTGTTTGTTATAAAGAAACTACTTTCCCTGAAGATGCAGCTGTAAAAGATTTTGAACGTGGACGACCAAATCAACCAAAAGAACATTTTTGGTTAACAGATACATCTCCAGGAGCTTGGTTTTACCGTCCAAATGCAAAGTTTACAACTTCAAATGAATTGGTAGATATCTTGGTTGATATTGTATCAAAAAACGGATTGATGTTGTTAAATGTACCACCAAATCCAGACGGTTCTATTCCGCAGGAAATGAAAGATTTATTAATTGATATGGGAGAATGGTTAGCTGTAAATGGTGAAGCTATTTACGGTACACGTCCTTGGACAATTTTTGGAGAAGGTCCTACTCGCCTTCCTGAAGGTGGTCATAAAGTTGAAAAACACAAAATTGCGTATACCAATACAGATATTCGTTTTACAAAAAAAACTGACAAAGAGTTTTTTGCTATAGTAATGGACACTCCTAAAAACGAAATTCTTATCAAATCGTTAAGTACACAAATTGGAGTGCTTAATTCAACCATTGAAAAAGTGGAATTATTAGGTAGTAACGAAGAAATTGAATGGGTAAGAAATGAAAAAGGCTTAATTATTAAAGCTCCTAAACAATTCTCGTCAGAATATGCTCATGCTTTCAAAATTACAATGGAAGGTTATAAAGAAAACAATATTGGCGGTGCTATTGATACGCATGTAGATTAATAGATACAACATTTTAAAAATCGTTAAAGAATCACTTTTATTCATTATGAAACAATTAATCCTAATTTTTAGCTATTTAACATTTAGTGTTTTTTACGCACAAACACCACAAGCACCAATTGGTAAAAAATGGGTTAAAGTTGAAGAATTGTCTGATGAATTTGACGGTACAACTTTAGATGAATCCAAATGGCAAAAAGAACCAATTGGAAACGATTGGATGTGGGACGGACGACCTCCAGCACTGTTTAAAGCTAACAATGTTGTTGTTGAAAACGGAAAATTAAATGTAACCGTTGGTAAACTAGATACCCCTGTAATTTCAAACGGAAAAACTTTCACGTATCAAGGTGGTATTGTACGCTCAATAAAACCTGGGCATATTGGTTGGTATTTTGAGGCTAAAATGAAAGCCAATGAAACAGTAATGTCATCTACATTTTGGTTAATGACGAAGTATAATTGTGAAAAAAAATTAGAATTAGACATACAGGAATGTGTTGGGAAAACTACAGATTCAACCGAAGTTTGGGGTAAAGAATGGGATCAAATTTTTCATGCAAATGCCATTCATAGAAAAACTAGTTGTCACCCAGAAAGTGAAAGAGTTCAGGCTTTTTCGGTACCTGAAACTAAAAACCACGAACGTTTTTATGTATATGGTGCTTGGTGGAAATCAGAAACTGAAATACTATTTTATTTAGATGGTGTTTATGCGTACACGTTGAATCCTACTGTAACTTGGGATGTGCCTGCTTTTATACAAATGGCTATTGAAACCTATGATTGGAATCCAGTTCCTGAAGATGGTGGATTGGTTTCCCACGGTACTAAAGCACAAAGAACCACTCAATACGAATGGGTTAGAACTTGGAAATTAAGCCCAATTTAAAATAAAAATCAAATTTTATAATGAACTTATTAAAATCTATTTCACTAAAACATTTAGCTTTAACTGCTTCCCTATTTTTCTCTATTGGAATTGGGCAACTATTTGCTCAAAACCAAACACCCTTTTACACTTCAGAAACAAATGAAGTGGTAGATGCTATTATGGCAAAAATGACCATGGAAGAAAAATTAGCTCAAATTGTAGGAACCAGATTAAAATTTGTGATGGAAAATGGTAAATTCTCTTCTGAAAAAGCAAAAGAGCACATGCCATTTGGTATTGGACATTTTTGTCAGTTTTCATCGGGTCTTACATTAAGTCCTGAAGAATTAAGAGATTTAGTTAGAGATGTTCAACATTTTTTAATGACCGAAACAGATTTAAAAATTCCAGCTATTTTTCATGAAGAAGCAATTACAGGTTTTGCTACCCAAGGAGCTACAACATTTCCGCAACAAATTGGCATGGGTTGTACTTGGAACCCTGAACTAATTTCTAAAAACACCGCTTCAACAACTAAAAATATGCGAGCAGCGGGTGCCACGTTTGCTTTGTCTCCAATGCTCGATTTAAGTCGTACAGCACATTGGAACAGGCTAGAAGAAAGCTACGGTGAAGATGCATATTTAACTTCTCGTTTAGGAGTAGCTTTTGTTAAAGGTTTACAAGGAGATGATTTTAGAACAGGCGTTGCTGCTACCGTAAAACATTTTGCAGGTTATGGAACATCAAATAACGACACAAAAGAATTATACGAAGAATACTTAATGCCTCATGAAGCCTGCATTAAAATTGGAGGTGCTAAAAGTGTAATGCCATCATATGGTGTTTATAGGTCTTTGCCTGTTGTGGCAAATCCAACAATGCTTGATCAAATGCTTCGCAAAGAAATTGGTTTTGACGGATTGGTTGTTAGTGATTATTTTGCAGTTAATAAAATTTACAAAGGTTACAAGCAAGCTCCTTCATCTATGGTCGCTGGCGCAATGGCTTTAAATGCAGGTGTAGATATTGAACTTTCTTCTCCTGAAGCTTATCCTTTATTGCCTGAAGCTATTGAGAAAGGGTTGGTTACTGAAAAAGAAATCAATCAGGCAGTGAAGCGCTCTTTAACTATGAAAGCTAAATTGGGCTTATTAGATAAAAATCCACAAATAGGGCAAGATGGCTCTCTAAATTTCGACCCACCTGAAAACAGAAAATTGGCTTATGAATCTGCAAGTCAGTCTATTGTTTTATTAAAAAACAATGGCATACTTCCGTTGAAAAAGAACATAAAAAAAATTGCACTTGTTGGTCCAAACGCTGCAACTGTACATTGTTTATTAGGAGATTACACCTATCAATCTATGATTTCATTTTGGCACAGCACAGAGTTTGATCCTGAAAATCCAAAATTAATCACTTTAAAAGAAGGACTAGAAACAAAGTTAGGAAGTGCTGTTGAAATACTACACGAACGAGGTTGCGATTGGAGTGCTCCGTTAGAATCAACCATTGATAATAGTGGTTTGGGTGATGACAGACTTAGTAAATTAAAACTATTAACAATTAAAGGACTACCTCAGCCTGATTTGGAAAATGCTATAAAAATTTCAAAAGAAAGTGATGTAATTATAGCTGCAGTTGGAGAAAATTTATATTTATGCGGAGAAGGTAGAGAAAGAAAAGGTATAAGATTGCCTGGAGCGCAAGAAGCTTTTGTAGAAAAATTACTTGCAACTGGTAAACCTGTTATTTTAGTAATGTTTGGTGGTCGTCAACAATTGGTTAGCAAGTTTGAAGACAAATGTGCTGCTATTGTTCAAGCTTGGTTTCCTGGTGAAGAAGGTGGAAATGCAATTGCTGATATTTTAGTAGGAAACGTAAACCCTTCTGGTAAATTATGTGTTACGTATCCAAAAGATGAAAGCAAAAACGAAATAAATTATAAACGAGGTTATTCCGAAGACAATCAACCTCAATATCCTTTTGGTTATGGACTTTCTTATACAAATTACAAATACAGTAATTTAAAAGTTCAATCATCAGCAAACATAACTGATGAACGTTTTACTGTTGAATTCAATATAAAAAATACAGGAGATAGAACAGGTACTGAAATTGTACAATTGTATGTTTCACCTAAAGAAAGTAACTCTACCCTACTCCCTATTCAACTAAAAGGTTTTCAACGAGTTGAATTAAAACCGGGAGAACAAAAGAAGGTTATTTTTAAAATTTCACCAGAACAATTTGCCCAATATATTAATAATAAATGGATTATTAATCCTGAAAAAATTGAAGTATTAATTGGAGCTTCTTCAACAGATCTTCGTTTAAAAGGTGAAATTGATTTAAATGGAACAAAAAAAGTCTTAGAAAACGGACGATCAGTCTTTTTCTCAGTAAATAAATAATAAACTTTATTTTATGAAAAAAATAGTACTTTTTATAAGTAGTTGCCTGTTATTTCAACAAATGATAGCACAAAACCCTTTGGTTACAAATATTTTTACTGCAGACCCAACTGCACGAGTATTTGATGGCAAATTATATGTGTATCCATCACACGATATTGTTCCTCCTGAAGGAATTGAAGCACCACGGTTTTGTATGCCCGATTATCATTTATTTTCATTAGAAAATGGGAATACTTGGAAAGATTACGGTGTGGTTTTAGACCAAAATGAAGTGCCTTGGGGCAAAAAAGATTCATACGGTATGTGGGCGCCTGATTGTATAAAAAAAGGCGATACCTACTATTACTACTACCCTGCTCAACCTAAAGATGAATCTTCATTTAGACGTATTGGTGTAGGAACATCTAAAAGTCCGACAGGCCCTTTTAAATGGGAAAAAGATTACATTAAAGGTGTAAGTGGTATTGACCCTGGATTGCTTTTAGATGATGACGGAAAAGCTTATTTGTATTTTGGTGGTGGACAAGAATTGTTTGTTGCTCCTTTAAAAGACAATATGAAAGAAATTGCTGCAGAACCTATAAAAGTTGAAGGATTACCTGCTGGTTATAAAGAAGGTTCTTTTCCTTTTAAATACAATAATTTATACTATTTTACATTTGCTCATGTGTTTCCTGATGAAGGTTATACCATTGGTTACGCAACTAGTGAAAATCCGCTAGGGCCTTTTACCTATCGCGGAAAAATTATGGACAATATCAACAACGGTACTAATCATCATTCGGTTGTTAATTATAACGGACAATGGATTTTATTTTACCATTACTGGCAAGTGAGTGGTTACAACAAACTACGTTCTATGAGCGCCGATTATATGGAATTTAAAAAAGATGGTGCTATTAAAAAAGTAAAACCAACCATGAGAGGAATTGGGTCACCAACTATTGGTGAAGAAATTCAGGTAGATAGATATAATGAAATTAGTGGTGCTAAAACTGCCTTTGTTGGTGGAAATGAACCTTTAGGATGGATGGTTTGTGATACAAAAATGATGAGTACCGTACAATTTAACAATGTTGATTTTGCTGATGGTTCAGCTACTAAAATGGAAGCTAGAATTGCCTGCGGACAACGCATTGGTAGTTTTGAAGTTAGAATTGGAAATGCCAAAGGAAAACTTATTGCTAATTTCCCTGTAAAATATACTGGTGGTTGGAATACATGGAAAACCATTGAAACTCCAATACTCGAAAAAATTACTGGAAAACAAAATATTGTAGTGCTATTTAAGTCTGATTGGGGATCGGACAAAACTGTAAATTTAAACTGGTTAAAACTGAAATAAAAATGAAAATTAAACACTTACTTATTATAGGTTTTACTGTTATTACAACAGTAATTTTTGCACAACAAAAACCAAACGTAGTTGTAATTTTAGCCGATGATATTGGTGTTGGAGATATTTCGTATTACCGAGAAATGCATTCAAAAAATATTGTGGTTGAAACACCAACCCTTGATAAATTAGCAAAAGAAGGTATTGTATTTACGGATGCACACTCTCCTGCTGCTTTGTGCGCACCAACACGCTATGCAATTATGACAGGAAATCATTGTTACCGTAGTTATGCACCTTGGGGTGTTTGGGGCTCTTACCAACCTTCACCTATTGAAGAAAATCAATTGACATTAGGCAAATTAATGAAAAATGCTGGATACACCACTTCATTTTTTGGAAAATGGGGGTTTGGAATGGATTTCGGAAGAAAAGATGACCCAAATACGGTTTACAGATCTCCTAGAAAAGAACACGAATTAGATGTTGATATTTCAAAAGTTTTAGATAAAGGTCCGGTACAAAATGGTTTTGATTACAGTTTTATGTATCCTGCGGGAATACAAGCAGAACCATATGCTGTTTACGAAAACGGTGTGATGATGCCTTTAAATGAAAACTCTAAAATTGTGTTGATTACTCAAGAAAACATGAGTAAACTAAACGTTAAACTAGATAAAAAAGAAGGTTTAGGAGATAGCTATTGGAATCCGTATAATTCTGGAGAATTATTAGTTAACAAAGCTGTAGACTTTATTGAAAATACTTCAAACAAAAAACCTTTCTTTATGTACTACTGCTCTCAAGCTGTTCATTTACCACACACACCTTCCACAGAATTAAATGGTAAAAAAATTGCAGGTACAACACCTTCTAGTCATTTAGATATGGTAAAAGAATTGGATGTACAAATGGAAATGCTTATCAAAGCCTTAAAAGAAAAAGGTGTTTACAATAATACTTTATTTATTTTCACATCAGACAATGGAGGCTTATTGGAAAAGGAAACTCTTAAAGCTGGTCATAAATCTAATGATATTTATAGAGGAGGTAAAAACCAATGTTATGAAGGCGGAACCAGAGTACCTTTTATAGCTTGGTGGCCAGGGAAAATAAAAGCTAAAACAGTATCAGACACTCCTATTTTAGGTATCGACATTATGGCAACGCTTGCTGGTGTAACCAATCAAAAAATTGAAGACAATCAAGCTATGGATTCTTCAAATTTATTACCTATTTTGTTAGAACAAAAAAAAGAAAAAGCACACCCATTTTTAATTACACAAGCTGGAACAGGAAAACAAACAATGATTACTGAAGATGGTTGGAAATTAATTATTCAGGTAGATAAAAAAGATAAAACAAATGCTACTAGAACTCCTTTTGCATTGTTTAATTTAAATAAGAATGTTTCAGAAAACGAAAGCAAAAATTTAATTAACAACCCAACATATCAAGACAAGGTTAAAGAACTTTTTGAAAAGTATAACCGCACAAGAGATCGTAAAGTTAAAACTGGTAAAATTTAAATTCATTAAATTATATTCTAAAAATATAAGAAATAAAGCTGCAAAAACTGTTCATTCTTATCAAATGAACAGTTTTTAATTTTAAAAAAAATAGCACTTCTCAGGTTTCAAAAACAAAAACATCTTATGATAAACAATTTATTAAAAGAAAATATAACCAAAAATGCTCCATTTTCTAAAACAGAACTTGAAGAGTTTTGTAAATACTTTTATTTTAAGAATATTAAAAAAACAGAATTTCTTTTAGAGCAAGGTGAAATCTGCAAATTTGAAGGCTTTGTATTAGAAGGCTGTTTCAGAATTTTTACAATCGACAAAAAAGGGAATGAAAACACATTGTATTTTGCTGCAAAAGATTGGTGGTTAATGGATATTGATAGTTTTATGAACCAATCAACCTCCAATTTAAATATACAAGCATTAACAGATAGCAAAATACTTTTAATAAACAGAGCAGATAAACTTTCTCTTTACGAGTCAATTCCTGCTGTTGAAAAACTATTTAGAGTAATGTCACAAAAAGCTTTGGTAGCATGGCAAAGAAGATTAATTAGAAACAATAGCCAAACAGCAAAAGAACGCTACGTTTATTTTATAAATAATTACCCAAACATAGCTTCTAAAATAAACGATAAGCAAATAGCTAGTTACCTTGGTATCTCTCATGAATTTTTAAGTAAAATTAAAAGACGAAACTAGCTTAATAGTTTTTTTATTAAATTGAACTAGTTCAACTTTTTTCTCAGAAGGTTTTACAATTTTTGCATTCTAAAATTATAACCTACACAAAAAATGAATTTATTGAATCAATTTAAATTTTATAGCATTGTATTTTTACTAACAATAGTATCAAATTCAACACAAGCACAAATAACTAACAATATTACTCATGAACAAGCTCTAAAAGTAGTTTTTGAGGCAAAGAAAAAAGCGGAAGCATCTAACGTACTTGTAAATATAGCAGTTGTAGATGCTGGAGCTAACTTAAAAGCTTTTATAAGAATGGACGAATCTTTTTTAGGTAGCATTGATGTAGCTATAAAAAAAGCAAAAACAGCTAGATATTTTAATATTGCAACTGGAGATTTGGGTAAACTAACACAACCGGGAGGTATCATATATAATATAGAAGTATCTAATAACGGATTAATTACATTTCCTGGAGGTGTTCCTATTAAAAACAACGAAGGAAAAATTATTGGAGCCATTGGTATAAGTGGTGGCACCATAGAACAGGATCACGAAATTGCAATAATTGGAGCTGAAGCTATATTAGAATAATTCTTTAAATTTTAATACATTTAAAACATGAATACCATAAAAAACCTCATTTTAATAAGCTTATTATTTATTGTAAAAATTAGTATTGCACAAACTGTTAACACATTAACACTAACAAGGCAAGATTTTAAAAATACTTCAAACAATACAGTAACTGTAACGAGTTATAAAAAAAGTGACACTCACTATATTTATTCTGGAGGAGATGGTGGTTTTATAGATGTATTTTCTTTAGACAAAAAAGGAAAATTAACCCCAGTAAGCAGCCATGAACTTTTTAATAGTAAAGGTCCTGCGAGAGGTCTTGTAGCAGACAATATCAATGGAACGGATTATCTTTTTGTTGGAAATAAAGGAGCGAATGCTGTTGAAGTTTTCCAAATTCAAAATAACGGTTCACTTAAAAGGGTTTATACTCTTAACGATACAGATGAAACCCATTTAGGCGTTGTAATTACATTGCAAGTAATACATATGAAAAAAGCATCTTATCTTTTTGTTGGAGGTTTAGAAGATACGCCTGGATTAAGCAGCTTCAAAATACATAGTAATGGCTCTTTAACGCATGTGCAATCGCTAAAAGATGATCATAACATTTATACCGATGGTATTATTGGCATGTTTTCTCATAAAATTAATGGAAAAACATTTTTATATACTGGAGGTTTTCAAGACAATGGCGTTAGCAGTTTTAGAGTATATGAAAATGGCCATTTCAAAAACATTAACAATATAGGTGATAATACAACAGACCGGTTTCTTACAGGAACCTACCCTGTAACAGGTGTTACTTTAGAAGGCAACCATTATGTAATAGTTGGACACAGACACCATAAATATTACAAAAGAGGAAATTTTATTAAAAAGAAAGACTTTGTTTATCACGGCGACGGTGTAAGTGTTTTTAAAATAAATAATAAAGGAGCTCTGGTACCACATTCAACATTAATTGATAATGAAAATACAATGCTTACTGGTCAAACTAGAATTGAAATTCTTTCTGTTAGTAATAAAGAAGCAATTGTTGCTATAGGCACTAAAGATGATGAAAGCATTCAATTATGTAAATTAGATACAAACGGAACGCTTACCCCTATATCTTATTTAAAAACGGGTTACCCTATATACTATGGTTTAGGTTCGGTAAAAATTGATGAGGCACTTTTTTTTATAGCCGGTTCAGTAAGGTTTGATGTAAAAAAATTAGTTTCATATAAGGTTTCTGCCGAAAAAAACAATTCAAATAAAAAAGTCTTAAGACACATTATAAATCTGAAATTCAAAGAAAATATTAGTCAAGAAGAAATTGACAAAGTCCTTTTTGCTTTTGAAAACCTAAAAAATGAAATTCCAGAAATCACAAATTTGGAATGGGGAATTAATACGAGTACCGAAGGCCAAAGCAAAGGTTTTAACTATTGCTTTACCCTAACATTTAACAATGCAAATGCGCTAGAAATTTATCTTTTTCATAAAGCACATTTAAAACTCGTAAATATAATAGGCCCATTACTTGATGATGCTATGGTGATGGATTATTGGGTTGAAAAATGAGAATAATAAAAGAAATTGTAAACTTTTCGGGATAGTGTCAACTTTTTCTTAATTTATTGCTTCACCACCTTTATACTTACTGGTTTTTTACCCATAACTCTAACAAAATATACACCTGAAGGTTTGTTATTTAAACTTAGGTTTATTCTTCCAGATTCAATTTCATATAATCTGGAAGATATTATTCGTGAATAAACATCATATATTTCAATAAAAATAGTTCCTTCATTTATAGGTAATAACAATTGAAAATCTCCAGTAGTGGCATTTGGGTATGCAACTATGTTGCCATAAAAATCAATAATTTCATTCATTTCTCCTTCACAATCTTTGCTAGATTGTATTTTAACCTCATCTCCTTGAATTACATCAACTTCAAATGACAAAGCAGATGTTTCATATACCTTATTATTGTTTATAAATACAGAAAAAGGAGCAGTTCCCTTTTGGATATCTACAGAAAGTTTATTCTTCCCTAAAGAAGATTTTCCAGAAATTTGAGATGCTGCCTTAATATCAACATTAAAACACTGGCTTTCTGTATTACCAATTAATGAAATACACAACTCATAAACACCTGGTTCTATATCTTCTATATCAATTTCCTTAGTGAAATTTGTATCCACACCATTGAAACTCACCTTATAATTTTGTTCTAAATCAGCTTCAATATTAATTTTACCATTGTTTTGATTAGGGCAAGTTTCTGTAGCTGCTAGTATCGTAAATTGAGTGTCATAGATAGTTAAATTATCTCCTTCTCCTGTATCTTCAATAGCATTAACACCTGCTGTCCATTTGGTCCCAAATCTTTCATAAGCCCCAATATCTGGTGCATTTCCTTTAAAAGGTTTTGTAAAACCCGCAATAACTCTTCCAGTATCAAACACTTCACTTCCGGCTTTTGGCATAAAATTTTGATTATTGTCATCTTCAAAAGGTGAAGTACTTGTGATTAAATTGTCTTTTATATCAAAATCAGTTGAGGTTTCACTAAACCATTCACCAGTATTTGCAAAATTATTATATATTTTATTGTTTTCTTGTGTATAACCATTAACCCAAGAATCCATAGCGCGCTCAGCATTCCAAATAGTATTATGAAAAAAGTCTAAATTGGTATTATTCCAATTTACTTGATAACCACTCCAAGACACATTCCAAATAACATTGTGATGTACTGTATAGCCCTTACTGTTATTATCTAAATAGATTCCTGCAGCTTTACCAGGTTCTCCCGGTTTATGAGAATAAGCTGGTGCAGTAGCATCATGAAACCAGTTATGATGAAGTTCATTATTCTTTAAATTGGCATTTCCAACAGTATAAAACACTCCCGAATCACTATTAATTTTTTGAGATCCAGAAACATCATTGTAAGCAATCTCACAATTAGAGCCTGACACGTACATACCATCTCTACCAGCATTAACAATGGTGTTTTTTAACACCTTCATATTGTTAGCGCTAGTTCTAATTGGTGATGCATGAATTCCTAAATAATCAATATTACTAATATAGTTTTCTTCAACAGTACAATTTGAAGCAGCCCAACCAGCTATTAGTATACCGCTTACTGAACTGTGATTTATAGTACAACCTTTAATTAAAGTGTTGTCTCCAAGAATTTCAAGAGATGCCTCACCAACTTGAGCTGATGTATTAGTTAAAGAGTCATATCCCTCACTACCGTGAGTTATTTTACAATTAATAATTTGGTTATTATCAGCATTATTGTCGATTTTAACACTTCCTCCAAAAAAGTTTAAACCTTCTAGTTTAATATAATCACCTTTTAATTCTGAAATAAATTTTGATGTTGCATATTCCACAGCTCCATCAGCAGGCATATCTCCATCAGCAGTTTGAAGATAAAGCGTATTTGTAGCGCTATCATAAAACCATTCATTTGCATAATCTAACGCTTCTAATTTATTAAACAAGTACAATTGCCCTCTATTATTCCCTGGGTTTTCTCTCCATTGTGTTGGGTTATGTGGGGTAAATGGCCATTTAGTAATATCAACCCCTGTATAGTCTATTCTTGTGTTAGAACTACTGGTAATAGTTCTGGTCCAACTAGTTCCAGAATGTGCGCCAAGGTAATATACCAAACCACCAGTCCAATCTATATTAGGAATGTTATCTGCTGTAAAATGAGCACCATCACCACCTGTTACAGGTGTGCAATCTATAGTCCAGCGGCTATTATCTGTGTTATTTGGCCATCGCGCTAAATCCATAAATTTACCGTTGTGATATACAGCACGAAATCTGCTTTCCATAGACATATTTACGGTTGCTTTATAAATATTACCACTATGAACTTGCCAGCCATTTATTTTAGATGTGGCTCTAATTTCAACATTTTCGCCATCAGCGGCTTTAAATGTTAAAAAATTACCTGCAGTTCCACTTTTATTAACTGATAATTCTTCTTCATAAATACCTCCTCTTATGATACAAACATCGCCAGCCGACATTAATGAAATTGCTTTATTAAATGTTCTATATGGGTTATCAATAGTACCGTTACCTGTTGTATCATTCCCATTGGTAGCAACATAAATGTTTTCAGCAAAAATCACAGAACTTATTAATATAAAAGAAAGGTGTATAAAAAATCGAGTAGTTTTTAGCATCGTTTTAAATGTTTATTTTTATGAGTCAAAAATAATACGATACATATAAAGGGAACATAACATTTAACTATTTTTGAATAACAAATGGTTATTAATAAAGTATTACTGTTCTTTTTGAAGTTATTTATATTGAAAAGTGTTTAAAAAGACAAAGGTAATGTTTTGTCAAGTGTGTAATTAGAAAAGCTGCATTGAAGGTTCTAACGCAACAAACGTTGCTTGTTTGTTTTAGATAAAAACAAGTATAAATTTTATGAGATGCTGTGGGTATGCAGCTTTTTATTTTAATTATTATATATCCCTTCTCCAATAAAATTTTTAAATTTTTGTGGGTTTCCATTATCGTCACCTACAAGTAAATAATAAAATAAACCACAATCTGAAATATCAGCATGCCCCACACTATGAGCCTGCATTCTTTCATACATCCATCTTATGTTAGGATCTTTATGGTCTCTCATCCAATACCAAACTGAAAAGTCATCCATTGAATGCCATAAATTTTCAGGATTGTTTTTATCATTCTGATCTTGTATTTTTTTGTACTTAATACGATTGCCACATAATTTTTGCACATCATCCCAAGTATGGTGATAATCTCTTCTTATTTCGTTTTCATTGAATTTACTATGAGATAAAAGATAAACATGGTTAAGTGCTTCAATGTTTCCTTGAGCAATTACCTCTTCTATTACCTGATATAAAAATTCCGATAATCCGGCATGTAAAAAATACAATGGATTTTCAGCCGTTGATTTTCCCATCTCTGTTGCTAAATTTGATTTAGCCTCTTTTAATTGTGTAGTAACATCAAAAAACACGTTTTTTTGAAAATTCCATCTTTCAATACATCCATCAGCACTCATTTTTAATTGATTTTCATTGTCAGGTCCGGCAGGAGCATCAATAAAATTATTGTAAGAACAATGTACTAGTTTATCCTGTAATTCTAATTTAGCTATTATGGCGCAAGAAGCTACTAAAGCTCCCCAATCATCTGGATCTCCTGTTGGCCATTTATAGGCATTATCGGCAGCACTATTCCCGTCAAAACTAACAGCTATTCGGTTATTATTATAATTCCAAGCTTGAGAAAATAAACTTCCAGAAATTAGTATAATTGCTAAAAAAGCGTAAAATTTTTTAATCATAAATAATTAGTTAAGTACATTTATTTTTAGTTGTATATTATTAATTAATAGTAATTCCCAACTTCATTAAAACTAACATTATCAATACTATATTTACTTTACATTTAGTAATACTCTATTTACTATCAACCAATTCCCAAGATCTAACCCAGTTGTAATAAGTTGTTCTATCTTCTTTAGAACCATTCATTCCTCCATCAGCAGGAGCTTTATTCCAATCGTAGGTTTCAACAACCATTCTTAAATACATTTCAATATTAAAATCTGATGGTGGTTTTACTTTCGATTGAAATTTACCATCTAAAAAGAATAAAATTTCATCTTTAGATTTCCACCAAACACCATAAATATGAAAATCATCGTATACTTTTCCTGCTATATCTGCTCTTCCTTTTGATGTTCCCTTAATATAATCACAACCTTCTGGAATATTTCTACTATGTGTATTAGAATTCATTGCTTGGTCAAAATCTTTCATCCATTTAGCAGGATTTGTTATTTCTCCAACACATTCTTGAATATCTAATTCTGTAGTTCTTTTATCACACCCTTCTAATCCTTTACCTCCATTAATTAACCAAAAGGTTGAGGACATAAAAGTTTTATTGGCTTTCATTTCACACTCGTAATAACCATAAGTCATTGCGTTTCTTGACCCAACATAACCACCTCCATAAGTAAATTCTTTATTATGTTTAATAACCGTTTTAGGCAATGCTGTGGTTGTTACTTGTAAACTACCATCTGCTACTTTCACATTTTCGGCTAAAAACAATCCTGGTGCACGGCCAATCCATCCTTGCCCTGATGTTTGCCATTTTTTATTATTTATTTTTTTTCCATTAAATTCATCAGACATATTTTTAACCAGCTTCCATTTTTTACCAGTTGACTTAGGGTCTTCTCCATCTTTAAATTGTGGTGCTTTTTGTGCAAGCATAGTAGTTGCTATTAAAAGCAATACTAACGTTACAACTTGTTTTGATATTTTAATTATTGACTTCATTTTATTTATATTTATGTTATTTTTAAATCCTTTTGTTTCATTTTAATAGTAATCCCAAAAATCAAATTGCTCATTAATACTTTCTTTTTTATCGCCAAGTTTAATGGCTTTAGCCATCATTTCTCTACGCATTTCAGCTAAAATTTCGAAATATTCTGGAAAAAATGATAAATCTGTAGTTTCCCAAGGATCTTTTTCAATATTAAAAAGTTGGGTCACCCTTGAACCCGCTTCAAATTCACCTGTTTTTTTATTGAAACCTTTAGCTCGTACATATTCAATTAATTTATATGCACCTTTTCTATACGCACGCTGAAATTGACGATACGCATGATATGTTGAATTTCTAACTTCGGCTACTTCATTATTAATTACAGGTACTAAACTTTTACCGTTTACTGAGGCTGGAATTTCAATAGCTGCCAATTCACAAATAGTTGGAAAAATGTCATGAATATAACTAAAAGCGTTGATCTCTATTCCTTTATCTTGAACCAAACCTCCTGAAATAATAAAGGGAACATGAATTCCGTCTTCATCGTATATATTTTGTTTGCCCATTAAACCGTGATTTCCAACAGCTAAACCACTGTCACCCGCTAATACAATAATGGTGTTTTCATAAGCACCACTTTCTTTTAATGCTTTAATAACTTTTCCTATTTGCGCATCTAAATGTGTAATAATTGCATAATAATCTGATAATTGCTGCTTAGCAATTGCTTCAGTTCTTGGCCAAACAGCTAATTTTTCATCACGCAACACCATATGTCCATTATCAAAAGGGTGTTGAGGCAAATAAGATGGCGGCAATTCAATTTCATTTGGCGGATACATATCTTTATACGCTTTTGGAGCCTGACGAGGATCGTGAGGCGCATGAAAAGCTACATACATAAAAAATGGATCCTTCTTTTTGTAATTTTTTATATAGTCTGAAGCGTGTTTTGCAAATACTTCTGAAGTATGAGGTCCATTTTCTTCTGTGCCTATTGGTCCTCTTTTATCTTCTTTTGTAATGGCTCTTTTTACCGTATTTCCATTTTCATCATATACCAATAAATAAGCATCCTCTTTCTTAAATTTACCGTCTTTATCCCAATCGTGAAATGGCATTCTAAAATGATCTACCAAATAAACACCTCGTCCCATCACTTTTTCACCATCATCAAAAGAACGAATTAAAGAAGCGTTGTCGTTATGCCATTTACCCACCATAAAGGTATTATATCCTGCATTTTTAAAGGTTTCGCCCATTGTGGTATGTTTAGCAGGAATGCTTCTCCCCTGACCTTCTAAAGTAAATAACTGTCTACCTGAATGTAGCATTGCTCTACTCGCAATACAAGTTGCACCGGTAAAAGCTCCCATTAAATATGTTTTTTTGAATGCTATACCCTCGGTTACCAAATTATCTAAATTTGGAGTTTCAACATCCATTCCTCCCAACTTATGAATTCCAGATGCCCTGTGATCATCCGTATAAATAACCAATACATTTGGTTTTATCGTCTTTTTATTTTGTGAAAAAACACCAATAAAAGAGAGCATAAAAACAATAACTACCAATTGTTTTAATTTAATAATTATGTTATTCATTTGTTATTAATTGTTTTGAAGTTTTTGATTTTCGGCTGCTATTCTTTCTCTTTGTTGTTTACTTAAGCCTTGTCTGTAATAATCCTCTGGCCTATAATAAATATGACTTTTTTTCATTTGTGGATCGTTTACATCCTGACTTAAATCACAGTCAAAACGTGTTAAAATTGCGTGATTTTCACTCCAAGTCGTAACGTTGGTAAAATGTGAAATTCCCCAAGTAATTCCTCTTCCATCTTTTGTATTTGTAAATGCATCTGGTATAAAAGGCCCTCCTGCATTTGGCATTAAATCACTCACAATAGCTGCTATTTCAAAATTCACTCCGTCTTCAGCATATTGAATGGTATAATGCTCATTACCGTCTCTGATTGTTAATGCTGCAATTCCTGTTTTAAAAGGAAATAATGTAGTCTCATGTCCAGAATTTAACACTGGATTTAAAGGACTTTTAGTAAAAGGACCCAACGGATTATCTGCTGTAGCCACCCCTTGCATTCTGACTAAATTTGGTTTCCCATCGAAATCTGACTTATAATACAAGTAAATTTTATCATTATATACCAACGGATATGGATCGTGAATTGAATATTGATCCCAAGCTCCTTTAGGACCATTTGGAATTACAATTTGGTTTGCTGCAGTCCAAGGGCCGTCAGGAGAATCGGCATATGAAACTGCCACTGGGCAATCATCTCCACGCAATCCACTTGCTTCCATAAAACCTTGATAATACAAATAATATTTCCCTTTCCATTTTAAAATATCGGTTGTAGCAACAGATCTCCATCCTACATTTGGTTTTGGAGGTCTTGGTACTGCAACACCTTCCTCTTCCCAAGTAAAACCATCTATGCTAGTTGCATAATAAATATCACATAAATCCCAGTCTGATGACGGAATAGTATCATTACATTTTTTTGCTCCCTGTGGTGGTGTTGGTGTTTCCCTATGGGTGTACCACACATAATATTTTCCGTTTTCAAAAATTACTTTTGAAGGATCTCTTCTTGAAATAGTACCATCGTGATTATTATAATCAAAACCTTTTAACTCTGTATATTTAAACTGTGTATATAACTCGTTATCTTCAGGTCTTGGTGCTAAATAATTATCATAATTACGTTCCATAGCCCTACTCAAAGGCATATTTGGTTTTTCCTTTGGTAATTGAAATGGAAAACTTTTTTGTTCAGCGACTTCATCTTGCTTTGGTTCACAAGAGATCATAAATAAAGTTGAACTTACAACAAGTATTAATAGATTCAATAATTTGATTTTCATGATTTTGTATATTAGATAATTTTGTTACTTTTTTTAATAATTAATTACGATTAAAAACATCCTCTAAAATAATTTCTTCACGCTCATCTTTTCCTAAAACTTTAAAATTAACGTTGGTTGTTTCTAACGTTTCAATATGCCTAGCATACATTCCGTAAGCTGGTAAAACACCAAAGAAACTAAACTCAGGATAACGAGTTTCATCTTCAGGCACTTCAACAACATCTGTAAACAAACCACCTCCAGGTAATTGAATGTCTATATTTTTTAATTGTAGACTTCCAATTTTATGGTTAGGTGTACCTGTAATTAAGATCCCCGCTGGTGGCGAAACTCTAGAGTTTTCTAACCCCATAGTTGTTGCTTTAATATTGCTAATTACCACATTATTGATAGAACCTACTGGTCGTTTTTCTACATCTCTATACGTTCTTAAACGCTCACCTAAGCGAACAAAAATTGGCATATCAACGTTATCCATTATAATATTATCAATTACAATATTGTAAATATTTGTGCCGTCCATACTCAATAATTTGATTCCTCCACCTTTATTGTCGTGAATTTTACAATCTCTAATATCAATATTGTAAAAATCTCCCATAGATTCAGTACCAAATTTAATAGCACCCCAATCGCTTTTTATATCGCAATTACTCACTTTTACATTGTATGTTGGCAACGGACTGGTAGCTTTGATACAAATAGCATCATCTTCAGAATTTACTTTTGTATTGGTAATGGTAATATCATAACTAGAATCTATATCAATACCATCGTTATTTTTGTTTGCGTGGTTATAAATATCAACATTGTCTATTGTAATATCATGTGATTGAAACAAATGCACTGCCCAAGCTGCTGCTTGCCTAATGTTAATATCTTGCATTTTTAATTTTGAAGAATTTACAATGCGAATTAAAAACGGACGATCAAAACTTGGCAGATTAGGGTTTTTCTCTTTTTGGATTTTATAGTTGGTAGCTATAAAATTCTCTCCATTACCGTCAATAGTACCTTTACCTGTAATGGCAATATTTGTTGCATCTTTAGCTCCAATTAAACAGTTTCCTCTTGCCTGACCTGTGGCATCAATAAACGGATCAATATTTATATAATCGGCAAAATTAGCACTTCCAAATAGGGTTGCATTTTCATTAACCTGCAACGTAACATTGTCTTTTAACAAAATAGTTCCAGTGATATAAACTCCATCAGAAACCACCACTGTACCTCCTCCATTTTCAAAACATTCATCTATGGCTTTTTGAATAAATTTTGTATTGATAGTTAAGCTATCTCCTTTTGCACCAAAGTCACTAATATTTATATTTTGCTTATTTGATTTACAGGATAATATTAAAAAAATAATAAGTACAAAATAGTAAGATTTCATAAAAAATAAGTGTTAAAAATGTGTGAAAAATAACCATAAACCCTTTCTATTAAAGAGATAGTCAAATTTAACAGTTTCAATACTCCTACTCAAATTTAGCCAATTACATTAGTACTACATTCAAGTAAATTACTATGACATATGATTTTTTAACTATTCTGTTCTACTAAAAGAATATTTCAATTTAACAACTAAGACATAATCGATTTTTATTGAAAAACCTTTATTTATCATTTAAATAGTGAAGATATGTGCTAATTTTATTTATTCTATTGAAGTTCTTAATCCTTATTAATTTTAAATTTCAAATAATTAGCCTTGGTTTCAGTAATATGGCTTTTCATAGCATCGAAAGCTTCTTGAGAATCTTCATTTTTTATAGCTTCGAGGATCCTATTATGATAAGACAGCATAATGTTTTTTTCCTCTAACAAATCACCTCCATTAGGCTTTGCAAAAACCCCAACTATATATTTTGGCATTAAGTTATAAATAGGTCCCAATAATAAATCTAACACTTTATTATTTACCATAGATAGAAGCGTTTTGTGGAAATCATTATCCAAATCTGCCTCACGCTTTTTATCATCTAACTTACACTTTTTCAATTCTGAAAAGTTTAACTCTAACAATTCAATATGCTTTTCGGTTCTTAATTTAGCAACTTGAGCAGCAATTGTTGGTTCAACTATTAATCGAGCTTCAATAGTTTGTAAAATAACATCATTATCTGTAGTGAATTCAAAATGCATATTTAAAACTTCAGTAGTTGTTTCATAATTCATATGAGACACAAAAACTCCGCTTCCTCTTTTAACTTCTACAATTCCTCTCGCACTCATGCGTTTTACAGCTTCACGTATTGTTGTTCTGCTAACATTAAAAATACGACATAATTCATTCTCTGTTGGAATTTTATCTCCAGGCAAGTATTCTCTATTTCGAATCGCTTCAATTAACTCATCTTCAACCTGCTCTGAAATTGGCTTATTTTTTCCAACCGAATGAAACATACTCTTTATTTAAAATGATTTAGTAAAATACCTTATTTACATGAATTTTATAAATTTAATGTTTTTTAATTTAGAATTTATTTAATTAATATTTGTTTAACACTTCCAACTAAAATGACATATGAGAACACCCCTATCAAAGCGACAATACCTATAAAAAACAATGCAGGTTTAAAATCACCATCTTTAACTAAATAACCAATTACAATAGGAATAATAACACCTGCTAAGCCTCCAAAAAAATTAAAAACTCCTCCTGTTAACCCAATTATTTTTTTTGGAGCCATAATAGAGACAAATACCCAAGTAATACTTGCAAAACCGTTTCCGAAAAATGCTAATGCCAAAAAAAATATTATAAAAAAAGTACTATCTGTATAATTTGCGCCAATAATACATGTTGACAATAACATACCTCCAATTATGGGTGCTTTCCTTGAAATTTCTTTCGAATAACCTTTTCTAATCAAATAATCAGAAGTGAGTCCTGAAAGTAAAACACCTAAAAATGCAGCAAAAAAAGGAATAGAGGCTAAGAAACCCGATTGAAGAAAACTTAGACCTCTATACTGCACTAAATAGGTTGGAAACCAAGTAAGAAAAAAAATAGATAATGCTACTAAACAAAACTGACCGATATATAGACCCCATAATTTACGATTTGAAAAAGCATGTTTTAAATCTATCCAATTAAATTTTTTTCTTATAAGAGTTTCTAGATCTATTTCAATCTTTTTATCTTGTTTTATATATTTTAATTCGGATTCATTTATTCCTTTATAATTTTCAGGATCTCTGTAAAAAACATACCAAACACCACCCCAAACAAGTCCTATTACACCCGAGACTATAAACAATCCACGCCATCCCATATAATTTTGAATTGAAACTAATACAGGTGTTAAAAAAGCCAATCCTATATATTGTCCAGAAGTGTATATTCCAATGGCAGTTGCTCTATCTTTTTCTGGAAACCACTTCGTAACAACTGCATTATTTGTAGGATAAGAAGGAGCTTCAAATACACCAATACTTGCTCGTAAACCAATTAACGCCCCAAAAGAACTTACCAATCCTTGCACCAATGTTGATATTGACCAAAACACCAACATAAAAGTATATATAACACGCGCTTTAACCTTATCTACAATCATACCTCCTGGTATCTGCAACCCTGCATATGTCCAGGAAAAAGCTGAAAAAATAAATCCCATTTGAATTGAATTCAATTTCAAATCATCAGAAATTGCAAAAGCTGCTACAGAAATATTACTTCGATCTAAATAATTAATAACAACAGTTATAAATAACATTGAAAGAATTTTAAACCGCTTCTTGGTTGCTACTTTTTTTCTCATAAACTAATTTTACTAATTCTAAAAAAATAGATTCATCTCAAAATCATTCTTCATAAAAATAGAGGAAATAAAAATTATCTCCCCTATTTAACTTAAAACAAAAAAACAATTTATTGAATAAATTGTATCAATTTAAGCTTATCATTATTTACCGAAAATAAAAAAGTTTTATTTGACGTTCCTTCTATTTCAATTGCTTCCAAACCGCTAACTGCTCCCTTTATAAATAAATTACTTTCTTGAGGCGGTACTACAGAGAATGTTTTATTTGCATTTCCTGTTAACACCAAACCTATACTCCCATCATTTCTTGGCGTTTCAACTTCAGAACCGTATAGATTCCCTGCTAATAAAATATCAGGATAGTCATCTCCATTATAATCAAATACTTCAAATTTATTAATAGATGAGAATTGTGCTCTATTAGGTAATTGATGCATTTCAAAAGAGCCACCCTTATTCTCTATCCAATAACTTGCAAAAGTAGTTGCAGAGTAATGCAATGCTTTTTTTAACATTCCCTTTCCGTAAATATCTTCTAAACTAGCATTTGCATAAGATTCAAATGTTTCAAATCTACTTTTTATGGCAGGTATTTGTTGAGAAGAACATTCTCTTCCTCTTAACGGTAATCTAGTGTTTTTGCTTATTTTACTTAAAACAACATCCATACTACCACTTTCATCAAAATCATGAGCATATACATCAAATGGTTTGTCAAAACTTGCTTTGTATTTATAATTTAACCCTAAATTTCCAGCTAAATAATCCATATCACCGTCACCATCTAAATCTGCTTTTTGTAAACCATACCACCATCCTGTTTTATCATCTAAACCTAATTCTTTAGTTACTTCAGTAAACTTATTATTGGTATTCTTAAAAAAACGAATAGGCATCCATTCACCTGCAATAATTAAATCCAAATTACCATCATTATTAAAATCGTCCCATATTGCTGAAGTAACCAGACCGGCTGTTTGAATTTCAGGAATTATTTTATGAGTTACATCTTCAAATCTTAATGCTAAATCTTTTCCACCAACATTTTTAAGTAAATAACTTTTAGCAGGAAATGGGTACTTACCCGGTACAATTCTTCCACCAACAAATAAATCTAATTTTCCATCTTTATTAAAATCTCCTGAGCAAACAGTTTGTCCGCTACTTGTAATTTTTGGAAGCACATTTATACCTTTAACAAAGGTATTTTTAGTATTTAAATAAACTCTGTCTTGAAAAAAACTTTCGTCTTTATTTTTATCATTTCCTCCATTTACTACATAAAGGTCTAAATCATTATCGTTATCTAAATCTACCAGAAGCACCTCCATATCCTCAAATTGAGCATCATTTTCCCAAGGCCCTTTTATAAGATCGAATTTTCCGCTAGAATTTTGAATATACATTGCTGCAACACTTCCTGCTGCATTTCCAACAAAAAAATCTTCTAAACCATCACCATTTACGTCTCCAACAGCAACACCAGATCCAAATTGAGAATTTTTATGAGGAATAAGCGGTTCAAATTTAAAATCGTTATATTCATCTTCTAGATGTTTAAAATCAATTCCTGAAAAATATGTAATATCTGTAAACTTATTTATAACATTCAATGGTTGTTCAACAACACTCTCGGCATATTTAAAATCAATTTTTAATTGTTGATTTGAATTTATATTTTTAAGAATTTGTGTTTCACCAGTTGGCCAAACAACTTTTATTTCATCAACTATTTTAGCTGTATTTAAACCAAAATGTAATTTTGGCTCAACACTTGACTGAAACCCTCTTGTTAGAGTTAATTCTTGTTTTTGAATGCCATTTTCATATTTCAAAATGACTTTACTCCCTAAACCAAATGGATTTTTATTGGATCCAATCAATACTATATCTATATAATTGTTATTTGTATTATTGGTTTTATTTTCAAAAACAGAGGCAAAATCTCCTAAATTATTGATTATAATATCCAAATCTCCGTCATTGTCTAAATCTGCATAAGAAGCTCCATTTGAAAATCCTTTATAACTAATATTCCACGCTTCATTCATTTCTGAAAAAGTAAAATTACCGTTGTTTTTATAAACATAGTTATCTATTGGGTTGCTAGGATATTTTAAATAGTCTAGGTGATTTGTTTTTCCGAAAAAAGATTGAGAATTAAATTCATTATTTATATCATTATTATTTACATCACGCATCATCCCATTGGTAATAATAATATCTTTTAAGCCATCATTATCAAAATCGGCAAATAAGGCACCCCAACTCCAATCTGTAGTAGCAATACCTGCTTTTCTGGAAATATTGCTATAAATAGGTATTTTGTCATATACTCCATTGTTTAACTGTAGGCTATTTTGCATATATTGATAATGAAAACCTATTTCAACACCTTCATAAAAAGAGGTTGGATTCATACTCGCCATATTGGTTTTTGAACGCTTATGACTACTCGGAGTCATTTCCATTTGAACGATATCAATTAGACCATCATTGTTAAAATCGGCAGCATCTGAACCCATTCCAAACATGGAGAACTGATTGGTTGCTAGTTTTACAGACTCTCTAAAAGTTCCATCACCGTTATTTAAATACAAATAATCTGGCACATTAAAATCATTTGAAACAAATAAGTCTACAAAGCCATCATTATTTAAATCTGATGCCACTACTCCTAAAGTTAGTCCGAAATTTTGAACTCCGGCTTCCTTTGTTACATCTGAAAAAGTATCATTTCCATTATTTCTATACAAATGGCCTGATTCATGAGCTGCATTATCATCCATCTTAATTCTATAATACCAATTACCTTGACTTACTGGAACATGTGGATAATTACCTACATACAAATCAATAAAACCGTCATTATTATAATCAAAAAAAGTAGCTTGTATAGAACCTCCTTCATCTGCTATACCATATTCTTCTGCTTTTTCAGTATAGGTATTATCGCCATTATTTATAAATAATTGATTTTTAGAAGAACCAAACTTACCTCCACTACAAATATAAATATCTAACCAACCATCATTATTAACATCGGCCATAGTTGTACCTGTGTACCATCTTTTATCGCCTTGTGTTTTAGAAATATCAGTTATATCTTCAAATTGCATATTTCCTTTATTTAAATACAATTTGTTTGAAGTCATATTTCCAGTAAAATAAATATCTGGAAGGTTATCGTTATTAATATCACCAATAGATACACCTCCACCCATATATAAATACGGAAATTTGAAATAATTTAACGTGTCATTTTCTAAAATATTATTAGAAAACTTAATGTTTGTTTGCTCAGCATTTAAGTTTAAAAAAGTAGTTGAGTTAACTTTAGCTTCCTTTTTATCACAAGAAACCAAAGCTAAAATAATTAATAGAAATGAAATTCTATACATTGGGAATATGGTTTAGATTTAAATATAAAAGGAACCATGATTTTCATGGTTCCTTAAAATTAATTGTATTTTAATTAATTATTAGTAACCTGGATTTGGTTTGAATTTAGGATTTGTATCTCTTTCATTTTGAGGAATATCAATATACTCTCTTCCTGGTTTGTATGAACTAGTTCCTGCACTTTCAGATTTTAATTCAGGCTTATTTACAATATATTCAACAACTTTACCCCAACGCAATATATCAAAATATCTTGTACGTTCTAAACTAAGTTCTTTTACACGTTCATCTTCTATATCTTGCATTGTAATAGTTGTAAAATCAGGCATATCAGATCGTCTTCTAACCTCATTAATAGCATCTAAAGCTTTTGTTGTTGAACCATTTAACATAAATTCAGCCTCAGCATACATTAAAAGTACATCTGCGTATCTTAAGATTCTTAAATTATTACCTGAACCATGCCATCCTCCTTCATCAGAACGAGAGCGTCCATTATATGCTTGGTCTAAGTGTTTGTTTGCCCAAACATGTGTTCCACCCGGAAAAGCTTCCTGATAGGTTAAATTACTATATGTTTTTGAAGACAATACTTCTCCTTGATAATCAGTTGTTTCTTCAGTATCAAAAAACAATGTTGTAAATGCTCTAGGGTCAATTTGATTATTAACTGTTTTTTCATCTAAAAATAGATCTAAAACCCAATCATTTATACGCATTCCATCTTGACCTGTAAAACCCCTAGGAGCTAAATCAGGGTGAAACGCAGCACCTTTACCTGAACCAGGTGCATCACTTCCCCAGCCACCATTACCATCATTTATCATTTGAATTTCAAACAATGATTCTGAGTTGTTCTCTGCAGCTTCTGTAAAATTATCACCATAATTTGCTGTTAATTTAAATCTACCATCCATAATAATTTCAAAAGCATCTTTTGCTCCTTGATAATCTTTATTATATAATAAAGCCTTACCTAACATTCCTATTGCTGCTCCATCTGTAATTCTACCTTTCTGGTTGGCAGGCCAAGATGATGGTAATAAATCAGCTGCCATTTCTAAATCAGAAATAATTTGAGCCCAAACATCAGTCGGATCAGCTTGTTCAATAGCTATAGGATCTGGTATTTCACTCATTGGCAAGGTAATTAACGGTACATTTAACCAACTATTTACTAAAGCCATATAATTATATGCTCTAATAAAATAAGCTTCACCCATAATATTGTCTTTCGCGATTTGTTCCATTTCAATATTTGGAACATTATACAAAACTTCGTTAGCTCTGCTTATTCCTTTGAACATAGCTGCCCAAACCCATTTAGTTCCGTTTGCTGTTGAAACTCCATTGAAAGAGCCTAGCGCAGTTCTCTCTGATGTTGCAAAACCATTAACTACATCATCTCTATAATCTGACGCAAAAATTTCAAAACGCGTATAATACCAAATATGAGTAAATGTACTATATGTTCCTATGATACCTTTTTCAGCATCAGCTTGTGTTTTCCAAAACAAGTTTGGTGTGAAGGCATTTGGATTAGGTTGTTCCAAAATGTCTTTAGTACAATTCACCGATATTAATAAAATACCAGCCATTGCAACAATCGTTTTTAAATAATTATATTTTTTTCTCATTATTTCTAACTGTTTTATATTATTAAAATGAAACTTGAACACCCAATTGAATTGTTCTTGGCACTGGATAAGATCCCTCATCTACTCCTGAACTAAATATTTGAGTTGAGTTCCCTCTTGAGTTTCTTCCTACTTCAGGATAATAACCTGTATAATTTGTAATTGTAAATACGTTTGATGCACTTGCGTATATTCTGATTTTTGAAATTTTAATTTTTTCCATGATATCAGAAGGTAGTGAGTAACCTAATTGCGCATTTCTCAATCTAAAATAAGCTCCATTTTCTAAATAGAAATTAGACATTCTTCTATTGTACCCTGTATCACTCAACGTGTTTTTTGGAATATTAGAAGAAGTATTTTCAGGCGTCCAAGCATTTAAAGCATCAGCTAAATAATTTCCTTCCGTATCAAAATAACCTCTATATCTTACTCCATTTAAAATTTTATTTCCAGAAACTCCATTAAAAAACAAGCTTAAATCAAAACCTTTGTATTCAGCCGACACATTAAAACCATACATAAAATTAGGAGTTGGATTTCCTAAGTAAGTTTGATCATCTGTATCTACATCTCCGTCATTGTCTAAATCCTTAAATCTGATATCTCCTGCGTGAGGATTAAAAGAATCATTCGCCGCAATTGCCTCTTCATCTGTTTGGTAAATACCATCCGTTACATAGCCAAAGAATGATGAAATTGGTTGACCTACATCCGTTTTTGTACCTAATAATCCGTTAGATGTAAAACCTCCAGCAATAATTGGGGTAGCATTTCCCAAGGCTGTAACTTCATTATTTAAAATTGTAAAGTTAGCTGAAGCATTAAAAGATACCTCTCCGAACTGATCATTATAACCTGCTAAAAATTCAAACCCTTTGTTTGAAACACTTGCTGAATTAAAAGGAACATCATTATCAAAACCTGTATATAATGGAGGCCTTAAACTTACCAATACATCTTCTGAATCTTTAATAAAATAATCTAACGTTACATTTAACCTATTATTTAAAGCGGTAAAATCAATTCCAATATCTGTAGTTTTTGTTGTTTCCCATGTAATATTACTATTTACTCCTTTTGTAATTGAGTAACCAGGTACTCTAATTTGTGGATTACCAATAACTGCTTCACTATTTAAATTTAATTCTGGGTAAATTGCATAAATCCCAACATTATCAGACCCTACTTCTCCATAACTAGCTCTAAATTTAATATCTGATAAAGCTTTAAAATTTAACATGAATTTTTCATTACTAAGATTCCATCCAATAGCTACAGAAGGGAAAGTTCCCCATCTTAAATCTTCTTTAAATAATGAAGATCCATCTCTACGTACTGTAGCAGTAAATAAGTATCTTTCATCATAAGAATAACTTACTCTTCCAAAATAAGACTGAATTCCTTTTGTTAAATCTTGTGAAGGCATTTCAACTCTATCCTGTGCAGCAGATGCTACCTTAATATCATTACTTGGAAAAGTTCTTGCTTTTGCTCCTAAATATCTAGTATTAGATAATTGTTCTGTATATCCTACAATAGCATCAAGACTATGTTTATCCCAATCTCCTTTGTAACTCAGGGTATTTTCTACTAAAGTTGATAAATAGTTTGTATTTCGTTCATTCAATTCAGCAAATATAGTATTCCCGAGAGATGCCTCATTAAAAAAGTACTCTGGCGTAAATTTAAAATTATTATCGGCATAAGATTCTATACCTAAATTCAACTTATAAGTCAATCCTTTTACAATTTTAAGAGAAGCTCCAATATTCCCAATAACTGTGTTTCTTTTTACTGTTCTATCTTCAATTGATGCCAAGCCTAAAGAATTAATAGCACTCCCTACTCCATAAAATGCACCAAAAGCCCCATCATGGTCATTAGCACTCCAATTATCATCGTCATCTTTCGTTCTAATTGTTGGAATCAAATCACGCTCTTGGTTAAAATAATTATTATAATTATCAACAGTTCTTGTTAAACCGACGGACGATTCTAATTTAAAAATTCCTTTTTCTAAACCTACATTAAATCTGGCAGTAGTTCTTTGATAATCTGACTCTTTTACAATCCCATCTTGATCATAATGATTCAAAGAAACACTATAAGTTCCATTTTCTCCTCCACCATAAAATCTTATATTGTAATTTTGAACTGGAGCTGTTCTTAATGATTCATTTTGAATATCACTCGTATAATTTGGATTAAATTCAGAATCATTTGCAGGAACTCTAGCTACACCATCATTATCTCTGGCTCTATTTGAAATTGCAGCATATTCCTCTGCTGTTGCATAATCAATAACATTAACAGCTTTCTGCCAACCGTAGCTCGAATCAAAATCAATTTTAACTTCTCCTTTTTTTCCTTTCTTTGTGGTTATAATAATAACTCCATTTGCAGCTCTAGATCCATAAATAGCACTTGCTGAAGCATCCTTTAATACAGATACTGAAGCAATATCACCTGGGTTAATCGAACTCATACTTCCTGTTAACATTCCATCAATTACATATAATGGTCCGGCATCAGACAGTGTTCCTGACCCCCTTATAGTTACAATCGATTTTGCTCCTGGAGCACCTCCACCTGTAGTTACATTTACACCCGCTATTCTTCCTTGTAGCGCTTGGGCTGGATCACTATAAGTTAATTTGTCAATTTCTTTTGAATTTACAACACCAACTGAACCAGTCAAATCTGATTTCGCTTGCGAACCATACCCAACAATAACAACTTCATCTAATGCGTTTGCATCTTCGGTTAAAATTACATCAATAACAGTTTTCCCATTAATGGCAACTTCTTGGGATTTATACCCAATAAAACTAATTAATAAAGTTGCATTACTATCTGTTACAATAGTAAAATCTCCATCAAAACCAGTTAACTCACCTGTATTTGTTCCTTTTACAAGAACATTCGCCCCAGGTAGCGGTAAATTTTGTTCATCTTTAACTGTACCTTTTACAGTAATGTTTTGGCCATAAATTTGCGGAATCGCAAAAATCACAAAAAGCAGTAATAGCATACTTCTTCTTCCAAGTAATGTTAGTTGTTCTTTTTTCATAAATTAGTATTAAGTTTAGTTAAATGTGAATTACTTACTAGTAAGACATCATACAAATATTAAAACTTAACAATAGTTGAAACAAAACATATGTGTTTTTTTATGACTTATATGTTTTTAATGTGATAAATGTTACAAATAGTACATGTAAAATTTAAGTGTTCTCAATTATAAAAATCTCTTTTATTAAATTCTTATAAGGAAAAATGATATAAGGTGGAAAACTTATATTAGGACCTTCTTCAAAAAAAAAGTCATTAACCAAAGACTAATGACTCTTCAAAATAAATTTTATCGTTCTTTTTAGTTAACTACTAAATAAGCTAACCTTCTTTTTATTTGATTACTGTTTTTTACAACATCATTTAACTTTTCTTCTTGAATATTAAATGAATAATTACTGTAATAATCGTGCATTAATACCACTGAGTTTAAAATTAATAAAGCCTCTACTTTATCTTTTGATTCATACAATGCTTTTATCATTACTTTTGAAGGATTTTCAACCTTTGTAATCCCTAAAAATTCTGCAGCTTTCACCTTGTTAATTAACTCAGTATCTGAATTAGAAATTTCAATTATTTTTGCTGTAAATTCTTTTGCTTCTTCTCCAAAAGAACTGCAAACATTTAACGCCCAATAACGTTCCCAAGCATCCGTTGAAGTTAAATATTTTTGAAGTTTTGAAGTTGCTTTCTTGTAACTTACCATCTCTAAATTAGCTATGCTTAAATACTTTTTTAAACTCTTTTTATGAGTTTCTCCAAAAGACTTTGGATTCTCAAATGCATTTTGAAGCAAATAAAATTCTGGATAAAAAGAAAGATCATTCATCTTTAAAATTTCAGCATTTAAAGTTGTTCTCAATTCTTTTAATGTTGACTTAAAATTAGGATTAGCTGCTAAATTATTTGTTTCAAATGGATCAGCTTCAACATCGTATAATTCTTCAGGTATTTTTGGTTCAAAAAATTTAGACTGAACTTTATTCAACTTTCCATCTCTATACAATTGCTCCCATTCTTTATAAGCCAACTGCTTATATCTGTAATCATTCATCAATGCATCTGGATTAAAAGGCTGAAAATTTCTAATATATTTAAACTTTCCTTTTCTTATGCTTCTTACCATGTCATATTTTTCATCAAATCTGTCGGCATATCCTATGGTATAATCTCTTTTATTAATGACTTTTTTAGTTACATTTTTACCAATAAATGGTTTTCCATCCATATTCTTTGGAATTTCAACTCCAGCAATGTTTAAAACAGTTGCACCAAAATCAACAAAACTGACAAAGGCATCAGTTTTAGTTCCAGGTTCAAAAATGGTTAAATCTTTATATTTTTCAGGAACGTAAACAACCAAAGGTACGTGTAAACCCGTTTCAGTTAAATAACCTTTACTATAAGGTAAAACACCTCCGTGATCACCGTAATAAAAAATGATTGTACTTTCTAATAAACCATCATCTTTTAACTGATTAATTACCTCACCTACTTCACTGTCCATTTCAACAATTTTATCTCGATAAAAGGCATTTGTATACCTAAATAAAGCTGTTTGAGGGTGGTTAGGTTGTACAAAAACGGTTGCTGGGTCTGTTTTTGTTTTGTTGTTTTTCTTATCTTCTTCAGAAAAATGCAATTGTCCTTCGTGGGTAGTTCCTATATTAAATACATGAAAAAATGGTTGTCCTTTTTTTCTATTTCTCCAAGTGGCATTGTAAGATGAATCATCCCAAACGTTTTCTGCCTTAAAAATATTGTAGTCTTCTTTAGCATTATTGGTAGTATAATAACCTGCTTTTCGTAAATATGAAGGAAACATTTCTTGTCCTGGAGCTAAGTTAATTTTAGCTTCAGCTCTATGGTAATGTGTAGCTAATTTAGGTCCGTAAGTAGAAGTTATTAATGTAGATCGTGCAGCACTACACACAGCAGCATTTGAAAATGCTCGGGTAAACACAATACCTTCTTTAGCTAACTTTTCAATGTTTGGTGTTTTTACACCATTTTTATCAAATAGTTCCATATAATGTTTTGAATTATCTTCGGAAACAATCCAAACAATATTTGGTTTTTGGGCTTTAACTATTATAGTAACCAATAAACAAACAGTTAAAATAATTTGACTTTTTATTTTCATACGTTTTTAATTAATTTCTTCTTATTTGATTTTTTGACAATGGTTTTCTATTTATAAAAATGTTAGACACGTTACTATCTAAAACATCATCAAAAATAATTGGTAAACGTACATCTGCATTCACTGTATTAATTTGCACATTATTAATGAATAAACCTTTTATGTGACGTGCGTAAATTCCTGAAGCCGGTAATGTTCCTACTTTACCAAATTCTGGCCACCAATCTCCCAAAGTTTCTAAAGTATATTCTTTTATTTTATTTGAAGCGTCTTCTTTTGTTCCTCCTCCTGAAACTGTAAACTGTACATTTGTTAACTGAATATCTGTAATATAATTATTAGGCATTCCTGTTATAAAAAATGCTGAATTCTTATCTAACTCACTGTTGTCAGCAATAATTCCATCAAAGACAAAACTGTGCATAGCCTTCATTGGTAACATATCCATAGGCGCATCAACTCCTGCTCTTTGCTGGCAGAAAGTCATAAAAATGGGTCTTGGCACATTTTTCATTACTAAGTTTGAAAACGACATATTTTTCATTTCCCCACCTTCATTCATTTGAATTTTTAATCCAGCATCTTGAATGTCATGAAAGGTACAATTGCTAACGGTAACCGATTCAAAATTGCCTCGAGAAGCCAATCCAATACGCATTGCAGCCCATTTACTTGTAAACACACAATTGGTAATTACAATATCTTTACACGGCTTATCGGCTCTTGAAGTTTGTAAACAAATAGAGTCATCACTCGTATCAAACGAACTATTTGAAACACGAACATTGGTACAACCATCAAAATCCAATCCATCTCCATTATTATTTACTCTACTGTGTATTTTAATTCCGTCAACAACAATTTCATCACAATACAACCAAGCTGAAGTCCAAGCTGCAGGATTTATCAACGTAATATCACGCATATGAATTTTACTGCAATTCATAAAACGCAATAGCATTGGCCTACCTCCTTTTTTCTTTGAAAAGTTTTTCATGTAACCATTACCATCAATAGTTCCGTAGCCTTCAATAGCAAATGATTTGGCATCACGCGCAAAAATCAAACACCTATCCATATGCGGTTCATTTTTGTAGGTGTTTTTATGCGTGTCGGTTGCATAATCTTCATAATTAGGACTTCCTAAAAGCACCGCTCCATTTTCAACGTGAAGTGTTACAAAATCCTTCATATAAATAGTGCCAATCAGTACTGTTTTTCCTGAAGGAATTAAAACAGTTCCACCACCTTCTTTTGAACATAAATCAATAGCTGTTTGAACCGCCTTGGTGTCTAACGTAACTCCATCGGCTTTTGCTCCATAATCTAGCACATTATATTCTTTTGCTATAATTTGTAGTGAAAAACAAAGTATTATTATTAAAAATATTTTTTTCATTTGAAGTGATGTTTTAGTTTAAATAATTAGAGTAAATACTGGAAAGACTTGTTTTGTCACTGGTTTTATTTTGCCAATCTTTTAATTCATTCAAAAGATATTTTACTGTAGAAATAGACTTTTTATCTTTTATTAAATTTTTAGTTTCCCAAGGATCTTTCTCTAAATTATAATATTCAACATCTCCCGTTTTAGGATATACAATTAACTTTTGATTATTAGATATAATTCCTCTTTGATCGTCAAACATGGCTAAATAAATAGAGTTTCTAGCCTTTTCAGTTTCGTTCATTATAGGCACTAAACTTTGAAAATCTATATTTAATGGCACTTCAATATTTAACAATTCTAATAAGGTTGGATTTACATCTTGTAAATAAACGCGTTCTGCAATTTTATGATTGGATTTTACTTTTGGCGCTTTGATTATAAGTGGAGCTGTAACACTTGGTTCATACAAACAAACTTTACCTGCTACCCCATTTTCACCAAAACTTATTCCGTGATCGCTCATAAAAACAATAATTGTATTATCGTAAACACCTTTTTCTTTTAAGGCATTTATAATATCTCCAACTCTATCATCCATATGCGAAACCATGGCGTTATTTTGTTGCACACGTGAACGCATTGTTTTTGATTTTAATGGATCTGGAGCATATTGATATTTCACATTTTTATTTAAAGGTGAATTATCAACAACACTTGGTGGTAAAACAACCTCATCGGCTGGATATAAATCATAATAATTTTGAGTAGTTTGCCTTGGCACGTGTGGTGCATTAAAAGCTAAATATACAAAAAATGGTTTATCCTGATTGTAATTTTTGATGTACTCTACGGCTTCATTACCAGTAATATCGGTAATATGACCACCTGCTGAATTGTACGTTTTTAACTGACCTGGTTGAATACTTCCTGTTTCATCAAAAATGGCTTTTGGGCTTTTACCCCAAGCGTGCCATTTCCCTGTCATATAAGTAGCATATCCGTTCTCTCTTAAAATTTCAGGAAACGCTTTTGGTGCATTTTCTTTATTTATTTTTTGAGATTTCCATAAAGTTTGACCGTAAAACAACATGGTTCTACTTGGAATACAAACTGCTGGAGACCAACACCCCATATTATAAGCAGCCATAAAAGAAGTTCCTTCTGTAGCTAATTTATCCATATTTGGGGTTAACATAGCGGCATTTCCATAAGCACCAATTGCTTGATTACTTTGATCGTCTGATTCTATAAAAACTACATTTACTTGAGATGTAACACTTAAAACAGTTCCTATTTGAAACAGTAAAAGAAAGAAATATTTTTTCATTTTAAATTACCTTTTAATGTCCTCCATTTGGGTGACTATCATTTGTATATCTATATACTTTTGGATTTTCAGTACCTCTGGCATATTCAATATGCAATTTCCATGCTGTTTTTAATTCATTCAAAATTGAAGTATTTTCAGACACACCAATTAAATTATGAAGTTCCTTCGGGTCATTTTTCAAATCATATAATTCTTCATAAACTGGTTGTTCTCCTTGCAATGGTGATTCAACAAAATCTCTATACAAAGCAATATCCGGATCGTGCACAGCATATAATATTTTGTTCTGTGGGATTCCTAATAATTTAGCTGTCGCAATTATTTTGGAAGCAGAAAACGTATTGTTTTTATAATAACGGATGTATTTCCATTCTTTATTTTGAATGGCTTCACAACGTGGATTTCCAAATTGAGTTGACCATAAATTTTCTGTATACACATACGTTCTAACTTCATTACCTGTCCCTGCTATTAAAGTAGAAATATCTTTCCCTTGAATTCCTTCAGGAACAGCTACACCTGCCAAACTTAACATAGTAGGAGCAATATCAATACTTTGAACAAGCGCATCACTTTTTAGGCCTCGTTGTTTTTTCTTTAATAAAGGGTTATACACTATAAATGGCACATGTGTTGTTTTTTCATAACACAACGATTTTCCACCTAAACCTTGTTCTCCCATAAATAACCCGTGATCTGAAGTAAAAATAATAATGGTATTTTTATCTAGTTTCAATTCTTTTAGCTTTTGCCTTAAATTTCCAACCAAACGATCAATACCTATCATAGCTTGTAATTGACGCGTATATCTTTCTATGGTTCCTTCAGGAGTATCAACATAACTATATCCCGCTTGTCTGTCTTCAGCTCTTAATAAATCAGCAGGTAATTTTGGTTCTTTTATGTCTTTTTTAGCAATATAATTGTCGGGTAAAGGGATTTCTAAATCACGATACAAGGTTTTATAAATAGCATCGTCTTCAGGATTCATTTTCATAGTACTTGTACTAGCGCCGTGAGGCAAATTAAAATTCACCGAAAGCATAAACGGTTTATCAGCAGGTCTTTCATCTAAAAATTTGATAGCTCCATTTAAATTTCGTTCATTAGGATCTATAAAATCATTTACAGCTTCATTAATAATTTCAGGTTGTGTGAAAGCAATAGCATCGTTAAAAATTTTATGGCGCTCTTTTGGATAAAAACTCAAATGTCCGTGCCCTGCATACCAATAATCAAAACTTTTTTCCATTAAACCACTTGTATAACCTCCGTTACCAATAGGTGCATGGTTTTTACCTATCCAACCTGTATAATAACCGTTACTTCTCAAAACAACGGGATAAGATTCTTCCCAAGCTTTATCTGAAACACTTGTTCCTGAATTAAAATTAACACCGTGCTTGCGCTCATATTGCCCCAACAAAATTGAAATTCTACTTGGTGTACAAATTGCACTTGAAATATGGGCATTTGTAAATTGAATTCCTTCTGAAGCTAATTTATCAATATTAGGAGTTTTTACTATTTCATTACCTTCACAACCCATAATTCCATATTGCTGATCATCTGTTAAAATAAAGATGATGTTTGGTTTTTGTTGTGCTTTTATAACCGTAACACCAAATAGGATAACTAAAAATATTTTTTTCATTTGTTTGAATTCTAATTTATTCAGAAGCAATTACACGAGCTAAACTTAACATGTTAGGTGCAATATCAATTCTTTGCACCAAAACTTCACTTTTTACATCTTACTGCTTTTTCTTTAATAAAGGATTGTATACCTATTGTTGTAAATAGCGCATCACTATTTATTCCAATATTTATCCATTCTTTCCATGGCATTTCCTTCGTATTTTCTTTGTAGTTGCCATAAAGGTCTAACAAGTGTTAATTCCCATTTAAAAAGCTTTTTATACAAATCAGCTACTTTCTCGGGATTCTTAAATGCCAGATTGTTTTTTTCTGAAATATCAGTTGATAAATCAAATAATTCTGCAGGTCGATCAGGGAAACGTATCAATTTCCAATCTCCTTCTCTAATAACACCTCTGTTTTCCTTTTTCCAATAAAGATATTCGTGCGGTCTATTGTTATTTTTTCCTGTTAAATAGGGAATTAAATTAACTCCATCGATATTTTTTAAAGAATCAGAAACGCCACCTGATACCATAAATGATGTAGGTAAAATATCAAGCGTACTAATCGGAAAATCGTATTCTGAATTCTTAGGTATTACATTGGGCCATTTTATAATAAAAGGCACGCGAATTCCACCTTCAAGATGATTGGCTTTTGTGCCACTTAAAGGCAAATTAACAGATGCATTGGAATCTGTAGGCCCACCATTATCATTTGTAAAAATAATTAATGTATTCTCATCTAATCCAAGCTCTTCCAATTTTTTAAACAACAAGCCACATTCTCTATCCATAGATAAAGTCATTGCTGCCAAATACTTTCTTTTACCTTCAAGGTTCGGAAACGCGTCTAAATCTGCTTTTTCAGCTTCCATTGGGGCGTGCACAGCATTGAAAGCCAACATTAAAAAAAAGTTATTGTCTTTGTTTTCCTGTACAAATGATATGGCTTCGTGTGTTAAAACTTTTGTAAGATACTGTTTCGGTTCTTTAAAGTTACCCATTCCATACTCTAGCCTGTTCTCTAGGTTGTAGATTGGGTTTTCATTGTTATATTCCCAATAACTTCTGGCGCCTCCACGAAACCCAACAAATTTATCAAAGCCACGATTCAAAGGATGAAACCTATCTGTACTACCTTGATGCCATTTTCCAAAATATCCAGTGCTGTAACCTAGCGATTTCATATAATCTCCAATGGTTTTTTGGTCTAGCGGTAAGCCCATTTCATCATCAGCCAAACAAGATTCGCTCATGTATCCTGAAACATTATTTTCTTCGAAACCAAATCGTTGTTGGTATCGACCTGTTAACAAACCTGCTCTGGAAGGACCACAAACCGCTGCCGTTACGTAAGCTTGTTTAAATTTCATTCCTTCACTAGCTAATTTATCCAAGTGAGGTGTTTTCATAATTTCACTGCCTTGAAATCCAAAATCGGCGTAACCTGCATCATCAGATAATATGACAATGATATTTGGCTTTTCTTGCGCAATAATAATATTGCTTAATGTTAATATGCCTATTAAACATGTGATAAAATTTTTCATTCGTGTTTTTTTATTTCACTATCAATTAATTACTAACTATTTCTCTCGGTATTATACTCTGCAACTCTCACAATTAAATTAGGGATTTAGCGTAATTGATTAGATATAAACCTATTAACTCGCTAAATCCCTAATGTTTTATATGCGTTATTGTTTTTAGTACTTTCTAATTTGCACCTAATATTTATTTTAAAATAAAGGTTGTTTGTTTCAATTCGTTAGCGTTTTTACCTATAAAAAGGTTAAACTCACCCTTTTCAATGGTTTTTTTATACGCTTTACCTTTACCTATAAACATAAGCTTATCAGGGGTTATTTCAAATGAAACCGCTTTAGTTTCTCCTGGTTCAATTTCAACTAGTGCAAAGTCTTTTAACTCTTTTTCAGGACGCGTAACAGAACAAACCTTATCTCCAATATACAGTTGTACAACTTCAGTTCCCTTTACTTTTCCTGTATTTGAAATTTTAACAGTAGCAGTAATTGAACCATTCTCGGTCATTTCCTTTGAATTTAATTCAATGTCAGAATAATCATAACTGGTATAACTTAATCCGTATCCAAATGGGTATAATGGCTCATTTTGAACATCACGATATGTAGTAGAATAACGATTATCTGTTAAGCCCGGAACAAACCTGTGACTTGTTCTGCGATAATTATAAAATATTGGTATTTGACCTTCGTGGTAAGGAAATGTCATAGGTGTTTTTCCTTGCGGATTGAATTCACCAGAAAGAATTTCTGCTAAAGCAGTTCCTCCAGTTGTTCCAGGCATCCAAGCATAAAGAACGGCGTCGGATTTCGCATCTATATTAGTCAAAATATAAGGTCTACCAGCATTTATTACTGTAATTATTGGCTTCCCGGTTTTTGCTATAGCTTCAAATAATTCTTCCTGCGCACCTGGCAAATGTAATGATGCTGTTCCTCCACCTTCTCCACTCATCCAATATTCTTCGCCAAGAACAAGAATAACAACATCAGCTACTTGAGCAGTTTTAACAGCTTTAGGAATTAAGTCTTTACCTGCAATTTTAAAACTGTCTATATCGCATCCCTTTGCATATGTAATTTTAGCATTTTCAAACTTTTTTGAAATGCCATCAAAATAGGTAACAACATCATTTTCATTACCCTTACAATGCCACCAACCCAATAAATCTTTGGTTGCTTTTGCCATAGGGCCTATTACCGCAATGTTTTTAACATTGGATGAAATTGGAAGAACATGCTTGTTATTTTTTAAAAGAACCATACTTTTTAAAGCTATATCCTTTGTTTCAGCAATGTTTCTTTCCGAAAGCAGTTCTTTCTTTTCTTCCTCAATATTTAAATTCGCAAATGGATCATTGAGTAATCCTGCCTTCTTTTTAAGGATAAGTACGCGTCTTACTGCATTATCAACTTGTTCTATTGATATTTTACCAGTTTCAACCAAAATAGGTAACAGACTTACAAATTTTTCTGAATTCATATCCATATCAATACCAGCGTTCATTGCATTTATTGTGGCAATCGTATCATTTTCTGCTACTCCTGTTTTAACAAGATTTTTAATGGTTTCCCAATCTGTCATTGCTAAACCTTTAAAGCCCATTTCATCTCTCAGCACATCTTGCATTAAAAACTGATTAGCAGTTAATGGCTCACCATCGTAAGCTGAATAAGCACACATTAAACTAGCAACACCAGCGTCTATGGCTGCTTGAAATGGAGGCAAGTATGTTTCGCGTAATTCACGTTCTGAAAAATCCTGAATATTGTAATCTCTACCTGCTAAGGATGCACCGTAGCCTGCAAAATGCTTTACACAACTTAAAATGTTTTTACCGTTTTCATTGGATTCTTGTAGGCCTTTTACTCTGGCTGCTGCAACAAGACTCCCCAAGTATGGGTCTTCACCAGCAGCTTCCAATAGTCGTCCCCAACGAGGGTCTCGACTTATATCAACCATTGGTGCATATGTAAGGCTAATACCCGATACCGCTGCTTCTCGTGCTGCAACAGCTGCCGATTTGCGTATAGCCTCTAAATCCCAACTTGCCGCCTCTGCTATTGGAATGGGTGCTATAGTTTTATAACCATGTATCACATCTTCTTGAAAAAGAATTGGTATTCCTGATTTGGATTCATTAACTGCAATTTTTTGAAGTTTGGTGATATTTTCTACACCATTTACTTTTAATATACTTCCTACTTTGCCTTCTCGTATCATTTTAAGATGTGCTTCCGTAGGTTCACCGTCTATGGGAATTAAATTAAGCTGCCCTGCTTTTTCTTGAAGGGTTAATTTACTCAGTATTGTCTCTATTTGTTCATCGGTTTCAACAATACTTTTTTTAGGTATTCCAGTGCAAGCAGCTAAAATAACAGCCGACACTACAATCATAATTTTACATTTCATTATATTACTTATTTAATTATTTTTATTATTTGTTTTCCTTCACAATCCATAATTTTATATTGTTGATTCTCTGTAAAAATGAAAATGATGTTTGGTTTTGTTTGAGCTTTTAAAACCGTAACTCAAAACAGTATGAATCATAATATTTTTCATTTATTTTGTTTGAATTCTAATTTCATCAGAAGCAAGTCCTTTTGAAGTTGCTGTTAATTTAATTTCACCTGGTTTATCAGTAGATTTTATTATTGCTAAACATAATCCGCTAAAAGCTTTCATAGTATCTCCTTTAAAAGAAACCAACGATGTTTGGTCTCCATTTCCAATCGCTTCTAAAACTCCTGTTCCTTCAACTTTAAAAGTGATATTATTTTCAGCCATCGGGCAAATATTTCCATCTTTATCTTCAATTTGAACAGAGATAAAAGATAAGTCAATTCCATCAGCATTAATTTCAACTCTGTCTGCAATTAATTTAATTTTTGAAGGTACTCCGGCTGTTTTAATTTCTTTTGTCGCTACTTCATTACCATCACGATAACCCATTACTTTTAAGCTTCCAGCTTGGTAAGGCACATTCCACGATAAACGATATTTAGATTTGTACATACCTTTTTCAAATCCGTGATATTCTGAAGGAATTTCAGTAAAATCGACTCCTTTTATTTTTCTTCCGAAGGATTTTCCATTGACAAACAATTCAACTTCATCACAATTTGTATATGAATAAACAGGAATTACATCACCTTCTTTACCTTCCCAGTTCCAATGTGGTAATACGTGTACCATTGGCTCTGTAGTCCACTGACTTTGATATAAATAAAATCTATCTTTTGGAAAACCACATAAATCAACAGGTGCAAAATAGGAAGAACGTGAAGGCCAATCTGCATTCCAATATCCATTGGTTGAATTGTCTCTACCACCATACGGAGTAGGTTCTCCTAAATAATCAAAACCGGTCCAAATAAACTCTCCTAAAGAAAACGGATTTTGCTCTTGTGCATCAAACTCAACATCGGGTGCATAAGCCCACGGTGGCCCAACAATAGCATCATAACTTGATACGTGATTGGTTTCGTGTTTTTCATTAAATTCAATTGGAAAATGGTACACACCTCTACTACTTGTTTGTGAAGAAGTTTCTGAACCATACAATATAATTTCAGGGTAATTTTCTTTAATTTCTTTGTAGTGCGCTGGCCAATAATTCATTCCAACTACATCAATTTGCTCAGCTAATTTATTGGTAAAGGGTGCTGGATAATAATTAAAACCAGCTGTTGTTGGTCGTGTTGGATCTTCACTATGGCAAATATCGTTCAGCTCTTTGGTAATTTTCCAACCGTCTTTTTTGCTTTGCTCTAAAATTTCATTTCCTATACTCCACATAATTACCGATGGATGATTGCGGTCGCGCTTAATCATATCACGTAAATCTTTTTCATGCCATTTATCAAAATGTTTGTGATACCCATTTGGAACTTTCGCTAATTGCCATTCATCAAAAGCTTCAACAATCACCACAATTCCTAATTTATCACAAACTTCAAGCATTTCTGGTGAAGGCGGATTGTGACTGGTTCTTAAAGCATTGACTCCCATACTTTGCATAATTTGCATTTGACGCTCTGTGGCTCTGTAATTTACACTTGCTCCTAAAGGGCCTAAATCGTGGTGCATACAAACACCGTTTAACTGAACTCTTTTGCCGTTTAATAAAAATCCGTTATTGGTATCAAACTCAATAGTTCTAATTCCAAAATGTGAAACAAATTCATCTACTAATTTTCCATCAACCTTTACCTGACTAATTGCAGTATATAATACGGGTTTTGAAATGTCCCATATTTCAGGATTTTTAACTTCAATTTCTTGTAAAATTTTATCTGAAGACTTTTTAACTATTGAAATAGGGCTAGAAATTGAAGCTACAACTTCACCTTTTTGATTTTTAATTTGGGTCTCTAAAACTGCATTTGAAACTATTTCAGAAGTATTTTTAATAGTTGTTTGCACATTAACTTGAGCACTTTCTCTGCTTACAACAGGTGTTGTAATATAAGTTCCCCATTGCGGAATGTGAAGTGCATTGTTAATTTTAAATCTCACATTTCTGTAAATACCTGCTCCAGGATACCAACGCATAGATAAATCTTCAGGAGCCAATTTAACTGCTATTACATTTTCTTCTCCAAATTTAATAAATGGGGTTAAATTCAATTCAAAACCAATATATCCGTAATGTCTTTCACCTACATACTCGCCGTTTAAATAAACTTTAGCATTGCTCATTGCACCATCAAACTCAATTGCAATTTGTTTGTTTTTTAAATTTTTAGCTACCGAAAAATGTTTACGATACCAAGCTTCCCCATGCACCGGTAATCCACCTGTTCTTGCATTGTTTGAATTACTAAACGGACCTTCAATAGCCCAATCGTGAGGTAAGTCTACATTTCTCCAATTTGAATCATCAAAAGCAACTGTTTCTGCTCCAATAATTGTATCTTTTTTAAACAACCAATCTTTGTTAAAATTAACATCTTGTGCATTTAGCTTACACATAACAAACAACAGCATTAAATACCTTAAAAAAAGTGTTTTTTTCATTTTTCTATTCATTTTAATTTAGTTGGATTCTATTTTTTTATGTTAATTTTCTAAATCCATTTTTGCACTTATAATTTTTCATAAAATTATACTTTTCGGTGCCTCTCAATGTTTCCTAGAATATTAATTAGTATAACAAATGTTCTTTTTTTAAATAATTTTGTCTTTTTATCAAACTGAATAAGTAATTTCAATCAAAAATCATCACTTTTGTTTTAACTACTAATAATTGAAATATCTGGAGTTTTTAAATAAAAAAGCCTCAAACATTTAAATATTTGAGGCTTTTTTGTTATTAAAAATAATTTATTTCTTAGGTGTAATTTTAAAAGCAAAAGCGTGCTCCCCTACTTTTGTAGGAAGCTTAATTTTTAAACCTTCTTCATCCGTTTTAAAATCTAAATTTCCTTCACTTCCTAATAATTGAATTGATTCAATTTCATTGGTGAATAATTCATTTCCTTCTTTTAATGAATGAACTACTAACTCTTCTCCTTCAGGCCAATCTAACACAATAGCATATAAGATTTCTCCTTTGGTAGTAAATCTAATATCCTTTGCTGTATTATCAGCATTTTTTTGTTCGCTTAAATGCCCTTCAACAACCTCAGCATCACCTTCACCATAAATTTCAAAAGTTCTGGTTCCGTAAATTGCTTCACCATTAACTTTTAACCATTGCCCCATTTCTAATAAACGCTCTTTAACGGGCTCTGGAATTGTACCATCTGCTCTTGGCGTAATATTTAATAATACCGCACCATTTTTACTTACAACATCTACTAGGAAATCTACTAAACGGTTAGTTGACTTATAATTAGGATCATCAATATGACACCAAGCTTTCCAGTCTATAGAATCATCTGTTAACCACGGGAAATCTTTCTTTTCACTCATTCTGGCACGTTCTAAATCGTACACTGCAGATCCTTCAGCAAAATCATAAAACTTATAGGTAGCTACTACTTCCTGATTATTTTTCTCAGCATGATTGTAGTAATACTCTAAGAATTCCTTTCTATGTTCTTCACTAACAACATCCATTTTATTATCAAACCAAACTAAATCAGGATTATATTTATTGATAATTTCTTTCAATCTGTTTAACCATTCATCATTAAACTCTTTATCACCAACTGGGTAATAACTCGTATCACCATTGTCAAGTTGATGCTTACTTTTTGGCATTTTATTGTCTCCTTTTTTCAACTCAGGACCATATAATCCCGCGTATTTAGGATCTGAAGCATCAGTAGTTTCATCCCAAGTTGGATACCAACCAAACAACCATTGACGGTGATAAGTGGCTATAAATTTCATATTACGCTTGCGAATTTCTTTAGAAAGTTCACCCATAATATCACGTTTAGGTCCCATATCTTTTGAATCCCACTTGGTTAATTCACTATCCCACATCGCAAAACCATCAGCATGTTCTGATACTGGCCCAGCAAATTTAGCTCCAGCTTTTTCAAATAAATCGGCCCATTCAGCAGCATCAAATTTTTCAGCTTTAAACATTGGAATAAAGTCTTTATATCCAAATTTGTCTAATTCCCCGTAGGTTTTTACGTGGTAATCGTAGATTTTATGTGCTTTTCCATTTTTTGCTTCAGGATTGTCTTTATTTACATACATCCAGTGCGCATACCATTCTGTCTCATATGCCGGTACCGAATATGGCCCCCAATGGCAATAAATACCGAATTTTGCATCTAAAAACCAATCTGGTGTTTTGTGTTGTTTTAACGATTCCCAGTCGGCTTTATATGTAATTTCCTGAGTTACTTCTTTTTCTGTTTTTTTATCTTTTGAATTACATGAAACTAATAATAAAACAGTAAGAATTCCTAATAAATATGATTTCATCATTGATATAATTATTTAATTGTTTTTTTCTTTGCTAATAATATATGATCGCAAACTAGCACCAATTCATTTCTTTGATTAAAAATTTCAACGTGCTCATTTACATGTCCTAATTCAGGGCGTTTTGATTCCTTTTTTTCACTAATTGTTACCACTACACGAATCGTATCATTAATATAAACTGGTTTTACAAAACGCAATCTATCGTACCCTTTTGAAAATGCTTCCGGGTTTATTTCGGTGGCTGTCATTCCAATACCAACAGAAAATGTTAATGTTCCGTGTGCAATGCGCTGTTTAAAAGGTTGTGTTGCACACCATTCAGCGTCCATATGATGCGGAAAATAATCGCCCGTATGCCCTGCGTGAACTACAAAATCTGTTTCTGTAATTGTTCTACCTAATGTTTCTCTTTTACTACCTAATTCGTAGTCTTCGTAAAATCTTGATATGATATGCATTGTTAGATGTTGTAATTTTATTAGATGTTCTTATTTTGTTTATATATTGTAAAAAATGTAGTCAAATATAACCTTATATCACTTTAAACTAAAGTGTTAAACGCGTTTGTTATAGATAAAAAGACATTCGTTTTATGAAAAAAATCAAAACTAATAGCTATAAATTTGTCTTTTATTTTGATGAAGAACTCTTATAGATTATAATTTGGATACACTCCTCCATCGTTATTAGATTTGTAAGCAGCTTCAACAATTGCCATTGAATGTACTACATCTTCAACACTTGTTGGTAATTCGGTTGTTGCACCTTCAACAAAACGCATTAACGAAGCCATAGTACCTACAAACGCATCTGGAAACCAAGACCCTTCCAATTCAACCTCAACCCACTTTGGTTCTTCACCTTCTTTTACAATACAATATTGAAACAAATCTGGTTTTCCGTTTGGATAATCTAACAACAATCCAATTCTTGCTTTAATGGCTCCTTTTGTGCCTTCCCATTTCACAAAACTCTCTTGATTTTTCTCACCAAAATTATGATCGTGGTTGGTATTAATAATCGCTCTCATACGATCACTATAATCCATAATTGTAGTTGTACGAGTTGACGACATTGGTTTTGCTGGGTTTTTTAGTGTTTTAGAATACACCTTCCCTGGATTCCCTAAAAATGAACGAATTAAATCGATATAATGAATACTATGTTGTTGAATTTCTAAACGTGGATGATTTACCACGTTTGGAAAATATTCCCATGGTGTATAAGTTGTTAAACGCACTTCAAAATCGTACAATTCACCAATCAAACCTTGTTTTATTAAATATTTTGCAGCCATTACATAAGGAGCAAAACGCATTTGACAATTAATAGCAGCTTTTAGTTTTTTTCTTCGGCATACTTCTAAAATCTCTAAGGTTTGCTCATAATTATCTCCCATTGGTTTTTGAATTAAAACCGCTGCTTCATTTGGTAATAATTCCAAAGTAGCTACAAACTGATTTGGCATTAATGTTAAATCGAAAACAGCATTTTTTGGAGCTGCTTCAACCATATCTTCTACAGAATCATAAACATTTGGTATATTAAATGACTTTGCTAAATCTATTGCGCGTTGTTTTGTTCGGTTGGTAATTCCTTCCACCACAAAACCTGCATTTTTATAAGCTGGTAAATGCGCATCACGAACAATTCCTCCTGCGCCAATAATATAAATTGGACGTTTTTCTTTTGGTAATTCTGGTTTATATTGTAATTCCATCATTATATATTTTCTACACGATCTATTTCTAATTGAGCTTTATCTAAAATAGTTTTAATGTCTTTGGAAGTATTTATAACTTCTAAAACCAGCTGATCTATAACATCGGCAATTTCAGACCAATTACTTTTTCTAGGAAGTGACCGTGTGTTTTTATGCAACTCTTCTAATTTGTAATAATAAGGAACTTCATTATTAACATCTGTATCGTGCCAAGTAGATTTTCTACAACCAATAGCACCTTCTAAAGTTAATAGCTTATCGTTTGCTTGGTTTACTGCAAATTTAATAAACTCATAGGCTACATCTTTTTGTTTACTTCCCGCTCCAATCACATACATCCAATAGGCATTTAACGAAGTACCTTCACCCGTTGGACCCGCTGGGACATTTGCAATATCAACATTGCCTTTTACTTTTGAATCTTCTAAAAACTCACACATTGAAGCAAATCCAAACCAATTAACCATCATTGCTAAATTTCCATTTGCAAATGCCATTCCTGATTTCACAGAATCAAATTCGCAAGAATCTGGATGAATTGCCTTGGTGTTTTTTAAAGCTTTTCTGTAAAATTCCATTCCTTCAATAGCTGCAACAGAATTTAGTTTTATCTTTTTATCCTCATCAAATAATTCTCCATTTCTTGTCCATAATTGTAAACAGAAATCAAAAACTGTGTTATGCCCATCAGGATATGCCGCAAATGTAGTACCGTATAAATTTTCTTCAGGTCTATTAAAAAATTCAGCAACCTCCATTAAATCGTCCCAAGTTTTTGGAATTTCTAAAGGTTTACCGTATTCTCTATAATACGCAACACCTTCTTCAATAGATTCAAATAAATCTTTTCTATAAATTAAACATTCTGGACCATCGTGAAAAGGCAATCCAACAATTTTATCATCAAATTCTTGTTTGTATAGTAACGATCGAGACCAACCATTTGGAAAATCTTCTGGTGGATTTTTTTCAATGTAAGAAGTTAAATCTTCAACTGAGTTAGAAGTAAAAGCCTCTGTAATACAATCTGTATTTATCAACGAAACATCCCAAACTCCATTTTTTAATCCATCTTCTTTTAAAATGGTATCATACAACGGATGTAAATCTAGCGGAACTGCTTCCAACTCTAATTTACACCCTGTTTTTTTGCAAAATAATTTCCAAATCTTTTCTATTGAAGATTCAAAAGCATCAAATTTACGTACAGCTATTCTGAATTTATTTGATTTCATTAACCTTCAATTAATTCTTTTAAAATTAAATCTGTGTGTTCTCCTAACATTGGAGAACCTAATGATGAAGTTAAATATTCTCCATCAATTTTAATTGGGCAACGTGTAGTTTCGTATTCAAAGCCATCTCTCATTGTTACCTTCTGAATCATATTCAACACCTTAAACCCATCTTGAGTAAATAAAGTATCCCAATCCATAATATTTGCACACCAAATATCTGCAGGTTCTAAAATTGACAACCATTTTTCGGTAGTATCTGTAGCTAAATGATCTGCCAATGCTTTTTTAATAGCATCTCTTTCTATAAACCAACTTGCAGGTTCTGGGTAGTTTGTTAATTCTTTACAACCTAACAATTCACCTAAAAATGGAATTGCACCCATTGCCAAGGCTAAATAACCATTTTGAGTTTTGTACACACCATAAGGCGCTCCTAAATATGCGTGTGCACTATTTGATTTTGGACGAACTGTTGGAGCTCCACCATCGTGATAAAAAGTTGTAATAGATTCAAATTGAAAATCTAAAATTGACTCTAACATACTTACTGAAACTTTACTTCCTTCTCCAGTTCTAGCCTTTTTTAATAACGCAGCTAAAATACCTTGTACCAAATGAGCTCCAGATAAAATATCAACAACTGCCAATCCAACAGGCGTTGGCCCGCTACCATCAACACCATTTAACCACGTTAAACCTGATAATGATTGTACTAATAAATCTTGTCCTGGTTTTGCTTTCCAAGGACCTTCAGAACCGTATCCTGAAATATCTCCGTAAACAATACTAGGATTTATTTTTTTGATAGTATCATAATCAAACCCTAAACGTTCAATTACACCTGGTCTAAAATTATGAATTAACACATCTGCTTTTTGAACTAATTTTAAAACTCGTTGTTTGTCAATTTCGTTTTTTAAATCGGCTTGAAAACTTTCTTTGTTTCTATTTATCGCTCTAAAAACAGAAGATTCTCCGTTTAAAATAACATTTGAAACGTATAATTGGCGACAAATATCACCAGTTTCTGGTCGTTCAACTTTTATTACTCTCGCTCCTAAATCTGCCAATCGTAATGTTGCAGAAGGTGCTGATAAAAACTGACTTAAATCTATAATTAATATATCTTCTAATGGTTTCATGCTACTATAGATTAAATTCTTTAATAATACCCTCCGTATGCTGACCAACTCTTGGTGCTGGTTTACTTGCAAATAAGCGTTCATCATTCACTCTAATTGGACAACGAGTTGTGTGTACTTCTTCACCAGAAAGTAATTGTAAACGTTGATCCATTTGAAGCACTTTATATGCTTCGTGATTTAACAACTTCTTATAGTCGTACACATCAGAACACCAAATTCCTGCTGGTTCTAATATAGCCAACCACTCAACTGTTGTTTTATCAATAAGAAAAGAGCGTAAAATGTCCATTATTTCATCTCGGTCTGTAAACCAAGAATCTGAATCAGTATACACAGCTAAAGCATCACATTTTAAAACTTCTCCTAAAGTTAACAATGAACCCATTGCTAAAGAAATATAGCTATCTTTCGTTTTATAAACACCATAAGGCGCACCCAAATAAGCGTGTGCATTACCTTGTTTTGCTCTTACTGGTTTTTGATTTCCATCATTCAAATACGTTGTAATTACTTCAAACTGAAAATCTAAAGTAGATTCTAATAAGCTTACTTCAACCAAAGCACCTTTATTTGTTTTTTCACGACGCAATAAACTAGCCAAAATACCGTGTGCTAAATGCGTTCCTGTAATAATATCAGAAAGTGCAGCGCCAACTGGTACTGGATCATCATCTTTATCTCCAGATAAATTTGCAAAACCAGACATAGATTGTACCAATAAATCTTGACCTGGTTTTTTTGCCCAAGGTCCCTCAGTTCCATAACCTGTAACTGTAGCATATATCATTTTCGGGTTTATTGCTTCAACGGTTTTATAGTCTAATCCTATTTTCTCCATAACTCCCGGACGGAAATTATGAGTCATAACATCAGCTTGTGCTATTAATTTTTTAACACGTTCTAAATCTTCTGGATCTTTTAAGTTGGCTGCGTAAGAATCTTTATTTCTATTTGCTGTATGAAAAACCAAACTGCTACCATCTAAAAATAAATTTTTTAATGCAATTCCTCTACCAGCTTCACCGCTTCCTGGTCTTTCAATTTTTATAACTCTAGCTCCTAAATCTGCTAATTTTAATCCTGCGGAAGGTCCCGCCATAAATTGAGCAAACTCTAAAACTAAAACACCTTCTAATGGTCTCATTTTATTATTATTTTTTGATAATTAAAAAACATGTCACTTCGAGTGATTTTTAAGGTACGAGAAAAATTGTATCGAGAAGTCGATCTCATAGTTGAAAAGTTCTCTATACATTTTTTTCTTCACTTCGTTACGAATAAACCACTCGAACTGACGTAACTAGTTGTTCAGTTTTATTCAATCTCTAAAGACTTTTTATAAATTATATTCAACTCTGTTAACAAACTTTTTTCATCACCACCATTCATCAAATAATTTCTAATTGGTGTTCCTGCTCTATCTTGAAAATACATATGGCCGTTGTAACGTGGACGTAAAAATGCTCTATCCAATCCTGGCAATGTATTTTTAAAGAAGTTTGCCGTTAAGCTATTTGTATGCTCATCTGTCCAAGCTTTTCTGTGACCTGGCTGCCCTCCATTATCAAAGAATACTGTTTTCTGACATTCCTCAGAACCTACATATTCCACATATTTCATAATAGTTTCTAATTCTGTAGCTTTTGCTGAAACTGCCAAACCTGTTCCTCCTAAAGTTGAAATAGCGCCAACACCATTAATTTCTACCATATCGTGGAAATGTAATAATTTACGTGCATATCCATTTCTACTATAATTTGTATATCCATAAGCCCAAGGACAGTATGCATATTTATCGGTTTGCGTCATAGCTTCATAGACTTTAATTGGATTCCAATCAAAAATTTGAGGATCCATTTCTACCGCTAATTCACGTAACATTTTTAATGCTTTTATTCCTACCTCTTCACTAACAACGTGCTCTTTTGAAGTACAAACTTCTTCACCTAAATTACAACACATCATATAAAAATTCATCAATGTATCTTGAGGGATTCCAGGCATAATCACCAACCCTTTTTTAGCAAGAGCTAATAAATCATCATAATTTTTAGGTAATTCTAATCCTTTTTTTTCTAAAATATCAGGACGACTTGAAGCTACCGGAGTTGCCGCATCTACAGCCAATGCCCATTGATGTCCGTTTGAAGAATAACTTTCGTGTGAACGACCAACAGAATTTTGTGCTAAATCTTCTAAAAATTCTTTTGGCAAGTATTCATCCAAAGGTAAAATAACATTATTCTTCCCTGCAAAACCAGCCCAGGGATGATCAATAATTAACAAATCGTACCGTTTAGCTAGTTCGTTAATTGGCTCATCTGCAAATGCTTGCAAAGATCTTTTTTCCCAAGTAATTTCTACATTAGGGTTTAATTCTGAAAAACGTTGTGCCGTAGCAACCATTGAAGTAAATCCACGACTATGATTCCAAGTAATCCCTTTTAATTGCACTTTTTTTGTACTCATTTCTATTTTATTTATTAATGTGTCATTCCTGTTTCTGAACCTTGCATACTTCCATATGTCATAACAACAAATGAAATAATTAATATAGCTAAGGCAATTAATAATGTTCCATAAGTACGCTTGCTAACTTGCGTCCATTCTTTCATAATAATTCCAACTATATAGCTAAAGAAAATTAGCATTGACATATGAATTACCCAACTAGCAAACTTGTAAGCTCCCATTTGAACATGTCCTATTCCGTAAAAGAAAAACTGCCCGTACCACAAAGCACCACTTAAAATTGACATACCAAGATTTAAAAAGAAATGCTTTTTACCAATCCCTTTTAAATCAACCAATTCCTTTAATGTTCCATTCTTAAAACCTGCAATTCCAAACCAAATAAAGTTTGTTATAAATGCACCTCCTGTTGAAAGAATTAAATTTGCATTGCCTTCAAAATTACCAGCACCGTAGTTTCCTGCAATTTCAGCAACTGGAGCACCAACTTCTAAAGAAATTCCAAAAACAGCTGACAAAACCCCAGCGATAATAGTTAGCGTTAGCCCTTTTTTCATATTAAATGTTAAAGGTTCACTTGCATTTGCATTATTAATTTTTAAATCTTTCTCTTTTCTATAACCCGCAACTCCGCATACAATAATACCTAACAGCGCTAAAAACATTCCAAAGAAAATAGTAACACCTCCAGGCCCATTAAATTTCTGCATCAATTCTCCGTGCATAATTAACGGTACAATTGTCCCTAAAATAGCCGAAATACCAATAGATATGGTATAAGTTAAAGAATACCCAATATGTCTAATTGCAAATCCAAAGCACATACCTCCAAAACCATAAACAGCACCTAATAATGTTGCATTTATTAATACTTGAGAAGATGCCTCAGTAAAAACTGACAATAAATTTGGGACCGTTAAAAAACCAATAAGAAAAGGAAAAATAAACCAAGCAAAAGATGCCTGAACAATCCAATAAGAGTCCCAAGACCATTTTTTTACTTTTTGATATGGAACATAACAAGTGGATGCTGCAACACCTCCTACTGCATGAATTAAGGTACCTAATAATGGGTTTGACATAGTTGTTTATTTAATTACTTTAAAATTTCATATGCAAAACTACTTTTTATATATGAAATACACAAGAACAAAAATAGATTTATTAAATTTACAGTCTATTAAAAGTAATATGACAGAAAATACACAACCTAAATATAACACTCCAGCACTTGACAAAGGCTTAGATATTATAGAATTTTTATCAAAAGAAGGTATTCCTTTATCTCAAGTAGAAATTGCTCAAGGTATAAACAGAACTCCTAGTGAAATATACAGAATGCTGGTTTGCTTAGAAGAAAGAGGCTATTTAACAAGAGGTTCCAATGCTGGAAAATATAGACTTTCGTTAAAAATGTATAGTCTATCTCACAGACATACACCTTTTGATGAATTAAAGCGTGTTGCACGTTATCCAATGCAATCATTATCTGAAACTACACGACAATCGTGTCACTTAAGCATTATGAATAATGATCAATTATTGATTATTTCTCAAATGAGAAGTCCAAGCGCCGTATCACTGTCTATTGAAGAAGGAACTCATTTTCCACTTTCTAAAACTACATCGGGGAGTGTTTTATTATCGATGCTTTCAGAAAAAGAGCGAATGGAAATTTTATCTAGAGATGCACATTACCCCAAATGGAGTAAAAAGGAACAACAAAATTTATTAGATTTTATAGACAAAGTTAAAAAAGACGGTTACAGCTACTCTGATAGTAAATTAACGAGTGGTGTAACTGATATAGCAATTTCTATTGGAGATAATGAATCTGAATTAATTGCAGTTTTAGCTATTTCGATATTTACTTCGAGCTTAGAAACAGAACAAAACATGAAAGATATTTTAATTGCACTTCAAAAAACACAACAAGAAATAAATAAATATATAGGAAGTTAAATTGCAATAATTTTACTTTTATAAACCACTCTCAATAAACTGATTTAAATTTAATTATTTAAATCAGTTTTTTTGTTTTTTATATTTTCATCAGGAAAAAATCTAAATTTTCAATAAAAACAGGCTTTTTACAAACTTGTCTAGTATAAGTCTAGTTTCATAAATATAATATTTTATATGTAAATTATATTTTTACATATAAATTATATAGTTTTGTTTCAAATGTGAAATACACTTCATTAAAATTGCAAGTTAAATTTAAAAACCCTTCTAAATATCAACTTAAAAGTATGTCTAAAAAAAGTAATTATATAGTTCGCATTGCACTTATTGTAGCTCTTAGCTCAGCATTAATTATTGTACCAATGCATATTGCTGAAGTTGTTCCTTCGGAAAAAAGAGGACAATTAGTTTCTTTTAACAAGCTGAATATAGTAATTGGAATTTCTTTAGCTTTTTTCACAAACTACTTAATTCTTAAATGGAAAAATTCAGATGTGGTTTGGGCAGCATCACTTGGTTTAGGAAAATGGAATTGGAGATGGACCTAGGTTTAGAAGCTTACAAAAACACCAATAACTAGAAAATTCAATAAAAAACAATAGATATGTTTCAATATAAAAAAATAGAAAGATTGGGAATTATCACTTTAGAAAAATCCCCAGCAAACAGTTACGATATCCACTTTTTCAATGAATTTGAAACCATTTTAAATACTATTGAAAATGATCAGAATATTGCCGTTTTGCTTTTAAAAAGTGGTATTCCTAAATTTTTCTGTGCTGGTGCCGATATCAAAGTTTTTGCAAGTAACACAGTAGTACAAAACAACGAAATGGTAGCTAAGGCTAATAAAATAGCCAAAATAATAAGTACAAGCACTAAAATATTTATTGCTTTTTTAAATGGTCACACATTGGGTGGCGGATTAGAATTGGCAGTTGCTTGCGATATTCGCTTGGCTTCAAACAAAAAATTCTTAATAGGCTTACCTGAAGTTAAACTAGGACTAATGCCTGGTAATGGCGGAATTCCAAGATTGGTAAATGCTGTAGGGTATTCTTATGCATTTGAAATGGTTGTTTCTGGTAATCCAATTAATTCAGAAGAAGCATTTAGAATTGGTTTAGTACACAAATTATACGATGAAAAAACTGCCGAGGAAGAAGCTTTGACATATGTAAAGAATCTTTCCAAAGGTCCAAAAACAGCAATGGCAACCATAAAACAAACTTTTGCTGAAGGAGTTGGAAAAAACATACAAGATTTCCTTCAATTAGAAACCAATATGGTTAAAACTTTGTACGATACATTTGATGCTAAAGAAGGATTTCAATCATTTATAGAAAAAAGAGAACCAAAATTTGAATAATAAAATAAACCAAACATGAATCAAACAGACATTCAACATTATCGTTGTTATATCAACGGAGAATGGTTAGACGATAATACAAGAGAAGTTATTGAAGTAGAAAACCCTTCAAACAATGAAGTGTATGCAACCGTTACTGCTTGTACTAAAAACGATGTTCAATATGCATTGGAAACTTCTGAAAAAGCTCAAATTAGCTGGGCGTTAACACCTGCAAACACAAGAGCACAACATATTATTGAAATTGCAAACAAACTAAAAGCTGAACGCGAACATTTTGCCAAGCTTTTGGTGCTAGAACAAGGAAAAACCTATCCTGAAGCATTGGGTGAAGTTGATGATACAATTACATACATGACCTATTCTGCGGAAGCAGCTCGTAGAATTCAAGGCGCTATTTTTCCTGCGGAACAACCTAATAAAAGACTTTCTATATACAAAGTACCTTATGGAGTAACTGTAGGCTTATGTGCTTTTAATTATCCATTAGCTTTAATTGGAAGAAAAATTGGCCCGGCTTTAGCTACTGGAAACACCATGATTATTAAACCACACGAATTAACTCCAACAACTGCTTCAGAATTTTGTCGTTTAGTTGATGAATCTAGTTTACCTAAAGGTGTGATAAATATGGTTTCAACAAAAAGTGCTGAAGCTGCTTCATTATTAGTTGAAAGTCCTATTACTAAATTAATTTCGTTAACAGGAAGCACAAGAGCTGGTAGAGCAATGTACCGTGCTGCTGCCGATAATATTACTGGTTTAATTTTAGAATTAGGAGGAAAAGCGCCATTTATTGTTTGTGCTGATGCTGATATTGATAAGGCTGTTGAAGCTGCAGTAATTTCACGCTATGCAAACTGCGGACAAGTTTGTATTTGTAATGAAATGGTTTTTGTTGATGAAAAAATTGCTGATGAATTTACCGATAAAGTTGTAAAAAGAACTCAACAAATTAAAGTTGGAGATCCTTTTGCTGAAGGTGTGCATATGGGACCAAACGTTAGTAAATTTGGTTTAGATCGTGTAAATAATTTAGTGCAAGAAAATGTAAATAAAGGTGCTAAACTTCTTTTAGGAGGAAACAAACCTGAAGGTGCATACTTTGAAAAAGGGAACTGGTACGCTCCTACTATTTTAGGAAATGTTAAAGGTAATGATCCAACAATAAGCGAAGAACTTTTTGCACCTGTAATGCCAATTGTAAAGGTAAATGGTTTTGATGAGGCTGTTGCTTTGGCAAATAACAGAGAAGAAGGTCTTTCTGCATATTTATATACAAACGATTATAGATTGCATCAAAAAGCAATTGACTCTTTAGAAGTTGGAACAATTTTTATCAATCAACAAATTATTGGTAATATTCAAGGTTACCATTCCGGACATAAAACTTCAGGAAATGCTGGTGAAGATGGTGTTTTCGGAATAGACCATTATCTTCAAAAGAGAACTATTTATTTAAACTACGAATAAACAATAGTATGGAAATAGGAATATTTTGGGTATTACTAGCTGCAATAATGTTAGGATTTTATGCCTTTCCAAGTAAGTTTGTAAAAAATTACGAACTCGAGAATTTATGGGGCGTTTTTTGGTTACTTGCAATGTTTATTGTGCCAATTAGCTCAACAATTCTATTGGTTGATGATTTAGGTGCAACCTATAAGCAAGTTCCAAATTCAATTTTTACATCAATTTTTCTCTTAAGTATTTTATGGGGAATTGGTAACTTATTGTGGGGTATTAGCATTTCAAAAATTGGAATGGCTTTGGGCTTTTCATTGCTGATTGGGGTTTCAACTTTAGCAGGTTCTATTCTACCTTTTTTTATGGGAGGAGCTGATAAATTAGCAACTACTGAAGGAATGGTTATACTTGGTGGAATCTTTATTATTATGCTTGGAATTATAGCAAATGGTAAAGCTGGTTTACTTAGAGAAAAGAATGAAAACATAGCCACTAAAAAGGTTGAATCGAACAAAAATACTATGCGAAATGGTATTATTTTATGCGTAATTGGAGGTATTTGTGCGGCTGGTTTCAACCTTTCATACCACGTTGCAGATAATATTGGGCATATTGGTCAAATCTCACAAGCGCAATTTGGAAATTCACCTTGGATTGCACGCTTAGCGGTAATGCTTCCATCATTTATTGGAAGCGGAATTGCAATTATGATTTACTTCAGCATTCAACTCACAAAAAATAAAAGTTGGAAAAACTTCAACCATAAAAGCAGTTCTAAAAACATCTTATATCTTTTAATTATGGCGGTAGTTTATTGTGCTTCTCTAATCATTTACGGTTTAGGAGCTTATGAACTAGGACCTTTAGGAACTTCAGTTGGATTTGCAATATTTCAAACCGGGTGTATTATGGTGGCTAATTTATTAGGATTGTTTTCTGGAGAATGGAAAAATGCTGGTTCAAAAAGTAAAAAATGGCTATACAGTGGCCTCACAATTATGTCAATAGGAATTATAACAATTGCCGTAGGAAACGGTATTTAAAATCAATAAAGAATGAAATATAAAATTTTAATTTGTGCACTCATATTGTTTTCAAGTATGAAATTATTTGCACAACCAAGCACAATTAGTAATCATAATAACAACAGCCAATCCATCACTAATTTAGATGGTTATAAATGGAAAATGAAAATGATGCTTCCGGGGCAAGGTATAAAGGAAGGACTTCATAAATTACCTCCTGGAGATATTGAAACACTGGTTTGGAACCCTGCAAAAGTACCCGGAGATGTTTATACTGATTTATGGAAAGTAGGAGCTATTGAAGACCCTTATTTTGGAAGAAACAGTGTAAAAGCACAATGGGTTATGCAGTATGAATGGTGGTATTCTGTTCAGTTTAAAGTGAACCAAGATTTAAGCGATAAAGTGGCTAGATTGGATTTTGAATCTATAGATCACGAATGCGATATTTGGCTAAACGGTCATTTTATTGGTAGCCATAAAGGCTCATTTTCTTCTTTTTCATTTGATGTTAACGAAGCTATATTAACAAATAAACATTGGTTAAAAGCAACCAATATGTTGGTTATTAGGTTGGCACCACCACCACAAGTAAATGCAAATGTAGCGGGTTTAAAAACACCTTGGTTTGGCGATTATTGGAGAGATTTAATTCCGTTTGGTATCACTGGTTCTGTTGATTTAGTATTTACGGGGAAATCTAGAATTTTAGATGTGTATGCAAAACCGGTTGTTAAAAATGATAAAAATGCTTCAGTAATTTTTGAAATTGAAGTTGATAATACCGAAAAAATAGCCAAAGAAAAAAATATAACAATTTCATTTCAAGGAAAAAACTTTACTAGCAAAGAGCAAACAATAAGTTTTAAAGAAGTTATAAAACCAGGTAAACAAATCATTAAAAAAGAGGTGAAAGTTGAAAACCCTCAACTTTGGTGGCCTTGGGATTTAGGAAAACCAAATTTGTATGAAGCAAAAGTTTCTTTAGATGAAGGAAAAATAAACCAAGATTTTAAAAAGCTTACTTATGGATTACGTAAAGTTGAAATGGCTTGGAATCCAGGTTTTACAAAAGATGAAGTAAGCTTCCCTAGAACAACATTAATTAATGGAAAACCTATTTTTATCCGTTCAGCTTGTTGGGGTGGTCCGCCTGATATTTTTGTAGGGAGAACTTCTGAAGAAAAATACAGAAAGTTAATTGCCTTGGCTAAAGAAGCTAATATGAACAACATTCGTATTTTTGGATGGCACCCACCTGAAATTCCATTGTTTTACCAATTGTGTAATGAACAAGGAATTACTGTTTGGCAAGACATTATTCCTTTAGGTACAGGAAATATTCCTAACGAGCCTGAATTGTTAGAACGCATTTATCAGGAAGGTGAAAATGTCATTAAAAATAGAAGAAACAACCCATCAATTATTATGATGGAAGGTGGCGAAGAAATGTTGTTAAGAGCAAGTGATGCAGAATATGCAAACAATTTCTTAAAAACATTGGGCGACAGATATCAGGGAATGGTAGATTTACCATACGTGCCAGATTCTCCTTTAACTTGTGATGTTTCTAAAGAGGCTGGTTACAAACCAAAAGAGGCAGTTCATGCATTAGGCTATTTTTATCAAATGGGAAGGTGGTTAATGGAAGATTGGTATAAATCGTTAGATTTTCCTATTGTACCTGAGCTTGCCATTACATCTGTTCCAAATGTTGAAAATTTACAAAAATTTATTCCTGAAAATGAAATATGGCCTCCAGGACCAAGTTGGGGACACCATTGGGCAGATTTAGACCGATTAAGAATTCAGAATTTTGATGCTTTTGGAGATGAAAAAACAGGTTCTTTACAAGAGTTTGTTGATGCAACACAAGATGCGCAAGGAATTATTTTTCAATTGTCTATTGAACACTTCCGAAGAAATAAACCAAAAACTAGTGGAATAGCTTTATGCCATTTCATCACCTATTGGCCAGATATGAAATGGGGAATGATTGATAATTATTTAAAACCTAAACGTTCTTTTAATTATGTGAAAACAGCCTATCAACCTGTTTTGGTTAATTTCAATTTTGAAAAACGTAGATGGTTGAATTCTGAAAAATTTAAAGGTGAATTTTGGGTTGTAAATGATTATTACAAAGAATATAAAAATTGTAACGTTTCATATTCAATAGTAGATGATAATAAAAATGTGTTAAAAGAAGCGACTTTTAAAGTGGCTAAAATTGAAGAAAATAGTGCCAAACAATATTTTGAATTAGAAGCTGATGTACTTAAAAAGGTTCAAAATAATTTTTATGTAACTATGGAATTGACAGATGAAAACGGAACTATTTTATCTTCAAACGAATACATGTTTTTAATTGGAAATCAAAAAGAAGCATCTGAAAAATTCAAAGTCATGGGAGAAAAAATTAGAGAAAGAAATGGTATATATTCTTATGGAAACTACTATAAGTTTTTTGACATATTAACTGGAGAAAACGGTGAAGAATACGAAAGTGAAAAGGATATTATTAAGCCAAGAGGCTTTGAATAAATTGAGATTCTTATAATACACAAAAGCCCTTATTTGATTTTAAATAAGGGCTTTTTATTAGTTATTTTGTAATTCTCTATGTAAACTTATTAAAAAACAACAAGGTATCTTTAATATGCGCTTCCCAATAACTCCATTCGTGCTTACCTTCAAATTCCTGATAAATATGTGGAATATTTTCAGCAATTAAGTTTAAATGAAGTTCTCGATTATATTCAATTAACAAATCGTCTTTACCACAATCAAATCTAAAATTGGGTAGTTTTTCTTTATTTTGAAATAATAATTCAAAAACATCTTCATCTATTTTATTTTCTTGATTGTAATTACCTTCATTTTCTTCAACAAATAAATGCATTTGATTTTTATTTGTTATTGAAGAATGACCAGAAAAGGCTTTATATGTTGAAGGAAATTTTGCTCCTAAACGCAATGCTCCATAACCACCCATTGATAAACCTGAAATAAACAAATCTGATTTTTCACTCACACAATCTATATTTTCAATAACAGCTTGGTTTACATCGTCAACAATCCAACTTTCAAAATTTTTAGTATTGTGAGGTAAATAAGCAGATCCATCTCCCCATAAACCATCTGAAGGCATTGCTAAAACCATCGGTTTTATGAGTCCTTCTTCCATCATTTTTAACGCAGAGAGATGTACACCTGCTTTATGAGCCCAAATCCAAGCACTACCATAAACACCATGTAACAATGTCACAATTGGAATGTTTTTCAGATTGTGCCCTGGCGGAACAAATACACAAATATCGCCTCTCCCTTTTAAGTTTGAAGTTTTAACCGTAATAAAACGTAGATTATTACTTTCAAAGGCTGGGTTTGATATTTCAGTAGTTCTAAATTTTGATTTCATTTTAAACCTTAATTTACAATAATTGAATTGTCAGTTGCCTTTAAATCTCCTGAAATTGTTTTCATATTAATAGCGCCTTTTTTAGTAGACTGCACAAATATAACAGCTTGGCCATTAAATAATTTTCGTTGAGGTTTAGATAAGTTTTGAACATTTGTTGGATCTCCATTTCCTGATGCTAAAAATTGTGCTGCACCACTAACTTCAATATCCATATTTTCATTAAAGGTTGGACATAAATTTCCATTTTCATCAACTATAGAAATTACGTAAACACCAACTTCTCCAGATTTTATTGCATTTAATTCTGGTTCAATTTTTATAGCATATGGAGTTCCCGCAGTAATCTTAGAAACCTCTCCAACTTTTTTATTTTTCTTATTATAAGCAACTATCTTCGCTTCTCCAGATTCATATATCACATTTTCCCAAACAATGGAGTATGCTTTCATTTGAGCCATTGAAGTTCCTCCTGACGCTTCCTTTTCGATATTCTCTGCTAAAAATTCAGGAATTACAGGTTTAATTTTTGTTTTAATTCCATAACTTTTTCCGTTTACAAATAACTCTGCTTTTTCATAAGTTGTATAACAAACCACAGGAATTTCTTTACCTTCCATTGCTGGCAAAGTCCAGTGTGGAAAAAAATGCAATACATCAGCATCTTCATTCCATTCGCTTTGGTACAAGTAGAATTTGTCTTTTTCTAGACCAACCATATCAACTGGGGCAAAGTAAGAACTTCTAGATTTTGCAGTGTGATATGGCGAAGGTTCTCCTAAATAATCATAACCAGTCCAAACAAATTCACCATAAACAAAGTTGTTATAATCTTGTGAAGCAAATTCTTTATAAGGAGCATATCCCCAAGGAACATTGGTGTTTTCATAATTCCCTGGCTGACCGTCTTCATACAATTCTGTATTTAATGAAGTACCTCTTTTGCTTTGTGCAGGATCAAAAGTCACAGGGAATTTGTATGAATTACGTGTACTTAAAGAGCCTCCTGTTTCACTTCCATAAAACTTCAAATTAGGGTAAATTTCTCTAATTTTATGATAAATTCCAGGTTTATAGTTAAATCCAGCTACATCAACTATAGCAGCCATACCGCTTTTTAAAGCATTATTTGCTGAGTTGAATCCTGCTGTAGTGGCTCGTGTAGTATCTATTGACTTCACAATTTTATGTAAGTACTCCGTAATATTGTTAGGATCGTGTTTGTATTGCTCCATAATTTCGTTTCCAATACTCCACATAATAATACTTGGATGATTTCTATCTCGTAAAATCATATCAGTTAAATCTTGTTCAGCCCATAAGTCAAAATGTTTTGAATAACCGTTTAGTACTTTTCCTATTTGCCACTCATCAAAAGCTTCGTCAATAGCTAATATTCCCAATTCATCACAAATATCCAACGCTTCTGGAGCAGGAGGATTGTGTGAAAAACGAATAGCATTGACACCCATTTCCTTCATTTTCATCATTTGTCTCAGAAATAATTCCTTATGAAAGGCAGCACCAACAGGTCCAAAATCGTGATGCATATTCACTCCTTTGAATCTTACTTTTTCATCATTTAAATAAAATCCGTCTAATTCAAATCGAATATTTCTAATTCCAAATGTTGTTGAATAGGTATTTATCTCTTTTCCCTCCTTTAAAATAGAAGTTTTTAATTGGTATAAATGAGGTGTTTTAAGATTCCATAATTTCGGCTTTTTAACTGTAAAATCTTCTGAAATTTTTAGTTCACCATTTATATTAACTTCTGTTGATTTTTTAGTGACTAAAACTCCTTCAGAATTAAAAATTTCATTAATTACGGTACAATTTCCTTCACCTAAAATTTCTAAATCTAAATGAACTTGTGCGCTTTTTTTAGTTATTTGTGGTGTAGAAACAAACGTCCCCCAAGTTTTTACATGTGTTTTATTAGTTTTAATAACTGACACTTTTCTGTACAAACCGGCTCCTGGATACCAACGAGATTGACTGCTGAAATTTTCCAACCTAACAGCAATTACATTGTTACCTGGATTTAATAATTTAGTAATGTCAAAATGAAAAGAGATATATCCAAAAGGGCGTTCGCCGGCATATTTACCATTCACATAAACTTTAGCATTGCTCATTGCACCATCAAAAAGCAACTGTACTTTCTCTTCTAAATCTTTTTCTGAAACAGTATAATTTGTTCTGTACCAACCAATACCAACATATGGTAAAGCTCCTGTTCTTCCAGTTCTATACTTTGGTTTGGTTTCTCCATCTTGAATAACCATTGTTAACTGAATGTCATGGGTGAAATTGAAATCTTCTTGAACAGCCCAATCATGTGGAATAGTTACAGACTCCCAATTATCATCATTAAAGTCAGTACCTTGTGCATTTCCGTAATCATAATTGGTGAACTTCCAATTTTTTAACAATTCAGTTTCTTGTGCGGTACTATTCAATGTTGCCAAAAAAACTAATAAACAAATAATGTGTTTCATATTTTATATTTTGAAGTATTCTATAATTGGTTTTCTCTTAATTTATTCAAAAACAATGACTCCTTTGGCATTTCTACCTTTAAGCATATCATCAAAAGCTGTTTCTAACTCTTCCAACGGATAAGTTCTTGTAATCATTTCATCTAACTTAATTTCACCATTTTTATAATGATTGATTATTTTAGGAAAATCTGTTTGAGGATTGCACTTACCGTACAATGGATTTATATAAATTTTATCCCACTCAAACAATTCCATATCAATTAAAACTTTTTCTTCAATTCCACTCACCTGAACGGCTGTACCTGCATTTCTAATCATTGCAAGTGGCGCAGCTCCTAATGCCGGAATTGCTGTACACTCAAAAGCATAATCGGCACCTCTACCATTGGTCATTTCTTTTACTTTTTCGGCAGCCTTCAATAAACCTTCATCATTTATATCGGCTAAAATAGTATGAGTTGCTCCAAATTCAACCGCCATATCTAAACGTTGTTGGTTGATATCTATCGCTATAATTTTTGCTGCTTTTGAAACTTTAATTCCTTGAATTACGTTTAATCCTACTCCACCAGTTCCTAAAACTACTGCTGAAGATCCTTCGGTTACTTTCGCTGAATTTACTGCCGATCCAAAACCAGTCATAACTCCGCAACTTACAATACTTGCAGCACTAAACGGCATATCTTGAATTGGATTTAAAACCACTGCAGATTCTTTTACCAAAGTATATTCTGAAAGCGTTCCTATATTAAATGAACGTTCTATCGAATTTCCATTCCAAGTGGTTCCTTCAATATGCGCATGACCATCCGTATAACCATTTCCACCAGCAACAACAGGTGAATTATTTTCACAAATATGTTCGTTTTCATTTTCACATTGAAAACAAGTTCCGCAAGGTGTTGCCCAATTTAAAATGATTGAATCTCCAACTTTTACGCTTTTAACCTTAGGTCCAACTGCTTTAACTACACCTGCTCCTTCGTGTCCCATTACAATAGGTTTACCCCAATTTAATGAATCGTGATCTGTATGGCATAAACCAGCCGCTTTTACAGCAACTAATACCTCATCATCTTTTGGATTTTGCACTTCAATGGTTTCAATAGCATAACTTCCATCTCCTTTTGCAATTGCGGCTTTACATCTTAAACTCATAATTATTTTTTTTAATCTTTTAAAAAACTAGTTTGTTTTATAGGAATAGAAACATCCATTAATTTTTCTTTATCTAACTGCTGTTTCGCTTTTATAAAACGTGTTCCTAAAACATAGGCTTTACCATTATTTACAGCATCTACAGCTAATAATTCTTCATCTTTAAAATACCAAACCGATTGGCATTTTTCATTATTATCTTCAATACGTTTAATGGTTTGGTTATATCCGGTTGATAAACCTACCATTTGTAATTTTACATCATACTGATCAGACCAAAACCAAGGAATGGCATCATATTCTACCTCGTTTCCACAAATAGCAGCAGCGGCAACTTTGGCTTGATCAACAGCATTTTGAACAGATTCTAATCTAATAAATCGATTATAATGCGGATTGAAATGATACGTACAATCACCTATGGCATATATATTTTCAGCACTTGTTTTAGCATTGGAATCAACTTTAATTCCATTTTCTATTACCAATCCTGCATTTTCAGCCAATTCAGTATTTACCTTAATTCCAACACCAACCACAATTAAATCTGCGGTATATGTAGTATTATCATCACAGAGTAATTTGTTCACTCCCTCTGAAGTTTCAATCAAAATCACATTTTTATTAGCTAATAAATCAACTCCATTCTCTTGATGTAATTTACTAAAAAAAGTTGACATTTCTGGAGCTGTAATACGTGCTAAAACACGTTTTTCTCTTTCTAAAACAGTAACTTTCGCTCCAAGTTTTCTTAAAGATGCTGCTGTTTCTAATCCAATATAACCGCCTCCAATAATAACGACTCTTTTTTCTTCCGAAGAAATAATTGCTTTTTGAATATTTACAGCATCAGCAAAATTCCGCATTGAAAACAAATTACTTGCCAAATCAATTCCTTTGATGGGAGGAATAAACGGACGAGCACCTGTTGCAACAACTAACTTATTATATTTTTGAATACTTCCATCTGATAAAGAAATTTGATTTGATTCTTTATTAATTTCAACAATTGTTTTCCCTAAACATAGCGTGATATTTTCCGAAATATAGTTTTGCTTAGGAAACAACAAATCAAGTTGCGAATCGTCATCTGCTTTTAAATATGCTTTAGACAAAGGTGGCCTGTGATAAGGTACTTCTGGATCACTATCAAACAATACAATTTTACCTTCCCACCCTTCTCTTCGTAAAGAAAAAGCAACATTTACCCCAGCGTGACTCGCTCCAATAATTACACAAATTTTATCTAATGATGTATCTGCTGCCATAAATATTATTTAGCAACTTTTAAAACAACTCCATCAATTGCATCAGTAACTTTCATTTGACAAGATAAACGACTGTAATCGCTCACTTTTTCATCAAACTCAAGCATATCAGCTTCCATAGTACTTGGTGCTCCTACTTTTTCCCAATCCTTTGGTTCAACATGTACATGACATGTTGCACAAGAGCAAACTCCTCCACAATTACCATCAATTCCTTTAATTTTATTTTGAACTGCTAATTCCATCACATTTCCTGTATTTCCTTCAACAGTTATTGAATTATCATCACTTGTTACGAATGTTATTTTCGTCATAATTATTTTTAGTTTTTAGTTTAGTATATTTACGTCACTTCGAGTGCTTCGGTTTTATGAGAAGTGTATGGAGAAGCCTTTATCTATACAAACAAGTTCTCGATACATTTGTTACTTTATTTCATTCCAAAAAAATACTCGAACTGACGCTTTTAATTAAATTTTACGTTGATGCTATCAAAACCAACCTTACGCTTAAATTCGCCTAAAGTTTCAATATTTTCTTTAGCATCCAAAATTTCAATTGAATTCACTTTTTTAATTAATGTCTTAATTAAAACTTTCAATATTTGTCGTGCATGTGTTGCTCCTAAGCAGTTATGAGTTCCAAAACCAAACGCTACGTGTGGGTTAATTTTTCTATCCAACACAACTTCATTTGCATTTTCAAAAACGGAAGCATCACGATTTGCAGAGACCCAATTTAAGCCAATTCTTGTGCCTGCTTTAATTGCATGTTCACAAACCTGCGTATCTTCTGTAGCAACTCTTCCCATTTGTGTTAAAGGCGAAAAATATCGGATCAATTCTTCAATAGCAAAATTGATTAATTCAGGTTCTTTTCTAAGTTTATCTAATGATTTTGGATGCTCTGAAAAATAAGCAATTGAGTTTGTAACAGCATTGATAATAGTATCTCTTCCGCCAGAAAAAGTTAAAACAACAACACCTTTAACCTCTTCTTTAGTTAATTTTCTACCATTTACTTCTGAAGCTAACAATACTGAATACAAATCTTTACCCGGATTTTGTATGCTTTTTTCTATTTCATTATCAATATAATTGTACAAAATATTTGCTTTGTCTCCATCTAAAGCGTTTCCTTCACTTCTAAAAACGTGGGTGCCCCAAGAAATCCAAGTTTCAGATTCTGAAAAAGGCACATTAAACAATAAAGTAAGTGCACGAGATTGTAAAATCAATGAAAACTCTTTGATAACTTCAACCGAATCTTTGGTTAAAACCTCATCAACCAATGCTCCAATTTGTTTTTCTAATGCAGCCTGATAATCAGCTTCTAACGGACGTTTAAACCATTGCTCAACCAAGGCTCTGTATTCGCCGTGCATTGGAGGATCTACTTCAAAAGGTATTTGACGAATGTCTCTAATATTTACTTCGGAAGGAATTACAATTCTGCCGGGCTCTGCACCAGACTGATATGTTTTCCAATTATGAGCACATTTACGAACGTCTTTATGGCCCAAAACCATTGTAACTGGATCGTTCTGGTCGTCCATTTCACCTACACCTTTTTCAAGTCTGGCCTTTTCAAAAGGATCACTAATTGCACTTTTCTCCATCATTAAAATTTTTGATTTAAATATTCATTAATAGTCTTTCAAAAATGAAGATTTCAATGCAGAAATAAATAACCTTATTTAGCTAAAAAGGTGCTTATTTTGACTTCAAACAATTATACAAGTTGTTATTAAGTCAAAATACGCAATAAAGACTAATTAACCTTTAATGTTTCACATACATTTTTTTGGCTCTGTAAACGCAACCCAAACTTTTACAAGAGTCGCATATATAACCTAAGTATTTTACATTTTTACCAATTCCAACAATACCACTCACCGATTTTACAGGACTCATTAATGAAGATTCACTTAATGATACATTGCAGAATTTTGAAGGTAAAAACGAAAATAATTTTTGTTGATCCACTACTTTCCATTCGCAATAACCCGGACTATACCTGTTTGTTAGATTTAAATAGTTAAGAGTTGCCATCTGCTGCAGCTTTTCGTAAATCAATTCCATAGCTCCTTCAACCAATAATGAACCTGTAGCATCAATAACATAACTTTGCACAAAATCACCTTCGTTTTTATATTGATTGCTGTATTTTTCAACTTCAAAACCAGCTGTACACGTAAATAAAGCCGCGTATTCTGAGTTTTTTAGAAAGGAAGAAATCATTTTACCCGTTGTAAAAGTTTCATTTTCAATTGTAATAGTACCTTCTTTTATGGATACTTCTGAAACAGGTTTGATTACAAATCCACCTTCAATATTTTTATTTGTTGAAAGTAATTCTATTGCAATGTCAATCATACTTCCAAAAGGTTCATCCGGAATTTCACCCAAACCCATAAAAGCCGAAATTTCTGCTTTTTCTAATTTTATATCAGCAAAATCTAACTTGTACGAATACGTTCCTTTCATATTATTCTTCATTTGCTTGTTGAAATAGTTTTCGTAACAATTTAAGTTCCATGTTTTCACCAAAAGCAATAATTTCACAACTTCCTGTATAATTTTCTAAAGAAATTATTTCAAAATTAGCATAGGTTAATTGAAACATTTTAAATGTATTAACACCAACTCTTACAAATCCTTTAGCTCGAATACTATGGTTACTTAACTCCTTCAAAAACAGTTTTAAATTTTCTTCTGAAATAAGATCGGTTGTTCTATAAACTGCTGTTTTAATCTCTTCAGGTCTTTTATCTTCTGAAGTTAATGTTGAAACTGTAGTAACTTGATTTAATTTAGCATTTTTCACGTTGCAAAATGTTTGCTTTTCAATACTTGCAAACGGGTTGATTGCTCTTACTTTTTGAAGCACATTTTCAATTTGATTTTCGTCAACCAAATCTATTTTATTCAAAATAATTTTATCAGCTACTCTAACTTGATGTTTTGAGCGTTGTACAAAATTGGCAGATCTTTCAAAATTTAAGGCATCTACCACACACCAAGCGCCAGCATATTTTACTTTTGTATTGATGCTTTCGTGATTTAATAATTCGCATATTGAAATGGGATCGGAAATTCCTGAAGCTTCTAGGTAAATAATTTCAGGATTGTACTGTTCAATTAAAGTTGTTATGTTTTCAATAAAATTACTTAACAAACAGACACAAAAAACAGAACCATTGTTAATTTCAACCAGTTTAAAACCATCATTTGATAGTTTTAATTCTTTTCCATCTACACCGCTAGACGCAAATTCATTTTGAATGACCGCAATTTTTTTATTGGTATTTAAATGCAGTAGATTTTTAAGTAATGTTGTTTTTCCACTACCTAAAAATCCACTGATTAAGATTAAATCTGTCATTAATTTTTATATTACTTTCATTTAATATTTTCGTCACCCTGAACTTGTTTCAGGGTCTCACACAATTTAACTCCTAGTTTGGTGGGATTCTGAAACAAGTTCAGAATGACGATATACTGAATTTGTATGCTAAATTAATTAACAACAACTTTAGTATCCAAATGCTTTTGGATACGGTTTTTAAGTTCTGTTTTTGGTGGAATTATGGAGATAAATTCTATATTACCATCAATACAGATTGTAGGAAGATTACGAACTCCAAGTGATAGCATCATTTGAATACCTTCTTCTTTTTTAATTTTATGTTCAACGTACTCAATATTGTCAGCTCCAATTTCTTCAACAGCTAATTCTACTGCTTTCATCATATATTGACAAGGTGCACAACCTTCAGAATCTAACGTTATTACATCTATTTTTACTTTATCGTTAGTAAAGTAATTTTCTAAATCTAATAACTCAACATCTTTAGCTATTTGTCCTTTTGCTTTCAACACATCTTGCTGATATTCATCGTGAATAATTTCTGCAATTGCTTCTAAGTTTTTAACAGGAGTTGCCATTGGCAAATCGCAACCAGGTGCTAAAATAAATCCGGTTTTGCCACCAATATCCATACATTCCATAGCTTCAAACTTGCAATCTTCAGGAGTACCAATTAACAATACCGATGTTAATTTCATATTTCCTCCAAAACTTATTTCATACTTATCACATTGTTCTTTTAAAAATTCTAAAGGAATATTTTCATCTATCGAAATATTATCTGGTTCACATTTACACATTTCTTCAATGTTTTGCGTAGCATTTCCGCAGACAAAGAACGAACTTAATGCTCCACACTCTCTAATATGATTGAAAACTTCTTTGCAATACGGTGAAACGAACATTTCAAAAGACATTGGATCTATTTGACTTACCATTGGATCAACCACCGCAACTACATCACAACCAGCTTCAATATAATAGTTAGACATTGCCTTACCTACTTTGGTACAATAATCCATTACTTTGCCAACATACTCAGGATCTTCAAATAATTTCATAAAGATATCTGTCCCTAATAAATGCAAAGCCAATGTAAAAGGCCCAGTAATTAGACCGTACAAAGCAATATCTGGATTTGCTTCTTTAATTTTTGAAGTAGCATTCATAACCGTTGCAATTCTTCCTGAGCAACGACAAGGCACTTTTAAATCTTCCAACTTTAAACTGCCATCAGCTAATGGATGCGAAACCACCGCTGGTGGATTATCTTGAGACCATTTAATTTCACATCCCAACACTTCAGCTTCAATTTGAAGATCAAAAGTTACAGGAATTCCATCAGGATTGTATTTTTTTATGGCTTCGTTTGCACCATTAACAATGTGTTGTTCAGATTTAAAATACGTTGTAGCATCTAAACCTAATAAATGTCCGGCGTGCGCACCAACAAAAGGTACCCAAGGAGCTCGTTCAACCGTTTTACGGTTCATAGCCGCTTTTACTAATTCTAAACCTTTCATTATGCTGAAATTTTAAGTTTATTCATAAATTCAACAACCCCTTGTGGATCTGCTGAAAAATTATCTGCTCCAATTTTTTCACAAAAATCTTGCGTAATTGGCGCTCCGCCAATAGTTACTTTTTGATTTGGATACACTGTTTTAATTTCTTTTACAATATTGGCCATACTCTCCATTGTTGTTGTTAATAATGAAGAAAGTCCAATAATTGCATCTGGAAATTCGTTGATGGTATCAATAAATTTTTTTGCTGGAACATCGGTACCTAAATCAATAACTTCGTAACCATTTCCTTCAACAATCATAGAAACCAAGTTTTTACCAATATCATGTAAATCACCTGCAACAGTACCAATTATAAACACGCCTTTTTTATCTGTATTTCCTTCAGCAAACAATGGTTTTAAATGCTCCATTGCTGTATTCATGGCTTTGGCTGACATTAAAACCTGAGGAACAAACACTTTGTTTTCTCTAAACTTAACACCTACTTTTTCCATTCCAATAATTAAACCATTAGACAAAACATCTTTGGCTGATATACCTTGTTCTAATGCTTGAACTGTTAGTTCATCGGCACCATCTTGACCTTTCATATTTGGTGGATATGGTGCAGCTTTATTAATTTTACCAAACTCTACACAATCTGAAATTTTATTTAATAATTCTTCCATTACGCTAATTCTTTTTCTTTTAGTTGCGCTTGTGCAACCTCAATAAATGTTAATATGTTTTCTAATGTAGTGTCACTTTCAACAGAGTGAGATGGAGAAAAGATATACCCACCTTTTTTTCCCATTTCAATTAATGCTAATGACTCTTCTCTAACCTCATCAGGTGTTCCAAAAGGCAATGTTTTTTGCATAGACAAACCACCGTGGAAACACAGTTTCCCTAAATAATCGTCATGAATTTGGTGTACATCCATTACTTCAGGTTGAAAAGGATTGAAACAGTTTAAACCAGCATCAATTAACGAAGGAAATAATTCGTCAACATCACCACAAGAATGAATCATTACATATTTTCCAGCATCTTTAACTCGCTTATACATACGTTTAATTTGCGGATACATGAATTCGTGCCATAAATCAGCTCCCATAATTAAACCTTGTTGTTGTCCCCAATCGTCACCAAAATAAACAGCATCAATATCATATTCTAATGCTTTGTCAATTTGAGCAATGTTATAATCGGCTATTTTTTCAAATAATGCGTGCACAAAATCAGGATACATATAAAAATCCATTAGCAAATTTTCCATTCCACGCATAGACCACGCTCTTTCGTACAACGAAAACCCTATTTGAAATACACGGAATAAATCTGGTTTCTTTTCTATTTCAGACTCAATATTGGCAAAAAAACGAGGATCGTGTGGGTTAGGAAATTCTAAACCTTCAATTGTTGGTTCTTTAATAATATCTTCAATTGGCATTCCAATATCTTTATCTACACTTCTATCCCAAACTACTTTAAAAACATCCTGAAAATGATCTTTTTCTATTTCATCAAAAAAACCAATATCGCTTCCTAAATTCAAAATATGATTCCCTAGAATAACATCAAGGTCATCTGTTTTATAATACTTTTGAAGCATTTCCTTTGGTTCTTTTGTGAACTTAAAAGACCACGGAACATAGGGTGGTTTTTCATGGTTTAAAACCATTTTAATTATTTCTCTCTTCGTCATTTTTATAGTGAATTTATATTTAATCAAATTTATAATCATACTTTATTACATTCCACTTTGATATTAGCTAAATAATACCTTATTTTGATATGATTTAAATCATAAAACATCAAATATTGATATTATTGAGTATCTTTGAAATTAAAACGAACCTACTTTGAAAGCTCAATTTGAAAAAATATCATCGTCTACAAATAGCTCTTTTAATGCTTTTATTTATGAAGACGAAAATTTTGATGCCCCTTGGCATTTTCACCCTGAATATGAACTAACTTACATTGTGAAAGGTGAAGGAATTAGGTATGTAGGTAATAATGTTGAGAAATTTGAACATGGTGATTTTGTTTTAGTTGGCTCTAATTTACCACACTGTTGGAAAAACACCATTCAAAACAAAGAGAAGGTAAAATCTATTGTAATTCAATGGAACGATACTATTTTAGGCGATAATTGGATTGATAAAAATGAATTTCAACATATAAAAACTTTATTAAAAAAAGCTTCAAAAGGGATTAAATTCAATTTAAAAAATTCAAAAAAGATGGAGCTAGAATTAAATAAAATTTTAACCAAACCTCCTTTTGAAAAACTGCTTAATTTTATTCAATTATTAGAAAATTTAAGTGCTTTTAAAGAAGTTGAAACACTAACTTCTGAAGGCTTTACACCTACTTTAAATATAAAATCCAATCACAGAATTGAAAAAGTGTACGATTATGTTCAAGAAAACTATGATAAAAAAATTAAACTGCAAGATGTTTCTAATTTAGTTTCTATGGGTGATGAAGCTTTTTGTCGTTTTTTTAAAAAATCATTGAATAAATCATTTTTTACTTTTGTAAATGAATTTAGAATAAATTATACTTGTAAATTATTAATTGAAACCAATAAACAGGTGAGCCAAATTGCGTATGATTGCGGCTATGAAAGTTTACCTTTTTTTTACAGACAATTTCAAAAATTTATGGGTTGCTCTCCTTTAGTTTTTAAAAAAAAATATATAAAAATATAATTTTCACAGCAGTATACCGCAAGGTATTTAAGTGGTTTTCATTTCTTGAAAAGAATAAGCAATTAAATTAGTTAAAAAGTTACCAAATCCCCTTTAATATTATCCTTTTTAAGAGATCGTTAAGAATATTACACCAACATATAAACTTCCAAATATTTTCTTTAAAAAATGCTCTTCTTTTAACGGATTTTTATCCTCTACATTACAATTTTACTAATTGAGATTTTGAATTTTATTTTTCTTATTTCTTATTTTTTATTTTTTATTTTTTATCTGTGGAAAGTTGTATTTTTTGAAATGCAGGATTAAAACAAGGTAAAAATCATAGATAGAGCAAAATATTTCAGAAATTTTATTTTTCAAATTATAAGTATAAATTATTTACATATTGAAATTCAAAACCTAAATAAAAAATAGGTTCGTAAAAATAGGAAACAAAAAAACCAGTTTTGATAGATTCAAAACTGGTCTTTTTTGTATTTAAAGGCTACTTTATTTTTTTATAATTTTTTGAGTTGAAATTATTTCTTGTTTATTAAATAATACTAAAAGATATACCCCACTAGATAAATTATTAGTTGCAACTTTAACGGAATTGTTTTCTATGTTTTTTTCAGTAATTAAATGTCCTGTACTATTATAAATTTTTAACCTAGTTGCATTTGTTATTTTTTCAATATTAATATTCATAATATCATTAAACGGATTCGGAAAAACTGTAAAAAGTTTAAGTTCTTTTTTCTGAAAATCAACAGTACTTAAAACTGAAGTAGGTGTAATTTCAATTCCATTAAATCTAGAATGTAGTCCTCCAGCATCAGCTCTAAATAATAAATCGTAGTTTTTACCAGTTTCAATTGTAATTTGGTAATCTATCGAATTAGAACTCCCTAAATCAATTCCAGTTAATAAATCTGTTTGAGGATTCCCAAATCCTGCTTCACGAAGTTGTACTTTAATTTTACTTCCTGAAATAGTTGGATCATAATGCCAACTCTTCACATCATAGGTGCCAGGAACTAATCCTGATAATCTAAACCCAATAGCTGGTGTGGCAGATGCAGTAGTTGATGAGTTTTGAGCAAAATCTAATAATAAATTATCTGTATTGGTGTTTGTTGCAGGTTGTGAATTAAAACCAAATATTAGATAGGAACCGTTGTGTGTTGTTAGTGTTGTATTATTAACTCCTAACATTCCTGTGTACCCTGTTTTAGTATTAGATGTACTTGTATTTATATCAATTAAAACATTATTATCTGCAGGTACAATTGAAGAATCTATTATTGATAAACCATTAAATCTAGTCCCATTAGGACCAGAACTTGTGGCTACTATTTCATAACTTGTATTTGCTTCTGTTGTTAAATTAAAAGTAGCTGGTCTTTCATCAGTTATATCAATTGCATCCCCAATCTGTGCTCCTCCTTGGACTCTTAATATTACAGAAACAGGAGCGGAAAAATCATTATCATAATGAAAACTGTTTAAAGTGTATTCTCCAGCAGGAAGACCATCTATTCTTACTCCCGTTGAAGTTCCATTGCCAGAACCATACACAAAATCTCTAACTAAGTCATTTGGAGTAGCACTTCCTCTATCTCTACTATCTGTAACTGTACCAAAAAGAGTAAAAGTAACTCCATTGTCTATAACTGTCGCATTAGCCGTTCCACTTAAAGGTTTAAATGGACTTAGTGTAGGGCTAGTTACGCTATTAATATCTATACCATAAGTTATGTTTGTTTCAATTGGTGGTATAGGCTCTCCTAAATCGGGAGCTGGCCCAGTGTAGATTTTATTAATATACTCGCCAACAATACGTGTTTGATAATTTGAATATGTGGTATATGTTCCATGAAACCACATTAAAACTCTATCGTTTACATTCGTAATTCCTTTTGGAACAAAAGGTCTTAAATTATCCTTGTCTGAATTTTTAGTTACTTCAGTCCAATTCCAGGCCGAACCTCCATCATTAGTAATGGCTGAATAAATTTCATATCTATTATTTTCTATTCCCGATATTGGGTTTTTGTTTGAAGACATAAAAATTTCGTTTGTATTATAAGGATTTGTTGTAATAACACCTGTATAATCGTCTTCACCATTATATAACCCGTTACCGGCATCAGAAACAACATAATTATTCCATTGTGTACCATTCCATTTTGCATAATGATAGGTAATATCACTTATGTTTTTTTGTTTAGAATAAGTAACTACAGGATTTCCAGTGCTATCGTAATTTATACTATGTGTCCAAGCTCGGGCTGTAGTACCGTCGGATCCAAAAAGGTATAATTTATTTACCTGAGACACATCTATTGGAGTCCCATTAATTGCGTTTTGTAAAGTTGCTATTAGTGTTCCGTCTGTTTGATAAATACTACCTTGGCTACCATCAATATTTGTTTTATAATAACAATGGTATAAACTATTATCCGCAACACGTGGATGTCCATCTGTAAAAAAGAAATCAATACGGTCTACATTATTAGAAGTGTACTTTACATAAGGTCTAACTTCTCCAGTCCCATTTTTAAAAAGAATAATATCAGCTCCATCCCTAATTGGTGCTCCATTGGAGGTATATTCTTTAAAGTTGGGGTTAAAGTTATTGGTTCGCATAAAGTTATATATCTTGCCTCCTTCAGCGCTTAATTGAAATGCATTGTTATAAGTAGCTCCCTTGTTATCAGAATCGTTGGTAGTTATTTGTGACATTTGCGCACTCCAATCACTTTGTTGAGTAGGCTCATTGACTAAAGATGTTCTGTAATAATTATTTTTTTCGCGTATATGTGGACTAAAAAACGCCATAATTTTACCATCGTTTCTTAATAAAATTGAGGCATTATTGTGATCATCTTTTTGAGTCCAATTACTTAAAACTACTTCCGTTCCTACATTAGCTCCTGTTTTAATATCGTTTACGCTTAAAGCTACTTTTCCGTCTTTACGAACGTAAGAGGTGTAAAGTTTATCATTTTTAAAAGCAGCTCTTTCATCATTATACCAAGTCCATACACCATCATTAGTAACAATAAAATCGAAACCATCATTTGTATTATGTTGCGCATTCGCATCTATAAAGCAGCATAAATAACATACAAGTAAAAATATAATTCTAGTATTTAACATCTTGTTTTATTTTAATAATTAAAATTTAATTTCCTTTTTAGATTTATCTGTAAAATATAATCTTATTTTATCCTTTTTCACATTCACCTTCTTAACAATATTCAATTCTTTATCCGTAAAATCAATTCCTGATTTTTTCCACAGCATTGCAGTAACATAAATATTATTTTTTTCTAAAGGATTGTAAATATCAACAACATTTATAACAGTGCTTTCTTTAGTTTCTGGATGAATATTGTTAGACGTAATTGTTTTAATTTCATTCCAACCAATTACTGGTACAAGTGCTAATTGATATTTTCCATTATCAATAATATGAACTTCTTTACCGTTAATTGTTCTCTCTTTTTTTGAAATAAAACCATTAATATGTGCTAATGAATAATGTCCTAAACTAATTGAAACTTCTTTATCTGCTTCAATTTTATCAACCCTTAAAATTCCATTTTCCAAAGGAATATCGGCAAGTTGAATTGCAACATTATCAATATATTCCGAAGTAAGTTTACGATAATAAGCATTGTCTTCAAACTTTATAAAATCGTAAATATGCCCTGACTCAAAAGGATACTCTGCATTATTTGTTTTAAAAACATAATTCATTGAGGCCGTTCCTGCCGTGTTATCTGCTTGCCACGGAAACGCTGAATTGTAGGACAATTTATTATAGTTTTCGCTTGAACGAAAAGGCTCTTTTATTCCAGCTCTTGGAACATTACACCACGCTCTAATTTCTGAAGCTCCAATGTTTTTATAATTAGTAACCATAATTTCTGAACCTTCATAAAAACGATTTGTAATGGTTGTGTTTTTCAATTCATTTTCCCAAACACCATTATTTTCTTCTTCATTCCAAAATTTACTGCCTTCAGGAGAAAGCAAACTTAAAAACGATTTTGCCATCCAAAAAACACTTCCTCTGCAACTATATGGTTGCGTTGAGGGGTCAAATGCTCCGTAAAAACCTAATGTTGGAACATTGTCTTTCATAAACTCGGGATGTTGTAAAAATTGTAACAATACACCCGAAGCTGTTCTTCTAAACCCTCCCCAATTTGCATCTTGTAAATCATCTTCATAAAAACCTAATAATGGAAAAGGACTTACAGAAGCTAAACGGTATGTAATACTTCTTCCCCACATTATCATTTCACCATTTTCACTAAACATATATGGGTAGTTTTCAGCTACAGGTAAAAAATTTTCTTTGAATTTTTTTGCTATTTCGGGGTAATATTTATTTCCAAATAATTCGTTCCAAACAGGTCCATACATTTGAAATGCCCACATACTGTAATAATCATACGCAGGATTGTCATTATACCATCCATCACCACGATAATGCTCCAACGACTTGTTTAAATAATCAACCAATAGTGTTTCATTAACTTGATATCCCTGATCTTTAAAAAAGCTTAACACAAAAATATTGAAGAACTTCCAGTTTGAAGGTACCGTTGGACCGTCAGCATAACTAATCATTTTTTTAGCTAAAACATCTTTTTGAGTTTTAGTTAAAGGATCCCAAAGTACTTCAGGAATCATAAACATTGACATAGATAATGCTCCAAATTCAACCAATGTTTGCCCTGGCCAATTCCCCACTTTATCTTTAATAAATGAAGGATGTTCTTCATCTATTAAATTCAAAATATTTTGGCGATAATAGGCTGCAATATCAATTCCATTAATTTTCAAATTTGGATTTTCTTTCAATAAAGGAGCTGCAACAAATAAGGTTCTGCTCAAGCCTTCTAATTTTTCAACAGGAATTTGAGAATCCCATTTTGGGTATCCAACAGTTCCTATTTTTGGGAATTTCAAAGCATCATCATTAGAATTCACATAACTAAAAGCACCATCTAGCATGTATAAAGCAGCTTCTTTCCAGTGCTTTCTTGTCATTCCTGTTTTAGGACTTTTCTTATAATTAGGTTCAGATAATTGAAATATTGGTTGACCACCCACCATTTTATAAACTTCTGATCCTGCGGCTAAAAATGCACCAGATCCATACACCTCTGTTTTATCTGCCCAAGCTTTTCCTGGGGCTGCACCAATTGGCTGTACATAACCCAACATTCCTTCTTTAGTAATATGACTTGTTAAACAATTCCAAGCTTTCTCAACATGAGGTTGGTATGTTTTAGCATCTAACAGACCGTTATTAATACCCCAAGCCAAGCCAAAAGTAAAAAATGAAGTTCCACTAGTTTCTGGTGTAGGGTATTTTTTTTGCCCTAATAAACTCATTGCCCAATGCCCTTCTGGAGTTTGAATTTCAATTATTTTTTTAGCCATTTTCAAATAAATATCTTTAAAATATTCATACTCTTTAGAACCTGGCTCATATTCATCCATTAGCAATGTTAAACCTCCAAACACCCAGCCATTTCCTCTTGCCCAAAATATTTTATTCCCATCATCTAGTTTTCCTATATAACTATTATCACGATAAAAAAGATTTTCTTCGGCATCAAATAAATGATCTCGAGTCGCTTTATACTCCTTCATCATAAAATCAGTATATTTTTTATCTCCAGTTTCCTTTCCTAGTTTCGCCAAAACAGGTGGTGCCATAAATAATGCATCACACCAAGTCCAACGCTCTAAATGTTTGTATTTATCCAATGTAATAGGCTCTTTACTTGGATTATTAATAATGTATTCAAAACTTTTAATAGTAGGTTTCATCATTGCTGAATCACCATATTTCCTATACAATTCTAAATACATTTGACCAATTGTGTGGTCATCTGCCATATATTTTCGCCAATGCAATTTCCAATTTTGTTGTTCACCAATTTCCTTTAACCATTTCCAATAGCGATCATCTTTAGCCATTTTTGCATATTTAACCATACCTACATAAAGTGCCCCATTTGTCCAATCTGCAATATGATGTGGTTTTTTTCTTCCACTATATGTATCTCTAAAATGCTCAATTTGCCAATCTGCAACACGTTGCATTTCATTTCTAACTAAAATAGGATTGATTGATTGTGCTTGCATTGAGAATAAGTTTCCAATTAGCACTATTAAAACCAATAAGTTTTTCATATTTTTCATGAGTTTTGAATGTTTCAGCCAAAATAAAAAATACACCATCGATTGTATATTGAATGCCAATCAAATTTTACCAGTAATGTTCATAAAAGTATATCAATTGTGTTTTTTTAGAAAAATTTCAATTGGAATACGCAAAAAAATAAAATAAAGCTATTTAATTTTAAAAATTAACCTGCAAAATGTTTCAAATTTAGCATCTATGGGGATTGAATCTTTTTGTCTTTTTTTTTTAAAAATAATTGAACAAATCATTTTTTACTTTTGTAAACGAATACCGAATAAATTTAGCCTGTAAATATTTAATTGAAACGAATAAACAGGTGAGTCAAATTGCCTACGATTGTGGTTATGAAAGTTTACCTTTTTTTTACAGACAATTTCAAAAATTTATGGGTTGCTCGCCTTTAGTTTTTAAAAAAATGTATTAAATACTGTATTAATCAAAATTTACTTTCTTGATTTATACTATTGTTATTCTTAAACAAAAAAACTGTTTAAAAAGTAAAACTTTTGCGAACCTAAATTAAGTTTCTAATGAAAAGTTTTGATACTTTTTAAACAGCCTCTGTTTAAAAATAATATTTCTTAATGAGATATTCTATTATTCTTTGCTAGTAGCCTTTTCGCCTTTAGCTGTATGGTTTTTCATATTCCAAGTTTTGAAACCTCTAATATATTGATAGTCCCAACTTTTATATTCGTGTGTTAATCCCCATCTTAAAATTTCCGTTGGGTTTTTCTCATTGTCTGCTGTTCTGTTTAATCCAATAGCGTGAGGTGCTCCTTTTACCACTCCCATTATTTCAAAATTAATTCCATCAGGAGACCATTGTACTGTATTTTTTTCAGGTCCATCTGTTGTAATTAAAGAGGCAATACCACCATTGTAAGGCCATACACAAATTTCGTGACCACTATTACTAATTGGATTGTAAGGCGACTTTACATATGGCCCTTTTGGATTATCAGCAATAGCAACTCCATGTCTAATTTGACGACCACCAAATGTAATTTGCTCACCCATTTGCTCACCTTTATAATATAAGTAGAATTTTCCTTTGAAAGGAATAATACAAGGATCGTGTACTTTATGACTGTCAAAATCTCCTTTTTTCTCAACATTAAATCTGTTTTGCTCTTCACCTTTCCAAATACCATTATCTGCAGGACTTAAAATTGGTTCTTCACTTTTTGTCCAAGGACCATTTGGTGAATTAGACCAAGCCAAACCAACCTGATTTTTAACACGAACACTATAAGGATCTTTTACTGTTTGGTAGCACAAGTAATAAATACCGTCATGAATCATAATTTCAACCGTGAATACTGAACGATCATCATACGCTCCTTTTTCTCCACGAGCAACTGCTAAACCTTCTTCTTTCCAAGTAATTCCATCTTCAGAAGTTGCATACCAAATATCACATCTATCCCAAGGAAAAACTTTATCTTTTGTTACATCGCCTCCAAATCCTTGAGACAAACCTGTACTTCTACTATACCATGTATAATATTTACCATCGTGTTTTATCATAGCACTAGGATCTCTTCGCACAACACCTTCTTCATAAGCAAAATCGCCTTTTAAATCTTCAACTTTGTATTCAAAAAACCAATCATTTCCTAGGTCTGTAGGCCACTCTAAAGCTCTTTTTGAAGCTGCACTTAATTTATCTTTATTTGTTATACCCAAATAATCTTGTTGTGCATCTGTAATTTCAATAGTTGCAGTTGTTTCTGAATTCGTTTTTTTGTCATCGTACTTACAAGAAATTAAACTTACTCCTGTAATAGCAAGTAATAAAAATATTGATTTTTTCATTTGTATTATTTATTTTTTAATATTTAATATTGAGTTTTTATGAAATTCCATTACCAACAGCAATGATTACAATTCCAAGAATCATACAAGCTAAACTTAGATATAAATAGTTTTTAGCTTTACTAGATGCGTCTACCCATTCTTTGGTAATAATTCCGCTTACAATAGCAGTAGCAACACATGAAGTATTAAAAATTGCATACCCAACAGTATTACCTATTTCACCTAATTTAAATGCTGCGAAAGCAAATAATGCTGAAGCTGCATAATGAAAAACAGCCATGATTAAAATTAACCAAAAGTTTTTAGCAAAATTTGGTGTTTTAAAATCTCCCCAAGCTTTTTTAGTAGTTAACTGATAAGCAAAATAAGCTGCCATTACTATACCTCCACTTATAAAAATAGGGAACATTACTCCTACAGCAGTAACCCATTCTGGATTTCCAGCTGCTTGAGAAGCTTCATGAATAAATGGTCTTCCTACTGCATTTGCATAGCTAAAACCGGTAGCTAATAAACCACCAATTACAGCAATTGAAATCCCTGTAACCATGGATCCTTTTTCTTTTGTATTATTTCCAGATGCAATTTCATCAATTTCTCTTGTAAAACCAGCTTGTCCGTTAAATAACACTCCTAATAATACAACAAAAATTCCTCCAAGAATTGTAAAGAACACATTAGATTCCGGTAAGCCTTCAACAACGAAAGGTAATATTGACCCGACTAAAATTACTGTTCCAATAAAAATAGAAAAACCTAGTGATAAACCAATATGATTTATCGCTTTTCCCCACATCATAACACCTACTCCCCACAATACACTTGCTCCTGCCATTTTAAATAAAATATCTGTAGGTACAGCTGCAAATACTCCACTAAAATCGTTTATAAGAAAAATGGATGCTATTATGGGTACTAAAAACATAGTTAACATAAAGAACAATCCCCATGTGTTTTCGAATTTAAAATCTTTTGTGAATTTTTCTGGTAATGCATATAAGCCAAGCATCAATCCTGCTCCTATGGCTAAAATAATTCCTTCAATCATAATTATTAAATTTTAAGTGTTTGGTTTAATTTTTTAATTACCATCCAAATTTAAAGATGGTGGTACTTTTAAATTTTTCTCCTGCTTTTGTTATTGATTTTGGAGAATTTTCAATATTTGGTCCATTTTGTAAGCGGTGTGTTTCACAACAAAAACCTCTGTATTTCCCGTATTGTTCCCCGTTTTCTCGTTTGATAGCATCTGAGGTATATTTACCTGTATATAACAACATACAAGGTTCTGTAGATAATACTGTTAGTGAACGACCAGACGTTTCAGATGTTATTTTTGCCACTTCTTGCAATTCAAAATTAGGGTTGTCAAAAACATAGAAATGTTCAAAACCATCTCCAATGGCTTGGTGCACATCTCCTATTTTTTTCCCAACTGTTAAATCATCTGCTTCACCTTCTACATTTACAATTTCACCTGTACCTGCACCAGTTTCATCCATCACTTGCCTTTTTGAAGTGTTTACTTGCGCAATGTGATTTTCAACGGTTGAAGAAAAAGCATTTAAATTAAAATAAGTGTGATTTGTTAAAGCTAAAGGTGTATCTTGATCTGGAGTTGCACTATAATCTATTTTTAACTCGTTTTCTTCGGTTAAAGAAAACACAACAGAAACCTCAACATTCCCAGGATAACCTTCTTCTAAATCTTTACTGAATAAAGACATTTTTAAAGAAGTTCCTATAATTTCAGCAGTCCATATTCTTTTATCAAAACCTACTACTCCACCGTGTAAATTATTATCTCCACAATTTGCTGCTAATTGAAATTCTTTTCCGTTTAAGGTAAATTTAGCATCTTTTATTTGAGAACAATATCTTCCAACTGTGCTTCCAAAATAAGGTGAGTTTTCAACATAATCTTTCCCAAAATATCCTTCTAGCGTATCAAAACCACAGGCAATATTTTCTAATTCTCCTTTTGAATTTGGAACAATTAATGAAGTTATTGTTGCACCATAATTGGTAATTTTAACTTCAACCCCATTGTTATTTTTTAGTGTATATATTTCTGTTTTTTCGTCATTAAAGACTCCAAAATCAGTTTTATTTATATTCATAAGTATGTTTGGTTTGGTTTATTTTTATTTTTCTTCGTAAGGACTTAATTTATCCCAATTAAAAATAACTCCAACTCCAGGATAATCTGGTGCTACAGCTCTATGATTTTCAACAACTAGCGGTCTTGTTGTATATTGATCAATAGGGAAACTATGTACCTCTAACCAACCTGCATTTGGCTGAGAAGAAACCAAGCTTACGTGTAACTCTTGCATTCCGTGAGAGCAAGCAGGAATGTTATTTTTTGCGGCTAATTTAGCTGCTGCCAACCAACCTGTAACACCTCCACAGTTTGAAGCATCTGGCTGAACAAATGATAATTTTGCTTGATCCATTGCGTATTCAAATTCGTGAATAGTATGTAAGTTTTCACCCATTGCTAACGGAAAACCTGTTTTATCAGCAATTTCACCAAAACCTTTGTAATTGTCTGGAATAATTGGTTCTTCAAACCAAGTAATATTGTATTGTTTAAAACCTTCAATAGCTTTAATTGCTTTTTCAACAGTCATTGAGTAATTGGCATCTACCATAAAAGTAACATCTGGCCCAATATATTCTCTAACCGCTTTAATTCGATCTAAATCTTCTTGTAAATTTTCACGACCTATTTTAATTTTAACAGCATTAAATCCACTCGCTAAATAACCTTTCATATTATTTAATAACTTCTCAATTGGAAACATTAAATCAATTCCGCCACAATATGCTTTACATGTGTTATCTGCACCACCAGCAACTTTCCAAAGAGGCTGATCGAATTTTTTACAACGAATATCCCATAAAGCAATATCAACTGCTGAAATAGCAAATGAAGCGATACCACCACGACCTACATAATGTATATGCCATTCTAAAAAATCATAAATACCCTCAATATCAGCACCATCTTTTCCAACTAAAACATTGGCAAAATCGTGCTCAATCATTGCTTTAATGGCAAAACCACCTTTTCCACCTGTGTAAGTATATCCAGTTCCTTCGCTACCATCTTCTAAAGTTATGGTTACAGTAACCAATTCGAAATGATAATGGTCTCCATGTTTTGCATCCGACATTACTTCTGGTAAAGGCACCGTAAATAGACGAACATCAACTTTTGAAATTTTTGTACTCATTTTATGTATTCTATTTATTTTAAATTTATAATTGTTTCAATAGGTTTTGCTGAACCTAAATCAACACTTCGTTTACTAGGTAAAGCATTTGAAATTATAATTTTATAATCTCCTTTCATCCAAACTTTTTCACCTTCTAAATTAATTTGTTTTAAATCTTCAGTTTTAAGATTGAAGTGTACATTTTTTGTTTCACCAACTTTTAATTGAACTCTTTCAAATCCTTTTAATGAATAAATTGGCAAATAATCTGCTCCGTTAACTGGAACTAAATAAGCTTGAACTACTTCTTCAAAATACATAGATCCAATATTTTTTACATCAACCGAAATAGACAAATCTTCACCCTTTTTAACTTTATTTAAGTTTGAAGTGATATTGCTAAATTCAGAAGAAGCATAAGACAACCCAAAACCAAAAGGATACAATGGCTCTTTGGTCATATATTTATAAGTTCTGCCTTTCATGTTATAATCATCAAAAGCAGGAAGTTGATCTATATTTTTTGGAAAAGTAATAGGTAAATGCCCAGAAGGTGCAACATCACCAAATAATACATCGGCAACAGCATTACCGCCTTGTTCTCCAGGATACCACATACATACAACAGCGTCAACAAGCGGTTCAACCTCTTCTAAAGAAACTGGGCTGCCAGTACCAATAACCAAAATAATTGGCCCTTTTTTGTACTCACATAATTCTTTAATATAATCTATCTGACTTTGTGGTAATTTCAAGTCTTTTCTATCTCCTTTATGTTCTGAAGCAATCGCATCAACCTCTTCTCCTTCAATTTCGTTTGAAATACCTACAACAACAATAGTTGCTTCAACTTGACCAGCAACTTTTGGTGCCCAATTTAACGGATTTAAGTTTTTACTAAAAGGCAATACACCCTGACGATAATTTAATGATGTTCCCAATGAAACTTTATCAGTAACACCTTCTAAAACAGTGACTAAATTAGCAGACATTCCGTAATAATTAGCCATTAATATATTGCTAGATGATGAAAAAGGCCCCGTAATATATAAGGTTTTAATGTTTTTATTTAATGGTAAAACATTGTTTTTGTTTTTTAACAACACTATAGATTGTTGTGCTACTTTTCTTGCTAAATTTTTATGTTCTTCTGAATTTATAACTTCTGAAGTTACATTATTAAATGGATTACTTTCGTCCTTATCAAAGAAGCCAAGTTTAAAACGAATTAAAAATAATTGCTTTAAACGTTGATCAACAAGTTCTTCAGTAATTAATTTTTTATCAATGGCAGATTGTATGTTTTTATATACCCATCCACAATTTAAATTTACACCTGCTTTCATTGCCATAGCAGCAGCTTCTTCAGCAGTTTCTGCCTTATTATGACCTTTTAAAATATCACCTAAAGCACCACAATCAGAAACAATGTAACCGTTAAAACCCCATTGTTTTTTCAACAATTCATCTAATAAAAACTCACTACTACAAGCTGGTTCGCCATATACTGCATTATAAGCACCCATTACTCCCTGTACATTTCCTTTTTTTACCAGCGCTTCAAAAGCAGGTAAATAGGTTTCGTATAAATCTAATTTTGAAGGAACTGCATTAAAAGAATGTCTTAATTCTTCAGGACCTGAGTGTACTGCAAAATGCTTAGCACAAGCTGTAGCTTTAAAATATTTTGAATCGTTACCTTGTAAACCTTTTACATAAGCAACACCAATTTTTGAAGTTAAAAAAGGATCTTCACCATAAGTTTCTTGTCCACGTCCCCAACGAGGGTCTCTAAAAATATTTACATTAGGAGACCAATAAGTTAGGCCGGCATACAAGCCTCTATTTCCCATTGCTTGAGCAATTTTATATTTTGCTCTTCCTTCATTTGAAATGGCTGTTGTCATTTCTTGAATTAGAGAAGGGTTAAACGTTGCTCCCATTGCAATACCTTGAGGGAAAATGGTGGCTTTACCATTACGAGCAATACCGTGAAGTGATTCGTTCCACCAATTGTATTCTGGCACACCTAATCTTGGAATTGCAGGAGTTTCATTCAAAAATTGAGCAGTTTTTTCCTCTAATGTCATTGCTTCAATTAATAGGTCTGCTCTTTCTTCAAAAGAAATTGTTTCATCAAACCATTTAAACTGTTGCTGTCCATTCATTTTGTTAGACAAGATTCCAATAGCGAGAAGTAGTATTAAATGTAAATTCTTCATATGAAGTATTTAATGAATTTAGATAGGATTTAAAATAGAACTGTTTTTGAACAAACTAGTGTTCAAAAACGGTTCACAAAAAACCAAATTAATTATGCTTTATGTTTTATATAAAATGTTTTCTTTTCCATGTATTGTTCAAAACCATACTTTCCATCTTCACCTCCAGAACCAGATAATTTATAGCCGTTATGAAAACCTTGATGTTGCTCACCATGACCACGATTTACATAAATTTCACCGTATTCCAATTCATCATTACATTTCATAATGGTGTTCATATTATTCGTAAAAACCATTGCCGCTAAACCATATTCACAGTCGTTTGCAAAACCAATAACTTCTTCAAAAGTTTTAAACTTTAACACTGGTAAAATTGGTCCGAAAGATTCTTCATGAACAATAGTCATATCTTGAGTTACATTGGTAAGTACAGTTGGCTCAAACCAATAACCTTTTTCAAATTCAGTTCCTTCAGGTCTTTTACCTCCAGTTGCAATTGTAGCACCTTCTTCAACACTTACTTTTACTAGGTGCTCCATATGCTCTAACTCATTCTTGTTCACTTTTGGTCCCATATCAGTTTCTTCTAACATTGGGTCACCAACTTTAATTGCTTTTGTTTTTGCGATGAATTTCTCCATAAACACATCGTAAATAGCTTCATGAATATACATACGCTCATTACAAGTACAAACTTGACCACAATTATCGAAACGAGAATGTAACGCCGCATCTACTGCTGCATCTATATCGGCATCTTCAAAAACAATAAATGGTGCTTTACCACCTAACTCTAATTGAACATGTGTTAAATTATTAGCCGCATTGCGTGCAATTTGTTGACCAACAGGTGTAGAACCTGTCATAGTTACCATTTTACAAATAGGACTTTCAACCAAAGCATTACCCATAGCTCTTCCTGGCCCTGTTAAAATGTTAATTACACCCGCAGGAATTCCAACTTTGTTTGCTAAATTACCTAGTTCTAAGGTTGCCAAAGGCGTTTCAGAAGTTGGTTTAATTACAATAGTATTACCCGCAACTAAAGCTGGGCCTAATTTACGACCTGCCAATGCCAATGGGAAATTCCAAGCTGTGATAGCAACCACAACTCCACGAGGAACTTTTTGAATCCAAATTTGTTCGTTTGGATTATCCGATGGAATAATATCTCCTTCAATTCTACGCGCACCTTCACAAGCATATCGAATAAAAGAAGCTGTTACGGCTACTTCAAAACGAGCAACTTTTAAAAGTTTTCCCTGTTCTTTAGTTAATAATTCAGCTAAATATTCGGTATTAGCTTCAATTTCATCAGCCAATTTGTATAATAAATCTGCACGAGAACGCGCTGGTAATTTTTTCCACTCTTTTTGAGCTTTATCAGCGGCTTCTAAGGCTTCAATTGCTTCTTCTGCTGTTCCATTTTGAACACGAGCCACTATTTCTTCGGTAGATGGACTTACAATATCAATAGTATCTCCTGATGTTGATGTTCTCCATTCTCCATTAATAAATAACTGATAATCTTTAATATCTGACATTTTTTTAATTTTAAATTATTGAATTATCTACCCATCCATCCACCGTCTACAAGAACGATAGATCCGTGCATATATGCTGCTGCTTCTGAAGCTAAAAATACTGTTGGTCCTGCAAAATCTACAGCATCTCCCCAACGTCCTGCTGGTATACGTGATAATATTGAAGCTGATCTTTCTGGATCGTTTCTTAATGCCTCTGTATTATCTGTTGAAATATATCCTGGTGCAATAGCATTTACATTTACTCCTTTACCTGCCCATTCGTTAGCGAACGCCATTGTCATTTGACCAATCGCTCCTTTACTTGCGGCATACCCTGGTACTGTAATTCCTCCTTGGAAAGTTAATAATGAAGCTGTAAAAATTACTTTACCTGAACCTCTTGCAATCATATCTTTACCAAACTCTCTTGTTAAAATAAATTGTGCGTTTTGGTTAACTTCAATTACTTTATCCCACATTTCATCTGGGTGTTCAGCAGCAGGAGCTCTTAAAATAGTCCCTGCATTGTTCACTAAAATATCAATTTGTGGATGGTCTTTTTTTACTTCAGCAATAAATGCGTATAAAGATTTTCTATCTGAAAAATCACAAGCATATCCACTAAAGTTTTTTCCCACTGCTTTTACAGCTTCTCCTACTTTGCTTCCTTCTTTTTCTAACGTAGCAGAAACACCAATAATGTTTGCTCCTGCTTCAGCTAAACCAACAGCCATAGCCATTCCTATCCCTCTTTTACAACCTGTTACTAAAGCTGTTTTACCTTCTAAACTAAATTTATTTAAAATACTCATTTTACTTAATTTTTATGCTTTTGGCTAGTTACTGTTAGCCTTTAGCTATTAATATTATTACTTTATTTGATGTTTTGTTATTACGAAAAAGGAAAGCTACTGAAGTGATTATAATTCAATAACAGATTGCTTTGTACGCAATAACGGTTTTAAATTATTAAAGACTACAATCCATTAAAACCTTCATTCCGTCAGGATTTTGGTCTATACTTTCAAATACTTGTTGAATATTTGTTAATGGCTGAACATCCGTAATCATTTCTTCAAATGGCAATTCATTTGCGGTAATTAAATCGATAGATTTTTCATAATCTTCTTTTTCATATACACGAGCACCAATTAATTTTAATTCTTTCCAAAAGAATTTAAATAAATCAACTTCTTTCTTTTGTCCGTGAATTGCTACCATTAAAATTCTACCTCTAATTCCTGCAACTTCTGTCATTACATCTAATGCTGGTTGTACACCTGCAACTTCAAAAACAACATCAGCCAAACGCCCTTCAGTTTTTTCTTTTACATAGGCTACTAAATCTACATTAATAGGGTTTACAGCATCAAAACCTAAAGATGTTGCTTTTTCAATCCTCGCTTCATTTACTTCTGAAATAATAACATTCGCTCCAACTTCTTTAGCAACCATTGCTACTAATAAACCTATTGGGCCTCCTCCTAAAACAACAGCAGTTTCACCAGCTACCAATCCACTCATTCTAACATCATGAGTTGCCACTGATAATGGTTCAATTAGTGCTGCTAATTTTAAATCAGTAGTTTCTTTTAATTTGTGTAATGTAAAAGCAGGAACGTTCCAATATTCTTGCATAGCACCAGGGCTATCAATTCCAATGAATTTTAACTCTTCACAAATATGATTGAACCCTTTATCTGATGGTTTTACCAAACGATCATCTAACGGACGAACAACTACTTTGTCGCCAATTGCATAATCAGAAACTCCTTCTCCAACTGCATCTACAATTCCAGACATTTCGTGACCAATAGTTTCTGGCATTGTAACACGTTTATCCATCATTCCATGGTAAATATGAACATCTGTTCCACAAACTCCAACGTAGGCTACTTTTATTCTAACTTCACCTTTTGCTGGCTGTTCAATCTCTTTTTCAATTACCGTGAAGGTTTTATTTCCTTCGTATTGTGTTGCTTTCATTTTAATAAAATTATTTTAAATATTTTGTTTGTTTGTTTTTTCTTTTAAACAGCATATTTTAACTTAATCTATACAATATTAACTGTTTAACTCCTATATAAATAGAAGGTATGGTTTAAGTTATATCACATATTAACTATTGTAATAAATGCTAGTTTATTTCTATTTTTATTGAACTTGAAGGCAGCCCTTTTGCACTTGCAACAACTTCAATTTCACCCACTTCCCCCATTGCTTGAATAATTAACAATGTTTTACCTTTATGTGTGGTGTTTTTATTAGTTTGAAATTTTTGAATACTTTTTTTCCATCCATTATCAACTCCTAATAATTTAGCATTTCCAACAATCTCGAATGTTATTTCTTTGTCATCGGTTTTTACCGGATTACCATTATCATCAGTTAATTGAACTATTATATGGGCAACATCTTTATTATTTCCTTTTAATACTTTTTCTTCCGAAGAGATTTCAATTTTCATTGCTTTTTTAGCAGTAATTATTTCAGAAGTAATTTCTATTCCATCTTTTTTACCTTTTGCAACTAATTTTCCATCAGTAAACGGAACTCCCCATTTATAAATATGATCTTCAAAATCTGACAATGTTTTTAGGCCTAAAGATTGATTGTTTAAAAACAATTCAATTTCATCACAATTAGAATACAACTCAACCGAAATCATTTCCCCCTTATTGTAATTCCAATGTTCATTAACATCTTGCCATTCCCAAAGTGCATTTTTCCACTTTTCAGGATTTTTAGCTACAATTTCACCTTGTTTATTAATTTTATTTAGTGATTTTTCAATGTTTTGAGTCGCAAAATGAATGTGAGGTTCATCGTTCCAAAGTGTTTTCATCATATGGTATGACCCTTTTGGAAAACCAGCAGTATTTAACAAACCTGAAGGTTGAACTCTAACAGGCCAAGGATCTCTAATCTCCCCCATATAATCAAACCCTGTCCAAATAAACATTCCAGCAATAAATGGTCTTTCTAGCACTGCCTTCCACTCATGGTATTGCCCTAAGTTTTCAGTTCCCATAATAGGTTTATCAGGGTAGTTTTTGTGACCATAGTCATATAAAACTCTTCTGTAACTATAACCAACAATATCCAAAGCATCAGCGTAACCTGATAAATGACTCGCCGAAGGCAAAATACAATTTGCAGTAATTGGTCTAGATGTATCTAAGTTTTTGACCAATTTTGAAAGTTTTTGAGCAGTTTCTCCAATATCGTATTTACCTTTTGGAAGTGTTGCTAATTGTTGTTTAATTTCATCAATGCTATAAGGAGACTCAGACCAAAAATAGTTACCGTTCCAACTCATATTATTAAAAAAACCAGTAGCAGCAGCATTTCTAGGGTACGTCCATTCTATTTCATTCCCAATACTCCATTGAATTATTGATGGGTGATTTCTATGACTTACAATAACATTATGTACATCTGAAGCTGCTTTTTCTTGAAAATGTTCTCCATAACCTCGTGTAATATAATCTACACTTTTTTCGTTTTGGTTAAACCTTTTATCTTTAGGGTTATCCCATTCATCAAACAGTTCATCTTGGACTAGAATTCCCATTTCATCACATAAATCTAATAACTCATTTGAAGCCGGATTATGTGAAATTCTAACAGCATTACAGCCTCCTTCTTTCAATATTTTCAACCTACGTTTCCAAACACCCTTAGGTACAGCCGACCCAACTAAACCACCATCATGATGAATACATACTCCTTTAATCTTAAGGCTTTCTCCATTTAAAAAGAAGCCTTTATTTGGATCAAAATTAATATCTCTAATACCAAAAACTGTTGTGTAACTATCTATTTCAACTCCATCCTTCAAAATAGAAGTTACCGCTTTATACAAGCTTGGCGTATCAATAGACCATAATTTAGGCTTTATAACATCAACCATTTGATTGATGCTTTCTTGAGAATTTTTACCAATTGTAAGTTTGGTTTCAACTATTGCTTCTTCATAATCATTGGCATCAAATATCGCTGTTGAAACAACAACCTCTTCTTCCGAAGAAAAACTATTTTTTACTGAAACTTCAATATTTACCATTGCCTTTTCACTAGTAACTTTTGGAGTGGTTACAAATGTTCCCCAAACAGGGATATGAAGTTTGTTTGCCGTAATTAGCTTAACATTTCTATAAATTCCGGCACCTGTATACCAACGACTATCAGCGTATCGTGAATGATCAATTTTTACCACAAGTGTATTATCCTCTCCATTTTTATTTAAATATTTTGAAATATCATAATAGAAAGGCGAATAACCATAAGGATGAAAACCTAGCTTTACTCCATTTATAAATACTTCAGAATTATTATACACCCCATCAAATAAAACATACGTTACCTTATTTTTATCGTACCCTTTTTTAAATGTTTTTTTATAAAAACCATATCCCTGACTTGGTAAATAACCCGTAGCATTTGCATTATAAACCAACGTTGAATCAAATTCGTTTTCAACTGCCCAATCATGTGGAAGTTGTACTTTTTTCCAAGCATCTTCATCTACTTCCGAAAATTGCGTATCCTCTTCGGATAGATAAAAATTCCAGTCCAAATTAAAATCTGAAATCCTTTCATAATTTGTGTTGTTTTTACTATTTTTTGAACAGCTAGCAAAACAAAAAACAAGTAATGTTATTGCAATGAGCTTTGTTAATTTAAGTTGATCCATTTCTATTGTATTAAAACTTTTAGTTGAATTGGTTGTTGGTTTTCTTTTACTGCTTTAACAAGATAAACTCCATTAGGTACATCTTGAATTTGAATTAAATTTTGGCTATTTATAATTTGCTGAGTTTTTATAAGTGCCCCCATTGTATTGAATATTAATAATTCTCCATTTATCATTTCTTGCGGAACAATTACTGTTAAAAAATTACTTGCAGGATTGGGATAAATTAAGATGGAGCTTTCTAATAACATTGCTTCTTTAAAAACACCTTGACACTCTTTATCTGTTGATACAACAATGTTATTTGCGCCTTCTAACAGAGGTAACTCTACTTCATTTTGATAAATAGTTGATTTTACTCCATTTAAATTGATGTGATAAATTGTACTTCCTGAGAGTTTTAAACTTATTTTTTTAGCCGTTTTATCTACTTTAGAAGCTACAGAAAGCGCTTCTGGCTCAGTAATCTCAAGAGTGAAATTCACTTCATAATCAGGAAATTCTGGAATTGTAATTGTGATGGTATACTCTCCTGAACTTAAATTATTTACGGTTAAATTATTAGTGAATTCAAAAACATTATTATAATTAGAACTAGAAATTTGAGCTTTGTAATTCTGTATTAATTCTGTATTAATTTCTATGATTCCGTTTTCTGAATTTGAACACGTTTCGCTTGTCGTTTTTATTTTATAATTATTTGAAGGAAATAATTCAGGGTCTATCTCTCTAATATTATCACTAAAATTAAAAACTTGCATACTTACGCTACTTATATGCCCGCCAGCATCAGAAAACTCAACTTCAACAGTGTTATTTGCTTGTAAAACATCAAACGAAACGGGAATTTCTAATACCCCAAAAAAGCGTTCACGCTCTGCCTGGTCGTAACCTCTCCAATCTGTTGGAACATTAATTGTTTGTCCATTTATTTTTACACTTGGATGTAGTGATTTTCCGTGTTCTCTTCCAACACCAATACGAAGAACAGCTTCACCATAAGCACCTTTAACAATATTACTGATATTAAATGTATTAGGTTGATTTGCACTTATAGGTTTTAAATAAGTAGTTGCGTAATATTTTTTTTCTTCGGAAGTCTTATCAATTACAATAGCACTATCAAAAGTATATTCTAAAATTATAGTAGATTCAGCTCCAAGTTCAACTGAAGAAATTGCAGAAGTAAATGTTTCTTCATTTAAAACTGTTGTATCACTACCAGATAATGTTAAATGTTTTTTTACAACACTACTTACACTTTTATAGTCTTCATCAAAAACGTTTAGGTTTATAGTAGTAGCTTCAAAATTTAAATTATTTAAAATCACATAACCTTTATTACCATCTACATAAGCGTCTACTTGAATATCTAAATCATCTGTAGTTGAATCAACTCTTGTTCCGTTCACATTTTTCCATAGCTCAAAAAACTTAGCCATATCAGTATATACCCATTCTCCTGTATAACTGGCTGGTTCATTCGCTTTTCGCATTAAACGACTTGGATACGGTATATTCTTATTACTATTAAAACCCCACTCAGCTTTAACAATCACAAAATTTATAGCTGAAGCAATAGCTTCTGGACGTTCTAAAAACGACATTAATTGTGAATTTGAAGCTTTTACATGCAACCAATCTCTATACGAGCTCCAAGCCTCATTATTATAATCATGAGTTTGCGCTCCATATTCTGAAATCACAAAAGGCTTTACTTCATTAAACGACAACTGACTATAATGCTCCATCATATCAAATGTAGCTTCAACATTACTTCCTGAGCGCAGTTCTTTTTGCCCGTTTCTAATGGATCCAAAATCATATAAATGAATAGACCAAAAATCCATTTTATCACCTGCCACATCCATAAACAATTTCCATCTATTATTCCAACGCTGAAAATCTCCAACTTCAAAATCGGGAAATGCCGTTGTGTAACCACCAATTTTTAAACTTGGATCTTGTGCTCTAATGGCATCAGCAACTTCTACATGAAAATCTGCTATTTCTTGTATAGAATTCGTATAATCAAGTTTACCACCTAAAGCCTCGTAAGCAGGTTCATTTATAACTTCAACAAATGCAGGTTTTTTTTGTCCGTTACCACCATGAAATTCATTAAAATAGCGCCCCATATATTCGCCAGTAGCTTTTGGGCTTTCAAGCTTCCAACCTTGAGCTGTTGCTTTTTGACTTTCACCTGTCCAGAATGGATGTAATTGTGCTGCAACTACAGCATTTTTTCTGTTTTCGTATTGGTGAATATTTGTATTGCTTGCAAAATTATTTCTAGTAGTTAATCCTCTTGAAGCAATTTCAGAAGGATTGGCATATCCAGTTCTAGTAGGATCTTCTTGAATTTGGTTTAAGTTCCAAGTAATACCACCGGTATCCCTACCCAAATAAACATCGTATCCATTTAAAAAATGGTCTTTTAAGTCTGGTGTAAAATTATCACCTCCCCATTCATTCTCAGTTGAATTTGCATGAATTACAATAAATTTGGATCTATCAAAACTGGAAATATCACCAACAGAATGCTTCACATTCAGGTTAACCGAAACATTTACTTGCCCATTACTAACTAAATAACTAAAGCTAAAAAGACATAAATAGAAAAATTTTCGAATAGTAATCATTATTATTATTTTTCACAAATCTCATTATTAAACTTCTTAAAAACACTATAATAAACTAGACAATAACTTGACATCTAATTTTATTACATAGAAAATAACTAGACATAATAAATAAAAAAAATGAAATAAAAATCAATCAACAAACATTGCAACAATAATATTAACTACTGTTTTTTAAGCAATTAAAACATAAAAAAATATAAAAAATGATAAGATTGTTCAGATTAATTCAAATCTAAAACCCTAACTCATAATCATATGTAGTAGATAAAAACTTATAATTACTATATTTGACTTCAATTAAATATAGACTTATGAAAATTTTAAAAAACAACAGTATTTTTATTATTTTACTCTTTATTTCTCTAAATAGTCTTAGCCAAGAAATAAACGACATTGAATTCTCTCAAAAAAGGGCCAAAGAATTAAGATATGTAAAACCCGATAGCTCTGCGTACTTCTACAATAAGAGCTACAAAGCATTGATTAAAAAAAAGGACACAGTTGGAGCAATTAATACCTTAACTGAACTATCCCTTCTTTACGCACATAATGTAGATTATGGGAAATCTTATGATGGATACTGGAAAGCACTGCTATTAGCTGATCGCTCAAAAGACTCCGCTTCTTTATCCGAGATATACCAGCAACTAGGTTGGCTTTATAGCTTCTATAAAAGAGATAATGAAGCTTTAAAATATTTCAATAGATCTATAAGTATACGCAAAAAACAATTAAAGATAGATCAATCTATGCAGACCTATATTTTAAGCAATTACTTTTCCATAATCAACTTATATAGGTTAAACAAAAACTTTGATATGGTAAAAGTTTATTTAGATAGTTGTAATCAGTTACAAAAAAACATATCAAACAACCTTAAAAGCCCTTTTATTTTAGCAGAATCTGGTTTTGTAGACGCAAATGATGGCGACTTTGATAGTGCTTTTAAAAAATTAGAAACAGCTAAGAAATATTTTAATCAATACGAAAAACCCTATCTAATTATTATTCATTCACTGATAGGAGAAGTACACGAGCTAAAAAACGAATTAGACAAAAGCATTGAACATTTTAACATTTCTATTGAACTAACAAGCAAATTTAATAGGCATTTAAATTACTCACCAAAACTATATGAAGGATTGTCTAGGGTATATTTAAAGAAAAACGATTATGAAAAAGCATATATTAATTTAGAAAAATCAAAACAATTAGAGGATGCTATATTTGGAAGCAAAAGTTTAAATAATCAACATTTACTTGAAATTAAAGACAAGTATCGAATAGAAAAAGATAAACAAGAGGACATATTAAAACAACAAAGAATAGCGGATCTTGAAAAAGAAGATGAAATTTGGCTATTAAAATCTATCATTTTAATAGCAGCCATCATATTTATTATTGTTTTTGCCTATAGGTCGCTTAAAAATTTAAGAACTAAGCATAAAAACGAAAAAAGACTAATTGAGGCAAAACAGCAACTTTATATTCAAAAGCAAAACGATATTTTAGAGTTGAAAAACATGGAACTTACAGAAGCCGCATTAAGACTTATTGAAAAAGATGAATTTATTACAAGTATTAAAAAGAAATTATCGGGACAAAAAGACCATATTGATATAAAGGTTATCAATAGAATTTTAAAATCTATTCAAGGATCATTAGGTAAAAACTGGAATGAATTTGAAGCACAGTTCACGCAAATCAATCAAAGTTTTTATAAAAACCTACAAAAAGAGTACCCATCGCTAAGTCAAACAGACCAAAAAATATGTGCTTTAGTTAAATTAAATTTCAGAAGTAAAGATATGGCAAGACTACTCGGTATATCTGTAGAAAGCGTACACACGTCAAGATATAGACTTCGAAAAAAACTTGGATTACAGCGAAATGACAATCTAGAGGAATTTATGAGTAAATTTTAACACAAAGTCTAGTTTAATACCCGCCTAAATTACACAGAGTCTATAAAATCGACTTAAAAATTCAGGTAAAATATATTTAAAATATTGAATAACAGGTAATTAAAAATAGTAATTTATAGAGAAGTTCAGTTTTAGTCTAGTTTTATTTTACCCTAACCGCTCACTTGTTTAGTTTTCGTCTAGTACTATTTTATTAAATATCAGCTTCAATGAGTGAGATTTGTTAAACAAACTTTAAATATATTATTTTATGAAATTCAAATTACTTGTTAATTGGAAAACTAAGATTTATTTAATCACAAGCATGATTTTATTTAGTTTTAGTTTAATTCAAGCGCAAACAACTTCTGTAACAGGAACAGTTACTGGTGAAGGTGGACCTTTACCTGGTGTTAGTGTTATTGAAAAAGGTTCAGATAATGGAACCACTACTGATTTTAATGGAAATTATGAAATCAAAACTAAACCTAATAGCATATTGGTTTTTAGTTATGTTGGTTTTGCCACTAAAGAAATTGCCGTAAATAATTTAACGTCAGTTAACGCCAACCTAGAACCAGACGTTTCAGCTTTAGATGAAGTTGTAATTGTTGGTTATGGTACACAAGCTAGAAAAGAGATTACAGGAGCAGTTGTTAATATTTCATCTGATGTAATTGACAAACAACCAACATCTGATTTAGCATCAGCACTGCAAGGTCAAGTAGCGGGTGTAAATATTCAAGCCAGTAGTGGACGACCAGGTGAAGCTGCAAATGTTCAAATTCGTGGTTTAGGATCAATTAGTGCTGGTGCACTTGGTCCTTTATATGTTGTTGATGGAATACCTTATCAAGGAAATCCAAATATTGCACCTGAACAAGTTGCAACAATAGATATTTTAAAAGATGGTGCAGCAGCGTCAATTTATGGTACAAGAGCATCAAACGGGGTAATATTAATTACAACGAAAAAAGGAAAAGAAGGAAAAATGCAAATTGATTTTAGCACTTATGGTGGAATTCAAAATATTACTTCAGGAACTCCTTTATTACACACTGTAGAACAATTATATGAAGATAAAGTAATGTTAGATGCGCTTGGAAGAGAGTCACTAATCTTATACTTCAATCCTGATGCTTTGGATTATGATTCAGACTTTGTAGGAGATGTTCAAAATGATAATGCAGGAATGCAAAACTTTAATTTAGCTATTTCTGGGGGGGTTAAAAACCTTACTTTAAATTTTAATAGCAATTACTTTAACCAAGAAGGTGTTTTAATAAACTCTGGTTTTAGTCGTTTTACAAATAGAATTACTGGGGAGTTCAGAAAAGGAAAATTCAAAGCGTTTGCAACAATGGGTTTCACGCAGGAAAAAACAGAACAAGAACCTTGGGCTTTGTATGAGTATGCAATTTCTCAAGCTCCATACCAACGACCACTTAATGACAACCCTTCAAGTGGAGAAAACAGTGTTGTATTACCAAATGCCAATGCAATTCTATATAGCTACTTATCAAGCCAACTGAACAATGAAGACAACAGAGAAGTAAATAGCTCTAACACTGCAATTAATTTAGAATTTGAAATTTTAGAAGGATTTAAAATTAAAGCCAATCTTGGTAAAAATTCTTACAATTATGAACGTAAATTTTTCAGACCTCAGTATTTAGTATACGCTAACGATGGAACCTACAATCCTACAGCATCTACGCCTCAAGCTCAAATTACCCAAGATTATATTTGGAGTGGTAAAGAAACTATTGAAGGAATGTTAACCTATAAAAAAAGTTTTGGAAACCACAACTTAGATCTTTTAGGTGTAATTTCATATGAAAGATTTAACAATGAAACATTATCAGTAGGCGCAATTTTTAGTGAAGAAGCTAATAATGAAATTAATAACATTGGTTCAGGAAGTGAAGGTGTTAAACCTGCAGGTATTTTAGATGAAAGCACTATTAGTGGTAAATTACTTAGGGTACAATACAATTATAATCAAAAATATTTATTATCTGCAAGTTATAGAAGAGATGGATCTTCAAAGTTTTCAGAATCAAATAGATATGGTAATTTCTTTGGAGCTTCAGCAGGATGGAATATTCACGAAGAAAATTTCTTCCAAAATGTTGAATCAGTAAATTCGCTTAAATTAAGATTAAGTTGGGCACAGGTAGGTAATCAAAATATTCCTTCTTATTCATATACGCCAGTAATTGAATCAGGTATCAACTATCCTTACGGTCCTAATGAAGAATTAAATTTTGGTGCAATTCAAAGACGTTATGTTGATCCAAATATTAAATGGGAGACTACAGTTTCATCAAATATAGGTATCGATTTAACCATGCTAGATTATCGTTTAAATGTTACTGCAGATGTTTACAAAAATGAAAAAGAAGATATGTTATTGCAAGAAAGACTTCCTGCTTCAACAGGAACATATCAACCAAGAGCTACAGGAACCTATGATGTTAAAACCATTAATGCAGGTAACATGATAAACCAAGGTTTTGAGTTTGCAGCAAGCTGGAGTGATAAAACTTCATATGGATTAAACTACACAATTAACGGTACGTTTACTATGAATGACAATGAAGTAACTGATTTAAATGGTGTTGAAAGAGGTTTTGCAAATGGTAGACCAGTAGTATCAAGAGGTGAAAACGTAGATTATACAACCTATCTAGCTGAAGGATATGAAGCTGGCGCTTTCTTTTTAGTTCAAAATGCGGGTGTAATTAAAACGCAAGAACAGTTAGACGCATATAAAGCAATTGATGGAAGTGCACAATTAGGAGACATGATGTATATTGATGAAAATGAGGATGGTAAAATTGATGATAATGATAGAGTATACGCTGGTTCTGGGCAAGCTAAATTTGAAGCTGGTTTAAACTTTAATTTTGATTACAAAGCTTTTGATTTATACATTCAAACCTATTATTCAGAAGGTGCTGAAATCTATAACGGATCTAAGTTGTATGCATATCAGGCAGGGCGACATGCTGATTTGTATTATATGTGGTCTCCACAAAATGCAAATTCTGATATTCCTACTTTTAGACAAAATGCTTACCATAATAACGTTAGAGCAAGATCTGATTATTTCATAGAAGATGGTTCATATTTCAGAATTAGAAATATTAGCCTTGGTTTCTCTTTAGATAAAGTAATTGATTTAGCAAATGTTGAAAAACTAAGATTGTACGCAACTGCTGTAAATCCTTTTACAATTACAAACTACTCAGGTTATGACCCAGAAGTAGGTGGTGATGGAATATTTACAAGAGGTGTTGATAGAGGTAATTACCCTGTAACACGTCAATTCATGCTTGGACTTCAATTGAGCTTTTAATTAACTTATAAATTTTATAAATTATGAAAATATTAAAAAATATAAAATTACTTTTCTTAAGTTCTCTTTTATTCATTGGGTGTGATGAGCAGGACTTTTTAGAACAAGTAAATCCAAACGCAACAACTACTGATACGTTTTGGAATTCAGAAAAACAATTTAATAGTGCCTTAACCACTGTTTACGGAGCATTACAATTTCAAAGCGTTAGTGGTGGTGAAACACAATATGACATGGTGCTAGGAGATATAGCTGGAACAGAATCTTGGTACAGACCTTCAGCCTTTAGAAACCTAACTTATAATGATGGTTCATATTTTGTTACCGACAAATGGAATGAGTTATATATTGGAATTTTTAGAGCAAATCAAGTTATACAATACATTGAAGAAGCTGACCCTACTATATTTACCGGAAATAGTAGAAACGAAATTGAAGGACAAGCACGTTTTTTAAGAGCTTTCTATTATTTTCAACTTGCGCACACTTATGGTGGAGCGGTAATTCATACAAAAGTAGCTGAAGTAAAAGAAGATCTTGCAAAGCCATTTTCAACTATGAACGAGGTTACAAATACAGTAATTATACCTGATTTAGAATTCGCAGAAGCTAATTTACCTATTAAATGGAGTAGTGACGCTGATCTTGGTAGAATCACTTGGGGAGCAGCTGCATCAATGCTAGGAAAAGTATATTTATATGACGAAAACTGGTCAGAAGCAGCAAGTCTATTTAAAGAGGTTATTCAAAAAGGAGGATATAGTTTAACTGCAGATATTATGGATAATTTTACTCACAACAATGAGTTTAATTCTGAATCAATATTTGAAGTTGCTTATTCGTCAGAGCTGAATCCTGGAGCTCCAGGAGCAGCAGTTGATGATAACACTAATGAATCTGGGGCAGAAGCTTCAGCCTTAGCAAGAGGTCTAGGACAACTAAATTTTGGAGGATACAATACCTTATTACCTTCTTATTTTTTACACGAATTATATGTAAATGACGAAGTTGACCCAACAAATGCTATTAATGATGGTAACATGCATTCAAAAAGAATGACTGCAAGTATTTGCCCAAAAAATGGAGAAAGTTTATACTACAACATAGAGCTTGATAGTCCTGAAGCAAAAGGTTGGGCTTTTGGTCAAAGTGCTTATGTAAAAAAACATACAAACTGGTACCATTTAGATGCTGAAGATAATTTGAGTAGATCTGGAATTAATTTCAGACATATTAGATTTGCTGATGTTTATTTAATGTATGCTGAAGCAGTCTTAAACAATAGTGGTGACGTTGCAACAGCAATTACTTATATTGATATGGTAAGAGCAAGAGCTGGAGTTAAAACAATTCAACAATACTTAGACGAAAACTCTGGTACTTTCCCTCAATTACACGTAAGTATTCAAGTTCATGGAGCACAACCTATGGTAAGTGCTACTGTTGAAAATGTAATGACACATATACAAAGAGTTGAAAGACCTCTAGAATTATCTTTTGAAGGACACCGTTGGAAAGATTTAGTACGATGGGGAATTGTACAAGAAGTTTTTGATGACCTTTATGCTGATGAAGTATGGAGAAATGAAAATAAAGAATTATTGGATATTTCAGGAGATGGAATTGCACCTCTTTTTATTAAAGAAAGAATTAGACCTGACTTTTTATTAAGTTCTCAGAACTATAATTCAGCACAACATGATTACTTCCCTATTCCAACACAAGAAGTTCAAACTAATCCACAACTGTAATTAAAAATTTAAATTATGAATTTAAAAAAAATTAAAACATATATATGGTTCATTGCAGTTGCATTATTTATTAATGCATGTAGCGATGATTCAAATGAGCTAAGCTTAACAGAACCAAATCATAGGGTTGTGTACACTTCCCAAATGGATTTTGAAAATAAAATTAATATAAATGGAGAAATTGACTTTGGAGATATTTCTGCCGGAGTTGAATCTAGAACTTGGACATTCCCTGAAGGAGTTGTTGATATTGTAGGTTCTGATGATGATATCAATTCATCAAAAGATGTTGTAAAAACAATATTTAACACGGTAGGAGAACACAGTGTACATTTAAACCAAATCTTTAAAGGAGACGCTTTTGTTGGAACTGAATTAAGAGGAAAAGAGTTGGACACAACAATTATAGTAACCGTTTTAAGTCCGGTTACAGCAACCATCAATGCTAATTTCATTAATGATGATGGAAGTTTAGGTGCCGCTTTAAACATCGCTGATATGGCAGAAAATGAAGTTACAGCAAGTAAATCTGTTAGATTTACATATGCAACTGATGGCGCTCCAGAAGAATTTGTTTGGAACTTTGATGGAGGTGACCCTACTGAAGTTACGGCTGCACCAATTGAAACTGATGTGAAGTATAAAAAAATGGGTACCTATGACATACAGTTTATAGCATCAAGAGCTAGGCCTTATGGAGGTGATACTATTTACTTAAAAGACTTTATAAAAGTAATTGCTTCTACAGATCCTGTAGACTTGGAGCAAGTAACTGATAAAGATGGTGATATTGCACTAGTGTTTAGTAGAGAAATGGATGCTTCAACACTTAACAAAGATAACTTTAGTATTATAATAGAAAATGGTGGCGTTATTACACCAACTATTAAAAAAGCTAGCGTTGATGCAACAGAAGGAAACATTATTTTACTTGAGCTAGATGGTGAAGGAATTTATAATGATGATGTTATTAAAGTTTCTTATACTCCAGGTGTATTAGCAACTTTAGATGCAGTTAAAGCAACTGCATTTACCGATGAAATTTTAGAATTTACTAAAATTAATATTTTAGACGTTGCTTCAGACTATGACCATAGCTTTGAAAACTCAACAGCTGATAACTGGCCTTACATGTGGTGGGGTGGTGTTTGGGGTGAATATGACCTTGAAATATCAGATATAAAAGCACAAGACGGCAGCAAAAGCGCCTACATAGAGTTTAGACCAAATGGTGGTATGATCATAGGTCATAAAAATACAGCTGGTGATCAAATAACATTCCCTGCTGAAACTGGTAAAAATTATGAAATTGGAATATGGGTTTATGTTGAAGATTTAGGAGCTAATGACCCTGCCGGTTTTGCTCCAGATGTTAGATTCTTTTGGTGGCCAGATACAAATTGGGGTGTTGGTGGTAACCCAACATTTACAAGTGATTTTAAAACAGGAGAATGGGTATATAGTAAAACATATGCACAGTTTAATGAAACTGGAGATAAAACATTCCAAATTAGAGGTTATAATGAAGCAAACCCAGAAAGGTTGAAATTTTATATGGATAATTTAAGTGTTTCTGAAGTTAGTTTAAGACCATAATTATAAACCTTGTTATTAAATTAAAATAATAAATGATTGTAACTATCTAGAAAACATACGTTCTAGTGTTTTCTGGATAGTTTAAAATTGCTCTAAAATAGAGTAATGTAGATTGAAATCTCGAGGTTTAAAACCTCGAGATTTTTTTGTTATTGCCAAATAGATTAAGTCAATATAACTTGTTGATTTTATGGTGTATTAATTGGCTAGAGTAAGCTAATTTACATGTAATAGCTTTATCTATTTATTTCTTTCAATATTAAATTGTCTATAAATTAGTATAGAAGCAGTTGCTATACATTTAGAAGATGGTGTTTAAAGGCTTCTGTAGCTCTTTTTCAAGTTGTTTGTTAACTAACTACATTGCTTTTATTATTAAACAAGCTACATCGATCTTTTTAACTATTATCATCAAATAATACGTATTATTTTAGCTGTAGCCATCAATTTATTTTTTACAAATAATTTTACATAAAAAAAGACCATAATTAAATGGCCTTTTTGTTAATTTTAAACGTAAATAATTTAGAAATACATGTAAATTATTTTGGCTTATATATTCTAATCCAATCTATAGTAAATGTGTGATCTTCTAGGTTACTAAGTTCATCATCAGTAGGTGTAATACCTTGATTAGATCTCCAATCTTGATCTTCAACAGTAAAAAGAATATCCATTTCTTTGCTTAAACCAGTTCCGTTGGTGAAATTATTTGGATCAATGATATTTTCACCTGAAACGGTTCTCACAAGAACACCATCTACATAATATTCTAAATTCCAAGGATCAATCCAATACACTCCATAATTATGAAAATCATCTCGCCATAATGTAGTTCCTGTTTTATACCAGCTTCCTGCATCGGTAGGTTGATAGTCTTGAAAAGGATCACGAATAAACACATGGTGACTTAAATGCATTCTTTCAGCATACCAAGTTTGGTCTTTATTAGCTGAATTAGAAAAACTAGCCCCATAAGCCTCCATAAAGTCAATTTCTTGAGTATCATCAGGACTTAATAACCATGCTCCATTGGCTAAAACCGAATTCATTATTTTAGCTCTTGTTTCAATGTAAACCGGATACTTAATTCTATTATTTGAACTAATAGCACCTGCACTTACTTTATTGGTTCCGTCTAGTCTAGTTGCTATTAATTTTAATGTACCATTTTCAACCATAGAATGATTTCTATTCCAAACGGTTAATCCTGGTCCTGACCAGGCGTTATGATACCAATCTGTCCAATTATTTGTAAATTCAGTTCCTTTATTGTCAGCTGGTGCATTATAATTGAAATCGTCTGAAAAATCTTGTAATTCCCAAGTTTTACCAGTACCTGCATTTGCTGGGATTGGATAAACATCCCATTCTTTTTCTATACCTTCACTTTTAAATACGGCAACTACCGTTTTATCTGAACTCATCATAATATTTAGTGGATTTGTATTTCCGCTGGCATCACCAGACCACTCTACAAACACGTATCCATCATTAGCTTTTGCTTGAATGGTAACTACATTTCCTTGCTCATATTCACCTGAGGAAGGTGTAATAACACCGAAATTAATAGGTTCAACTGAAGTTTTAAGCGAAAATAAATTAGGGGTATCTTCATTTGAACATGAAGACATAGTAAAAGACATTAATAGAAGTAAAATTCTTAAATTCATTGTTAAAAGTTTTTATGCAATATTATATTTTATTCATAAAATAGTAGCTCTTTTAAACTAGACTATAACTAGACATTTCCCTGAAACATTGAATAAATCTATCTAATTTTTCAAAACCTGTAAAATTTAAGTTCAAAAAGAATATATAAAATAGTTCTGTTTTGACAGAACAAATTAAGTAGGCATATAAAAAGTAAAAGCTTTTCATCTATAGCTTTGTGATATACACATAATAAGCAACATTCTCTTTACCTTTACTATTATAAAAGCTTGCGTTCATTTTAGTTTTACCCTGCTTTAAATGCAATTTAAAATCTGCAGAAAGATCTTGATTACTAACAGTAACTTCTTTATTAATTTTATTATCAAAATTAAGAGAAGCCTTCACATAATTTAGGTTTACTCCTTCTGATAAATCTTTCTCCAACCCTGGTAATTCTACAGTGGTTATACCTTTAACAATTGTGTTTATTTTTAAATTAGACTCTATTGGATATCTTCTTAAAGAAATTTTATAATCACCCTCCTTTACAACATTAATGTCCCAATAACCTTCTCCATAAACACCTTGCCTAATATATTCTTGATTCCAAGGTTGCATGCCATTTTGGGCATGTATATCATGTGCAGTTAAAGTCACAGGATTTATGTTTTCTAAACCAATTTTAAAAAAAATTTCTTTGTCAAAATCAACCGAAACTTGCTGCCACCAGTTTTCATAAAACGTGCGCATTTCTGCTACTTTTTCAGGATATTGTTCTGCAATATTATTTTCTTGACCTTTATCTTCTTTAATATTATATAATTCTGATCCGTTTATCAAACGCCAAGTATCTTGCATTACTGCAGAATTTCTCCATTTTTCAGGTTGCTGAATTCGCTGAGAATCTGTTACCAACATTCTGTTTAAACTCTTTTCTTCATTTTTAAATAACGGTACTAAGCTTTTACCGTCTAATGCTAAATGTTCCTTCGGAAGTTTTATTCCACATAATTCAGCAAGTGTTGGCATAATATCTAATTGCGCTGTTAATTGAGAAAAATCTTTTGAAGTTGAAATATCTCCATTTTTCCAATGGATAAAAAACGGTACTCTGTGACCACCTTCATAAGCACTACCCTTGGCACCTCTCATTTCAGCATTATAACCAGTTGCACTATTTTTCTTTTTATTGTAGTAATAACCTGCAGAGGTACCATTATCAGTCATAAAAATTAAAATTGTATTATCTGCAATATTTAACTCTTTTAAAGCTGTTCTTAATTTTCCAAAATTATCGTCAATATTGGTAATCATTCCATAAAAACGTTTTTGCTTTTCAGCTAACACATCTTCAGATAAATTCTTATACAAATTATAATATTCCATAGGAACATTATACGGACCGTGCGGTGCATTAGGAGCTATATAACAAAAGAAAGGTTTGTCTTTATTCTGTTCAATAAAATTAATTGCTTCTCCAAAAAACACATCAGTACAATAGCCTTCAAATTTTGTAGGCTTTCCATTTTTAAAATAAGTATCATTAAAATACGTATTATTCCAATAATCAGGTGTTTGTTGAACTCCACCTCCGCCGTGCATTACGGTTTCCTGAAATCCTCTATCTTCTGGTCTAAACGGATAGTTATCACCTAAATGCCATTTTCCAAATCCACCAGTTTTATAACCTGCTTCAGTAAACATATTTGCCAAGGTTTTTTCTTGTTCTCTTAACAAAGACCATCCACCAACAGTATGCCAAACTCCAACGCTATTTGCATATCTCCCTGTCATTAATCCCGAACGCGTTGGCGCACAAGTTGGCCCCACGTGAAAATCGGTTAAATGATAGCTTTCCCCATGAAAAGCATCAATATTTGGTGTTTTAATAATCGTATTTCCTAGAACTCCCACATCACCATAACCTTGATCGTCTGTTATTACAAGTATTACGTTTGGTTTTAATATTGTTTCAGAAATTGGACTTGGATTTTTTTTCTTAGCACAACTGCTAAAAGCCAAAATAATTAGTACCGAAAATTTTAATAATTTCATATTTGCTTTTGAATTTTGAAGTCTTCACCTCTAATTATATTTTTCAACATTTAAGATTAGAGAACTAACGCGCCCACCATTATCTGGAAAAGTAATTTCAACCTGATTATTACCTTCTTTTAAATATTTTATGTCAACTGGTATTTGAATAACTCCAAAAAATTCTTTTCTAGGTTTTTGATCGTAGCCTGCCCAATTTGTTGGAACTTTAACCTGCTTACCATTCACAAATATTATAGGTTGTTTACTTAAATTATGAGCTCTAGCCACTCCCATTTTTAAACTTGCTCGTCCCTTTTTACCTGTTGAAACTTGTTCTAAGGTAAACTCTAATGTTTTGTTAGCAATTATTTCTTGTAAGTAGGTTTTTGTATAATAGTTTTGTTCGTGAAGGCTATTTTCAAATTCATACGCATTAACATCACATTCTAAAATTACAGTCTCTCCAACTTTTAATTCCAACGTTTTTAATTCTGAAATATTCGTAAAAAACACCAACTTTGGAATTCCTTTTTCATTTAAATACAACCTTCTTAAAGTTGTATTATTAATTAAACTGTTGCTCTTATTTAAAAAGTCTAATGTTACTTCTTGAACCTCATCAGCTAAACTATTTATTGCAATATAAGCCTTACCTTCCTTTCCGAAAGCATTTACTTGTATATCTGGATTGTTTGAAGTGATGTCAATTCGTTTACCTTCAACATCTTTCCATAACTGATAAAATTTAATTAAATGTGTGTATTTATAGGTTCCGTTTGATAATTTACGTGAAATTACCCAAGGATATGGGTGTTGATCTGGGTTTCTTTTATCATTATAAAACCAACTTCCTTTACCTGTAATAAAAGGCAAAGCTTTTAATAACCTGTCTGGTTTATCCATTAAAGACATTAAAATTTTATTGTAAGACACCAAGCATGTTCCATTAAGTTCTGCAGAATAAGGCTTTCCTACTAAACCTTTTGATGTGTAACCATATTCTGAAATTAAATGAGGCTTAACTTTTCCCCATTTTTTATAACTATAAGCTTCAATTAAATCTAAAATAGCCTCAGCATTACTTCCTGATCTATAATTAAAATCGCCTTCAACGTTTCTTCCATCGTAAATATGTGTTGCAAAAAAGTCCATACTTTCACCTGCAGTATCCATAAATACTTTCATTCGTGTATTCCAATGCCAAAAATCTTTCAATTCCATTTCAGGCCAAGCAGCACTATAACCACCAACCATAATACCAGGTACTTGGGCATGTATTTTATCTGCCACTACTTTGTGGAATTTAGACATTTCAACAATTACAGCTTCTGTTTCGTCCCAAGATGCCACATATTCTTTTGCGTGCACAAAAGGTTCGTTCATTACTTCATAATACCTAGGCATTAACGGATAGGCTTTTTTTATAAATTCTGCATTGTATTCCGCTACTTTTTCATAATTTAAATTTAGCTGAAAAGCTTCTTTTGGGTGATCGGTCAAGATAAGGTCACGTGTTTTAAACGACTCGTACATAGGAGCATTTTTATACCGCTCAACATTTTTAGCAGCTTCTGCATAGGCTTGATCCAATTTAGGCTCGGTTGTTTTATCTTTTTTAAATGGTTTTGGCCCACCAAAAGTTCTTCCAAATTCAATTCCTAATTGATCAAATAAATAAACGGCATCAAAAGCCAAGTCACCATCGGTGTATGAGCCGTGCATTGAGAAATACTTCTCTCTACTTAATTCACTTTTAGTGCCTATAAATTTTTGAGTAGTTAAGTCTATACTTACTGTATTTTGAGCTAAACTTACAATGCTTATTAATAAGCTATATATTACTAAAATAACTTGTTTTTTCATTTTTATAATTTTACAAATTTGTAATAATCTTCTTCACTAGTTATGGCAAAATAAGCTCCTTTTGTAAGTGCTGAAATATTGACTGAATTGGTGTTTTTTACTTCACCTATTATTTGTCCGTTTATTGCTATAATTTTAATGAATTCATAGGAAGATTTCCCTGGTAATGTTAGTACTTCAGAATCTTTATTTATTGCAAGCTGAATACTTTTAGCATTGATTTCTTTCAATGTTAACTTTTTTGCTGGCTTTGTAATGTAAATACCAGTACGTTCTTTACTACTAGTAGTTTTATTTTCAAAATCTGACGGTTCACCAAATGTTAATTTAAATTTATAATCATTTCCTTCAACAGGAGGATCTATATCAACAACAACCGACTCAACTCCCTTGCCTGGCGCTACCTTTATCTTTTTTGAAGAACCTAACCAGTTTTTATCTTTCCAAATAGAAACTTGTATCATTTGCTCTTTTAATACTGAATAATCAATATCAAATTTAAATTTATTGGTACTTTCTAATTGATTAGGCGTTAATGGTGAAAAAGAAACCGATTCGGGAATACGTACTTCTTCTGAAACAAATTCTAAATTATTAATATCTACAGCTGTTCTGGTTGTTTGCCAATTTCCTTTTCTTGCTCTTACTGAAAGTAAAATCCTATATCCACTACCTTCAGTAGGTAATTGAACAGGGTTTAATTTCACATCTAAAATACCTCTTCCCGCTTTTACAGGTATTGCTTTGTGCGCCCAAAATTTATTTGGACCAGCTGATACTTCAACCGTAATATCACTTTCTTCATTTACTACATATCCTACTGTAAAAGCATAGGATTCTTTAATTTGAATTTTTGTGGGAACTGTTTTTACAAAGAAAACTTTTTCGGGTTCTTGTGCTGTTACTTTAAATGAAACCAACAATAAACAGGCGGCTACAAAAACTAATTTTAAAACTATTTTCATTATTCAACTATTTAATTACTACTATTTAAATTATTATTTTTAATGGTATTAATCAATTCATTGGCAATTATTTGATGTTCTGCTACTTTTGGATGTCCAGGTGTATCTTTATATGGAACAAAGCAAGTATATGTGTTGGCGTCATTTAACGAGGTTACTGCCTCAGTTACATAATTTGGCCATTCAGATCCATTTTTAGTAATGTTCATATTTCCTAACACACAAACAATTGAAGTAATTGGATACAAATTTCTGATTGTTTTTATAAAATCTGCATAAGATTTTACAATATCTTTTTCTGTTGGTTTGTCAGTTCCAAAACGTCTTTTAAACTCCTCATGCTCTGGAAGATTCACAATCCAATAATCATTTTGAAATAAATTAACCACTACAATATCTGGTTGTTTTTTGGTGAAATCCCATTTGCTATTTGGGTTATTTGGATTTAACCTGTCATACATTTCGGGCATAATTAAATTATACCAACTCACCATAACACCAATACCACTGCGAACAACACACGTATAATCTGCATTGAAATAACGTGCAGTAATGGCTGCATATGCGTTGTAATTATTGGTTACATCTCCATTAGAACTATCATTTCCTAAATAATCTTCATTTCCGTGACCTGATGTTACAGAATCTCCATAAAACTCAATAAACAATCTATTTTCAGCATCTGGCTCCAATACTTTTCCTTCAATTTCAAAACCATAAAATAAGGTTGTTCCGTAATCCCAATCGTTTCTTTTGGTAATTTCAATGCTGTGTTTTCCTTTGGTTAAACTATCAGCAAGCACATAGGTTTCTTTTCCTTTTTTTAATTTAAGTACTTCAAAATTCACACCATCAATAATAATGTTGAAATAATTTTCACCATTTTCATCATCAAAAATAGCTTTAACCTCTGTCCCTTCAAAATTGATTTTGATCGAAGAACCTGACCAATAAATTTCGGTTGCCGTTTTTGTCTCATTTTCACCAGTACGACCTTGGTAAGTAATCGCTGAATCAGTTGGTTTTACAAATAACGGAGTTGAGTCAACTGATTTTGTTTTACAAGCTGAAAAAACTAAAAACGCAAAAATATATGTTAAAAAATATTTCATTAATATTATTCTACTTTAGGAATTATTTTTGATGGAATTTCTAACTTTTTATCATCTGCTCCCAATGCAAAATCACTTATACTGTATTCGTTCCCTTTTTTCCAATTGACTTCAATTCTACCATCACCTAAAATAATATTTCCTAATTTATCTCTAAACCAATCTGCCAATTTTATATACTCTTTATCATTGGCTACATTGTTTGTTTCCATTGGGTCGTTACGTAAATCGTACAAAGCCATTTGAACCTCATCTCTTGGTGCATCTAACCCCCAACGTACATTTTCATTTGGTTCATATCTACCACCAGCTGCTCCGTTTAAAGGTCTAGGTCGCATTGAAAAAGCAAAATCTTTTGAGCGCATATAGGTTCTTGGACCTGCAACACTATTAATTTCACCAATAATATAGTCTTTATTAATATTTTTATTTTCAATCAATTCTCCCATATCTAAACCATCTAAATAGTCATATTCTTTAGCTGAAATATTTACGCCACCTGCGGAAATAATCGTTGGCATAATATCTACATACTCCGCAAAACCTTCGTAAACAGTTTCTGTTGGAACCTTACTTTTATCAGATGAAACAATTATCGCTGTGGTATGTGTAGACAAATCCCAAGGTGCAAATTTAGATTCAATACCCTGTTCTCCTAATTGCCAACCGTGGTCTCCACTGGTATAAACAATCATATATTCCTGATTGTGTTTTTTGCAATAAGCTTTAAATTCAACGATAGCTTTCCCAATAATATAATCGCCAAAAGCACAAAAAGCATAATAATCTCTAATGGCTTGTTGCTTATCTTCATAAGACAAATCGTCAATTTTTAATTTCTCATACAAAGTAACCAACTGCTTTGGCAACTTACTCAACTCTGCTTCTTTATCAAATTCAGGAATTTTATAAACTTTATCTTTAAATAAATCTCTAAACTCTTTTGGAGGCATTACAGGTGTGTGTGGAAAATGAAAACTCAAACTTGTAAATAAAGGCTTTTTGGCATCTGCTCCATTCATTGTATTACCCAACAAATTGGTATAGCTTTCGCCTTGATTGTTTAAATAGCTCGTATATTCAGTTAAAATATTACCATCCAAAGTTTTATCTGCTGGCATTGAATTTACACCTCCAATTATTAAATCAGAACCTGGTTTTGAATAATGATATAAAATATCTAACTCAGCTTCAACACTTTTTCTAACTTCCTGTTCTTCTTTGGAAATTGTTTTTTCACGACTCCAAGATTTCTTGTCTCCATTAGGAAAAAAGAATTCGGTTCTCGAATCTGTTTTTTGATTTTTACCATTTACTTTTCCCCAAACACTTGGATTGTACCAATCGGTAATTCCAGCTCTCATCAAATCGTTATCTGTAATATATTGCTCATAAAATGCGTCGTAAGGTGTTTTATCCTTTTTATTTACATCTTTATTGCGATACCCGCTTTTACCAAACAACGTAGTTTCATAACCGTTTTCTGTCATTACTTGTGGCAATGTTTTATTGAAAAAATCAGTTTTTCCAGTAAAATATTCAAATCCATAAACACCAGAATGATGCGGGTATTTACCTGTTATCATACTATTTCTTGAGGGCGCGCAAGCTGGAGAATTACAATACATATTGATAAACACAGTTCCTTCTTTTGATAAAGCATCCAAATTTGGAGACATTACAAAACCAAGCGGACTCTCATTTTTACCTGTGGTAATTTCGTTGTAATAACCGTTAGAATCTGTACGTTGGTCATCGGTTAAAATCCACAATATATTGGGTTTACTGGTTTGCTGTGCTTTAGTTCCTATTGAAATTAAAACAACTAACAATGTCAATATTTTATGCTTAAATAACATTTAGTTAAGTGTTAAAGTTAAATTACAAAGTGCATTATTTGGCAATTCTATATTTATTTCTTCTTCATCAATAATTAATTTTACAAACTTAGTTTTAGGTTCATCATTCTGAATTAAAACTTTGATTTGATTGCTGCTATTTTTTGTAGTTACAATTGCATGTTTTGAAATATGGGCAATTCTATGGTCATTTTTTTGAATGGATTTACTTGCCAAATACATGGCATTGTAATCTGGTGTATATATCACATTTCCATTTTCACGATTGATAACCACCAACGAGTTTTGTTTCCAACCCCAAGCACTTGTCGAAGTTTCATTTAAAATTATATTCCAATAGCAATAATTTGAACTTCCTGCATTGATATAATTGGCAATTTCTGCCATTCTTTGTTTGGCTTGTTCGGTTGAATTATCTCCATTAAAACACTTGGTTTCTGTGCTCATTATTTTCATATTTGGAGCCAATAATGAAACTTCTCTTATAAAAGCTTCACCAGCATATTGAAAACCAATACCATCAAAATTTTCAATGGTTTTTGAATTTAAAATCTTGTAATGATCACCTCTATTTATGGTTCTAAATGTTCCTGCCCAAATACCTGTATTTAATTTATTTTTTTTGAAGGCAGGTATTACGTAATTTAAACTTAAATCTTCCATTTGCTCCATCGTCATATTACAACCCGGAAATGGAGCATAAGTGTCTGGCTCATTTTGAATACAAAAACGATCAATATTTACACCTTGTTTTTTATAAGCTTCAATATATTTTACAAAATAACTAGCGTAAGCTTTGTAAATTTCTGGAGTTGCTCTTAACCTGCTTCCTTTTAAATCTTTATTATTTTTGTCTATTGCATTGCTATATTTCATCCAAGCTGGCGGACTCCAAGGCGAAGCTTGTAATAGCATTGTTGGATTTACTTTTAAAGCCTTTTTTATATATGGCAATAAATATTTTTCATCTCTTTTTATTGAAAAATGTTTCATTTTATAATCTTCAGCAACCATACTATAACTATAAGCATCTAACGAAAAATCACTGGCTCCAATAGGCGTTCTATTAAAAACAAGATTTGCATTGTTTGTGTTAAATAAGTTTGTTAACACTTTTTGCTGCATTTCTTCAGATAAACTTAGCAACGCTTCACCTCCATTTTCGTTAAACGCACCACCAATACCTTCAATGGTTTGAAACTCAACTTCAGGCACTAAAACAATAAAATCGTTTTGGGTCACTTTTACTGAAGCATCAATATTAGTTTCAAAAGTTTTCACAGGATTTTCTTCACCTTGTTCTAAAGACACATATGTAATATCTACAGTATATTTTTGAGCTTTTACTATTGAAGTAATTAATAACAATACTAAACAAATATTTTTTAATCTCATTATCTTCTATTTTAATTGTTTTAAAACAAATCCGTTTAACCACATATCACCAACATTATTCATGTTTTTAAAATTTAACATTACTGGCGATTTACCATCGGTTTTAAAGTATGTTTTTATACTTAAAGGTGCGCGTTCACCTGTATTATCTTGTAAATAATAATCTACAATATGATCATTAGATACTCTGCTAAATGTTCCGTTTTTATCAACAAGTGTTATTTCAATATCGTTGGTCATTTTTACATTTCCTCTTCTAGAATGATGAAAAGTTTCAATAAAATAATTACCCGCTTTTAAGTTCGAAATTTTTAAAGTTAAAACTCCTTCTTCAACATAAACACCATCGGTACCTACAAAACTTAAATCGCCCAACATAGCACTATCTCCCAACCAATTAATGTTGTTTTTACTAATTATTTCAATTTCAGCATTGTAATCTTTTAATAAATACTTCAAATTTTCATTAGAAGTTCCTGTCCATGCTAACCAATCAAATTGTACCAATTGAACTTTACCACCAATATCTACTTTTGAAATTGGGAAATCATAAATTGGTTTTGCTGCATTTTCAATTTCATTAGAATTATAGGTTGAAGTTGTTATTGAAGCCGTTCCTGTTTTTAACCCATTTGCTTTGGCTGTAACTGTAATTTCACCTGTTTTAGCGGTACCTTTTAAATAAATTGAAGCAACTCCATTATACAATTTAGCCGGATTTACATCTATATTTCCATTATCAACCAACACACCTTCTCCTTTAATTGAAAACGAAATAGTGTTGTTTGCAGTTGTTACCACTTCTCCGTTTTCATCTAAAACATACGCGTGTACCAATCTCATATCTGAACCACCAGCATAAAATGGCTGATTGTTGATATTAAACTCTAATTTAATTTGTGTTGGTTTGCCTTGTTTTGTTCTTGAAAACTCTGTAATTTTTTGTCCATTTGTATAACCCACAGCTGTTAGTTTACCAGCTGTCCATTTGTAATTAAATGTAAATGAAGGGTGATTTAAATTTAATTTAACCACATTGTTATCAGGATATTGTTTTGAAATTAAAACACCATTATGATACAATGCAACTTCTTGACAATTACTAAATACGCTTACTTTGCCATCTTTTGAAGCAGTTTCATCTGCAATATGCACTATTGGTTTTGCAACCAATTCAGATTGATACCAATAATAAACTGGCTTTGGAATTCTATATGAGGATAAAACAGCATAAGTTGTCATAAAATCACGTTTCCATCTTTTATCTACTATATCAGGTTGCAAATGATTGTAATCGGCGCCCAACCAGGCAATGGCTGCAAAATTATTTTTATTGCCTTTATATCTAGAAATGTGAAATTGATTAACCTCAGCATTTGGCGAACTTCCATGCTCCATAACCATTGTAAAAGCACCTTCTGGGAATTCTGTTCTTCTGTAATCCATTGTTGCATAGATGTCTGAAATACCTTCATTTTTAACACCATTCCACGGACTAGAAGCCGAAGCTGTTAAACGAAACGGATCTTCTTCTTTAGCAACTGTTTGCATTTGTGGCACCGGACCTCTGTGATTGATACCTGCTCCCCAAAAAACAATTGATGGATGATTTCTGTGATTGCGAATCATAGTTCTGGTTGCCGATTCTAAATTTGAAAACCAAGCTTCATCTCCCCATTCAATCCAAGTTGATGGTTCTTCATACACTAAAATACCTAATTCGTCACAGGCATTTATAAAAGCATCATCTTGTGTATAATGCGACAAACGAATGATATTCATTCCTGCATTTTTATATTGCAAAGCTTCATTATAATGAAACGAATTTGGAACTGCGTCTCCAACAATTGGATAACTTTGATGGCGATTTGCACCTATTAAAAAAACAGGCTCTCCATTCAGCACAAAACCTTTTCCCTCTTCTAAAGAAAAAGTTCTAAATCCAAACTTATTTTCAACAAAATCAACAGGTGTTTCCTCATCATAAATAACCGAATGTACTCTATATAAATAAGGTTTATCTGGAGACCATAAATGATAATCGTCTTCTATTACAGCCGATTGGCGGAAAGTATAATTTGAATTGGCCGCTATATTAACATTTGAAGTGATTTTTTTTAAAACATAACCCTCTTCATTGATAATATTGGTAACTATTTTACATTTTTTTGTTGAAGTGTTTTCGTTTTTTACAGTTGTTTTTACAGTAACTGTACCATTGTGTTTATTAACAGTTGGCGTGTTGATATTTACACCAGCATCAAAGTCTTCCCAATTAAAACTTACGTGTAAGTTATTGGTAGTTACCAAATAAACATCGCGATACATACCACCAAATTTTACATAATCAGACCTGTGAGGGTCGGGTGCTATGGTTTGGTTAAAACTATTATCGGCTTTTATGGCAATCAGATTTTCTTCACCATATTTTACATAATCTGTAATATCAAAAAAGAAAGGAACATAACCGTTAACAGCGTATTTACCAACATTTTTACCATTAACCCACAATTCTGTAGTGTTGTGAACTGCTTCAAATTCAATAAAAACTTTTTGGGTTGAAGGTGAATTTACTTTGATAGATTTTCGGTACCAACTAATAGCTCTTAAATAGGTCTCTTGTACCCAAGTTTCTTTAATGCTATCTAGTTCATATGAAACCAATTGTGAAGTATGCGGAATAGAAACACTTTCCCATGTAGTATCATCAAAACCCACTAGTTCTGGCTGACCATTAACTTCACCTAAATGAAATTTCCACCCAATATTTAAATTTGTTTTTGTTCTATCGCCAGTTTCAAAACCAACAGGCAAATTACTTTTTTGTGCATAAGAAGTTGTAATTATTAAACAACTTATTAAAAATATACTTAATCTCATTTTTCAATTAATTTAGAAAAATAAAATTATTGATTACTCTCTAATTCAGCGATTAGAAATGAACAGAAAAGTAGTACATATGGTTAATAAAAATTAAAGTGCATAAAAAAGGCTTTGCACTAATACTGCAAAGCCTTTTTAACTAATTTTTCTTCTGAACTATTTTAATTCTAGCTCTTTTATTTCAACTTTTTCAGTACCTCTTATTAGTTCATAAGCAGCAATCATTTCAGCTAACTTCACTTTTTCAGTAGCTGCTAAATTATGTTCCTGACTTCTATCATTTTTAAGGTTGTACAACTGATAATCTGGAGAAACACCCAACTCTATATTTACCTGTGTGTTAATTGGATTCCCATTATATGCAGGTATTAAAACCCAGTCTCCGGCTTTATAAGCTGTTTTTTGCCCAGCTTCTAAAACTAATTCTGTTCTTCCTTCAGTTGAAGTTCCTAATAAAACATCCATTAATTCCTCACTATCATTTAGTTTTACATCACTTCCTGTTAATTTTGCCAAAGACGATAATAAATCTACCTGGCTCACTAACGCATTTGATACATTAGGTTTAATTTTCCCTTTCCAGTACGTAATAAAAGGAACATGAGTACCTGCATCAAACAAACTGTACTTTCCACCTCTTAAACCTCCTTTTGGGTCGTGAGCTCCTAGTTTTTCAACAGCATCATCATAATAACCATCATTTAAAACAGGGCCGTTATCACTAGAAAAAACAATTAATGTGTTATCTAATAAACCTTCAGCTTCTAGCGTATTTATAAACTCACCAATTACCCAATCCGCTTCTAAAATAACATCTCCTCTTGGGCCCATTCCTGAAGTTCCAACAAATCGTGGATGCGGTGTACGTGGCACATGTGGTTGTTGCAAAGCATAATACAAAAAGAAGGGTTCATTTTTATGTTGTTTTACATAATCTTGAGCTCCTTTTAAAAAATGATCAGCCATATCAACATCACTCCATTTTGCAGCTTCACCACCTTTCATAAAACCAATTCTAGGAATACCGTTTACAATACTACTATTATGTCCGTGGTGCCATTTCATAGTTAACAATTCAGGATTATCAGTTCCAGTTGGTTCTCCTTCAAAATTATCTTTATAATTAATTTCAATTGGATCGTTTGGATCTAACCCAACTACATCTCCATTTTCAATATATACTGTTGGTACACGATCTTGGGTTGCTGCCATAATATATGAATAATCAAAACCAACTTCATTTGGTCCAGGAGACACACGTTGGTTCCAATTCACATTTCCAGAACCAAGCCCTAAATGCCATTTCCCCACAATACCGGTATGATATCCTTGAGATTTCAACATTTTTGGAACTGTCATTTGTTCAGTACTTATAATCAACGGAGCTGTTCCTGGTAAAATAGCTGCATCTTTATTTCTCCAAGGATATACCCCTGTTAAAATTGCGTATCTACTTGGCGTACAAGTAGCAGATGTAGCGTAACCATTGGTAAATCGCACACCTTCATTTGCTAATTTATCAATATTAGGAGTTGTTATTTCTGTAGCTCCATTTGCACTAATATCTCCATAACCTAAATCATCTAAATAGATAAAAACAATGTTTGGCTTATTGGATTCTTTCGTTTTACTTTCACTTTTCTCGTTTTTACATGCTCCTAAAAAAAACAAAGAACTTAATAGCACTAAACGAAACGAGATGCTTTTCAATTTTAAATTTTGAATCATTTTTATAATTTTATTTATGTTATTTTACTTTGAAGACCTATTTCTAGCGGCTTCCCATTTACTTTCTTCTTTTAATACATTCTCAGCATGCGGATCAACCCATTGAGGCGCTATGTTTTTAGCATCCCAATCTTTATAAGCTGCTTGTAATTCTATCATAATTTCAGGGTATTTATCGGAAATATCATAACGTTCATATGAATCTTCCTCTAAATCAAAAAGCAAGGTTTTATCTTTATATGAGCTTTTATACAACTTATATTTTCCTTTTCTAACAGCATATTCAAAACCACCAACAGAACGCCAAAACATAATTTCATGAGGTTTACCTGTATTTTCCTTATTTATATAAGGTAATAAATCTTTCCCTTCTAATTGCTTTTCGTTACTAGCATTTCCTCCAGCCATATTTAAAAAAGTAGGAAACAAATCTAACGAAATTACAGCCTCATTATAAACTTGGTTTGGTTTAATTCCGTTTGGCCAAGTAATGCTAAAAGGCACTTTAATACCTCCTTCAAACAACATTCCTTTATGCCCCCTGTAAGGTCTATTATCGGCATGTTCAACTCTTCCTCCATTATCACTTAAATAAACAATAACAGTATTGTCTTTTATGCCGTTTGCTACTAAGGTAGAATCAATTCTACCAACAGAGTGATCTACACCATTCACCATAGCTCCATAAATACTTCTACCTGCATATTCAATATGTTTGGTATTTTCTAAATATTGTTTAGTTGCATGGTCAGGTGCATGTGGTGCATTATATGCCAAGTATATAAAAAATGGCTTATCATCTTTTTTAGTAATAAAATCAATAGCTTCATCTGTAAAATCATCGGTTAAATAGGTTAATTCATCTTCAGGTACTACTTTTCTATCTCTATAAATAGTTTGAATTTTATTTTTAGATTTCCCCCAATAATTCATTCCTCCGCCAGGAAAACCAAACCAATGATCAAATCCCTGTGCTGGTGGCCATAATTCTTCGTGATCCCCTAAATGCCATTTACCAATGGCACTTGTTCTATAACCTAAATCCTTTAAAGCTTCAGAAATCATTTTTTCTGAAAGTGGAGTTCCCACAGTTTCATCGCTTTCAACATTGTAAGGCATATTACAATCATGTCCAAAACGCGCTTGATAGCGACCAGTTAATAAACCTGCTCTTGACGGACTGCAATAAGGATGTGAAACATAACCATTTGAGAAAACAACACCCTCAGCAGCCATTTTATCTATATTTGGTGTAGGAATATCTGTAGCTCCATTAAAGCCAACATCAGCCCAACCTTGATCATCTGTTAGGATTACAATGATATTTGGTTTAGCAATCTCTTTTTGAATTTCTTCTGAAATTTGTTTTTCTTTGTTTGAAGTACAAGAAGCTATAACTAACAATACACTCGCAAAACTCAACAGTCGTTTTTTCATCTTTAAAATTGAATTGATACTGGATTTATTTTAGTTTTTTTTGAAGCAATTGGAATTAAATAAAATGAATAATTATAAGTTCCTGGCTTAATTATATAAGGCTCATGTGGTTCTGCTTTTGCAGACCAGGTATTATCGCCACCAACACCCATTTGAATTAAATCTATATTCACTGTTAATACATCTCTTTCAATCAGTTCATTGGTATGGGTTGCCTCTTCAATATTGGTAGTACTGTAAGGTAAAACACTAAAATTTAGCAATTCACGCCCTTTAACTAAAACTCCATTTCCTGTTTCATTTTCAACTTTAAACCAGCGAGTACCTGTATGATTCCCATATTCTTCAGGAAAAACATAACCGTAATTCATAGTCATAGCATCACCAGTATAAAGACCAACAAAAGCACCTGTATTTCTATCTTGGTAATTGGCTTGAGGCCCTTTACCGTAATAAGTTATATTTTTAAATGAGTTAGAAATATCAAACTGCATACCTATTTTTGGAACATTTGGTGAATTTTCAGCAATTGAAGCCGAATAATCAACCTTTACTTGTCCGTTTCCTAAAACAGTGTAAGTCAAATTAATGGCTGTTGAAGGGTTTTCAATAGTTCCTTTAACATTAACAATTACTTTTCCTTCTTCAGTAGTATTTATATTACTATTTGTTACAACAAAATTATCACCTGCATTTAGCCAATCACGCTCATTTTGCTGTTTTTTAGCACGTCTATACGCTGCGTCATTTTCGGTTTGTGGTCTCCAAAAATTCAATTTCAATGGATTTTCAACAATTGAAATTCCATTAGAAGAATATGTAGTAATAAAACCTGATTTTTTATTTACAACCAAATTAATATTTTTGTTGTTTATAGTAATATCCTCAGTATTATCATCAACTGTTAAGCTAGTTAATTTAGAATTCGTTTTAACAATTGGCTTAACTTTTAACGGCAATTTAAACTGCTCTTCAAAAATACGATAACCACTATTTGCCCATAAAGTACTTTCTTTTAACGTACCTATAATTGAAATAAAATACTCGTTACCCGGTTTTATTTTTGAAGATTTATAGTTTATACTTATTTTAGATATCTCTGACGGCTTAGTATCTAAAGGTGCTAATTCTCCTGTTTGAACCACTACTCCATTTTCTAACAAATTCCACGATAAATTGTATCTAGATAAATCTATTGAATGATGGCGATTTAAAATTTCAAACTCACCCTTTTCAACATCTACTGCTGAAATTAGAACTGGTTGATTGACCTTTTTACATTCGTAAATTTCAGGTTTTGGAGTTCTATCGGCTGCAATTATTCCATTTATACAAAAACTATTATCATTTGGTTTATCTCCAAAATCACCTCCATAAGCAAAAAACTCTTTACCATTTTTATCTGTTTTTAAAATCCCCTGATCAATCCAATCCCAAATATAACCACCCATTGCACGGTCGTTTTTATAAATAACATCCCAATAGGTTTGCATATTCCCAACAGAATTTCCCATAGCATGCGCATATTCACACATAATTACCGGGCGATTGTCTATTTTAGAGGTGTCATCAATTAAATCTTGTAAATCTTGTGCTGATGGATACATACGGCTTATCATATCTACCCATTTTGGATCAGTAGGATTTCCTTTTCCGTGATTGTAATAATTCTTTTTATAATTTGGATCTGTTGGATCTCCTTGAGCACCTTCATAATGAATGTAACGTGTTGGGTCAAAATCTTTTATCCAAGCCGACATTGCAGCATGATTTGGTCCCATACCCGATTCATTTCCTAATGACCATATTACAATACTAGGATGATTTTTATCACGCTCTACCATACGAATGGCTCTTTCTAAAAAAGCACTTCCCCATTGCGAATCATTAGATAATTTACCTCTAACACCGTGTGTTTCTAAATTCGCCTCATCCATAACGTAAATACCGTAAGTATCACATAACTGATAAAAATAAGGATCGTTTGGATAATGTGATGTACGTACTGCATTAAAATTAAACTGCTTTAACAATTTAACATCCATTTCCATATCTTCTCTAGAAACAGATTTTCCGTTTTTCATATTGTGGTCATGTCGATTTACACCAATCATTTTAACAACATTTCCATTTACTAAAAAACGGCCACGATCATCAATTTTAACTTCTCTAAAACCAACTTTAGTACTTGTAACTTGCATTAAATTCCCTTTGTTATCTTTTAAAGTTAACAGAAGTGTATATAAATAAGGACTTTCAGCCGACCATTTTTTTGGAGCTTTCACTTCGGTTTCAATCATTCCAAAATAAACATTGTCGCGTTGTGGATACCATTCACTAAAATATTTTTGAAGATCTATCACATTGTCTTTTCCTACAATATTCCCTTCTGCATCAATTAATTGGGTAGTTAAGGTCCAGTCGTCAACAATTGTTTTTAAAGGAGCATCTCCAAAATGACCTACTTTTTCAACATATTTATTGGCTATATTCGCTACAAATTTAGGTCTAATTTGCAATAAGGCATTTTCATAATTTTCATCTAAATTGGTACGAACAGTAAAATCAGACAAACGTACTTTTGACACAGCCTCTACATAAACTTCGCGTTCAATACCACTCATTCTCCAATGATCTTGAGCTTCTAGATAACTTCCATCGCACCAACGATATACTTTTACAGCTACTTTATTTTTACCTTTTTTAATATGTTTTGTAATGTTGAATTCTGAAGGCAAACGAGTATCTTCACTATAACCTACAAATTCGCCATTTACCCAAACATAAAATGCCGAAGAAACCCCTCCAAAATGAAGTATAATATCTTTTTCACCCCAAGATTCATCAACTTCAAAAGATTTGATATAATGACCCACTGGGTTGTCTGAATGATTGATATAAGGATAATCACTAAAAAAAGGATAGGTAGAATTGCTGTAAATTGGGGTTCCGTAACCTCTCATCTCCCAATTTGAAGGAACATCAATTACACCCCAACCTGAAGCGTTAAAATTTGATTCTTGAAAATTTTTAGATGCATCAGCTGGTTTTGCAACCCAACTAAATTTCCAATCTCCATTTAGAGATTTGTAATATTTTGATGCTGTTCTGTCTCCTATAATTGCCTGTTTTTGGTTCTCAAAACTGTAAAAAGTAGCTTTTGCAGGTAATTTATTTATTTGATTGACATATGGATTTTCCCAGTCGTTTTGCTGTGCAAATATGCCAAAGGTTAAAAACAAAACTATGATTAAGGTTATCTTCTTCATTATTGAAAATTTTATTGATTAAATTTATTGAACAGTTAAAATATGGCTAATATCTAATGGATCTTCCATTTCTTTTTGTAATTGTAGCAAATCATGAAATAAAGACTTTACTTTTTCTTCATTTTCAGGAAGATTGGCAATATCATTCATTTCTTCAGGATCATTAGTTAAATCGAACAACAATACTTTATTAATTTTAGGATAGACCATTAATTTATAACCATCTTTTCTAATCATACGTTGTAGATCTAAATAAGCACCATAAATTGCATTATAATGACTCTTTTGGGTTTCTCCTTTAGCCAAATCTAAAAAGCTATTGAACTCTATATAAGTTGGTTTTTCTAAACCTGCAATATCTAATGTTGTTGCCATTAAATCTTGCAGATATACATCTGCTTCTATGCGCTTATTTTTAGGAATATCAGGACCAATAATTACCATTGGCGGACGCATACTGTGATCAAATAAACTTTGCTTTCCCAATAAACCATGGCGTCCCATAGCCAAACCGTGATCTGCTGTGTAAATAATATAAGTGTTTTCCATTTTACCCGACTCTTTTAAAGCTTTTATAATCGCTCCAATTTGCGCATCAACATGTGTAATGCTTGCATAATACTCTTGTATATGGGTTTTTATAGCATATTCAGTTCTTGGAAAAGGCGCTAAGGCTTCATCTCTTAAATGGTCTCCATTTCCAATATCATTTCTATATGGATATTCAGGTAAAAAGCTTTTTGGGATTGAAATGTTTTCTAATGGATATAAATCTACAAATTCTTTAGGAGCTTGTCTTGGATCGTGTGGCGCATTAAATGCCAAATACATAAAAAACGGTTTATCACTAGCTTTGGCTTTGTTTATAAAAGTTAAAGCGTCATCTTTTAAAACCTCGCTCCAATGTTTACCTCCTTCCCAATAACCACCTTTAGCAGTATCGTAAGGCGACCAAGAATGATCATTTTTGTTTTGCGGACGATTGTAACCATTTGGCATAATATCAGCCGATTTTCCATTTTTAACTTTTGATAACGAATCAAATTTGGCAACCATTTTGAAGTGATCCCAAGCGTCTTTTGGCATTCCTGGACGAATATGAACGGTATTCATAAAAACTTTTTCAGCAGGCACATCAACATGCCATTTACCTGTCATATAAGTATCATAACCTTGAGTTTCCATTAATTTTCCCCAAGATTGATTGTAAGTTGCTGTATCGTTTTTCACCCAATTTTGTCTAAAATTATTTGCTCTCCAAACAAAACGACCTGTATTTAACATGGCTCTAGAAGCAGCACAAACGGCTCCACTCCAAGAACCCATATTGTATGCATGTGTAAAAGTTGTGCCCTCTTTTACTAAATTATCCATATTTGGAGTAATTATTTCAATATTTCCCAACTCGTGAATTGACGAGTAGGTTTGGTCATCAGTAAAAATAAAAACGATATTTGGTTTATCTTTTTTAATGATTTCTGGTTTTATTTTTTTACAACTTATATTTATTAAAACTAGAAATACCAGAAGTATTTTCATTCTCATAATTTTTACTTTTAAGAAATAATGCTCGTTCAATTAAATTAAACGAGCATTAAAGATTCACAAAATTTTTAATATAAATAGAACAATTTAATTAAAAGCAAATATTATTATAATTGGCTAGATGAAGAATGACAAATGATTTTAATACTGAAACAAATGATTCATTTTAATCTTAAGTTATTTCTTCTTCATCAAAATCTGAGTTCACTCCACTCTGACGCACATACTTACTAGGTATTACTCCAAACTGTTTTTTAAAACATTTAGAAAAATAGGAAGCCGTATTAAATCCAGTCATATACATAATCTCTTTTACTGATAAATCACTTTGTTCTAGGAGCTGTACGGCTCTTTTTAAACGTATATTCCTAATAAATTCACTTGAAGAAAGACCTGTTAATTCTTTAATTTTTAAATATAAATTACTCCTACTTAAGGACATTTCTTTCACCAACAATTCAACACTAAACTCAGAATTCATCATATGTTTTTCAACAATTTCAATAGCCTTATTTAAAAATATTTCATCAGTAGAGGTTACAGTAACTTCATTTGGCTGTAAAGTTGTATCTCGGTTAAAACGTCTTCTTAATTCATCTCGGTAGTTTAAAATATTTTTTAGTTTCAACTTTAACAATTCCATATCAAACGGTTTTCTTATATAGGCATCAGCGCCTGTTTTCAATCCCTCTATTTCCCATTCCTGTGAAGTTTTTGCTGTTAACATAATTACGGGGATATGACTGGTTTCTTGAGTTGTTTTTAGTTTATCGCAAAGTTCAATACCATCCATTATTGGCATCATTAAATCTGTAATTATAATATTTGGAACCACATTTTTAGCCAATTCAAAACCTTTTTCTCCATCCTCAGCTTCATAAATATAATACTCCTCACCCAATCCTCTTTTTATAAAGGATCTAATATCAGCATTATCATCTACAATTAGTAAAACCGGTAATTTTGATCTTGTTCTAGAAAGACCTTTATCAACAATATCATCCATTACTTCTATAGCATGCGTAGCTGCTTCTGTTTGACTAACAAGTGATAATCCTTCAGAATTGTCATAAAAAGAAATCCCTTCAACACCATCATAAGCATTTTTATTTTTCGGTAAGCAAACAAAAAATGAGGTTCCAAAAGATGGATCACTTAAAACACTTATAGAGCCTTGATGTAATTCGACCAAATTTTTGGTAAATGAAAGTCCTATTCCAGTACCTTTATTTATATTTTTACTACCTACATTCGTATAAAATCTTTCAAAAACATGTTTAACTCTATGCTCTGGAATACCAGGGCCAGAATCGGAAACCTGAATTAGAATATATTTTTCAACATCAATATTTAAATTTAGATTTTCATGACATTCAAAATCTTTGCCATTAAAAACTTCAACAGATACTTTACCTTTTTCAGGTGTAAATTTAAAAGCATTGGACAGTAAATTATTTATAATTTTTTCTAAAGCATCTTTATCAAAATATGATTTTATATTCTTTTCAGAAGATTTAATTTGAAAGTCAATATCTTTTTTAAGGCTTAAAAACTGAAAGGGTTCTCCAATTTCTTTCAAAAAAGAAACAACATCATTTTCCCCAATTAGTAATTCCATTTTACCTTTATCCATTTTTCTAAAATCCAATAACTGGTTTACCAACCTTAATAAATAGTCTGTATTTTTCTTCATTAATTGATATTGATCACTTACTTCTTTATGAGAAATGTCGCTACCTTTTTTTTGTAAGTATTCTAATGGGCCTTTTATAAGAGTTAATGGGGTTCTAAATTCGTGAGAAATATTTGTAAAAAACTCTAATTTTAAACGATTAATTTCTTCAAGTTTTTCCTTTTCTAAATGTTCTAATTCTAACTCATGTTTTTTAGTAGTTCTAATTACAGTAAACCTTCTAAAAGCAAGTAACAATCCTAAAATTATAAATACATAAAATACTTTAGCCCATTCAGTTCTCCAAAACGGAGGGATTACATTAATTTTTAGTTGTATTGGTGTTTTATCCCAAACCCCATCATTGTTAGAGGCCATAACTTTTAAAGTATACAAACCAGGTTCTAAATTTGTATAGGTTGCATAGCGGTTGTTTGAAGTTGTAAAAATCCAATTTTCATTAAATCCTTCTAATTTATATTTATAATTATTCTTTTTTGAAGCTGCATAATGTAAAGCTGCAAATTCAAAGGAAAAGCTGTTTTCACTGTATTTTAAATCTATCTGTTCTTTTTTATTTATAGATTTATCTAAAATAACACGTCCGTTAATTTCCTCTCCTATTGCAACAGGTTTATTAAATATTGAAAATTGAGTAAAAACTGTCTCAGCATTTAGATCATTGTTTTTAATTTCGTTTGGAAAAAAAGCTGTAAATCCATTTACACCACCAAATAATAGCTCGCCATTTTTTCTTTTCAAGCAGGTAAGTTCACTAAATTCATTACTTTGCAAGCCATCATTTGCATCATAATTTTTAAAACTCTCTTGATCAATATTAAAACGGGATAAACCTTTATTGGTTGATAACCATAAGTTTCCATTATCGTCTTCTAAAATACCTTTGACAACACTATTTGGCAATCCTTCGTTTATTGAAAACGTTTTAAAACCAATAATTTCACCATCATTTGAAGTTATTAACTTATTTAAACCTCCTCCAAAAGTACCAATCCAAATTTCTCCTGACTTACTTTCAAAAACGGTTAAAATATAATTATGGCTAATACTTATAGAATCGTTAGGATTGCTTTTGTAAATTTCAAATTTTGGGTTCTTAGTATGAATTTGATCAGGTGTTATTTTGCACAAGCCATTACCAGTTGCAAACCAAATATTCCCTTTTGAGTCTTGTAATATATCTCTTATAATATTATTTGAAATACTAAAATCTATGTTTTTATTTTCAGATAAAATATCTTTTTTAAAATCAGCTGAATCTTTGTCTAATAACCATCTATGAACTCCGCCATTATAAGTTCCAATCCATATATTTTTATATGAATCTTGCATTATAGAAAAAACGCTATTTGTTATTTCACGAATAGGTTTAATAGCTGCATTGCTAATTTTTGCTGGATCCTCTATATCAATTTCAAATAATCCAGGAGAATTTTCTCCACCAACCAATATTTTTTTTGAATTGTTATATATAACTTCTTCAATTGCAAAAGGTTTATTAATTTTTGTTAAATGTTTAAATTTATTAAATTTCCTATCTATATCTTTTTTTGGCAGCATATTTAATCCACCTCCATTTGAACCTAACCATAAATACCCATTACTATCTTCATACATAGATCGCAAGTTATTATTAGCTATACTGCCTGGGTCTAAAGTTTTTTGAATATGTAAAAATTGTTTTCTTTGAGGATCAAATTTATTTACTCCACCTCCATCGGCTCCTGCCCATACAATTCCTGTTCTATCTATGAATAACGATTTAACATGGTCTTTACTTAAACTTTGAGTTGGGTTTTCAGGATCATACTTATACAAACTTACCATAATAGGCACTAAAGTGTCTGATATATTTTTAAAATCTAATAATCCCTTTGAAGTTCCTGCCCAAATATGCTCCTTGTCTACTACTATTTTTGTAAAGTTTCCTGCACGAATAAATTGAGACTTATAGGTATCATTATTCAATAAATATCTATATAATCCAGCCGAAGATCCAATTAATAAATTTCCAAAACGATCTTCAGCAATTGTACGCACAGGTATATTAGGTCGCTCAAAATACTTATTAACTAGTTGGAAATAAATATCTCCGTTTTGGTCACGGATTAGTTTAGACAATCCTCTAATACCTCCAACCCATAATTGATTTCTACTATCTTCAAAAATGGAAAAAACACTATTACCATCCATTGATGAAATAATTTCATTTTGGTATAAGTTAAAATGTTGAATTTTTATTGAATCTATAGGTTTCTCTAAATCTATTAAATCTATACCTTTTGTAGTCCCAATCCATAATCGGCTTTTTGAATCTCTATATAATTGTGTTATATGGTTACTTATTAAGCTATTAGAATTGTATTCATCATGCTGAAAGCGTGTAAACTTTTCGGTATTTTTATCAAAATAATTCAACCCACCCCCTGTAGTTCCTATCCATAAATTCCCGTTTTCATCGTCAACAATTTTCCATATTAAATTGCTACTTATACTAGTTTCACTTGTTGGATCTGGTTTAAATATTGTAAAATTATAGCCATCATACCTATTCAAACCATCGTGAGTTCCAAACCACATAAAACCATCTTTATCTTGGTAAATACAGTTCACATCACTTTGTGACAGTCCGTTCTCGGTAGTTAAATGGTCAAAACCTAAAGAATATTGACCATAACTTATACTTGTAAAGAATATACCTAGAAATAAATTTACAACTATTGACAATGAATATGACTTACTATTTAAAATCTGCATAGTAGAACTATTATTTTTTTATTTTATTTGAAGAAGCTCTAACAATTAATTCGGCTTTCAAATTAATTTTATTTAACGAAACCTTTTTAGTTGGGTTTTTTATTCTATTTAAAAAAGCTTCTGCAGCTAATTTACCTATTTTTTCACTATGTTGATTAATTGATGTAATAGCAGGTTTTCCATAATAAGTAAAAGATTCATTACTAAAGCCAACCAATGCTATTTCTTCAGGAACTTTTATATCATTTTCTAGCAATACTTGTAATGCTCCAAGTGCAGCATAATCACCAGCCGCAAAAACAGCATCTGGCATTTCTGGTAAGTCTAGTAATTGTTTCATAACTTCCCTTCCATCTTCCATGCTTAGGTTACTTTCTATAATTAATGATTCCTCAATAGGTAAATCAAATTTCTTTAAAGCATCTCTATATCCTTTAATCCTATTCTCGTAGATTCTTGTGTGGCTAAACCCAGCGATATGTGCTATTCTTCTACAATTTTGGGCATACAAATGTTCAACCACATTAAAACTACTTAAATAATCATCAATACCTACATAATCTACATTTAAATCGTCCTCTCCTCTATCAAATAAAACCAAAGGCACTCCTTTCGATTTAATTTTTTCATAAAAACTTAAATCTTTAGTTTCATTTGCCATGGAAGCTATTACTCCATCAACCTGTGTATATAATAACGAATCAATATTATTACACTCTTTTTCATAAGATTCATACGATTGTGTAATAATAATATTATAGCCTTCTTTATTTAATACTTTCTCTATATTCTCAACTACTGAGGAGAAAAAACTACTATTATTTCTTGGAATAATTACACCAACTAAATTACTTTTACCGGTTCTTAATGCTGTTGCTAAATGATTGGGTTGGTAATTTAAATTTTCAGCGACTTGCCTTACTGCTATTTTTGTTTTATCGCTTATTCTAGAATGATTACTTAATGCTCTAGAAACTGCTGAAGGTGTAATACCTAAAACATTAGCAATATCTTTTATCGTAGTTTTTTTTTTAGTTCCCAACTTTTTTCTATATTTGCTCAAACGTTTGCACAAATATAGAATCTTTAAACTGAATATCAAAATTTTATTTTTCTCACATAGCCAGATATAACAGTAGTTTAAGGAGTATTTAACTACACAAAAGTGTGTTTTTTTTAATCAATTTGCGCAAACGTTTGCATAAGGTAAAACTAACAAAAAATATAAATCATGAAATACATAGTTTGTGAAAAACCAGGAGAGTTTCTACTGAAAGAAAAAGAAGCTCCAGTAAGAAAAGAAGGAGAAGCTTTATTAAAAATAAATAAAGTTGGAATTTGTGGAACAGATATTCACGCTTATGGCGGAAATCAGGCGTTCTTTAGTTACCCAAGAATTTTAGGTCATGAATTGGCTTCTGAAGTTTTAGAAATTGGAGAGAATGCTAGAGGTATTAAATCTGGAGATAAGGTAGTTGTTATGCCTTACGTTAGCTGTGGTAAATGTATTGCTTGTAGAAACGGAAAAACAAACTGCTGTACAAATATTACAGTATTAGGTGTACATGGAGATGGCGGTATGCAAGAGCAAATTACTGTACCTGCTGATATTTTATTACCTGCAAACGATCTTTCAAATGACCAAATGGCAATTGTTGAGCCTTTAGCAATAGGAGCTCACGCCATAAGAAGAGCAAACATTAAAGCTGGTGAAACTGTTGTAGTTGTAGGTTGTGGTCCAATTGGAATTGGGATTATGAAATTGGCTCAAATTGAAGGTGCTAAAGTTATTGCTGTAGATATGAACGATCAACGTTTAGCATATGCCAAAGATAAAATTGGTGTTGATTATGTTGTAAATGCGGGAAATGACCCTGCTGCTGCAATTTCAGAAATTACTAATGGAGATATGGCAACTGCTGTATTTGATGCATCAGGAAATAAGTTTGCTCTTGAAGCTGGACCAAGTTATATGTCTCACGGAGGTAGGTTTGTTTTAGTAGGTTTATCTAAAGGTGAATTAACTTATACACACCCTGCTGTCCATTCAAAAGAAATGACTTTAATGTGTAGTAGAAATGCTACAACAGAAGATTTTGAACACGTAATTAGTGTATTAGATCAATTTCCTACAGAATCTTATATAACACACAATGTACCTTTTACAGATATGATAGCTAATTTTGATAGTTGGTGTGATCCTGCAACTGGTGTAATGAAAGCAACAGTAGACTTTTAATTATAAAACCATGAATTACGCTCAAATAGATCCAATAGACAATTTAATTGTCGCGATTGATAATCTTCCTGAAGGATTAAAAACCTTTGTAAATGGTCAAGAAATCATTTTAAAAGAAAACATCAAAAGCAAACATAAATTTGCTTTGAAAAATTTTGCGGTAGGTGATGAAATTTTCATGTATGGCGTACTAGTAGGTAAAGCTGTGATTCCTATTCAACAAGGTGAAGCTATAACTACTGAAAATATTAAGCATGCATCAGCTGATTTTAATGATTCAAATGAAAAATTTGTGTGGACAGCTCCAGATACTTCAAACTTTGAAGGAAGAACATTTAACGGTTACCACCGTGAAGATGGAAGTGTTGGTACAGGAAATTATTGGTTAGTTATTCCTTTAACTTTTTGTGAAAACAGAAATATTGATGTGTTAGAAGGGGCACTTTCTGAAAAATTAGGATACGAAACTAAAAAAGATTTTGCTGTTGACACAGATGCTTTAATTGCACAGTACAAAGCAGGTGCTTCAACTGAAGCTATCTACAATACACCAATTATTGCTACAAAAGAAGAAATAGCTAAAAATCGTTTATTTCCAAATGTAGACGGTATCAAGTTTTTAAAACACGATGGTGGTTGTGGCGGAATTCGTCAGGATTCTGAAGTATTGTGTAACTTATTAGCTGGTTATATTTCAAACCCTAATGTTGCAGGTGCTACAATTTTTAGTTTAGGCTGTCAAAATGCTCAAATTGAAATGCTTCAAAAAGCATTAAAACTAAAAGATCCTAAAGAAACAAAAACGGTTCATTATTTAGAGCAACAAAAAAGTGCTAGCGAGCGTCAATTAATTGAAGAAGCTGTAAAACATACCTTTGTTGGTTTAATAGAAGCTAACAAAATTGAACGCAAGCCAGCACCATTAAGCAAACTAGTTTTAGGATTAGAATGTGGTGGATCTGATGGTTTTTCAGGTATTTCAGCAAACCCATCATTAGGATATGCTGCTGATTTATTAGCAGCACTTGGTGGCTCTCCAGTGTTATCTGAGTTTCCAGAATTAAACGGAGTTGAACAAAACATTATTAACAGATGCGTAAATAAAGAAGATGCAAAAAAATTCTCTTCAATTATGCGTGCTTATTCTGCAGCAGCAGTTGCAGTAGGGTCTGGTTTTGAAGCAAATCCGTCTCCAGGAAACATTAAAGATGGTTTAATTACCGATGCAATGAAATCGGCAGGTGCTGCCAAAAAAGGTGGAACATCTCCTGTTGTTGAAGTATTAGATTATGCCGAAAAAATTACAAAACCAGGATTAAACTTATTATGCACGCCTGGTAATGATGTGGAAAGCACAACCGGTTTAGCAGGTTCGGGTTGTAATGTTATTGTATTTACAACTGGTTTAGGTACACCAACAGGAAACCCTATTACACCTGTTTTAAAAATGTCAAGTAATACTGAATTGTTCGAAAGAATGAATGACATTATTGATATTAATGCTGGAACTGTAATTACTGGTGAAGATACGATCCAGACAATGGGTGAAAAAATATTAGACCACGTTATTAGAGTGGCAAGTGGCGAAACTCCATCAAAAGCAGTAGTAAAAGGACACAACGATTTTATTCCTTGGAAAAGAGGAATTTCATTATAAAATATTTCAAAAATGAAAAATTTAAATAGAAATACAGTTACAGCAAATACGTATACTGAACGAATTTTACAATTTGGTGAGGGAAACTTTTTAAGAGCCTTTGCTAACTGGATGATTCACGAAATGAATAAAAAAGCAAACTTTGATGCTGGCGTAATTGCTATTCAACCAATAGATCAAGGTTTGATAAAAATGTTGAACGATCAAGATGGTTTATACACTTTATACTTAAACGGAATTAAAAACGGTGAGGTTTTAAGTGAACACCAAGTAATTGATTGTATTCAAAGAGGAATCAACCCTTATGAAAACTATGCCGATTATATTGCTAATGCTGAAAACCCAGATTTACGTTTTGTAATCTCAAATACTACTGAAGCTGGTATTTCGTACAATGCAGATGATAAATTAGATGATGTACCACAAAGTAGTTTCCCTGGAAAATTAACTGCTTTATTGTACAAACGTTTCCAAACTTTTGGAGGCGCTTCAGACAAAGGTTTAATTGTAATTCCTTGTGAATTAATTGACCGTAATGGAGATAATTTAAAAAGAATTATTATTCAATATGCTGTTCAATGGAATTTAGGTGAAGAATTTGTTGAATGGATTAACGATGATAATATTTTTTGTAATACACTAGTTGACAGAATTGTACCAGGATATCCTAGAGATAAAATGGACGCTATTACCGAAGAGTTAGGTTATAAAGATAATTTAGTTGTTGAAGGTGAACAATTTCATTTATGGGTTATTGAAGGACCTGAATCTGTTAAAGATGAATTTCCTTCTGAAGCTTGTGGATTAAATGTTGTGTTTACTGACAATATGGAACCTTATAGAACTCGTAAAGTACGTATTCTAAATGGTGCTCACACTACCCTAGTTCCTGTGGGTTATTTATACGGAATAGACAGAGTTCGTGAATCTTTAGAAGATGAAGTTGTAGGTAAATTCTTAAAGAATGCTTTATTCAATGATATTTCACCTACGTTAGATTTACCTGCTGAAGAATTAAGTCAGTTTTCTGCAGACGTTTTAGATCGTTTCAGAAACCCTTATTTAGCACACGAATTAATGAGTATTTCATTAAATTCAATCTCAAAATACAAAACAAGAGTTTTACCTTCAGTTTTAGAATTTGTTAAACGTAAAAATAAGTTACCAAAAAGCTTACTATTCTCTTTAGCTGCTTTAATTGCTTTTTATAAAGGTGATAGAAACGGAACTGAAATTACATTAAAAGATGATGCTACAGTTTTAGATTTCTTTAGCGAAGCTTGGAGTAACAATAATTTTGTTGAAGTTGCTGAAAAAACTTTGTCAAATACAGCTTTTTGGGGAACAGATTTAACTGAAATTGATGGTCTTCAAGAAGAAGTTACCACATATTTAGAAGCAATTTTAACTAATGGTATGAAAACAACGTTAGACGCATTTGTAAAATAATTTCAACTATGATTATTGATTCACATCAGCATTTTTGGAAATATGAACCCATAAAACACGAATGGATTGACGACGCGATGTCTGTAATTCGTAAAGATTTTATGCCTTCAGATTTACAAAAAGTATATGCTGAAAATGGAATTGATGGCTGTATTGCCGTACAAGCAGATCAAACATTAGAAGAAACAGATTTCCTGTTAGATTTAGCTGATAAAAACGATTTTATAAAAGGAATTGTTGGTTGGGTAGATTTACGAGCAGAAAACATTGAAGAAGTATTAGAAACATACAGCAAATATCCAAAACTGAAAGGTTTTAGACACGTTGTACAAGGTGAACCAGATCATAACTTTTTATTAAGACCCGATTTTTTAAGAGGAATTGCAGCTTTAGAAAAATATGATTTCACGTATGATATTTTAGTATTTCCACATCAGTTAGGGGCTGTTTTAGAGTTGGTAAAGAGATTTCCAAATCAAAAATTTGTGATTGATCATATTGCAAAACCATATATAAAAGCAGGTTTTTATGATGGCTGGGCAGCTTTAATGTTTGAAATAGGAAAATGTGATAATGTTTACTGTAAGCTATCTGGAATTGTTACCGAAGCTGATTACACTACTTGGACTTCAGAACAAATAACACCATATATGAAATTAGTTTTAGTTGCTTTTGGATGGAAAAGAATCATGTTTGGATCAGACTGGCCAGTTTGTTTGGTTGCAGGAAATTATAATAAAATAAAAAAAATAGTAACAGAATTTATAGCTGATTTCAGTTCAACAGAACAAGCTTCTATTATGGGCGAAAATGCTAAAATATTCTACAATATAAAAAATTAAAGTATGCATACAAAACCGACATACATTAAAGGAGATCATAAAAAAAGTGAATTCTTTAATAATCAAAGTAGATTAGTTTGTGGTTGTTCTGGACTTGGTGGAGTTTGGAGACCTATTCAAGAAAAAGATGCTTTAGCAACACTTAGCTATGCTTTGGAAAACGGAGTTAATGTTTTTGACACAGCACCTTCATATAATAAATCACAACTTTATCTTGGTAAAGCTCTTAAAGAATGGTCTGGAGAAAAGCCTTTTATCAGCACAAAAGTTGGAAGATTAAGAGCTGATAAAGCTGATGATTGTATTGTTGATTATTCACCAGAAACAATGCGTAAAAGTGTTTATGAAAGTTTAGAAACAATAGGAATTGACTCTATCGATTTATTATTTCTTCATGAACCGCATTTGGTTCCTGTTGAAAAAATGGATGAAATTATGGATTGCTTAAATGCTTTCAAAAAAGAAGGAATTGTAAAAAGTTTAGGTATTGGTGGAAATCCAATAGATAGATTTTATCCTCATATGATAAAAGAAAATTTTGATGTGCTTTCTGGATTTTTAAAATTAGACGCATGTAATTTATCTGGTTTTGAAAGAGATCTTCCTCAAATTAAACAAGAAAATATTGCCTATTACGCTGCTTCTGCTTTGCATATGGGATTATTAGGTAGAAGACTTAATGAATATGATTTAGACAGGCCAAACAATGAATGGATTACCAATTTAGACGTTGATATCGCTTTAAAAGTTAACAATATTGCTAAAAGCCATAACATCCCTTTATCTAGATTAGCCTTACGATATGTATTCTCAACATTAGAAGCTGATAGAGTTGTAGTAGGCCCTACAACTACTGACCAACTAAAAGATTTACTAAATGCTTGGGAAGAAGGAAAATTACCTGAAACCATATTTAATGAAATAACGGAGACAATTATTTCTAACAGATAAATCATTTGTTATATATTAAAAGACAAAGCTAACTAATCGTATGCTTTGTCTTTTTTAATTTGCAATATAATTAATCAACAAAAAACATGAACAAATTAAAAAATATCCCAGTTGTTAAAAAGGAACTTATATTTCCTTTTATTATTATTACTTCATTATTTGCATTATGGGGAATTGCCAATGATTTAACCAATCCTATGGTTTCTGCATTTAAAAAGGTAATGCCAGAACTTTCAAATGTACAAGCTTCATTAGTACAATTTGCATTTTATTTTGGTTACTTTTTTATGGCTTTACCTGCTGCTCTTTTTATTAGAAAATACAGTTACAAATCTGGAATTATTGTTGGTTTAGTATTATATGCAACAGGAGCATTTTTGTTTTATCCTGCTGCGGCAAATGAAGAATTTAATTACTTCCTTATTTCATTATGGATCATAACTTGCGGGTTGGCTTTTTTAGAGACTACTTCAAATCCTTTAATCCTTTCATTAGGAGATAAAGAAACCGCTACACAACGTTTAAACTTAGCACAAGCTTTTAATCCTATTGGGTCTCTTACAGGAATGATTATTGCCCAAGTTTTCGTTATTGGGGCCTTACGTTCTGATGATTATTCTGTAGAGGCCTATAATGCTTTATCTTCAGAAGAATTAGCCGTAATTAGAGAAAATGATTTAAGTATTATTAGTATCCCATACATTGGTCTAGGAATCTTAGTTTTGGCTATTATGGGTATTATTATTTTCACAAAAATGCCCAAAACCCCCCAAGAAGACAAAATGGGCCTTAAAGAGTCGTTTAGCAAACTATTTGCTAACAAAAATTATGTTTATGGAGTAATTGCTCAAGCCTTTTATGTAGGTGCTCAAATTATGTGTTGGACCTATATTTTTCAATATGTAGACAATGTTAATACAACTTACGGAATGGAAATAACTGCCACCTATTTTAATGTTGCCGCAATGGTTTTATTCTTAATTGGTAGATGGATTGGTACTGCTTTAATGAAAACAATAAATCCTTCAAAACTATTAATGTTATTTGGAATTGGTGGGGTAATTTGTGCTGCTGGCGCAATATTATTACAAGGAATGCCAGGATTAATTTCATTAGTAGCTATTTCTGTATTTATGTCTATTATGTTCCCTACAATTTATGGAATTGCATTAAAAAATATGGGAGATGAAGCTAAAATTGGTTCCGCAGGATTAGTTATGGCAATTGTTGGGGGTGCTTTAATGCCTGTATTACAAGGAAGTATTTTAGATTGGGGTGGATCTGGATTTTCAGATGTTCAAGTTTTAGGGTTTATTCCTGAAGTAAATTTCTCATTTATATTACCTCTTATTTGTTTAGCAGTTGTAGCTTTTTATGGTTATAAAACTTATCAATTATCAAAAAATTAAATAATGAAAACTAAAAGATTTTGCTATTCATGTGATTTGAAAGACGATTCTAAATTAATCGCTGAATATAAAGAATACCATGCTGCTGGTAATGCATGGCCAGAAATCACTAAAAGTATTAAAGATGCTGGTATTCTTGATATGGAAATATATATAACAGGAAACCGTATGTTTATGATTATGGAGGTTGATGAAACTTTTGACCCCATAAAAAAGGCTAAAATGGATGTAAACAACCCTAAAGTACAAGAGTGGGAAAACCTTATGTGGAACTATCAACAAGAACTACCTTGGGCTAAAGATGGCGAAAAGTGGATTACTTTAGAACAGGTTTTTAAACTAAAGTGAATGTAGAAACTGTGTTTAAATGTAAATTCACTTTACACTGAAATTAAATTATGTTTTAAGATTAGGTAGCTAGGGGTTAACGGTGTAGTTTTTTAACCTCGTTGCAATTGTTAAATTCAATAAATCATATGCAGGTACTAGTAACCAACCAGATACACTTTTAATCATTGAAAAGTTTTTTAAATACATATCGTAATTTCCTATTAGGAAGCTAAATAAAGTCAATTCAAAAAAAATAATTTATCCAATAGTGTGTTATTTGAATAGCTCCCCAAAGCTTTGTCTACTTTTCCATAGCGCTTTTATATTTATCAAAACTTCAGTTATTTAAAACATACCAATCATATGTATATGTGTTACATCCTCTGCCCTATCTATAAGTTTTGTAAAGTATAATAGTTTATCTGATTAAATAAAAAAAAACTTTCTATGTTTTTAAATATTCAGCCAATTGCATTGTAAGGTGGTCATTTTACGTTATTTCCAGATACTCAAATGAAGGTGGTTTAAAAATGTAGCTCTCTACTTAAAGTTCTAACAACTGTAAACCTTTGATCTTTGTATCTTGATTAAAATTCATTGTCTTTAGTATTGATAATTTTATATATTAGCCTTTAAATAAAGGGTTTTGTTTTAGTGCTGTGCTATTAGTTTATTGGTTTTTACAAATCACAGTTAATGGCTAATAATATATGTTATTGAGAATAAACATAACGAGAATATTGAATAAAAATTCTTTAGATTTTAGTTAAATGGATAAGAGGTTTGTGTACAAATTAACCTCTTTTTTTGATTAAGGATTTATTTATGAGGTATTTAATTTGCGTTACTATTATTTGGGCTTTTTCATTTAGCTTAATTGGTGTATATCTTTCTGGGTATATTGATGCTTGGTTTTCAGTAATGATGCGTATAGGTATCGCTACAATTATATTTTTGCCTTTTTTAAGGCTTCAAAAAATTAAAGTAGAAACAATTTTCATACTTACCGCAATAGGAGCAGTTCAATTAGGTTTAATGTATTGTTTTTACTTTCAATCGTTTAGGTTTCTTACTGTACCTGAAGTGTTGCTTTTTAGTGTATTTACACCAATTTACATAACTTTGTTAAACGATATTTTAAGTAAGCAATTTCATAAAAGACATTTACTTACTGCTTTAATCGCTGTTTTAGGAGCTGCTTATATTCAATACACAAGCATTAGTGAAAATATATTTTTAGGTTTTTTGATCACACAAGGCGCCAACTTTTGCTTTGCCATTGGTCAAGTTGCTTACAAGTATTTATTAAAATCTAAACCTGAATTAGAAAGCACACCAAAGTATACCATTTTTGGATTGTTTTTTATGGGTGCATTTATAGTGTCTATAATTGCTTTTTTCATTTTTGGTTCAACAGAAAAATTACCAACAACATCTGTACAGTGGGGAATATTAATATACCTTGGAGCTGTGGCTTCTGGTGCAGGTTATTTTTTTTGGAACCAAGGTGTTGTTAAGGTAAACACAGGCTCATTAGCTATTATGAACAATGCGTTAATTCCGATAGGATTAATTGTCAACCTTCTTATATGGAATAAAGAGGCTGATATTAAGAAGATTTTAATTGGTGGTAGTCTTATTTTTGCTTCACTTGCGGTTAATGAATACATAAATAAAAAAACAGATAATCTACTGTTAATTAAAAATACTAAAACAGATTAAGACTACATTTTCTTTTCTTAGTTTAAATTACGGTCTAAACGAAATTGTAGCCGCAGAGCTGAAGATTACTTGTTATTTTTTTTATACTTATGCAGTAAGTCTAAAGGAATGTGGCAATAAGAGTGGTCATTAGGGTGTAAGGTTAACCTATCTTGATGTTCTGCATCACTTGGAATATAATTTGTTAAAGGAAGTACTTCAATAGCTATTTTTTTTGTGGTTTTATTTTGAAGGTTTAGTGTCTGTTCTACTTTATTAATGCAATTTTTTGCTTTTAAAAGGTGATTTTGATGATTGCTATAGATACCTGTACGATATTTCTCTCCTACATCATTCCCTTGCTGGTTAATACTATAAGGATTAATAATTTCTAAAAAGTAATGAATTAAATCTTCAATTGATACTACCTTAGCGTCAAAGACAGTTTTGACACATTCGGCATAACCATCATAAGCTGTTTTAGTAGAGTTTGTAGTTCCATTAGCTCTGCCAGCTTGGGTCTCAATCACACCAGGTAGATGTTTTAAAAACTCTTGTACACCCCAAAGGCAGCCGCCTGCAAAATATATAGTTTCTATTGATATTATTTGTTCTTTTTTTGTCATATTTAATTACTGCAAACGTTTTTTGGTAAGTTTTGTTGAGTGTTTAAGCTACTAATTTAAAATAATTACTTTTCTAGAAAATCTATAAGGTTTGTCGAAAATATGCTAAAACTGAACAATAAAATACACCAAATATTAGCTGTAGTTTTTTATCGTTAATCTGTTTGTTTTTTCAATAAAATCTGTAATTCTAAAAACTTGTTTGTTGGAATTAAAAATTGATCTGATACTATAAATTTTTCTAGCCAATTTGTAAAATCTAATAATTCTTCTTGTGTATTTGAATATGGCAAACCTTCTACTAAACTTTCAAATTCCCAATTTGAAGTTTCGGTTTTATCCAAATGCTTAAAATCCTTGTTTAAAAATTTATCTATTATGTATGTATTTGACTTAAATGTTTGAATCAATTTTTGTTCGGCTTGTTTTTTTCTTTTAGTCATAAAAAGAGTTATCGTCCATTCTAAAAGAAAAACAGGGTAACATGCATCGTCAGGGAAATTTTTACTGAACCAATTAAAATAACGCAAAGCTCCTGTATAGTCTTGAATTTTTAAATATTGCTCAGGAGGTAAATATCTGAGACCTCGACCATCGTGATAATGACCACCCCAATGTTTTTTATCTGCAGCAAGTGCTTTTTTTATTTTGTTAATTTTCGTTTTTATTCTTTCAATCTGCTTTGGAGTCATTTTTTCGATTTTAAATTTCAAATTATAGCTAACTTGTTTTACAAAAGTAAATAAAAGGAATATTAAAACTATGATTAATTAAAGTGTTAAACTATAAACTATCGAATCTTTGTGGTGGTTCGTTCTGCTGTTTCTTTTGGAAACGGAGTGAAATTGGAATTATTATATGAACAGATTACCACAATTTTTTATCAAAAATTTTGCAATGACAACAAAATCAAAAAGTAAATACCCCCCTTTCGACTATGCCTAGGAAAAGCTTTTTCGGTGGTTTTTACTGCACGGAATTGGAAGCAGTATTTAGTGAAGTGCAATTGAACGAAATACTGCTGGAGATGGGGATTAAAACATATCATAGTAAACTAAATAACTTTAACTACAATATCCCAATACTCAAATATTATTTTGAATATTGGAATGTTGTTAAAAGATAAATTATTTACTAATTTTTAATTAGTTTTCTACTACTTGTTCCTTTTTGTGTAGTTATAGTTGTAAGATATATTCCTGAAGGAAAACCTGATGCATCAATATCAACTGACATTGTATTTGGGTTTAAATAAATTACTCTTTTTCCAAGTACATTAAATACACTAATTGCTTGAATTTCTTGATCTTTTGTTGAAATTTTCCATAGATCATTTGTTGGATTTGGATATGCCTTTAAACCTTCAATTTCAAATTCTTGAACTTTTAGGGTAGAAAACTGACCAAAAATAAAATCATCAATTTGAAAAATATTAAGATTAGGATCTGTCACAACATCTCCATTTACTTGAATATCAAAAAACACGGAAATTTTTTTATTCGTTGTAGATGTATAGCTTGAAAAATCGAATTTAAGTTCTTGCCAAACACCTGGAGTGGTATAATCAACAGTAACACTATGCTCTAAACTGCTTTCAACTTTTATAGTAACTGGCAATGCTCTTGACCCTTTAACTTTTAATGAAAAACCTTTATTACCTGATGCTAAATCTACCCCACCAGGAACGTCATATTTTATTTGAGACTACCAATCTCTATTTACATCTGATATTTCCCCAACTTCAGAACTTTTATTGATTCCATTTGTTACCGTATTTGTAGCATCATCATTAAAATCGCAATTATACGTTGTAAAAGGAGTTGCTGTTGTAAAATCATAATTAAAAGCTGTTAATGGTACTTGTGGTAAATACAATGCAGGGCCAATAATATCATCAAAGTAAATTACCGAGCCTGTTGTTGTATTTGCGCCACCAACTTTGATCACAATATTGTTCATAAATACATTAGAGGCGTTGCTGCTAAAATCAAAAGTAAGTTCTACCCACTGATTAAGCTGATTGGATGTTACAGAAACTGTAGATTCCATATTATTACCCCAATCTGGTTGGTTTTCTAAATGCAATGTTACATCCACTTCGTGATCTGTCCATACTTTCATTTTAAAAGTAGCTAGCGCTGCTAAATTAAAAGATGTTGGAAATACAGTTGTAGCATTATCTACCCCAACTCCAATACCGTTATCATTACCAGAAATAAATTTCCCAACAAAAGTAGCGTCACTAGAACCATCTGCAGATGATTTGAGAACTTTTTCAAAAGTTGATGAGCCATTCCAACTAGAAAAATTAATATCGGGATTATTGCTGTCGAAATCGACATGTGTTGTTTGCCCTTGAACTTGATACATAAATGCTATACAAAGCATTGTTAAAAATAAAGTAATTTTTTTCATGTTAAATTAAGTTTGAATTAATATAGCACTAAGTAACAACCTACATTAACTCAATACTTAGATTACATCACTTCAAAAACTCATCAAAGCTTAAGACAGAACACATCAAAACCTCCCAATCAAACAATTACACAACTAACAACCAATACCTTAACAACAATCTACTCATAAAACACTTCAATTCTTATCAACTAAAAACATCAATATGCCTTCTGTTTTTTAAGTGTAGAAAACTAATTATTCAACAGAATGAAAACAATATATCAGGAGGCTATCCTTTTAAAATAATTACAGGAAGTGAAGGACAAGTTTACCACTTTTCTGAAGCTGGAAATAAACTGATTTTAAACCACGACCGTGGAGCTTTTGAATTAAAGGGTGAAAATTTAACTCAAATTCAAGATGTTGGAAGTTGGGAATTTATGAATACTAAAATACCAAATCTTGTAATAAGTGGTGACTATAGAGGAATTTCGCTTTTCAGTAACAATAAAGATAACTGGTCTACAATTCGAAAGGTTGAAGGACTAGAAGAGTCTTCAAGAATTATGGAATTTGAAAACGATTCAACACTCTGGATGACACATATTTCAAAAGGTGCTTTTAGAATTGAATTTAATTCGAATTTAAAAATTCAAAAAAAAATTCAAAATTTTGGTAAAAACAATGGTCTTCCTTCTAACATAATGATCGATGTTTACTCCCTAAACAATAAGTTAGTAATTACAACCGAAAAAGGTATTTATGATTTTAATGAAAGCTCTAAAACTTTTAGTCCTAATTTGTATTTTAATAAATGGCTAGGAACAGAGTACATTAGTGATATAGCTTCAAATGATAGTAATAGTATCTTTTATATTCAGCATAAAAAATTCGGGAATTTATATCAAAAAGGGTTTGGTACTTTTGAAAATGAAACCAATATTTTTAAACATATCAACAAATTTATTAGTGATGATTTAGCCAACATATCAATACTTGACAAAAACAATGTACTTATAGGTGCTAAAGAAGGTTTTATTGATTACAACCCTAACAAAAAACTATTCATAAATGATAATTTTAAAGTGTTACTTAGAAAAGTTGAAACACAATCTCCTACAGATTCTTTAACAACTTATAATCCTTCATATGTTGATGAAATTAAAATAACAGAAACCCACTCAATTAAGTTTCACTATGCTGCACCTTATTTTGACGGGTTTGAAGATTTAAAATTCAGCTACAGGCTTTTACCTCTTGATGAACATTGGTCTAAATGGACAAATTCAGGCGAAAAAGAATTTACACATTTACCTTTTGGAAAATATACACTTGAAATTAAAGCTCAGAATATTTACGATTTGGAGAGTGATGTATCAAACTTCTCATTTGAAGTTTTAACACCTTGGTATGTTACAAACTTGGCTAAAATAAGTTATCTAATTTTAATCCTAATTTCTTTAACCTTACTTCCGCTAATCCAACGAAAAAAACACAGAAAAGAAAAATTAATCATTTACGAAAAAAAAGAATTAGCTCTTAAAATTAAAGATGAAGAAATAACTAAATTAGAACATGAAAAACTAAAAACAGAGCTTGATAGTAAAAACGATCAGTTGACAACTATCACAATGCACTTGGTTAAAAACAATGATTTTATTAAAGATATTCAAAATAATATTGTTTCATCTCTAAATCAGGTTGATTCAAAAAAAGAGTTGAAGAGAATAATTAAAACCATTGATAAGGAACTCTCAAACAACGATTCTTGGGATCAATTTGCGTATCATTTTGATCAAGTTCACGGAAATTATTTAAAAAAACTTTCAGAGAATAACATAAAACTTTCACCCAGAGAAATTAAACTTGCTGCATTTTTAAGAATGAATATGAGCTCTAAGGAAATTTCAAAAATGCTGAATATTACTTCTCGTGGTGTTGAACTTGCTAGGTATAGATTGAGAAAAAAATTAAAATTAGAAAGAGAGCAAAACCTAGTTGAATATTTAATTGAACTTGATAATTCTTAATTTAAAATTCATTTTTGTTTACCATCAACTTAACCCTCTTTTATTTGTAAATTAATTTAAAAAATTAGAGCTCAATTACTATATGGAATAATGCTTTTGGCTTACTCTAGCATTTAACATACTACTGAAATAATCATAAGCTCAATTGAAAAAATTATTGTCTCTTATCTATTGATTTTTTTTCAAAACTCAAAAAGTTAAACATCTCACGTAATCTACTCCGAATTCTGGTGCCATATCTTTTTTCAATTTCTCTAGTGTTTAGGTTGGTAGTGATTTGGGTTATGCTTCGGCTCCGCTCAGTAACCAATTGGTTGCTGGTTGTTAGTTTTGTTTGATGAGATCCTGAAACAAGTTCAGGATGACGACCTACTTGGAAAAATCCTCAGTGAATGATAAAATTATGAATCAATACTTCGTCAAGCTCGGTGTGATCTATCATTAATTTTTAAAAAAAATTATAATTCAGTATTCTATACATCGGTTCTATTTACAAATTAAATTAGTATAAAAGACGCCTTCTTGATTCATAAAAGTCCCATCTTTTCTATTCAAGTCCAATCTTCCTCCTTCAAAATTTGTTGCGGATAGTCCTAATTCCTTGTAAATACAAGCTGTAGCAGCAAAATCCCATATACTACCACCGCCGCTTTCTTTTTTCGGAAACTTTAACATACATGCAGGGCCCTTTTCTAGTACATGAATAGCATTTAATACTGATCCTGCCCCAGCAATTTCTTTTACTCCATTCAAACTCAATTCCGCTACGTTTTCATTTAGCAACCTTTCTATTTCGGTTGAACGAGGTGTATCCTTCAACTTTCTATCTGTTACATACGTTAAATAGTCATTTGTATGCTTAATTTTCCAAGTGCTACCATTCTTAAACACCCCATTTCCTTTAATTGCATGATACAATGAATTCGTGCTAGGATCAAATACCACTCCAATATATGGTGTGCCGTCTTTTGATACTAAAGCAATTGATACAGCATATCCTGGATGTTTATTGATAAAAGCAAGCGTTCCGTCCATAGGGTCCATACACCAAAAAAAGTTCTTTTCAAATCGGCTACCATCATCTTCGGTTTCTTCTGATAAAAGTGCTAAATCAAACTGGTCACAAATAGGACGTAAGTGAGAAAGAATTGCTGTTTCACATGCTATATCTACAGCGGTTACGACTTGTGAGGCATAGCTTGATCCACCTTTCTTTTTTTCCACTAAAACATCATTATTCATATACTTCTGAATGACTTTCCCTGCTGAAAGTGCAGCCTTGATTGCTATATTGCTAAGTTGTATTAGATCCATTTTTAAAGATTATTGATTACTTCTGAAGTGATACGTTCACTATAACTATTTATCTTCCAGTGCCCTGGACTCCATCCTTTTAGAAATCTATGAAAGTCTGCCCAAGCTACTCGATATAAAGATCTCCATTCCCTTTCTAGTGCTTCATTTCTTTCCTTCATTTCATTTTGTAAATGCTCGAAATAGGTATCTAGGATTTGAGCTTCCAAACGCTCACACTCTTTTTCGTTTAGACAACTTCCTATAAAATACGCTACATCTTTCATTCCACAACCTCCACCTACATACTGAAAATCTACGCCAGCAACCTGTCCGTCTTTAGCACAACAAAAGTTTGCCAGTTTGGCATCCCCGTGAACAAAAGTTTTGTATTCACATGTATTCAGTTTTTCATCAATGGCAGCAGCAGCGGCTCTCAAACTTTGGTCTTCTAATACTGCTAATTCCTGAGGTCTGGTTCCCAAATGCCAATAGGTTCCTGATTCCCAAAGACCATTTGGAACTTTTCCAAGGTAACTTGCGTGAAATTTAGCCAACCATGCTAAACACTCAACTATTTCTTCCCATATAATAGTGTTCTTACGCAAGGGGTAACCAGCTTCATCCAAATCCTCTAGCACTATTAGCACTTCATCATTTTGCTTCTCAAGGGCAAGGCATTGTGGTAAACGCGCAGCGCTATTTTTACTATATGTGTCATACCATGTAGTCTCTACTTTGTAAGACTTCACTTTTCGTTGATGACCGATATCAGTGTTCCATCCTCGGGGGTGATTTTTATCTATGGGCAACTGAACGTGTTTTACAATAACACTTTCTACAGAAGTATTCTCTAATCCAACTCGTATAATTTTTCCGTACCCACTCCACAATTCTTGGATCACCTCTTTTTCAAATAAAGAAGATGCTCCAGTTCTCTGCAGAATGATTGATTTAAAATATTCATTCATAAGACATCAAATATAACAAAGTATTTATTGGGTGTAAAGTTTGTAATATACTACTGATATAATTACAGGTTGGTATGAATAACTATTGTTTTTCATTTATTAAATTAACATGAATTCTAATGAAATTTGACCTATTGAGCATTACCCACGTACACTATTGTTTTGACTATTAATGGTGCATTAGTTTGTTAGTTTTTTTCATTTATTTTACTTTGAAAAGCTTGTTTCGAAGTAAGTAAAATACCTGCCAATTTTAGCTAGACATTACTTGATATTTATGTTCGTTAAAATCTAAGCATTCATTTTATGAGATGTTGCTGATGGCTATTTTACGTATTTTATATTGTGCTTATCAAATTGTTCTGTGAGGTATTTTACAGAACCAATTACGCCCAAATTACCTTCTGCTCCAGAAACAATTCCAACTAAATATCCATTTGAATCTATTACAGGAGAACCACTTCTACCTACAGGGTTTATATTTTTAGTTTCAGTTAGGATATAATAGTAATTTCCTAAATTTTTATACATTTTCATTTTTATCAATAATGGTAATTTTGAATTTTGTTGGTGCCCCCAACCAACAGAGTACACAAATTCTCCTTTTTTAAGAGGAGTTGTTCTTATTTTTAAAGGATAAATACCACTATTCGTTTGCTTTACTTTGAAAATAATCCAATCTCTATTTTTCAAAGTATTGAATTCTCCTACTAGTTCATTGGAATTCTTATTTATCAATTGACTTATTTGAACATCCTTTTCATTCTGACCTTTAGGATACATTCTCCAATTTACAAAACTACTCCCCAAATCAATTGTACTTAAATCATTACTCTTAAAAACCAAAAAAATGTGTTTACAAGTAACTGCAATTGTATCAAAACCAGTATCAACTAAAAATGAATTTGCAATGTTTTGATAAATTGTATCTGTAAACTTAATTGTATTTGTTAATGCAAAATTAGGCCATTGAGATGTTGTTTTTTTAATCCAAGGTTCTTTCTCAATGATTTTTTCTTGATTTTGACAACTTATAGATATCAAAATTAAAAATATGAAATAATACTTTTTCATTTTAACTGTTTTCTATCAAACTCATTACTCATTTATAATGACCAATGAAAAAATAGGGCTCATCGTTTATCTAAATCTGATAAAAGAATATTTTACTTTAACATAAATGATTTTATTGCCTTCAATTGTTTGAATTACTAATTTATATCATATAGATTTTTTAAACTATGATTTATGTCATTTTGGCTGGAATTGAATGATTGTTCGAATATAACTAAAACACCTATCTAATTTTAGTCAGGTATTTGTTTGTTGCACTTATTTTGATCAAAAAAAATGGTTGTGTTTTATTTCCTGTCATTATAAAACTCGACAATCCAATACTCTTTGTAAGCAGGTATTAACGTTATTTTCACTTGCTAATTGCAGTATTTTAAACATACTAGAAACCCTTAATTTTAAAGGGCTGAGCTGCTAAATTGGTAAACAAAATTCAATTTTTAAATCTGTTTACCTTTTAGCTACCACAATATATGAAATAATATTAAATAATATGATGGTCTAAAAAACAAAAAACCTTGTAAAACATAAGGTTTACAAGGTTTTGAAGTGCTTTGAACACTGTAAAAGTGATGGCACTAGGATTCGAACCTAGGACCGCCTGCTTAGAAGGCAGGTGCTCTATCCAGCTGAGCTATGCCACCATTATTTTTTTTGAAGGTAATAATTAACCTTTGTCGGGGTGGCAGGATTCGAACCTGCGGCCTCCACGTCCCAAACGTGGCGCGATAACCGGGCTACGCTACACCCCGAATGATTATCTTTTAATTTGCGGAGAGACAGGGACTCGAACCCTGGCGACAGTTACCCGTCGACAGATTAGCAATCTGCTCCATTACCACTCTGGCACCTCTCCTAAAAATATGTTATATGAACTTATTTTTGCGAGTGCAAATGTAAGGTTCGAATTACATTTACACAACTTTTTTTCACTATTTTTTTAATAAAAAACAACTTTTTTATTCTGGGTATTCAATTCTAACGTGGTAAATGTTCTTTAACTTCTTCTTTAACACCTTTTTAATGGTTTGTAGCTCCTTAAAAGTAATATCAGCATTCATAAACTGTCCGTCCTCCATTTGCTTATTTACAATCTTTTCAACCAAATTATCAAAAGCTTGTGCTGTTGGTTCTTTTATACTCTTTGATGCGGCTTCTACAGAGTCACACATCATTAAAATAGCTGTTTCTTTTGAAAAAGGAATTGGCCCAGGATATTGAAAATCTTTAGGGTCTGCGCTTCCACTTAATTTTTCTTCAGTTTTATAAAAATAATAAACCAATGTTGTTCCGTGGTGTGTTCTAATAAAATCTATAATTCTATCAGGTATCCTATTTTTTTTAGCAAGTTCAATCCCTTTTAAAATATGATCTACAATAATACTAGCACTATCCTTTGGTGTTAATTCGTTATGCGGATTTACATTGGTAGATTGATTTTCAGTAAAATACATTGGATTTAACATTTTACCAATGTCATGATACAATGCTCCTGTTCTTACCAACATTGAATTTGCATTGATTTCATTAGCAGCTGCTTCAGCCAAATTGGCTACTTGTAACGAATGTTGAAATGTTCCTGGTGCATTTTCTGCTAAAGCTCTTAAAAGCTTTGAATTGGTATTCGATAGCTCTTTCAGCGATTCATCTGACACCAATTTAAATAGTTTTTCAAAAATATAAATTAAAGGCAATACAAATAATGTAGCCGCCCCGTTAATTACAAAGTATAAAAATTTTTCGTAATTTAAATTCTGCGCATTCCCTTCTTGTATAATTGAAAAAGCAAAATAAGCAACAAAATAAACCAAGGTAATTTGTAGCACCGTAATAAATAAATTGGCTCTTTTATATAATTCTGAAACAGTAAGTATGGTTACAATACCTGCTATAATTTGTAAAAATATAAATTCAAAACTGTTGGGTACAATAAACCCTAAAAGCATTACTGTTAACACATAAGTAAACAACCCTAAGCGTGCGTCAAAAAACGCTTTTAACACCAAAGGTAAAGTTACAATTGGAGCTGCATAAATATACTTTGCATCGTACTTCACAAGTACTGTTAGCAATAGCACAACTAAAATAATATTGAAAAATATAAACGTTACTTTGGTGTTATTTTCAAAAATTTCAATACGGTATTTTCTTAAGAATAAAAATAGCATTGAAAAAGCTAAGGCTACCAAAATGGTATAACCTGCAACGATCCAATTGTAATTTGATTTGCTCCAAACCTGTGACTCAAATTCATTTTTGATAGAATTTAAAATAACTAACTTCTCCCCTTCAACAATATCTCCTTTTAAAATTATGCGTTCTTTTTCTGAAATTAAACCTTTGGTATAGGATATTTTTTCCAAATTTTCTTGCAGAGCTTTCTCTGTAAAACTTTCATCAAAACTAACATTTGGCTTTATTTCTTCATACAAAATATTTAAAATCGCATGCTCTTCTTGAGTCATAGGTTGAACTCCCAATTGTGAATTGATGAATGCTAATATTTGTGAGGATTTAAATAATTTTATTGGCGAAATTTTCTGAATGGTATTGCCACTCCTTAACGTTATTTGTAGATTTTTAATTTGTTGTTCGCTTTCGGGGGTTATATATCCGTATTTATAAATGGTATTTAAAATGGAATTAACTTTTGCTTCTACATCAATTTTAAATTGGTCAGACAACTCTGAACTTGCTAAAATAGGAACCACTTTTTCTGAAACTGTTATTTTAACATTTCTTGCAATTTCTTCATTGTATTTAAAAAATTGCTCAGAATTCTCTTTAATCTTTTGAGTTTCAGTTTCAATCTCACTTGCAGATTTCTGAATAGCAAAATCAAAAGGCGCATAGTAATTTTCATACTGCCAAGGTTTCCCTTTTTGAAATTCGTACTTAAATTGCCCTCCTTTCGGAAATAGATACACCACTAAAAAAATGGTTCCTATATATAAAAACAACTTATAAATTAATGAGTGGTTGACAAGGATTTTATTTATTATTTTTTTCACGAAGTATACGTTTGCCTTCCAAAAATAACAATAATTATGGTATGTTCATTTCCAAACACATTTTTATTTTAATTAGAGTTGTTCCAGTCTAATTGGTATATTTTTTTCAACCCAATTTTGATAGGTAGTATAATTGTTATTTTTATGAATTTCAGCAACTTTTTGCAACATAGATTCAATACTAGCTATTGGCTGAATTTGTTGCTTTGAAATTTGCTTTGAAATAGTTAATACTTGATCATCTACATCATTTATAATTTGAGAATTGAAATTTGTAAGCCAGTTTTCTAAAGCATCATTTGTTAAGTGTTCATCAATTATTTTTTCTGTCATTTGCTTACCGTGTTTTTTAGACTCTTGAATATTCCCTCTTCCTGTAACTGCATTTCCCACTGCAAAAACATTGTTAAACCCTGCAACACGGTATCCTTCTGGTTCTTTCATTTTTAATGTACCCCATTCATAATTTAGTCCCGAAATTTGCTCAGGAACGCTTCCTATGGAAGCTATCAACATCGCTGTTTCTAGTTCAAAAAAACTATTTTCTACAGGAATAATACGACCGCTCTCAAGACTTACATTTTGAAAAACAACAGCTACTAATTTCCCGTTTTCTTCTTTAAAACCAACCGGGATTGCCAAAGGAATAAATTCGAAGGCATATTTTTCTAAATATTTATTCAATAATTTTTCTGAAACTTTTTGCGCTGCTTCAATACTTTCCTTTGTATGATCTTTAGGCGATTTCAACGGCATATACTTAGCTGTTCTTCTGTAAACCAACTTTGCTTTTCCAATATTTAATTCTTCAAAAGTTATTCCGTGTGCAGCTAAAACCTTCGGAATTCCTTCTTTTTCTAACGTAAATAAATCTACATCAATTCCTTTATCTAAATACAACTGTTTTTTCACCAACTCAATCATTACAATTTTAACCACGTCTAGTGAAGCCAAACCACCGCCAATAACAACCGTATTATCTCTTAAAAAATAATTATGCCCGTTATAATCGTGTTCGTGTTTATGGTTAAACCAATAAATAAACGGGTTTTGATATACCAATTCTTTATCTAAAAACTGTTCAATAGCAGGAATCGTTAAACGCCTATCACACCAAGCACCATTTGCAATTATTATAGCCGAAAACCCCCAATTATTTAGCAAATCCAAAAACTGAATGTCCTTTCCTATTTTTGTATTTGGCACAAAAGTAATATTTGGATGCGCTAGCTTTCTATCAATTTCTTTAATTTGACGATCTCTTAAATTTACATGCCAATTTGGAAGTCCGTCTTCAATTTTACCATACGGTAATTTATTCATTTCAAAAACCACCACTTTAAATCCACTTTCGGCTAATAAATTAGCTGCTTCAGAACCAGCAATTGAACCTCCAATAACTGCCACATAATGTTTTTTAAACGTTTCATTTTCAGACATAATAAATTCCTTTTTAATTAGTTACTGAAATTAATATAATTACTGGTTTTTTGATGTAATAATTATCACACTGTACAAAGTGTATTTTAAAACCTAAAAAATTAACTAAAAATGCCTAAATTCGCAATTGAAATTTGATCTAAATTTTATGAAAGAAGTTGTTATAGTTTCCGTCGCAAGAACTCCTATTGGGAGTTTTTTAGGTAGTTTATCTACAGTTCCTGCTCCAAAATTGGGTGCTATTGCAATTAAAGGTGCTTTGGCTAAAATAAACTTAAACCCAAACTTGGTAAATGAAGTTTATATGGGGAATGTAATTTCAGCAGGCTTAGGACAGGCACCTGCCAAACAAGCGGCAATTTTTGCTGGAATTCCAAACACTGTGCCTTGTACAACTATCAATAAAGTTTGCGCTTCAGGAATGAAATCGATTATGTTAGCGGCGCAAGCCATTAAATGTGGAGATGCTGAAATTGTAATTGCTGGCGGAATGGAAAATATGAGTAGCATTCCTCATTACATGCCTGGAAGAAAAGCTACAAAACTTGGAAACATAAATATTACTGACGGGTTGTTAGTTGATGGTTTAACGGATGTTTATGATGGGCAACATATGGGTACTTGTGGTGATTTGTGCGCTACTGAATATGGTTTTTCAAGAGAAGATCAAGATAACTTTGCTAATACCTCTTACCAACGTTCTGCGGAAGCTTGGAAAAAAGGTCATTTTAAAAATGAAGTAGTTCCTGTTGAAATACCTCAACGCAAAGGTGAGCCAATTATTTTTTCAGAAGATGAAGAGTATAAAAACGTACAAATGGAAAAAATTGCTACGTTACGACCTGTTTTTAGTAAAGATGGAACTGTTACTGCTGCAAATGCTTCAACATTAAATGATGGTGCTGCTGCTTTGGTATTGATGAGTGCTGAAAAAGCTTCAGCATTAAATTTAAAACCTATTGCAAAAATTAGCGGATATGCCGATGCTGCTCACGAACCTAAATGGTTTACAACTGCACCTGCTAAAGCTTTACCTAAAGCATTAGACAAAGCTGGAATTAAACAAAGTGATGTTGATTATTTTGAGTTAAATGAAGCTTTTTCTGTAGTTGGATTGGCAAATATAAAATTATTAGGATTGGATGCTTCTAAAGTAAATATTAATGGAGGTGCAGTTTCTTTGGGACATCCGTTAGGAATGTCGGGTGCTAGAATTGTAATTGCCCTTACTTCTATTTTAGAACAACAAAATGCCAAATATGGTGCTGCCGGAATTTGTAATGGCGGTGGTGGCGCAAGTGCAATTGTAATTGAACGTGTATAAAAAAATTATATGAATTACGGAATTTGTAATTTAAGTATTATTCCTCTTAGAATTGAACCAAATGATATTAGTGAAATGGTTTCACAAGTGCTTTTTGGTGAACATTTTAAAGTATTAGAAATGCGTAAAAAATGGAGTAAAATTCGTTTAGCATTCGACAATTATGAAGGTTGGATAGATAATAAGCAATTTGAAGAAATTGATGAGGAAACCTACTTTGAACTTAAAACTTCGAGCTCTTTTTTAGCCGCCGAATTAATTGATTTTACAACCGATGAACAACAAAACTTTTTAACCATTCCTATTGGAAGTAGTTTGCCATTTTACAAGAACCAACAACTTGTTGTAAACACTAAAAACTTCAATTATGAAGGTGAAGTTTACAACGGAAAAAAACCTAAAGATTCCCTTATTGAAATTGCGTATAAATTCTTAAACACTCCTTATTTATGGGGTGGAAAAACTCCTTTTGGAATAGACTGTTCAGGCTTTACCCAAATGGTGTATAAACTATGCGGATACAAATTATTACGTGATGCATCTCAACAAGCTACACAAGGTGAAGTACTTAGTTTTATTGAAGAAAGTGAACCTGGAGATTTAGCCTTTTTTGACAATAATGAAGGTAATATAACCCACGTTGGAATTATTATGAACGACAATTACATTATTCACGCACATGGAAAAGTAAGAATTGATCGAATTGATCACAGCGGAATTTTTAATGTAGATACACAAAGACACACACACAAACTACGTGTTATTAAAAAAATAGTATAAAAAAAAGACTGTATTTTGGTTGTTTGTTGTTAACTATTGTTACTCAACTATTGAACTACATAAAAAATGTGAGATTGCCTATTCTTTTACTCTTTCCTTTTCTTCTTTTTTATTTGAAATCTTAGTGTATCTTACAATTCCATTAATGAAATGAAATCGACATTAGGAGCGTCACGAACTCTTCATAAAATAATAAATGTGTGAGCTAACCAAAAGTCTAGTCTAATTTATTTTTTTGTAAGACCACTTAAAAAATGCTATCCAAAATATTTAATCTTTTAGAATTAGAATTTTAATCAACTTCTCATTTACATAATAATTTCCTGTTCCTAATTTTTCTTTTTTAAGAACTTTGTCTTTTGCCAATTGATTTAAATATTTAGAAGCTGTAATTCTTGAAACTCCTAAATCGTTCTCAATAAACTCAATTTTTGTATATGGATGTTTAAATAAATTATTCAATAAGTCTTGACTATAAAATTTGTAATTATTTCGCAATAAATTTTTATACTCAAATATCAAATCTCTTATTTTTCTAATAAGTACAATCGTTTCTTTTGAAATTTGCTCTATGCTATCTAACATATATAAAATCCAATTTTCCCAATTGTCAGTTTCTCTAACTTCTTGTAAAAGTTTATAATAATCAGCTTTGTGTTCAATTATGTATCGACTTAAATACAAAACAGGTAAGTTCAATAAATTGTTCATTACTAAATACAAAACATTGATAATTCGTCCAGTTCTTCCATTTCCATCATAGAAAGGATGAATACTTTCAAATTGGAAATGAATTATAGCCATTTTGACCAATGTATCAAATTCGGATATATTTTCATCGTTGATGTATTGTTCTAGATTTCTCATTAAATCTAAAATAGTATCATATTCTTGTGGAGGCGTATATACTATTTCTCCAGTTGTTGCATTTTTCAAAGCAGTTCCTGGTACTTTTCTGAATCCAGCATTATTTTTCTCTAACTCAGATTGGATTTCAATGATATCATTATTCGTTAATATTTTATTTTTTTTAATTAACTCAAATCCTTTCTTTAATGCAGAAATATAGTTTTGAACTTCTTTTGCATTTAAAGACTTAAAACTATCAAGATTTAATTCTGCTTTAAATATGTCATCGTGAGTTGTTATAATATTTTCAATAGCAGAACTATCTTTAGCCTCTTGAAGTCCTAAAGTATTTATTAAAATAGTTGAATTTGGAATGCTTGATACAATTCCTTTTAACTCTGCTAAGGCTCTGTGAGCTGAAGCTAATTTCTTAAGAACTTTTTTAGTTTCAACATCTTGCTTTAGAGGTAACTTTTTTAATTTTTCAGATTCCATTATGTATAGAAATATTAATTTTCTTTACAAATTTAATTCATTATGATAAGATAACTCAATTTTCTTATCATAACTTTTTAATATGATAACATATTTAACTTTATTTATCATACGTTTTGTCGGAGCCATTATTTTAAATATCCCCTTTTTTACCTGTCATTTAAATTCTTGTTGGTAGGTGGTTCACGTTTAACCACTAGCTTAAAAAGCAACTTCTCTGTTCTGAATTCTAACCGTATTAGTCTTAGCTTTCAACAATCAAATGTTTTTCTAAACGAATGAAAGTTTTTAAAGAATCTCATCATCTTTAATTGAAACCTCAATATTATAGATTTCTGCCTTTATGTGAATGACATTACTTTTTTAGTATAAAGTTACTTACTCTTTCTAAACATTAGATAAAAACCAACTAGTATCAAAGGGATACTTAACCACTGCCCTGTATTTAAAGCCCAACCGGCACGCTCATCAACTTGTGCTTCTTTAAAGAACTCTACAACAAATCGTGCAGACCACATTAATACAAAATACAAGCCGAATATGTAGCCATACTTTTCTTTTTTGTCAGTCTTCCAATACACAAACCATAATATAGCAAATATAACAACGTAACTAAATGCTTCATACAATTGTGCTGGGTGACGCGGAAAATCTTCTCCTAATCTTCTAAATATAAAACCGTAATCTGAGTTTGTTGGTTTTCCAATAATTTCAGAATTCATTAAGTTTCCTAAACGTACAAAGGCACCACCTATTGAAGAAACTACAACTACTCTATCTAAAATATATAATAACGGCTTTTTAAGAATTTTTCTACTAAAAATATATAACGAAATAATGATTCCAATGGCGGCTCCGTGGCTAGCCAAACCTGCAAAACCTGTAAATTCAAATTTTGGAGAAAAACGAAATGGTAAAATAACTTCTAGTGGTTTTTCAAACAAAAATTGAGGATCATAAAAAATAAAATGTCCTAACCGCGCTCCTAACAACGTTCCAACAACAACATAAATAAATAATGAATCTACTTTCTCTAAAGGAATTTTATCTTCAATAAATATTTTTTTCATTAAATGCAATCCTAGCATAAATGCGATTACAAACATTAAACTGTAGTATCGAATGGCAAACGAACCAATTTTAAAAATTTCTGGTGCTGGATTCCAATCTATTTGAAGTAAAGTCATTTATTTTATTTTAGTACTGTAAATATAATTTATTTATGCAGGAAAAAGTTTAAGAATTACTTTTTTAACTCATCCTTTTCAGGAACTGGATCATAACCGCTTCCACCCCAAGGATGGCAACTTCCAATTCTTTTTATTGCCAACCAACCACCTTTAAAAACACCGTGCTTTTGCAAAGCTTCTAACGTATAATGCGAACAAGTAGGCGAATACCTGCAACTTGAAGGTGTGTAAGGTGAAATGGCCGCTTGATAAAAACGCACCAACCAAATAAATGGAATTGCCAATATTTTAGTGATGCTTTTCAATTTAGTTTACAGAAAAAGAGGTCCCGTCTTTTCCATCTTTTAATTGAATTCCTAAAGCTGCTAATTCATCTCTAATTTTATCAGACAATGCCCAATCTTTATTATCACGTGCATCTTTACGCATTCCTATCAACATTTCTACAACTCCTGATAATTTATCTGAACTATCTTCTTGAAATTCATTTTTAAGTCCTAAAACATCAAAAACAAACGCGTTGATTGTTTCTTTAAACGCTGTTAAATCTTCCGCAGAAATGGTTTCTTTTTTAGTAATTAATAGGTTTACAAATTTTACAGCTTCAAACAAATTAGCAATTAACATTGGCGTGTTAAAATCATCATTCATTGTGGCGTAACATTGCTGTTTCCAAGCCTGAATATCAATAGAAGAAGTTTTACTCACCTCTATATTATCTAGACTACTCACAGCCTCCATTAATTTAATATACCCCTTTTCTGAAGCTTCTAAACCTGCACTTGTAAAATCTAAAATGCTACGATAATTGGCTTGTAACATAAAAAAACGAGTAGCACTTGGTGAAAATGCTTTGCTTAAAATGTCATTCTCTCCTGAAAATATTTCATTTGGTAAAATATAATTCCCTGTTGATTTTGCCATTTTCTGACCATTTAAAATCAACATGTTTGCGTGCATCCAATAATTTACAGGATTTACACCATTATTAACTTTAGATTGCGCAATTTCACATTCGTGATGTGGAAATTTTAAATCCATCCCACCCCCGTGAATATCAAAAGTTTCTCCTAAATATTTTGTACTCATTGCTGAACATTCTAAATGCCACCCAGGAAAACCATCGCTCCAAGGCGAAGGCCAACGCATAATATGACGTTCATCGGCTTTTTTCCAAAGTGCAAAATCTTGTGGATTTTTCTTTTCACTTTGTCCGTCTAATGTTCTTGTATTATGAATAGAATCTTCAATATTTCTTCCTGAAAGAATTCCGTAATGTTCATTTTCGTTGTATTTTAACACATCAAAATAAACAGAACCATTCACTTCATATGCCAACCCTTTTTCTAAAATATCTTTGATAATTTCAATTTGCTCTACAATATGACCAGTTGCTGTAGGTTCAATGCTTGGAGGTAAATTATTAATGGTTTGTAAGGTTTCATGAAAATCAACCGTGTAGCGTTGCACTACTTCCATTGGTTCAATTTCTTCTAAACGTGCTTTTTTAGCTATTCGGTCTTCACCAGCATCTGCATCATTTTCTAAATGGCCAGCATCTGTTATATTACGTACATAACGCACTTTGTAACCTAAGTGTTTTAAATATCTAAACACCATATCAAACGACATAAAAGTTCTTACATTTCCTAAATGCACATTGCTATACACTGTTGGTCCACAAACATACATTCCAACTTTCCCTTCAATTACAGGTGTGAAAATTTCTTTAGATTTACTTAAAGAGTTGTAAATTTTTAACTGATTTGTTTTGTATAATTCCATTTATGTATGCTTGTTTTTGAATTTGTAAAGATAATAACAAATATGTAATGGAAAAATTAATACTACACAGGATTTGTCAGCAATTTAAAAGGCTAAAAAACAATGTATCATTCAATTTATACAAGTTAAAAACAACTGTTGAATAAGTTCATATTCTCTATTTTTATTTAAATTTTGATTTCTTTAATTTAAATCATATTCAGCGTATTACATATTATCAAACTAATTATTTTAGATTTAGGAATAATTAGAATAGTTTTGCATATTACTTTTGTACTTATTTATAGTATTTAACGTTTTTTAATTTATTAAATAGAATTAATGAAATATCAATTCACAATTGTTGTTCCTGTTTACAACGAAGAAGATAACCTAGATCGGGTTGAAAAAGAACTCTCTAAATACATTAAAATTGCTACTAAGAAAACAAAAATTCTTTTTGTAAACGATGGTAGTAAAGACAAAAGTCAACAATTAATTGAAGAAATTTGCGCTAGAAATACTGATTTTACTTTTATTGATTTTAAAGAAAATTGTGGACTAAGCGCAGCTATTTCAGCAGGATTTAATAATTGTGACACTGAACTTGTTGGGTATATAGATTCTGATTTACAAACAGCTCCTGAAGATTTTAACTTGTTATTAGAACACATTGAAGAAAATGATTTAGTAACCGGTGTTAGGGCAAACAGAAAAGATTCTTTTGTGAAGAATATGTCTTCAACCATTGCAAACGGAATTAGACGTTCTTTTACGCATGATGGAATGGATGATACTGGTTGCCCGTTAAAAGTGATAAAAACTGATTACGCAAAAAAAATCCCAATGTTTAAAGGATTGCACCGTTTTTTACCTGCTATGATTTTGTTGCAACATGGAAACATAAAACAAATTCCTGTACAACATTTTCCACGTATTGCAGGTGAAGCTAAATTTGGGCTTTGGAATCGTTTATTAGGTCCGCTAATTGATTGTTTTGCCTATTTATGGATGAAAAAGAAATATATCAATTATGAAATTAACAAAAAGGGTTAATGAGTAATTGGATTGTATATAGTGTTGGCTTTTTTGCGCAGCTGTTATTCTCTGGCAGACTTGTTTTACAATGGGTTTTATCAGAAAAAAGTAAAAAAGTATTAACTCCTTCTCTCTTTTGGAAACTGAGCTTATTAGCTTCGTTTCTTCTTTTTGTATATGGCTATTTGAGAGATGATTTTGCGATTATGCTAGGGCAAGCACTTACCTATTTTATATACATTCGAAATTTACAATTACAAGGCGAATGGCAAAAAGCACCTAAATTTTTACGCTTGTTTTTGTGGATATTCCCTGTGTTATTAGTTATTTATTCCTACAATAACAATACGTACGATATTGATAAATTATTTAGAAATGAAGCTATTCCTTTTTGGTTATTGGCTTGGGGTAGTATTGCTCAAATAATTTTTACACTTCGTTTTGTATATCAATGGATTTATTCTGAAAAAAACAAAGAATCATCGTTGCCTTTTGGTTTTTGGTTATTAAGTTTAGTTGGATCTACAATGATTCTTGTTTACGCTGTTTTAAGAAAAGATCCTGTTTTATTGGTTGGACATATTATGGGAGCTGTAATTTATGCACGAAATATTATAATTCTCAAAAAACAAGAATAACTATTTGCTCAAATGAAAAATAAACTATACCTATTTTTAGCAATTGCTTTTATTTCACTTACTATATTTTTAGGAAGTTGGGGCTTGACAGATAGTAGTGAAGCTAGGTATGCTGAAATTGGTAAAGAGTTGTTTATTAATAAAGACTATGTAAACCCTACATTACTAGGAATTAAACATTTACACAAACCTCCATTAACTTATTATGTAACTGCTTTAGGTTATCAACTATTTGGTGTGAATGAGTTTGGTGCCCGTTTTTTTATGCAAATAGCATTGGTATTTCAATTATTATTCGTTTTTAAAATTACCTTACTACTATATAAAAATGAAAAAATTGCATTCACCGCAATGCTTATTTATTTTTCATTTCCAATTACTATAATTGCTGTAAGAACGCTAACAACTGATGCTTATTTAACTACTTTTATTTTGGCTTCCATTTATTTTTGGTTGAACTATAAAGAGGATCAGAAATATTATTTATTGTACCTGTTTTACCTATTTTTAGGGCTCATTTTTGAAACAAAAGGACCTGTCGGCTTTATTATTCCAATCTCTTTTATAGCGACCTATAAACTAGTTTATAAAGACAAAATTGAAATAACAATTCATCAATTTTTAGGTTTTTTACTATTTTTAGTTGTTGCTGCAAGCTGGTATATAGCAGCCATCAAAAACAACGAAGGATTGTTTGACTATTTCTTTAACAATCAGCTGGTTGAACGTATTACTAAAAACAAGTTTGATAGAGGAAAACCTTTTTATTATTATATATTGGTTGTTCCTCTAATAGGAGTTCCTTGGGTTTTTTATCTCTTTTCATATTTCAAAAAAAACCTTAAAACTATTTTTAAAGAAAAGAAAACCGATTTTATTTTAATCGTTACTTTTTTAGTGATGTTTCTAATATTGTCTTTTTCTACTTCAAAATTAATTTTATATGTATTGCCTTTATTTTTTATTTTGGCAATCTTTTCAGCAAAACATTTGAGTAATAGCACTGAAAAAAACATTAAAACATACACTACCGTTTATCTAATACTAACCTTTTTAATTACATTCACCATATTTATTTTATCCTTTTTCAATTTTGAATTCATAATTGTAAACCACTATTTTGCTGTACTCGTGCTTCTAATTTTTGGAAGTTTAGTCTTGTATTTCAACAAAAGAATTGAAAACACCAATTATACCAAACCCGCTTATTTAGGTGTCCTTTTTATTATTTCGGTAATTATGTCTGCAAATTATCTTTTTAAAGACAATGAACTTAAAATAAATTCTGCAAAACCTGTTGCTGAGTTTATTCAACAACATGCTAATACTAAACCTAAAATAATTGTATACAACTCAATTATTCCTGCCTTACCTTTTTATTTAAATCAAGAAACCATTACCATAAAACACCACACACCAACTACGCAAAGAGAAACACAGTTTGAAACGAGTAATCAATGGAAAGAAAATTTAATAGATTACTTTACAGATGAAGGCAAGGCAAGAATTTCGAACATGAATTTAGACAAACCAACGTATTTAGTTGTACGTAAAAGAGATACAATTCCCGATACTTTTCAACTATTTATAGCTAAATTTAAGAACAAAAAAGATTTTGAAAAACTAATTGTATATTATTAAATCAACATGATTAAAACGCTAGAAAAATATCCGCTACTTAGTTTAACAATCATTGTTTCGCTAATGCTTCTAATACATTTAGACGTGCCAAATATTACCATTATGGAGGCACGTAATTTTATTAGCAGCAGAGAAATGATTCAGGATAATAATTGGATATTAACCACTATGAATGGTGAGCCTCGCTATCAAAAACCTCCTTTACCTACCTGGTTAACGGCTGTTTCGGGACTTTTATTTGGAGCAAACAGCTTATTTGCCTTAAGACTTCCGGCAGCGTTAATGGTCTTATTTTCTGGATTCGTTTGTTATTATTTTTCATTGAAATTAAGTTTATCAAAAAATCATAGTTTTAGAAACAGTTTAATATTAGTCACTTCATTTTATGTGGTTGGAATTTTAAATGAAGCTCCTTGGGATATTTTTGCTCACGGATTTATATTTGCTGGAATCTATTATTTATTCACTCTTTTTGAAGAACATACGTCTAATTGGAAAAAAGCATTTTTAGCAGCCGTATTTTTTGGATTGTCTATGTTAAGTAAAGGTCCCGTTTCTTTATTTGCAGTATTTTTACCATTTATAATTTCTTACGGAATTGTGTTTAAATTTAAAAACTTCAAACAAAAATTAGTGCCATTTTTAAGCTTTATCATTTTATTTATAATCCTAGGTTCTTGGTGGTTTGTTTATGTACGCTATGCTGATCCAGAAGCGTTTTTAGCCATTGCAAGTAGAGAAACGGGCAATTGGAGTAGTTATAACGTAAAACCTTTTTATTATTACTGGAGTTTCTTTGTACAATCTGGCTTGTGGACCATTCCTGCTTTTATCGCATTGTTATACCCTTATCTAATTAAACGCGTTGAAAACAAAAAAGCATATAAATTTACGTTTTGGTGGACATTAATTGCAGTGGTACTACTTTCAACAATTCCAGAAAAGAAAGCGCGTTATTTAATGCCCGTTTTGATACCACTAGCATTAAATACAGGGTTTTATATCCAGTTTTTAATCAAGGAATTTTCAACCTTAACAAGCAAAAAAGAAACAATACCTGTGTATTTTAACTTTGGTTTAATTGCAACCGTTGGAATATGTTTTCCTGTAGTATTGTATTTTGTTTTAAATGACTCATTTGAGCTATATTTCATCAATTATATATCAACCTCCTTAGCTTTACTTACAATTGGTATTTTTATGATTAGAAGTTTGATTCAGAAAAATATAAAAGTAACTTTTTATTTAAGCATCTTTTTTATGCTTTCAATCTTTGTTTTTGGAATTCCTATTTCGAAAGTATTCAACAAAAATGATGCGTTTACATCCATTAATTCGCTTCACCTATATGAAAAAGAAAAGGGCATAAAAACATATTCAGTTGGTGATGTTACCCCTGAAATGATATGGGATTATAACGGAAAACTAAAAAATATTCACAAGAACAATCGTTTAGAATTTCCTTCTGAAAAAAAGTTTGGATTGCTAATAACAAACGACAGTTTCGAGAAAATCAACACTGAATTGAATTCTAATTACAAATTAGAATTTATTAAAACATATAATTTAAACGTTGGAGCTAAACAAAAAAACAGACTTGTCCGTCAATTTTATTTAGTATCAAAAAAGTAGTACTTTTACCCTATGAAAACACTTACACAAACAGAGAAAATTGCCTTTTCATTTTTAATCTTTGTATTTGGATTTGGAATCTATTTTTCGAATACAGATTTAACTTATTTTGATACCGTTTACGCAAAGGAAGATGGTTATGTTGAATATGGTACTGCTGTATTTTTATTTTTCTCTTGCTTACTACTACTCTATCGTTTTTTTAAACTGCAAAAATTTAAAAACCCCTTATGGAAGTTTGGAATTATAATGATTGCATTGGTGTTTTTATTTGGAGCTGGAGAAGAAATTTCTTGGGGTCAACGTATATTTAATGTTGAATCTTCTGAATATTTTTTAGAAAACAATGCACAAGGTGAAACCAACTTACACAATATGGTTGTAAATGGTAAAAAAGTAAATAAAATTATTTTTAGTCAGTTGCTAACAGTTGTATTAATCATCTATTTAATTTTTACACCCATCTTATATCGAAAGTACGATTTTATTAAAAATTTAGCTGACATGTTTGCGATTCCTGTGGTAAATTGGCAACATACCATTGCTTTTTTATCCTGTACAGCATTAATTATGTTTATGACTTCAGACCGAAAATGGGAATTGTATGAATTAGCGTTCGGGGTTATTTTCTTTTTAATATTTTTAAATCCGTTTAACAAACAAATTTACTCGGCTAATTCTTAATATATTTTTTAGAAATAAAAGTGGTGAGTTTATAGAACGTAAATCCGTAAACAGTCCCAAAAAACATTCCTGTTAGTACATCTAACGGAAAATGCACACCAATATAAATGCGGCTATAACCAACTATTAATGCCCATAAAACTAAGCCTGCTAAAAAGTATTTTAACTGCTTTTTAAATAACATTCCGAAGTACATAGCAATGGCCATTGAATTTGCTGCATGCGCAGAAAAATAGGAATATTTACCACCACAACTAGCCTTTACCAAGCGAACTAAATGAGAAATACTTTCATCGTGGCAAGGTCGTAACCGTTTAAAACCATATTTAAACAAATTACTGGTTTGATCTGAAACCGCAATTAATAAGGCTATAGAAACAATAATTATGAGGGTTTTCTTTAAACCGTAATATGTATAGCATAAAAAAAGGAGTACTACATATAAAGGGATGGCACTGTATTTATTTGTCATAAATAACCAGAAACCATCCCAAGTTGTTGTTCCTAAATTGTTTAGGAATAATAGTAATTCAATATCGTAATTTATAAGACTATCAATCATTGAATACCAATTGTATGTATTATTCTACGAGTTCTAATTCAAAAACTAAATCTGCATTTGGCGGTATAACACCACCTGCTCCTGCTGCTCCATATCCTAAATGTGAAGGAATATAAAGTAACGCTTTATCTCCAAGCTTCATTTTTTGTAAACCTTCTCTAAAACCGGGTATTAAAGGTGCCTCATCACTGTAAACAGTCGAAATTGGTGCATAACCTCCAGCAGACTCCTGACGGTGATCATACATTTCATAAGTTTCAGCAAGTGCTTTCCAAGTAGTCCAAAATAATTTACCATCTGTAAAATATCCTGCACAATTAACTTTTACGTTTGTACCTGTTTTTGGTTGAATACCATTTTTAGTTTCAGTAATTACGTATTTTAAACCTGAAGGTAATTCTTTAACACTTGAAGCATATAAATCAAACTTAGCTTTTGTTTTTGCCAACAACGTTGTCATTCGCTCTTCTTTAGCCTTATTAACCGATTCTAATTCTTCAAAATACGTTTTGAATTGTTCTGCAGCTTTAAATGATTTTGCAGCTTTTCCTATTTTAATGATTTCAACACTTTCAATTTGGTCATTTTGAACAATAGAGTCAACAACTGATTGACCTATTTCAACATTCCCAAAAACAGTGTGCTTTCCATCTAACCAAGGAGTTTCCTTGTGTGTTATAAAAAACTGACTTCCGTTTGTAGCTGGACCAGAATTTGCCATTGATAAAATACCTGGAGCAGTGTGTTTTAGCAATAAAGCACCTTTTTCATCTTTTGGAAATTCATCTGAAAATTTATAACCTGGATCACCTGAACCTGTTCCTAAAGGGTCACCACCTTGAATCATAAAATTAGGAATTACCCTATGAAAAACAGTTCCGTTATAAAAAGGCTTTCCTTTCAATGAATCGGCTACAAAACTATTGGTTCCATTTGCTAAAGAAACAAAATTGGCAACTGTTATTGGTGTTTTTTCAAACTCTAATTTCAATAAAATATCACCTTTATTTGTTACTAAATCAGCATACATACCATCTTCTAAATCAGCATATTTAGCTGGTTTACAAGAAAGCACTAATAAAGCTACAATTAAAAAACTTAGTTTAAAAACCTTCATTTAAAACTATTTTTTAGTGATCTCTATTAATTCTACTTCAAAAATTAACGCATCAAAAGGACGAATTTTTCCACCTTGACGAGGAAATGCTCCGTAAGCAATATCTTGAGGTATAAAGAATTTATATTTTGAACCAACTGGCATTAATTGTAAACCTTCAGTCCATCCTTTAATTACTCTATTTACCATAAATTCTGAAGGAGTTCCTCTTTCAACTGAACTATCAAAAACAGTTCCATCTAATAAAGTTCCTGTATAATGCACTTTTACTTTTGAAGTAGCTAACGGCTTGTCACCTGAACCTTCTTTTAAAACAATGTACTGTAAACCACTTTCAGTAGTTACAACATTAGCTTCGTCTTTATTTTTTTCTAAAAACTTTTCACCTTCTAATTTTACATCACCAAACTCTTCTGCTGCTTTTTCCAAAGCTTCTTCTTGTTGTTTTGCTTGTTGTGCTACTTGTCTTTTTTGAAAAAACTCTCTTAAAATAACGTCTACTTTTTCAAAGTCGATTAAAATATTAGTAGAGTCTAATCCGCTAGAAACACCTTGAATAAAAAGATCTTGATCTACTTCATCAAAATTTCCTTTTAATTTAACTGCAATATCTAATCCTAAAGCATAACTTGCTGAATCGATATCTGTTTCTAAAGATTTTTTTGTAATACCTGAATTATTACAAGATATTAAGGTTGAAATTACTGTGAATACTAAAACAAATTTAATTACTTTCATTTTTCTTATTGATTTTATTTAATTGAACTTTATATATTAATGGTTGATTAATTCCTATTTTATTTTCATCGCCCAAATATCCAAAAACTTTATGAGATGGGAACAAAAAAGTTACAACATCTCCTTCATTCATTAATTGAAGTCCGTTTCGTAAACCTTCAACTAATTCTTGTTTGTTTATGGTATAGTTTTGCAAACCTAATTCTTGTGCGCTATAAATAACTTCGTTGTTTAAATTATAAATTTCACAAGCATACAATACTTGGTCTCCAAATTGAGGTGTATACGTGTTTTTACTTTTAAGATTATAAGTGTACCAAAATCCGCTAGGTGAAGCGATGTAAGTAGTTAACGAATCATTTTTAATGATATTTTTCAGAAGATTCTCTTCTTTTTCGTTCATTTTTTTATTCAACGAAACAGATGTTTCCATAAAAGAAGATGATTTTATTGTTACCGGTTTTCGTGGAATAGGTTGCACGCAGGAAATTAAAAACCCTACTAAAAACAAACTGGCAATTTTAGTCTTCATAAGAATGCAATAAATCGTTTTTATACGTTGGAAGAATTTTTAAAAAATTTGAAATGGTAGCATCTAATGATTCTTCCGATCTTCCACCAGCGGCATTGTCGTGTCCGCCTCCATCAAAATGTTCACGCGCAAATTTATTAACTGAAAACTTCCCTTTAGACCTTAATGAAATTTTAATAATTTTTTGCTCAACATCTTCAATAAAAATAGCTGCAAAAATAATTCCATCTAAAGACAATGCGTAATTTACAACACCTTCAGTATCTCCTTTTACATAGTTAAATTCATCTAAATCTTGTTGTGATAAATAAATATAAGCCGTCTTCAATTTTTCAACCACCACCATATTACTTAAACAACGACCTAATAATTGTAGTTTCCCATAAGAATTGGTGTCGTACACATTATTATGAATTTTAGCATTATCGGCACCTTTATCAATTAAATCGGCTATAATTCTATGGGTAGTACTTGTTGTTGAAGGAAAACGAAAAGAGCCCGTATCGGTCATAATACCCGTATACAAACTGGTAGCAATTTCAGCATTTATAGCATCGACTTCTTCTAATTTTTCTAAAAAATGATATACCATTTGACACGTAGAGCAAATTGAAGTATCTGAAAATAAATACTTTGCAATAGCATCTGGCTGTTGATGATGGTCTATCATAATAAAAGTACCATCAAAATCTTCCAAGGTGTTTTGCATATCGCTACCAACCCTATGCAACGCATTAAAATCTAGCAGAAAAATAATTGAAGCTTCATCAATAGCTGCTTTTGATTGGCGGTTTTGCATATCAAACTTCAACGCTTCTTTTGAACCTGGCAACCACTTTAAAAAATTGGGATAATCATTAGGTGCAACTACCGTTGCGTTATGACCTTTATTATTTAAAAAATGATACATTGCCAAACTTGATCCAATAGCATCACCATCAGGATTTCTATGTGGAACAATTACTATATTTTTAGGAGTTGAAAACAACTCCTTAATCTCTTTTACATCACTTAACTTCATAGGTTGCGAATATACAATTTAATACACTATTTTATTTCATAAAGTAACGTATATTTGTTATAAACACTTATAAAGTACCCTAGAATGAATTATTTTAAAAGCTTGCTTCTACTATTTATAGTATGTACCGCATGCACTTCAAAAAAAAAGTACGAATCTCCTTTTATCATTGCTTTTGGCTCTTGTAACAATCAGGTTTTAGAAAATAAGTTGTGGACTTCCATAGCAAAAAACAATCCTAAGGTTTGGATTTGGGGTGGAGATATTATTTATTCTGACACCGAAAACATGACGTATTTAGCAAAAAACTATGAACGTCAAAAGCAAGATTCAACCTATGCTAATTTCATAAAAAATGTTGATGTATTGGCTACTTGGGACGATCACGATTATGGTTTAAATGATGGCGGCATTGAATACCCTCATAAAAAAGAGTCACAACAATTATTTTTAGATTTTTTAGATGTTCCCAAAAATGACGCACGAAGAAAGCAAGAAGGTATCTACTATTCAAAAGAATATCGGGTAAATAATGAAGCTGTTAAAATTATTTTGTTAGATACGCGCTACTTTAGAACTGCGCTTACTGCTGATACCATTTCAAAAAAGCGATATCAACCAACTAAAGACATAAACGCTACTATGCTTGGAGCTACCCAGTGGCAGTGGTTAGAAAACGAACTTAAAAACTCAACAGCAGCGTATCATATTATTATGAGTAGTATTCAGTTTCTATCGGCTGAACATGGTTTTGAAAGTTGGGGGAATATGCCTAATGAAGTAGAAAAATTGGAAACACTTTTAAAAACTACACAAGCAAGAAATACAATTATTTTATCGGGAGATCGACATATTTCAGAAATTTCAAAAAAAAATATTGAAGGATTGAACTATCCGCTAATTGATTTTACATCGAGCGGAATGACGCATTCTTACACTAATTTTACGAGCGAACCAAACAAATACAGAATAGTTGATGTGGTTTCTGAAAAGAGTTTTGGAGTGTTAAAAATAGACTTCGAAAAACAAGAAATGCTTATGGAAATTCGGGGTGAAGATAATTTATTGCTTAAAAGTTATACTCAAAAATATTTTCAGTAAATTTGATATTAAGCATAAAATACTATATTTACTGCGTTTAAAAAACAAAAAAACTACAAATGGCAACAAACAGAACATTCACAATGCTTAAACCTGATGCGGTTGAAAAAGGATACATTGGGCCTATTTTAGAAAAAATTAATGCTGCAGGATTTAAAATTGTAGCAATGAAAATGACGCGATTAACAACAGCGGGTGCTGAAGAATTTTATAAAATTCATAAAGACCAACCATTTTTTGGAGACCTCGTAAAATATATGACTTGCGGACCAATTGTTGCTGCCATATTAGAAAAAGAGAATGCTGTAGAAGATTTTCGTGTTTTAATTGGAGCTACGAACCCTGCAGATGCTGCCGAAGGTACTATTCGTAAATTATATGCTGAATCTATTGGAAACAATGCCATACATGGTTCAGATAGTGATGAAAATGCAGCTATAGAAAGTGCTTTTCATTTCTCAGGAAGAGAAGTTTTTTCAGGTAAATTCTTTTAAAAATAAATTTACATACTTAAAACAAAGGCTGTTTGGAAACGTAAGTTTTCGTCAACCTGAACTTGATTCAGGTTCTCATAATGGTGGAATACCAATTATGAGAAGATTCTGAAATAAATTCAGAATGACGAAGTTTAAACACTTTCCAAACAGCCTTTCTTTATTTTTTTAACTTAAAATTATTTTTGAAATTAAGTTTTCGCCCAATTCTTCATTCATCATTTTTACTATTTTCTCTTTCCCATAGCTCAATTCTTCGCGTAGCACAGATGATTTTAATTTTACAATTAACGTTTTTCCGTTTAATTCAATATTTTGTGTGTAAGACACCACACCATTTCCCATTAATTTAGACCACGCATCTTTTACCGAAAGTTGGTGCATTCCTTTAGTTAATTTATTTTCTTTAATTACATCCTTCATTAACTCTTCAATGGAATGAAATTCTTTTAAGCGTTTAGCCATTATAATTCAAATATTTTAAAAGGTTGTTTTGTTTTTTGTACGACTTCTTCAGTTCTATCCTTGTGTGTATCACTTATAAATAACTGACCAAATTCATTGCTATTTACCAAGGCAATTATTTGTTCAACTCTAGAATCATCTAGCTTGTCAAAAATATCATCTAACAACAATATTGGTTTTACGTGTGATTGTTGTTTCATAAAGTCAAACTGCGCTAATTTTAAAGCCACTAAATATGATTTTTGCTGTCCTTGCGAACCAAATTTCTTCACAGGGTATCCATCAATTTCAAAAGATAAATCATCTTTATGAATACCTACACTTGTATATTGTAAAACTCTGTCTTTTTCTAAATTCTGCTCAAATAAATCTAACAAATTACCGTCTTTCAGTTGTGTTTTATATACTAAATTTACGGTTTCTTTACTATTTGAAATTGCTTTGTAGCGTTTTTTAAAGATAGGTATAAATGCTTCTAAAAAGGCTCTTCTTTTATCAAAAATTAAACTACTATAGGTATTTAACTGTTCATTATACACCTTTAAATTTAAAGCATCAAACGTTCTGTTGGCCGCAAAATATTTTAATAAAGAATTTCGTTGTGCCAATACCTTATTATAATTAATAAGCGTTTGTAAATAGCCTTTATCAGATTGTGAAATTACATTGTCTATAAACTTTCTACGTGTATCACTTCCTTCAATAATTAAATCGCGATCGGCTGGAGAAATAATTACCAAAGGCAAATGCCCAATATGGTCTGAAAACTTTTCGTACGCCTTTCCATTACGCTTTACTACTTTTTTACTTCCTCTTTTTAAACTACACACCACCAAATCAACTTTATCTTCCATTTGATATTCCCCTTCAATCATAAAAAAATCTTCTGAATGACGAATATTCTGTGTTGCAACCGGATTAAAATAACTTTTTGCAAAAGAAAGATAATAAATTGCGTCTAAAACATTTGTTTTCCCCACACCATTATCACCTACAAAACAATTTATTTTACCCTCAAAATCAAACGTTTGACTTTCGAAGTTTTTAAAATTCACTAATGTTATTTTCCTTAAATTCATGTGTGTTTTTTCAAAGAGTAAAATTATTCAAAATAAATGAAAATTTAGGCACAATTGCATTTTTACTTTCCAATTAAAAATTCTATTTTTGCGCCTACAAATTTAACAATCAATGGCAACATATAAAAAGACAGGTAGCAAACCTAAAAAAAATCAAACTTCAAAAATTGAAGAAGAATCAACAACTGCTGAAGTGTTTAACACTTTAGATGAAACTGCTTCAAAATCTGAGCAATTTATCATTAAGAACCAAAAACCTATTTTTGGATTATTAGCGGCAATTGTTATTGTAATTTTAGGGTATTTAGCTTATCAAAAATACGTTCAAGCACCAAATGAAAAAGAAGCTGCTGATGAATTGGCTTTTCCAAAAGCTTACTTTGAAGACGCTTCAACAAACTCTGTAGCTGCTGATTCATTATACACACTTGCTTTAGAAGGTGCTGACGGAAAATATGGTTTTATTGATATTGCTTCAAACTACAGCGGAACTAAAGCTGGAAACTTAGCAAATTATTATGCGGGTATTTCTTACTTAAAATTAAAAAATTACCAAGAAGCTATTGAATATTTAGAAAGTTTCTCTTCGGAAGACGAATTATTAGGTCCTGTTGCTAAAGGAGCTATTGGTGATGCTTTTGCAGATATTAACCAATTAGATGATGCTTTAGACTTTTACTTAAAAGCAGCTTCATTAAGAGATAATAATTTCTCTAGCCCTTTGTATTTGTTTAAAGCAGGAAATATAGCTATGACTTTAGAAAAGTATGCTACAGCTTTAGATGCTTTCACTAAAATCAAAACTAATTATCCAACTTCTAACGAAGCTAAAAACATAGATATTTACATCAACAAAGCAAAATTTGCTTCAAAATAAAAAGCAATAATGGCTACAACAGATTTATCTTATTACGATAAAGCAACAATCCCAAACGCGAAGAAATATCGGTTTGGGATTGTTGTTTCAGAATGGAATCCTGAAATTACAGAAAATTTATACTTAGGAGCAGAACAAGCATTTTTAGAAAATGGCGCTCTAAAAGAACATATTATTCGTTGGGATGTTCCTGGCAGCTTTGAATTAATTTACGGCTGTAAAAAAATGATTGAAACGCAACAACTTGATGCTATTATAGCGGTTGGAAACGTAATTCAAGGAGAAACAAAACATTTTGATTTTGTTTGCGACGGTGTTACACAAGGCATTAAAGATTTAAATATTAAATACGATGTGCCTGTTATTTTTTGCGTATTAACTGATAATACAAAGCAACAATCTTTAGATCGCTCTGGTGGAACTCACGGAAATAAAGGTGTTGAGTGTGCCATTGCAGCCATAAAAATGGCAGCTTTAAGAGAGTTTTAACACGCTTCTTTTCTTTAAAACTTGACCACAACTCAATTATTCTGTATTTTTGGGTTTTACAGTATACTATAAATTTATGTTTGGTAAATTATTTAAACCGCGTTCGCATTACGTTTTTGATTACAAACCTCGTTATTATGACGAGCGTAAAGAACGTTTGCAAAAATTAAAGCGAGAACATCAGGCTGATGAAGCTGATGAAAACACACCAACCATACGACTTACCAAGAATAATTTAAAAAACGATTGGGTTAAAAATAAACGAAGTGCTGCGGACAGATCAACCACATTAAGACTGGCAATAATTATTGCTATTTTAGTGGGTATAGTTGCATACATTTTAGAAATACATACCTTATTCTAATGTCTGATATAATTCAGTTACTTCCTGATCACGTTGCGAATCAAATTGCAGCAGGTGAAGTTGTTCAGCGACCTGCATCGGTAGTAAAAGAACTACTTGAAAATGCCATAGATTCACAAGCCACCAATATTAAATTGATTGTTAAAGATGCTGGAAAAGCATTGGTACAAGTAATTGACAACGGTATTGGAATGAGCCAAACTGATGCGCGACTTAGTTTTGAACGTCATGCAACTTCAAAAATAACAAAAGCTGAAGATTTATTTAATTTAAATACCAAAGGTTTTAGAGGTGAAGCATTGGCATCTATCGCGGCAATTGCTCACGTAGATTTAAAAACCAAACAGGAAACTGATGAACTTGGTACTTTTATTAAAATTGAAGGTAGCGCCCTCATTTCTCAAGAAAAGGTTTCAACACCTAAAGGAACTTCTGTTTCAGTAAAAAACTTGTTTTATAACATTCCTGCAAGAAGAAATTTCTTAAAATCGAATAGTATTGAAACACGCCATATTGTCAACGAATTTCAACGTGTTGCATTGGCGCATCCATCCATCGCTTTTTCATTTTATCACAATGAAAATGAAATCTATAATTTGCTGTCAGGTAATTTACGTCAGCGTATTGTTGCAATCTTCGGAAAAAAAACCAACGAAAAATTAGTTCCTATTCAAGAAGAAACTGATGTAGTTGTTATCAATGGTTTTGTTGCAAAACCTGAATTTGCCAAGAAAAAACGTGGCGAGCAGTTCTTTTTTGTAAATGACCGTTTTATAAAAAACGCTTATTTAAATCATGCGGTAACAAGTGCTTTTGAAAGTTTACTTTCAGGCGGCTACTACCCTACTTATTTTTTGTATTTAACGGTTCCTTCAAAAAGTATTGATATCAATATCCATCCAACAAAAACTGAAATAAAGTTTGACGATGAAAAAACATTGTATGCCATTTTACGTTCAACCGTAAAACACAGTTTAGGACAATACAATGTGGCACCTGTGTTAGATTTTGAAAGAAGTGCTTCTTTTGATACGCCTTATAATTTTAAGGAAAAAACTACACAAACACCAAAAGTTCAGGTAAATCCTGATTTTAATCCGTTTAAAAACGAACCACAAAACTCAATGAGTGCTCCTTTTAAAAAAGAACCTCAGCAACAGTGGGAAAGTTTATACACCGGAATTGATGTTCAGCAAATTGAAGTAGAATCTGAAACGGTACACTCATCGCTTTTTTCAGAAGAGAAATCAAAAAGTAAAACCTATCAGGTTCACAATAAATACATTGTTAGTTCTATAAAATCTGGAATTGTTTATATCAATCAATATTTAGCGCATCAACGTATTTTATATGAAGAATTTTTAGAGAATATTACCGTTAAAGATGCAATGAGTCAACAATTATTGTTTCCTTTAGAAATTTCTTTCAATAAATCGGATATTCATTTGATAAAAGAAATTAAAGAAGACCTTGAAAGTGTTGGCTTCTTATTTGATAAAATTGCTGAAGATATAATTGTGGTGAAGGGAATTCCAGTAACCATTACTGAAAGCCAAATAACCATTATTATTGAACAGCTATTAGAAGACATTAAAAACGATATTCCAGACGCTAGTTTTAGTCAATTAGATGTAATGGCGAAGAGTTTAGCAAAGAGTTTAGCGATAAAAACGGGCACAAAATTAGATTTAAAAGAACAGGAAGAAATTGTAAATAAGTTGTTTATTTGTAAACAACCCGATTTATCTCCTTTTGGAAAAACAACGTTTGTAACAGTTTCTATTGAAGAAATTGATAAAAAATTTAATAATTAATAGTTTGAACAACATATAATTATGGGACAAATGACTGAAGCTGTAAAACATTTAATTATTATAAATGTACTATTTTTTATAGCACCTCAATTAATGCCAAACTTAGGATTGCAAAGTATGTTTGCCTTGTATTTTCCTGAAAATCCAAACTTTGGTTTTTGGCAATTTTTAACGCATATGTTTATGCACGGTGGTTTTAGCCATATTTTATTTAATATGTATGGACTTTGGGCTTTTGGAACGCCTTTAGAGCGTATTTGGGGTAGAAACAAGTTTTTGTTTTTCTATTTTTCAGCAGGTTTAGGTGCTGGCGCTATTTACACCTTGGTAAATTATTTTCAGTTTAACTCGGTTTACGAACAACTTGTGAGTATTGGATTGTCTCCAACCGAAATTCAAAATATTTTAGATACAGGCAGCTATAACTCTGGGATACTAACAAGTATTTCTGAATCAGATTTAAGCGAATTCTTTGCAACCTATCACACTCCTGCAGTTGGTGCTTCTGGTGCTATTTATGGGGTTTTAGTAGCTTTTGGAATGACCTATCCAAACGCAAAATTAGCATTGATATTTTTCCCGGTTCCTATTGCTGCAAAGTATTTTATTCCGGTCATTATTTTAGGAGATTTATTCTTTGGAATGACAAGTTATTCTATAGGAAATGTAGCGCATTTTGCGCATATTGGAGGTGCTTTAATCGGGTTTATTATTGCCTGGTATTGGAAAAGGAATCAATTTAAACGTTGGAATTAATTGGCTATTTTAAACGACATAAAACAGGCGTACTACAAAGCAAACGTAGTTGAAAAAATAATTTACGTAAACGTATTGTTATTTTTAATTACGGTATTGTTTCGTATATTTATCGTGAAATGGTTTGCATTACCTGCAACTTTTGAAGCATTTATATACAAACCTTGGACACTACTTTCTTATTTTTTCTTACATCAAAGGTTATTTCATATTTTATCTAACCTACTAGTTTTGTATTATGTAGGGAATTTATTTTTAGACTTTTACACCAAAAAACAGTTTTTAAATTTTTACTTTTTAGGCGGACTTTTTGGAGGTTTGGTGTTTTTAAGTTATTACTATGTAACAAATTCGTACGGAGCACCATTAATTGGAGCATCTGCAGCAGTTACTACAATTTTTGTAGCCATTGCAACTAAAATACCAAGGTATAATTTACAGTTACGCTTTATTGGCAGTGTTGAATTATGGGTATTGGCTGCCATTTGGGTAGTACTAAGTATTTTACAATTGGCTGCTCCTGATAAAGGCGGAGCTATTGCGCATTTAGGCGGAGCTATTTTTGGTTTTGTGTATGCCAAACAATTAGAGAAAGGCAACGATATTGGGAAATGGTTTGAAGCCATTGTTGATTATTTTGCAAACCTGTTTAAGCCCAGTAAAAAATCACATTTAAAAACGGTGTATAAATCAAAAAGTAGCACTTCCAAAACCAATGTAGAAAAGTCTAAACAACGTAAAATTGACGACATTTTAGATAAAATTAGTAAATCGGGCTACGAAAGTTTAACACAAGAAGAAAAAGATTTTTTATTTAGAGTTGGAAAAAAGTAAGCTATGAAAAACTTATCACTTTTTGATAAATTCGTATTTATTGTCAATTCTCTATTGGCAGCTATTACGCTTATATCATTTTCAAGCTATTATATTGCTCCAAAATCAATTCCATTTATCTCGTTTCTAAGCTTATTAATTCCTGTTTTCATATTACTCAATTTAACTTTTATAATCTACTGGATCATTCGTCTTAAAAAACAAGTAGCACTTTCAATCCTAACATTATTAATTGGTTTTCAGTACGTTTCATCCTTCTACAGCCTAAACGAAAAAAAAGTATTGTTAGCCAATGATGTAAAAGTAATGAGTTATAATGTTCGAATGTTTAACTTATACAATTGGATTGATGCTAAAAATATTGATGAAAATATATTTGACTTTATAAATGCTAAGGATCCTGATGTTTTATGCATTCAAGAATTTCATTCTTCTAAAAAATTAGGCTTCAAATTTCCTTATAAGTATGTGAAAACCGCTAAAGACGAAAATCATTTTGGACAAGCTATTTTCTCTAAATATAAAATTATAAAAAATGGTTCTTTAGATTTTGAAAACACATTTAACAATGCCATTTTTATTGATGTTTTGAAGGGTAAAGATACGTTGAGAGTGTACAATGTACATTTAGAAACTTTAAGGATAATTCCAAAACAGGAAGAAATTTCAAAAGAAAATTCTGAAAATTTAAAAATCAGAATAGAAAAAGCTTTTACAACTCAAGAAAAACAAATAGCATTAATTGTTAAGAGTCAAGAAGATTTAAAGCACAAATCTATTATTTGTGGCGATTTTAACAATACCGCTTTTTCTTGGGCTTATAAAAAGCTAAAAAATGGTAAAAAAGATGCTTTTGAAGAGGCCGGTGAAGGTTTTGGAAATACCTTCGATTTTCCTTTCCCTTTTCGAATCGATTTTATTTTACCTGATGAAGCCATTCAGATTAACAATTTTAAAACATACAATGTAAAATATTCGGATCATTTTCCAATTATGGCACGACTTCAATTTTAACTAAAAAATTATTTTACATAACAATATTTCATTTTAAAAAAAACTATTCAACACATGAAAAAAATAATATCACTCCTATTTATTTGTACGTTCTTTTTAGGATATGCTCAACAAAAAGAATTAAGTATTGAAGATGCTGTTTTAGGCTATTACAAAGGTTTATATCCTTCATCTTTAACTAATTTACATTGGGTGAAAAACACAAATACCTATGTGCATCAAAAAGATAATGAACTTATTTTTACAGATGCAAAAACCAATAAAGTTACTTCTAAATTAACTTTAGACCAACTTAAAAATACTTATTCAACATTGAAAAGATTTCCTCGAATTATGGAAATTTCAAGTGAAACATTGGTTTTTAGAACTGGCAATCAAATTGAAACTTACAATTACAAAACCAATGAAAAGGTACGTTTGGTTTCATTTGATCAACATGCAAAAAACACTGAATACAATAACCAAGCGAAAGCAATAGCTTATACGCTAGACAATAACTTATATATTGGAACTTCAACAAATCCAAGAATTGAGGTTACCAAACATAAAGACAAAAACATAGTTTCCGGACAAGCAATTCACCGTAGTGAATTTGGAATTGTAAAAGGTACTTTTTGGAGTCCGGAAGGTAATTATCTAGCCTTTTATCAAAAAGATGAAAGCAATGTTACCGATTATCCTTTGGTTGACATTAACACCTACCCTGCTACGCTAAAGAATATTAAATACCCAATGGCCGGACAAGGAAGTGAAAAAGCGAAGATTGGAATTTATAATGTAAAGAAAAATAAAACAGTTTACCTAACTATTGATACTTCAGATGAGCATTATTTAACCAATTTATCTTGGACACCTGATGAAAAATACGTGTTGGTTGCAGAAGTAAATAGAGGTCAAAATCATGTTTGGTACAATAGATACAATGCAAAAAATGGCGAATTTTTAAATACCTTATTTGAAGAAACCAATGAAAAGTGGACAGAGCCAGAATTTGCTGCGGTATTTTTACCAAAAAGTAACAGTAACTTTTTATGGTTAAGTGAACGTGATGGTTTTATGAATATATATGAATACACTACTGAAGGTGAATTGGTAAAACAACTAACCAACTTTAAATGGGTTGTTACCGGAATTTTAGGTTTTTCGGCAAATGGAAAAGAAGTTTTTATTACTGGTACAGGAACAGATGCTCGTGAATCTCATACGTTTAAAGTAAATTTAAAAAGCGGAAAATTTACGCAACTAACAACAACTAGTGGAACACATAATACCTTATTAAGTTCTGAAGGAAACTACCTAATTGATGGTTATAGTAGTTTATCCATTCCAAAAAATATAGAAGTTGTTGCTACTAAAAAATTAAAATCAACTTCAATTCACAAAGCTGAAAATCCTTTAAAAGATTTTGCTTTAGGAACTACCGAGTTTTTAACTTTGAAAGCGGCTGATGGTACAGATTTGTATGCAAAAATTACAAAACCAGCTAATTTTGATGCTTCAAAAAAATATCCTGTGTTAGTTTATGTATATGGAGGTCCGCACGCACAATTGGTTACCAATTCGTGGTTAGGTGGTTCAAGTTTATGGATGCCTGCTTTTGCTTCAAAAGAAAATTATATTGTATTTACATTAGACAACAGGGGTTCTGCCAATAGAGGTTTTGCCTTTGAAAGTGCTATTCATAGAAATTTAGGAGATTTAGAAATTGAAGACCAATTAACTGGAGTAGATTATTTAAAATCTCTAAATTATGTGGATGCAAACAGAATTGCCGTAAACGGATGGAGCTATGGAGGTTTTATGACAACTAGTTTAATGCTTCGTAATCCGGGTGTTTTTACGACTGCTGTTGCCGGTGGACCAGTAATTGATTGGAAATATTATGAAGTAATGTATGGCGAACGTTATATGGATACTCCACAGGAAAACCCTGAAGGATATGAAAAAACAAAAGTAGCCAACTATATTAAAAATTTAGATGGTAAAATGTTGATCATTCACGGAAGTGTTGATCCTGTTGTAGTACCTCAACACAGTATGACTTTATTGCAAGAAGCTGTAAAACAAAAAGTTCAAATCGACTTTTTTACCTACCCAATGCACGAACACAATGTTCGTGGAGTAGACAGAGCACATTTAGTTAAAAAAATGTTAGATTATATTATTGAAAATAATAAGTAGTAGATACTGCGTCATTCTGAACCAAGTTCAGCATGACATAGGTTTAAAATAGATCAGTTATAAATAAATTCAGTATGATGATTTTAATTAGCGAAGATAAAAATTCAGTTGTAACACTTGACAAAGGGGAGTTAATAAGTTACTTAAAAAACAACGAAGAGTTGATTCATCAAAAAGGAAATCCGGGTTGGCGTAATTCGGATACCGAAATGTTTCCTATTATTGGCCCTACTGATGCTAATAAATTTTTGGTTTCAACACCTAAAGGAAATTACAATCAAGATCAACACGGACTCTTAAGGGAGCTCGAATATTCAATCGAAAACCAAACAAAAAACACTTGTGTTTTCAAAAAGAAATATGCCGCATATACCGCAATTGAAAATTCAAAATTCCCTGACAAATCTCCTATTCGGTTAGTATCATGGCCGTACAGTTTTACGTTCAAAAAAATTATTGAATTAACCAATGAGTCATTAAAAATTACTTTTGAAATTATTGCTGAAAAAGGAATGCCTTTTATGTTAGGTTATCATCCAGCTTTTATGTTGAACGGTCATTCAGACGAACTTGTAACTACTCACAACCAGGAAATTAGCATTCCTGAAATTCAAAAAGGTGGTGATACTGCCTATCCGGTTTTAAATACTTCTGAAGTTTCATTAATTAAAAAAACAGGACTCAACTTAAACATTAAAACAAAAGGTTTCCATAATTTTATGTTGTGGACTCCAGCTACTAATATGTTGTGTATTGAGCCTATTACTGCTTACCCATATACGGGTGGTGAAATGCTTTCAAAAGAGCTGTTTAATAGTTCTAATGGTATAGATACTTTTGAAATCGAAATTGTTCCTTATTAGTATTTGTTATTGTTTCCTAAAAAATACAGATTACTATTGTAACCCTCAGCTTGACTAGGAGTCTTTCACATTGAAGCTCCTAAGCATTAGATTCCCGCCTGCGCTGGAATGACAAAAAACACCTGTTATGCCTGCATAGGTAGATATCCAAACGATAAAAAATAGTTCTCGATACCGTCACCTCGAGTGCGAAGCGTATCGAGAGGTATTGGTACGTTTTGTAATTCTATATCTTTTAGCCATATCAATTATTATTTGTTATTTTTAAATTAAAATTGTTCATAAAAATTACAGTTAATTAAACTTAACAACGCTTTATTTTTGTATATTTATAATTACTTCTAAAAGCATTATAACTAGCGGTTTTTAACAACTTCCATAAATATAGTAGATTATTTTGAAATTTAAAGTACATTAACTCAAAAAAAATTGTACTTTATTTAAACATATTATGTACTTAGCTATCCAAACTTACCCGCAACCTTGACAAGATTTATACCGTAACAGGTCAAAGTTTATGCGCATAATTGATAAGGTTTAATAGGGTATCGTTGCGTGTACGTTGGCGCAGATTTGTAATCTGTGACAAATGCTTTACGTTATTTTAATTCCTAACTTATTGTTACGGGCACGGAAAACATTTCCACGCTATCGTTACGTGTGACATATCCGCGCCATCGGGTTATTCCTAACTTATTGTTACGGGCACGGAAACATTTCCGCGCTATCGGGTTTTAATAGATTAAAATCTTCACTTTAATTTATACTACATTTTATATTTTCATTTTATTAAGTTTTATTTTAACCTTTCTTACAACCTAATTTATTTAACGTTCTACATAAACAAATGAAGGAATAATAAAATTCTTAATTATATTTTTGGGGCTTAATCCGGCTCCTGAAGCACTATTTGTAGCTACAATTACCAAATCAAGCTCAGGTACAATTGTTATATTTTGACCTCCAAATCCTGTAGCTGAATAATAATATATATTTTTACCTTCAACTGTTTTGTAAAACCTCCACCAAAAATAATTGTATTTAAAATCGGTGATTTCTTCACTGGTAGCCCTTCTCACCCATTCTTCACTTAAAATTCTTTTGCCATTAAACACACCTTTGTCTTTGTATAATATCCCAAACTTTAACATATCACGAGGACGAATAACCAAGCCTGTACCTCCATCTATTGTACCTGTCTGATCTTTGAGCCAATAATATTGTTTAATACCAAGAGGTTCAAACAAGTAGTTATAGACGTAATTTAAGTCTTGCATAGGCGAGTTTTTAAATATGGTATGCATTACAATTTCAGGACTCAATTCATGATATTTAAATTCGCCAATCTTACATTCATTTTGATTAGCTAACAATTGCTGAACCCAGTCTTTTTTAGTTCTTAAACTACGAGCAATTTCTAAAGGTTCAATTCCTGATTTATGATTTAAAACGTGTTTAAGAGTTATACTATCTAAACAAGGAATACCATTTTTATTAGGATAATAAAATGAAAGGGATGCTTCTTCATTTTTAATAAACCCATTGTCTATAGCAATGCCCAAAAGTGTTGATGTAAAACTTTTAGTGATTGAACTTACTCCATGTAAAGTATTGGCTGTATATCCGTGAAAATACTCTTCTAAAACCAATTTGTTTTCTTTGTAAATTAAAAGGCTTTCTAAGTTTGCCGTACTATCATTTAATTGTTTTTTTACAATGTTGAATATTGAATCATAGTCACATGCAATTTTACGAATGTCACCTGTTTTAATTTGATCGTTGTGTTTTTGAGGAATGGTATAAGTGTAATTATTTATCTTTTTTGATAATTTTGGCTTCACATCTATTTTGTCCGTTTTTGTAAATACATTATACAGTTTTTTTATTTCTTCAGCAGAAATTACTTCGCTAAAGACAGAAAACTCATCAATATATCCGCTGTAAAAAATATAATCATCCCATTGTAAGCCTAAAAATACGGGGTCTTTAGATGGCATATATCCATTTAACTCGTATTCGTGTTTAAGATCTCCATTTATATAAAGTTGGCCTTTTTTGTTTTTAGGAGAAAGGGTATATACTAAATGTGTCCACTCATTGAGAGGAAGTGTGTATTGTACAGATGTATCCTGCCAAAAATTATCGTAAAAGGTAAAGTTTAAGTTACGGTTTGCAGGCCATCCAAATCCGTATCTAAATTGTGATTTGGATTTATTTAGATTGGGCTTTGAAACCCATGTTGCCGCTATCTTGTATCTTGTAGGTGCTACCCAAATACTAATTGAAAAGTCATTATTGCTATTAAGGTACGGAATATCAAATGATATAAAATCGTCTACACCATCAAAAAATACTGCTTTATTATGTTCTCCTACCACCTTTGCTCCTGCTATAATAGTATTTTTGATAGTATTAATGTCTTCAAAAGTCTGAGTAAAGATCATATTTGTGCGACTTTGCCCCAGACAAATTATTACTGAAAGATTAAAAACCAACAATAAAATTTTGATTGTGTATTTGGGTTGTATGCTATTATTCATTGTTTCTTTAAATTTGAGTTAACATATACTATCTAAACAACAAACAATTGCATAATAGCTTGATATTAAATATAATATGTAATTATTTTTTAGCAATTAATTTTCGGGAACTTACAATAGTATAAATTTAAGTTTTATTTATTTTAATCGCATGAAAATTGTCAGGAAATAAAATTTAATGATAAAATATCCTCTTATTTTATAGGTGTAGCATATTAAAACAATGCTTTGACAAAATGAAAGATTCCCGCCTACAAGGGAATGACGGGTGTTATTGTTGGTTTTCGCCATTGCCTTTAGATTTACAATATCAAATTATTTAGCGTTGGGTGAAGCAGCGTACAAATAATACAATGGTAAGGGCGCGATGGTCAAAAGGATTTGATGATTTTATAGAAAAATAACATCAAACTCGATTTATTACATAAAATCACACATAACAAAAAAAGCCTTACAGTTACCTGTGAGGCTTATGAACTCTTTTTTCAAGATTACAATTTCCCTTTAACACTAACTTAATCTCATCAATTATTTTGAGTTTAAACTATGGTATAAATGTACTTTGTTATGATTTCTAAAGTTTACGGGTTTCCATAAATTACGTAATTTTTAATAATTCTAAATAAGTCCTAAGTCTTTTGACATAGCAACCAAGTGAGCTGGATTGTTTGCGTTAAAATGTTCTTTCAAAAATTTCAACCTTTTTTCAACCGCACTTACACTAGAAGGGTTTAAATTTAACTCTTTCAGCTTTTCACTTATTTGTCCTTGAAGTAAGCCTTGAGACAAACAATCAATTAAAAAAATATCGTATTCTGTAATTTCAACCGAATTATTGCAAGCTAATACACTTGCTAATTCTGGAGATATGTAAATACTTTCAGAAGTTTCTATCATATTTAAAGCCCTATTTAGCTCCCTTAAACCATCCCTGCTTTTCCAAACATAGGCATTGATATGATGTTCTTTAAAAAGGGTTTGAATGGTATACGCTTTGTCTTCTACAGAAAAAACCGCTATTTTTAGTTTAGGAAAATCGTTTCTTACATTTTTTATAAGTTGTTCTCCTGAGGTAATTTTTTGATTATTGTGATCTTGCTCAAATGATAGGTCGCTAATTAACAAATCAAAAGGTGCATTATTTAAATGAGCGCTTTTTAATTTCAATAGTGCTTCATCACAATACTGAACATAATCAATTTCTTTCACTCCTAACTTTTCCAACTCAGACCGAACTCCAAAATTAATAAAGTCCATATCTTCGGCTATTAATACTTTCTTGAACATAATTTGTTATTTAAAACTAATGATTGCTTTAAACCCTTTATTTAAGGTTGATGTAAAAGTAATAATACCATTTATGGATTTTATACGGGTTTCCATATTTACCAAACCATTTTTTAATTCTAGACTATTTAAAGCTACTCCTACTCCATTATCAGAGTACATAATACTTATATTTCCTTTCTCTTTTTCAAAAGATAAAGCAACTAATTTAGCTTTACTGTGCTTTTGCATATTTACTAGTAATTCCTGCAAAACTCTATAAATTTCAATTTGTTTGGTCTCCGATAAATTTTCTAAACCAACATTACTTATGTTTTTTAAAATAATAGTTGTTGTGCTTGAATTAAAATTATTTAGTAGGCTTTTTAAGGCTATTGTATAATTTTCACCCGTTTCAATGGCTTTGTTTTGGTGAGAAATATTCCTAGTCAACAAGTACACTTTTTCAAGATCATCTAACAGGTTTTCTTTAGGCTCTTCAATATATTGTACTCTGTTCATAATATTCACCACATTATTTGCAACTTCATCATGTATTTTCTTTGCAATGCTGGTTTCTGTTTGATACACTTCTGCCCTTTTCTCTTGCTTGTACTGCTGTTTTCTGTAGTACATAAAGCCTAAAAATAATAGCAAGGTAAAACCACTAGCAACTGACCCAGCAATATTGATTGTTTTTTCTTTTTGCAATGCCAGTTCTTTTTTTGCATTGGTAATTTTTAACTGTAAATTATCTTCACGGTTTTTTTCCGAATCAAATTTTAGCTTGGCATATTTATTTTTAGCTTTATTTTCAGCTTTATTCAAACTATCATTAATTCTTAAATAACGCGCATAAAAATCTTTTAGTTTTTTTGAATTATCAAGTGCAATAATTTTATTTAATGCCTCCAACTGGTCTTGCGGACTGTTAGATTTGATAGCCAAACCATACATTTGCTTTGCATAACCAAGTGCCTTTGTTGGATTTTCCTTTTTATACACTTCTGAAAGATGCGCGTAACTAGCAATTAACCCCCAAGTATCTTGCTCAGTTTGCCTCATTTTTAAAGCAGCCTCTAAATCGTTAATAATTGATGCTTCACCATTTAGCCATTTTGTATAAGCCAAGTTATCAAGTATTCTGGCTTTTGTTTTTCTACTTTTAATTTCAAGAGTGTTTAAGCTATCAAGTAAATTAATAGCATTTTCATACGCATTTAAATCTCTGTATGCATTTGCCTTATTCTGTAGGTATTTAATGGTGTTACTCTTGTTTGTTGAAATAGCAATCGCCTTATCATACCAATACAAGGCTTCTTTAAAATCTTCTTGTTTTCTAGATGAAATAGCTAAACAATTGTAAACTGAAGTTAAGTATTCTGTTTTATCTTTAGGCAGAAATTTCAACGCTTCAATTGCCGTAATATCACTACTGGTATAATCTCCTAAATCCGACTCTAAAATGGCTAAATAAGTCAACGTTTGCCCAATCATCAAACTATCATTCAAACTTCTATAAATTTCATTTGCGGTTTTATAATAAAAATATGCACTATCCTTTTTATGAGCTACATCTAAATAATATCCTTTCAAAAAAGCTTCTCCGGCTTGTTTAACTTTAAGCGTATCAGAAACAACTATTTCTTTGGAAAAAATAGTTGTTGAAATGAAACTACAAAAAAGAATATAGAGGAGTGATATGTTCATTTTTTTCATCGCTCTAAATTAAAACAATTGTTAAAATTAGAAGGCATTTTTTTATAATTCAAACTCATTTTAAATAACCTCTTTATTTTGTATGAATTAAGTAAGCTATTGTACCGCAAAAAAACAAAATAACTTCAATCTGTAACCATTAAACTAAAAGTGTAACTATATTTTAGATGTTAACTCAGTGTACAAAAAGAAAATATTTTGAATTATTTAAAAAAAGTGCTAAGGATAGCTGACTTTTTTTAAAAAAAACACTTATTTTGTACTGATTAATAGCTTGTTAAACATTGATTTTCATCACTCTTTTCAGTGAATTAAAATTTAATATTTATAATTAAGAATTATATGAAAAAATTTACTCTCATCACATCGTTGTTATTTTTGATATTAAATACATCTTTTATAAATGCCCAAACAAAAACACTGGTTTCCTCTACAAATCAAACTACTACAGCTGTTAGTTCTGGAATAAATAATAATATTTGGACTGATGTTACTTCAACACTTCTAACTTTAACAGCTGGCACAAAAGTGTTGGTAGAGGCTACAATTGAAGTTGATGTTGCTGGAGATAAAAAAGACATAGAAGCTCAATTTAGATTGACTGATGGTACAAGTGAAAGTGAAATTATTTCACGATTGGTTGAACAAAAATCTTACAATGATAAAGGGCTAGTCGCTATTTCATTTATTTTTAATTATGCAAGTACTACAGGTTCTAAAACTTTTACTTTGCAGCAATCAAAAAACCAAACGGGTAATCAAAAGGATGCATTTTCATCTAAAGCTATTATTACTGCTATTGAGATAGAAAGCACTGCTGTCGCATTACCAAACGGGCAAGGGTCTTTAACATCACTTTCAGCTAGTGATATCACTTTTTCCCAAGTTACTGCAACAAACGCTATTGTTTTGGAAAAACAAGCAACTATTTATATTGTTTCAACATTTTCAACAAGTACATCCTCTAATGCTGAAGCAACTGGAGAATGGGTTTTAAGAGAATCTACAAACGGAGGGACTACTTATACTACTATTGATGATACACAAATTACTAGGACAATTTTAGATGCTACTTCAATAGGGGCGGCTACTATTGTTACCTTGATTAATAGACCTGCAGGTACTTATAATTTTGAGTTAGCTTATAAAGTAAATTCGGGTAGTAATATAATTACCTCAGGAGCTACAATATCTGCTATTGCATTAAAAGGAACTGAGGCTACAGGAGGTGATGTTTTTGCATCTGTTGCCGCTTTGTTCAATTCAGATGATAATTCTACAAGTACTTATAAACCAATATTCGCTGAAACTATTACACCTCCTTCAAATGCTAGCAATCAATTATTTTTGCGTACTTCGTTTAATATGACTGCTACAGGAGGAGATATCGCATATGCTACCTATCAATTTGATAGCAATGCAAGCTTTACTAATTTTGAAATACAACGCTATGTACCTGATGGAAAAATAGGAAGTGGTGGTTTAATTGGTATTGTAAGTGGTTTAAATACTGGTAGTTCTTACGATATTTCTTTTGAACATAAAATCTCACCAAATCCAGGAAACACACTCACTACTTTTAATGTAAATGCTATTGGGTTTTATTTAACTAGTTCTCCTAAGTTTACTTGGGAGGGTAATACAGATAGTAACTGGAATACTGCTAGCAATTGGGACTTAAATGTTGTTCCGGGAGCTTCTGATATTATAACCATTCCCTCTGGAATGTCAAACAATCCTATTATAAGTACTTCTGGCAATCGTTGTTACAACCTTACTGTTGAAAGTGGTGCTTCCTTAACCGTAAATGCTGGTCAAGATTTAACAATAACTGGTAACTTAAATCAAGTTGGGTTATTAACTTTAGAATCAACAAGTACAACCTATGCTAGTTTAATTGCAAATGGAACAGCTACGGGCGCTGTAAATTACAAGCGTCATGTAAATATAGCTACAGCTAACGACTTAATTTCTGCACCAGTAACAGGACAAACTTTTGGTGATTTTTCTACAGACAATCCTACTCTTTTTCCAAACCCAGCAAATAACACTGAAAAACTTTTTGGTGCTTTTGATAACGATACGAATTTATATTTTACGTACGATACTGCTATTCCTGCGGAAGCAGCAATTATATTAACTCCTGGTATTGGTTACAGAGCAGGTTCTACAGATAATGGCACTTTCACATTTACAGGTACTGTAAACAATGAAACTGTAACGACTCCTATAAAAATTGGAGCATTTCCTAGTCGATGGAATTTAATTGGAAACCCATATCCTTCTTATCTAAAAGTCGAAGATTTTATAAACACCAACACAGCTGTAATGGATCCTACTACAGTAGCGCTTTACGGGTTTAACAATGAAACAGATTCAGGCGCTTCAGGAATTTGGACCATTTATAATTTAAATACTATAGGTACCAATCCATTAATTACTCCTGGTCAAGGGTTTTATGTTGCTGCTACAAGTACCACACCTGCTGATATCACATTTTCACCTTCAATGAGAAGTATTGGTAGTTCTGATGATTTTATTCAAGGGAAAAGCGCCAGTGAAAACTTAAATTTAAAACTTCAAATTACCAACAGCACAAAAAGTTTTAGTACCGATTTCTATTTTAACAACAATTCTTCGGTAGGTTTAGATCCTGGTTATGATGCTGCTGTTTTTGGAAGTTCAGCCCCTGAGTTCTCTATTTATTCACATTTAATCGAGGAAAATACAGGTAGAGATATGGCCATTCAATCTTTAAGCACTAAAAGTAGTACAAACGCTGTTGTTCCTCTTGGTATAAATACCAAAGCCGGGGAAGAACTTACGGTACGTATTACAAACTCAAACTTACCTGAAAATATCTTTATTTACTTAGAAGACAATGTAACCAATAAAATGACTTTATTAAATGAAGATGATTATACATTTATAGCTAATGAAAATTTAACTAGCACTGGGCGTTTTCACCTAAGTTTTAAAACGTCTAAAGTACTTACTGTTGAAGATGAATTACAAACAGAAACCGGTTTACAGTTATACACAACACCTAACAATATACTGTTTGTTAACGGAAAATTAAATGAAACTACCTCAATCTATCTTTTTGACATGCAAGGTAGAAAGGTTACGACACGCCAAATTCAAGCAAATAACATTTCAACCCAAATTGACCTTTCTCAATTTAACAGCGGAATTTATATAATACAGGTGATAAACAATTTAGTTAACAAAACAAAAAAAGTAATTATTAGATAATTTTTACTTTCTGAAATATAGCGACCAATGAAGAAGCAAACAAATAACAATAAAATTACACGTAAAGAAGCATTACAAAAAATGGGGAAATATGCTGCTTTAACAGCTGCAGGTACTTTTCTTATTTTAAATCCCAAAAAAGCACATGCGCAATCTACTGATGATCCTGAAGATCCACGTGGTGGATTCTAAAATTATAAAACAAAACCAACTTAAACCTTATTGAATGTATCAGTAAGGTTTTTTTGTACTTTTACACCAATAATTAAAATTCAATACTAGTTTACATAGATTTCACTTACTTATATGAAAAATAATTTAGCACCAACATATTCTCAAATTATAGATCAACACTTTATACATTGGTTTCAAAAATCGAATAGCTACATCATTATTAACGAAGTATTAAATAACTATTTAACAAATTATTTTACAGCTAAAAATAAATCCGATTTTATATTTAAAGTTGCTAGTACAGAGAAACTTAAAAATGAAAATTTAGAGGCTGAAGCTATTTATAACGACATTTCATTGTTTTTAGAAGAACAAAACAAGCCGCTTTCTTTAAATGAGGCTAAAGAAAATGAATTTGATAACAGCTATAGAAACTATAAAGAAAGTTATCAAATAAATAAGCACACAGTTGAAATCTATTTTTCTTCTGAAAAAATAAAGCAATACATTCATCCACAATTAATGCATTTATGTGGAATTTCAAAAAATAAGAAAACCACCATTTTTGATATTTATGAACAACATAATAACTTACACCTTTTTAAAAACGAAAAATTTATAGGTTCATACGAACCAACAAATTACCATTTATTACAAGGACGTTTTGTTATGGAGCTATTATGTGTGCTCCATAATACAAAAGAACACGATTGGTTGGGAACTTTCCATGCTTCAACAGTTTCAAACGGTAAAGAAGCCATTATGTTGGTTGGTGATAGTGGCAATGGTAAAAGTACATTTTGTTCATTATTAATGGCTAGTGGACTGGATTTAATGGCCGATGATATTACACCTATACTTTCTAAAAATAAAGAAGTTTATCATTATCCTGCTGCAATTTCAATAAAACAAGGTGCTTTTGAAATGCTAACAAATTATATTCCCCATTTTAATAAATTTGATAGCTTTGATAGTGGTACAAAAAAAGGACTGCTTAAATACATTCCTCCACAACAACATTTTGAAAATACCATCCAACACCTACCCTGCACAAAAATTGTTTATGTAAAATATGATAGCCTTGCATCAACAAGCTTAATTAAAACAGGTGCCGATAAAGTATTACAAACTTTAATCCCAGATTCTTGGGTTTCTCCTCAGCACAAAAATGCCAAACAGTTTTTAAATTGGCTAGAAAATCTATCGTATTATGAATTAAACTATAGCGATAATAATAAAGCTATAGAATTTTTTAAACAGCTATTCAGTAATTAACACTCATTAAATGAAGCCACCCTAGTTAGATCTCACTAAAAATTTTAGTGAGATTTTTTTATTTATATAAAAAAAAAATTTGAGTTGGTTTACACATAAATAAGCTGCTAAACTTTTGTGTGATTTTCTATTGTATATAATTGAATCGTCTCAATAAAAACCATTTGTTCTACTAATTAAACTATACGTTACACATTTAAAATCAATCAATTAACGATTAAATCATTCAAAATTATATATTTGACGTCTATCAACTTAAAACTAAAATTATCGAAATGAAAAAATTACTACTCTTAGCATTGATGTTCACAACATCAATATTATTCTCACAAACCATATCTTATACTTCTCTTCCTGTTGAGATTGACCCTAGTGGAAAAGGTCTTTTATCTTATGAAGTTACTTGGTCTAATGTAATCCCAGGGAAAAAAATTTTTAACCAATTAAAAGATGCCAATGGAGTTCAAGTTGCAGGATATACCTTTAATGGTGTTACTACCGCCAGTGGTTCTCAAACTATTAATTTGGGAAGTTGGCCTGCGCTTGTTGGTGTTTTAGTGCCCGGCACCAATGCAAGTATTAATTCTCAATATGAGGGAGTTAGTAGTATTACTGCACAAATTCCTATTGTACCTTCAACTAAAGCAGATGGAAACTGGGAAGATACAAGCATATGGTTAAGAGGGGTTTTGCCTTCATCTGGCGATTATGCTGTATCGATAGCAAATAATGTTACTGTAAACACAAATCCAACAATTAAAACTCTTACCGTAACAGCAGCCGGTAACCTAACTGTTAATACAGGACAAAGTTTAACAATAACAGGTAACTTAACGCAAGATGGATTATTAACTTTAGAATCAACAGCTGCAAGCTACTCAAGTCTAATTGTTGAAGGAACCTGTACGGGTAATGTAGATTACAAACGTTATACAAATGTTAAAGGTTCAGGAACCACTGGTGGAAACGATTTAGTTTCTCCACCAGTTTCAGGACAAAATTTTGGAGATTTTGCAACGGCTAATAGTAATTTAACAGCTTCTGGAGATATTAGAGCGTTTGCTCCTTTTAATAATGCTACAGACGCCTATGAAAATTACCTAACTACCACAAATGCAACAACAATAATTGAGAGTGGTAAAGGGTTTAGGTCAGCTACCGAAACAGGTGGTACATTAACTTTTAGCGGAACTGTTAACTCTGGTACAGTACCTGCTCCTATTAATGTAGGAGCTGGAAGCCCTTGGAATTTAATTGGAAATCCATATCCTTCATATTTAGATTTTGCAACTTTCTTTTCAACAAACAAAACCTTATTTGAAACAGGTGCTTATCAAGCCATTTATGGATACAATGGAAGCGGCTGGACTATTTGGAATCAAGCTACTATTGATGACACTTCAATAACTGAACTTTTTGCTCCAGGACAGGGGTTTTATGTAAGATCTGCTTCCGCTGGTGGTGCAGTTCAATTTACACCTGCTATGAGAAAAACGGGTTCTTCTGATGATTTTATTGCTGGTAAAGCTGTAAAAGCTTCTAGTACGTTAAGCAATACCAATGCTAAAATTCAAATAAGTGATGCTTCAACTACTTTTAAAACAGCTTTCTATTTTAATGATAATGCCACTTTAGGCTTAGACTCTGGTTATGATGCCGCTTTGTATGAAACTATCACACCTGAATTTTCAGTGTACTCACATTTGGTTGAAGACAATACAGGAAAAGCAATCGCAATTCAATCTTTAAATCCAACTGATGTTGACAATATCAATGTGCCTTTGGGCATCAATACAACTGCAGGTAAAGAAGTTACCGTAAGTATTGCTTCTTCGACTTTACCAAGCGGGATCTTTGTTTATTTAGAAGACAATGTAACTGGCGATTTAACTTTACTGAATGAAGTTGATTATAAATTTACTGCAACCGAAAATTTAACCGATACAGGTCGTTTTTTTGTAAGTTTTAAATCTTCAAAAGTATTAGGTGTAGAAGAAGAATTAGAAAAATTAAACAGTTTAGAAATTTATACTTCATCTATGGAAAAAGCTCTTTTTGTAAAAGGACAAATAACTGATATTGCTACAGTTAATTTATTTGATATACAAGGTAGAAAGGTGTATTCACAAACATTAGAGCAAAACAGTAACAATACACAAATTGATGTTACTGGTTTTAATACTGGTATTTACATTGTGCAAATTAAGAGCAACAGTATTTTTAGAACCAAAAAAGTAATTATTCAATAATTATTAAAAACAAACTAACTATTCATTTTTGAAATTTATAGCAATGAAAAAAAACAATGACCAAATAACTCGTAAAGAAGCCATCAAAAAAATGGGGAAATATGCAGCTTTAACTGCTGCTGGAACTTTTTTAATATTAAATCCTAAAAAAGCCCACGCGCAATCAAACCCTAATGATCCAGGTGGAGATCCTGTTCGCTAGTAAACCTTCTGGTATTATAAAGTATATAACCTCGATTCAATAGATGCTAAAAAATTACCTATTGGATAGGCAAACAACAACAATTACATAAATCCTACATTGATTATTCTAAGCGAATAATCAATGTAGGATTTATAATAAAACAAGGTGCTTTTGAAATGCTAACAAATTATATTCCCCATTTTAATAAACTTGATAGCTTTGATAGTGGTACAAAAAAAGGACTGCTTAAATACATTCCTCCACAGCAACATGTTGAAAATACCATCCAACACCTACCCTGCACAAAAATTGTATCTATAAAATATAACTATCTTACGCCTACAACTTTAATTAAAACAGGTGTCGATAAAGTGTTGCAAACATTAATTCCAGATTCTTGGGTTTCTCCTCAGCACAAAAATGCCAAACAGTTTTAAATTGGCTAGAAAATCTATCGTATTATGAATTAAACTATAGCGATAATAATAAAGCTGTAGAAATTTTTAACAAATTATTTAGTAATTAAGTTATTTAAAAAGTAACTGTTTCAATTTAATGAAATATCAACTATTTTTTTATATTTGTCACGAAATGAAGAACTCCAATAGCAACAAAATTACACGTAAAGAAGCCCTTCAAAAAATGGGTAAATATGCAGCATTAACTGCTGCAGGAACTTTTTTAATATTAAACCCTAAAAAAGCACACGCAAATTCTCCTCTTAGTGGTCCAGGAAACGATCCAGACGGACATTAAATTTAGTTAAAAATACAAGTTTCTTATGTAAACTTTATTGATTTTTTTGATAAAGTATTTTAGCCTTCATAACAATAAAATTCACTATTTGAACAAATGTAATGAGTACACAACAAAATACCTTAGAAATTATTGGAGCTATTTTAAGTTTTAAAAGTGCTACGCAATTATTAAAATTCACATTACAAGAAGAAAACTTTAATTGGGATGCTATTGTAAAAATTGGGAGTCGTCACTTGGTGCTACCTGCCATTTACTGCAGGCTTAAAGAAAAACAATTATTGAATTGTTTACCTGAAGATCTGCTTGAGTATTTGGAAGAAATTACAACCATCAATCGCAATAGAAACCTCGAAATTTTAAACGAAGTCAACGAAATTAGCCAATTATTTAACAATCATCATATAGACCATGTATTTTTAAAAGGAACGGCTTTATTGGCAGGCAACTATTACAAAGATCTTGGAGAACGTATGGTTGGTGATATAGATGTATTAGTAGCTTCAAATCAGGTACAAGAAGCCTATGAATTAATTAAAACCATCAATTATGGCAACCTTGAAGACATTCGTCTTAGAGCAACTCTTTTTGAGTCCAGACATCTTCCTAGGTTGGTAAAAAAAACAGCCTTAGCAGCAATTGAAATTCATAAGGAAGTTTTAAAAAAACCTTATTTTAATTATTTAATCCCTTCTGAAATATTAAAAAACAAAAGAGTTGTTCAAGGTATTTCTATTCCACTTTCAACACACTTATTAGAGCACAATGTACTCAACCTGCAAATAAATGACCTAGGAAATTATTATAATTACTTAAATTTCAGAATGGCCTATGATACGTGTCTGATATTAAGAGAGCACCCTACAATAAACATTCAATCCAATTATTCCACACCCATATTTGACAAGTATTTTTTGAGGCATTCCCTTTTTTTTAAAGAAATCAATTTCAAACCAACCAGTTTAAAGACTCAACTATACTTAGCATTGTTTAAATTTAAAATAAAACACCTATGGTATTTTAATATGTGTCATGGATTCTTATTTTACATAGATTACACAAAATTTTTACTCAACCGTTCAAGGCTATTCATTCTTAATAAAGACTATAGAAGTGATATTCTTACAGATAGAAAAAGAGTTTATAGAGAGCATAAAAAGAAATTGTTTAATTAGCTCGTTGTTGATTGTTGGTTGTTGGTTGTTGGTAATTAAAAGTCATGCTGAACTTGTTTCAGCATCTCATCACCAATATTTAAAACTTCAATGAAATAGATTCCCGCCTACGCAGGAATGACAGGCATAATACGTCATGCTGAACTTGTTTCAGCATCTCACTATAATTGATTCTGATTCCAAAACAAAAGATCTTTAATCAAGTTGGAGATGACACTCTTTTGTTGTTTTTTATTAACCGTAATCTGTTGTTATCTTCTTTGTACTATTTACAGAAGATGTCCTATGAATATTTCTGTAGAAAATACTTCCGAAGAAAAAGAAAACAGGCGGTGCTGTTTGAACTGTGAGAGTTCAGCGCATGTCTTTTTCAAGGATTGTATTTTAAAAAATTGTTCATCAAACTAGACTTTTTTGATTCTTTTTTGAGCAATGTAAAAAAGAATGAAGTGTAAACATTTTACTCCAATTCAAAAGATTCCCAATCAAGTTGTAGAAAACGGTTTGTTTGTAACTGCTGAGCCCACGAAGCAACTTCTCACGTCTCACCGTCTAGCCCGTAAAGCAACTTCAAACTTTTTAAGGTTAAATTATTACCATATATATTACTTATATTTGCCCAAAATGTAAATTTGCATGAAGACCTTTTTTAATAAAATTATTTTTGGACTATTTCTTCTATTTTTCACTTTCAACTCTAAAGGGCAAGAAATAGAACATTTTAATTATAACATTTCACTTAATAGCGGAATCTCTTCTTATGAAACCTTGCCTTTTTGGTTGGTTTCAAACAGGTACGGAAGTGTTCCAAACAGTAATTTTGGTGCTTTAAACGCCTCCATTTTCTCTAACTTAAAAAAACCGACTAAAAACTTTGGAATTGCTTATAAGGCAAGTGCAACTGGGTTTATTGCAAATGAAAATACAACAACTGGATATATTGCTGATAAAAATTCGGTTTTCATTAATGAATTATATGTTAGACTTCAATATAAAAATTGGGCCTTAGATCTGGGAAACAGAAATGGTGAAATAAAATGGGAGGGCTTATCATCTTCCAATGGAAATATTGTAAAATCTATCAATGCTAGAGCCTATCCTGGTTTTAACATTAAAACCTTAGAGTACCTAAAATTACCCTTTGCAAAAAACTGGTTAAGCTTTCAATTAAATTTTGCCAATTATTGGTTAAATGACGAACGCTCTGTAGATAAGGCAAACTTACACCATTCCAGTCTGTTTTTTAAGTTTAAATTAAATCCTAAATTTGAATTAATAGCGGGTATAGATCATTATGCTCAATGGGGAGGCACATCTGATATCGCAGGAGAACAACCTGATAGTTTTAAAGATTTTATCCGCATTGTTTTAGGCAAATCAGGTGGCTCAAATTCTTCTGAAAGTGACCAATTAAATGCATTAGGAAATCATTTAGGAGCCTATCTTTTTCAAATGAATTATTCTGGAGATCATACCCATATCAACTTTTATTATTCACATCCTTTTGAAGATGGATCTGGTATGGAACTGCAAAACTGGATGGATGGCTTATATGGCTTAATGATCGATTTAAAACAACCTGAAGCTCCTATAAGTCATATATTAACTGAATTTACCTATACCAAAAATATGAGTGGTGCGAACCCACCAGATCAAGGTTATGATGAAAATGGTAATAAAATACATGGAAGAGGACTTGATAATTATTTTAACAATGGTGTATATACTAGTGGTTGGACCTATTTTGGGCACACTATTGGCTCTCCATATTTTACCACAAAACCTGTTGATGAAAATGGCATTACACAGGGAGTAATTATAGGTGACAACCGGTTTATGGCTTTTAATGTGGGTATAAAAGGAACTTTTAAACCAATTACTTACAAAGCTATGTTAAGTCATGTTACTTATTTTGGTTGGTTTAACAATGAGTATGATTCAAAACCTAAACAATTTTCTGGGCTTTTAGAAATAAACCTTCCCGAAAAAAGCAATAGAGTCCCTTTTAATATTTCAGCTTCGGTTTCATTTGATACTGGCACCTATGCTCCCGTAAATTTTGGAGGTTTTATTACACTTTCAAAAAACGGTTTTTTTTAATTTTTAAGTCTTAACTTTATATTTTAAAATTGTCTATATATGTTATCATTTTTGAAGAAACAAAAAAATAGTATAACAACTATTCTTCCTGAAAATTTTGTAGATATCCATTCTCACTTATTACCAGGAATTGATGATGGGGCTAAAAATTTAGATGACTCAGTTGCACTGATAAAAAGAATGTATGATTTTGGTATTCGTAATTTTATTACGACACCACATATTATGGAAGGTGTTTGGGAAAATACTCCAGAAATTATTATGGATAAACTAAATGATTTAAGAGCTCATTTGAATTCTCTTGGAATGGATATTCAATTAAGTACAGCTGCTGAATATATGCTCGATGGCAATTTTAATAACTTATTAAGCCAAGGAAATTTGTTACCCTTGAAAGATTCATACATACTTGTTGAAATGTCGTATTTTAATGCACCTGTTAATTTGTATGAAATCTTATTTAATATTCAAATTGCAGGGTACACTCCTATTTTAGCACATCCCGAACGTTATAATTTTTATCATCAAAATTTTAATGAATACCAGAAACTAAAAGATGCTGGCTGTTTATTTCAAGTGAATTTATTATCTCTTTCAAATTACTACGGAAAGCATGTAAACACCATCGCGTTAAAATTGTTAAAAGAAAATATGATTGATTTAGCGGGTACTGATACGCATCATCACCGACATTTGAATCATCTAGAAAAAATTAATGATAAAAAGATACTTCGACTTATACAACCTGTGTTAGAAAATAATGTAACCTTATTTTCTAGATAATTGTTTGTTAATAGTTAGCCGTTAGTCTTTCGCTATTAGCTTTTTGCTCTAGGCAATACTCTGTTAGCAATCAAACGTCATGCTGAACTTGGTTTAACATTTCATTATAATTGTTCCCAATTTCAATGTAAAAGATTCCCGCATTCGTGAGAATGAAGGTTTGCTAGCTTTTGGCAGTTTGCAAGCACTATTCAGTATTTACTGTTAAGCCAGCGAAGCTACGCCTTACTTCTCACAAAAAATTACTTAAACAATCGTTTCCACCACGGAGTATGATCTTGTTCTCCATAACCATAGCCATAGCCATAACCATAGCCGTAACCTCCTTTTTCATAATTTACATCATTTACCAATACCGACATATTAGGTAAACGCTTTTCTAAATATAATTGTTTTGGAATTTCCAATAAACGCTTATCTAAATAATTAGCTCTAATCACATAAATAAATAAGTCTGCAAAATGACCTAATAATAAGGTATCAGTTACTAAGTTTACAGGTGCTGTATCAACAATTACGTAATCATAATGTTGCTTTCCGTATGCGAGTGCTTCTTCAAAACGACCATTCATTAATAATTCTGAAGGGTTGGGAGCTATTACTCCAGAATCTATCATATCAAAATTTGTTTCAGCTACATGTTCAACAATATCTGAAGGTGTTAATTTTGAATCCATTAAAAAATGAGTCAAGCCCTTGCCACTTTTAATATTTAAATACTCAGTAATTTTTGGTTTACGAATATCTGCCCCTATCAACAATACTTTTTTATCTGTTAAAGCCAAAACCGATGCAATGTTCAAAGCAATAAAAGTCTTTCCTTCTCCACTAACAGTAGAAGTAACAAAAATAGTTTTCGCTTTCGATTGAATACCCGACAGCATAAAATTCATATTGGTACGTAACAACCTGAAAGATTCAGCAATACTATCCCGATCGTTTTCTGAAACCACAATTTTCTTTAAAGAGTTGGTTTTTGGAACATCTCCTAAAATAGGTGCTTTTACTATCTTTTCTATTTCCTTCTTTGTATGAATTTTATTATCCAATAAAAACATGATATAAATAACTCCAAAGGGCACAATAACACCCAATAACAATGCTGCTAAATAAATAATATTACGTTTTGGAGCAACAGGTAAATCACTACCATAAGCCATATCTATAATCTTAGCATTGGGTAGAGTAACCGCTAAAGTAATGGCATTTTCTTCTCTTTTTTGAAGTAAATACAAATACAAAGCCTCAATAATTTGCTGTTGTCGCTCAATATTACGATACTCTCTTTCTTGTCTTGGTACTTCTGAAAGCTTACTTTTTAAGCGATATTCTTGTTGTTGAACATCAGCTAAAGAAATATTTAATGAAGCAACTAAATTTGTTAAACTTTGTAAAATACTCGTTCTTAGGTTTCTTATTTGAGTTTCCAAATTAATAATTACAGGATTCAATGTACTTGAACTTTGTAAAATTCGATTCCGCTCTAGTAATAATTCATTGTAAGCTAATGTGCTCCCCTCTATACCACTATCAGCCAAACCTAAATTAGCTGGTATCAAATCTTCTGCATTACTTTTTAAATGTTCTTGAACAAAAGCTACCAATTTTAATTGTGTACTTAATTCAATAATTTTGGCTTCTAATTCTGATCTAGTTCCTAAAACTAAGGTGGCTTCAGATGCAATATCAGTAAGGTTATTTTTCTTTTTAAAATCTTCAGCACCAACTTCTACTTGTAACAAGTCTTCATTGATTATTTTTAAGCGTTCATTGATAAATAGATTGGTGTTTTTACCTATCAAACTTTTATCATCTACAGCGTCTAAATTGTACTGTTTCACTAAATTATTAACAATAGCTTCTGCTTTCAATTTAACAGGATCGGTTAATGATAATTTAATAACACTCGCTTTTTTATTGACTTCAGAAATTTGAATCCGATTTAAGTAACTCCCAACCACATTCTTTAATGGAGAAATTTTAACAATAATTTCTGAACCCTTAACAAGGTCTTTATCATTTATAGGGGTAATGGTAAGTTCACCAAAATCTGTCATTACATTTTCACCGAAAGCATGTACCGACAACTCTTCACCCTCACTGTTGAGCAAACCAAAGGTAGTATCTGATTTTATAAGGACAACAAAAGAGGACTTTTCATTATAAAATATTGAATCTTTATTAAAGAAATTAATTTTAATAGGTAACTGTGTAGCAAATAGTTCGGATGTTTTTACGCGTCCTTTATTGTAATAAGTTACATTAATACCTAAATCTTTAACTACATGCTCCATTAATGAGCGTGACTTCAACAATTCAATTTCATTTTCAAAAGAAGAAGTTGGACTACTTAAACCTAAATCTTGAAAAGCTGATAATTCTGAAGGTAAACCTCCTTTTGAATCTCCTTCAACCAATATTGTTGATGAAACTTGGTATTGGTTAGATGTATAACGCAAATATAAAAATGCTGAAACTAAGGCAACTACAACTCCTAGTACAAACCACTTCCAATGATATACATATTTTTCTATTTCTTCCCTTAAATTGATTGCGTCGTCATTAAAACTGACTTCATTTAACTGATTATCGTGTTGCATATAAAAAAAATTAAAGCAAGAATATTGAAATTAGTGATAGTAAAATAGAGGTTACTGAAATTATAACTCCAGTATTAGCTCCAACTGCAGAGGCATTTACCTGTACTTTGTTCGGTTCTACGTAAATTACATCATTTTGAGATAAGAAAAAATAGGGTGAACTAAACAGTTCTTTATTGGTTAAATCAATATTCACAAACATACGTTGCCCATTTTGTTCTCTAATAAGCATGACGTTTTTTCGTTTTCCATGGATTTCCAAATCTCCTGCCAAGCCTATCGCTTCTATAATTGTAATACGCTCATTAGGTACTGAATAAGTACCTGGAGCCTTTACCTGACCTAAAACCGTAACTCTAAAGTTGGTCATTCTAATATTAATGATTGGATTTTTAATATAAGCCGCTATTAGCGTTCTCAATTTTTCAGTAAGTTCCATAGTAGTAGTTCCTGCTACTTTTAATTGTCCAATTACAGGAAATTGAATATGACCTCCAGCATCTACCAAATAAGTCAATGGTTTTACATTAGCAGCTGCAGTTCCTATCATAGGCGTTTCGTATAAATTAAAAGGCATGGCAGCTTCACCATCTATGGCAGAAACATTGATTAATAGTAAGTCTCCAGCCTGAATTCTAGGTTCAAAACTCATCAAGGTATCATTCACTTGAACTCCTTCAACTTCTTGGAAATAAACAATCCCTTTTTTTGAAGCACAACTAGTCAACAAGAATAGTACTAGCAATCCAATTACATATATTTTATTTTTCATATTGAAATTTCTTCCGATGGGAAATTTTATTTTATTCAATTTTTTTAGTGATGCGAATATACTGTTTTTTATTTTTTTACAAACAAGTAGTTCTAGTTTAGATTTTTCACGACGTCAAATTTTTCATACATAGAATTATTTGAGACAAATTCAGGAACTATTTCTTTCATTTTTCGCACTGTTTTTTCGAAGTTTAATTCATTATTTAAGGTGCAAAGTGCTTCAATATTCTTTTTAACAACTTCAAAATTAATAGGCTTCACTTTAGCAACCATTATTTTTTCATGGTATGTGTTTGTAGTAGTTTCACCATTTGCTAACAATTCTTCATAAATTTTTTCACCAGGACGTAAACCTGTAATTTTAATATCAATGTCCTCTGGGTATTTATAACCTGATAAATGAATCATATCTTTTGCTAACTTAAATATTTTAATGGATAAGCCCATATCAAATACAAATATCTCACCTCCTTTACCCATAGTACCTGCTTCTAAAACTAGCTGACAAGCCTCAGGAATGGTCATAAAAAAGCGTGTAATATCTTTATGAGTAACTGTTAAAGGACCTCCTTGTTCTATTTGTTTTTTAAACAATGGAATTACCGAACCATTTGAGCCCAATACATTTCCAAACCGGGTTGTAATAAATTTAGTGACCTGTTGTTTGTTTTGAGCATTGATATACATTTCTGCAATGCGTTTGGTAGCACCCATCACATTGGTAGGATTTACAGCTTTATCTGTTGAAACCATTACAAACTTTTCTACTTGGTACTTTAGGGCTAAATCAGCCATATTTTTGGTTCCCTTCACATTTACACATACGGCTTCAAATGGATTATTTTCCATTAATGGAACGTGTTTGTAAGCAGCTGCATGAAAAATAAGTTGTGGATTATAGGCTTCAAAAATAGTTTCCATTCTTTCTAAATTTCGAACATCTGCAACTTTCACCTCTATATTTTCAATAGTTTGATTTACAAAATATTGTTGTAAATCATACAGATCAGATTCAGCCTGATCAATTAAAATTAACTGCTTAAACTTATAATTGGCTATTTGCTTAGAAATTTCACTTCCTATAGAACCTGCTGCTCCTGTAATTAAAACAACCTTATTATTAAATTCTTCTTTGAGGATAGGGTTGTTTACTTCTATAGGTGCTCTTCCTAATAAATCCTCTATATTTAAACTTCTTATCTGTCGTGCATTTAAATCACCATTGATCCATTTTTTTACTGGAGGTACTATTTTTACATCTACTTTATATTTAGTTAGGTTATCTACAATTTCTAAAAGCCGAGCTGGTTCAATTTTTTGTATTGATATAATGACTTCATCAATTTTCTTTTTCTCAACAAATTTATCACATATATCTTCTGAATAAAAAACAGGAATACCGTATAATTTCTTTGTAGATTTCCGCTTATTATCATCAATAAATCCAACAATAAAAACCTTACTACCTTTATCTTCTTTCAATACAGAAGCAGTTAATAAACCTGCCTCGCCTGCTCCATAAATAAGAATTCTTTTATTTTTTCCACTAGAAGAAAATAAGATATTGTAAAACTCCTTAAATAAATATCTACTAATAATTAATATAATTACATTTAGTAAAAAATGAATCACTAAAATTGAAAGAGGAATTCTTAATTCTTGTAATATACCCCCTTTTATAATTAATAATCTAGCAGTTAAAAGAAACAAAAACAATATAGAATTGGCAATGGTAACATTTGCAGCATCTCTTAAACTTGTATAACGTATGGTTCCTTTATAAGAACCAGTTATTAAAAACGATAGCAATGCACACACTAAAACCAGAACAAGTTGTACAATTAAATTAGAAGTATCAAATCCCCACTCAAAATTAAAACGTATTAAATAGGCTAAAATAAACGTATTGACCACCACATAGGTATCAATAAACAATATAAGCCAACGCGGCGCGTTTCTTTTGAGTATTTTTTTTAAAGTTGTGTTTAGCACATTAAAGCAATTTTAAATTAACTAAAATTGAGAGTTAAAATAACAATTTTAAAGAATCAAATTTTATCAGCACAAAAATACATTTTTATAACTAGAATTTAACACATCTACAAATTTAATACAATTTTATCATTCTAAAAAATGACAGTTTATATAACAATATTAAGTTATTATTTTGATGAAGTTAATTTTGCTATTAGAGGTTTATTGTGGTACAAATAGAAATTACAATTTAAGTTAAGATATATTTTTAAAATTCTATTATGATTTATATCTCCTATAAAATCGTCACAACAAAGGTAGACACTCCATATCTAACTTTAAATATATAAATTGAACCAGAAGATGAATGAATTATAAAATAAAACACCTCTCTTAAATTAAGATGACAGGGTATTTTTTGAATAGAAATTCAGTATTAAGTAATCACCTAACTTATGATCTTGATCCCTTATATAACCCAATAAAAGCAATAAACCTTAAGTTTTTTGACAAAAAAAAACCTTCAACGTTTAAGTTGAAGGTTTTTCAAAAGAAAGGCGGTGACATACTCTCCCACCATAGTGGCAGTACCATCTGCGCTGATAG
>NZ_FZNT01000012.1 GCF_900188235.1 Lutibacter agarilyticus | reverse complement strand
TTAGCGGCTGCAAATGTACAACCTTTTTCCTTTCCTAAACAAACTTTTTATCTGGTTTTTATTAAGTTTTTTTGAAGTGAAATATACAGCGCTGATTTTACGCAGATTACAATGCAATAAAAAACTTATCGAAATAGATTTCTTTTAAAGACAGGATACTAAATTACATGATTTTTTTATAATACGCAATAGAATAGCAAAAAAAACTTACTTCTTTTGCTTCGGAAAAGGTGCTTTTACCGATTGGGTACTCAACTCAAAATAGTTTATAGGTAACTTTGACGGTTGTTCTTTCAATATTCCATCTACAAATGCGCGCTGTAAAATGTCTTCGATTAAAAAATCTTCACGGTTATTTAAAGGGTCATAACCTTCCTTTAGTGACAACTTGAACATATTTGCCGTAGTATTATACCAAAATGCCTTCCAACCTGAACGATAATCTTTGACTAAATCAAATGTAATAATACCTGTTTGCCTGTGCAATAACTTAATTAAAACGCGTCCTTCAGTTCGTGTAAGTTTTTTTAATTGCTCAGTAAATTCATCTTCCATATACTTTTGAACCTCCTTTGTATATTTCTTCTTCCTTCGTTTAGACTTAATTTCTTCTAATCTTACATTTAAAGTATCTAATTTTTCCGCAGCAATTTTAGCAAACGGATATGCTTTTAACACCTTTTTTCTAAACCAATAGTAGTATTTACGATCGTAGCTTGTTTCAAACTTCAATGTCTTCAATAATAAAACTTCATCTAATTCAATTAATAAAGTATCTCCTTCAAACACAATATATCTCTCAGTAATAGGAATAGAGTCCTTTATTTCTTCCTGAGAAAAAACAAAACAACTATTCATAAACATAAATAATGCTATAAATATTCTACAAAAAACCTTCATATATATTTAACTCTTTTAAAGCACGTCAAATTTACAACTTATACAATCATAAATAAAACGATTTTTTTTAATTGTTGGTATACGCTACAATTTAGTATATTCGTTTTTTAAAATAATACATATTTATATAATGAGTAAAAATATATTAAATAAAAAGTCAATGACTTTTTTAGAAAAGTATTTAAATAACGCCTCGCCTACTGGATATGAAAGTGAAGGTCAGAAAATTTGGATGGAATATTTAAAACCGTACGTTGATACATTTATTACTGATAGTTATGGTTCGGCGGTTGGAGTTATAAATCCTGATGCTAAATTTAAGGTTGTTATTGAAGGGCATGCTGATGAAATTTCATGGTATGTAAATTACATTACACCTGAAGGTTTAATATATGTAATTAGAAATGGTGGTAGTGATCATCAAATAGCACCTTCAAAAGTGGTGAATATTCATACCAAAAAAGGTATTGTTAAAGGTGTATTTGGTTGGCCGGCTATTCATACTCGGTTAGCAGGAAAAGAAGAAACGCCTAAATTAGACAATATATTTATTGATGTTGGTTGTAAAACTAAGGAAGAAGTTGAAAAACTAGGCGTACACGTTGGTTGTGTTATTACGTATCCTGATGAGTTTTTTATTTTAAATAAGAATCATTTTGTTTGTAGAGCTATTGACAATAGAGTTGGTGGTTTTATGATTGCTGAAGTTGCGCGTTTGTTAAAAGAAAATAAAAAAACATTGCCTTTTGGATTGTACATAACTAATAGTGTACAAGAGGAAATTGGTTTGCGTGGTGCAGAAATGATTACACAAACTATTAAACCAAATATTGCAATTGTAACTGATGTTTGTCATGACACTACAACTCCAATGATTAATAAAATGAAAGAGGGAGAAACAAAAAGTGGTGATGGACCTGTAATAAGTTACGCCCCTGCTGTTCAAAATAATTTACGCGATTTAATTGTTGACACTGCAGAAGAGAACAAAATTCCTTTTCAAAGAAATGCTTCTTCAAGAGCAACTGGTACAGATACCGACGCTTTTGCTTATAGTAATGGCGGTGTTCCTTCAGCTTTAATTTCATTGGCATTACGTTATATGCACACAACTGTTGAAATGGTTCATAAAGATGATGTTGAAAATGTAATTAAGTTAATTTATGAAACATTGTTAAAAATTGAAGACGGAGAAACTTTTAGTTACTTTAAATAATAGTTAAAGACAGCTTTCGCTGTCTTTTTTATTTTAATACTATGGATGAATATATTGACATACTAAATGAGCTAGGTGAAAGAACAGGTGAAACTTGTTTAAAATCTGAAGCGCATAAAAAAGGGATTTTCCATGCAAGTGTTCATATTTGGATTTTTGATAAACATAAAAATGTACTCATTCAAAAAAGAGCTACTGACAAAGATACATTTCCTAATCTTTGGGACATTTCAGTTGCTGGTCATATTTCCGCAAGAGAGAAACCTTTGGATGCTGCTTTGCGAGAAGTTGAAGAAGAAATTGGGTTAATTGTTACTGAAAAACAGCTTTGTTTTATTGGAATTTCTAAAAAAAGAATTGAACACCACAGCAATTTAATTGACAACGAACTACATTATATATATGTATGTGAAATAGATTTTAAGATAAGTCAGTTAAAAATTCAAAAAGAAGAAGTTTCAGCCATAAAATCTATTCACTTGGATGATTTAATTGAGAAGGTAAAAGAACCTGATTTTGTTCCGAGAACCGATAATTATTATCCGCTTGTATTTGAAAACATTAAAAATTACATTACCAACTAAAAACTGTGTATGAAAAATACTATTGCCGAACGTATTTTAGATTTCTTAAAAGATTTCCCTCCTTTTAATTTATTACCCAAGGAAACTTTGTACGAAATTTCAAAGAAAATAGAAATCCATTATTTTGAAAAAGATCAAATTATATTTGACCAGAACGACAATCCGCACGAACATTTTTACATGGTATATGAAGGTGCTGTTCGTTTGTACCGATTTGGAGAAGATAAAAAACACGTTGTAGATATTTGTGATGAAGGAGATTTATTCGGCTTGCGACCTCTAATAATGAAGGAAAATTATTTAATGGGTGCTGCAGCTAACGAAGAATCTATTTTATACGGAATTCCTATTCAATTATTTAGCGATATTATTTTAAATTACCCGAAAGTAAGTCAGTTTTTAATTGCTAGTTTCGCTACCAATACACGCGATCCATTTACAGATAAACATAAAGGAAAACTTTTTGCTAATATTGAAGCAATAAGAAAGGTTGAAAATAGCTTTATTGAAACACAAACTGCCAAATACACGCAAAACCCAATAACTTGTTCACCTAAAACTACCGTTCAGTTTGCAGCAAAGGTAATGACAGCCAATGTTATTAATTCAATTGTTGTTACTTTAGATAATATTCCTATTGGAATTATGACTGATAAGGATATTAGAACAAAAATTGGAACGGGCTTATTTAAAATAACCGATCCTGTTGAAGCAATTATGACAAGCCCTGTGATTACTTTTGCTGAAAACATTACTGTTGCCGAAGCACAATTGGCCCGTTTAAAACATAAGGTTTCACATTTATGTATTACTAAAGACGGAACTAATAAAACAGAATTGGTTGGAATTTTAGCTGAACATGATTTAAGTTTAATTCAAGGGAACAATCCACTATTGTTAACAAAACAAATACGAACAGCAAAAGATGCCGAAACCTTAAAGTATATTAGAACAAAAGCTTCTGAACTTACACAAGGTTATATTGAACAAGAAATACCTATTTATTTTGTAACTAAAGTTATTTCAGAAATAAATACAGTAATTACAAAAAGAGCAATTCACCTATCTATTAAAGAGATTGGAGTAGAACCGCCTGTTGCCTATACTTGGTTAGCATTAGGAAGTCAGGGTAGAAAAGAACAATTATTGATGACCGACCAAGATAACGCGTTGGTTTTTGAAAATATTTCCGAAGAAAAATACGCTGAAACAAAAAAGTACTTTTTAGAATTGGCTTCAAAAGTAACCGAAAAACTAAACATTGTAGGCTTTGAATATTGCCCAGCTAACATCATGGCTAGCAATCCTAAATGGTGTTTGTCGGTTTGCGAATGGAAATCTCAATTTAAAGACTGGATTAAACATCCAACTTCAGACAAAATTCTAAACAGTATTATTTTCTTTGATTTTGAATTTATTTATGGGGACACGCATTTATATGATAAAATGGCAAAAAGTGTTTTTAAATACATTTATAAAAAACCCGTGTTTTTAGGTTTTTTAAGTAAAGCCACTTTAGACAACCCTGCTCCGTTAGGCTTCTTTAAACAATTTTTAGTTGAAGAAGATGGTGAAAACAAAGATCATTTTGATATTAAAAGTAGGGCTATTAGACCCTTGGTTGATGCTGCACGTATTTTTTCTTTACACCATCAAATAAGTGTAAATAATACCATTGCACGTTACGAAAAACTAATGGAAGTTGAACCCCAGAATAGTGATATTTTTGAATCTTGCGCCAATGCTTTCAAAATTTTATTACAGTTTAGAACTTCACAAGGCCTAACAAATAACGATAGTGGAAAGTTTGTGGATATAAATATCTTGAGTAAAGCCGACAGGTTAAAACTTAAAAGTTGTTTTAAACCTATAAAAAACGTACAAGAATCCTTAAAATTAAGATTTAACATATCTCAAATTCCATAACCATGTTTAATCTATTCAAAAAGAAAAAATACCCAGAATACTGGAAAACTTATGTTGAAAAAGTTGAAAATTGTAAAACTTACGCTAACCTAGACAATATTAGATTTGTTGCTTTAGACACCGAAACAACAGGATTTGATTATGATAACGATCGTATGCTTTGCATTGGAGCAGTTGCTATAAAAGGAAATAGAATTTTAGTTTCCGATTCTTTTGAAGTGTATATAAAACAGGATGTTTTTAACAAAGAAACCGTGAAAATACATGGCATAAGAAGAAATGGAACGGAAGTAAAAGTCTCAGAAGAAGAAGCTATCATTCAATTTTTAGCGTATTTAGATGCTGCTGTTATTGTTGCGCATCACACTAAATTTGATGTAACTATGATTAACCGAGCATTGGAACGTTTAAATATTGGTCCGCTAATTTCTAAACAATTAGACACCAATTATATTTATAAAAAATTATCTTGTCCAAACGATTTAAAAAAAATAGCAAGTTTAGATGAATTGTGTGAGCGCTATTCCATAAAAATGCACGATCGCCACACCGCTTCAGGAGATGCTTTATTAACTGCACAATTATTTTTGAAACTGTTAGCTAAATTCAAAAAAAATCACGGTATTAACTTAAGTAATCTTATTCAAACAAATTACAACCTATCTCGCTAACAACTATTGTTTTAGTCTTAAAAAAAATGTATTTTTAGTGTTTCTCATGACTTCAAAAACTATGAAAAACACTATTGCTGAACGTATTTTCGATTTTTTAAAAGACTTCCCTCCTTTTGACGTTTTAAACACAGCGCAATTACTTGAAATTTCAACAAATATTAAAGTCAAATATCTTGAAAAAGGCACAGTTGTTTTTAATCAAAACGAACAGCCTCATTTTCACTTTTACATAGTTAAAGATGGCGCTATAGGTTTATTTCGAAGTATGGATGATGATGAAATTTTTGTTGACATTTGTGATGAAGGTGATATTTTTGGCTTGCGACCTTTAATACAAAACGATCATTATTTAATGAGCGCTAAAGCTACTGAAGAATCTATTTTATATGCAATTCCTGTTGAAATTTTAAAAGAAATTATTGAAGTTAACGATAAAGTACACAAATATATAATTGCTAGTTTTTCTTCAAATATTAAAACTCCTTATGCAAACACGAAAGCTTTGTTTGGAAATATTGATACGCTAGATTCTAATAATATTAACCTTACCGATTTTCAAACGGCTCAGTACAGTAAAAATCCGGTGACTTGCTCAAAAAACACTAGCATTCAAGAAGCGGCACAAATTATGAGTGCTAAACGGGTGGGTTCTATATTAATTATTGAAGAAAAAAATTCGATTGGAATTATAACCGATAAAGATTTACGGTTGAAAGTTGCTACTGGAATAATTCCTATTTCAGAAAAAGTAAGTACTATTATGTCTTCGCCTGTAATTACGGTGTCTAAAAATATTACAACCGCTGAAGCTCAAATTGCCATGTTAAAACATAAAATTACACATTTATGTATTACAAAAGATGGCACGCCACATTCAGAATTGATTGGTATTATGAGTGAACATGATATTGTGGTTTTACAAGGCAACAATCCTTCTGGTTTAATTAAAGAATTAAAGCGCGCTAAAGATATTACTGCTGTAAAATATATTAGAGAAAAAACTTCCAACTTATTAAAAAGCTATATGAGACAAAACATTCCTATAGCGTTTGTTGCTAAAATTATTTCAGAAATTACCGATACTATTACCTTAAAAGTTATTGAATTTTCTTTAAACGAAATGGAAACTGAACCTCCCGTTAAATTTGGATGGTTGGCATTAGGAAGTCAAGGCAGAAAAGAACAATTACTAATTACAGACCAAGACAACGCGCTGATTTTTGAAAATGTAGCTGCAGAAGATTACAATGTAACTAAAAACTACTTTCTAAAATTAGCACAAAAAATTAACAATAAATTGCATTTAGTAGGTTACGAGAATTGCCCAGCAGATATGATGGCAAGCAACCCAAAATGGTGTTTATGTTTAGATGAATGGAAACAACAATTTGATAGCTGGATTACCCAACCAAGTGAAAAAGCAATTATGATGTGTACCATATTTTTTGATTTCAACTTGGTATATGGCGATAAAAAACTAGTGAATAAATTAGCCAAAAGCATTTTTAAATCTATAGATTCTTATGAAATATTTTTAAATTTCTTAGGAAAAAACGCTTTGATCAATCCGCCTCCATTAGGGTTTTTTAGACAATTTTTAGTTGAAGACAATGGCGAAAACAAAGACCAATTCGATTTAAAAGCCAGAGCTTTAATGCCGTTAATTGATGCTGCCCGCTTGTTAACATTATCTCATCAACTAAAAAATAAAAACAACACCATTGAACGTTTTGAAGCGCTGATTTTAAAAGAACCTCAAAACAAAGATTTATACTTTTCATGTATTGATGCTTTTAAAATTTTGTTGAGATACCGCACCAACCAAGGAATTAAACACAACGATTCTGGCAGGTATATTGAATTAAATACTTTAACAAAACCAGAAAAACTAAAACTAAAAGGTTGTTTTAAACCTATAAAAGATATTCAGGAATTATTAAATGTTCGCTATAATTTATCTCAAATGCTATAAAACAAAGAGAACTGCTTTTACAACTACAACTCTCTTTGTTTAGAAAATTAAGTCAACCCCAAAGACTAATTTTCTGAAACTCTCTTTTTCAAATGTTTTATATACTTTTATTTATTTCAGTTAGTAAAAATTATAGAGATATAATCATTGCTATTAAAGTTAAAGAACAACCAAAAATAAATACCACTAATACAATTAACGATACTATTTTAAGCTCTCTCATAGTATTATTTCAAATGTTGCCATAGTCTATTTTTATAAAACAAACATACCCTCCTCAAACAGACAAACAAAGTCCGTTTAAGTAATTAGAATTATTATAAATAAGTATTATTGGTAATATTTTACCATTGAGTGAAGATGCTCTTTGAAGTAATCAACCACCGATTTTGGAGAAACAATTTTCACCCATTGATTGTATTTAAGCATTTCCATTACAAACTCGTAATTAGGTTCTAAAGTAACCTCTATTTGGCCCCACATATCAGGATTCTCATAATTCAATTTTGTTGATTTCATTTCTTTTGCTTCAGCAATTAATTTTTGACTTTTATGAATTGGTCTTACTAGCAAGTATTTTAAATGATGGTTTGCTACCTTAATTTTAATTTTTTCGGCTTTTAAACCTTCATTTAAAATTCCAATTGAGTTTTTAAAATAGTCTTCTTCGTTAAATTTAATAGGATGCGCTACTTTTTTATTAAAAATTTGAAGTTCAGCCAATCGCTCATCTAAGCAAAAGGTTTGTATTTCTTTTTCTTCAATTGCATACGCAATCAAATACCAAGCTTTGTTCTTTTCTTTAATATGTAATGGTTGATATCTTTTCTTTTCTATTTCTTCAAACTTATTATCTTCAAACCATCCTTTATAAGAAATGTAAATAAGCATCTGATGCTCAATTGCATTTATCAAACTTAACAAATCAATTGTAGTATTTAAAGTAGATTTTTCAGGTGTTATATAGGAATTGCTTTCTGCTGCTTTTCTGGTAATTAATAAATGTTCTACTCTGTAAAACACATTTTCCATTTCCTGAAAAAGCTTCCCTTCTTTTATGTAATATCCGTAATTTCTTTTTAATTGAATTTCAACCCCAAAATTAACTTTAATATAATCAAGATCTCTTTTTATCGTTTTTTCGCTTGTATGCTTTAGCTTATTTAAAAAAGAACTTTCATTAAACTCTCCATACTTTTTAGACAGCATATTTTGAAGATCAATTTTAGAAACATACGCATCTGTATCTATTCCAAAGTATTTTGGATTAGAAACAATTTTAAGAATATAGTATCTTCTAAAGAATTCTGCAGTCATTCAATCAGTTTTCAAGCAAGATTACAAAAAAAGTTTAATAGTTTTACGTCTTAAACAAAAATATGGCCAAACTCTTTAGCAAACAAGATTTTTTAAATACCAAATGGTTTATAGCCGAAAAACTAACTAGCTTATTAGTTGCCATTATTATAATACCTAAAATATTTAATTCACTTGGTATTATTAATATTGGTAAACTAAAATTTGCTGAAACATTTATTAGCTTTTTTACACCTCTTTTATTTTTAGGCCTTTCTGCAATTTGCATTCGTGAATTAATTTTTTATCCAAAACGAACAAAATTTATATTAGCAACTGCCTTATACTTAAGAACTGCTAGTTGGTTATTTACCATAGTGATCATTTTAACGTACGTCTATTTTTTTATAGACACTAATTTATTTGTATTATACCTGTTAATTTGTATAAGCTACTTTGTTCGGGTATTTGATGTTTTCGAATATTATTTTCAAGCCATAAAACAAACCAAATATGTTTTTATTAGCAAAACTATAAGCTTATTAGTGATTCTAATACTTCAATATTATGGAGTTAAAAATGAATTTGGAATTCAATATTTTGCATTCCTCCTTATTTTAGATTTTTTAATACAAAGCTGCACTTATATAAGCATTGTAAAAATTAAAAACATCTTTAATTTTAATGAGCTGGTATTTTCAAAGCCTATGGCAACCTATTTATTAAAGAATTCCTTTCCTTTACTATTATCTAATTTTTTAATACTTATCTATATTGTTACGGATGATTTTATTCTAAAATATTATCACGGTGATGCATTCTACGGATTTTACGCAACCATCTATTTTTTAATTATAACCTTAACCTGGAGTATTGGCTTTTCAATTATAAATGCCTTGTTCCCTTCTTTGGCAGAATCGTACACTAAAAATCTTAGAGTATATTACAAAAAAATAAGTGTACTCATTATTTATATGCTTGCTTTAGGTGTTTTTATCGCTGTTTTCTACAATCTGTTTAGCCTTACAATTTTAACCCAGTTTTTTGATAAAAGTTTTTTAAAAATTAATAACGAATTAAAACTATTTAGTTGGCGCCACTTTTTATTTTTATAGGAATGATTTTTGAAAAACACCTCATCTTAACCAATCATATTGAAAAAAATGTGTATCGGTTTATTTTAGGATGCATTTCTAACTTTATACTTTCATTAATTCTAATACCTACTTATGAAATTATGGGAGCCGTTATTGCGGTTTTAACAAGTCATTTTATAACTAATATTGCATTTATTTTGATAGATTCTAAAAGTAGAAAACAATTAAAGTTTCTTTTTTTGAAGTAATCTTTTGAAATGTTTAATATCTTTAAAAGAACTTAAAAACAAAGAATGTTCAACTGGTTTAAAAAAAATACACATCCTGAGTTTTGGAAAAACTATCTCAAAAAATTCAAAACAAAACAGCCAAAAACTATTGAAGCAACACGTTTTGTAGTTTTTGATACAGAAACTACTGGTTTAAACACCACTACCGATCGTATTTTATCAATTGGTTCAATAAGTATTTTTGAAAATGAAATTCATATTTCTGACACTTTTGAACGCTATTTAATTCAACAAGCATTTAATGCCGAAACCGTTGAAATACATGGAATTTTAAAAGGAGGAAACATTGAAAAAATTTCCGAAGAAAAAGCCATTGAACAATTCATTAATTATGTTGGAAATAGTGTTCTTGTTGCGCATCACGCCGCTTTTGATATTGAAATGATCAACATTGCTTTAAAAAGAATGAGTTTACCAAAATTGAAAAATAAAAGTATTGATACTGGAATTCTTTATAAAAAACTAGACGGTAAAAAAGACAATCACTTCAACCTTGATGTTTTGTGTAAAGAGTTTCTCATTCCAATGCACGATCGTCACACAGCCTCAGGTGATGCATATATTACCGCATTGTTATTTTTGAAAATCATTTCGAAACTTAAAATTCAACGTACCGTTCATTTTTCCGATTTATTTAGAACTTCAAGCAACAAAGGGTTAATGTAAAAAGAGACTGTTTGAAAAGTTTAATTTATCGTCAACCTGAATTTATTTCAGGTTCTCATAATGATTAGTTATCAGTATGATGAGATTCTGAAATAAATTCAGAATGACGAAGGTTTAGCCAAAAAAAAAGCTGCTCTCAAAAATGAAGAACAGCTTTCAAAAGTTTGGTTTTACTTTTATTATTTCTTTTTATAAACTCTCTGACCTAATTCAACAGCGATTCCTGTTTTAGCTAAAATGGTAAATATAAATGCGCCCATTGCCCAAATTCCTAAAGTCACAGAAATTTCAACAAATGTAGGTGTGTATTCTGCTATTTTCCCCCAAGGACCAGGAATAAAACCTGGAACTATCAATCCAAAACCTTTTTCAATCCAAATAGCAACAAATAGCATTCCACATAAAACATATAGAATTTTCAAATTGTTTCTTATTTTATGAAATGTTAAGGCAATTGTAGCAATCACATTCAAACTTATAGAGGTCCAAATCCAAGGTAACAATGCTGTTTTTCCATTCAAACCAAAGAATAAATATACGGCACTTATACTATGATGCGTTGGTGCATAAAATTCTTTAAACAATTCAGAAATTAACATGATTAAATTAATTTGTGCTGCCACAGTAACAATCATACTAATTTTTTTAATAGTAGTATCGGGCACTTTAAACGATGTGAATTTTCTAATAATAGCTAAAACAATAATTATTAATGCCGGACCTGCAGCAAAAGCTGAAGCTAAAAATCGAGGTCCCAACAATGCATTATTCCAAAACGGACGTGCTTGTAAACCTTGATATAAAAATGCTGTAACCATATGAATTCCTACGGCCCAAAAAACAGATAAAAACACTCCTGGAATGTAAACTTTTGGGTTTGGTGTTTTACCTTGGTAACGCATCATTAAAATATACAATGGTATAGTAATATTTATAAATAAATACCCGTTTAACACAATAACATCCCAAGCTAACATAGAGTTTGGAAAATTAAATACTCCAATTCCTGGTATCATATGCCATAAACGAGCAGGGCCTCCCATATCAGCTACAACAAACGCTAAACACATAAGTAATGCTGCAACAGCTAAACCTTCACCTATTAAAACAGCCTGTTTAAAATCTACATTTTTCAATACATAAGCAGGTAACACTAGCATTACAGCTGCTGCTGCAACCCCAACTAAAAAGGTGAAATTAGAAATATACAATCCCCAACTTACACGGTCTGTCATACCAGTAGCACTCAAACCTTCATCTAATTGAATGCTATAATTGTACATTCCAAATAGCATTATAAAAGATAAAACTGCCATCCAAATATGATATGCCCTGTTACCGTGAGTTACCTCTAACATGGCATCTTTAACTAAACTTCTAAAAACTTTTAATGTCTTCATTTTTATTTTTATTTGGGCGTTTCCTTTTAATTCTTAAAAGGTCGGGCTTTTGCTACTCGCTTTTTTATTTATCAATAAAAAGAGCTCAAACAGGTCGCTCAATCCCTAACGCACTTATTTAACTAAAATCAATTAAATTAGTTTGTTTCTTTTTAATCCATATAATACCAAAACTTAGGTTCTGTACCTAAATCTTCTTTCAATCTAAATACTTTTTTATTATCTAAAATCCATCTAATATTACTTTTAGGATCTAATAAATTACCAAAAGTTCTGGATCCTGTTGGACAAGCCTCAACACAAGCAGGATTTTGACCTTCACGAGAACGTTGAATACAGAACGTACATTTTTCCATAACTCCTTTTTTCCGCAACCTATTTCCTAAATAATGTTGTTTTTTATTCACTTCTTTCTCTGGGACTTCTGGAGTTTTCCAATTAAAACGTCTACCATCATAAGGACAAGCAGCCATACAATAACGGCAACCAATACACCAATCGTAATCTATTACTACAATACCATCTTTCTCTTTCCAAGTCGCTTGAACTGGACAAACTTCAACACAAGGAGGGTTATCGCAATGAAAACACTGTGTTCCCATATAAAAATGACCATCTGCAGGAACTTCGTGGTAATAATTATCATCAGACTCTTCAAAATTGAATCCTTTTCCCTCATCCATTTCGTGAATACGAATGTATTGCATTTCAGTAGCTCTATCTTGATTGTTTTCTTCCACACATGCATTCACACAATCCATATAACCTTGACACTTCGAAATATTAAAAGCATACCCAAACAACACATCTTCTTCAGCATCTTTAGAAGACATACTTAAATTTTTACCCGTGCGTAATTCGTAAGAACGTGTAAGTCTATCTACAGTTTTATCTTTTTCTTCATTGGTCATTAATTTATAATTCCCTTTAAAGTATTCTTCCCACTCAATGTTTGCCTTTTCTTTACTTTCATCACCCGAAATTACACTACAAGAAGAATTCACAGCTCCGGCTCCAATTAAAAAACCTGCAGTTATTTTTTTAAATGCAGCTCTTCTATCCATGGGCACATCCATAATTTGGTCGTATCCATCTTTTTCCTTTTGATCGCTACATGAACCTGAGTTATTTCCACAACCGCAAGAATCTGTTTTTTTAGATCTATTTAAGTTTAATGAAAACCATTTTTTATTTTCGTTGCTCATTGTTTATCTTATTTACGTTCTTTAACTTTTTGGGTATTAAAACGAACTGGCCATCTTTTTTCAAAAGCTGGTTGGTGAGGATTGTGACAATTTACACAAGTTTTAGACAATCGTGGTGGTGCCCATCCTCCCAATTGTTTTCCATGTGCGCCACCTTTCCAGTCTTTAAATTCTTGTTGATGACATTGACTACATACTTTATAACTGTAATTAAAATCGATGGTACTATTTGTTAAACTATGCAAATTATCCATATCGCTTGAAGTATGACAAGTTGCACAGTTCATTGTTTCGGCACTTGCATGTACTAGTTTAATATTCCAATGCGCCGCCTTTTCATCCAACTGATGTTGTTTTAAATTTTCAATTGGCTCCGTATGGCATTCAGTACAATTATAGGATGCTATCTGACTTTTCCTTTCTGGAATTAAAAAATCATAACCATCTTCATTAACCGTCACTGTTTTAATACCTTCATTATATATTTCAGAAGTTAAAGTCGTATTTTCAGATTCAATAGTTTCAGCTACAATTTTATCTACAACAGTATGATATTTATGCTTTTCTTCATGTTTACAAGACACTACAAATAAGCATATAGCCATTAATCTTAGTATTAATTTTGTTGTCATCTGCTTCATTTTTTTCTTATAAAATTACCTATATCGGTCATTTCTTGATTGTTCAAAACGTGACATTGCCTACAATTTGATCGTTCTGGATGCGTAACTCTAATTTCAACAGGAGCTGAAGGTCCAGCATGACAGGCTAAACAATTCTCGTGCATTTGTATTTGATGAGGAATAATTGGAGGACCACCTTCAAATGCTGCATTACCAATTGCTGGTTTTGGAAAACTACCTGATTTTACAGGTTTAAATAACCCGTTTGTATTTTCTACCACGTGACATTGTCGACAATTTACTTTTTCTGGATGTGGTACAACTGGCGTATATGCGTTGTATTTTTTAACATAACCACCATTTTCATGACATTTTAAACAGCTTTTATCTCCAACTTTGAAATCATTCACCACTGGATGTGGAATACTTGGAGGAGCTCCGTGAAATGCTCTATTATTGTAATAGGTATCTAAACTTCTACCTCCTTTAAAATGAGCATCCATTGCCTCATAATCATTGGCAAATTTTGACCGTTCAAACACTCCTTTTTCTGACGGAATAAAAGTTGATCCACTTTCTGTTGGTAGTATTACGTATGCTTCTTCTTGTTCTGCATAATAACTTTTAGACCATGTAAAAATGGTAGCTATTAAAAGCAAAGCGAAAATTCCTATAAAATATAATCGTTTCATGTGTCTAAATTATTTTTTTTAACGGTCACATGCTGTTCGCTATTTGTCATTTTGTTGAGTGACAAACTTTTTAGCATGCTCGTTTCATAATTAAAGAATTGCTTTATTAGACTTTTTCAATTTTAACCGCACATTTTTTATAGTCTGGTTCTTTTGATATCGGACAAAAAGCATCAAGAGTTACATCATTAATTAATAAATCTTCATCAAAAAAGGGCACAAATACCTGACCTTTTGTTGGTAAACCTCTTTCATTTATAGATGCTGGCAATGTACAAGAACCTCTTCTTGAAGTTACTTTAACCATGTCCCTATTATTAATCCCCAATTTTATAGCATCTTCAGGATGTAATTCAACATAAGCATTAGGCATTGCTTTGTGCAACACAGGAATTCGTCTAGTCATAGACCCTGTATGCCAATGTTCAATAACACGGCCCGTATTTAACCAAAAGGCATATTCTTCATCTGGAGATTCTGCTGCTGGTTCAAAAGGGCGTTGCCAAATAACTGCTCTTCCATCTGGTTTTCCATAAAAATGAAAATCTTCACCATTATCACACGCAGGATCGTATTTTGCATTAAATCTCCACTGAGTAGATTTCCCATTTACATACGGCCAAATAACACCTGATTCTTTTTTCAACACTTCCAAAGGAGCCATTCCGTGTTTTTCTCCTTCGTGAAACTGTCTATATTCATTATAAATTTCATCCACATGATTTTCTTTTGAATATGGAAATAACTCTCCATATCCCATACGTTTGGCAACTTCAATAGTCATCCAAGCATCATCCATAGTTTCTCCTGGCCCATCAACCATTTTATTCCAATGCTGAGTTCTTCTTTCTGAATTACCATACAAACCACTTTTCTCTATATGCCAGCTTGCTGGTAAAATAACATCGGCTACATCTGAAGTTGGTGTTGGAAACACATCAGAAACCACAACAAAACAAGAATCTTTCTCCATCCCTGGGCGGTAACGACTCGTTTTTGGTAATGAAACTAACGGATTTGTAACTTGTGTCCATATAAATTTAATGTCACCACGATCCACTGCTCTAAACATTTCAGTTGCGTGATAGGTAGGTTTTGAAGGGATATTTTCTACCGGTACTTTCCAGATTTTTGCAGCCAGTTCTCTATTTTTAGGATTCATAACAACCCCTTTTGGCAACTTATGTGTAAAAGTTCCCACTTCACGTGCTGTTCCACAGGCTGAAGGCTGACCAGTTAATGAAAATGGTCCGTTTCCTGGTTGAGAAATTTTCCCTGTAAGTAAATGAATATTATACACTAAATTATTCATCCAAGTACCACGTGTGTGTTGGTTCATTCCCATACACCAATAAGAAACCACTCTATTATTTGGGTTACCATATATATTTGCTAAATATTTAATGTCCATTACTGAAACTTTAGAATATTTCGCTACAATTTCAGGAGTGTAATCTTCTAAGAATTTTTTATATTCTTCAAAATTAATTCCTGCTGGTTGATCATTAAAATTAAATTTATCTTCAGTTCCATAACCAATATTTGTGAGCCCTTTACTGAAATTACAATGTTTCTCTACGAATGATTTATTTACCCAACCGTTATTTATAATTTCGTAACATATTGCATTTGCTACCGCTAAGTCTGTTTGAGGTTCAAACAATATCGATTTATCTGATGCCATACTAGAACGCGTTGTTCTGGTAGCAAAGTCAATAATTTTAGCACCTCTTTTATTTTTTTGTTCTAACATTCTTGAAAACAATACAGGATGCATTTCTGCCATATTATTTCCCCATGTTATAAAATAATCTGCATAATCAATGTCTTCATAACACCCCATTGGCTCATCTGCTCCAAAAGTTGTTAAAAAACCTGTTACAGCACTTGCCATACACAAACGTGCATTGCAATCTAAATTATTGGTTCCAATAGCTCCTTTCATTAATTTTGAAGCAACATAACCTTCAGGAATTGTTGATTGACCTGAGGTATACATGGCCACAGCATCTTTTCCATGGGCCTCAATTGTTTGCTTCATTTTATTCGCAACAATATCTAGAGCTTCATTAATTGGAGTTTGAACGTAGGTTCCATTTTTTTTCACCAAAGCATGTGTCAATCTATCTTTAGATTGAATACACATTGTTTGATGATAACCTTTTACACAAAGTAAACCTTTATTAACGGCACTATTTGGATCTCCTTTTACAGCTACAGCTTTTCCTTTATCAATTCCTACTAAAATTCCACAACCAACACCACAAAAGCGGCAAGGTCCTTTTTTCCAATCTAAATCTCCTCCATTAGGTAAATTTTCTAACTGCTCAGAGGCAAAAATAATCCCAGGAAACATTGCAGCAGCAGCGGTCATTGCTGCAGCAGCTGCCATTTTTTTAACGAAAGACCTACGATCTATACCATTTTGTACCATAGTTTGTTTTTTATTTAGGGTCAAAGCCTGAAACCAATGACATGTGTTTCAAACCTTTCATTTCTAATAGTTGATTATATAATTGATTATCTGATTCATCAGAATCGGTGTCTGTAACTACAATAATTACTTCATGATTTTGAGCTGGAATTACTTCACAATTTGATAATTTCTGAAGTTCTGAAAACAAAGAACCCTTCTTATCTTGCTCACAATGAATAATATAACTTTTTATTGACATATTTTTTATTAGTAACTATTGTTACAAATGTAAAATATCTAAAACGTTTTCGTATATTATTTATCTTTTTTTTTACCAAAAAACTTAATTTAAATTAATTCTAAATAAAGATATTAAGATAACATTATCTTATATGTAGTGATTACCTAAAAAAAGCCCCATTTGATTTACAGCAAATGGGGCTTAAAATTTAAAAAAATTATTTAACCAAAGATCCTTCCATAATAGCAGCAACTACTTCAGGATTTAATAATGTTGAAATATCACCTAAATTAGATGTTTCGTTTTCAGCAATCTTCCTCAAAATTCTACGCATAATTTTCCCAGAACGTGTTTTTGGCAAACCTGGTACAAACTGAATTTTATCTAATTTTGCAATAGGTCCAATGGTACGTGCTATTAAATCGTTGATTTCAGTACGCAGGTAATCTTCATTTCCTGGTTTTTCATATACAATTACATAGGCATATAATGCATTTCCTTTAATATCATGCGGATAACCAACAATTGCAGACTCTACTACATTACTATGCTCGTTTATAATATTTTCAATAGGTGCAGTTCCTAAATTATGCCCCGAAACAATTACCACATCATCTACTCTCCCTGTAATTCTATAATTTCCTTCTAAATCTCTAAACGATCCATCTCCAGTAAAATATTTCCCTGGAAATGCCGTAAAATAGGTTTCTTTATAACGTTTATGATCTCCGTAAATAGTTCTTGCCATTGAAGGCCAAGGATATTCAATACACAATCTTCCTTCCGCAGGATTGGTTCCTAATACTTCACCTTTCTCATCTACCAAGCAAGGTTGAATTCCTGGTAAAGGACGTGTTGCAAATGTTGGTTTTGTTGGTGTTACACCTGCCATTGGCGAAATCATAATTCCACCTGTTTCAGTTTGCCACCACGTATCAACAATTGGAGATTTTTGTTTCCCGATTTTTTCATCATACCAGTGCCAAGCTTCTTCATTAATTGGCTCACCTACAGTTCCTAAAACTTTTATAGAACTTAAATCGTGCTTCTCTATCAATTCGTTTGGTTGTGCTGCCAATGCTCTTATAGCAGTTGGCGCTGTATAAAACTGATTTACTTGGTGTTTTTCAACAATATCCCAAAAACGACCGTAATCTGGATACGAAGGAATTCCTTCAAACATAAGCGTTGTAGCGCCTGCTGCTAAAGGTCCGTAAACAATGTAAGAATGTCCTGTAATCCAACCAATATCAGCAGTACAGAAATACACATCTCCATGTTGATATTGAAAAACATTTTTAAAACTATAGGTGGTATGAATCATATAACCAGCACACGTATGTACCATTCCTTTTGGCTTCCCTGTAGAACCTGATGTGTATAAAATAAACAACATGTCTTCTGCATCCATTTCTTCCGCAGGACAAATATCATCTACTTTCACCAACTCATCATGCCACCAAATATCACGACCAGGTTTCATATTAATATCTCCATTAACCCTGTTTAATACAATAGACGTTTCTATTGTTGGACACGTTTCTAAAGCTTCATCAACTATAGTTTTGAAATCAACAGCTTTAGTTCCTCTAAATACTCCGTCTGAAGTTAATAAAACTTTACATTCAGCATCGTTAATTCTTGTTGAAAGTGCTACGGCTGAAAACCCTGCAAACACAACAGAATGTACCGCTCCAACTCTAGCACAAGCTAATACAGCAATCGCCAATTCAGGAACCATTGGCATATACACACAAACACGATCTCCTTTTTGGACATTGTTGTTCTTCAATACATTTGCAAACCTACTTACTTCTGAATGTAATTCTTTATAAGTAAAAGTTCTGTTTGCTTCATTTGGATCATTAGGCTCCCAAATAATCGCCATATCATTACCACGCTGGTCTAAATGACGATCTAAACAGTTCTCTGTAATATTTAATTTCGCCCCTTTAAACCATTCAAATTTTGGTGTTTCCCAATCAAACTCAACCACTTTATCCCATTTTTTACGCCAGGTAAATGTTTCAGCAATTTGCGCCCAAAACCCTTCAGGATCGTTCACACTGTGTTGGTACGATTTGTAATATTTAATAAACGAATCAACTTTTAAATCGTCTAAAGTTTGTTTTTCTTCTTCAGTTGCATGTTCAAAAACACCAATTTTATGTAGTTTGAATTCATGTGTAATTTCAGTAATAATTTCTGGATCATCTATTGTTGAAGGAATTGTGTATTCAACCCCATCAGCAATATTTCTTAATAATTTTCGAAGAATTTTTCCAGAACGTGTTTTAGGCAAGCGCTTTACCAATAACACTTTTCGTAAAGCAGCAACTGCTCCAATTTGTTTACGTACTTCTTGAACAATTTTATACTCTAATTCAAAACTAGAAACATAGTCGCCCGATTTTAAAACCACCAATGCCAAAGGTACCTGCCCTTTTAATTGATTTTCAATTCCGAAAACAGCACATTCAGCCACTGAAGAATTTGAAGAAACAATTTCTTCCATTTCGGCAGTAGACAATCTATGACCGGCAACATTAATTACATCATCAACACGACCAGTAATGTATACATAATCATCTTCATCTTTATATCCACCATCACCTGAGAAATAATATCCTGGAAATTTTTTTAAATACCCTTCAACAAAACGATCAGTATTTCCCCAAACATTTAATAATGAACCTGGAGGTAATGGCAATTTCACCGCAACAAAACCTTCTTCATTAGCACCAACTTCTTCGCCTTCAGCATTTAAAATGGCAACATTGTAACCACTTACTGCTTTTCCGGCGGAACCTGGTTTCACAGGTAAAGCTTCAATGCCCATCATATTTGAAATCATTGGCCAACCAGATTCTGTTTGCCACCAATGATCAATTACAGGAATATTAAGTTTTTCTTCTAACCATTTTAAAGTAGCAACATCGCAACGCTCACCTGCTAAAAATTGATATTTTAAACAACTTAAATCGAACTGCTTCATTAATTCACCATCTGGATCTTCTTTTTTAATGGCTCTAATTGCAGTTGGCGCCGTAAACATTACTTTTACCTTGTACTCACTAATCATTCTCCAAAATGTACTTGCATCAGGAGTTTTAATCGGTTTTCCTTCAAAAATAACAGTCGTATTTCTATTTAAAAGCGGTCCGTAAACAATATAACTATGCCCTACAACCCAACCAACATCAGATGCTGCCCAATATACATCACCTTCATCTACTCCATATACGTTTTTCATAGAGTATTTTAAGGCTGTTGCATAACCTCCACTATCGCGTAAAATACCTTTTGGTTTACCTGTAGTACCTGAAGTATATAAAATATACAGTGGATCGGTTGCTTTTAAAGGAACACAAGCCGCAGGTTCAGATTTATCGACCAATTCTCTATACCCAACAAAACGGTGTGTTTTGGTCATTAAAGCACCTAACCTACGTTGAAAAACAACTACTTTATCAGGTTTATGAGAAGCTTTTTTTATAGCTTCATCTACCAAAGGTTTATAGGCTATCAATCTATCAACTTCCATACCCGCTGTAGCTGTAATTATAACTTTAGGTTTACAATCATCAATTCTAATAGCCAATTCATGCGGTGCAAAACCACCAAAAACTACAGAATGTATTGCACCAATTCTTGCACAAGCCAGCATACTAAATGCCGCGTGTGGAATCATAGGCATATAAATAATTACCGTATCGCCTTTTTTAACCCCTAAATCTCGTAGTCCACCCGCTAAGCGTTCAACTTCACTTTTAACCTGACTAAAAGTATAGGTTACTTTACGTTGTGTTACTGGTGAATCGTAAATAATGGCTGTTTGATCTCCAAATCCATCTTCTACATGTTTATCAACAGCCAAATAACAAACGTTTAATTCTCCATCTGCAAACCAACGATCAAATCCATTTTCATCTTTCGATAAAATTGAATTAGGTTGTTTGTACCAGTCTATATTACTGGCTTGTTCTTTCCAAAATTGTTCTGGATTTTTAATGCTTTGATCATAATGTTTTTGATAGCTCATAATTAAAGTTTTAGTTTGGTTACAAAATCCAATTCTCATTGGATTAAAATTCATTATTTATTTAAAAGAAGATGTACTTCTTTTACTAGTTTTTTGGTTGAAAAAGGTTTCGAAACATATTTATCTGCTCCTAATTTCAATCCTAATTCTATATCTGAAGTTTTATTTTTAGCGGATAGAAAAATCACTTTGATTTTACTTAAAACTTCACTTCTTTTTAAATACTTCAACACCTGGAAACCATCAACATTAGGCATCATAATATCTAAAATAATAATATCTGGAATATCATTATCCACAATATCAATGGCCTCAGCACCATCACGAGCTATAAACACTTCAAAGTTTTCTTTCTTAAAAATGTATTCTAACGACATTACAATGTTAGGCTCATCATCAACTATTAATATTTTTTTCATGTTATTGTAATTTAAATGGTAATATAAAAGTTACTTTTGCTCCATGAGGTTTTCTATTTTCGGCCCATATTTTACCGTTATGACTTTCAATAATTTGTTTGCTAATAGCCAATCCTAAACCACTACCCACTGGCTTTAAAATTGTTTGATTTTTAGATTGATAAAACTTATCAAAAATGGATAACAAATCGTTTAGTTCAATTCCTTTTCCACTATCTTCAACAGACACTTCAACTTTATGATTGTTGATGTAGGTTTTTAGCGCAACTTCGCCAATTTCTTCATTTGAAAATTTAATAGCATTCGACAATAAATTTATAAGTACTTGTTGAATTCTATCTTCATCATATATAATTTCCACATCAGAAACTGCTTGTGTATTTAAATGAATTCCTTTATTTATAGCTATTTGTTTAACAACAGCTACAGATTTATTAATAGTGTTTTTTATTGAATTTTTCTTTAGATCTAATACGTTTTTACCACTGGCAAGTTTTTCAATATCTAAAATATTATTAATCAACCTACTAACTCTTTGGCTTTCGCTTAAAATACTTGTTAAAAACTGCTTTTTAGTATCAATCGCTATTTCATCATCATCTAATAAAATTTCTGAAAGAGCTCTTATTGAAGTAATTGGTGTTTTTAATTCATGAGCCACAGTGTCTAAAAATTCATCCTTTTGCTTATCGCGCTCTTTTAATTCCTTATTTGAAGCTTTTGCTTTTTGGGTTTCGTCTAAAATATTCAACACTTCACGTAAACTTATTTCCTCTTCTTTTACTACCGAAGCAATTAAAATTCTTGAAGAAGCACTTCCTATACTTCCGGTTAATAATTTTTCAGAAAAGCTTACCAAACGAGCATCAGCATAAGGAGTTTGCTTGTTAATTCCATTTTTTATGTAAAATAAATTCAGTGCTCTTTCGGTTCGTTTTTCACCTAAAAAACGTGTTAAAACTTCTTTAATATCGCGCACATAAGCCTCGCCTTTCCACACATAAGCCTCTTCATTCAATTCACCGTATTTAGTACTATCTACAAACATTTCAGCAAAATTTCGTTCTCTGTAATTTCCTACAAAACTTACTGAAGTAATTACATACACAAAAATGTTAAAAAACAAACTCCAAAAAAATGCGTGTGGCACAGGTTCAAACAATTGCAATCCAAACAACTCATAAGGTTTTAAAAATTCAATTCCGAAGATACCTTCATTTACAAACGATGTTGATAGTAATTGAGAGTCTATTGTAAATGGAATAATTAAGGTATAAACGGTAATTAAAAAACCAATTAAAACACCTAAAATAGCACCTCTTGAAGAAGCTCTTCTCCAAATTAAACCACCAAAAAAAGCGGGTGCTAATTGTGCAATTATGACGAAGGAAATTAACCCTATGGAAACTAATGAACGATTTAATGTAAAACTTCTATAGAAAAAATAAGCTACAATTATCAAAGAAAAAATAGCAATACGACGAATATTTTTAATGGATTCGGTATTCTCACTAGATTCTCCTTTGCTGTATTTTGTTAAAAATCCATAAGGTATAATTAAGTTATTACTTAACATAGTTGATAAGGCTAATGTTGAAATAACAACCATAGAGATAGCTGCTGAAAACCCTCCTAAAAAAACAATTAAAGCTAAAATTTCATGACCTTGACTTAAGGGTAACATTAAGGTAAATAAATCGGCATCTACTTGTTGATTTTCAAAGATAATATTTCCACCCCAAGCTATAAAAATCACAAAAACATTGAATAATAATAAATACAATGGAAACAGCCAAGTTACTTTTTTTAAATATTTTTCTCTATCATTTTCAACAACTGCTACTTGAAATTGCCTAGGTAATAATACAATAGCTATCATAGATAACATAATTAAAAAGAACCAATTAAAACCACCTTCTAATCCGTTTATAGTTTGTTGTTTATTAAAATTAGGTAAAATTGAAGCCTGCTCAAAAATATCACTAGGTCCGTTAAATAAATAAAAGGTTACATACACCCCAATTACTAAAAAAAACACCAGTTTAACTACAGATTCTAAAGCTACTGCTGTAATAATTCCTTTATGACGTTCAGAAGCATCAGTGTGTTGTGTTCCAAAAAAAGCAGCAAAAACTGCTAGTAAAATTGCAATATAAAAAGTGGTATCATTAATTACGGTATTTGCAATAATGTTATGCTTTGTAATTACATTAAATGTTTCAGAAATTGCTTTTAACTGTAATGCAATATAAGGTACAATTGCCAGTACACATACAATGGTTACTAATGCTCCTAAAAACCGATTGTTACCATAACGCAATGAAATAAAATCGGCCAACGAAGAAATTTTATTGGCTTTTGAAATTTTAATAATTTTTCGCATTAAAATTATCCAAGCAGGAATAATAATAACAGGCCCTAAATAAATGGTTAAAAACTTCAACCCTGATGTTGCCGCCAAACCAACACTTCCGTAGTAAGTCCACGCGGTACAATACACCGCTAAGGATAATGTGTATACATAAGGATTATTTACCCATTTACTTTTTGAGTTTTTTTCAGCCCAAAAGGCCACATAAAATATGACAGCCAAATAAATAATGATTACAAATATGACTAAAAAGCTACTCATAAAATTTATTTAAAATGATATAAGAAACTACAATACTCACAATCCAAACAACAAATATGTAAAAATAAATAACAGGAAATCCTAAAATAGAAATACTGCTATTAAACAATAAAATTAATGGAATGTTAAACAAACACAATAATAATACTGAAATTACAATTAATTTTTGTTGATGTCTTTTTTTCAATGTGATGAATTTCGTTTTTATTATAAATACAATAAAACAGCACTATACTTATAATATAGTGCCGTTTATTATGCTATTAACTAATGATCACTTGCTTCTCCAGCTCCCGAAGGAATTCTTATGTGCTCAACTAAATCTTGAACATTTTGAGGTGGTGCAGCTGTCATTCTTGACACGACTAACGACACTACAAAATTCACTAGCATTGCTACTGTTCCAAAACCTTCTGGGGAAATTCCAAACCACCAATCCGGTTTTAAGTCTGCTATTGCAGCTTTTCCACCGTCAAAAATTCCAAATTTGAATTTCAACATATAAAAAACCATTAACGAAAGTCCAACAATCATTCCTGTAATTGCACCTTCTTTATTCATTCGCTTATCAAAAATTCCTAATAAAATTGCTGGGAAAAATGATGCTGCTGCCAAACCAAAAGCCAAGGCGACCACGGCGGCGACAAATCCCGGCGGATTGATTCCAAAATAACCTGCAATACAAACTGCTACAAATGCACTAAAACGAGCGGCTAATAATTCACCTTTTTCAGAAATATCTGGTTTTATGATTTTTTTGAATAAATCATGCGATATGGAGGATGCAATTACCAATAATAATCCTGCGGCAGTAGATAGTGCGGCGGCTAAACCACCTGCTCCAACTAAGGCAATTACCCAATTTGGTAATTGTGCAATTTCAGGATTTGCCAATACCATAATATCACGATCAATTGTTAATTCGTTAGCAGATTTATCGGCAACATATTGTACAACTCCATCACCGTTTTTATCATCAAATTTTAACAATCCTGTTTTTTCCCAATTTCCAAACCATTCTGGTAATTCTGCATATTCTGCATTACTTACGGTTTCAATTAGTTTAATTCTTGCAAAAACTGCTACTGCCGGTACAGTAGTATATAAAATAGCAATAAATAATAACGCCCAACCTGCAGATACACGTGCATCTTTTACTTTAGGCACTGTAAAGAAACGTACAATTACGTGAGGTAAACCTGCTGTACCAACCATTAAGGCCACGGTTATTGCAAATACATCAATCATATCTTTACTTCCTGAAGTATATTCATGAAAACCAAGTTCTCTAGATAAACCATCAAGCTTATCTAACAAATAAATTCCATCTTCAGCAGATCCTCCAAAACCTAATTGCGGAATTGGATTTCCTGTCATTTGAAATGATATGAAAATTGCAGGTACCATGAAGGCAAAAATCAACACACAATATTGTGCAACCTGTGTGTAAGTAATCCCTTTCATTCCACCTAAAACAGCATAAAATAATACAATTGCCATACCTATATAAACACCTGTATCAATATCCACTTCTAAATAACGCGAAAATACAATTCCAACACCTCTCATTTGCCCGGCTACATACGTAAACGAAACAATTAATGCTGCGATAACCGCAACAATACGGGCTGTGTTTGAATAATAACGGTCTCCTATAAAATCTGGCACTGTAAATTTTCCAAACTTCCTTAAATAAGGTGCTAATAATAATGCCAATAGCACGTAACCACCGGTCCAACCCATTAAATAAACAGATCCATCATACCCTGTAAAAGATACAATTCCTGCTAATGAAATGAATGATGCTGCCGACATCCAGTCAGCTGCCGTAGCCATACCATTCATAATTGGAGGAACTCCCCCACCAGCTACGTAAAATTCTTTTGAAGATCCTGCTCTAGCCCAAATTGCAATTCCTATATATAGTGCAAATGTAATTCCGACAAGTATCCATGTCCATGTTAATATTCCCATGATTTTAGTTAGTTTTTAGTTTAGTTAATTATTCGTCTACTCCGTATTTTTTATCTAGTTTATTCATCATTTTTACATAGACAAATATTAAGATTACAAATACATACATTGACCCTTGTTGCGCAAACCAAAAACCAAGTTTAAAACCACCTAGTTTTATTTCATTTAATTGATCTACTAATAAAATTCCAAACACATAGGAAACCAAAAACCAGATACTTAGCAAAATTGCTAAATATCCTAGGTTTTCTTTCCAATATGCTTTCATGCTTTCTTTTGACATAATGTTTAGTTTATAGTTTAGTTTAAAATTTAATTATTATAGGTATATCATGGCTTGCAGTGTAACGGTCCCCGCTGCATCGCCTTCAAACTTTTCATTTTTATATTCTAATGTTAATTTTGAATTATGGCCACTTAAATAAAGGTTTCCTCCAATACCAAAAACATTTCTATTGTCACTTACTGCATCATAACTATTGTTTCCGTAAGATAAATAAGGTTGAAATCTGGCTTTCTTTAAATCGCCTGGAACTACATATCCAACATGTGCATAAAACATATTTCCTGTTCCGTATGCACTAAACCTAAAATCTTCTCCATAATTATTTGATTGAAAAGTTGCATACGCGGTAATTGCGCTACCATTGTCCTTTATAGGTGCATCGTAAAAAGCATCAACAGCAAAAATTGAAATATTCTCACCTTTTAACACACCTGTTTGCGTTGCTCTAACTGAACCGCTAGGGTGTGCGAAAAAACCTGCGCCTATATTAAATACTTTCTTACCTCCTAAATAAGTACCTACTTTATAAGGAAGGAAATTTGACTCACTATCTAAAATATTGTACTCAAAATACCCAGCATAAGCAAAACCAGCATCTTTAGAACCTAAAATTCTTTTACCTCCATAAACAGCTGCTCCACCATTTTCAGGTGTACGAGCATCTAAACCATTTGTTATGGCATCATTAATAGCAACTTGGTATTTAAACTTCCCGAACTTTCCTTTAAAATATATACCAACGTGACGCGCAAACTGATCAGACAAACCAATTGTAGCCCAAGACTGACGGTTATTATCTAAAGTTAATAAGTTTAAAGTACTCTGATTGTTTAATCTTGAAATTCCATTCCAATAATGAAGTCCTGCTCCTACAGCATGTTCATCGGTTAAACTCCATTGCCCCCATACATCATGCATAAATAATTGCGCTCCATCACCTTTTCCTACCGGATGTAATGAAGAACTACTTAAGCTATTCAGTCCAAAATGGGTTAACAATAAAAACTTTTTTGTAATTTGAGAAAACATAAGCACACGTGCTCTTCTTACATTAAAGCCTAAATTACTTGTATTATCGGGCACATTGTTATTATAAGTTGCTTGAAATTGTCCCCAAGACAGAATTCTTAAGTACTTACTACCATCATCATTAAACTTAATTTTAAATCCTCCATTGTAATCTGGAGACCCCTGAGAAAACGATAATTGAATTGATAATAAAAAAATACTGAAAAACAGTAATTTGTTTTTTTTCATAATATTATATTGTTAGGTTAATTGATTAAACGTTTTGATTACAAAACTGATTTTTTAACCTTCACAATATGATAAGAAAAAGAAAAGAAATAAAAATGTATATATATTTTTGCTAACTTGTATAGTTAATCTTTGAACCGCTCCCAACGAATAAGCATAAACTTATCACCTAATTCTGTAACAATTACACCTGCTCCTATTAAATTTTTATTTTCAGAAAAGTAGCTTGCTAGCTCTTTTGCATTTAATATTTTATATGTAGAATGGTACTCAAAGCTATACGGACGCTTAATATTGTACTTTTTAACCCAATTAATAATACTTACATGTGAAATTCCTAGTATCCGTTCAATTTCTCGGTAACTTAACCCTTCTAAATACAACTGTAAAGCTTTATTCACATAGTATGAATCTATTTGTTTCCCTATCTTGTTTACGGTAAAATAGTAATTACATTTTTTACACTTGTAGCGCTGTCTTTCACGAACAATACCACTCTTAACATACTCAGTTGAACCACAATTAGGACAAAATTCTACGGTCATATATCTTAATTTTGCATAAATATACTAATTTAGCATAAAAAACCAAATTAAAATTTTGACTTAGACACCATTCACCCTGTGAATTACTATTCAAATAGGACACTATCTTTCAAGTAAATAATATTATTATATTTGCTCAACCCAATATTTTTTTATGCCAATATTTCAATTTTTAGCAGACACCCTAATTAGCAATTGGGAAATAATTACGCTTTTTTTTATAATCGCTGTTTTGTATTCTTCCGTAGGATTTGGTGGAGGGTCAAGCTACATTGCTGTTTTAGCACTTACCTCCTTAGCTTTTACTCAAATTAGAACAATTGCTTTGCTTTGTAATATTGTTGTTGTTTCTGGAAGCACCTTTATTTTTGCGAAAAATAAATTGTTCGACTGGAAAAAAATCATTCCTTTAGCAATTACCAGTTTGCCTTTGGCATTTTTAGGAGGCTATTTAAAAATAACACAAACCTTCTTTTTTATTTTATTAGGATTAACATTAATGACAGCCGCAACACTAATGTGGACATCTGGCTACATTCAACAAAGAAGTAAAGAAACTAATCTAAAAAAATCCATTATTAAAGATACTTCTTACGGTGGAATTATTGGGTTTATTTCAGGTATGGTAGGTATAGGTGGAGGTATTTTTTTAGCACCTTTACTTCATTTAACAAATTGGGATACCCCAAAAAAAATAGCAGCAACCTCAAGTTTTTTCATTTTGATTAATTCTATTGGCGGATTATTTGGACAATACCTAAATCCGAACTTTTACATAGAACCTACAATCACAATTATTTTAATGTTTACAGTGCTTATTGGCGGGCAAATTGGAACGCGAATTAGTATTAAACTAATCGCTCCAATTAAGCTAAAAAAAGCCACCGCAATACTAATTGCTATTGTTTCTATAAGAATTTTATGGAAATATCTTTTTTAATTGACCTTTTTTGGTTTAACATATATAATGAAAAACGTACTTTTTTTTACGATTTAATTATTTTCAATACCTTTAAAACTTTTTTAATATAATTACAACGTTTTCGTAACTGCATAGCACAATAAATATTATTTTACCTATTTTTGTGGCTATTCTATAATAATTAAACTTCCATATGATAAAACAAGGATTATACTTGCCAGAATTTGAGCATGAAAACTGTGGAGCAGGTTTCATTTGCAACTTAAAAGGACAGAAAACTAACCAAATTATACATGATGCTTTAGAAATTTTAGTAAAGTTAGAACATCGTGGTGGTGTTAGTTCTGATGGAAAAACTGGTGATGGTGCAGGTCTTTTAATTGATATTCCGCATGAATATTTTTTAAGGGTATGTGATTTTGAATTACCTGCTCAAAGAGATTATGCTGTTGGTATGGTATTTTTTCCTAAAAACGTAAACCAATACCGCTTCTGTAAAGAAGAATTCGAAAAAGAAATAAAAAATCAAGGTTTAAAAATATTAGGATGGAGAACCGTTCCTGTAGATTCTTCTCAACTAGGTCAAATTGCTTTAGATTCAGAACCTACAATTGAACAAGTTTTTATTGGTAAAGGACGTATAAAAAAAGAATTAAACTTTAAGGCTAAATTATATGCTGCTCGTAAAATAACAGAACATACAATTGCAGGTTCTAAAATGTCTGAAGCATCTTATTTTTACGTTTCAAGTTTATCAAATACTACCTTAATATATAAAGGTATTATAATGCCTGAAGATATTGGACCGTATTTTATTGATTTACAACAGCCAGATCTAGTTACCAGACTAGCATTGGTACACCAACGTTTTTCAACAAACACTATGCCTTCTTGGGAACTAGCGCAGCCATTTAGATACATGTGTCAAAATGGTGAAATAAATACACTGAGAGGTAACGTAAGCAGAATGCGTATTCGTGAAGAAATCATGAAAAGTGATTTATTTGGTGATGATATAGAGAAATTATTCCCAATTGTATTACCTGGAAAATCAGATTCAGCATCTATGGATATGGTGGTAGAATTATTGTCGTTAACTGGAAGATCTCTTCCTGAAGTAATGATGATGTTAATACCTGAAGCTTGGGAAAAGCACAAAACTATGTCTCCTGAGCGTAAAGCATTTTACGAGTACAACGCTTGTTTAATGGAAGCTTGGGATGGGCCAGCATCAGTTCCTTTTACTGATGGTGATTATATTGGTGCATTATTAGACCGTAACGGATTGAGACCTTCAAGATATACCGTAACAAAAAGTGGAAAACTAATTATGTCTTCTGAAATTGGAGTGGTAGATATTGATCCAGAGGATGTTGAAAGACACGGTAGATTAGAACCAGGAAAAATGTTCTTGGTTGATATGAATAAAGGTAGAATTATTAATGACGAAGAAATAAAAAATAAAATTGTTAACGAAAGACCTTACAAAGCTTGGTTAGACGAAACAAGAATACATTTAAAAGATGTAGAAAACACAAACGAAGATTGTCCAATTGAAACTCTAGACATTAGAACGCGTTCTCGTTTATACAACTATACAATTGAAGATATTCAAGAGGTAATAACACCTATGGCTCAAAATGGAAAAGAAGCTTTAGGATCTATGGGTATTGATACGCCTTTAGCTGTTTTATCAGATCGTCCTCAATTAATATCTAACTACTTTAAGCAATTATTTGCACAAGTAACAAACCCTCCCTTAGACGGTATTAGAGAAGAAATTGTTACTGATATTAGTCTTGCTTTAGGTAAAGACCGCAATATATTTAGTATTTCTCAAAGACAATGTAAAAAACTAAGAATTCAAAATCCAGTTATTTCTAACAACGATTTAGAAAAAATTAGAAACATTAAAATTGGTAGAGATTTTAAAGCTATTACCATTCAAATGCTTTATAAAAAAGAACAAGGTGTTAATGGTTTAGAAGATGCGCTAGAAAATATTATAACACAAGTTTCAAAAGCCGTTGACAAAAGAAATAACATTATTATTCTATCTGATAGAGGTGCAAATGAAGAAATGGCACCAATACCTGCTTTACTAGCCTGTTCTTATGTAAATCACGAAATGAATAGACTTCGCAAGCGTTCTTATTTTGATATTGTAATAGAATCGGCTGAACCTCGCGAACCACACCAATTTGCAACATTATTTGGTTATGGTGCAAGTGCAATTAATCCTTATATGGTAAATGAAATTATTCGTTTACAAGTAAAAGAAGGATTTATTACAGGAATGGATGAACAAAAAGCAGTTGACAATTTCAACAAAGCTATTGGTACTGGTTTATTAAAAATTATGAATAAAATTGGAATCTCTACACTACATTCATACAGAGGTTCTCAAATTTTCGAAATTGTTGGTTTCAACTCTAAATTTGTTGAAAAATATTTCCCTTATACAGCTTCTAGAATTGAAGGTGTTGGTTTATACGAAATTGAAAAAGAAATTTCAGCAAGATACAATTACGCTTACCCTAAAACTTTAATTAAAAACAGGTTAGGTTTAAATATTGGTGGACATTACCGTTGGAGACGTGGTGGTGAAAAACATATGTTTAACCCAACTACAGTAGCAAAATTGCAACAAGCTGTAAGGTTAAGCGACCAAGCTAGTTACGATGTTTATGCTAAAACTGTGAACGAACAATCTGAACGTTTAATGACAATTAGAGGTTTGTTTGAGTTTAATAATTTTGACCCTATTCCTATTGAAGAGGTTGAACCTTGGACTGAAATTGTAAAACGATTCAAAACTGGAGCTATGTCTTACGGATCTATTTCAAGAGAAGCCCACGAAAACTTAGCCATTGCAATGAATCGTATTGGTGGTAAAAGTAACTCTGGTGAAGGCGGTGAAGATAGAAAACGTTTTCAAAAGGATATTAACGGAGACAGCAGAAACTCAGCTATAAAGCAAGTAGCTTCTGGTCGTTTTGGAGTAACTTCACATTATTTAACCAATGCTGAAGAAATTCAAATTAAAATGGCACAAGGTGCTAAGCCTGGTGAAGGTGGTCAGCTACCTGGTGAAAAGGTATTACCTTGGATTGCAGAAGCTAGAAATTCAACACCTTTTGTTGGATTAATTTCTCCTCCTCCACATCACGATATTTATTCTATTGAAGATTTAGCACAGCTAATTTTCGATTTAAAAAATGCCAACAGAGAAGCACGTATCAACGTAAAATTAGTTTCTGAAGTTGGTGTTGGTACTATTGCAGCTGGTGTTTCTAAAGCAAAAGCTGATGTTGTACTAATTTCTGGTTACGATGGTGGAACAGGAGCATCTCCACTAACATCATTAAAACATGCTGGTTTACCTTGGGAACTTGGTTTAGCTGAAGCACAACAAACATTGGTGTTAAACAACTTAAGAAGTAGAATTGTTGTTGAATGTGACGGACAATTAAAAACGGGTCGTGATGTTGCAATTGCAGCCTTATTAGGTGCTGAAGAGTTTGGTTTTGCAACCGCTCCTTTAGTAGCTTCTGGTTGCATTATGATGCGTAAATGTCATTTAAATACTTGTCCAGTTGGTATTGCAACTCAAGATAAATCCTTACGTAAAAACTTTAAAGGAACTCCTGAACATGTAATTAACTTCTTCTACTATGTTGCTGAAGAATTAAGAGGAATTATGGCGCAATTAGGTTTCCGTTCTATGGCTGAAATGGTTGGTCAAACTCAAAAAATTGATTCAAACAAAGCAATCAAACATTACAAGGCTAAAGGATTAGATTTATCATCTATTTTACATAGACCAGCAGGTTACAGCGAAATGCCTTTAAAAAATACAGAAAAACAAGATCATGACATAGACAATGTGATAGATTTTCAAATTTTGAATGATTCGCATAGAGCAATCTACAGAAAAGAAAAAACAACTTTAGAGTATCCTATTTGTAATATTGATCGTTCTACAGGAGCTATTACAAGTAACGAAATTTCTAAAATATATGGCCACTTAGGACTTCCTGAAGACACTTTAAATATAAACTTTACAGGATCTGCAGGACAAAGTTTTGGAGCATTTGGAGCACCAGGATTAACATTTACTGTTGAAGGAAATACTAATGATTATTTAGGTAAAGGATTATCTGGAGCTAAACTAATTGTTAAAAAACCAGCTAAAGCAACCTTTATTGCTGAAGACAATATTATAATTGGTAACGTTTGTTTATTTGGAGCTGTAAAAGGTGAAGCATATATTAACGGTATAGCAGGTGAACGTTTTGCAGTAAGAAACTCTGGAGCAATTTCGGTTGTTGAAGGTGTTGGAGATCATTGTTGTGAATATATGACTGGTGGTAAAGTTATTGTGCTTGGTGGTACAGGAAGAAACTTTGCTGCAGGTATGAGTGGAGGAATAGCTTATGTTTATGATCCGAAAGATAAATTCACAAACGGATTATGTAATACAGAAACTATTGAATTTGAGCAAATAGAAAAAGATGAAGCTGCTGAGTTAAAAGCTCTTATTGAAAAACACGTATTATACACAAACAGTAACAGAGGTAAAGAATTATTAAAAGATTGGGATAACAGTTTAGGTAACTTTGTAAAAGTAATGCCTATTGAATACAAACGTGCATTAAAACGTTTAGAAACTGAAGAACCAATGGTTGAAGAATTAACAGCATAAGAAATATGGGAAAAGTAACAGGATTTAAAGAATTCGAAAGAAAAGACGAAACATATAAGCCAGTTAAAGAACGTGTAACTAATTACGATGAATTTACACAACCATTAAACGAGGCTGAAATTACAAAACAAGGATCAAGATGTATGGATTGTGGAATTCCATTTTGTCATAGTGGGTGCCCACTTGGTAATTTAATTCCAGATTTTAACCATATGGTACACCAGGGTGAATGGAAAAAAGCTTCTTGGATATTGCATTCAACCAATAACTTTCCAGAATTTACAGGACGTTTATGCCCTGCTCCTTGCGAGCAAGCATGTGTGCTTGGTTTAATTGATGATCCTATTTCAATAGAAAATATTGAAAAAAATATTGTTGAAAGAGCATTTAAAGAAGGTTGGGTTGTACCTCAAATACCTAATAAAAGAACTGGTAAAAAAATAGCTGTTGTAGGTTCAGGACCTGCTGGTTTAGCTGCGGCACAACAATTAAACAGAGCTGGACATACCGTAACTGTTTTTGAAAGAGATGATGAATTGGGTGGTTTATTGCGTTACGGAATTCCAAACTTCAAATTAGAAAAAGGAATTATTGATAGAAGAATTGATATTCTTGAAAAAGAAGGAATCAAATTTAAAACCAATGCAAATGTTGGTGTTAATTACCCTATTGAAAAACTGAAAAAATTCAATGCTATTGTTTTATGTGGTGGTGCTACTCAAAAAAGAGGTTTACCTATTGAAGGAGCTGATAGCGAGGGAGTTGTTCAGGCTATGGACTTTTTAACACAACAAACTAAAGTTGTTTTAGGTAAAGAAGTTAAAGATCAAGTTTTAGCTACTGATAAACATGTAATTGTTATTGGTGGTGGAGATACAGGATCTGACTGTGTTGGTACTTCAAACAGACATGGAGCAAAATCTGTGACTAATTTTGAAATTATGCCAAAACCTCCAGGACACAGAAGCCCTTCAACACCTTGGCCTTATTGGCCTTTACAGTTAAAAACATCTTCTTCACACAAAGAAGGTTGTGATAGAAACTGGCTAATTAACACAAAAGAGTTTATTACAAACGAAAAAGGTGAATTAACGGCTTTAAAAACTGTGAATGTAGAATGGAAAATGGTTCCCGGTCAAAGACCTGAATTAATTGAACTTGAAGGTACTGAAAAAACATGGCCTTGTGACTTAGCTTTATTAGCGCTTGGTTTTACAGGACCAGAAGCTATTTTAAGCGATCAATTAGGAATTGAAACCGATTTTAGAAGCAATTACAAAGCAACTACCGTAGCATACCAAACAAATATTCCAAAAATATTTACTGCTGGTGATATGCGTAGAGGTCAAAGTTTAATTGTTTGGGCTATTTCTGAAGGAAGAGAAGCTGCTAGAAAAGTTGATGAATATTTAATGGGTTATAGCAACTTACCTACTAAAGGTAATGGAGATTTACCTGCAATGTAATAGTTAACTTACTATTGTTTAAATAGTGTAGAATATTCTAAAACCATCTTTATTTGAATAAAGATGGTTTTTTTTATACTTATTAATGAGCGAAAAATGTATTACAAACACCTTCTTAAATATCTAAAAACCTTATTAATAAGTATTTAATGAAACTTAAGTCACACATCTATTTTCAAATGAACTGATATTAATCATAATTTATCATTTAAAACACTTCTAATTTAGTAGTTACATTTTATAATTCAACCAAATAATTAAAACAATGATGAAAAATATTTTAGTAGTATTTACAATTAGTTTATTTCTATTTTCTTGCAAAACAGCCACAAAAAATGAAGAAAAAAATACAGGCACTGCAGCTATAGAAATTGTTGAAACTCCAGTACTAACTTTAGGTGAATTCGACTCAAAAGCTAGTGACTTTGTTAGTAAAGAAATAAAAGTTCAAGGAATTGTTGACCACGTATGTAAACATGGTGGTAAAAAGATTCTATTAGTTACTGATGAAGGTGATGCACATGTTTTTTCAGAAGAAAGATTTGACGAAAGCTTAAAAGGAAGTGAAATTTCGCTTACAGGTATTGTTTTAGAAGAACGTATTGATGAAGCATATTTGTTAAAAATGGAAGAAGACAATATTAAAAGTCATTCTGAAGGAAAATCTAACGAAGAACAATTCAATAATAAAAAGAAACACCTTCAAAATTATAGAGATCAAATGAAGGCAGATGGTACAGATCATATTTCGAATTACTCGTTACAATATGTATCTCACGAGATTGTAGAGTAATTTCATGAAACTATTACGTAAATGGAGTAGAATTCTTCATAGAGACATTGGCTACTTTTTTATAGGAACAACATTAATATACGGACTTTCAGGAATTGCTTTAAATCATATGAGCGACTGGAATCCAAATTACTCTGTGGAAATAAATCGTTTTACAACAGCTATTCAGCTTGAAAAAACGGCTTCAGTAAAAGAAAATATCTTTTTACTATTAGATGAAGTTGACAATAGAGATAATTATAAAAAACATTATTATCCAAATGATAATAGAATAAAAATATTTTTAAAAGGAGGCTCTTCTATTATTGTAAATACAAATAGTGGAAAAGGTTATGCTGAATATTTAAAAAGGCGTCCTGTTTTTTATGAAGTAAATTATTTACATTACAATCCAAATAGATTCTGGACTTGGTTTTCAGATATTTTTGCAGGTGCATTAATACTGTTTGCAATTACATCTTTATTTATGGTGAAAGGTAAAAAAGGACTCAAAGGTAGAGGCGGAATTTATACTGCTTTAGGTATTTTGATTCCCTTGCTATTTTTAATCTTAAGTTTATAAAAAAAGGCTGAAATTTAAATTTCAGCCTTTTTATTTATTTATTTAGCAACATAAAATCGGTTAACACCATTGCTGCTAAAGCTTCAACAATAGGAACTGCTCTAGGTACTACACAAGGATCGTGACGGCCTTTACCGTGCATTTCAACAATGTTACCTTCTTTATCTATAGTTTGTTGTGCTTGCATAATTGTAGCAACAGGCTTAAAAGCTACACGGAAATAAATATCCATTCCGTTACTAATTCCACCTTGAATACCACCTGAAAGATTTGTTTGAGTACTTCCATCTTCATTAAAAATATCATTGTGCTCACTACCTTTCATTTTTGCACCACAAAAACCGCTACCGTATTCAAAACCTTTAACAGCATTTATTGAAAGCATAGCTTTCCCTAACTGCGCATGTAACTTATCAAAAATAGGTTCACCCAATCCAACAGGAACATTTTCAATAACACAAGTTACTGTTCCTCCAATAGTATCACCTTGTTTTCTAATAGTATCAATTTTTTCGATCATCTTCTCTGCTACTTCAGCATCAGGACAACGAACAATATTATTTTCTGTTTGCGTAAAATCTAAATCCTGGTATGGTTTTTCTAAAAACAAATCACCTACCGAAGATGTGTACGCATTAATTTTAATTTCAGGAATTACTTGTTTAGCTACGGCACCACCAACAACCCAGTTAGCAGTTTCACGTGCTGAAGTTCTTCCTCCACCTCTATAGTCACGATTTCCATATTTCTTATCATATGTATAGTCTGCGTGAGAAGGTCTGTAAGAGTCTTTTATATGAGAATAATCATTAGAACGTTGATGTACGTTTTCAATAATGAATCCAATGGAAGCTCCAGTTGTTTTACCTTCAAAGATACCAGACAAAAAACGAACTGCATCTGGTTCTTTACGTTGAGTTACAATTTTAGATTGACCAGGTTTTCTTCGATCCATTTCTTTCTGAATAAACTCCAAATCAAGTTCTACACCAGCAGGACAACCATCAATTACACCTCCAATAGCTTCGCCATGAGATTCTCCAAAAGTTGTTATTGTAAATATTTTTCCAAATGAATTAGACATATCATAAATTTAAGTGACAAATGTAAAAAAAAGAATCCTATTGAAGGTTGATTTATACTTTGAAATAACTTTAAAAAAACCACAATTTTATTGCCATTACAGCAATCATAACAATTAAAATATTACGAATAAGGCCATCTCCCTTTTTAACAGACCACCTACTTGCCAACCAGCCACCAACTGAATTACCAATCGCTAAAGTTAAGCCTACTTTCCAATTAATTTTATCGTTGTATGCAAATACAGCAACGGCAGAGAACGTGTAAATTAACGCTACCGTTACTTTAATAGCATTACTTTTAACTAAGGAAATATTATTTACCGAAGATAAAACAAGTAACATTATAAAACCTACTCCAGCTTGAATAAAGCCTCCGTAAACACCTACAAAAAAGAACAATATAATACTTAACCACAAATGTTTACCTGTTGTTTTTTCAAGAATATTAAGTTGTCTATGCTGTGATTTCAAAAGCATATAAACAACCACAATTACCATAATAATGGCTAAAATTTTATTAAAAGTATCCCCTTTTATGTCAACTGCAATTTGAGCTCCTATTATTGATCCAAATAAGGCTGAGATACCCACATAAATACTAAAAGGAAAAGTTACTATCCCTTTACTTTTAAAACCGGCTGTTGTAAAAATATTTTGAAAAAGGATTGCAATTCTATTTGTTCCATTTGCAATGTTTGGTGGTAAGCCTAAAAAAATAAGAATTGGTAAAGTTAACAAAGAACCTCCACCTGCTAATGTATTTATTGATCCTGCTACAAAACCAACTATTATTAAAACTATTATTTCGACTATTGAACTCATCTAATTATTTGAAGGCCAAATGTAATAGAAAAAATATTAAAAAAAAGTGTGAAAATGTTTTATCAAAACAAAAAAGCGTTTTATATTTGCAACCGCTAAGGGAGAAATGGCAGAGTGGTCGAATGCGGCAGTCTTGAAAACTGTTGAGGGTCATACCTCCGGGGGTTCGAATCCCTCTTTCTCCGCTAAGAGTTTTTTAAACTCCCTTCAAAACCTTGTAGAACGTTATTCTACAAGGTTTTTTCATTTTCAAATGTTTCATTTTTATTTAGATTTGTTTCAAAATTGTGTCGTTTTGCATTAAGATCAAAAGTTGTGGGATTTTATATTTTATGCGAATATTTTAGCTAATCTAAAAAGGACACTATCTAGTAAAGCGTGTGAACTGATTATCTTCCTTACAATACATCGCTATTGAATGATTAATTTTTAGTTCGTTGCTAATCTTCAATATTTTGAAAATATAATTAATAATCAAAAAATGGCTTATACAAGAAATGCAGAGTTGTTTAAACAACTCTGCATTTCACAAATCAAACCCAAATAATTATACTTTCTATTTATTATATTTAATCAATAATTAAAGTTTTTTTCCAATTACCACATACATATGGCAATCTTCTGGCACATCTCCATCACTGTTACCCGCCATAATAATACTTTCACCAGCTTTAGCTTCTCTTTTAAATAATGAAATAGTACGATCATCAATTTTAAAATTATCACCTGTATCTGTATAATCTTTTAATAAGAACTCTGGTCTTTTTACAGCATCATCATGACCCACATAAATAACCATATCAACTCCAGCAATAAATTGCAACAGATCACGTGCCCAATATCCTTTATCTGAATTTGGAGTACGAATATATTCAGCACTTCCATCTCTTAAATAGGATGGGATAACAGTATAGTTAAACTCTAAATCAGTATGCGCTTTTTTACCCCACATTAAAGTTTTTCTAAGGATTGCTTTTGAATCACCTGTATAGCTAAAGTTTGTAAACAATTCACTCTTATTTTGCTCACTTGCTACGTAAGGCTGTGTTTCAGGAGTATAAGCAGGCATTGGCTCTTCTGCAATTTCACCATCATTAAATACTTGAGGAAGTTCTGTTGTAAGTCCGTTTGTAATAGCTACTAATTGAGAAGTAATATCAATACTAGCCACTTCAAAACCATCTTTTGAAGCTGTTACTGTTACTTTTCCAGGCATAAGTAAAGAACGTACAGCAACTCTATTAATTCCGCATTCAACATCTAAATAAAGATTATTAGTGCTATTTGCTTTTCCGCTATTGTAACCACCTCTCCATATTCCAGGGCCAGAAATTGTAAAATCAATACGACCTTTTTCTAACGGACATCTTAATCCGTTTTCATCAACAATTTCAACATCAATTAAAGCAATATCAGACCCGTCTGCACGCCATCCTTTTGCTCCTGTAATTGAAGTTAATTTTATAGCTGCTGGTTCGCCTACAGTTACTTTTGTTTGTGAAGTTTGTAATTTACCATCAATATAACCTTCAACTTTAATTGTTCCTTTTTGCCATTTAACATCTGATAATTTAAATACATAGCCATCTTTTGGCGTATTATTTGTACCTAATAATTCATCATTTAAATAGAATTTAACTTCAGAACAGTTTGAAATTACATACATATCTTTTTTAGTACCTTCAGCATAGTTCCAGTGCCCAATTACATGAACCTGAGGTTCTGGTCTCCACATAGCTTTTAATGCATAAAAAGCTTCTTTTGGAAGACGTACTGCATCTACTTCTCCACTAGCTCTAGTAACTTCAGTTTGTCCACGACCTCCGTGAGTTCCATCTGTAAAAATCCAATTAGCGCCACCACTATGGTATGCTTTTTTTCCCATTTTATTCCACCAGTGATCTGCTTGTCTTACTGCATACGTTTCAGAACCAAACTTATAGGTGTTTTTACTAAGATTTGGATTATTATAAAAATTATCATCAGGTGAGTATTTATCCCAAATACGTCTTGGAGCTTCATCACGACAATATTCACTTTCAATAAGTGGTAAATGGGCATATTCACGTTCCCAACCTTCAGTACCAACTTCAATAGAAACATATGCTTCAGAGTCCATTTTTACATCGGCTCTTCTGTTCCCCATCAATCTTTTTCCATTCGGGTCGAAAGTATTTATGATATCTAAAATTTCTTCGTAATGAGCAGCTGTTTCAGCCCAGTTTCCACCTTCCCAAATAAAAATAGAAGGATTGTTTCTGTAATAAACAATCATATCACGAAAAGCAGCAATACGAATATCCCAAGTTTCACCTTCATCCTGAGATTCTCCTGAAACACCTGGCATTAAGGTTACAAACCCATATTTATCTCCCATTGCTACTTCGCCTGGAGAACCAGCACAATGTCCCCAACGAATAAAATTCCCTCCTGCTTCATCCATCAATTGAAATGTAAATTCATTCAACCAATTTGGCAATGCAGCTCCTAAACCTGCCCAGCCATTTGTAGGTTTTTGTCCCCAACCATGTAATTTGGCATATTCACCATTATTCCAAAATCCGGTATCTTTATTAAAATCAAAACTACGAATACCTAAAGGTGTTTCGTACGTATCAATAATACTATCGCCTTCCTTTAAAACCGAAAGTACTTTATACATATAAGGTTTACGAGTGTACCAACGATTTGGATTTGCTAAACTTGTTTTTGCTGAAAATGTAATTTTTTCTCCGGAAGGTATGGTTTGTTGCTCATTTGCAATAGCTACTACTTTTCCTTCTTTGTCAATTATTTGAGCTTCAAAATCAATTGTTTTATCTGCATTATTATCGTTTTTCACCTCTGCATTTACAAAAATATCAGCATTTTTCTCTGTAATATTTTCAGCGTACACATACGTTCCAACCGTTTTTAAATTATCATATAATGGTAAGGTAATATGTACAGGATCCATTGTATGCAAAAATACATTTCTGTAAATTCCACCATGTGTTGGATGCCAGTGTTCGTGATTCCAAACGAGCGGAAAATTATCTCTAAAGTCATCACTATTACGATCGTTATTTACTTTCACTGCAATTACATTGTCTGCATCTCCAAATTTAATATAAGGTGTTAAATCAAATCCAAAAGGAATAAACCCAGTTTGATTTTGTCCAATATGCTTTCCGTTCACATAAACATCAGCTATTTGACGTACAGATTCAAATTCAATAAATATCTTTTTACCCTCATCGGAAGCTGGTAATTTAAAATGTTTACGATACCAAACGGTACCTCTCCATTGATTTTTTTCTCCATCGTGATGCCCAAGACTTAAATCGTCAAAAGTATCAACATCATTAAATGTATGTGGACAACTTACTGTAGACCAGGATGTATCATCATAGTTTAGTGCCTCAGCAGGCTCAGGATTATCTTGAAGAAACTTCCAATCTGGATTGAAATTATATTTAGTTCTATTTCCTGTTGGCAAATTTTCACCTTTGTAGGAAATTTCATTTTTAGTTTCACAACTTGTAAAGCTGATTGCTAAAACTAATAATGCACAAGTAATAATGTGTTTAATCATTTTTAATTTTTTAATATTGATGTGATGTATTAATTAAGAACAAGATTATGAAACCTCACAAAAAAAACCATCCTGTACTGTGCTGTTAAGCATAGGGTTGTAAAGGGAGTTAATTATCTGCCCATATTTTTTTTTGACTCCAATCTTCAGCTGGATCCGCCCAAAAAGAAGATTCAGGCTTTAAACCCAATGCTAAAAATATTTCAGCACAAATATATAAACTACCTGTTGAGATATATCGTTCTGCCAATTCTGGTTGATGGCCATAAAAACCAATGGTTAACCAACCATCTTTTGTAAACATCCTTTTTGAACTCATATGTTTTTCAATAACCGCATGTAATGCAGAACGAACCTGACTCGGTTTTATCGTTTTTGGCAATTTTTGAAACAAAGCAATTTGTGACAACAGTTGAAAAGCTCCAAAGCGGTATGTTAATGAACGTCCTATTGGCGGATAAGTTCCTTCTGGTGAAATTAACTTTTCTTGAATTACTGCATATTTTTGAGCTCTCTTCAAAATCCCATCATAACCATCTATAAATTGACTGTATCTCCAATTTTGTAATGTCTCTTTTTGCTCATTTAGTACATTGTAGATATCTAATAACATTGGATGAATTACAAAACTATTGTAATAATCCCAATGAAAATTAGGGCCATCTCCATAAGTACCATCTCCTAGATACCACTCGTTATGCTTGTTTAATGCATATTGAATTCGCACCATATCAGCTTCGCCTTCGAACTTTAAAATAGCCGCCTCAACCATCGCCGTAAATAATAACCAATTATTGTAACCTGGCGATAACTTTCGGGTTAGCTTTAATGCTTTTAAAATATGTTGTTGTGTTTCCTTATCTGATCTTTCCCAAAGTTGAGTGGGTGCTCTTAATAAACCTTGCGCTAAAAAGGCTGCATCAACTAGTGGCTGACTTCCTTCACTAAAATTCATATAATCTGCAGCATTTGGATCCGTTGCATTTTTTAAACACTTTAATGTAAGTTGAATATACTTTTCGCGTAATTTCCCTTCTTTTGAATTATCTGGTCCTAATTCTAACCAAGGCGAGATACCTGAAAGTAATCTTCCAAAAGCTTCCAAATAAGCAAATCTGGTTCTATCGTTTATATGTTTTGGTGAAACCTCTACCGGCATTGTTTTTTTAAGTTCATTATTCGCTAAAGCCTCTAATACGGGATTAGAAACATTAACCAAAACATCTACAAAATAAGCTCTACTTTCTAATTGAGACTTCTTTTGAGCTTGTATTGAAAATGTAACGAGATAAAGAATACAGCTAAAAAATAAAAATTTCGTTTTCATGATTATAGTTTCTTAAGATGAATAATTTTAGATTTTATAATTAAATATATTACTAATTATTTAGTTTAAATAATGGAGGATATTGCAACTTTTGTAAATAATTTAAATGCTTATACACATGAACATTTTCATTAATTAACGGCTCACCATAAATTGTACTTGCCATACTAAATACCGGTTTCATTTCGTCGTCTATTGCTTTTTCTGGCCCCCAATTTGTTTGTAAGGCCATTTTTCGTCTCCTTGCGCATAAGGTCTTAAAAATTCAAACGCATTTTTTATGCTTTTTCCATCTGGAGAAATATAACTCCATAGGTCAACCCCAAGAGGTACTCCCATTTCAGCTAAACTAGTCATTACTTTTAAGTTCATAGAACTGTAGTGTACAGACCTCGTTCTACCAAGCTCACGAGGTTGTGCTCCATCAGGCCCAATTTGTGTATCAGTACGTTTCATTTTTGCAGCTTCCAATCTACTTTTTGCTTCATCATTTAATCCTAAATAACGAGCAATACCCACCATCTGAAAATCATAGCAAGTGGAATGATTTTGTAGACCATTATCATTTTCAAGACCAAATTTATTTGTTTTCGCCCATTGATAATAATTATAAAACCAAGTGTTTAACACCTTCATCTCATCATCATTAAAGATGTTTTTAGCATCCAATATTTGTATTGTAGTAACTACAGTTGAAATATTTTTCCATTCAATCATTCCTGCACGTCTACCTAAAAACTCCCCTGGTATTCCTTGTCCAAAATTGATATTCGGATTCACCTTTGTGTTTTCATTTATAAACCCGGTATTTATAATTGATTTGGCTTTATTCGCATATTTTATATCTTCTGAAAAATAATACGCCATTGAAAGTTTGTTCAAGCTACCAAACATTTTACCCAAACGTGTCCAATCCAAATCATCAGTCCTAACCATAGGGTTTATTTGCCCATCTTTCACAATCCAAGGCATTCCGTCTTCCGTATCAGGATTTGGCCATCTATAAACAGCAATACTCATATAATCATGTACATCTCCACTAGGAGGAATCGTTGTTTTATTGGTAACAGGATTTGGAACAATATCCAATTCTTTTGTTGCTTCAACTATCAATTCACCATAGGCTTCTGTAAAAAAAGCGTCATTCTTTGCTATTAACTCCTTCACTTTTCCCAAATGATATTCATTTAGATAAATCAGTTTATTGGTTCCTTTAATTACCTCCTGTGCCAATGTAATTTGTGATAACAACAAAAAACATATAAAACTATTTAATAAATTTTTTTCATTTTTCATGAATTTAATGGTTTTATTTCAACTTTAACACTTCACTCCCGGCTAAAATAAATGCACCAGTCCCATAGTTTTGCCAGCTCTCAGCATTTGCAGGTCTTGGATCATATCCAATGTTTTGCACCCAGCCTACCATGCCATTTTCTTGTTGACAAGATTCTAAAGCACCCCAAGCTTTTAAAACTGTAGGTTGAAATTCTTCTTTTGATAATACCCCATTATTAATTCCCCAAGCCATTGCAAACGTAAAAAATCCACTGCCGCTAGTTTCACCATGATTAAATGATTCCGGAGATAATAAACTCGTTCTCCATAAACCATCTTCACTTTGAATCTCTTTAATTTTTGTAGCCATTTCAACAAACAATGTTTCATAAAAAGCTCTATGTTTATAATCCTTCGGCATATCTTCTAAAACCAAAGCTAAGCCACCAAGTACCCAACCGTTTCCTCGAGACCAAAATATTTTTTTACCATTTCCTCCTTTTTTATCGGTTGGTTCACCTTTCCACTTAAAGCGTAAATCTCTTGCAAAAAGAGCCTCCTCCTTATCGTAAAGCATATCATACGTTTGTTTGTAATAGGTATGCATTTCATCTAAATAACTTTCATCATTTTTAAATTTCGCATACTTTGCCAATACTGGAGGCGCCATAAATAATGCATCACACCACCACCATAATATTTGCATGTCAGAACCTTCAACACCTTGTTTCCAAGGACTTGGATCAAATAAATGTTTTTGAATAAAAGTATCTGTTGGTTCTAAATCAACTAAGTTTTTACGGGTAGTATTTGTATATAAATAGGCATAAGAAATTGCAATGTCATCAGCATGATGATATCTTTCAAAAGTTTCCCATTGATTGTTGTGCCCCATTGTTTTTAGTGCAGCTAAAAACATTTGATTTTTTGTTGCTTGATGCGCTTTTACAACACCCGTGTAATAAGCTCCGTTTGTCCAATCTGTTGGGTCAACGGCGTAAATTGGATGTGCTTCTTGCCATTCTAAGGCTTTCACCATTTTATCTTCAATAGTTTCTGTTTCTTTAGTTACTGGCGTAGTGTTCGAATTACACGATGACAGACTTACAATAATTACAATTACAATCAGATTCAATTTTTTCATTTTTTTGATCCCTTTTTATTATTTATTAAAACTTAAAATATTTTGATGTTTAAAAATTTATTTACCACAAAATTTATCCATAATTTCTGTCACCATTAAACCTTCCTCAACCGAACAAGGATTGCTTTCATTCCCTAAAAAATATGCCACGGTTTTTTCAATCATTGGCTGTTGTACATGTATAGGATTTGTAAATTGATGAATTTCCTGTTTTCCATCAATAACAGTTACAACTTCTTCTCCATAAAAAGAAAATGAAATAGTACCTTTACTTCCAACTATGGTACAATTGTCCTTTTGCATTTTAACTGGAGCATTAAAATTCCAAGTTCCTTTAAACTGAACCCCATTTTCAAAATTTATGATTCCATTCACAAGATTATTTGACTCATTATTTTGAGCTACAGTAAAACCTTCAGCAATTTTTACTTCTCCAAAATAATAACACATTAAATCTATTTGATGCGGGGCAATGTCATGAAAATAACCGCCACCAGAAATGGAAGGATTTACACGCCAATTTGTGTCAGATTTAGCAATCATTTCAGTGTTTTTTGGTTGAAAAATCTGAATCTCAGCTAATGAAATAGTTCCAATACTATTTGATGCTATTAATTCTTTCACTTTCAAAAATGCAGGTAAACATCTTCTGTAATGAGCCACCGTAACTTTAGAACTGGCATTTTCAACAGCTTCACAAAGCTTTTCAGCCTCTGTTGAATTAAGTACCATTGGTTTTTCTATATACACATTTTTACCCGCTTTTAATGCATCTAAAGCATACTGCAAATGTGTTGATGGTGGCGTAGCAACGTATATTGCATTAATAGCTTCATTCTTTAAAAGTTCAACTGCATCTGTATACCAATTTACAACTTTATGCCTATTAGCAAAGTCTTTTACTTTTTCAGCATCTCTTCGCATGACAGCTGTTAATTCTGAATTTTCAGCTTTTTGAAAAGCAGGACCACTTTTAACTTCAGCAACATCTCCACAACCTATAATTCCCCATTTAATTTTTTGTTCACTCATAATTTAGAATCCTAATTATACTGTTTAAACTAATGTGTGTTCAATTTTACCAAAATAATATCTCTTGGAGTTTTACTCATTTTCACACCATTAATAACTACGCTATCAAATATAATATTCTTTCCATCTTTTAAACAAATAAGATGTTTCTGCATTTGATGATTTTGGAATTTTTATATTTTCAATAAACACATTTCGAACACCTCCTGCAATTTCACTACCTATACAAACACCATTAGTTTTTGAACTAAATAAACGATTACGAATCACAATATTTTCTGAAGGTTGCCCAACACGCCAAGCATCATTATCGCGTCCCGATTTAATGGCAATTGCATCATCACCAATTTCAAAATTACAATCCTCTATCAAAACATTGGTGCAAGATTCTGGATCCGCACCATCATTATTTGGGTTGTTACTTTTTACGGTTACATTTCTAATAATTACATTGTTGCAAAAAATTGGATGTAGTACCCAAAAAGGTGAATCTAAGACGGTGATTCCTTCTAAACGAACATTAGTACAACCAAATGGCTCAAAAAAACCCGGGCGTAATTTATGTCCTTTTCCAAAGACTCTTTTGTAAACAGGTACATTTAATTTACCCATTTCGCGCAATACTTTTTTTATCAGCTACCTGTTGATGTTTCCAAGAAGCAAAGTGCTTACTACCATTTCCATTGATAGTTCCTTTTCCTGTTATGACAATATTTGAAACATGATACGCATAAATAAGTGGTGAAAAATTATACAACTCCATTCCTTCCCATCGAGTTAAAACTGCAGGAAGATAATCGCTTTCATGACTGCTAAAATTGAAGACAGCACCTTCTTTTAATTCGGTATGAGCATTGCTTTTCAAAACTAGTAGGCCATTCATATAATAATCTCCAGCTTCTACAATAATTGTTCCTCCTCCATTTTCACTACAAGTTGTAACCGCTTTGTCAAATGCTTCTTTACAAGGTGTTTCCCCATCTCCTTTGGCTCCAAAACTATTTATATAATAAGTAGTATCTAAAAAAGATGTTACAGGATTTAACTCACTCACAATCTGAATTGCTTTATCCCAATTGTTTTGAGAATATAGTGTTGTACAAAATAAAATACTACTTAAAATGGATATAACACTTAATCTATGCTTCATTTTTTTGATGCTAAAGTTTCTGTGATTTAATTAAAAAAAGCTATAATAACTTTGCAAATAAATTTTGCGTTGTTATTATAGCTTTTTTAAACTCAAAACTTAAAATTATTTATGATTAATGTATCTTACCCATAACAGTATACATTCTAGACTCTTTTGGTATATCTCCATCACTGTTCCCTGCCATAACAATACTTTCTCCTGCTTTTACAGTTCTCTTAAAAATAGACATTGTGACATCTGCTATTTTAAGATCATCACCTGTATCTTTAAAATCTTCTACTAAAAATTCTGGTCTTGCAACACGATCATCATGCAATACATAAATATCCATATCAACACCTGCTATAAATTGTAACAGATCTCTAGCCCAATAACCCTTATCAGAATCTGGAGTTCTAATATATTCAGCTCCTCTCAAGTAATTTGGAATTACTGTATAATTCATATCTAAATCGGTATAAGCCTTTTTCCCCCAATCCATCGTGGTTCTTAACATGGATTTAGCGTCACCTGTATAACTAAATTTAGTGAACAACTTACTTTTATTCTGAGATTCGGCTTCATAAACTGGCATCTCAGGAATGTGAGCTGGTAATGGTTCTGCTTCACCTGGTACTTCAAAATACATTTGTGGCAACTCTTTTGTTAACCCATTATTAATATTTATTGGCAAAGATGTAATATCAATACTCGCAGATTTTAATCCATCTCTAGAGGCTGTAATTGTTACAGTTCCAGCTTCTAATAAAGAACGTACAGCAACTCTATTAATTCCAACTTCGGTATCTAAAAATAAATTATTTGTACTATTTGCTTTACCACTATTATAACCTCCTCGCCATATTCCTGGTCCTGAAAATGTAAAATCAACACGACCTTTATCTAACGGACATCTATTTCCATTTTCATCTACTACTTCAACATCTACCAATGCAACATCTGAACCATCTGCACGCCATCCTTCTAAACCTGTAATAGATGTAAGTTTAATAGCTACAGGCTCTCCAACAGTACTTTTTGTTTGAGAAACACACAATTTATCATCAATATATCCTTCAACTTTAATATCTCCTGCCTGCCATTCAATATCTGAAAACTTATAAACGTATCCATCATCTGGAGTTGAATCTGTCCCTAATAATTCCCCATTCACATACAACTTTACTGCAGCACAATTAGAAATCACATACATATCTTTCTTAGTTCCTTCAGCATAATTCCAGTGACCAACCACGTGAACTTGAGGCTCAGGTCTCCACATTGCTTTCAATGCATAAAAGGCTTCTTTAGGCAACCTTACCGCATCAACTTCTCCACTAGCTCTTGTAACTTCTGTAGGGCATCTTCCCCCGTGTGTTCCATCAGTAAATACCCAGTTGGCACCTCCACTGTGGAATGATTTTTTTCCCATCTTGTTCCACCAATGACTTGCTTGTTTTACGGCGAATGTTTCAGATCCATATTTATATACATTTTTATATAGATTTGGATTGTTATAAAAATTATCATCAGGTGAATATGTATCCCAAATACGTCTTGGAGCTTCATCTCTACAATACTCACTTTCAATAATTGGTAAACCTGGAAACTCGCGTTCCCAACCTTCAGTACCTACTTCAATTGTAACATAATCTTCCGATTCTGTTTTCGTGTCTGAACGTCTATTCCCCATCAACCTTTTTCCATTAGGGTCATATGTTTTGATAATATCTAATATTTCTTCGTAATGTTCAGCTGTTTCAGCCCAGTTACCACCTTCCCAAATAAAAATAGATGGGTGATTACGGTAATAAACTATCATATCTCGAAATGCAGCCATACGAATTCCCCAAGTTTCACCTTCATCTTGAGATTCTCCTGAAACTCCTGGCATTAAGGTAACAAATCCGTATTTATCGCCCATAGCAATCTCAGCTGGTGAGCCTGCACAGTGTCCCCATCTAATAAAATTTCCTCCAGCTTCATCCATAAGCATATAGGTATAATCACGTAACCAGTCAGGTAAAGCAGCTCCTAAACCAGCCCAAGCATTGGTTGGTTTTTGCCCCCAACCGTGTAGTTTAGCATGTTCTCCATTATTATGAAATCCAGTATCTTTATTAAAATCAAAACTTCGAATACCTAAAGGTGATTCATACGTATCAAGTACTGTACTGCCTTCTTTTAAAACAGAAACTACTTTATACATATAAGGGTGACGTGTATACCAAAGATTTGGATTTGAAACAATAGCAGTTGTTGAAAATGTAAATTTTTCTTCAGCATTAAGTATTTTAACATCTTTAGATGTATTTACAATAACTCCATCATTATCAACTATATTTGCCTCAAAAGTTATTTTTTTTGAAGTTTTATTCTCATTTTGAACTTCTGCAGTAATAGTTATATCTGCACTTTTTTCACTAATATTTTCAGCAAATACATACATACCAACAGTTTTTAAATTATCATACAATGGTAATGTAATATGCACTGGATCCATAGTATGCAAAAAAACATTTCTATATATCCCTCCGTGAGTTGGGTGCCAATGTTCATGATTCCAAACAAGTGGATCATTGTCTCTAAAATTATCACTATTACGATCGTTATTTACTTTAACTGCAATTATATTTTCTTCTGAACCAAATTTAAGATAAGGTGTTAAATCAAATCCAAAAGGGATGAAACCCGTTTGATTTTGACCTAAAAAATGACCATTCACATAAACATCTGCTATTTGACGTACAGATTCAAACTCGATATATACTTTTTTTCCTGAGTCTACAATAGGCAATTTAAAATGTTTTCTATACCAAACAGTACCTCTCCATTGGTTTTTCTCTCCTTTATGACCTCCAATACTTAAATCATCAAACGTATCTACATCATTAAATGTATGTGGTGCACTTACAGTACTCCAAGAAGCATCATCAAACGCTACTTCTTGCGCATTTTCTGGATTTTCTTGAATGAATTTCCATTCTGGGTTAAAATTATACTTTGTTCTATTTCCTTCAGGAATAGACGTCACATTTTGCTTCTCACTTTCACAAGAAACAGAAAAAAAACTTACAAAAACAATCAAGAAAAATAATCTTTCAATTTTTGGTAAAAACGTTTTTTGCATCATATATTTATTTATTGTATTTACGATAAAATTACAACCTCTTTTTCAGCAAACTATTCTGTACCATCCTGTAAAGAATCACACATAAACCTTAACTCAAATTAAAAAAGCATATAAAAGACTAATTTAAAACGAATTACACCAAAATAACAACGAAAATTTGTCTTATTTAATTCTCAATTGTTATTTGCACCCAATTCTCTTTCTTTTCTGAATCAGCTTTAAGTGGCAATTGAATTTTAGAAGTCTTATTATCTAAACTAAATAGTGCTTTTCCTTTTTTTGAAGTTGATTTGAAATTAAGCAAACTCCAAGGAATTTTCACTTCAAAAGTTTCACCAACTAAATGATCCAATGTTTTTATTTTTCCACTTGCGTGCATAAAATTGAATTGTAGTTCTGTTGCATCTGTCATTTCTTTTGAGTTTAACTTCCCCGTTTTCACCTCAACTTTTTCTGAAACATTCCCATTCACCCAAACACTTGTTACGTCATCTGACATTTCAAGCGTTATTACATCTTCATTTAATTTAAATTGTTGCTTATAATTTTTATTTCCAGGATATTGTTCTGGTCCAAAAAACTTTTGTTCCATAAAAACAACGCCTGCAATATGCAATGCTTCTGAATTTGACATCATATAGTTGATGGCTGATAAATTTAAATCGAATGCCTGAGGACCTTCAATTGTGTTTTCAGAAGTTAGGTAAATTGGTTGCGCATGTATAAATTGTGTTACAAATCGGTCTTCCATATCTTCTAACCATTCCTCTAAATTTCCATCAACGGTAATTGGAACTGTTTTTTTAATCAAAATTTCTGACTGCATTTGCTCTTCAACAAACGGAATTGAAACACCACAATTAGTTAATATTAAACTTAAAAATTCTTGTTGATCGGCTATTGGCTGTGCATCTAATTGAATTGTTGATACGATAATTTTATCGTTTTTATAAGGTATTTCAACCATTACAGGAAAAGAATCTTCGACTCTCCAAAAAGTAGAATTAGAAATAAATCCTTGTAATAGCACTTCTGAATTTGTTGGTATTTCTGTAAAGTAACTGTGCACTAATGATTTTTTTGAAGACATAAAATTTGCTGATGAAACTCCATTTAAAATACCTTTATCAGCTATTTTGGTAGCTAACAAACCTTGCTCTTGAACTTCACTTGTTCTTACACCTTCAAAACTATCCGCAACTTTTGGTGATAATACCAATACGTTTCCTCCTTTTGCTTTCCAAGCATTAATAGTCACCATTTTAGCGCCTTCAAAAGCAAGCATCCAATCACCGTTTGCTGCATTTGCATTTTGAAACACATTTTCATGAACTCCTACTAATTTAGCAATATCAGCCGCAGTTGTAGTTCCTTCAATTTGTACTTTCCCTCCTAATTTTTGAGCCTGTCTATTCGATAAGTAATTTATGGTATTTACCAATAAAGCGTTGGCTTGTGGATTTTCAATATTTTCTATGATATTTAGTTGACAAGCAACTAAAAATCCTTTTCCATAAAACACCTCTGCAAGACTGATATTTTCTCTTCGGGTACCACCTGCCAATGTTCTCCAATTTCCTTGTTCGTAATTACTATTACTTGAAGGGCGCACAAAAACATCATCAGCTACACGACCATCAAAAGTATTCCAACCTTCTAAAATAGTTGTATTTAGTCCTTTAAAAATTGGATGTGACAACGCATAAATCGGTGCTTCTGTAGAATAAAACAAATCCTTATTCAATCCTTCCCAACCCATTTTTGCGTAATTATGCAAATTAGCTTGATTGGCTGAACCAAACTGAAATTTCATAGGAAACCACGTAGGTGCTTGATCTTGTTTTAAACTTAAAATTGCACCTCCATTAGCTAAATAATTCTCAATTTCAGTTTTAATAGTCGTTAACTCTCTATTGTTTGCATGTTCAGGAAATACCCAAACCACATTATCTTCAACTGTTGGAATAGCTTTCGAAGAAAAAGCATCGAAACCTGCTTCTTTAAAGATACCAACCAATGTTTCATTTTTATATACCTGAATCCGTTTGGTTTGTGCCAACAATGGTTTTTCAAAAGGTTTTATTAAAAGCGTATCCGTTGAAATTTGCTTTGAATCTTGAACTACGGAAGCAATTAAAAACGAATCTTCTTTAGAATCTTCAAGTGTTAAAGCAATACGTTTTTTATCTCCTGGGGCTAACAAAATTTCTTCTGAAAAATTTTCCCCTAACCATTTCCATTGAACAGAAAACGTATCTTCAATCTCACTATCATTACATACTACTAATTCTTTTTTTAGTGATTTTCCCTTTTCAACATAGGTTGACCTTGGCCATAAAAAAGTAGTTACGGGTTGTAATGCGTGGTGAATTTTTTGAAGAACAACTTCCGGTTGCGTATATTTTTTCGTGTTATTTGAAAATGATATTTCTTGTCCGCCTTCAATGGGTGTTTTTGAAAGAGATAGTAACGATATTCTAAACGGCATCATTCCTGCTACTCCAAAATTCCGCATTTCTAATAGCTTTTCTTCATACAACTTGGCTTCTTGTATGTTTCTATCTAACACTGATTTTATTTCGACAGAATTGGATAAACGCTGTTCAGATCTTCCTCCAACCCAAAATTCGCCCATAATTAAAGGGCGTATATCTTTTTCTTTCCAATCATTCATTATACGCGTATAGTGCTCTTGCATATGTAAAGACACCATTTCTTGCGAATCACTAAACCAACCTGCTCCTGAATAATTTATTGGTCTGGTTGTATCAAATTTGTTGATATAATCTGGAAGCTTTTTTATCCATTTGTAAGTTTCAAAGTTAAAACGAAGCATTTCATTTTCAACATCCCAAATAACTACGGAAGGATTGTTTCGATCTCTTTTTACCCATTCTTCAAACTCTTTTTCTAGGTTTTTAGCAAACCAATCGCCTCCTTTGTTATAAAATGGTTTATTTACCGACCAAATTGCAGATTGGTCAATCAATAAAATTCCGGCTTCATCAGCTCCATACATAATTTCATTAGGTGGCATTGTTGCGTGAATTCTACAGGCGTTTATACCATATATTTTTTTCTGCATTAAAAACAGTTCTCTATGGTAATTTACATCGTGGTTATTATCTCTATAATGAGATTCTCCTCTTAAAACAGTAGGTTTTCCATTCAACATAAATTGTTTTCCTTCTACCCAAAATTCTCTAAACCCAAATCGTGTATCTACAACATCAATTGTATTTCCTTGCTTTAAGGTTGCTCGTAACACATATAAATTTGGATGATCTGGACTCCATAAATTTGGATTCCCCCAGTTTACTTTATACGGTTGTTTACTATTACTCTCTTTTTTTAATTGAACAATTGGCAGCTCTAAATCTACTCTTTCACCTGTTGACCAAATAAAAACTTCAAATTTCACTTTTGAATCCAGTGTTGTTTCAGAAGCTATTTCATAATCAATTTCTAATGTTTTATTTCGAGTTGAAGTTTTAACAAAAATGTTTTCTAAATGCGTACTTTCTAATTCTTCAATACGTATGTTATCATGAATACCTCCAGGTAATTTTCTGGAACTATTTGGATTGTAACTTCCCATTCTTGAAACACCAACCTGATTGTAAATTTTTCCATTATCAAGCGTAGCACTTTTATCGCGCACAAAAATGGCAATGGTATTATCTCCTTTTTTCAGTTCATTAGTAATATCAAATTCAAATGGTGTAAATCCTCCAAAATGATGTCCAATACGTTTTCCGTTTATGTATACTTCGCTAAATAATTCAACCCTGTTCAATTTTAAAACATATCGTTTCTTTTTATTTTTTGAAATGCTGTAATTTGAAATAAACCAGCCAGAAACATAATCTCTATTTCTTTCAAAAGAATATGGTATAGTTACCTCTTTCTTTTTTGTAGAAACCACTCCGTTTTCAACAGGATAAAACACCCAAGAATTATCTAATAACGCAATACTTCTAGCCTTTTTATGCGTATTTTCAAAACCTTGTGCTGTTTTTAAATTGAATTGTAAGGGTGTTGCATTTATATTATTCCCTACTGAAAGCAACCAAGAAACAGCTACATTTCCTCTTATTTTTTGTATATATTCTGGGCTTGGCTGTGCATACATAATTGCAGCACAAAAAAAGAAAAGCAGTTGTAAATACAACTTTTTAACTATTGTCATTATTTGCTGTTTTATTGATATTCCTTATGAAACTAACTTTACTTTTTCAAAAAAAGCACTTCAGTACTCCCTTTATAATCACCTTCAGGTAACTTTACCGTTACAGATTGATTTTTATAAGTTGCACCGAATTTTAAATTGATTTTTTCTAGTTTATGAGATGGATCACTTATGGAAATATGTAAACCGTCCTTTTCCTGTTCAACTAAAATAACACAAGCCTTGTCAACTTCAATCCCACCAAACAATTTAGTTTCCCCTGCCTTATAAAAAACAATTCCACCCAATAATCCGTCACTAGAAATAACCGATTGTTGGTTAACACTATTTATAATTTTAAAAGGTGTGTTTTTTGTTAACTCCATCATTTTATCCTCATTTGCATTTGGCACCAAAATATATTCATACGATTGGTTTTTAGGATTTTCACCGTGATCAAACCACAATCTTAAAATACTTTCAGTCAAAATTACAGGACGATAACGTTTAGCAACACTATTCCAACTACCTGCTAAAAATTTAGATTCTAATTTTACGCTTCCTTTATTTGAGAAAAAATATCCAGTACCGTCATGAAGAATCCAATCGGGTGTTGCACCCTGATTCTTTTCTAATTGACCGCTAATTTTATTGTTTTGACTAACCTTTAAATCATTTTTTAAAAATACCTGATTAATAGTCGTAGCAACTGGAAATTTAGTTTCTGCATTAATTCCACTTCCAAGGCATACTATTTTATCGCCAAACATAAACCACGATTTATGGGCTTTTACCCCATCTCGTTCGTAATTCATTGCCGAAATTCCATTTTCATTATTGCTAACTCCACCAACAAATTCACTTTGGGTTTTAAAATCCCAAGCTTTTATAATTGGCAAAGGCTCATCATCTTGAATAATGGTAGCTCCTGGCAGTTTTTTAAAGTCCCAAAATGGAAAAATATTCTTGTACTCATCGCCGTTAGTATATAATAAAGAAACGCCATCACCCAAATAATAACCTTGTATATTTTCTTCGTTTACAGATTCTGTTCCAATCACACGTTTTGAACTCATTTTTACTGAAAAATAAAAATTCGGGCTTCTATGAATTTGAAAATCTGATTCCCAGAAATGTTTATTTCCTGAAATAATTTTAGAATCCATTGCATCTTTATATTCTTGCGCATGCGCTTCATCTAGCATTTCCATTTTTTCAAAACATGCTTTCAACTGAAGGTATTTATTGGTTTGTTCATCCTTAAAAAGATGTCTTCCAAGCGTGTTCACATCCATTTTTCCATTCCACAACACCCATTGCTGCCCTTTCAAAATATAATTACGTAAAACGTCAATTTTAGTATCATCAAACTTATAAGGTGTGGCATCTAATATTGAATACCATTTTATCATATCTTCTAAATAGGATAAGCCGTAATTTCCAAATTGCATTTGAGCGCCATGTTCGTGATAAGACCAATCAGGTTTAATTCCAACACCTTTCGCTATTTTTAATTCGCCCTGTAATGCTTTGCTTGCAATAGCAACTGAATCGGCATTTCTTATTAATAATGAACGTAACATTACATTTGCTGAAAGCCACACTTTATTTTGACCTGTCATTTTAATATTTGCTCTATTAAGCAACACCATGGCCTTTTTTAACTGCTCTTTGCTCAATTCATTTTCCATTAAAAAAAGCGTTGGCAATAACAATTCAGGAACTCCAATGTGTTGATCCCACCAGTTGGTACTTAAAAAATCATTATCTAACCAATAATTTAACGACGTATGAATTTTTTCAGAAACAATGTTACTATGATATTGTTTTGAACCTTCCGTTTGGTAAGCGATTGCTAAAAATTGAACATGCTCCAAATGCAATTTTACAGGCCATCTTCCCCTTCTTTTATTTGCATAATCAATACTTTTCCACGATCCATCTTCATTTAACCCCTCTAATAAATCTTCAATAGCACTATTTTCAATTGGCGTACTCGTATAATGAGTCATTAAATTATCATGAAACTGACTTAAATTGTCGGGATAGGTAACCTCCTTTTTAGAGTCACATCCTATTGTAAAAATAACAAGTAAGAAAGAGAGCATAGCACCCCATTTAACAGTTTGCTTGTGCTTTTTTATTGAGGTATTAATTTTCATCATAAAATGGAGTTAACGAATAAATGATCGTGATTTATAATTTGGTTTAAAATGATAAAGCTGTATTAAAAAATTCAAACACATCATTCTGAAATTATTTCAGGTTGAAGAAAATCAAAATTTCGAATACAGCTTATCTTATAATTTTGTGCTTTTAATTTTGGAAAGGATATGAAAACTCATAAGTTCCAGAACCTAATTCTAATTCTACATTTTCACCAACTTGTTGCATATGATTAGTAAGGTCTGTTTTAATAGTTTTTCCATTCAACAAAATAGCAGCTACTTTTGCTTTTGGTAAAGTGAGTGTTCCTGTTGTATTTGTTGGAATTATAACTTCATAAATAAATGTGTCATTCTCTATTTTCCAAGCAGATTTTATGTTTCCGTATAATGATTGAAAATCGGCTGTTGCATTTGTTAAACCTCCTCCAGGATGTGGATTGAAGATGATATGCTTATAACCAGGGTTTTTAGGATCAATATTTAATCCAGCTATATAATTATACATCCATTCACCAATTGCTCCGTACGAATAATGATTAAAACTATTCATACCATCTATAATTGTACCATCAGGTTTTTGAGTATCCCAACGTTCCCAAATAGTAGTAGCACCTTGTGTTACAGGATATAACCAAGATGGATATTCTTTTCTGTTCAGTAACATAAATGCTAAATCTTCTCTACCAATAGCAGATAATGTGCTACACAATAAAGGTGTACCCAAAAAACCCGTTGTTAAATGTTTAAACCTTTGAATATCTTGAATAAAATAGTTCTGCGCTTTTTCAATCAATTCCTCAGGAATCAAATCAAAAGTAAGCGCTAAGGCATAAGCTGTTTGTGTATGTGAAACCAACCTTCCGTTTGGTGTTACAAACTCTTGAATAAAGGCCGCTTTATACTTTTTCGCTTGCTCTTTATATTTCTCAACATCTTCAGTTTCACCAATAATAGTTGCTATTTTACTTAAAAGTCCCGTAGAGTAATAAGCGTATGCAGTAGCAATCAAATCTTTTTCAGTTACAGATCCGTTATAGTCAGGCTTGTTCGCATTTGGAGCCAACCAATCTCCCCAATGCCAATGATTAGGATCGTTCCAAAGATAATCATCACCCGCTTTTACAGCCATAAAATCTACCCAACCTTTCATACTGGAATATTGTTCTTTCAAAATACGTTCATCACCATAAGATTGGTAAACCGTCCAAGGAATGATAACAGCAGCATCAGCCCAACCTGCAGCACCTCCTTTAGAGGCAACGCCTCCTCCATTCGTTAAAATATCTGGAACTACATTGGTTACTCTCCCACTCTCAAACTGATCTGCCGCTAAATCTTTTAGCCACTTTGTATAAAATGCCGCAACATTAAAGTTATAGGCTGCTGTCATACTAAAAACTTGAGCATCTCCAGTCCATCCTGCACGTTCATCTCTTTGTGGACAATCTGTAGGAATATCTAAAAAATTATCTTTTTGTCCCCATTGTATATTACTTTGCAATTGATTTATCAAAGGATTTGAAGTTGTAAAATTTCCTGTTGGCGCAATATCCGAGTGAATAACGACACCCGTTATAGCATCTAAATCTAAAGTTCCAGGATACCCTTCTACTTGTATAAATCTAAAACCATGAGAAGTAAAACGTGGTTCAAATATTTCTTCTCCTTCTCCTTTTAAGGTATAGATATCTGTTGCATCAGCAAGTCGTAAATTTTTTGTGAAAAAGTTACCTTCTTTATCTAAAACCTCTGCAAATTTTAAAGTTACTTGGTCTCCTCTTTTCCCTGTCACTTTCATACGTGCCCAACCAACCATATTCTGACCTAAATCTAATACTATTTCACCCTTTGGTGTAGTAATCAATTTTATCGGTTTAATTTCTTCTATTGCTTTAACTGGAGGTCCTTGTGGCGCCACTAAAATATCTTTTGGATGCTCTAGAATTTGAACATTCGACCATTTTTGATCATCAAAACCATTAGTTGCCCATCCATCCATTTCTAAACGAGCATCATATTTTTCACCATTATACATATCAGATTCTAAAATTGGTCCATAAGACGCTTTCCAATCTGAATTACTCACAATAGTTTCCTTGCTTCCATCAACATATTCAACGTGCATTTGAACAAAAAGAGCCAATTGTTTACCGTAATAAGCATAGTCTCCCAGCCATCCAATATTTCCTCTATACCATCCATCACCAACTATAGCTCCAACAGTATTATTCTCTTTCTGAAGCATATTCGTTACATCATAAGTTTGGTACTGTAGCCTTTTATTATATGAAGTAAAACCTGGAGTAAACAAATCATCTCCCACTTTTTCACCATTTAAATACAATTCATAAACACCCAAAGAAGTCACATAAACCTTGGCAGATTTAACGGTTTTTTCAGTTTTAAATTCATTTCTGTAAAATTGAGAAGGATGTGATTTTTTTTCCTTTGTAACATCATCCATAGCAATATAAGATGCTACCCATAAAGAATCATCTAAAATTCCCATTTCCCAAAAGGCAGGTTTGCTCCAAGAACTAACTTTGTTTTTAGTGTCCCAAACTCGAACTTGCCAATAAGCACGTTCCATTGATTTTAATTTTGGTCCTTCATATTCAACATTTACCGATTTATCTGAGTTGACTTTACCCGAACTCCAAATTAAATTACTTTCTGATTTCAAATCTGCTTCAGAACTTGCAACTCTAATTTCATAAGCTTTTTGTGATACATTTGTTGCTTCAGAAAGTAATTGCCAACTAAAACGTGGTTTTTCTACTTCAATTCCAACAGGGTTGGTGTGATATTCACAAACAAGTTGTACTACTTTTGGTTTTTGAACTGCAAAAGATAATTGAATGCAAAAAAGCATTAAAACTACACTTAAACTTATTTTTAGTAATCTCATAAAATTGTAAAATTATTTCTTCTTTAAAGTGAAATTAAGGCATTCCTAATTCTTTTTAAAAATAAAATTTCTATTAAAAAAATGTATCCTGTACTATACTGTTTTAATTAGTATAAATTAACAAGCCTTTTTGGCTAAAAAATAAACAATATAAAAACTGACTAAAACAATAACAATTTAAAGCTTTCATACATAGAAAACACATTAATCAATTTGTTTTTTTAAAAGCATCATCCTTTCATTTTTTATTTGAACTGGTCCTAATAAACCCGCAGACAATAACCTACTGTTTTTATTGTAAAATTGAGCTGTTGTAAAAGTGGTTCGTTTACTTTTTGGCATTGTTTCATTATTGATATACCAATCTGGCATTGAAATAGCTGTTTTATCATAACCATCCGTTGCTGAAAACCGTTCATCTCCAATTAAGTGGTTTGTCCACTGATTTGTGACTTTAATTTCCAACGTATTTTCACCCTGTTTTAATTCTTTTGTTATATCAATTATGAAAGGAGCTATCCATAAAACTCCTAAATTTTTTCCATTCAAAATTACCTCAGCAGCAATGCTTACTTTACCTAAATCAAGAATATACCGTTCTGTTTTCCCTGTCTTTTTAGTATCAAAATTGAAGGTTTTACGATAAATGGCTGTACCAGAATAATACTTGATATTTTCATTAAAATGGTCTTTCCAATCTGTCAATTCATCAAATGGAAGCGTTGCTTCAAAATCATTGTCTTTTAAGAACTCAACTTCCCATGAGCCATTGATATTATATGGTTGTGCCATATCTTTTAGATCAAGTTCCATTTTTTCACCCGATTTAAAAGTTACCAGATATGCTCCATTTTCTTTTGCTACTAATTCTAATTGATTCTTTTCATTCAACAAAAACTCAGTATTTTTATCTTTAGGACCATTTTCAAGGCTTACATAATTTATTTCTTTTGAAGACTCCCTAAAAACTACAAAAACGGATTCCTCTCCTTCCAAATTAATCCAAGCTTTTGTTTTACCATTTTTGTGAGTAAACTGTCCTAATTTTTTAGTTTCACCAGTTACAGGGTTCCATAATTCAGGGATTTTACCATCTATGTTAAAAACACACTCAAACGTACTGACGCTTTTGTCTCTATTGTAAAAGAAATAAATATCCGTATCTACATCTTTGCGATGCGTATAAATCATATCATTTCTTTCAATAAAATCTAAGTCGATTGTAATATTATTTTCAGCAAATATGTGCGACCAATTAAAATTAACATAAGTTTTTGGTTGACTTTTCACTTCTGAAACTAACTTTTCAAAAGTGGATTTCAATGTCTCTGAAACTAAATACCCTGATGGCTCTATAGATTCTAAACCAACAATAGGAACACCTGCAAGTGCTATTTCATGAATTTTCTCTATCACTTTTAATGATAGTTTTTCGCAATTTTTTAACACTAATATTTTATACGTAGCACCATTTTTCAAAACCAGTTGATTCTCTTTTATGGTAATACCATTAATTAATACATCGGAATTCACATTGTCAAAATTAGTTTCGTTAGGAATATTTGGTTCAAAATCATCTCTATAAAAAGGCGCATTTGGTGAGCCTTCTCCAATAAAAATCAATAAATCTGAAACGGGCACTCCTTGCCGTAACATATAAGAGCCTCTTGCCATATATTTAAACCAAGCCTCGCCTGCATTGAACCACCAAGTATTGGTTCTATCAAAATGAAAACCCCATTTATCTAGCGTCATACCAGGTTTTACGTGTGTATTTGACTGATGTGCAAAACGATGTAACATAAACTGATTAATACCTTGAACCCAAGCAGAATCTCCAATGGTTTTTGCCATTCCAGGATGTGCTTTCCAATTGTTTTTAGGTATGGATGTAAACGCTTCAGCAGACACTACATTTTTTCCAAAAATACGACTTCCAGAAACAGCAGCTCCAATCATTTTCACTTTACGATCTGGCCAAAATTCACCCATATTAATATCTGCCATTTTTGCAACATCCAACTCATTTATCAAGCCATCTCCATAAGGTTCAAAATAGGTTTTTAGCCCGTCTTGGTGACACAATTCACTAAAATATCCATAATAATTCTCCGTTGTTAAATCGCAAGTTACTTCTCTAAAATCTCCTAAAACAGCATTAGAAACGTTGGCACTTTCAACAAATCTACCTGTAAATAGTGGCAAGAATTTCACCAAATCATATCCTTTTTTAGCTGTAAAAATAGAGTCGAGATTATCTGTCCAGTTTTGCATCGCCATTTCGTAACTATCAATCTCAATGTATTGCATAGACTTTACGCCTTTTAGGTTTTGAACAGCTTTAGTAATGAAAGCATCATAATGAGATTTTATCGCTTCTTTACTGAATTTATCACATTCCAAGCCACGACCTTCAACAGAAGAAGGCGCATTTTCCAACCCGTTAGTCGTATAACCAAAACGCATAATGGTATAATCTCCTTTAGGTAATGTTGTTTTTAAACGCCCCTTAGTATCCATATAATTAGATAAATTAATAATTGACTTAGGATCGATTATCATTTCATCTTTAGGGTTTCCAATATTAGAAAGCTTATCATCGTCAATTCTGTTCAACCCAATTCGTGGCATTAGATTACCAATAGTATATGTAGCCATCAAATCCACTTCTCTAATCATAGTAACTCTAGAGAGATTTATTCTAAAATATCTAGCAGTTACTGGTTCAAAGTGATCAAAAAAATCTAAACGATGATGGACCGTTTTATGTTTAAAAAGGTCTTTTACTAAAGTAAAATTCACACCATCATCTGAAGTTAATAATTCAGCACTTCCCCATCGATCTTTCACTTCCATAAAAAATGATTGAATTGTATAGGGCTTTCCAAAATCAAACTGTACCCATGGGTTTTCTCCCTTAATTTCAGATTCTGTTAAAGAATTATTATCTGTAATAAGGTTCGCTTTAAAATTTGGATCTGAAGACGTAATTATCGGTTTATTGTTGAAATCTTCTTTTTCCGAAGCCAACGAAGGATAAGCTAAAACAGCAACATCTTTATAAAAGTCTCTTCGCGTAAACGGTTGCTCTAATTGCAACTCTAAAGATGCTCCGCCTTTCACTATGGTTTCACTATAAACCAACATTTTCATACTATTTTCAGGTGTAATCCAAGGCCCACCACTAGACGACCAACCATCGCAATTATGAAAACCAAAGGTCAGTCCCAATCGCTCACATTCTTCAGCCGCATGTTTTATCATTTTATGATGTTCAAGAGAATTATAAACCACTTTACCCGCAGGAATATTTGCAGAAACATTAAATAGTAAAACACCTCCAAGACCTACTTCTTCAATAGCTTCCAAATCTTTAGTTAGTCCCTCTTTTGACATATTTCCACTCATTGCATGCATCCATGTTTTTGGTTTTGCATCAATAGGTGGATTTTTAAAATTAGCTTCTAAATCCTGTGGAGAAGATTGTTTGGTACAACTTAAAAAAGCAAATAGCAATAATGTTAATTGTAAAAACTTGATTATCATCTTGGTTATTTTTTATTATACTGAAAGCTTTTCTCTAAATTAACGGCTTCATATTCATTCGTTTCAGGCAAATCAAACTGATATTTACTTATTTTTTTATAGCCTCCTGTTAAATCAGATGCGTTGGTAAATTCCATCACATGTCCAGCAGATTTTTTATCATCAGACACAAAATGAAGATGATACCCAGTTACATTTATTTTACCAATAAACTCTGGACAGTAAAAACCAACCATAGTTCCTGTAATATTTTCTTTATCAAAAACAGGTCTATTAGGTATCAAAACATCTAAACCTTCAGTATAAGGTTTTTCTTGCTTTGGTACACCTCCAAGTTTCAATTTTTGGAACGTACCATGAATCTTAAACGCATAAAAGAAATTTTTAGATCCTGTTTGTAGGTTTAATTCCTTTCTAAGGTCTTCATAATTATATGTATCTTCAAATTTAAAAGCTACATCTTCTTTATAAAAAGCGGCATTGGCATAGGCTATTTTAGTAGTATCATTCACCACAATTACACTTCCATCTCCTAACGCTTCATATAAAATACCGTCTAACATCACCAATTCACCTTCTAATGCATTGTAAGATCCTAAGCCTATAGTACCTCTTTCTTTTAATTCAGAAGCTTTTAGTGTACCGTCATAAATTTTATTTACGAAGGCTTCCCAAATGGAATAATGATAAAATACATCTTGATCAATTTTAGCTATTGGTTCGCTTTCCGCTAGTGTTTTAGGTTCATTCTTTAAACAGCTAATTATTGAACTTGAAAGTAGAATAAGGTAAAATACTTTTTTCATATTTTTGAATTTAAAGGGTTTAATTATTTTTGAATTTTAATTGATTCTGAAAAGGAAACATCTCCAAATTTAAACCAATCGAGATGTAGTATATCTTCTGTTTTACCTTTAAATACAAGACAAATATCTGACACGTCAGCTACATTACTCAAGTCACAACTCACCTCTTGGTATGAGTTCCAATCACCTGTTTTTGGAATTTTACAAGCTCCCAACAATTTTCCGTTAACATCTTTTTCTCGAACTTCTATTTTACCACCTTTAAGAGAAGAGACATAAAAGGTCATCAATTTTTTATTTACAAGATTTTTAATATTTGGATAAGATAACGTTGCATTGTTTTGTATCTGCTGTATCTCAAAACCTCCGTTAGCTGATTCTTTCTTTTCAATCTTATTAGCTTTCATATACCACTCAGCCTCAACCACATCCCAATCGGCATCATATCTTCCAATTCCTGTAGAAAAATGTTTTTTCAAGAAATTAGTGTCATCAACCATTTCTCCATTGTCTTTGTAATGTAAATAGGTCATATATGATTCTCTAAATCTAATTTTCGGGTCTGAAATAAAATTACACCACGTATGAAACCATTGATTGTTCCAAGTAAAATAATTACCGTGTGCACGCCCTGTTAAACCATAACTATCATCTCCTGAATTTCCAACATAATTATAAGGACCATAAATATTATTTGAAACAGCATATACAGAACCAGCTGATAAGTAGTATTTTCCTTTATATTTATGAAGGTTTGGCTTGTCATTAAAAAAACCACCTTCTTTATTAAAAACTACAATTTTAGGGGTTTCCTTCAAAGAAATCATATCTTCTCCTAGTTCTGAAATATAGTATCTCAATCCTTTATCTTTTGAATCAAGATGTCCAAAAATCATATAAGCTTTGCCGTTATCTTCCACTAAAACCGTTGGATCATATTCACTTCCTGGCGTCAACGTTTTTTCTAATAAAGGTTTCCCTAAAGCATCCTTGTAAGGGCCTTCAGGCTGATTCGCTACCATCACACCAGTATCATCATTTCCATTTGAAAAATAGAAATAATATTTACCGTTTTTAGCAGCCGTTTCAGTTGCCCAACATCGCTTTGAACCTTTCCCCATATACGTTTCAGATGGATCTATTTTAAGTTCGTAAGTCCAATTAACTAAATCGTTAGATGACCAAATATGCCAGTCGGGCATTATAAAGTGATTTGCATTACGATCTTCATCTCTAGTGGAAAAAAGATATGCTTTATCATTAAAAATATACATATGTGGATCTGCCATTCCAAAGTCCTTAACAATTGGATTTTGCGCTTTAACAATAGTCGTAATACTTAAAAGCGTAAAGAGTAAAAAGGTTCCTATTTTTTTTGATTTATTCATGTTTATGCTATTCTTATTTTATGAATCAACAATTGATTGATTTAAAGCTAATTTTTGAAATTATTTATTAAACTTCCACCAGTTAAAATGGTATAATTTTTCACCTTCACTAGCAAATTTTAAATATAAATCGTGTTTCCCTTCTATTTTTTGAACATCGCAAATAATTGTTTCCCAAGTTTCATAATTTCCAGTGGAAGGAATTGAACAAGTACCTATTAATTTTTCATTGAATTCAATTTATATTCATTTGTTACTCACACCACCTAAAGCATTAATTTTACTATCTCCACATGGCCTAATAGATTATGAGACACTTAAGCCTGAAGCACAAATGGTATTATGTGCTGTTACAGGTAATGTAGCTATTCTAAAAACAATCATACAAAGTGCTACATATACTTTATTGTTTTAATAATTTAAGTGTTTTATTGTCAACTCTAAGCAGATACATTCCATTACTAAAATGAGATAGGTCGACCTGCATTCCTTCTCCTTCTTTAAGTTTCAATCCTAAAACAGAAAAAACTTCCCATTGACAAATCTTACTTAATTGGAATCCTCCATCATTACTAGGTACAGGAAAAACATTTAATCCTTCATTGAGTATTTCATCATCCAATCCCAAAGCAACATCTTGTGATCTAAATATTAATTTATCTATATTACATCCACTAATTATTATATTTAATCGTATTATATGATTTCCTTCGGTTAAATTTACATCCTTAACTGTAATAGTTTTATATGTACTCCAACTGCCAGTTATAGGTAGCGTAAAATTGTTAAAAAGTTGAGTCCCTTCATCAAACAATTCAAGACCAATTTTTGCTGGTGTTGTCCTACCTGCTGAATAAACAACATCAATGTCATATATCCCTGCTTTTGCAACATCTACGGTATATTCGAGCCACTCACCATTAGCAGTCCATCCTATGTGATACATATCTCCAATAACGTCAATATCAACATTGTCGGTTCTGTAGATACCACCCTTATTCGACGCATCGGCATCATGATAGGCAATACTTTCACCTCCGAGATCATAATTTTCAACCTCAATTGTTCCCGGAATTGGAATAATCCCTTCATAAGGTAACTGTACAATTGGAGCTGTACATGTTATGTTTATAATAGTTTCTACCAATTTTGATTCATTATCTGTAGCCACCAGTTTTAGGGTGTAATCACCTACTTGCATATCAGCTAAAGAAACATCCTCAAGAGGATCCAATCCCCAAACGTAAGGTGCGCTTGTGATAGATCTTACAAGTTGGCCATTTATAAAAAGAGCTACATTTGTAGTGGTACTACCTGCTTCAGCACGTACCACCAAATCAGTACCAACATCTACAATATTTCCATCAAAAGGGGCTGTAAAATTGATATAATTTACGGTTTGTCTAACACCTGTTGCAATGATAGTCCAATTACCATCATTTAGTTCAAACCAAATAAATTCGTCATCCTCACCTTTTGCTCCTATAATTGATACACCGTCAATAAAATTTCCATTTTGCCAAACAAGTGCTCCGTTGACCTTAATTTCAGATGTTAAAATATTTGCTTTAGGAATCCCTACTACAGCAACACTTCCTACTGGAGAAATCAAATCCAACTGATATTGAGTATCTGATAAATTGATATCTACAGTAATATCCCCTTTAACACTACTCATTACTTGTTTCGCTGAAGATAAATGTACTAAGTTTGGATATACTTTATATTTGCTCCACCCTGCATCTACTGGTGCAATACCAGCGATGTGTTTTGATAATATGGTGTTAGGAGCATTCCACGCATGGTTATCTGTACCTTCCCCTATGGTAAAATACTCATTAAGTGTTGTTGTATTTTCATTGTTAACTTGTTGTTGATATCTAGATCTCATTCTAACTAAAGCTTCTCTATAACTTCCTGCGATACACATTGCTTCTTCAATCATCCATTCATAATGCGGACTACAAAAGTGATTTGGCACCAATACATTTTTAACAATTGCATCATATTTACTACTATCTGCAAGCCCTGTAATAATGGCCAAAGCGTTTGTTCGATCATCTTGATAAGAACCCGCATTGCTTGAATAAAAACTACCATTCCAATAATTACTATTGAAACCTATTTTTATTTGATCAATACGCCCATCGTACCAATCAATATCATCTTGAGACTTGTTAAGCACCTCTGCCATTTTTTTAGCACTATCCAATGCATAATAATATAAGGCATTAAATATAGGCACCCTGTCAAACGTATTCCCTGAGTCCCAATCAACCCAATTCCAGCAAAAATCTCCAGAACAGGCTCTCATATTGATCAAGTTTGTGCTACTATTCATACTCCAAAGGGCTAAATAACTCTTCACATAACTATAGGCAAATTCCAATGTTTCAACATCGCCTGTATTTAAATAATATTGCCAAATAGCCTGAGATATAAACTGTAAACTTTGTGTAGGTAATTCTTTTCCACCACCAGGAACCTGCCCTCTAATTATTCCACCATCTAAACTATATGTCATCGTCATTCTAATAGCCTTTTTCAACAATTCTCTACCATTTTCATCCATGGTATAAAAGAGGTAACTTGCCTGATCCGAAACATCACCAATCCACAATGATCTTTCTCTGTCGGGGCAATCCATAAAATTATCGCGGGCATTTACAAACAACGTATTTCTTCCCATCCACCATAATCTTTGATAAAAAGCATCGTCACATTCAAAATTTCCTGCCGTGTCACCCACACTTATCCATCGGTATTTTAGGGCGTTTATAGTAACTCCAGCTGGTATTTGATATGTAACAATACCCCCACTCATCCATGAAAAAGCTTCAAACTGCTGACTTCCAGATTTAGAAGTATATTTTGCTGTAATCGTATTTTGCGTATTACTTGTTGCAATATCTATTATTTTACCTGCCGCACAATCAATTTCTAGATATGGTGTAATCTGCATATTGAAGGGTAGTTTAGCATCAATAGTTATTGTAGCCCCTGTATTGTTTGTAAAAGGTAAGGTAATTGCTGATGCTCCATTTTTTAATGACAAGTAATCTGTTAAACCATGGTCTTTTAATTTTACATAGGTTTTTTCAAGATTACCCCATGGTGCTACTCCTGGCAAACCTTTTTCTGTAGCATCTTCCCATAAACTGCCATCATAACCAGAAGTGTACCAAGCTGATGAGCTCCAATCCCCAAGGCTTAGATTTGCATCAAAATGCACATTATATGGAACAATACGATTGTTACCACCTCCACTATTTAGGTCATAGGCAGGATGTGACTTGGCTTTCCATGTGTTATCTGATATTAACGTGAAATCACCAAGATCTGCCTGAAACACCAAGCCACCTTTTCCACTATCAATGTGAGTTCCTTTAAAGGTTTCTCTCCCCCAATACCATGCCAATACTGCTATTGTATTTGTACCTGTTTTTAAATAAGGCTGAATATCTACTTCATCATACCAAGTATTACCTGGTGCAGGTCCTCTCGCTGATCCCCCTTCAAATTTCACCAACTGATCATTAATATACAACCAGTATTTACTATCAACACCTATATTTGCTATAACTGTTTCTGGAACGGTTGTAAGGTTAACTTCCTTTCTGAAGGCAATCCAAGTATTATCGGGACCATCATTGGCTTGCCAAATCCATTTCCCTGTCCAATTTTGAGAATAGCCTTGTTGCATTCCTAGAAAAATGCTAAACAAAGCCAACACCATTATTTTGGAATAAATACTGGCAGAATTTGATGGTTTAAAAATTGAAAACATAAAAAGCTGTTTAGCACTATAAATTTAATTTATAGGTAATTTATTATTGAAAAAATAATCTTTTACTTATCCCTTTTTCTGTTCTTAGGATATACATTCCTTTTGGAAATTTAGAAATATCCACTAAAACACCTTCTCCTTGCATTACTTTAACGCCTAACATAGAATACACTTCCCAAGAAGTACTTTCACTTAAATTAAAAATACCCGTATTACTTGGCATTGGATACAAAACTAATTGTTTTGTTAATAACACATCATCTTCAACACCTAATGTACCTTCTCTTACCAAGGTTACATAATCGTAATTTGGCCCTGCACCACCATTAGGAATTTGAAGTTCTAATACCCAAAAACCAGCGTCTAAATCAAAATTAATTGAAACATAGTCTTTATAAGTACCACCTGTATGAATTATACCTGAAGTAGTTGAACCTGCTGCCTGTGAAAATAATGTTCTTGATGAAGATAAATCAATTGGCAATAATGCAGCCGCAAAAGGTTTTGAAGTGCTGGAACTTGTTTTATAATTTACCAACATGTGGTAACTACCGCTCTCTGTAACATTAATAGAATATCTAGTGTATTCGCCACCGCTTAAAGCATTAGAAACAATTCCTGAACCTCCAGTTGTTAAATCAACATCATTTTCAGTTCTATACCCGCTTGTATCATTACCTAAACTACTATCATGATAAGCGAATCCTTCACCACCAAGATCGTAGTCTTCAACTTCTATCTTCCCTGGAACCTGATGTAATGCACCACTAAAAGGCTGTGTAACACCTGCTTGGCTATTTACTACTATAACCGTCTCTGAAGTGTTATCTCTAACATTGGTAAGTACTAACTTTAAAGTATAATCACCTTCAGCAATGTTTTCTAGTAAAGTATCTCCTAATCCTGCATACCCCCATTTAAATGGTCCTGTGTTAAGTAAACGTACTGATACATCATTAATAAAAAGTTCCATACTTTTAATTTCAGAAGAACCTAAAGTAGTTGAAGCTTCCACCTCAATATCTGATCCAGGAAGAATAATTGCACCATTGGCTGGAGACACAAAAGAAGGTGCCGGAGGTGGTACTACGTAAATAAAATTCATTTTATCTAAATTAAACCCTCCTTTTTCTACTTTTATTTTTAAATTATGTTGTCCTTGTGCTAAATCAATTGACACTTTTGGACTTAATTGAAAGTCAGCACCATTGTTTGGTGTTGACTGTAATTCATGATTTTTAAATATTCCTATGTCATCAATTTCTAAACTAATTGATCCAGCAGTTGCAGCTGCATATAAAAATTCAACGTCATAATCTCCATCCTGTAACACATTTACATCATATTTTAACCATTCACCGGTTTGTGTACCACCCACATATGTTGTTGAATTAAAAATACCAACATCAACACCGTCAGCAAATGAGCTAGCATTCAAGCTATTACCTAATGTTGTATCAGAGTATCCTACGCCCTCTCCACCTGATTTATAATCTTCGGCTTCAATGGTTCCTGGAATAAATTTAACTGTAGGGTCTAATGTTACCTCAGTTATTTTGCTAATAGACAATGGTGGTAGAGTAATGGTTCCTGAACCCGATTTAACAAGCGTTAGAGGGTTAGAATAAAAATCTATTGGATCTATTACGCCAACATTGTCAAATTTCAATGCTTCGTGTTTAAAACTACCACCATAAACAATATTGTCAAATTTCAGGGTAAACTCAACAGGTTTATCACTAAGGTTTATTGCGATTACTGTTGTATTACCATCTTTGGTTACTGCTCTTGCATTTACAGCATTAACCGAACCCCTTGTTGTAGTTAATTGAGCCGATGAAGATACGTTACTCTTTAATAAAGTAGCGTCTTTTAATACACTGTGTAAAATTTCGTAAGTAGATAAATAACCTCTTTTTTGTAATGGATACACAGGCTCTCTATTACTACCAACAACTACCATAGCGTTTAATACTCTATTAAAACTAAACCAATTTGCTCTATCAAAAACTTGTTGATTCTCTGCCATATATAAATATGCATCTGCCATACCTAAACAAGCAGCTCCGTGTACATCAGAACCTGCAGACACTCCCCATTCTGTTAACCATATAGGTTTTCCTGGCCCGTAATTATCTCTTACCCAATTTACATCTTCTGCCAATTCTAGTTTAGCAGTTAACAAGGCTTCATATGCACTATTACTTTCACCTGGCTGATCTGGATCAGCTCCTAAATATTTATGAATTGATAAGGCATCAAAATAAGAACCATCATCAGCTATTGCTGCATTATAAGCTGCATGATTTATAGTTGTACCAGCTTGTGCATGTCTCCAAGAAAGCGGTATTGAAACTCGTATATCAGGAAATTCGTCCTTTAAAGCGGCAGATACTGCTTTCGCTTCTCTTAAATAATCTGCTTCGGTTGCGGTTCTGTTTGACCTCTGATTCTTCCAAAAATGTTCGTTTCCTAGTTCGATATCCTTTACTTCCAAACCAAGTGCAATGTCTTTTTTTGCTCTGGCTACACTACTAGCACCATCATCAAAATTAATAGAGTAGGTCCACATCATGTCAAAACCTTTTCTGCCTGCATCAACTCTTTCTTTATTTAACGCTGCTATACCTCCAATATGCCCTTTAATACGATCAACATAAATATCTAATGTTGCTTGATGAGTTCCATTATCATAGCTATCTTGTTGATATGTATCATCTTGCCATTCGTAAAAATTTGCCCACACACCATGTGGAAAACGAATAGTTATTGGATCTACCAACCTAATAAAATCTTTCTGAAGGTTTGTATTAAAACCTTCTATATTATACCCTAATAAAGTGTTTTTAAAATCTTCTGTATTGGTTGTCTCTACATTTAACTCTGCAGTAACAGTAGCTGGCAATATAAAAGGGTATGTTTGTGCCATTAATAATGATGGTAGAAAAAACAATAAAACCAATAAACTTTTAATCTTGTCTATATTTTTCATCTGAAATATATTTTAATAACTATTATTTTACAGTTAATTTAATTTCATGTAAATCTTTAGCTAAAGAAGATGCACCTACTGAAATTGTAAAATCACCAAGCTCTACAACTTTAACCATTTCTTGATTGTAAATTGAAAGATTTTCAAAATTCAATTCAAACTGTACGGTTTTAGTTTCACCAGCTTTTAAATGAATACGTTCAAAACCTTTTAGCATTTTATTATATCTTCCTACGGAAGCAAAATCATCTCTCACGTACATTTGAACCACCTCATCACCATCAACTTTTCCTGAATTGGTAACATCAACAGATACTATTGTAGCTCCATTAGGTGCAATTGTAGTTTCTGCTAATTTTAAGTTTGAATATTCAAATGTTGTATAACTTAACCCAAATCCGAATGGGAATAAAGGCGTTTTATCTGAAAATTTATACAGTCCTTTTCCTGAACCAACAAAATCAGGTTTTTCTAAATAAGTAACAGGAATTTGTCCTACTGAACGCGGAAAAGAAACTGTTAATTTACCTCCTGGATTGTTATCTCCAAATAATGTTTCAGCAATAGCTTCACCAGAATTCATTCCTAAATACCAAGTTTCTAAAATTGCTGGAATATTTTCAGCAACATAATTAATTGACAGTGGACGCCCATTGATTAAAACAGCAACAATTGGTTTTCCTGTTTTATGAATTGCTTCAACCAATTCATTTTGAACTCCAAATAAATCTACATCAGCTCTATCTAATCCTTCACCACAAGTTTGTGTAGAACCTCCAATAGCTAATATAACAACATCTGATTTTTTTGCTGCTGCAACTGCTTCGGCAAAACCTTTTGTTGAAGTACTTTTTAAAGATGCACCTAAAGCATAATTCACTTTAATATCATTTCCTACTTTATTTTGAATACCTTCTAAAACTGAAGTATAATAAGGAGGAATACCTGCGTAACCACCCAATTGAGGATATTTTCCGTTTTTTAAACGAACCTCTGCAGCGTTTGGTCCAATTACCGCAATACTTTTAATTTTATTTGCATTTAGTGGTAATAAATTATTGTCGTTTTTAAGTAATGTAATTGCTTTTTTAGCAATTTTTAAAGCAACATCTTGGCTTTCTTTTGTACTTACAACTTCTTTTGAATCTTGATCATCTAACCTTTCAAACAAACCTAATTTGTATTTGGCGGTAAGAATACGTGACACACTTTGATCGATATATTTTTCTATTGAAGGATCTTTTTTTACTGCTTCTACTAAAACAACATCAATATAAGTAGAATAATCAGGACTTTTCCCTATAACTAAATCCATATCTACACCTGCTTTTAATCCTAAAATAGCCGCTTCTACTCTATTTTCAGCAATAAAATGCATTGAATTTAAACGTAAAACATCATTATTGTCTGATACTATAAAACCATCAAACCCCCATTCTTTACGTAAAACATCCACTAACAATTTGTTATTCATATGCATTGGAACCCCATTAAAATCTTGGTGACCTGGCATAATTGAACCTACTTTTGCTTCCTTTACAGCTGCTTCAAAAGGAGGCATAAAAACTTCGTACAATCTACGTTCAGACATATCGCTAAAACCACCATTAATTCCTCTTCTGTTTTCAGGATACCCAACAAAGTGTTTTGCAGTTGCAATAATGTGGTTTTCATCTAAATACTCATCACCTGTTCCTTGTAAACCTTCAATAAAAGCAACACCCATTTTTGAAACTAAATATGGATCTTCACCATACGATTCTTCAACACGACCATAACGTGCATCACCTGAAATTACATCTAAATTAGGAGAATAACAGTGCGTTAAATTAGCCGCACGCGCTTCTAATGCAATTTGTGTAGTCATTTCGGTTAATAATTCTGGTTGCCAAGTTGAACCTAAAGCTATTGCTTGTGGATATACTGTTGCACCTTCTAACCACAAACCATGTAAACACTCACTATAGTTCATAATTGGAATTCCTAAGCGTTCATTTGCTGGAGCATCTTGTGTTAATTCTGCAATTTTTTCTTCTAAAGTCATTTCACTTAAAAGTGCTGCAACTTTTTTACTAATTTCTGCATCTGCAGGGCTTTCATTTTTAACTTCAGTTGTTTGACAACTAGCTACTAATACTAAAAAAACTAGTGAGAGATATACTTTATACATGGTTGTTATTTATTAATTTTAAAATTTATATTATTAATTCTATTTGATTTCAAATGATTGTGGTTCTGAATAAATTCCTGTTCTTTTATCAACATCCCAAACACGAACTTTCCAAAAATAAGTTCTATTCAATAAGAAAGATCTTCCTTTAAATAAAATATTTGTTGAAGTGTTTTCATTGATACGTTTACTATTCCAAACATCGCCAATATTATTTTCAATATTTTCTTTTGAAGAAGCAACTAATATTTGATACCCTGTTTGACTGGTAGCTTCCGTTGGAACTACCCAATTAAATGTTGGTTTTCGGTTACTAATTTTAGTAGTTAAACCTGAAGGAGTTCCAGAATAAGGGTCTCTATATTTTACAATTAACTCCTCACATTTAGCTCTTAAATTTAGTAGTTCTTTGTGATATTTTTTATCCATTACTAAATTATTCACTTCCATTGGGTCTTCTTCTAAATTGTATAATTCTTCAACAGACTTGTCATTTACATATCTAAAATATTTCCATTTATTAGTTCTCACACCTTCACTTGGAGGAATATTTTCAAACTCCCATAAATGCTCTATTAAAATAGTATCACGTTTTAAACTTGCGTTTTTATTGTTTATGAATGGCACTAAACTTTGTCCGTGCCAAGATGTAGGCCTTTCAATACCTGCCAAATCTAAAATAGTTGAAGGAATGTCGATATTTAAAGCCATTTCATCAATTTCATGTGGATTTCCAACTCTTGGATCGTAAATAATTAAAGGCACTTTAATAGAGTTTTCGTACATTAACCACTTACCTGCAATTTGACGTTCACCTAAAATTTGACCGTTATCTCCCATTAAAATAATTACCGTATTATCTGCCAATTGTTTTTCATCTAATTTTTTACGGATTTTTTCAATTTCATAATCTATTCCGGCAATCATTCTATAATAACCTTTTACATTGTATTGGTATTTTTCAGGTGTATCATACCTCCAATGCCATCTGTAACGGTTAAATCCATCTTTTACTATTTGAGGTAATTTTTCATAATCACTATCTGATGAAATATTTGCTTCAGGCACCGTTGTATTTTCTAATACATGATTTGATGGTTCTTGCCAAAAATACTGCTCTGTAGTATTATCACTTGCGTGTGGTGCACTAAAACTTAATTGCAAACAAAAAGGTTGTTCGCTACTTACATTGTCTAAAAAATTTAATGCCTGATAACCAGTATATCTAGTTAAGTGTACTGTATCTTTATCTATTGTTTTATAGTAGTAACTTGACTTATCTTTTTTTGAATATAATAAATCGTAATCATCAAATTCATCATATAGTTCTGCGGTATTTTTATACTTTACTCCAAATTTTCCAAAGAATGCGGTGTAATAACCTGCTTCTTTTAATATTTTAGGATAAGCTTGCTGCATATACTCAGTTTTCATAGGGCCAGTTTGAAACGTATACCCATGTGTACGTTCTTGCAAACCACTAAAAATACTAGCTCTACTTGCTGCACAAATTGGTGTAGTTGCAATGGTGTTGTTAAAAAAAGCACCTGATTTAGCCAACTTATCCATTTCTGGAGTATATGCTAATTCATTGCCTACATATCCAATGGCGTCCCAACGTTGATCATCAGTTAAAATAAAAATAATGTTTGGTTTTTTAACCTCCTTTTTTTGCGCAATTATTTTAGTTTGAAAACTAACTAGCAGTATTAGAATTGCAATATAAAAACTATTTTTAGTCATTTATTTATGGATTTCAATATTAATTATTTAAAATTAATTCTGTTTTTACACCGTAAAAACATTAAAAACCAAACTTATACAAAAAAAAAAGATTGAGTATCCTGCTCCGTTCTGCTTTTTGTAAAAAAACAAATTATTCCTATATATAAATTTATGTTCGTTATTCTTTATCCAAAAAAAAGCGCATCCAGTGATTGGATACGCTTTTCAATAAACTTATTTATGAATTACCAACCTGGATTTTGGCCCAAATTTGGATTTTCACTTAAATCATTTAATGGAATTGGCCATAAATAATGTTTTCCTTCATCAAAAACTGGGTTTTCCCAACTTGTTCCTTTATAAGGATTTATATACGCTTTTCCATCTACAATTGTTGTTTGAGGATTTGCTCCTGGATATCTTGCAGCAGCTGCATCGTCCCAAAATATTCCTAAGTTTGGTTCTTCTAATTTCTTTCCTTGTTTCCAACGTCTTAAATCATTATATCTAAACCCTTCGCTAAACAACTCAACTCTACGCTCACGTCTAATTTCAACAATTAAAGCTGAAACTCCATCGTTAGCATAACGAGGATCCATTTCTGGATTTACAGTTAAATGAGGCATTCCTACTCTATCTCTTAATTTATTGATTGTAATATCTAAATCTCCTTGAGAAATTGTTCCTAATTCTGCCATTGCTTCAACATAGTTTAACATCACTTCTCCTAATCTAAATACAATACCTGGAGTAGTACCACTATTATGACCACCTGCATGGACACTTGAAACATATGTTTTAATAATATGGTACCCTGTACTTGAAGATTTCCCTCCAGACATTTGCATATTTGCCATTCTTGGATAATCATTTACATCTCCTTTATTGTAAGCGTAATAATCTTTATCTGCAGGATGCAATACTGTTTGTCTTAAGCGCGGATCACGATTTACAAACACATCTTCAATTTGTGCATCACCTGCATATTCTGAAGATAAAGTAATAGGTTTACCATCTGTACATAAATAATCTTCAACCATATTTTTTGTTGCACCACCTGAATAGTACACATAATATTTCATGATATTATTATCTCTAATTCCTGACTCATATTTTACCCAGTGAATTATTTCTGGGTTTCCAGATAAATCTTGAGAACGGTGTAAATCGTTATAAGAAGTAGTATAGTCTCCAGTTGAATTTAAAGAGTAAACACCTCCGTCAATTAATAATTTAGCAGCATCTGCAGCTTCTTGTAACCACATATTTGCATTTGAACCACCATGGTATTTTTGCCAAGTACCTTCAAATAAACAAATTCTTGATTTTAATGCTAAAGCATCCCAGTAATTTAATCTTCCCGGATCTTCACCAAGCCCCCAATTTGTAGGTATATTATCAACTGCAAAGTTAAGATCTTCTAACACATGTGCCATAACTTCATCTCTTGGATCTCTTTCTCCAAATAAAATATCGTCTTCATCAGTTGCTACTTCGTGATCTACCCATTGATTGTCTCCAAATTTTGAAACTTTATCTGAATAAAACCAAGCACGAAACATACGTGCTTCTGCAGCGTATTTATCAATAACTGCTTGATCTAAATCAACTGCATTTTGATAATTATCTAAACCAACATTTACAGCTCTTAAAAAATCCCAAGCTCTATACCCAAAAGATTGTCTGTTTCCTGGAATATGAATCCCTGCACGTACATCTTTATAACGGTTTGTCCTACCTTCACCCGCTACTGGTGATAAATTATCTGTAAACTCATCCCAATATTGGTAGCTAGCACGTGTACTCGCAAATTTAGAATCATGCGCCATTAAAACTACATTCTGGTCATCCTTTTTTGAACGGTCATATATGCTATTGTTATATACCTTTAAATCATTCTCCGTTTTCCAAAAGGTTTCATTACTCAATTCATCCAGTGGATATCTCTCTAAGTAATCATCATTGCAACTCCATAAAATAAAGCTTGCAAAAAATAAAATTCCTATTCTTTTTATATTTTTATTCATTGTGATATTGTTTTTATTAAGGATTAATTAAAATGCTACTTTTACACCTAAACTATAAGTACGGTCAAAATAGTATTGTTGATTAAGACTAGAGTAAACATTTTCTGGATCTAATGGTTTACGCATTCCTGTAGATTCCCATAAATTCATACCTGAAAGATAAACTGCTACTTTACTCAAACCTATTGAAGTTACTGTTTCTTCAGGTAAGTTATAGTTTAACGTTACATTTTTTAAACGTATATAGGATGCATTTTGAACATAACGTGATTGTGCCTGAATATTTTTACTATTATTTGTAGAAATCATAGGTCTAGAAAAATAAGCATCTCTGTTATCTTCACTCCAAGTATCTGTTAAATAATATTTCTCAGCATACCCTGAATTGTATGGATAAAATGCTCCCCAAGGAGAATTAGGCGGTAAGTAATCTCTTTTCAACCCTTGAAAGAACATGTCTAATGATAATCCTTTCCACTTTACATTTCCATTAATACCAAAAGAATATCTTGCTGATGAATTTCCAATAATTTTCATATCTCCTCTATCATCAAGAGTCGTTGTTCCTTTATCAATAATACCATCTCCGTTTAAATCTGCATATCTAATATCTCCAGGAACCCAAGTTCCACTATTAACACTGCTTTGGTCTGCTGCGCTTGCAACTTCTTCTTCAGATTGAAAAATTCCTTGAGTTTCATATCCCCAAATTTCTCCTATTTTTTTACCCTCATAAAATGTAGTAAAACGACCTGTTGGATTGTCAAATTTTGTGATTTCAGTTTGACTATCTGCTACTGAAGCAGTAACACCATAACTCCAATCTTCATTCACATAATCTTTCCAAGTAACAGCTAATTCCCATCCTCTTGTTCTTAAATCTGCACCATTTTCTTTTGGAGCACTTGCACCTAAAATTGCGGGCTTAGACACTCCTAAAAGCATGTCTTTAGTATCTCTTTGATATACATCTGCAGAAACATTTAATCTGCTATTTAACATTGTCATATCCAAACCAAAGTTTGTTGTAGCTACAGTCTCCCAAGTTAATGTTGAACTAACCAATCCAGCTGCATTTACAAAAGGAGTTTCACCTGAATTCATAATGAAATTACCACTATTTGCAGATAATGAAGGAACATATGGATAATAATCCTGTTGTCCATTCTTTAAAATTATTTGGTTACCAAGCTCACCATAAGAACCTCTTAGTTTTAAGTTATCTAACCACCCTGTTGTTCCAGACATAAACTCTTCATTAGAAATTCTCCAAGCTGCAGAGAATGAAGGGAAGAATCCAAATCTATCTGCTTTTGGAAATCTACTAGTTCCATCATAACGACCATTTATTTCTAAGAAATATCTTTCTTTATAGTTGTAATTTAATCTAAAAAACATTCCTCTCAAAGCAAAATGTTGTTGGCCTCCACCAGTAAATTGATCACCTGTTGTTACATCTAAATCTGTAATACCTGGAGTGATTAAATTATTTGCACGTGCAGTAACCTGTTTTGTTTTACCGTTTTCTTGATTGTAACCAACCATACCTTTAATGAAATGGTCATCCAATTTATCATACGTGTATTCAGCATAAATATTTGTTGTAAAATACTGGCTGTAATTTGTTCTATTCTGGATATAATCATTGGCACTAAAACCATTGTTTACATTTAAAGATGAAAGGTTGCTATTTGCCAATACATTTAATTTACTCGCAACATTTTGTTGATCTCTAAAATTCATATTGTATGAAAAATCTCCTTTCACCATTAATCCTTCTGCAAGATCAAGCTGAACTCCTTGTGTCAATACAATATTATGTTTTGTCCACGTATCACGACCACCTTCTCTAATATATGGTAATGAATTAAAGCTATCAAATCCCATTCCGATATATTGTTCGTATTGATCACGATCTCCAGGGTTTAAGTAATAAGGAAGGTCTGGAAAATCAATAAGATCTACCGGTGTAACTCTCGCAACTGTATTTAAACCTGAATCATATGAATAGGTATGTGGATTATCATCTGACTGGTTTGTATACACAACTCTTTCAGTCAATTTCAACCAATCATTTACTCTAATTTCAGCACTTAATAATGTATTATAACGTTGAAAATGTTGGTTTTTACCAGGAACATTTAAAAATCCTTTTTTACCAAAATACCCAATAGAAGCATAAATAGACGTTTTGTCTGTAGCTCCAGAAATACTCATATCATATTTTTGTTGAGGAGAAGATTCAGTTACAATTTGACGCTGATAGTTATTAAAACCGTAAAAACGAAGTTCGTCGTCCTTTACACCCCAAGTATTTGCTTCTGTAGGGTTTTCAGACCATCTTTGCGTTCCGTCAATCATATCTTGATCGTAAACAGGATTTCCACCAGCATTTACTGCTGCTTCATTCCAAGCATTCACAAACGTATAAGGATCATTCACAGGATCCATATGGAATATAGGGCTTGAGATACCATATTCAGTACTTAACTCAACTCTTACCTTTCCTTTTTTTCCTTTTTTAGTTGTCACCAAAATAACTCCAAAAGCGGCACGAGCTCCATATACTGCAGCAGCTGCAGCATCTTTCAATACCGTAATACTTTCAATATCATTTGGATTTAAAGAGTTAATATCCATAGGAATACCATCTACTAAAATTAATGGAGAACCACCATTAATAGATTCGAAACCACGAATATTAAAATCTGTACTTTGTGAAGGGTCACCATTTTGAACAGTAACATTTAAACCTGGTACAACACCTTGTAAACCTTGCCCTACTGTAGCAATAGGTCTGTCTTCAAGAACTTCACCCTTGGCAATACCAACAGCACCGGTAAGGTTAGCTTTAGATTGCGTACCATAACCAACTACAACTACCTCATCTAAACTTTGAGAATCCTCATCAAGTACTACGTTAATAGTTGTATTATTACTAATTAAAACCTCTTTTGTTTTAAACCCCATAAATGAATAAACCAAAGTCGCTGAACCTTGCCCTACATTGATAGAATAGTTTCCGTCAAAATCGGTTGTAACACCATTTGAAGTTCCTTTTTGAATTACGTTTACGCCAGGTAATCCCATGCCGTCAGACGATTTCACTGCCCCCGTAATACTACGTTCTTGAGCAAAGGCAGTAAAACTACCTATTCCCCATAATAACAATGCTACATAACAAGTCATTCTTGTTAAATAACCGTGTCCTAATAATTTTTTTTTCATGTTTGGTAAGTTTGTTTGTTAAAAAATTAATATTTAAATTATTCTACAACAAATTAACTCCAACTTAGAAACTATGCTGCCCTGTACTATCCTGTACCGTTCTGTGCAGACACACAGCACACATACACTCAATTTAATTAAAATCTCTACCACACCTATATGTGACAGCCATTTTTTGTTTTTTAATTCAACCATAAAATCTACTAACGCTACTAAACTTAAATACTTTTAAGTATTCTGTATTTAAACCCAACTATACAGTAACACCCGTACATTAAACCTAAAAACATCAAATAGATCAAAATTCAAGTAATTCATAATTAATTAATTAATTAATTATGAATTACTTGAATTATTTTTTTACGCGTATTATATTTAAGCACAACAACAACCCTAAAAGACAAATGTTATTAAAAAAAACTAAACACAGCCTTAAAACTCCATATTCAGAATAAGCAGCCTTAAACAAAACTTAAGAATTACACTAATTTAAATATCCTTACTAAACAAACAAAAACAACTCAAACTGTCTGTATTCAGCACAGAACAGTGCAGTACAGGATAGAATTATTTAAACCTTGCTATAATTTTGATATTTAGTAAGTGAATCCTCAAACACAATCAGGGTTCCCATTTTATTAAAAACATACCGAGTATTTATTAAATAATTTTACATAAAAAATGTCAGAAAAGATAAAATTTGTACACCCAAGAGATCAAATAGCTACTATTATTAGTAGAATATATAAAAGAGGTATGACAACTACATCAGGTGGAAATATTTCAATAATTGACGCCAATGGTGATGTTTGGGTAACTCCTTCAGCCGTAGATAAAGGTTCTTTAAAGCCCTCAGATATTATATGTGTAAAAAAAGATGGAACTGTTATTGGAAAACACAAACCTTCTTCTGAATTTCCATTTCACAAAGCAATTTATCAGGTTCGCCCAGAACTTAAATCTGTTATTCATGCACATCCACCAGCGCTAGTTTCTTTTAGTATTGTTCGTCAAATACCAAACACAAATATGAGTTCACAAGCCAAAAACATTTGTGGCCCAATTGGATATGCAGACTATGAATTACCTGGTAGCGAAGAGCTAGGAGATATTATTGCTGAAGAATTTAAAAAAGGATACAAAGCAATTATCATGGAAAACCACGGAACTGTTTTAGGTGGAAGTGATTTAAACGATGCTTTTAAACGATTTGAAACTCTAGAGTTCTGTGCTAGTACAATTTTATATGGCACTCAAATTGGTACGCCAAACTATTTAACGGATATTCAAATTAATGAATTTGAAGCACAAGTCCCAGCTATGCTACCAGAAATTGACGGTATTGAATACGCTTCAGATGAGGTTGAAAAACGATTGGAAATTTGCAAAATTGTAAAACGTGCCTGTGAACAAGGATTAATGATTAGCTCTTTTGGAACAGCTTCTGTAAGATGGAACGAAAATGATCTTTTAATTACACCTACAAATGTAAACCGTTGGGATTTAGCAATTGAAGATATTGTTCAAATTAAAGATGGAAAAAGAGAAAAAGGAAAAACACCGAGTAGGGCTGCATGGATTCATCAAGAAATTTACAAAAATAATCCAAAGGTAAATTCTATTATTATGACACAATCGCCATACCTAATGGCTTTTGGAGTAACAGACACCCATTTTGATGTACGTACCATCCCAGAAAGTTGGATTTTCTTGCAAGATGTTGAGGCTCTTAAATATGGTGAACATTTCAAAGCAACCAACAATCAGGATATTTTAAACGCAAACTCTACAGCAACAATTATCCAAAATGATTCAGTTATCATCACTGGAGATCAATTATTGCAAACATTTGATTATTTAGAAGTTGCTGAATTTAGTGCAAAATCAATTGTACTAGGTACTTCATTAGGGAAAATGACACCTATGAATAACGAACAAGTAGAAGATTTAAGAAAAAAGTTTTTGGTTTAATTTTATTAACACTATAAAACTTAACAAAAGTTGTTTACGTTAACTATTTTTATACTATGAGATTACTGCAATTACGAACTATACTTATTTTAAATATCTTATTTTTTATAACAAATTTAAGCTTTGGTCAAAATCCTGTTACAAAACACAAAGGAGTTTCAGACCCACATATTCGAGTTTTTAATGATACACTACACTTGTATAGCGGTCATGATGATTCTCCCGAAGATAAGCTATGGGTAATGAAGGATTGGAGAGTTTTTTCTTCTACTAATTTATTAGACTGGAATTTAACAACTACCATTTCACCCAAAGATAATTATATGGATGAAAACAGTATAGATTGTTGGGCTAGTGATGCAGCAACCAGAAACGGCAACTATTATTTTTATTTTTCTGATCAAAAAAGAGGTATTGGGGTAATGACAGCAAATTCTCCTACTGGACCTTTTAAAGATGCCTTAGGAAAACCACTTGTTGCGCCGTTACACGATCCTACAATTTTTATAGATGATGATGTTAAAAACACGCCTTATATAGTTTATGGCGATAAATCTGACTCTTATTATATCGCAAAATTAAACGAGGATATGATTTCAACTTCGGAAGCACCAAAACCTATAGAAATTATTGGTGAAGGTTGGGAAAATGCACCGAAATGGATGGATAAAAATTACCTTTTTAAAAATAAAGACACGTATTATTTAAGTTGGGGAAACCAATATGCCATTTCAAAAAATTTATACGGCCCTTATAAATGTGTTGGTGCTGTTGGTAAAGGTTATAACCTTAATGAATTAGCACATAGTAGTTTTTTTTGGTGGAAAGGTCAGTTTTACCATATATGGTGCTATTATATTAAAAATGGATATAAATTCAGAGAATCTATCATTTCTTATTGCCATATTGATGATAACGGCGAAATTGTAACTGATACTAATTTTTTAGATTTACACTTTAGCAATGGAGTTGGCCAATACAATGCCTCTTGGGATAAAATAGAAGCTGAATGGTATTATGAAGTATCTCCAAATATTATAAAAAAAGGAACTAAAAAAAATGGCTTTGTATTAACGGATATTACTAATAATAGTTGGGTAAAATATGCAAATGTAAATTTTGAAACTAAAAAAGAACGCTTTGAAGCCTTACTTCAAAAAGTAAAAGGTAAAGGGGAAATTGAAATTCGAATGAACAAGCTTAAGGGATTGTTAATTGGGACAGTTTATATTGATGAAAAATCTACTGCTTCAACAATTAATTGCAAAATTAAAAATGTAACAGGAATTAAAGATATCTATTTGGTTTTTAAAGGAAATAAAAAATTTAAAGTTGAACTTGATTACTTTAAATTTATTGATTAAATTTACTACTTAATAACTTTAAAAAAAGCCTATAAACATTCTATATATAGGCTTTTTTTTTATAATTACTTCACTTAAAAAATAACTGATTTATTTATTTTGAAGCTCTTTTTTTTCTTACTTCAAACAAAGCCAATCCTTTTTCTCTTAAATAACTATTATTTTTTGGGCTACCAATTATTTGAGAAGAATATACACCTGAGTGGCCTGAAAACAAATATGCTGTACTACAAGCAATGGCTATAAAAACGCCCGATTCAATTCCAAACAATTCAATTCCCATAATTGTACAAGCTATAGGTGTATTTGTAGCCCCTGCAAAAACAGCTACAAACCCCATTCCTGCTAATAAACTCATAGGTAAAGGTATAAACCAAATTAACACGTTTCCTAAAGTAGCACCTATAAAAAATAGCGGCGTTACTTCACCTCCTTTAAAGCCAGCTCCTAAAGTGAAAGAAGTAAAAAGTACTTTTAATAAAAAGTCGTACGAGTTTAAATTATTGTTGAACGCATCAACAATCATAGGGATTCCTAAACCAATATATTTTGTAGTTCCAATGGCGTAAATAGCTACTGCTAAAACAGCACCACCAACCACAGGTCGTAACGGCGGATATTTTATATATTTTGAAAATAAATTACCCCAAAAATGCGTAGATTTTGAAAAAAGCATCGCTGCCAATCCAAAAATAATTCCTGCCAATAAAGCCCATAATAAGTTTACAGGATTCATTTCAGCAACTGAACTTATGGTATAATGTGTATGAGATACATTCCATATTTCACAGAAATAATTGGCTAAAACTGCTCCCATAAAACTCGGTATAATAGCATCCAATCTAATGCGTCCTAAAACCAACACTTCCAACGCAAATATTCCACCGGCTAATGGTGTTCCAAAAACCGCTGCAAAACCTGCACTAATACCAATTATTAGTACAATTTGACGATCTCTTTTTGACAACTTTAATAATTTTGTAAACTGATCGGCTACGGCTCCACCAATTTGAACAGCAGTACCCTCTCTACCAGCTGAACCACCAAAAAAATGAGTAACTAATGTGCCAAACAACACTAAAGGTGCCATTTTAAAAGGAATTATTTTTTTGGGTGAATGAAATTCTTCTAACAATAAGTTATTACCTTTTACAACACTATCACCATACAAATGATACGAAATTCCAATAATAAAACCACCTACTGGCAACAAAGCTATAATCCATAAATGTGATTCTCTCCAATTAGTAACCCACTCAAGACTTAAAAGAAAAAAGGCTGAAATACCGCCAACTATAACCCCTATAACAGTACATATTAACAACCACTTAACAAGATAAAACAACGAAGGAATTTGCTCTATAGAACTTAGAAATTTTTTAATTTTATCAATATTCATTAATTCCTTATATAAATTTTAAACTCACTTAGGTTACTCAAATTGAAGTTATTATATTAAATAAGGGCTAATTAACACCATATTTATTCAAATAGCTGCTCAAATTTAAAACAAAAAATAAATTGACAACCTAAATATTACAGATTTATTAAAAATCATCTATTATAAAACAAAAAGAGTTGGCTTTCACCAACTCTTTTAAATTATAAATAACTATTTCTATTTCCAAAAAACAGCGTATAAAGCAACTAATACTAACATAACTGCAAATGAGCCAATGTTAAATAACGGACTTGTTTTAAATAATTCCTTTGTAATTTCAATTGCTTTTTCATCATCTTTTCCTTTATGCTGAATTAAACTAACAATTATAATTACAAC
>NZ_FZNT01000013.1 GCF_900188235.1 Lutibacter agarilyticus | reverse complement strand
ATACATCCTGCCAATGATGCAAAAAAAGAATTGAAAGGTTGTTTGGCTCCTGTTTCAACATTGACTGGTATTGGAAAAGGATTGAAATCTACACCGTTATTTCAAAAAATAATTTCTAGTTGCTACCAAGCATTTGACCGAAAAGAAAACATCACATTAACCATAACATCTTCATTATGAAATTAACTACTCGATATAAAAAAAAGACTCCTACATTTTTTAGAAAACTTAGAAATATAGGTATTGCATTGGCCGCTGCTGGTGGTGTTATTATTGCAGCTCCAATTAGTTTACCTGCTATTTTGGTAACTGTGGCGACTTATTTAACTGTTGCCGGAACTGTGGCTACGGCTGTTAGCCAAGCTGTGGTTTCTGACCAAGACGAAGACCAAGATGAAGACGAAGACTGAGACTAAGACTTTGAAAGATGGAACAAAATAATTTACAATTACGCTCCGGGATTGTTGGTGGTACTTTTCTCTCCACCATTTTAAATATTACTTTGCACGATGTGGTTTTTACCATTGTAATGGCTGTTATTGGTGCAGTAGTTAGTTTTTTTGTTTCTTATATTTTGAAGAAATTATTTTCAAATTAAAACCTATGAATAGTAAGAAGGTATTGTACAGTAAAGGCAAGAATGATGAATGTTATACACCCGCTTATGGAGTAACTCCCATTTTAAAATACATTCCTAAAAATGCCATTGTTTGGTGCCCTTTTGACACTAAAGAAAGTGAATTTGTAAAACAAATTAGCCAACAAAACAAAGTGGTGTTTAGTCATATTGCAGCAGGACAAGATTTCTTTTCTTATGAACCTCAACATTGGGATGTATTAATTAGTAACCCACCGTTTACTAACAAACGGAAATACTTTGAAAGAGCATTATCTTTTAATAAACCCTTTGCATTAATTATGACCAATACTTGGCTAAATGATGCTGCTCCGAAACAATTATTTAAAACAAAAGAACTACAGTTATTGCTGTTTGATAAACGGATGCAATTTATAAATAATGGTTTTACTAAACATAAAATTACGTTTAGCAGTAGTTATTATTGCTGGAATTTTTTACCGAAACAAATTGTAATAGAAGAGTTATGAGAACGATGATGGTATGAAAAGTTGCCGATTTCGAAGCACTTCCTTATCTAGCTAAACTAAACTTTAATAGAAGTGAAAACCTTGAAACATGCACTGCAACTACAATTTTTTATACAATGTGTTAACGGGCGTTAATTTTCATCCTACTAATTTCATTCTCAATTATTTCTTTATAAGTTGATGAAAGACCAACCCACCTTAATGCAGCGTCCATGGTACTAAAAATATCGACAATGAAAGGTAAGTCATCAAGATTTAAAATAAATAAATGTGATATCACAGTTTGTTTAGGGTTTTCAGTTAGTATTGCTCCACGTCTTTTGGCTGCCATATTTGGATATGTTTTTGCAAAATCGATATATGAAAGTAAATCAGATTCACTGAAATTAAGGTTTGTATCACGAAAATCAGTAACAAAATTATAATTAGGATTATAATTATTATCTTGAATTAAAACCTTCCGATGAGAAATCATGTCATCTAAAACTGTCTCAACTGAAAAATATTCAATTATAATTTTCATTTCAGGAAGTATCTTATATTGTGCTGTCTTAATCATATTTGTAATATTTTATCAGAATGAATAACAAATCTATTTTAGAATAAAATTAAGAATTCTTAAAATAAGAATAGTAGTAATAATTTTGGCAATTTCTCTAATGCACGCTGACTGTATTTGTATATGATTTGTTGCGTGATTTAAATACCTAATTTAGCAAATACAGACCGAATAGAAAAATTCGGGAGGATTTTCATAAGTAGGCAAAAACTAGCAATAAATTATATACGGTGTTAGCAATAGTTTTTATTTTTCAATGAATAAATATTCTGCATACCTCAAACCAGTTACAACTAAATTATTTCGGTCTAGAGCATTTTCTGTTAATTCATTCAATAATATTTTATCAATTTTTCTACCTTTTACCATAACCCATTCAGGATTATTCAAAACGCTCAAATCTTCAAGAGGATTTTTAGATGTCAATATAAAATTTGCCAACTTGCCTTTCTCAATAGATCCAATTTGTTCCAATTCTTTATGTGTTTTGGTTGGATTAATTGTTGCTGTTTTTAATACGTCATAATTGCTTAATCCTGCTTCTTTGTAGAATGCGAGTTCTTGATGAATAGAGTACCCAGGGGCTGTTATGCCTATGCCTGCGTCTGTTCCACAAATTATATTTACTCCAGCTTCATTCATCCTTTTTATGATGTATAAATGAAATTGATGTTGTGCATAGATATCTGTTTTGATGGAGCTATTATTTTCTTTTTCGTTTGCCCATCTATCGTATTGTACCTTACTATCAAACTTTTGCATTAGCGGATTTACATAATAGGCGGGGTCTGATGTCAAAACATCTTCACCTAGTTCAAGCATTTCAAAAATCTTGTAGTAGCCTGTCAATGTTGGACAAAATGATTTTTGGGTACTAACGAATTTTTGAATTATCGTGTCTAGTTTTAAACTGTCAAGTTTGTACTCGAGTGCTTGTTGAACAATTTCTTCCACATGTTCAATGCTCGATATTTGAGGTTGAAATTGGTCTAGATAAGGTATTTCTCGGCTGGGATGAGAAACAATCGAAATATTAGAAAGGATTGATTGTTCTAAAATAGCATTTTCAATGTTTTCTGGTAAACCAGCATAGGTTTTAATAAAATCAAACCCTCGTTTTTTATAGGATATAACCAATCGTTTAGAATCTTCAGGAGTGCTGACCTGTACTTTGTCATCTCCCAAGTCTTTTTCACCTGTTAGTTTGGGACCGGAAGTATAAAGTAGCGGGCCAATAATATTCTCGTCGTTTAAGGCTTTCTTTATTCTTAAATGCATAGGGTATCCCCATAAATTTCTAATGGTGGTCACACTATTGGCTAGATAGAGTCCAAGCTCTTGTTTGTCCCATAGGTGAGTATGCATATCAATTAATCCTGGAGACAAAAATTTGTTTTCCCCATCTATGATTTCAATGCCTTCCACCTGAATTGAATCAGCGATGTTTTCAATAATTCCGTTTTTCACCCATATCGTTTTATGTGCCAAAATGGTGTCTTTTGACATAGGTACAATATTGATGTTGGTTATTAAGTAAGAAGTTTCATGTAGACTAGGGTTGTTTTTAATTTTGAGATATGCGGTATTATAAACATCAACTATTAAGAAAACGATAACTACAATAGTTAATGTTAATAATAAAGCTGAAATTATTTTTATTATTCTTTTCAAGTATTTCATTTTTGTAATTATTGCTAATTAGTTATATAATAATATTAAGTATGTTTATCTAGGTCAAATTTCCTAGATAAAAGCATTTTGTAACCTTTTTATGATTTTTGATTGTGCCGTTTTTTCAAAGTACTAATTTTATAAAATAGATTCAAAGTTAATTTATAAAAAATATAAATCTAATTTTGCTTGATTTGATACTTTCAAATTTTCGGTTTTGATAAAAATTATCCTTTTTTGCTAGAAATAATAGAAGTTATTATTAGCCCAATTCCTAATCCTATAAGTATAGATCCAACAAATGCAAGAGGTGATTTTTGTAAGAAAAAGAATCCAACTCCAATACCAATAATTACTCCTCCTCCAATAGCCCAAGTACTTTTGTCGTTTTTTTTATTTGTCATTTTGTTTAGTATTAAATTAATAATATATATGTTTTAAAGATAACCCGCAATAAATTACAACGGGCTTTTATGAGATTTGTACGACTGGAAAATCGGAGATTTTTCGGACGTAACAAATCGTTAGTTGAATGTTTGTCGGTTTGATTTTAGTTTAAAAGCAACCATAAATTATATGAACTGTTGTGTTTAATACTTATCTAGGTTTCTTTGTTTTTTAAAATTTTTAACCATTTTACCAAAATTTTTATCTTTCTTTTTCCTTTCCTCTACGCTTGATTCAAAAAAATCTTTTTCACGTTCCATTTTTAGAAAATTCATATAGGATTCAGAGTCAACTTTTCCTTTTTCAACCGCTTTTAAAATTGCACAATCTTTTTCATTCGTATGTGTACAATCATTGAATTTACATTTATGAGATAGCTCTAATATTTCATCAAATGTGATTTCTAATCCAACAGTAGAATTTGTAATTCCAACTTCCCTCATTCCTGGATTGTCAATTAAAATTCCATTTTCTGTAACGATTAATTCTCTATGGCTAGTAATATGCTTTCCTCTATCAATACTCTTACTAATTTCACCTGTTGTCATTAATTTTTCACCAACTAGGTTATTAATAAGAGTTGATTTTCCAACTCCCGAAGAACCTAATAAACAATATGTTTTACCCTTTTTTAATTTAGATTTTATTTGGTCTATTCCAATTTTAGATTGGTTACTTAATGAAATAATGGAAATGTTTTTTATTCTTTTATTAAGCTGCTCTAGTATTTTATCCAATTCGGATTTTTCAATTAAGTCAATTTTACTCAAAACTATAATTGGTTCTATTTTTGAAGAGTAACAAATTGTTAAATACCGTTCTATTCGATTTAGATTGAAATCTCTATTAACAGACTGCACGATTAAGGCAAAATCAATATTTGTAGCAATTATTTGAGTTTGACCTAATTTACCAACAGCTTTTCTTTCTAGTATTGAATACCTGGGATAAACTGAGTGAATTATAGCCTTATTTTCATCATATTCAGAAATAGCAACCCAATCACCAACTGCAGGTAAATCGTTTTTAGAATTGGCTGTAAATCTCAAATTTCCAATAAGTTCAGAATCATATTCTGTATTTTTAGTTTTGACAATATATCTATCCTTATGTTCTGAAATTACGCGACCAATTGCAAAACAATCTAAGTTTTGTTCTTTTCTATATTTTTCTAATTCAGTTTTATATCCTAAATCTTCAAGAGTCATTGCAATGTTCTTTATCGTATTAACGGTTTAAGGTATGGAAAATTACGTTTTGAAAACGTAATTTTCTGATAGTTAAATTTAAGCTATTTATGATTTAGAAACATTCTATTTAACTAAATGAAGCTGTTTTTGATGTACATTGTTACCCCATCGCTTTTTTCTTTTCATTTTTTTATTTTTTTTTCATCTATAAACTACTGAGAATCTTAAAAATACACATTTATGTAACTATCTGCAATCTGTGTAACATCTTGTTTTGCATTGATTTATGTCTTTATTTTGCGTCAAATTTAAAAGAATAAATAATGAACAAGAATTATGCAATAGTTGTTTTCATATTAATGTTATCAACTTTTAGTTATTCACAAAACAAAAACAAAATGAGTAATTTAAATGAATCTGTAAAACCTTACCCTAAAACATTTTCTCACATTGGAATCACTGTTCCTAACATTGAAGAAGCGGTTAAGTTTTATACTGAAGTATTAGGGTTTTATATTATTATGGAACCAACAGTAGTAAAAGAAGAAAATGAAACGGCTATTGGTCAAATGTGTATTGATGTTTTTGGCGAAGGATGGGGAACTTTTAAAATCGCCCATCTTTCTACGGGAGATAAGATTGGCTTCGAGCTGTTCGAATTTAAGGAAAGTAAAGAACAAGAGCCTGTTTTTGAGCCATTTCGCTCAGGTTTATTTCACTTTTCAATACAAGACCCTGATGTGGAAGGGCTTGTTAAAAAAATTGTAGATGCTGGAGGTAAACAAAGAATGCCTATCAGAGAGTATTATCCAGGAGATAAACCATACCGTATGGTTTATGTGGAAGATCCTTTTGGAACAGTATTCGAAATATACTCACACTCTTATGAACTTCACTACTCACCAGGAGCATATAAGTGATGCTTGCTTGCAAAATCCTTTCCCCATTTATTCAATTCTAGAATAATGGGGATAAGTGATTTACCTGCCTCAGTTAATTCATATTCCACTTTCGGTGGTGTAACAGGAAAAACAGTTCTCTTAACCAACATATCCTTTTCTAATGCACGAATAGAATAAGTAAACATTCTGTTTGAAATATCTGTAATACTTTTTTGTAATTCACCTGACCTTTGAGCTCCATCCTTTAGATGAAAAAGAATTAAACTCTTATACTTGTCTCCTATCAATAGTAGTGTAAAAGCTAGAGAACAGTTAAATTCTTTGTTGTTATATTTTATAATTTCTTTATTTATGTCATTATTCATTGTTGCTTTTTTTAAATGAAGGGGTAACGATTTAGTGCATGAAAAGTAGTGTTTTTGAAACCGTAATTTTCCAATGTTTAAATTTATGTTTATTTAACATTTTATTTTATTGAATTAAGGATTTTTTATTTGCATTGTTGTACTGCATTTATTTCATTTTTGATGTAAATATATTCTTAATTGTATTTAATTCTTTTTTGTATTTCAAATCTGTTCTTGATGCAAAATATAAGGTATTTTCCGTTTTTACTTTTCCTTCCCAAACTAAATTTATTTCATTTCTTAAAATTTGTTCTTGACATAAAAAATCTGGAACTAATGCAAGTCCGTTTCCATTGTTTAAACATCTTATAATAGAAGTAATATTTGGTAAAATATAGTTTGGTTTGAAAGCGGGTTTCTTATTAAAATTCTCAAACCAAAAACGTCTAAAATGTTCCATTTCGTTTGATGAACTATACCAAACATTTTGAAGTAGTTCGTCTTCTAGTTTACTTAAATTATTAGATTTAATGTGGTTTTGTATTTGATTTGTATCCGTTTTGTTTCCAGCTATTAAAATGATTCTTTCTTTTGAAAACGGAACATACTCAACCAATGATTTTTTTTCATTCTGTTTTTTAGGCGTTATTACTAAATCTAAAATGCCGTTGTTTAGATCTTTTATTAAATCGGTATGTGCTCCAAATCTAGCTACTAGGTCAAAGTCTAGTTTTGGGATTTCGGGTTCAATAATAAGTTGAAACATTTCTGAACACATTCCAATGTTTAAAGATGGATTTTTTTCTTGCGTTGTTTTTTTAAAATGCTGTTCTGCTATTTCAAGTTTTTTTAAAGATTCAATAATATATTCATATAAAAATTTCCCATCCTCTGTTGGAATCATTTTTCTCGAAGTTCGCTCAAATAGTTTTTTGCCAACATAAGCCTCTAGTGCATTTAAGTGCACACTAACTCCGGGTTGAGAAGCATATAAAGCAATAGAAGCTTTAGTTAAAGTTCCATTTTCATATATTTCTTTAAATGTTCTATACCATTCTAAATTCACCATAACTATTACAATATTTATACAAAGATATGAATTGTATTATTTTTATAATGATTAATATTGGTTTAATTTTGTCCGAATAAAATAAGAGACAAATGAAAAATATATTTATAATTAATGGAAGTCATCCATTTGCACATTCTGGTGGAAGATTTAACGAAACACTTTTTAACACTACTATTTCATATTTTGATACGCGTGAAGAATTTGAAGTGAAATTTACTCAAGTAGGTGACAATTATAATGCAAAGGAAGAAGTAGAAAAATTTAAATGGGCAGATATCGTGATTTATCATACGCCAATTTGGTGGTTTCAAATACCTTTTGGATTTAAAAAATATATAGATGAAGTTTTTACGGAAGGTCATCAAAATGGAATTTATGCAAGTGATGGAAGAAGTAGAAAAAATCCAAACATCAATTACGGAACTGGTGGTTTAATGCACGGAAAAAAATATATACTTACTACAAGTTGGAATGCACCTAAAACCGCATTTACTTTAGAAAATGAATTTTTTAATCAAAAAAGTGTAGATGAAGGTGCTATGTTTGGGTTTCACAGAATGAATGCCTTTACAGGAATGGAATTACTAGCAACACATCATTTTCACGATATGGAAAAAAATGCAGATGTTCCTTTTGAGTTGAATAATTACAGTGCTTTTTTAAATGATTTAATAATTAATTTGTAATTATCTGGTTTGGTTGCGAAATGCAGTCTAGTGGGTTTTTATAAGATTTATGCGTTTGGAAAATCGGAGATTTTTCGGACGTAGCAAATTGTTAGTTGAATGTTTGTCGTTTGTACTAAATCAAATTTAAACATAAATTTTATGAGTTGTTGTATAAAGTGTCTTTTGGTTTCAATTATTTATCATTTCAACATTCAATTTATTTCAACACTGTACTTCAAATTTTACCGATTTAAATTTCCGTCTTTTTTTTTATCTTAAATTGCTGTTTTATAAGGTTTTGTTCATTGTAATCGAATAGTACAATTATATAAGCTACCTTTGGTGTTGGATTATTTATCCGTTGATGTTAATCATACTTCTGGTTCTATTACAATGAACTAATAAGGTTCTTTTTTGAAGATTCTTTCTGATTTTGACGCGCTAGTTATCAACTTAATGACTGATTATTAGTAAGTATTCTGTTAAATGAATATTATGATGATGTCTTGCTTATTTCATTAATAGGTGTTGACTTCAATAAAAAAAAACGAATGGCTTTATTAAAAATGGGAGTTGTAGGAACTTCAAAAAAAGTAGATGAAAGACGTGTGCCAATTCATCCTGAACACATAAAAAGAATTCCTGAACATATTAGAAAACAACTTGTTTTTGAAAAAGGATATGGGATACCTTTCAATATTGAAGATGAAGAAATAGCAAAACAAACGGGAGGAACAGCTACTAGAAAAGAAATATTATCTGAAATAGGTTCGGTTATTATTGCTAAACCAATATTATCCGATTTAGAAGAATTGAAAGTAGGCGGTGTGCTTTGGGGGTACCCTCATTGCGCTCAGCAAATGCAGGTTACACAAACGGCTATTGATAGAAATTTAACGTTAATTGCTTTTGAAGATATGTTTGTTTGGAATCCAAATGGACAGATTGGTAGACATACTTTCTATAAAAACAATGAAATGGCTGGTTACAGTGCAGTTATACATGCTTTACAACTTAAGGGAATAGATGGACATTATGGAAATCAAAGAAAGGTAATCATTTTAAGTTTTGGTGCCGTAAGTAGAGGCGCTATTTATGCATTAAAAGCTCATGGTTTCCGAGAAATTACGATATGTATTCAAAGACCTGACCATGAAGTAAGAGAAGAGATACTCGATGTGGAATATGTCCGCATTAGAAGGGGAAAAACAAACGAGCCTCGACTACTTGTTGTGGAACATGATGGGTCAGAAAGACCTTTTTCAGACTTGATTAGTGAATCCGAAATAATAGTTAATGGTACTTTTCAAGATACTGATGATCCATTCAATTTTGTAATTGAAGAGGAAAAGGATAGTTTAAAACAAGGCACATTAATTATAGACGTGAGTTGTGATGAGGGAATGGGTTTTTATTTTGCTAAGCCAACTACTTTTAAAAATCCAATTATATCAGTTAATAAAATTGATTATTATGCAGTTGATCATACACCAAGTTATTTTTGGGAGAGTGCTTCAAGGTCTATTTCTGCTGCACTAATTGTACATTTACCATCTGTGATAAATGGTAGAGAAAGTTGGATGCAAAATAAAACTATCCAAAATTCAATAAATATTGATGAGGGCGTTATTGTGAAAGACACCATACTTAGATTTCAGAATCGTCAAAAGGCTTATCCACATTTAGTGATTTAAACTACAAATTGGATAGTGGTCAAGAATTTTAGGTAACAACCTTTGGTTCATTCATTCTCGATTGTTTATTTCCGATTGAAAACCTGCCATTTTACACAACGGGCTTCTTTATTTAGCCTTATTAAATAAAGCATAAATTTTATGAGGTGTTGCCAGTAGTTTTTATTCTATTCCACACAATTTTATTTTTACGATAACTTATCCACAAAAAACTCAACTAATGAATTATATTTTGTTTTAGATCCTGGATACTTTAAATCGGCTTCAATATTTAATTCGTCCATTTTTTCTTTAAGCGCTATTCCAAAATCTACATGATGAATTACCCAACCTCTAACTTTCCTTGGATTGTTAGGAACCTTTGCATCTGGAGACATAAAGTAACTCATAAAAACAGGAGGGTCATCAGCCGAAATCAATGATAACGCTGATAAATCATCAGCAATTTTATCGGCTTCTTTAAGTGTTTTAGTACCATACGTAGCCATACGATTTCGATCTCTTCTAGTAGTATCTCCAAATATTTTTGCTATATAATCTGAACCGTTTTCATCCTTCAAATGTCTATCAGCTAGTGCTGTCCAAAACTCTGAACTCATAGTTGTTTGCCCAATAATAGGTGCTATACAAGTAACTCTTGTTGATTCCCTTTCAATAGGGTTGTCACTATCTGCATTAGCCATATCGTTGCTAAAGGCTAGCCACATACAAATTTGTGCACCGGCAGACCCTCCAAATAAACCGATTCTATCCTTATCTATTTTCCATTCCATAGCTTTTGAACGTATAAACTGTAAAGCATGCTTCGCATCAATATGTGCTGCTGGCAAGGGAGCATTTGATAATAATCGATAATTTATTGATGCAACTGAAATTCCTGCTTCTAACAATTCTGACAATTCATTAGCCTTGATTTTCTCTTTACTTCCTGATTTAAAGCCTCCTCCATGTATATAAATTACCATAGGAGTCGTTTTGTTAGAATCTGCAAACCAAACATCTAAAACATTTCGTTCATGCTCACTATATTTAACATTCGCTAAATCAGGTGCAGGTTTACTATTTTGAGCATAAGAAAAATTTAATGTAATTAATAAGGTTATAATTACCTTGATAGGTTTCATCGTTTTCATTTTACAAGTTTTATCTTAGATATTTATAAATCTTTGGACAGTTTCAATCGCATTTGGTTTAATCTAATTACTGGCAACGGTTTTTGGTATGGAAAGTTGCGTTTTTGAAAACGTAATTTTCCGATGTTTAAATTTAAGTTATTTATATTTTAGAAACATTCTATTTTATTGAATTTAGCAATTTTTTATACCAGTTGTTGTGCGTTCGTACTTTTTATTTTATCATTTTTTTATGGTGTTCCTCATAACCTGCTGCCTTAAATAATTCTGCAAAACCATCTTTAAAATCTGCATAATCAAATTCCTTATAGTCAAATATATTTTGTCCTAAAGAATGAGATTCTCTATTTATGTATCTGTGAAAAGCTTGAAATCTGTTTGTATTCAGTGGCTCTTGTCTGAAAAAGTTATTTAAATCTTTTTTCTCTACAAAATTGAAGAAATATTCTATTACATTCCTCATACAATTTGCAATCAAAGCTGGTGGTTGATTTTCATCTTTTATAATATACCAATAAGCTTGATAATCATTTTGAATTTCTTCATATTTCATTTTTTGAAAGCGACTACCATCATTGTTTTTTATAAGCCTAAATAGTTTTTGAGTTTCTTTTCGTTCATCGTGTTTTGTTTCTGTAATCTCGTAAAAGAAATAAAGACTATGAGTTAATATAAATACTTGTTCGTAATTATATTTCCAAATGTTCACTTTTTCTCCTGTCTCCTCATCTTTTTTTGTTTCTTTTTTACCAAAAAATTCGTTTTTAATTAATCTTCCAATATTGAAAACATAGATATGAGAAAGACTAGAAATTGGGTCATCAATGACAATAATTTTCTTTTTTCCTGTTTCTGTTGCATCTTGTTTTCCTCTGCACATTTCAAGAAAGTATAGGAAACTTATTATCATTTTTTCTCCTTCACTTAATGAACGAAATATTCTTTCCTTGTTTTCTCCTCTAACTATTTTGTAAAGGTTTTCTTTGTGGTTTTCAATTTTAAAATCAGTAATTCCCAAGTCAATTAATCCATCATTAATATTTGCAATTGCTTTTTCAATATTAACTGTTTGTTTTTGTTGTTCGGATATGATTGATTGCTGTTCAAGAATTGTTTTTTCAAAACCTTTAATAGCAGTATTAAGCAAATCTGTTTTAGTTTTTGATGTACCTTTATCTGAAAGGTATGAACTAATTGTTTGGTCATAATCCCAACGCATAATTTGCCAAAAAGTCTTTTTTATTCCTGTTTTTACTGTCGCTTTTTTATCAATTTTATCGTTATGTTCTAAAATCGAAGCGTTAATTTTACTTATAACTTCATTGACTTCTTCTAATGATTTCGTTGAATCTTCAAGAGTTTTCGGTACACTTGGATTTTTTGTCTTTTCTTCAATCTTTTTTTTATTCGACTTAATCAGTTGATTAAATGCGCTAAATTTAATTTCAAAATCTTGTTTGAATGTTTCAAATTTGGGATTGGCTTCAAAAATTGTTTTGTTTGGAATTTGCTGAATTGCTTGTGAATATTCCTCAAGAAAAGTTTTTATAGATTTAATATCTGCTTCATACGAAGCATCAAAGTAATCCTTTATGTTTTCTATTAATTCGTTTGAAATGGTTTTTTCTTGACAAAAAGGACAATCTACATTTTCCTCAAATGGTTCTTCAGGTAAATGTTTTAATCCCGATTTTACCCAATCAGAGTTTCCAAGTTTTGTGATTAATTCAGAGACACTACTATTTTCATTACCTACGATTTGTTTGTCGAAAATCTTTTCAATTTCTAAATTTGAAGATGAGAATGTAATTTTAGGAACATAGGCATATTTTTGAGCATTTTCTCCCATTATTGCCTGAACCTCATTTTTTAAATCATCAATGCTTTTGGTTGGTTTAACAGCTGACTTTGTTAATCCTTGAATATGATTAAATAGATTGTCTTTTGAGCCTTTATTACCTTCCAAACAAAACTCGAGAACACGGTCGCCACCACTAAAATCCGTTTTTATTTTCCAAATAGTATTTTTTGCGTTTTCAAGCTTTTTACTTATTGATATTTTCTCAGTTTCTAGTTCTTCGGTTTTTTTGATTCTTTCTTTGTCAATTTTTTCTATTTCTTTTTGTGCATTAGAAATCTTTGTAATAGCTTCTTTATTTTCTTTTGAAAGAGTGAAAATTCCTTTTAAACTTTCAGATTCGAAAAAGTTTTCTTGAATGAATGTCTGATTATAAACAAGTATTTCGTGATTCTCATCTAAACCAAGAACAGAACAATCTTTAAACTTTTCATCTGTTCTTTTTAAAAGATAATCTGACAATGTACTTTTACCAGTCCCATTTAATCCATAAATAAGATTTAACTCTTTATCTGTTTCTAAAGTTACTTGAGTTTTGTAACTAGCTACTTTATTAAGGTCAATTTTTGTTATCATTTTTCATTCAATTTTTCTTTTTCACGAGAGTTTGGTCGTATGACGCACAACTTCGTTATATACTTATATTAAGTATGTTTACCCAGGTCAAATTCCCTAGATAAAAGCATTTTGTATCTGTTTTATGATTTTTGATTGTGCAATTTTTCGAATGTACTAATTTAACAAAAAAGAGCTCATAAAATATGTTTGTTGTTAATTTAGAATGAATTTAGATATGATTTGGATTCATTTGATGATTTCAAATTTATGATACAAAATTGAATTGAGATTACGGGAAACTGTATTGTGAACTCATTTTTTTATTGTTAGGCAATTATTAAGTATCAATAATTCTTACTTTCAAATTATTTTGTTTTGCTAAGTCAATCATATTTTTAGTTCCTTTGCTTTCACCATCCCAAAAGGCAATTAATGCGTCTGCATAATTTGCCATTTGTTCATTGCGTTTTGGTCCTGCTGCTTTTCGGTATCGTTTCCAGTCTGCAGGGAATTGTGTGAGTTTGTATCCTCTTTCTTTTGCGTATTGTTCGCCTAATTGATCTGCTCCTCTGCAGGTTCCACTTACGATTTCAATATTGTTTTGATCCTGGAGGAAGTGGCCACAGATTTGTTTTAATTTTTGGTAGTTGGTGAAGGTTCTACTTCCTGCTATTATTAGTTTCATATTTTTTAGTTTTAAATGTTGAGATTCCCAGTCAAGCTGAGAATGACGATTAGGTTTTTGATGATGAGATTCTTCGACTGCGCTCAGAATGACAGTTCAGAATGACAGTTCAGAATGAGATTCCCAGTCAAGCTGGGAATGACACTTTGTTTGCACTTCGACTCCTCTCAGTGACCTAGTTCATGATGACGTTTTACCCCCTTTGTCCCCCTTGAAAAGGGGGAGAGGTATTTTTATTAAGACCTCAGCAATGCAATTTTTAGTTGCTTGATTACTGCAAGTTGCTGCTGCAGGTTTTCTTCAAATGCATTTATTTTTTTAAGCTTTTCAACTTTGATTTTCCATTGTTGCTCTTGGTTGTTTTGAAGTGCTGTATTGATTACTTTTTTTGCATCTGAAATACAGATAAAAGGAATGACACTTCCTTTCAAATAGTAGTTGAAAAATCGACCAATTTTAAGTGATAAGCATAAATAATACAAGGATTCACGAGCTTGTTCTGAAGATGTTGTAATTACAAAACAATTGGGGCAAGGTTGATCCAGTGGTTTTCCACTGTTTAAGCCTTTATTTAGAATAAAAAAGTGAGGTTTGTTGTAGGTCCTTCCTGGTTGGTGGGTTTTGATTTCATAAGTAAGCATAGTTCCGGAATTAAAATTATAAGCGCTATCGCGCATGTAATTTTTTTCGGAAGAGAAAGAAAAAAGATAGCAGCAGGTTAGGTTGTGAGGCAAATGTTGTCAAGGTTTTTGGAGAAAATACTACCGTATTTTAGTTGACAGTTTACAGTAACAGTTAGCAGTTTTCTTTTATTTAATATTTTTATTAAAAACGAATTCTAAGGTGGAGATTTTTTTCAAAACCCGTAGGGCTTGACCTTGATTACATAAGTGTGGCTGACGAAGGGAACAACCGAAATTTGCTAACTTTTTTATTTTTTTTGTAGTAGGATTATTCTTTATATAGTGGTTTTAGGATTATTCATTTGCAGGTAATGGCTGCCTAATGCGATAGCATTAATGCGAGCCGCCTAGCGAGTTCGAACGTAGGGTGTTGAGGCAAAAGTACGTTGCCATCGGCATAAGTACGTGCAACAACTACGTGGCACACGCAGGGTTGGCTAAGTTTTTGACTACTTTTTTTGTTCCTATTTATGCGGTGGGAAAGGCAAGGGCAAAGAATGGAGTGGCTATTTATTTGTATTGTTCATTTTGCCTTGATGCAAAACGAACCAAAAAATCAAGACTTATTTTAATTTCCTGGAATTCTAGCGTTTTATCCGCTATCGTATCCAGACCGCTGCGCTCTTTGGATACTTAGCCGCTTCTAAAACTTGAATTGCTACAGAAATTAAAATAGGTCGTTTTGGTGAGTTTACTATTTTAGAAGCAGGCTATTTAAAAGTAGGATTTTAACGAAATGGATTGCTCTTGTGCGCGTTTGCGATATGGTTTAATCCCAAGTGATAAAGAGGGGGTAAATCATATGCAAAATGGATTGGTTTATTCTGAAGTAAGTACTGCAAAAACTGTGACAACCCGATCAGCCCGAAGTGAGCAGCAGGCGAGCCAAATTGTGTAATAGCGGTTTGCCCCTAATAATTTTGAATTCATACCTAAATGGGTTTTAGGGGCAAAAGATAGCTATGCGTGAGCAATACGTGTATTGTGTGTAGTAAAATAAATAAATTGTGCTAAATGAGGACTGTGGACGATTAGTGCAACTTATGGTAAGTACAAGGGTATTGTTTAACCCCTCCGCCTTTGGCACCTCCCCTTAAAAGGTGAGGAGTTTTGATTTTAGTTTATTTACTAAAATGCCCTTGTAATTATATTTTATGAAACAAAATGGAGCGTATTGTGAACACCTTATTACCTGCACAAATGTTTGTACTTTGTTCTGTTGTTTTTTTGGAAACGGATTTCAGAGGGCAAAGGCAAAGATAAATGCTTACCTTTCAGTAAGCTTTTATGCGTGGAATTGCAAGCTGTATGCAATGGAACGGGATACTGCTGGAAATGAGGTGTTTTAATAAGCATCTAAAACTGAAACTTAATTCAATTTCAACAATGGAGATACAAATGATTCTTAAAATTAATCAAGATAGCATTATCCTAAAAATTTCATTCATTTAAAATAACTTAAAACATGATTTTATAAAGACACTTCTTTTTAATAGCTATTATTATTCTCCATAGATATTTGCATAATAACTACTATGAAGTTCTTTGTGTAAATCATCAACTATTTTAGCATATTCAGCTGTTTCTACTACATTTTCATTCTCATCTGGGTCTTTATCATGGTCGTAGAGCATACGATCAATTAATTTATTATTTATTGGATTTATATATTCTGTATAACTATATTTCTGTGTTTTTATAGTATAACCATTGGTGTTATTTATAAATATATGTGATTTCCCTTCTAAATTAGGATTGTGTAAAATGGGTGCTAAACTTTTCCCTTCCAATTGTTTATTTGGAATTTCTATATCACACAATTGAGCAATTGTTGGGTAAATATCCACCAATTCTACTAAAGCATTGGTATTCCCCGATGTTGAAATAAAAGGAGATGAAATAATTAAAGGGATTTGCATTGAAATTCTATGGCTTGTCCATTTTGCCCACTGCGAGTGCTCTTGTAAATTATAACCGTGATCTGACACAAAAACTATAATTGTATTTTTATCTAAACCTGAAGATTTCAATTTATTTAAAATATCTCCAATTAAAGTGTCTACATAACTCACCGTTGCATAATAACCGTGAATTAATGAAATAGCAGTAGAATCATTAACTTTTTGACCTCTATCTGGAATTCCTGTGTATTGTCGTAACTCAATTGATTTAGAAATAGATATTTCAGGCGCATTTTTAGCAACAAAATTATTGTAAGGTTGTTTAATTGAATTTGAAGGGTATTTATCCCAATGACGAGCTGGTGCGTTGAATGGTAAATGCGGACTTATAAAACCTGCTGTAAGAAAAAAAGGTTCCTTATTATTTTTAAATTTTTCAATGTCATTTATTACTTTTTGAGTCATCAACCCATCAATATAATCTGTATCCCTTACGTCAGCTCTTTCATAAGCAGGACCACTATTGGTTGCTTGATAAATTAAAATATTTTCAGGCAATAAATAATCACGCCACAATCCTTCCCACCAATCTGTTGGCGCAAGACCATCAGGATTTTCTTCAAAAGCATAAGGTCTCCAAACTTCATCCCAATCGCTCACACGATCATCTAAATGATGGTATATTTTACCATTTGAAATAGTCGTATACCCGTTTTGTTTAAAAAGTTGAGGTAACGTTATAGCATTTGGAGTATCATCTTGTACAAATACTTTATAATCTCTAAAAATATTTTTTGTAGGGCGCATTCCTGTTAACATACTAGCTCTTGATGCTCCACAAACCGCAACATTACAATAAGCATTGTTAAACAAAACACCTTGCTTAGCTAGATTGTCAATATTTGGAGTTTGCATTTGAGTTTGACCATAACAATTCAATTGTGGACGTAAATCATCCATATACAAAAGAAGTATATTGGGTTTTTGAGGTGTAGTAGTTTTACAACCTAAAATTAATAAACCGATACCGAAAATTAAAAGAATTTTATATTTCATTGTAAAATAAATAGTTAATTTAAAAAAAAACTTCCTAATTATAGATTCGTTCGTAAACTAAAACCAAAAATTAGGAAGCCATAATAATTGTTATTTATGAAAAAAGGGTGTTATTTTTTAGTCTCCTTACCTTTTGATATAAGAAGGTTATTTATTTGATCCGTTTCTTCTTTTGAAAATTTCAAATTTCAAACTTACCCGGTAATTTATCTAAATGCTCTTGCATTTCTATTTTCATTTCCTCTAACACAGCTTTATAAGCTTCTTTTAAAGCTAAATTATTTTCTTCTATTGGATCAGCTTCTAAATCGTACAATTGGTCTACATCAAAAAAACCTGATTTATTCCCATAGGTTGCGTGTTCTGCGCCACCACCTCCTGGAACCATTTCTAAGTGTCCATATGGTAATGTTGAATCGTAACTTATTGCTTCACCTCCAAATGACTCTCTAAATTCATTATATTCTTTTAGAATTTTTGCTCGTTCTTCAGCATTTAGTTTTGTTGCATATTCAGGATATCTAATTGCTATGTATTTATATTTTCCTTTAACAACTGCTCTTGCATATCCTAATTCATAAAAGTTAGAGCTTCTTGGAATAAATTCTTCGCCATCTAAAGCTGCTTTAAAACTGTAACCATCACCAATAGTTGAAGTTTCTTTTACACCTGCAAAATCTAAAATTGTTGGAAGAAAATCAATATTTGAAACTTTCACATCGCTTGTATTTCCTACTTTAAAGCCTCCTTTTTTCCAAATAATGGTTTGCGAATGGATACCGCCTTCATATAATGTACCTTTGGAGTTTTGACCGTGATCATTAAAAAATACTATAATTGTATTATCTAATTTTCCTGTTTCTTCTAATTTATTTATCAATGCACCTAAGGCGTCATCCATCCATAATAAATTAGTTTTTTTCTCACCACTTAAACCTGACTCTTTGATTCTTATTTTTAATGATTCGCGTGAAGGTTGAACATTTAACGGCTCTTCTAAAAGTCCTTTTGAAGTAATTCTAGGATCAGCATCATACGAGTTTTCAGCATTCAAAGGATGATGAGGAATTGTAGTTGCAAAATATAAAAAGAAAGGACTGTCTTTGTAGTTATCAATAAATCGAAGTCCACCTTCGGTTATCCAATCCATATTTTGAGATGCTAATGCTTTTATTCCTAGCCAATTTGGATTGTCATGGTATAGGTTGTCTGCAAAATCAAACCCACAATTTTTAATATCCTCTTGTAACATTTTATGTCGGTATTCTAATTCTGCTATTACCTTTGGATCAGTTGGATCTGCGTACAAATCGGGTTTCTTAGATTGATCTACTTGCTCTAAACTTTCTATGGCATGGTTTTTTCCAACAAAACCTGTTTTATAACCTAATTCTTGTAAGTAATTACCGATCGTTTTTTCTTTTCCTGGCGTAATAAATGAATTCCATTGTATCACAGTTTGACCTTCATTTTCTTTTGTGAAATCAGTAAATTCTATATTGGTTGCCCTACTTGCATAAGTGCCTGTTAAACTATTATATCTACTTGGTGTACAAACTGGTGAAGAAACCATTTGACCAGTCATAAAAACGCCTTCATTTGCTAAACGATCAATATTTGGAGTTAAATTTTCACCCTTTCCTTCTGGACGTGTATTGAACATATCAGGATACATATCATCTGCAATAAAAAATATAAAATTTGGTTTTTCTTGGACAACCTCTTTTTTCTTATTGATTATTAATTCATCAACTTTTTGAACTCCTTCATAAGGATGTAACTCTTTTTCACTATCAATTTGATTGTAAGCTATTTCAATGGATTTCATTTCCGTTTTTGAATGCTGGCTTTCTGCGTTGAAAAAGGTAAACAAAAGGATGATAAACGATAATTGTTGAAGTGTATTCATTATTTTAAATATTAATTTATGTTTTTATTTATTGAATACTGTTTGAATTAAGCAAATATGAAATTTAAATTATTGATAACAAATTAGCTATCTTAGCTAAGAATAGCTTCGATAGCCAATTTTGAATAACCAAACCACTAGTATTTTATAGTCGAAAATTCGACGAAACAAGCCAGAAAAATGGCATAATTTTTTTAATTTAAATGATGATCCTATTCTTTAACAAATCTTTTTACCAATACATTTTTATTTGAATCTTCAATACTCAAAATGTACACACCTGAATTTAAAATACTAATATCCAATTGATTATTACTCAAATTACTAGTTTCCAAAATTTTTCTTCCAGTTATATCAAATAATTTAACGCTAGATATATCATTAACTCCTTCAATATTTAAAATACCACTTGTTGGGTTAGGGTATACTGCAACGTTATTAAAAGCATAATCATTTGTACCTAATGTTCCAGAGTCATTATCAAATACAATACTAGCTATTTTTATTACGCCATCACTAACAGCAGCACCACCTTTTGTAAACATAATATTCCATCCAACATAATTACCTGTCCATTCTGGTATAGTAGTTAAATCTAATTCTAATAAAGTAGGCGCTCCATTATTTAAAACACCTATATCGTTATTATAAGAGAAAACACCACCTGCAGGATTTATAAGTTGAAATCTTATTTCATTCGCATCAGTTGTATTATCCTCAACAACAATATGGACATACTGATTAGCACTAGCATTAACTGCAAAAAAAGTTTGTGCCAATTTAGGATATTGAGCCCCTGAAGTTCCTGTAGAATAATTTATGGTGTTACCACCGTCTGCAACACTCCCTGATGCCGAACTAGTACTTGTAAAGCCAGTAATATCATCAGAAGCAAAATTGTAATTATTTTTAACCGATGTACCTGCACTCAAAATTTCAATTTTCTTGATAATGATGTTACCTGCATCAGCACTAGTCTGTGTTAAAAAAGGATTGCTACCTACCATACCAATTGTAGCTCCCATTCTTAAACCAACACGCTCCATATTTTCAACACCATCAGTATCATTAAGAGTACCATCTCCATTATCATTCTTATAGTTGGCCGTTAAAGCTACAGTAACAACTTGCTCAATACCTGCTCCTACGGTTGCAGCTGGCACTAAATCGTTATTAACTGCATAAAATTGAATGCCACCAGTAGCATCGTTTCTGTCATTTAAAGGACCTAAAACATCTACCTCTGTATTATTGTTAATTAATGTTATACGCATTAAATCTCCAGGTTTGGAAACATATGCTGCTTCTGCAGGATCAGTAGTTGTTAAATATATTAAACCACTATTGCGAAATTCTAGAACTAATCCCTCTGCTGATGTTACAACACCATTAGGATTATCAAGAAGACCACCGCCTCCTTGTTTGGCCCATGAACCTGGATTTTGACTTCCTGTAAAGTCATACACTTTTTGTGCGTTTGTAATAAATGCTACTAATAAAGCAGCTAATAAGGTAATTTTTTTCATGATTTATTTGTTTTAAAAAATTAATATTTAGTTTGTAATTATTCACTAACAAACAGGGAATTATCATTTCAATCTATTTTAAATAGACGTGTTTCCTAAAGTTCTATCTCCAAAAAAATATATTGGAATACGTACTATTTTAAAGCCTGCCTTAGCCACATCTTCAAAATAACTTTCTGTAAATGCTGATGCCCAATTACCCTCAACTGGTGCTGATAAGACATTACCCATGTTAATTCCCCTGCCCATACTACTTACCATTTGTTGTGGTGTAGTTTGAGCAAAAATTATATTTGCCAGCAATAGTAAAAAGCCCAGTAAGTATTCCTTTAAACGTTTCATTTTAAATTTTGTCTAAAACTATTTTTTCTTCTTTTTTTCGTTAGCTTCCTTCATTGCCAATCTCTGTTTTTGTGATAAAATATCTTTATATATTTTTTGATAACAAGCCTTATTTGTAGCCTTCTTATCTTCCTCACTTCCACCATCTTTTCTTATTTTCGCTAACGCTTCTAATCTATCAACTTGAAGCGTTTTAATTTTAGATTTTTGAGCATCTGATAATGCAGAAGACTTATCTTGTCCAACAATATCTTCGTTCATGTTTATAACGAGTTTATCTGCTTGTTTCATAATATGATCAGACTGAGCAAAGCCCGAGATAATTGATCCGATAACTAATAAACAAGTGATAATTTTGGTTCTGATTTTCATGATATTTAAATATTTAAAATTTCGTAAAAAAATATTTTCTTACGTTTGTTATTAATTTGATTATTTAATATTTATGGAGATTTCTGTTTTAATATCTCTTGATGAATTCCCTATTTTAAGTATGTATGTTCCTGGTTCAACCACCCATGCTTTATCAACAACATTATAGTACGCCAATTCTTTTACAGGTAGTTGGATTGTGACATTTTCTGTAGTTTTATTTTCAATCAATACTTTCTTGAAACCTTTTAATTCTTGCGCTGCTCTTTCAACTGATGAATTAGGTTTTGAAACGTATAGTTGAGCCACTTCTTTACCATCTATGTTACCAACATTTGCAATATTAAAAGTAACTTCAATGATGTCTTCAGTTGTATATGTCTCTTTATTTGTTTTTAAATCTGAAAACTTAAAATCTGTATAAGACATACCATAGCCAAAAGGATATAACGGTTCTATTTTCTTAGTGTCAAACCAACGGTAACCTACTAAAATACCTTCCTCATAAATAACCGTTTGGTCTCCAGGAAAACTATTTGTAGCATGAGCAGGAGAGTCTTCTATTTTTACAGGCATGGTCCAAGGTAATTTACCTGAAGGATTCACATTTCCTAAAATAACATCTGCCAAAGCATTACCGCCCTCAGAACCATTAAACCAACTCCAAATTAAAGCCTTTGATTTTTTACTAATATTTTCAATATCAAAAGGCGCTCCACCAATCATTACTACGATGGTATTTGGATTAACAGCCAGTACTTTTTCAATTAATTCTTCTTGTGCGAATGGTAATCTTAAACTAACCCTATCTGAAGATTCAGTTTCAAAATCTCTATTTGAACCTGCAAAAACAATGGCTATATCAGAATTTTTGGCTGCTTCAATAGCAGCTGCAACCATTTCTGGTTCTAACTTATCAATAGTAACCGGACTTTTTAGTGTAATAACACCAAGCTTGTTTTTCGCTGTTTTTGAATAACGCTCTAAATACCCTTCAGCATAATTTATGGTTATTGATGTTGGAAGCTTATTTTGAAGTCCTTGTAATGGTGTAACTTCTCTTTCTGTTTTTACTCCCGCACCAAAACCTCCTAAAGCATTTTTCTTTTTAGCATTGCTTCCTATTACTGCTATACTTTTTATACCGTTAGTTTTTATTGGCAATAAATTGTTTTGATTTTTAAGCAATACGACAGATTCGGCAGCTATATCATAAGCATCCTTAAAATGGTCTTCAGTATTAATACTTCCTTTAGCGCGACCTTTATCATCAACACTTTTCAACGTAAACATTAAGCGCAATACATTTTTTACACGTTCATTTAAAACTGCTTCATCTATATCTCCAGATTTCACTTTTTCAATAAGAGGATTGGCATAAAAATATTCATCAAATGGTTTATGAGTTCCCATTTCAATATCAAGACCGTTTTCAATTGATTTTTTAGTATCATGAACGGCAGCCCAATCTGAAATTACAACACCATTAAATCCCCATTCATCTCTTAAAACACTATTTAACATAGGACCGTTTTCACATAAATACTCACCTCTAAACTTATTGTAAGCCCCCATAAAACTATAAGCATTTGCTTCTTTTACTGCTGCTTCAAAAGCTGGGAAGTAAATTTCACGTAAGGTTCTTTCATCAATTTGAACATCAACAAAATTTCTATTTGTTTCTTGATTGTTAGCTACAAAATGCTTTACACATACCGCAACATCATTTTCCTGAACACCAACAATAAAAGGCACTGTAAGTTTTTTATTTAAAAACGGATCTTCTGTGAAATACTCGTATGTTCTTCCTCCTAAAGGTGTTCTAATAATATTAATTGCTGGTGATAATAAAACGTCCTTATCTCTAGCAATAGATTCTTCTCCAATACTTGTTCCTAATAGGTAAGAAAGTTCTGTATTCCAGGTTGCTGCTAATGCACCACTAGCTGGATAGTATGTCGCAAAATCATTGTCCCATCCTGCAGGTTTCCATGAGTCTAGAGAAAGTTCTTCCCTTACACCTAAAGGTCCATCGGCCATTGTTAACTCAGGAATTCCTAAACGTTCTATTGCTTTTGTAGCAAACATGCTATTACCATGTAACATTCCTGCTTTTTCTTCAATAGTCATTTGAGCTATTAAACTATCTATTTTAGCATCAAATTCAGTAGTAATCGGACTTCCTTTATATTCTACTACCGATATAACTTCAGAAACTTCATTTGACGATTTCCCATCTTTACAAGATGTTATGAAAACAGATGCTACTATAACTAATGTGTATAAAAATTTATTTTTCATTTAAAAATATTTATTATTTCTTGTGTTGTTTTGAATTATTGAATGCGCCTTTAATAACCTCATATACTTACACTTAGGTGTTTACCATCTATATCGTAAATAGCTATAAAAGTTTCTTTTCATTTTTGTTTTATTTTGAATCATCGAAGAACTATTTAATTTAATCGGAGTAGCCTCTATTATTTTCACTAAAAAAACTGCATTATTAAATTAATTTGGTCTTTCTTATAGAATCAACTTAAGTCTGATTTAGTATAACATATTACAATATTACTGATAGAGCTTAATTAACAAAGGGTGTTATGGTTCTTGTATAGGGTTAAATGATTTTTTACCCAAAACACCCTTTAAAGCTTCAACAAAAAAGACATAACTCACTGAAAATAAATCGCCGCAGCTATTTTTTATTTAACATTTCAAAAAACCAACAAGTAGCATTAAAGCCAAGAAACACTTTGATCATTACATGAAGAAATAATAGTAAGTAAGAGAAAAAAACTCGAAAAAAGTATCAAGTTGAGGATTGTACACGTCAATTATTCGTCAACTTTTCATCAGTTGAAAAAATGCTTATAATTTTCCGCAAAAAAACCTATATTAAAGTCTGAAAATCCTAAAACTAATCAATTACTTATCCTTTATTAATGGAGTTCAGGTCTTAAATTATTCTCTTTTACTATCACCCAAAACTTTTTTAATAATGGCATAAGCTGGAAAAGGATCAGAATTATCACCATACAGGGAAATAAAATCATTCCCATTAGGTGTTTCTTCCTAGAATTACTCATATGTTCAGGCTTACAACTCCTGTAGATTCCTTAGAATGAAAAGTATGAGATATACTGTTATAAGCTCTAGTTTGTTTCTCATAATTCTCATCTATACTTAGTTTATCATCGACCTTATAATCTAATTCCGTTACTTGAAACTCTAGACCATTGCTTGAGGCTAATAAATTAATGTTCCTGTTTCTTATTTATTACTGTGTTTTGAATTATCAAATGCAGCTTTAATAACTTTATGAGAAGGTCTTGGCTTTAAGTTTTCATCATAAATAGAAATAAAAGTTCCTTTATCTGGGTGTAATCTATCTGTCATATCCCAAAGATTTAAGGTTACCACTCCTGTTGCTGTTTTACTTTCCAAAACCTCAACTATCCTTTTATAAGCTAAAGCTTGACGATTAACTTCTAGTATAAAATTTTTATTATCCCTTACTTGATAATCTATTTCTGTAATATGAAATTCTAAATTATTAGCATGTGCCCAATCAATTAAATCACTTAATTTTTGTACTGTTTCCTCAGGATCTACTAAAATTCCATTTACATTTTTATTAAAATAATTGATATGACCCTGCCACCCAATACCATCTACACGATGCCCTTTTGAGCGAATATACAAAACGGTTTTCTTCAATTTATCCCACAAAGCATCTTGTAACCCTCCATTTTGATTGTAAACTAATTTTATATTTGGAGCGTGCTCTGTAGCCAATTGAAATGCTTTTAAAATGTAATTTGGATAACCATTCTGATCTAGCCCCATTTTATAAAAAGGAACTTCCCAAGCATCCGTTCCTGGTTTGTTCGGATTGTATTCGCCAGTTGTAGTTATAGTTTCATTTACTACATCCATCCATTTAATTGTAGGCTCTACATTATACTTTTTACAAGATGCTATTAAAAAATCGGTCATATTTTTTTCTAACTCTTCAGCTGTACGAATATCTTCTCTTGTCCATTCAGATACTTGAGGGCTTATTGGTCCGTGCACACGAATCTCTAAATTATGTTTTTTTGCGAATGCAATATGGGCATCTATCCAACTCCAATCCCAACTAGATTCTTTATTATCTCGTTTTACAATTTGTTGTTTTGCTGCATTGGCTGGTGTTAAATATTTAAAACCATCATCTAAATATAATTTCTCTACTGGTGTATTTAACTGACGTAGATTTAGTGTAGAACCAACAATCAAATTTTCTTTTTTCACCACGAATGGTGCTTCTGTTTCTTGTTCTTCTACCTGTGTATCATCATTAGAATCACCACAAGAAACCAATAACAATAATACTACTGTCGATATAGATAATAATTTAAATTTCATATTTAGTTATTTTAAAATGTTTTATTTATTTTGATATTCAAGAGCATTTATAATAGTTTTATATGCTGGAGTAGGTTCAAATTTTGAATCATAAATCGAATAGAAGTACCCTTTATCTTTTTTGAATCGCTCTCCCATATCCCAAAGATTTAAGGTAACTACTCCATTTTTCGACTTTTCGATTAAAATATCAACTATTTTTTGATACACCTCAGCTTGTTTCTTATATGCTGCATCTAGATTATTTGAGTCCTTTACAAAATAATCCAGTTCAGTAACATGGAATTCTAAATCATTTTGATGTGCCCAATCAATTAAATCTGCTAATTTCTTTGCCTCTTCTTCCATATTTACCACAAATCCACTACTGTTGTTATTGAACATTATATGAGCTTGCCAACCTATTCCATCAACACGGGAACCTTTTGAACGTAGGTATAAAACAGTTTCTTTTAGTTTATTCCACATTGGAGCTTGCATACCACCTTGCAGGTTGTAAACCAATTTAATATTTGGAGCATGTTCTGTCGCAATTTCAAAAGCTTTTAAAATAAAAAGTGGGTAACCATTTTCATCAACACCCATTTTAAACCATGGATTTTCCCAAGCATCCACTCCTGGTTTGTCACCTAACCATTTACCCGTTTTTTCAATAATAGTTTCATTCACAACATCCATCCATTTTACTGTAGGCTCATTGTTAAATCTCATTGCAAAAGCCGTTAAGAATTCGGTCATATTTTGATCTAATTCTTCAGCGGTTCTATGATCTTCTTTTGCCCATTTTGAAGATTGTGGACTTATTGGCCCGTGTAAACGAAGTTGTAAATCGTGTTTTTTAGAAAAGTCAATAAAATCATCAACCCATTTCCAATTCCAAACATTGGGAGTAGGATGAATTATTTCTTGCTTTGCAGCATTGGCTGGTGTTAAGTATTTAAAATCCTTTAAAAACAATTCCTCCTTGATCGTCTTTAACTCTCTATGGTTTAATGTAGCCCCAATAATAAAATTCTCTTTATTTATAATTGGTGGATTTTCTTCTTTTATTGATGAATTATCTTTAGAATTTCCACACAAAACGAATAACGATAACGATAATGCTATTGTCGATGTATATAATAATTTAACTTTCATATTTTATTGTTTGAAAATGTTTTATTTATTTTGATATTCAAGAGCATCTATAATCGTTTTATAGGCTGGGGTCGGTTTAAACTCTGCATCATAAATAGAATGGAAATACCCTTTGTCTTTCTTAAATCGTTCTCCCATATCCCAAAGATTTAATGTTACTCCCCCTGTTTTTGACTTTTCTTTTAAAACATTTACAATTTTTTGATAAACCTCAGCTTGTTTTTTATAAGCAGCATCAATATTATTTGAATCTTCAACAAAATAATCTAGTTCCGTAACATGGAATTCTAAATCATTTTGGTGTGCCCAATCAATTAAATCAGCTAATTTTTTTGCCTCCTCATCAGTATTTTCGACCCATGCGAATGTTGTAGGACTTAAAAGTATATGTGCTTGCCATCCAATACCATCTACACGATATCCTTTTGAACGCAGGTACAAAACGGTTTCTTTTACCTTATCCCACAATTCAGTTTGCATACCTCCATTTTGATTGTAAACCAATTTAATGTTAGGTGCATATTTTGTAGCAATATCAAAAGCCTTCAGAATAAAAAGTGGGTATCCGTTTTCATCTACTCCCATTTTAAACCATGGGTTTTCCCAACTATCTGTTCCTGGTTTATCTCCTAACCATTTACCTGTTGCTAATATGGTCTCGTTTACCACATCCATCCACTTTACTATAGGTTCATTATTAAACTTCATTGCAAATGCGGTTGCAAACTCAGTCATATTCAACTCTAATTCTTCAGCAGTTCGGTGATCTTCTTTTGCCCATTTTGATGCCTGCGGACTTATAGGTCCGTGTAAACGAACTTCTAGATTGTTTTTTTTAGAAAACGCAATAAAATCATCTACAGGTTTCCAATTCCAATCTTTGGGAGTCGGATGAATTACTTGTTGTTTGGCGGCATTGGCTGGTGTTAAATATTTAAAATCCTTTAAATACAATTCCTCTTTAATAGTATTTAACTCACGATAATTAAGTGTTGCACCAACCTTTAGCCCCTTTTCATTACTTTTCTTAAATTTTATTTTTTCTGAAGTGAAATATCCCTCAGAATAACCAATTAATTTATCTTGAATAGTTCTGTATTTTTTTTCTCCAAAATGGTTTACAGTTTCTAAAGGATCTTTTACATAATCATATAATTCTTGAGCAACTATATCTTTAGAATTAATAGCATCCATACTTTCTTTACCCTTAACCCAAACGGTATATCTGTAATCATCAGTTCTAAAACTATAGCCCATAACGTCTCCTTTAGGCCATTGACTTACGGCATATTTTTTACTGGTATGTGATGACTTATTCATTGATTTAATCAAACTTTCACCATCTAAATTTGTTGGCACAGATAAACCCGACAATTCACAAAGTGTTGGAAAAATGTCAACAAACTCTGTAGGTGAATTCACCTCTATGGATTTATTGCTATGTGGAGAATATATTATTAGCGGAGAGCGGGTAGCTTGCTCAAAATTTGAATGTTTATTCCATAAGCTATGATCTCCTAAATGCCATCCGTGATCTCCCCAAACAACTATAATGGTGTTTTTGTCTAAACCTTTGTTTTTTAACTCATCTACTATTTTTCCTATTTGAGCATCAACAAAACTAGTGCAAGCATAATAACCTCTTATCAATTCTTTTTGGAAGTCTTCATCCATTCTTAAAAGTTGATTTTCATCAAGTTCATATTCAATACCAGGAGCAATATACGCGCTCATTTCATTTGAATTGTGATAAGCTACCTTAGGACTATTTTTAGACATTTTTTGATAAGCAGCGACTGGTACATTGATACTGTCATATAAATCCCAATATTTTTTTGGCGCTACAAAAGGTAAGTGTGGTCGTTTAAAACCAATTGCAAGAAAAAACGGTTTAGTTGTTTCTTTACTCAAATCATCCATTAAATCAATGGCTCTATTTGCAATAGCAGCGTCCATATAAGCATTATCTGATACATTACTTTTTTCAAAAGGAGGTTTAAAACGATCCGTTACATAAACATACGTATTTTTTACACCTTTATCTTTTGCTTCTTTATAAAGCTTCTCAATTACTTTTTTATTTGACTTTTCTTGATAATATCCTAAAGCTGGTCTCCCAAATTCTTCTGGATACGATAATTGCCATTCTCTTACAAACGGAATACTCCAAGATGCTGCATCTAAAGTTTCTTTATCTACACAACGAGGATCATAAATTTTACCAACACCAACAGTCGTATAACCGTTTTGTCTAAAATATTGTGGTATCGTTACTATATTAGGGTTTACATCCCTCATTCTGGTTTTTAAATCTTTCACTCCAGTATAATCTGGACGTTTACCTGTCATTAAACTAGCTCTCGACGGTCCGCAAACTGCTTGTTGTGTATGGTTATTTGTAAAAATTGTAGAACGCTTAGCCAATTCATCCATTGCTGGCGTTTTAGCATAAGTATCACCAAATGCACCTATAGTAGGTTTTAAATCATCTATTGCTATAAAAATGATATTAGGTTTTTGTGCATTCTCAACTTTTTGCGCCAATAGATTTGAAGCAAAAACAAGAATTGTTAATAATGTGATGAACTGTTTCATAAATATTTTTATTGTAAGTTTTTAAATGATTGAAATTTTTATAACACTGGTGTTAACCAGAAAAATTAGATATTGTAAATTCGTACTTCTTTAATCTTAATTATTTCAATTGCTATTTTTTCCATAATTCTTCCATTTCTTCCAATGTCTTGCCTTTTGTCTCGGGCACATACTTCCAAACAAAGTACATAGCTAATAGTGACATCACCCCATAAATCCAATAAGCAAAACCATGATGAAATTTTTCTAACAAATAAGTGTTTTTATCCATCATAGGAAATGTCCATGACACCAAATAATTAGAAACCCATTGAGCAGCAACTGCTATTGCCATTACCTTCCCTCTAATTTTATTCGGAAATATTTCAGATAATAATACCCATACAACTGGTCCCCAACTAAATCCGAAGAATGCAACATAAAGCAACATTAATACTACTGCGGTAATACCTGTTATTTCAAAATAAAAGGTAGTACCAAGTGCAAACATTGAAATGGCCATACCCAAAGCACCATAAACCATTAGCGGTTTTCTTCCAAACTTCTCGATAGTTAGAATAGTTAGCATTGTAAAAATTAATAGCGTAGCTCCTACAGCTATAGTTTGCATTAGCGAAACATCGGTAGCTGACCCCATGCTTTTAAAAATTTCTGGCGCATAATATAGCACACCATTAATACCTACAAATTGTTGAAAAACCGATAACAATATTCCTATAACAATAATTTTAGGGCCAAAAGAGAATATTTTCCCTGAATGGTGAACTACTGTATTTTGAATATCTATCAGTATTTTTTTTCCTTCTGTTTCACCATTTAGTTTAGTTAAAATAGTAAGCGCCTCTTCTTTTTTTTCTTTTAACACCAATGATCTAGGCGTATCAGGAACAAAAAACAACATGATTAAAAATAATCCCGCGAGTATGGTTTCCGAAGCAAACATCCAACGCCATCCAACAGTATAAAGCCAAGAATCATCACCTTGTTCGGCAATAAAATAATTCACGAAATAAACAGCTAACAGACCAAAAACTATAGCGAATTGATTCATAGACACCAACTTACCTCTTATTTTTGCTGGCGCTATCTCAGAGATGTATAATGGCGAAAGCATTGAAGCTAAACCAACCCCCATACCTCCAATAATTCTATAAACAATAAACACATAAATAAACGTATGATCACCTTCTCCTATTGGTCTCATAAACATTTCGGGCATAGACGAACCAAGCGCTGAAATTATAAATAGTAATGCTGCAAGAATAAGTCCATTTTTACGCCCTAATTTTTTAGCAACAAGACCTCCTGAAAATCCTCCTATAACACATCCAATCAATGCACTGGAAACTACTAACCCTAAAAGGGAATTAGCACCCATTTCATCTAAACCAAAGGGTGTAATAAAGAAATTTTCCAAAGAACCCACAGTTCCTGATATTACTGCCGTATCATACCCAAACAACATACCTCCTATTGTGGCTACCAATGTCAATTTGATTAGATACTTTGAATTCTTTATTGTTGCTCCCATATTGTTTTTAATTGGCTTTATATTAGTACTTCATTAAAATAATTTTTATATCAGGATTGTAAAATAGAATGAAGATTAAGCGTTTATACAGCTTTGTTTTTGACTTCCTAAACCTTCGATTTCAAGTTCAACAACATCTCCTTCTTTTAAATATTGAGGTGGATCAAAACCTAAACCTACACCTGGAGGAGTTCCTGTATTGATAATATCTCCTGCTTCTAATGTCATAAATTGAGATAAGTGATGAATTACATGATAAACATCAAAAATCATAAAACTTGTATTTCCAGTCTGCTTTTGAACACCGTTTACTGACAAAGACATTTTTAAGTTTTGAACATTCGCAACCTCATCTGTTGTTGATAAATATGGTCCTAATGGATTGAAATTATCACAAGATTTCCCTTTAGTCCATTGACCACCTCTTTCTAACTGAAATGCTCTTTCAGAGACGTCATGAGATGTACAATATCCCGCGATATAATCTTTAGCATCTTCTACAGAATTCAAATACCGAGCATCTTTACTGATAACTACACCTAATTCTACTTCCCAATCTGTTTTCACAGAATTTCGTGGAATAAGAATATTATCAAAAGGTCCAACAACAGTATTTGATCCTTTTTGAAATATAATAGGTTCTTCAGGAATTGCCATTCCAGATTCGGCAGCATGGTCTGAATAATTTAAACCAATGCAAATTACTTTACCTGGACGAGCAACACATGCTCCCCAACGTTCAGCATCATCTATCGTTGGAAATACTGAAGGGTTTTTAATATATTCCTTTAATATTTTCAACCCATCATTTTGAAAAAACTGTCTATCCCAGTCTTGGAATACAGAAGACAAATCTTTGCGTTCACCATTTATTAAAACTCCTGGTTTTTCATTACCTGACTCTCCGAAACGAATTAATTTCATATTTTTTTTATTTTAATAATTAAATTTTGTTTTCTTATTTTATCTATTAGTTATTCAAACGAGTAAATCCTCCATCTATAGCGTAATCACTACCTGTAATAAATGATGCTTCATCTGAACATAAATAAAGAGCCAGATTAGCAACTTCTTCTGGACGTCCCATTCTACCAATTGGTTGGGATTTTGATAATTTATCAAACATAACTTTTTCCTCACCTGGATAGTTATTCTTCAAAAACCCATCAACAAAAGGCGTATGTACTCTACCTGGTGAAATACAATTACATCTTATATTATAAGACAAGTAGTCCTTTGCAACCGATAATGTCATGCCTACTACAGCACTCTTAGTCATACTATAAGCGAATCTATCTTTTATCCCTACATTAGCAGCTATAGATGCCATATTCAAAATGGCACCTCCATTTGATTTTAAAAATGGAATAGCCGCTTGCATTACATAATACATTCCCTTAACATTCACCGCAAACAATTTATCAAAATCATTTGAAGATGTTTGCTCTAGGTTTCCAATATGTGCAATACCTGCATTATTAATAATAATATCTAACCTTCCTTCTAGTTTTGCAGCATCCTTTATAGCTAGTTCTACATCATCTTTAATAGCTATGTTACACTTTTTATATACTGCAAACCCTCCTTTGTTTTGAATGTTTTCAACCGTATCAGCAGCACCTTTCTCGTCCATGTCTAATATATAAACAGAAGCTCCTTGTTGTGCTAGAGCCAAACTAATAGCCTTTCCAATACCGCTACTACCACCAGTAACAATTGCTGTTTTACCCTTTAAATTAAATATGCTCATTACTATATATTAATGTGAATCTCTTGGTATTCCACTACCTGATTTCCCGTTTAAAAAATTTAAATCTGCTCCTAAATGCGCTTGCTGCACATGGTCTGTATACATTTTAACATATCCTCTTTTCAAAGCAGGTTCACTTGGAGTCCATGCTGCCTTTCTCTTTATAAGTTCTTCTTCTGAAATATCAAGATGTAACCTTCGTTCTGGCACATTCAATTCAATCATATCTCCTGTTTCTACTACTGCTAAAGTTCCACCTACAGCAGATTCTGGTGACACGTGAAGTATAACTGTTCCAAAAGCAGTACCACTCATTCTTCCGTCAGATATTCTAACCATATCTTTAATCCCTTTCTTTAATATTTTTTCAGGTAAATCAACATTGGCTACTTCTGGCATTCCTGGATATCCTACAGGACCTGCTCCTTTAAGAACAATAACACTGTTTTCATCAATATCAAGATCTGGATCGTCTACCTGTGTATGATAATCTTCTACCGTTTCAAACACAATTGCTCTTCCTCTATGCACCATTAACTCAGGAGTTGCTGCTGAAGGTTTGATTATAGCTCCGTTTTCACAAAGATTTCCGTAAAGCACAGCAATACCCGAAGCTTCTTTAAACGGTTTGTTAACTTGTGCTATTACTTCTTCATTATAACAAGCTGCACGATCATTATTTTCACCTATTTGATTACCATTAACTGTAATGGCATCATTATGAAGATGTTCTTTCATTGTCTTTATTACTACAGGAAGTCCTCCTGCATCAAAAAAGTCTTCCATCAAAAATTTTCCAGATGGCATTAAGTTTACTAAGAGAGGTATATTACTCCCTAAACTATCAAATTCTTTAAGATCTAAATCTACACCAACTCTTCCTGCAATCGCTTTTAAATGGATGATAAAATTGGTTGATCCACCAATAGCTGCGTTTATCTTAATTGCGTTTTCAAATGCTTTTTTAGTCAATATTTTTGAAATGGTTAAATCTTCCTTCACCATTTCAACTATACGTCTTCCTGAATTTCTAGCTAATAATTTTTTGCGTGAATCTACAGCTGGTATTGCTGCTGCTCCAGGCAATGTAAGTCCTAAAGATTCTACCATACATGCCATTGTTGAAGCTGTACCCATTGTCATACAATGCCCATCACTTCTTGCGGAGCACCCTTCAGCCTCCATTAAATCATCTTTGGTATACCCTTCGTTGCTAACTTTATCTTTTATATTCCATAAAAAAGTTCCAGAACCGATACGCTCTCCTTTGTACTTACCATTAAGCATAGGGCCTCCAGGAACTACAATAGTTGGTAAATCTACACTAGCAGCTCCCATTACTGTGGCAGGAGTTGTTTTATCACAACCAGTTAATAATACAATACCATCTAAAGGGTTTGCACGGATACTTTCTTCGGTATCCATACTTCCTAGATTTCGGAACAGCATAGCAGTAGGTCGCATTAAAGATTCTCCCATACTCATTACAGGAAATTCTAGAGGATAACCTCCAGCTTCTAAAACACCTTTCTTTACATGTTCTGCAAATTCCCTAAGATGTGCATTACAAGGTGTTAATTCTGACCATGTATTGCAAATACCTATAACTGGTCTTCCATCAAATTGGTCGTTAGGTAACCCTTGATTACGTAACCAAGAACGGTGTATAAATGCTGTTTTGTCATCAGCAGCATCAAACCACTCTTGACTTCTATATCTTTTTTTATCTTTTTTCATTATATTGTCTATTTATAAATTATATAGAGATTCCTTATTTATTTTGAGCCAGCATTTACAGTTGATTCTCCTAAACCTTCAGGTCCTAATGCAAGGTATCCACCATCAACATCTAATGTAGTTCCTGTTATAAATGACGCATCATCACTAAGCATAAAAAGTGTAGGTCTTGCTATTTCAATTGGTTGTGCCATTCGGTTTAATATTTGAAATTTCCCCCAAATTGGACCCCATTTTTCACGACCTCCACCATCTAAATCTGCTGCTTTATCTGTTTCGTTAGACCAAGTCCATCCAGGTGCGACTTCATTAACACGAATATTGAATTTTGCTAAGTCCAAGGCTTGACATTTTGTTAATTGATGTACTGCTCCTTTCGATGCATTATAAGTCCAGCGATCTATTTGAGCTATATACGCGGAAATACTTGAAATGTTTACTACTGCACCTCCTCCATTTTCTTTCATATAAGGAACAGCAAATTGAACCATTCTTGCAAATGCTACTGGACCGGTATTTAAACTACACAACCAGTCTTCCTTTGTTGCGTTAACTCCTTTAGCTGTAAAAGAAAAGGCATTGTTTACCAAGCAATCTATTTTCCCATAAATTTCAATGGTCTTCAAAATAGTTTCTTTACAGAACTCTTCTAGCCCCATATCACCATGGAGGAAAGTAACATTATAGCCTTCCTTTTTAAAGTTATGTTCAACCTCAATACCTCTATCACTGATACCCGTAAAAAGGACTTTACCTCCTTCTTTACAAAACTCTTCTACAATTGAGTAACCTAAACCCGATGAGCCTCCAGTAACTATGGCTACCTTATTTTTAAATCTATTAAAGTTCATTTTTTATATTTTTTAATTATTTAACCCATAAAATTGGATGGCATTTTCCCTAAACACAAGACTTTTATCGTTTTCATTTAAATCTTTGGTTAATGTTTCTGCAACTTGCAACCAAGTTTGCCATGTTGCCGCTCGCTCTAATGGAGGCCAGTCACTACCCCAGATTAAGCGTTTAGGTCCAAAGCTTTCAATTACCACTTCAGAAAAAGGTTTTAAATCATTTATTTTCCAGTTTTTTAAATTTGCATTGCCTAAAAAGTTTGAAAACTTACAATAGTGTGGTCCTGAATCTGCAAAGTTCTTTATAAGTTCTTTCCAAGGGTGTAACTCTTGCTTATCAATATTAGGATTACCTATATGATCTAGAATAAAACGTGTATCTGGACACTTTTCAATTAATTTCATTACTGCTTTGAAATGTGAAGGATCTATTGTTATTTCAAAATGTAATCCGTACTGTCCTAGTAATTGTACACCTCTTATAAAGTCGGGTTTTAAACAAAAATCTGGATCTTCTTCAAATTGTATAATTTGACGTACCCCTTTAATTCTTGGATCCTTTTTAAAACCTTGCAGTATAGGTTCAACGGCATTTCCTGTGTGTAATGGAGCCCAAGGAATTATGCCTTGTAAGCGCTTATCTACATCTGCGATATTTTGAACCCATTGCAATTCCTCCTGAAATTGTTCAGGTTTACATTCACATTGTACAAAAACCATAGACTCCACCTTTTGACACCCAATAGCTTTATCATAATCAGACATTAAATAGGTTTGATTTACAATAGGTTGCATATTTTTTAACCAAGGGTAAGTCAGCTTTTTCAAATCCCAAATATGTATATGAGTATCAATAATAGGTAAATCCATTTTTTATAAATTTTACTAAAGCGAATATTTAAATAGTTTTAAATAGAAATTATAGCACGATCTCCATATTCGCTTTTGTTTGTTTATTAAATTAGTTATCTATCAATTCGTTTGTATTTATTTCAAGATTAGGAATTGGTAAGGTCATTACCGTTTCTTCATTAGTATCATGAGTAACGTCTACATTCGGTAGAAATGTTGTTGCTGTGTTATGTGGAATAATAATGTTATTCAAAAAGTAATCATACCCACGACGTCTGTTGTTAAACCATCCATGAGTTTCTCCCATAAGTTCAAACTGATATTCTTTCATTATGGCATTTCTAAAAGATACTTGATCTCCTGAATAATCTGCAGGTGGTACAATACCTACTCTATCCAACACTTCTGTTACATAACCAAGCTGTTCACCATTTTGTAGCTCGTTAGAAATTTCAGCAAGCATTAGCAATAAATCAGCATACCTAAAAAGCTTGAAATTTTTATTGGTTACTCTTAATTCACTGTTTTGATTAGTTGAACCTATTTTCAATAAATGAGGAAAACCACCGTTAAAGTTTGGTCTACCAGTACCCCAAGGTATATCAGGATAAGCTCTACTAAGTCTACCGTTATTTTGCATTGTAAATGAACTTACATAAGTAGCTATGATACGCTCATCATCAGGATACGTATTTCTATGTAAATCAAATGCTTCTGCATTTATTTTTAACCAACCGAAGGTATTGGCACTAATATAATTACTTGGTGTAAATGCTCTCGCATGATCTAAAGATGCTAATTCAGAAGATTGAATTTCAAAAATAGATTCTAAAGTATTGTTACCTTTAGTATCATTAAATAAATCAGTATAGTTTGGTAAAAGGCTATAAACTCCATAAACTTTTATCGCCTCATTATAAGCTAATTGCCAATAGTTTACTCCTGGGTCTTGCACACCTACAGGTGCAGTTGCCAAAGTCATATAAATTTTTGCCAAAAGCATATCAGCTGCGTGTGGTTTAGGTGTACCTTCACCTACCGACCCATTCATTAATTCTTGTGCTTTTTTTACATCATCAATAATTTGCGCATACACTTCTTTAACAGGTGACTTCGCCATGTTTATTGTTGCTGGAGACACGGGCAATAGTCTTAAAGGTACTTCTCCCCAAAGTCTAACAAGATTAAAATAGTTAAACGCACGTACAAAATAGGCTTGACCTATAACATCATTAATCACTAATTCTTCTGTTTCCACTGGATAACTTGTTTCATTTGCAGAAGTAATAGCATCGTTAGCACGACCTATTGTTCTATAAATTTCATTCCAGGAATTCCCCAAATGAAGTCCACCACTTAATGGTTTTAAAGATGCTATGGTTATATTATCTACAACTTTATTAGTATTACCTCCACGCTTGGTTACACCAAAACCCGAATTTAATATTGTTAACATCATAAAATCATTACCATAATAGCTATAACCAACCATTGTTGAATATATCCCCTTAAGTGCAGCTTTAGCATTGCCGCTAGTATTATATACATTTTCATTTGCTAAAAATGTAGGCTCTTCTTCTAGACTACAACTTGTAGCTAGTATTGCCATCATCATTAAAATTATATGCTTTATATTTTTCATCTTTGTACTTTTTTAATTTAAAAATTTAGATTTAGGCCTAAAGTGATTTGCTTTGCATTTGGAAACCCTCCAAAATCAACACCTACTATATTTCCTGTCCAAGAAAAATCTGTTACCTCTGGATCGTAGCCTGAATATTTAGTGAATGTTAGTAAATTTTGTCCTGAAATAAATATACTTACCTCTTTGAATGTTTTAATATCTTCTACTGGAACATTAAACATTAGGGTTATATTACTCATTCTTAAAAAACTTCCATCTTCAATAATTCTATCTGTAATTGCTGTTGCAGTAATCTCCTTGTCGTACCCAATTCTAGGATATGTATTAGATTGAGTATCTGGCCTCCAAGCATTTTGATACGTTTCTGTAAGAATATTGTTATAACCTCCTTCAGGAGTTCCTATTTGCAATAAATTTCCATTTGCAAGTTGGTTACCGTATACACCGCTAAACTGTGCGCTTAAACTTAGATTTTTATAGCTAACATTTAGATTTCCTCCGTAAACAAATTCTGGATTAGGATCACCTATTAAGGTTCTATCGGAACCATCAATTTTATTGTCACCATTTTGATCTATAATTCTTATATCTCCTGGCTGTGTATCTGAAATTGTTATTGCATCTTCTGTTTGGTAGATACCATCTGTTTCAAACCCGTAAAACAAGCCTATTTGTTCACCTTCTATAAAAATATTTGCTGGTGCTTTAAAATATAAACCAGAAGAAATATTCTGTCCTAAATAATAACTTCTTGATTCAAGTTCTCCGTTGATATAAATATCTGACGGAGCAAGTCCAAGGTTTTGTACTGTATTTCTATTAAACGCTATATTTCCACCTATTTTAATAGAAAAATCGTTTTTATCAACAATCACTCCTTCTAAAGTAAACTCAAGACCTTTATTATTAATACTTCCTCTATTTACCAAAAGTGAACCAAAACCTGCTGAAGTTGGTAAAGGTTGATTTAATAATAAGTCATCGGTTTGTTTGTCATAAACATCAACAGAACCATTCAATCTATTTCTAAAGAATCCAAAATCTAATCCTAAATTTAATTGCCTTGTAGTTTCCCATTTAAGATTAGGGTTACTTACGTTAAAAGGTGTAAACCCTATATCCGTTCCTTCATTAGTGTTTCCATATAATACAGGACCGTAATTAGCAAATGTATTATACGCTGAAATACCCTGATTTCCGGTAGCTCCCCAACCAGCTCTCAACTTTAAGTTATTTATAAAATCTACATTTTCAAGAAATGCCTCCTTGTCTGCTCTCCACGCTAAAGAAAACGATGGAAAATAACTAAATCTATTTTCTTTAGAAAATTTTGAGGATCCATCTGCTCTAATACTTCCTGTAAAAATATACTTATTATTAAGTGTATAATTAACCCTTGACAAGTATGATAGTAATTGGGTTTTTGATGGGTTAACAGTTAATGGTAATGCAACAAATTGACCATATTGTGGAGCATCTACACCAAACTCTGTTGTTGAAAAATTTTCTACTCTATATACTGAACTTTCATTATCCTTAACATCATACGTAAATCCAAGAACTGCATTAACTCTATGTATTTTATTAAACGTTTTATTATAGCTGAATAAATTATTGATTTGGTAAGACTTTGAATCTAAATTAGAAATTGATAAAGATCCATTACTAAAACTCCCAACAAAAGTTGATAAGCCAAAAAAGCGTTTACGTTTTTTACTTCGCATGTTACCTCCCAGTTGAAGTTTGTAGTTTAATCCTTTTACTCCAAATAATTCTTTATATGTTAAATTTATAGATCCAATGTATCTTTTTTCTTCCGCTACATCTTCAAAATCATCAATAAAAGTAGTTGGCCCCCTTACTTCTAAATCATCTTGATTTTCAACATCTGCTGGATTTAATATTAAAGGAGGATAAAGGGTAAGCTGATTAATAAAACCTCGATTTCCACCAGCCTTATCACCTGCATTTGCAAAATCTCCATCTGAATAGAATGCACTTAATTTTGCACTTACGCTAAGCTTAGGAGATAAATCTTGATTTAAATTAATACTAAAGGTTCCACTTTGTAACCTCGTATTATCTACAATACCATTTTGGTCGTTATATACGGTAGAAATATAGTAATTTCCAGTCTCGCTACCACCACTAAAAGAAGCTCCTGCTGAATTAGAAAAACCTGCTTTAAATAATTCATCTTGCCAGTCATGTTGATCAGCAGCATTAGTACTTACAACTGGTTCACCATTATTGTTATAATTTATTGGATATACTTGCCCACCTTGTATACTATAAGGAATTGGCTGATTGTTTATTGTAGCCGTCTCATTCTTATACTCAGCAAATCCTACACCGTCTAACACATCATATGTTTTTGTTACAGTTGCAACACTGCTATTTACAAATGCCTGTATTGAAGACTTAGCACCTGCTTTACCTTTTTTTGTAGTTATTAAAACAACTCCATTTGCCCCTCTAGACCCATAGATAGCTGTTGCTGATGCATCTTTTAGTATTTCCATGCTTTCAATATCACGTGGATTTATACCGTTTAATCCGCTTTGCGGCTGTAATCTCGAGTTACCACCTCCTGCATCTGCACTATCTTCACCTGCCGATGAAATAATAACGCCATCTACAACATAAAGCGGTTCATTATTTCCTCGCAAGCTACTTGCCCCTCTAATTCTAACAGATACTCCTGAACCTGGACTTCCTACATTCTGTGTAACTTGTACACCAGCAGCACGACCTTGAAGCATCGCATCAACTGTATTGTATTGAGATTTCTGTACCTCACTTACTTTTACAGAAGTAACAGCACCTGTTAAATCACTTTTACGTTGCGTACCATATCCTACAACCACTACTTCTTCAAGAGATTCAGCATCTGGTAACAATTGAATTTTGAATTTAGTAGTATCACCAATTGTTAACTCTTGACTCTCGTAACCTAAATATGAAATCATTAATGTTCCACCTTTTTCAGGAACGGTTATTGAAAAAAGACCATCAAAATCAGTAGAAACACCAATATTAGTTCCTTTAATAAGCACATTTACTCCAGGTAAAGGCACACTATTTTCATTTAAAACAATTCCCTCGATATTATTGCTTTGTGCTACTGCCATTAACGGAAGCAGAAACAACAAATAAAGCACTCTAATTTTTCTCATAATATTAAATTAATGTTTGGTTAATATGATACAATAATAATTATAGACTTCATCTAAGACAGGGTATTATGGATTTTTGACAAGGTGAAATGTTTTTATCTAAATTATTTGCTGATTTTTATAGAAATAGCGTGTTTGAAATGATTTTTAAAGAGAATTTTAAGTTCTAACTTCAGTAAATCCCTACTTAAACAAGTGATTTTAATTTGATAACTATAAATTATGAGAGCTTAAATAAATAAGAGTTTCTGATTACAGAATAGGATTTAAGACCTTTGTTAGATTAAAAGCTAGTCAATTCTCTTTTTGATAATTGTATAACATTGAAATTAACTCCCAACCATTAACTTGTTTAGAAAATGAATTAACACCAGTAGTATGATACAATAAAACTCATTTTCTTTGGCTTGGTTTTGAATATAGGCAACACCAAATTACTAGGTTGAATTTAAATGATAGTAAATCTATTTATTATCCATATAATTTAAGCAATTAGGACATCTATGGTTAAAGTCAGTTGCAACTCAAATTTAAGTATTTGCATTATTGCTTAATAAAAAAATAGCTATAAAAAAGACTACCTTGAAGCTATTCTTAAAAAAAGATTTGAGAACTTATAATTTCATTTTGTATATGTTATTTTTCAATACCTAAACCTGTTGCTGCCCAATAAATACCTCCATAAATATGAGCTAAAAACCAAGGGTCGTTATAGGCTTCAGGAATATGTCCTAAGGTAGTATAAAATGATCTTCCACCATCAAAATCTTGATACCAAGCAATTGGGTGAAAATTTCCCATTGCAGTAAAACGTGTGTTATCGCCCCAAGTTTTATTAGGATTATATGTTTTTTCATCGACTTTTAATAATAGGTGTAAATTTCCTGTAAGAGGTTCTCCATAAGAATACCACTCATCTGTCCAAATCCATTTTTCATTAAGATGTATGGTTGATGGATGTGTTTTATCTTCAATACTAATAACTGCTGTTTGTTTTTCAGGATGATCTATAAATTGACGACCAACCAATTGTTTAAACCACAATTCTTGCTTTTTATTAGCTGAAACAGCATGAATACCTACAAAACCACCTCCACTTCTAATAAATTTTTTAAAACTATCCATTTGTTCTTCAGAAAGATTATAACCTCTGGAATGCAAAAAAACAATTACATCTACTTGACTTAGATATTTATCAGTAAATACATTTTTAATATTACCATTTGATTGCTCCCAAACTAAATTAAAATCATGTTTATCTGCAAGCTTTCTAAATTGTTTAACAGCAACTGGTATGGTTTGATTATGCCACCTATCTGGACTGGTAAACAATAGCACCTTAAATTGTTGTGCGCATAAGCTACTTGTTGCCACAAAAACTAAACAAAAACTTAATATTTTAGAATATTCTCTCATCACAATATTTATGTTTTATTTATTTTTAAGATTATGAATTAACGCTTTTTTAATTGATGTATCCCAAAGTTTATTCTTTTGAATCTAGATTAATTAATATATTTTAAGGTTTTGGGATCAGTATTTTGATAGATAAAACAGTGTATTGCAACATAAAGTTGGACACTAGCAATCAATATATTTTTTTTTGAAGCTTATAAGCATCTTTTTTCATTACTTCTTTGGCTATTTTTATATTCTTTATAAAAACATAAACATCTAACCTTAACACTAATCACTGTGATATCTTAGAATTATTAACTTTATTATACTTTTGATCTAAAAGATTTAAGGTATTCACTCGGGGTTGCTCCAAACTGCTTTTTAAAACATGTTCTAAAATATTTAGGATCTGAAAAACCAACCATAAAAACAACTTCAGTTATTGAATATTGACCAGATTGAATAAGATTAGAGGCACGCTTTATTCTAATGGTTCTAATAAACTCAGAAGTTGATTCACCTGTGATTGATTTTATTTTTTTAAAAAGTGCCGAACGGCTCATCCCCACATCCAATGCAAACTTTTCTACGGAATAATCTGGATTATCTATATTTTTCTTAATAATTTCTAAGGACTTCTTTAAAAATTCTTGATCTAATTTACTCGACAGTTCTTTCCAAGTAGATGAGGTTGGTTTTGTCTTAAATTTTTCAGCCCATTGCTGTTTGGTTCGCAAGATGTTATGAACTCTTAGTTTTAAAACTTCCATATTAAATGGCTTTAAAACAAACTCATCAGCACCTGTTTCCAAACCTTCTTTTTCATTTTCTATTCCTGCTTTAGCTGTAAGAATAATTACAGGTATATGACTTGTTGTGATATCATTTTTAATTTTCTTACACATTTCAATACCATTCATTTTAGGCATCATTAAATCTGAAATGATAAGGTCTGGACCTTTTTCTAAAGCTATTTTTAATCCCTCTTCACCATTAGGCGCTACTAACACTTTGTAGAAATTTTGAAAATAGTCAAATAAATATTCCCTTAAGTCTTTATTATCTTCTACTACTAAAATGGTTTGTGTTTCATTTTTATGCGTTACTGTTTTAGAAGTATTAGAAGACTCGGAGAGTATATCCTTAAAATCTTTAATTTCATTTTTAATAAAACTAAAATCGTATTGTTTAGGTTGAACCTCTAAAATAGAATCCTGTTCATATTCAATTTTTGAAATAGGAATAGCAATAGTACAAGTTGTACCCTTTTCAATAATACTATGAATGTTAATAGTTCCTTTGTGAATTTCAACAAGACGTTTTGTATATGCCAAGCCTAAACCCGATCCCATTTGAATGGTGTTACTTTCTTTTTTAACCTGATAAAACCTTTCAAAAACACCTGATAAATCATCACTAGCTATTCCAATGCCCTCATCAACCACGTTAATTATGGCATAATCTTTAGCATTCTTGGTTTCTGTTTCAATAGATAATTCAATTTTTTTATTTGGCTCGGTAAATTTAAAGGCGTTGGATAGTAAGTTATATATTATTTTTTCAATTTTATCATTGTCAAACCATGCATCAATCGTTTTTTCAGTTGTTTTAAAAGTAAAATCTATATTTCTTTCTAAAGCAATTTCTTCAAAAGCATGATAAATTTCTTCAATAAAATTAACTAAATTACCTTGTTCTACTATTAAATTTATGTTGCTAGATTCTGCTTTTCTAAAATCAAGTAATTGATTGATTAGGCGTAATAAACGTGTTGAATTCTTGTACATTATGGCATTTAAACGCTGTAGGTATTGTTCATCATTACTACCTTTCATAATTTGTTCAAGAGGACCTATAATTAATGTTAAAGGTGTTCTTAATTCATGGGAAATATTCGTGAAAAACCGTAATTTCATTTGATTAATTTCTTCAGATTTCTCGTGCAATGCGCTTTCTAATTTAAGGTCATTCTTTAATTTTATTTGATGCCATCTAACTTTAATAATGATATAAATAATAGCAAAAAATAAAGCTATAAAAAACAAAATAGCCGTGGTTGTTAAGTACCATGGTGGAGTAATTTTTATTTTTATTTGTTTTGGAACATCATTCCAAATACCCGAACTATTAGACCCGTAAACCTTAAAAATATAATTACCTGGTGGTACATTTGTATAGGAGGCGAATCTACGCTCTTTACCCATTGATGTTTGTTGTTTTTCTTCAAACCCTTCTAAAATGAATTTATATTTGTTTTTTTCTGGATTGGAAAAATGCATGCTAGAAAAAACAAATTCAAAAGAATTTAAATTGTATGGTAACACAATCTCTGTAGTTTTATTTATACCTTTTGTAAGTATATTTCTACCTTCAATTTCTTCATTCACCTTAACAGACTCATTAAAAAGTTTAAAGTCTGTAATCGTTAACTGAGGTTTCTGAGTATTTACTGTTAAACTGTTAGGATTAAAAAATGTAAAACCATTTACACCGCCGCAAAGCATTGTTCCTGTTGAAGTAAACTCCATAGCACTATCCATAAACTCATCTACATTAAACCCATCTTTCTTTTCAAAATAAATAATGGTTTCATTATGAGGATTTAGCTTTGAAATTTCTCTTGAATGCATTAACCAAATATTCCCTTCAAAATCTTCTCTAATTTGATAAACTACATTACTTGGCAACCCATTTTCAACAGTAAAGTGTTTAAATTCTATAGCGCCATTATCAGCATATTTTATCCGATTTACACCACCTCCATAGGTACCAACGTATAAATTACCATCTTTAGCCTCATAAATATCCATGATATAGTCATTACTCAAAGAAATAGCATCTGCTAAATTACTATAGAACCTCTCGAATGTTATGTCTCCCATTTCGGAGTGTATTAACCTATTAAGTCCATTAATAGTTCCTACCCAAATATTACCTTGGCTATCCTCTAATATATCTCTGATATTGTTATTTGACAAACTAGTAGAATCTTTAAGTGAAGCTCTGTAATTAACAGTATGGTATGAATTGTTTTGTTCATTAAAAGTCATTTTGACTAAACCATTTTCCCAAGCTCCAAACCAAATAGCATCATTTTTATCTTCTTCAATAGCAAAAACACGACTTTGAATACTATTTCCCTGATTATCTTTTATACTATCAAATGTTTTAATTTTAAAAGTGTGAGAAGCCTCATTATATTCTACCCTACTTAAGCCATTCATTGCTCCTACCCACATAGCACCTTTTCTATCTCTCATCAATCGTTTTACCTCAGGTGTTATAAATGTTTTAGCTGTATTATTAACACTTATTGAATAACTATCTATGTTTGGAGATTTTGATTTATTGGCTAATAAATTATGCTGTAACCCATTTTTCCCCAATACCGCAACTGTACCACCTTGTGTTCCAAACCAAAAATTACCTTTTTGATCTTCGCACATAGACAATATTGGGGATTTGAATAGCGCTGATGATGTATTGTAATTTAAATATTCTGTTGAATTGTAAAATGTATGATTGTCTAAATCCATTTTATACAGCCCATTATTTAAGGTACATAACCAAAGAATATTAGAATTATCAATAAAAATTTCTTTAATTTCCTGACTACCAATTAATTTTTTTAACTGATTATTTTGAGATAAATTATTTATTTCACCTGATTCTGTATTATAATTCAAAAAAAGTCCATTTCCTGCAATCCATATCCTTCCTTCATTATCACTACACAAATTTACACTGCGTTGCACTTTTAATTGTTCATTGCGAATACCTGATCTAAGTGCAATTTTTTTAGATTCTATAACCTTTAAATCATCATTCAGTTTTATCTTCAATAATTCAAGATTATTATTGACAACCCAAATTGTATTCTTTGGGTATTCCAACATATCAAGTATAATTTCATCCTTTCCAAATATTGGTTTTGTATAGTCTGTTGCGTCAAAATTTAATTTTGGAGTTTTTCCGTCTTTAATAATATCTACTTGGTGTAATTTAACTTTTGCTGAAGGCGTTAAAAACCAATATTTTCCATTTGCAGAAGCTATTAAGTTTTGAATATTTAAGTTGATATCATCATATTTCTTCAAAAAATAATCATATTCCAATTTTCCTTGGGAATCTATTTCAAAAAACTTTATTCCCTTAGTTGTATTTATAAAAAAAACACCTGTTTTTGACTGATGAATTACACTTTTACCTGAATATGTAGGTTCATTACTTCCTTTAAAATAAACATCAATTTTTCCAGTTTTTGTATTAATTCTATTTAAACCAGCTTCCGTTCCAACCCAAACAAAACCATCTTTGTCTTCAAATAATTTAAAAATAACATTACTACTTAAACCACTAGAACCTGAAGCAAAGTTAAATTGCTTCATTGAGTAACCATCGTATTTATTTAAGCCATTAAAAGTACCAAACCACAAGTATCCGTCCCTATCTTGAATTATACTTGTAACAGTATTATTTGATAACCCCTCATCTCCAGCTATTTGATTTAAACGCCATTGAGAAAACATAGACAGATGCAGTAGTAAAAAAAGACTGACAAAAATATATTTTCTCACTAGTTTATTCATTTAAATTTTATGTTTTAGAATTGGTTTTCTCCAAATATAGTTACAATTAAAGACTAAACAACACTTCTACAAATTATCTTAAACAAGATAAGTTGTTTTAAGTAGCATAACTCATTTATATATAATTCATCTTATTCTGAATTCTATATAATAAGGCTATTTAGTTAAAAAGTCCTTTAGTTGTGCTTTTAATTTTTTGGCCTCTGAGGCGTAATCTGAATCATCTACTAAATTTCTAGTTTCCAGAGGGTCAACTTGGTAGTCATATAGTTCTCGTCCTATAATTCTACCTTCCTCATATGGTGTATAAGATCTATATCCTTCATCATGCCATTCTGTGTATCTGTAACGATTGGTTCTAATAGAGTATCCCATTTTTGACTTATGTCTTCTGAATTGACTAACTGCATATTGAGGATCTATATTCGTATTTGGATCTGTATCTAATAACGGAGTTAATGATTTCCCATCAAGCTGAGGAGACTTTACTCCTACCAAATCAAACACAGTTGGAAACAAATCAAGTAATTCTACAGGCTTATCTACCTTTGTGTTTTTTGCAACTCCAGGACCTGCAAACATAAAAGGAATACGTGTTGCTTGCTCAAAATTTGAATGTTTATTCCATTCCGTATGATCTCCTAAGTGATAACCATGGTCTCCCCATAACACAATCACCGTTTCTTTTAAAATATTTCGTTCCTCTAGCGCATCTAACAATTTTCCTATCTGAGCATCTACATAAGAAATACTAGCCATATATCCATGTATTAATTCACGCTGCTTATCTTCTGGTAATTTTTTACCAATACGTGCATTATTGTCAATATCTGAATAAGACCTTAATTCCCCAAATGAATGATAGGCTATTTTAGGTGTTCCTTCTGATAATTCTTGAAATTCTGCTAATTTTATATCTTCTCTTTTATATAAATCCCAATATTTTTTTGGTGCAATAAAGGGCAAATGCGGTCTTATAAACCCAACACCTACAAAGAATGGTTTCCCTGTATTTAATATAGCATCTATCTTTTTTATGCCTTCTAAAGGATACAAGCCTGTGGTATAAGATTGATCCGAAACATCCGCACTTTCGGTGCTGGGTTTTAATTTTTCAAACGCATATTCGCGCTGTTGTTTATTGTTTAATCCTTTTTCTTTAGCCTCATTAATATAGCTAGTCAATAATCTTTTGTTTTCTGGATTTTGGTACGCTAAAACAGGATTACCATATTTTTCATCAAAATAATTAGGCTCTGTGTGCGGAATACTCCAGCTTTTATAATCATGTCCTTTAGATACTGGTCCATGATGATAAATTTTGCCTGTAGCAGAAGTTTCATAACCTTGTGTTATTAAATACTCTGGCATTGACATTAATTCTGGTGCTGATTCTCTAAAATTTGTTTCCAAATCCCATACTTTGGTATGGTCTGGATACATTCCAGTCATTACACTAGCTCTTGATGGTCCACAAACTGCTTGTTGCACATGAGCATTGGTAAAAATAGTTCCCATTTTTGCCAAACGGTCTATATTAGGAGTATACATTTCACTTTCTCCATAAGCATTTAACAGTGGTTTTAAATCATCAACTGCAATAAAAAGTATGTTTTTAGGCTTCGAATTTGTAAGCTTCACACTTTTTTTATTTGTTTTACAACTCCCTAAAATAAGTATAGAAAGTAACAAAAACGCTATATTTATATTTCTAAAATTCATTTATTTTTCATTTTTAGTTCTTAAATCTTGAACGGAAGACTCTTTATAACCAACAATATATCCTGTTTTTTTATCAGTAATAATTTTGCTGTAGAGACTCTTAAGAGAACGCTATCTATTTTGTTAAAAAACTTTTTAGTTCTGCTTTTAAAAGCTTTGCTGTATCAGCATAACTTGCATCATTGATTAAATTTTTAGTTTCTAAAGGATCAACCTCATAGTCATATAATTCTCGTGCAAGGATTCTCTCTTCCTTATATGGAGTAAATGATCTATACCCATCATTATGCCATTCGGTATATCTATAACGATCGGTTCTAATAGAGTAGCCCATTTTATCTTTCCATCTTGGGTATTGACTAACTGCGTATGTAGGATTTATATTAGTTTTAGGATCTGTATCAAGTAAAGGTTTTAATGATTTTCCGTCTACTTTAGCTTCTTTTACTCCTGCCAAATCAAACAAGGTTGGAAATAAATCCAGCAATTCTACAGGCTTGTCTATTTTTGTGTTTTTTGCAACACCAGGACCTGCAAACATGAATGGAATTCTTGTTGCTTGTTCAAAATTTGAATGTTTATTCCAAAGTGCATGATCACCTAGGTGATACCCATGATCTCCCCATAAAACGACAATAGTTTCATCTAAAATATTACGTTCTTCTAATGCATCTAGTAATATTCCTATTTGTGCATCAACATAAGAGATACAGGCCATATATCCATGAATAAGTTCACGTTGCTTTGCTTCAGGCAATACATCTCCTGTGTCAAGTCTACTATCAATATCTGACATATTTCTCAATTCTCCAAATGAGTGAAAAGCCCATTTTGGAGTACCTTCTGATTGCTTTTGTGGAACTGCTAGTTTAATATCTTCTCTTTTATAAAGATCCCAATATTTTTTTGGAGCTACAAAAGGTAAATGAGGTTTTTGATAACCTATACCGACAAAGAAAGGTTTCCCTGTCTTAATTATTTTATCCATCTTTTTAATACCTTCAATAGTATATAATCCAGTTGTATATGATAAATCTGAAACATTGGCACTTTCAGTACTTGGACGTAATATGTTGAAAACATAATTCCTTAACGCTCTATTAGTAAGTCCTTTTTCTCTACCTTCCTTCAAAGCAGCATTCATTATCCTTTTAGTTTCAGGATCCTGATAGGAACCAAAAGCAGGTGTACCATATTTCTCGTCATAATAATTAGGGTTAGAGTAGGGAATACTCCAACTTTTCCTATCAATCCCTTTATGATAAATTTTACCAGTTGCAGAAGTTTCGTAACCTTGTGTAATTAGATACTCTGGCATTGACAATAATTCTGGTGCAGAATCTCTAAAATCTGTTTCCAAATCCCATACTTTGGTATGGTCTGGATACATTCCAGTCATTACACTAGCTCTAGAAGCACCACAAATAGCTTGTTGTACATGAGCATTGGTAAATATAGTTCCCATTTTTGCCAAACGGTCTATATTAGGAGTATACATTTGATTTTCTCCATATGCATTTAACAATGGTTTTAAATCATCAATAGCTAAAAAAAGTATGTTTTTAGGTTTTGAATTTGTAAGCTGTACACTTTCTTGTTTTGTTTTACAACTCCCTAAAATTATTGTAGATAGTAGCAAAAATGCTATATTTATATTTCTTAAATTCATTTAATTTTCTTTTTTTAGTTCGTAAATATTGAGCGGAAGGCTCTTTATAACCAACAATATTTTTCTCTATTTTTTTCAGCAATAATTTTACTGTAAGACTCTTAAAAGAACACTTTTTATTTAGTTAAAAAACTTTTTAATTCTGCTTTTAAAAGCTTTGCTGTATCAGCATAACTTGCATCATTGATTAAATTTTTAGTCTCTAAAGGATCAACTTCATAGTCATATAACTCTCGCCCTAGAATTCTTTCTTCTTTATAGGGAGTAAATGATCTATACCCTTCATCATGCCATTCGGTATATCTGTAACGCTTAGTTCTAATAGAATAGCCCATTTTTGACTTATGCCTTCTATATTGACTAATTGCATATTTAGGATTTATATTGGTATTAGGGTCTGTATCTAATAACGGTTTTAATGATTTCCCATCAAGCTCAAGAGATTTTACTCCTGCTAAATCAAACAAAGTTGGAAATAAATCTAGCAACTCTACTGGTTTATCAACTTTAATATTTTTTGCAACACTAGGACCTGCGAACATGAATGGAATTCTTGTTGCTTGTTCAAAATTTGAATGTTTATTCCATAACGTATGATCTCCTAAGTGATACCCGTGATCTCCCCATAGAACAATAACTGTTTCATCTAAAATATTTCGCTCTTCCAAAGCATCCAAAAGCTTACCTATTTGTGCATCAATATAAGATATACAAGCCATATATCCGTGAATGAGTTCGCGTTGCTTTGCTTCAGGAAAAACATCACCAACACCAAAATTATTATCAATATCTGAATACCCTCTCAATTCTCCAAATGAGTGATATGCAATATCGGGAGTTCCTTTTGATAATTTTTGTGGCTCTGACAACTTAATATCTTCTCTTTTATAGAGATCCCAATATTTTTTTGGAGCAACAAATGCTAAATGTGGCTTTCTAAAACCTATCCCTAAAAAGAATGGTTTTCCTGTTTCCAGCATCTTATCCATTTTTCTAACACCTTCAATAGGGAATAAACCTGATCTATATGCCTCGTCTGAAACATCTACACATTCTGTACTAGGACGTATTCTTTTATCAACATATTTTCGTTGCTGCTTATTATTAAACCCTTTTTCCTTTGCCTCTTCTTCATAGATTTTTATCAATCTTTTTGTGTTAGGGTTTTGATATGTACCATAAGCTGGTGGTCCATATTTCTTATCAAAATAATTAGGGTTAGAGTGCGGAATACTCCAACTTTTAGCATCATGCCCGCTTGATGTAGAATTGTCATGATAAATTTTACCAGTCGCAGATGTTTCGTAACCTTGCGTAATTAAATACTCAGGCATTGACATTAATTCTGGTGCAGATTCTCTAAAATTTGTATCTAAATCCCATACTTTAGTATTGTCTGGATACATTCCAGTCATTACGCTAGCTCTCGATGGACCACAAACCGCTTGTTGTACATGAGCATTGGTGAAAATAGTCCCCATTTTTGCCAAACGGTCTATATTAGGAGTATGCATTTGATTTTCTCCATAAACATTTAACAGAGGTTTTAAATCATCAACTGCAATAAAAAGTATGTTTTTAGGCTTCGAATTTGTAAGCTTTACGCTTTCTTCTTTTGTTTTACAACTCCCTAAAATAAGCATGGACAGTAGCAAAAATGCTATATTTACACGTCTTAAATTCATTTAATTTTCTTTTTTTGTCAGTAGATCTTGAACAGAAGGCTCATTAGTATCGTTAGTAACAATATCCCCAAAATCTTTATCTGTTATCATTCTGAAGTCTTTTAAGCTTTTATTATTTTCAAACTTTATCATAAGCTTTTTTAATTTTGCTTTTAGTTCAACAACTACTTCTGAATAATTTGAATCATTTATGATATTATTTAGCTGATTTGGATCTTTTTCTAAATCATATAATTCCCAAACATCAATATTGTAATAGAAGTGTGCTAATGTATATTTTTGAGTTCTAAGTCCATAATGTGGCTGCACATGATGCCAATAAGGAAACTCATAATAATGATAATACATGGCATCTTGCCAGTTTTTTGGTGTTTCACCCTTTAGTAAAGGTGCAAAATTTGTTCCCTGCATTTTTTGATTGGTTTTTAACCCAGCCAACTCTAAAAATGTAGGTGCAAAGTCAATATTTGAGATAATATCTTCATTAACACTTCCTGGTTTAATTACCTCTGGGTATTTAACCATAAACGGCATACGTAAAGACTCTTCGTAAATAAAACGCTTATCAAAGAAACCGTGTTCACCAAGATAAAATCCTTGATCTGACGTTAAAACAATAATCGTATTTTCTTCTAAATTATTTTCACCCAAATAATCTAACACTCTTCCAACATTATCATCTACAGATTTTACACAGGCCAAATAATCTTTAATATAAGTTTGGTATCTCCATTTTCTACCTTCTTCAAAACTCATCCCTTTTGGTTGCACAACTTCACCTGGTTTTGCTCCGTAAAAATTCCATTTCATCTTATCTACACCTTCTAACCCATCAGGTTCTGGCATTTTCATATCCTTATTACTAAAATATTCCATGGTCATTTCAGTATCTCCAGCTGTTAATTCTCTACCTTCATAAGTATCATTAAATGTGCTTGGGTAAGGCATTTCTATGTCTTCCCAAAGTTTTTCGTATTTTGTATCAGGCTCCCAAGGACGATGAGGTGCTTTGTATTGTAATACCATTAAAAAAGGATCTGTAGAGTTCTTGCCTTCTTCTAACCAGCTTAAAGCAAAGTCTGTACTTAGATTTGTAGAATAGCCCTTTTCTTTAACATCAACTCCGTTTTCGTTATAAGTTGGATCCCAATAATGTCCTTGTTGACCTGCTGAATTATGATATTTAAAAACATCAAAACCTTTAGGTTCTGTTCCTAAATGCCACTTTCCAAACAAACTAGTACGGTAACCTTGTTTTTGAAATTCTTGAGGAAATGTCCATTGTGTATCATCAAATTTACCGCCACTTTCATTCTTATAATAACCGTTTAAATTACTGTAATTTCCGGTTAAAATAGCTGCTCTACTTGGTCCACAAATAGCATTGGTACAGAGTGCATCTTGAAATAACATACCCTCATTGGCAATTTTATCAATATTAGGCGTGGGAGCTATCTCTTTAAAAATTCCTCCGTAAACGCTAATAGCCTGTATGGTCAAATCATCAGCCATTATATATATAATATTTGGCTTTTTCTTGGTTTCTGATTTTTTAGTTGTGGTTTCGCATGAAAATAATGCTAAAACCATAGAACAAAACACAATCAATTTGAATGTTGTTATTTTAGAAATAGATGTCATTGTTTATTTTAATTTATTGTTGAAAGTTAATTTATAGTTTTTTTAAGCGATACATAGTTACTCCTTAATATTCACAATATTAAAAAAACCTCTCCTATTTTTAGGGGTAATATCAATTTATGAGAGGGCTAAATGGGTATCGTAATTTATAGACTTTAATTTAGTTTATTACTAGTTGTCCTATCTAATAATAGTTATTTTTTTATTATTTTTTTTGTAAAAACACCTTTTGAAGTATCAAAAACAATGAAATATACACCCTCTTCTATATTTCCAAAATCAATTGACTTATTTTCTGAAATTTTTACATTATTAACTTCACTCCCTTTTAAATCAAAAATTTTAATTGAGTTAATATTTTCGATATTTTTAAATTTAACAATACCACTAGATGGGTTAGGATAAATCATGATATTTTGATTTGATAAAATATTTTCATCAAGACCTAAAGTAGTCCGTTCGTCTTGATAATACTGCAATGCGTTTAAAGCATAAGCCAACGGAGCATTCCAATTTATGGCCACCTCATTAGTAGAATACGAACACCAATCATCTAAATAAGAAGCTGCTTTATAATTACTAGGATACACTGCACATGCAGAGATATCTTGTTGCCCTGAATGTGGACCTCCGGCTAACATTCCTGGTATAGGCAAAACTACATTATCGGCTTTAGATATTCTGTGATGTGAATTCACGGGGGGTTGACTTCCATAACCTGTAACATAACAATACCCTGTTCCGTTTCTACCTAATAAATAATCCATTGCTTTATAGGCTGCATTTAAATAAGATGCATCATTTGTTATTTCATAAGCTCTAATTAGTAAAAACACTTGATTTGCAATTCTACTGTTACTTCCCCATACATAATTCTGACTCGTCAATGAAATATTCATTACAGAAGATGCTACTTGAGATTTTAAAGCATCTGCTGTACTAATTAATTTGTTAATAGCTGTATTTGTATCTATTTGTGATGACAACAATGACTTGTGAAATGCAATTGAAATAAGTGCTAAGGGCTCTGGGGATTGCCATGTTGGAATGTCATTTTTTATAGTTGATATGTTTATGTCACTTTTATATTGCAAATCACCTGTTGAAATAAACAACTCTACAGCAGCCCATTGAAATTCACCGGCAACATTGGTATCTCCATATTGCCCAGTTTTAACGTCGACAGGGTTTGTAAAATAAACAGCTGGATTGGCTTTAGCCCAAGCATATGCAGATTTAGCCGCATTTAATAAAGCTGTACTATATCCTGGCAATTCAGTATTGTAATCTGAATAAATTCTTGATGCCATAGCCATTACTGCAGCAAAATTTAACGCTGCAGCAGTACTTTTTTGCACAACATATCTTTTTAGCGAATAATTCTTAGGCATCACAATACTTGAAAAATTCAAACCCGTAAGTTTGTGATAAACACCTCCATCTGATGGCTCTTGCATGGTTAACATCCAATCCAAATTCCATTTTATTTCATCTAAAATATCTGGAATAACACCTCCTGCTTCTGGAATATTAATGGACTTAGATTGGTAATAAGTTTCATAATGTTCATATGCAGCTAATAGTGTGTAAGTAGCAATACCACTATTCACAATATATTTGTTATAATCGCCTGCATCATACCATCCTTTTGGTGAAGAAATTACTGTTCCCACAGGTCTTGTAGGTGATGCAGCAGAACTATGAACATAGACCTGAGTATCTTCATGACCTATATTTCGTGCATAAACACCTCCGTAAGTTGACGATATAGCTGTAGATGCTCTGTTGTAATAATAATATTTTAAAGCTGCTTCTGATATGGATTCATAAACATCTGAATTTACATTGTATAAAATCTCTAATTCATCTGTTTTAAATTTATAAACTCCAGGTGTGTTTAGCGTTGATACATCTGCTTTAGCAACATATTCATTAGAATCACTCCAATAGTTAGGGGTTGTTGTAGTACCCGATAAAACAATATCGTCACTTGAATTTAATATTGTATAGTTTTTTGGAGAGAAATTATTAAAAGAAACTACGTTAATAGTTTTACTTTTATCTACAAAATAACCAACCTGATTGTATCTAACCTCATAATCTACCGTAGTTTCTATAGACTCACCTAATGTTAACCATTCTATATCTATAGTTCCATTATAAGCTCCAGTTCCCGGATTTAAAAAAATCATAATACCCTTTAAATTTGTTGGGTCTATTATACAAGAACTTGAAGAACAAGGGCCGTCATTTTTTATATACCCTAATTTCTTTGAATAATCAATTTCAAATATTTGATAGGTAGAACTTGGATAAATTGAAGACGGTTTTAAATTGGTTACATAATTATTAACATCTATTAAATCTATTCTCATTTGTGGAGAATTTTCAGCCTTAACTTTAATATAGAGCTTCATATTGGAAGAAGCATTGATATTTACATTGCTCCCTGAATTATGAAAAGAATAAATGGTATTTGCCCAAGGACTTCCGGTTCCATTTCCTACTAGCCTTAAATTATTGTTAGATATTGATGTTGTTATTGAGGGAGACGTTGTAGCCTTTTTGATACCTTTATCAAAGGCATCACTATAAATAATTTGTGCAGTACCCAATAATGAATGCAAAACTATTACGATTAATATTATTTTTCTTTTCATTATTATATAATTTTAAACATTATAAGAACACGTAAATAATAAAAAAGTATCCAATTTTTTTATTATTTACGTGTTCTTAAAGTATTCATTATTGGATTACTGATTTAAAAAGGATTAATTTAACTCCTTATAAGTTGCCCAATCAAATACTGCCTTTTGAGGTGATTTAGCATATGAATAAAGTCCAAAATATGCCCCAATATAACCTCCTGCAGTTTTAGTACTTAAAAGCTTCGCATCTAACTTTCCTCCAATAGGTTTCCAATTAGTTTCATCTAAACTATAAAACGCATAAAATTCGTTCTCGATGGTCTTCATTTTTAGAAAAACAGACTGTGATGGTTTAAAATCTTTAAGTTGAATACTCTCAAATTCCTCTGTGGCAGATGAAATCTTCAAAAAATAATTACTATCTTTTCTTTCTAAAACCATTTTATAAAAGAACTCTTCATTTTGAAAAGCAACAATTCCGGCTTCCATAGTTCTTCCTTTATATTTCCCTTCACCTTCACTTAATGAAACTTTCGTTGAAAATTCAGCTTTAAAATGTTGCAATCTTCGACCAATAAAAGAAGGATTACCAACCTCAGCAATACTAATAGGTCTTGCGTTTATAATTAATTTTCCATTTTGGATATCATACCATTTTTCTTTTGGAGTACGAATAAAATTCCATTCGAAATTTAACTTTGGATTGTCAAAATCGTCTTTCCAATCCATAGAGTAATCACTAAAAGAAACCAAATCTTTATTTGGACTTAATGGTAAAGAAACTTCTGAAGGAACGGTTTTTCCTTTTTTAAGTATCATGGGCCATTTGCCTTTTTTCCAATCTACAGGAAGGATAAATGTTTGGCGACCTGTATTAAAATGACCGTCTTCATAAGGCTGGCAAGCAAGAAAAATAGCAACCCAATCTCCGTTAGGTGTTTCAACAAAATCTGCGTGACCTGTACAGGTTACTGGATTTGATCGATCTTCTGGCAAACCCATTTGAGTTAATATAGGATTGTTTTTTCCTACTTCATAAGGTCCCCAAATACTTTTACTTCTCAATATAACTTCTCTGTGTTCTACTCCTGTACCACCTTCTGCACAAAGTAAATAGTAATAACCATCTTTATTAAATAGATGCGGTCCTTCAATCCAAATAGGATTTGTTGATGGATCAATACCTGCATTTAACAATTCTACACGTTTTCCTATTGCTTTTTTCGTTTTTAAATCAAACTCCTGAAGCCATACAGAACGATGTCCGCTATATCTTGGGTTTCCGTCTGCAACTGGTCCATTATTAACTACATAAGCTTTACCATCATTATCAAAAAAGAACGATGGATCAATACCCTCAATGTCATTTAACCAAATAGGATCTGACCAAGGTCCCGCTGGATTTTTTGCTGTTACATAAAAATTACCTCCTTGCTTACCTTCTTTAGCACCCATAAAGGTATTTATTAAATAAAAAGTGCCTTCGTGATAACGCAAAGAAGGTGCATAAAGACCTGCAGACAACCATTCATCGGTTAAATTAAGTTGAGAAGGTCTATTCAAAACGTGTCCTATCTGTTTCCAATTAGACAAATCTTTACTATGAAAAATAGGAATCCCAGGGAAAAACCCAAAAGACGAATTTACAATATAATAATCGTCTCCAACTCTACAAATACTAGGATCTGGATAAAAACCTGGTAATACTGGGTTTTTGGTTTGTGCTTGTAAACCAAGACATAGCGTAATTAAAATACAAGAAAGCATGTTAATTTTATTTTTTTTGAACATCTGAATCTATTTTTTGTTGTTATATATATATTTATATTTCCTTAAGTCAATTATTTTAGACTAATTGCCTCCTGTGATCTCTTTTACCTTATTAAAAAAGCCTTTTTTACGATCAGAATTTATACCCCAATCTACGGGTATACTTTGATAGCCTTCATTAAAATCTGTTTCGTCAGGAAACCTAAAGTCTAAATATCCCCAAGACACATAAGTCTCTATAGAGGTTGTGAAATTATTTGTGGCTTTATCAAAATCAAAATGATCATCTTCATTATTAATTATTGGCATTTTTCGATAGCCTTCTGCTTTACGTGTATCCTTCGCTAATTTTATTAAACGTTCTGGTTTTTTAGCACCATTTCCGTGGATTAGTAAAAAATCTGAAGCTTTTATAACATCAGAATTAGGTACCGTAATTCCCCCAAAACTTGTTGTAACCAAATATCGATAACCGTTTTTTTTCTTATTCTTAACTAGATGAATTAACTCTGCTACTCGACTAGGGCGTAATATATTATGCTCATAACTACCATTATCATTGGTTTCATTACAGATTTCAATAAGTACGTTGCGGTAATTCTTTTTAAATAACCAATCAATTAAATTAGTCGTTGCATTTATAATTGCAGCCTCATCTTTTAAATATTGATCTTGTCTAAAATAAAAGATGCCAAGTATTACTAACATCTCTAATTCATCTGCCTTTTTTAGAATAGCATCCAATCTTTTCATATAGGGCTCTCGTAGAGAACCATCTTCGTAAAAACCAGGATTTGTGTATGGTATTCCTTTATACCCTACAGGACTTCCACCTTGCATATTTAAGGTAAAACTATTCAATCCATAACTTTTCCATTCAGGCATAGCTTCTACAAACTCACGATTATTCCTTTCTGTATCCCATTTATTAGTATCAGGGTATGCAAATGATGTTGATGTTTTTGGATTTATATCATCAAAAATTCCCTGGACCATTCGAGAATTAATTAGTAAGCCTTCAACTTTATGCCCTTTCCAGTAGCGCCCTTCGTAAGTTGGTTTGCCATTGATATAGAACTGGTCTCCTTCAATTGAAACTACAGTTTGTCGTTCAATATTAAATTTATTTGCTGAATGTTGCAATGCTTCTTTTACGCCCAAATAAGCGGGTTTCTGATTTAAGTCAAAGTCGAATAACAAAGGACTTTTTTCGTAAAGCCAGTGTTTGTTCCAATTGTCACGCAAGCCCCAAAAGCAAACCCAATTTGCGCCGCCATCTACAATAGCAGTCATCATTTGTTTGTATTGCTCCTTTTGAAATTGAGCTTTTTCATCATTCCAATTTTTATCCTCGTCAGCAAAGTCTAATTCGGTAATGTAAACTTCCAAGCCTAATTTTCGGTATTCCTGAATGGTTTGTTTCAGTTTGTCCCAATCGTAGGTTTTGTTCAATTTAAAGTGCCCCTGCAAACCAATAGCATCTATGGGAACCTCAGAGTTTAAAAGATGGCGAACCATTTGATAAAATCCTTTTGATTTTTTAGTTCCCCAAAATTCTATATTGTAATCGCGTAATTCTAATTTGCCGTTGGTATATTTTCGGGCATATTCAAAAGCTTTTCGCACAAAAATTGGATGCGAATCATTAACCTTGTCTTCGCCAGTTAAACCCGATTTATCTGGCTCCATTCCCAACTGTACAAACTTAATTTTGGGAGCTTCCAAATTTGGAGGTGTATAGCTTCCATTGTTATAAATAAACTCGTTAACTACATTCCAGTACTTGACTTTTTCACTATTATTGTTAGAGCTTATAACTGCTTTAATATAATCAGATAAAAGTGAGTCTAGTTCAGCATTTGTATAGGTCGCTTTCTTGAACCAATCAGGAAAATATTGATCTGGACCTGCAAGTAGATGCGCTACTACTGGAACTTTATGTTTTGTGTACCAATTAACAACTGCATTAAATTGGGTGAAATCGTATTTTTTAACACCTTTCCAGGTTTCCCATGCAGGATAACAAGTTGTTTGCCCTAGATTGAATTCTTTGAGAAATAATTTACCTAGTTTACTATCTTCTGACCGCACAATTATTTTTGCGTCGGGAAAGCCCGATTGAAGCGTTGCACCAATTAAAATTGATGAATTAACATCTTTTAATCCTCCTACAGAAAGCTCCGTTTGAGCAGATGAACAAAGACTTATAAATATGATTAATACACTTAACATTTCTTTTATTCTCATATTATTTAAAATCTTATAGTAATGGCTTTTGATAGAACTCATTTAAATATTCTTATTTATTCTCTTTATATTCAAACCAATCAAAATCTGCATTATTATTACTTTGACTTCCGTTAGAAGATGTATATATCCCTACAAAAGCCCCAGTCCATTTTCCTCCTTTATAGAAATTATTATCTCTACAATCAATCGGTTTTTTCATCTCAATCCAATCTTTTCGGTTTGTGGAATAACTGAACGTATACAAAAACCCTTCTCCAGTAACTTTTAATATTATATCTCCTTTTGTTATAATTGCTTGATCAATTACTTCATCTTGATTATCAGGACCATTTCTTAAAACCAAACGAAGAACTTTTTTTTCATTTACCTTCGCAATCACAAATTTTACGTGGTAATTTATATCTCTTTCAATGACCAATCCAGCCTCTTCATATTCTGAATTAGGTTTGAAATCTAATTCTGTACTTGCCGAAAAATTAAAATGAGCCAATCGTTTACCCAAATAGGAAGGGTTGGTTATTTCTGATATTTTATTAGGACGTGTTTTCATTCTCAAAAACCCTTTTCTTTCATTTAATGACCACCACTCAGAGCGGGGCGTTCGCTTAAATGTCCAATGTAAATTGAGTTTTGATTCTGTAAAATCATCTCTAAAATCATTCACCGTATTTTTACTTGGTTTTAAATTTTTAGGTTTTATCTGAATTAATTCACTTCTCCCTACTTTACGATCAGGATTTACTATAGGCCAAGTACCACTCCAATCTACTGGAGAAATAAAAGTTTCTCGCCCTAACATAAACCGTAAACCATCATTTGGCCGTTTTCCCAAATACACAATCCACCAATCACCTTCTGGCGTATCTACCAAATCTGCATGACCTGTAGTTGTAATAGGATGTGTTGAAGATAAATCTCTGTGCGTTAAAATTGGACTTGATGGATCTAATTCATAAGGACCATAAATATTTTTACTCCTTGTAATAGTTACTGCATGATTATGGCCTGTGCCACCCATAGCAAACATGTGATAATAATAACCGTTCTTTTTATAGACATGCGAAGCTTCTATTGAATTTAAATAATTGTTATTATCTCTATCTAACAAAGTTCCTTTTTGGTAATAATCCGCAGCATTTAAAATGATTGTTCTTTCTCCAAGCAGTTGCCAAGTATTGACATCCAATTCTTGAAGCCAAAGTAAATTATGTGCTTTCCAAAGTTTTTCTTTTGATGGCATATTTCCAGACATATATACTTTCCCATCTTCATCAAAAAACAAAGAAGGATCAATACCTGGTGCTCCATTAATCCAATGTGGTTCAGACCATGGTCCGCTTGGGTCTTTCGCTGTTACTATAAAATTCCCAAATTTTGGCCCTACAACTGTAGTCACCATATAAAAAGTTCCATTATTATAACGAATGGTTGGTGCATAAATACCTGCAGAATCTTTAGTTGTATCTAAATTAAGCTGAGAAGGACGACTCAAAACATGCCCTATTAATTCCCAATTAACTAAATCTGTACTGTGGTATATAGGCACACCGGGGAAGTATTCAAAACTAGAGGTTACTAAATAAAAATCATCGCCTACCCTACAAATACTAGGATCCGGATTAAAACCAGGAATAATAGGATTTCTAAATGTATTTTCATTCTCTTCCAAATCTAGGATTTCTCCTTTAGCATCAACCTTTTGAGCAATTGCTATAGAGTAAAAACTGATGAAAAGAATAAGTACACTTAATATTTTTTTGACTTTCATTATCTCTTCTTTTTTTATTTGGTTTCTATTCTTCCTGGTTCTCTTCTATGCTCTCCTTTTCTTCCTGTAAGGCCATCTCCAAGTTCTTTACGAGCTTCTTCTGCCAACTTGAGTAATGATTTCACTACTTTAGGGTTCTGCTCCTTTACATCATATCGTTCTCCAGGATCTCTTCTCAAGTCATAAAGAGATAATCCAATTTCTGCATTATGTTTCTTCCCCATATATCCATCATTAGCTGGTTGCTCCCCTTCATAACTTCTATATTTATGTGGTAATATTAGTTTCCAGTCTCCTTCTCTCACCCCTTCTAAAGCATTGTCGTTATAGTAGTAATAAAGTTGATTACGTGGATTAACATTCTTATCTCCTTTTAAAATAGGTAAGATATTGACGCCATCTATTTTTCTGTCAGCTAAAGGGATTTTAGTAATTGCGGCAAAGGTTGGTAACAAATCAATAGTACAACTTAACTTATTGCTAATAGAGCCTTTTGATATAACACCAGGCCAACGCATAATACATGGTTCACGTTGTCCACCTTCAAAGCTAGTTTGCTTTCCTTCTCGCAAACCTCCTGCAGAACCAGCATGGTTTCCAAAATTTAACCAAGGACCATTATCACTTGTAAATATGATTAAGGTATTATCTGTGAGTTTATTTTTTTCTAAAACTTTCATGATTTGACCTACGGACCAGTCTATTTCCATCATAACATCTCCATACAAACCTTGTTCACTTTTCCCTTTAAATTTATCAGAAACAGCCAATGGCACATGAGGCATACTATGTGCAAAATAAAGGAAGAACGGGTCTTTTTTATGTTGTTCAATAAAACTCACCGATTTTTCTGTATAACGGGTAGTTAATTCATCCATTTCAATCATATCTTCTATATGTTCAATGGTCTTATTCCCCTCTATAAGTGGAAGTAACGGCATCTTCTTTTTCCAAGATGTATATTTTGTAATTGAACCACCTCCATAAGGTACTGGCCACATATCATTAGAGTAAGGCAATCCAAAAAACTCATCAAAGCCATGTTGCAATGGTAAAAATTCCTTAGCATCACCCAAATGCCATTTACCAACCATTGAAGTTGCATAGCCTTTTTTCTTTAAAACTTCGGGTATTGTTTCTTCAGCACTATTCAACCCAACTTTTGAATTTGGAAATATAGCTCCTGGAATTCCGATACGATTAGGATAACACCCTGTTAGAATACCAGCTCTAGAAGCACTACAAATTGCTTGTGCCGAATAAAAATTAGTAAAACGCATTCCTTGAGCTGCCAATTCATCAATATTGGGAGTACTGTAACCTTTACCTCCGTAAGAACTAAGATCACCATACCCCATATCATCCATAAAAATAAGGATGATATTTGGACTGTCTTTTTTTCTTTTTTGCGCATTAGCCTCTAAACACGTAAAAAAGAAAAGAATAATAAAAGAAAACAACACAATAACGGTATTGTATAAACCATCCCTTTTAGCAATCATGTTAGTGGTATTCATTATCATTTTAATTTATTAAGTTGGTAGTACTTTTAATTCTCTTTTTTATACTGAATTAATTGAATAGGTCCTATCAACCCAGAAGGTTTTAATGGCTTGTCCTTATCAAAATATTTATCTACGGTAGTTGTTGTAAATAAATTTTTAACTTCACCATATTCTATAAAATCTCCTATAAATCGGTTTCTAACAACAGTTGCCACTGTAATTTCTAATACGTTGTTGGATTGAATTAGATTTGGAATTGCAATTTTTGAATTAGGAACCCAGTAATATCCTAAATGCTTCCCGTTTAAAACAACCTCTGCAACTGCATCTACATCACCAAGATTTAGGTATAAATCTTCTTTGTTCTTTTTTGCCTTTTTCGGTGCTTTAAAGTTGATGGTATATGTTGCTTTTCCTCCAAAATATTTAATGGATGGATTATCAGATTCGGTTAATGATTTTAAGTTCTTAATACCTACTGAGGGTATTTTCTCGTCATAAACAGGCTCAAAATCTATTGTCCCATTAAAATCATCAATAGTAAACACAGTAGGCGCTTCAAGTGATTTTTTAATAACTTTTCCATTAGCATCTGTAAATATATAATCGTTGTTTTGCTGCGAAACAAACTCAAAATTATTTTCAATTAAAGTTGTGGTGGGAATGGTAAATTGAGCTTCTGTTTTTTCTATTAGCGGAAAAATTTGTTTTGAACCAGAATGTACTTTGGCAATGTGCTTTTCAGGTTTATCTCCTCTAATAATAAATATCAAGGATTGCAAAGGTTGCAAGCTTACTGGAATTCTCAATTGCGCTTCTTCTACTGAATAAATGGCTGGTTTAACTGTTGTACCATCTACTGCATCCCAGATTTCAGGTACTTTATTATTTGTACGGAACAATAGTTCGCGGCTTAAAGCTTTGTTTTGCTGATTGAATAAAAAATAAACATCATCATTCCCCACTTTCTTGTGTGTGAACATAATTTCTTTCGCTTCAGCAACATTGGTAGTAAAACTTGGAACAACATTAAGTTCTTTTAATAACTCATTTACAGGTTTTCCCCAAACAACTTTTCCTTTTCCATACTTCTTATCTATAATTGAGGAGTTACTCTTTCCCCACAACTCGTCTGCGATAGTTTTAAACTCTTCCGAATGATGTTTAATATCAGTTAACGAAAGTAAGGCTTCTGGTTTTGGACCATAAACTACCACTCCGTCTTTTACCAGTTTTGCAATTTGTTTTAAAGTTGACAACTGCATGTTTGTTTTTTCGGGAAGCGCAAGAAATGCATAACGCTGACTGCCACCAAATGACAATTTACCATCAATAGCTTTGGCCTGATTAACGAGCATATCGAAGCTACATGGAAAAGCCGTATAACCATATGGCATCTTTTTACTTATACTTTTGTAATTTGATTGTGGCAACTGGTCTCCAATATAATAAACAACATCCACCACAGGTTCTCCTTTTTGCAATACATACTGGATACGTGACTGATATTCCATCCAATCGTTTGATAAATTCCACCAAGGGTTATTGCGATTAAAACTTGCTCCAAACTTCCATAAAGTAACACCCGGTTTATCGTCTGTCGGTTGATGAACATAGGAATGCAAAATCATTTGATTTACACCAGAACAAAACGCTTCATCTCCCCATGCTTTCAATTCAATAGGCGAATCGCTATAATGTGCAAGACTCGTATAAGCCTCTGATGCTATAACTTGTTTATTTCCTTCAAATCCTTTAAAAAGTGGTAAACGTGGTCTTGGTTTTTCCTTTGCTTGGTAAACTCTATTTTCTGAAGCAAAATCCATTCCCCAAAATTCGGACATCACCAAATCGGGATAATTATTCGTTTTTAATACGTCAATGGAAGGATACATACCACGTTCCCCGTAAATGACTTCGGCATGCATTTCTAAATCATCTCGATGACATAAATCACGAAAGTGCTTGTAATAATTATCGCCAATTAAATCGGAAATCGTTAATTGGAAATCGAACAGAAACCCCTCAGATAGTTGCGTATTTCCAACCACTTCTCCACATAAAACTGGTATCCATGGAATGATATCGTAACCACGTCTGTTTTTAAATTCTTCAGGGAAATTTTTTGTCCAGTTCTGAAGGCCTGCTTCCCAACTATCAATTAATAAAAACTTAAACGTATTATCCGTAATCTTATTAGCTTCTTGTTTTAGTTTCTTTCCAAAACTATTAAAATGTTTATTCAAGGCAATAGTATCCATTTTGTCTACTTCAAACCCTTTTCCAAACTTAGTAGATGGACCATTCTGAGCACCTGTAGTTGTATATCCAAAACGAATTACTTTCCAATTTCCTTTTGGAGCCTTCCATTTTAGCAAACCGTTTTTATCTAATTTTTCTGTTAAATCAATTACGGACTGCTCATTTACGGTACTTGAAATGTTTTTACGCATTAAAGCAAAATCATCATTATTTGCTAACCCAATAGTCCCAGTTTTCTGCAATAAATTAGGAATTACAGGTTTATAACTTGATGTTTCATTATTTGCTAATAATTCAAGTTCAGATAAAGGGTACTTCTTAGTTACTTCAAGACATTCCAGTTTGAAAAACTGAGCACTGGTTTTTGGTATTGAAACCGACTTAGTTTCTGATACTCCTCTAAATTCAACATTTGAAACTTTTTGAAAATTAACATTATCATTGGACGAATAAAGAATAAACTTTCCTCCAATTTTATTTAGATTACCCCAAAAATATGACTTATAGCTATCTAAAATAAGTGACTGAAACTTCACTTGACTAATCTCTATTTTTGATTTCAATTCAATATTAATTACATCTCCCGCCTTTAGAACAACAGAGCTAAAAGGGTTCCCATCACTAATCGCATTCGCATCTACTTTCTTATTAATGGTAATTTTAGCTTTTGCTGTTTGAAATGAATTCTCTTTTTCATTTAGCGGAATAGCCACCACCGCATAATCGCGATAATAGTTACGAGAATTTGGAGGCAAGGCTAATTGTACACTTACCTCTTTACCTCCTTTAATAGTTGTCTTAGACCAAGTGTAAAGTTTCATTGACTCTTCTGCTGTAAGCCAAGGTCCACCACTGGTGCTCCATCCATCACAATTATGAATTCCAATGCTAATTCCCACTCGTTTAGCTTCCGTTAATGCCCAATTAAACATCTCGTACCACTCAGGTGTTCCAAACATAATATCGGGCACTTCAACAGGGTTTACAATAGGAAGCCCTACATTTAAAATGGTAGCCTGCACCACACCTTGTTTTTTCATCGATTCCAGATCTTTCGTAATCCCATCTTTGGTAATTCCATTATTCATCCAATGCCACCACGTGTGCACCTTAGATGATTCTGGAGGCAATTTAAATTCTTGTAAACTTAATTCTGTCTGAGCTGAAACAGAAATACAGGAAAATAACAACAACATAATTGTTATATTATATAACCTATTTTTTATATTGAAATGATTACTTAAAAAACTTTTAAGTCCACTTTCTTTTTTCTCATTTGATGACTCCTTTATATATTTCATTTGTATATATTTCAATTGTTAAATCACTTATAATTTATGTTTTCCCGATTTTGATGCTTCTTGATATTCTTTCTGATCTAGTATTGCTCCAGGATCATTCTGCTTATTCATCCACAAGTCTAATTGTTTAGAAAGCTGTTTTTTTATTTTTTGAAGTTTTTTATCCTCAATAAGATTCTTAAAATTTTCAGGGTCAGAAGAAAGATTGTACAATTCTTCTTTAGGTCTCTTTTGATACCTGTTTAATAAAAAGTTTGCATGTTCATTTGTATCCGCTTCATAAACCCAAGAAGGCCAGTAATCATGCCACCTTAACGTTCCCATTACATGTTTTTCGATGTATAAATTTTCTGAAGATAAATTCCTGATGTACGTATAGGTTCCGTTACTTACAGCTCTAATTGGGTATGAAGGCCCTTCAGGAATATTATTATGCATGAAGTATACAAAATCGCGATGCTTTTCTGTTTCACCATTTAAAACCTTCAAAAAACTTTTACCATCAAAAATGTCATTGTTTTTATTTTCTAAAACGATATCCAAAAGTGTTGGAAGCACATCACAATATTGAATTAGCGCATCTGTTCTTTGCCCTCCTTTAATTTTATTTGGCCACTTCATTATAAAACCTGTGTGCACACCTACATCCCAATTCGTCCATTTTACGCCAGGCATTTGTGCACCTTGTTCTGAAGTGAAAATTACAATTGTATTTTCTGCTTCTCCAGATTTTTCAAGTAAAGCCAATATCTTGCCAACATGTATATCTAATACTTCAATTTCAGCTAAATATTTACAAAAATCTTCTCTAGTTGCCTTTGTGTCTGCCATATGAGGTGGCAATTTTATTTTATCAGGATTAAAATGTGAAGGATCTCCAACTGTCCAAGGCACATGAGGACTTGTAAAAGCCGTCATTAAAAAGAAAGGTGTTTTTTTATCTCTATTTATAAATTTTTCTATTTCCTCAGATTCAAACTCAGACACTTCAGAAATTGCACTTTTAGTAATCCCTAAAATATCCTCAAACTGGTAAACAGATTCAGGTTTTAAATGTGATTTTCCCGATAATCCAACTCTATAACCTAATGGTCTTAAATATTGAGCCACTCCTTTTATATTGTTACGTGTTGCACTATGATTAAAGGTTACCCCATTAGTCATAGGGTAAAAACCTGTTAATAATTCGGCTCTACTTGGTGCACACATAGCTTCGGACAAGTATGCTTTATTGAATGTAAGTCCGTCTGATGCCAATTTATCAATATTTGGTGTTTTAACGTTGGTACCACCATATAATGATAAATCACTGAATGTGCAATCATCACCCATTATTAGTAAAATATTAGGTTGATTTGACTGAGCTCTAACAAATTCAGGACTTCCTAAACTAGTTATTAGTACTACTATTATTAAGATGATTTTCTTATTTAGCATTCTTATGTTTTGCATTCATTTATTCTAGATTAAAATTCAGTATTTTCTATTGTTCAAATTGAAGCCAATCTATAGCAAAAGGTTCTTTCGATTTGGAGACAATGAATAAGTTGTAAATTCCTGATTTTATTTTTTTCGTTTTTATACTTGTTGTTTTCCACCCATCTACGTCTTCTAAATTTACTATTGCGACTAACGGACCGTCAATTGCATTTAAACGCACTTCAAAACTCCCACCTTTTGGAGATTTTACTTTTAAGTTTAAAGTCTTAGTTTTATTATTACTGAATTCTACTTTATTGTATTGCAACCAAGAATTGGTCTCATTAAAAGACACATTCCAGCCATCAAAGGTTTGGTTAGAATTATTAAATTCAGTAGAAACTCCTTTTTTTGAAACTCTACTATATCTATCAATCTGTATAGTTTTTTCAGCATTTGAAACACCTATACCTCTTTTACTTGGAATAATTTCTTTTATTAAGCCATTTTTATCAAAGAACAAACTATCTGCTTTTATGGAGCGGTTTTTATCAAAATCGGGTGACAATTCATTATGATGGTAAAATAAATACCACTGATTCTTATATGCTACAATGGATTGATGGTTTGTATAGCATTTGTTTTCCCATTCTTTCATAATCACATTTTGATATTTAAAAGGTCCCAATGGGTTATCACTAGTTGCATACACAATTTGTTCGGTGGTTTCTGGGATGTAAGGAAAGGTCATATAATAAATACCTTTACGCTCAAACATAAAAGGACCTTCAATAAATTTACGCCTACCAATGCCATTTATTTTCATAGGTACTGGCACTGAAGCCAATTCAACCATATTCTCTTTAAGCAGTGCTCCATAAATGACTCTTTCTTCCGCCCAATAGATGTAAGACTTGCCATCTTTATCTGTAAACACATTGGGATCTATTCCCCAAATACCTTCAATAAAATTTGCTTCTGGCGCAAAAGGCCCATAAGGTTTATCGGAAACAGCAACGCCAATTCTTCTACCTTTTCCATTTATTTTTTCAACAGAATTTGCTGGGAAATAGTAATAATATTTGCCATTCTTAAAAACACAATCTGGCGCCCACATTCTAAATGATGCTGGTTCTACCCAAGGAACGGTATTGTGAGAAAGTATGACACCATGGTCTTCCCATTCGGTTAAATTTTCAGAGGAGAATACATGATAATCTGGCATGCAAAAACCTATAAATCCTTGTCCATCTTTACAAGGCACATCATGTGAAGGATACATATATAATTTTCCATCAAATACCCGAACCGTAGGATCTGCAGTAAACTGGTCCATCACTAAAGGGTTTTGGGAAAAAAGATTTACTGAGAACAAGGACAACACCAAGAAAACAATCGGTATAAATGTATTTTGTAATGCTTTATCGGTTTTCATATATCGGTTTTAAACTTTTATTGTTTCTATAAACAAAAGTATAAGCCATTGTATAAATATTTAGGGGTGTATGTTTTTTATAAAAGGTGATATGATTTTAAAGCGCTAAATAAGCTTTTAATGTGCACTATGCTATTTGAATGCAATAAAAAGAGATGTGCCAAAAATTATAGGACTCGACAATGTAGAAAAGGCTATGATTTACTAATTATTAATCGAAGCGTATTTTATTTTTTTGGTAATTTAAAACTCTTAATAAAAAATAGAACATTAAAACTCCATTTAAAAAGTAAAACGAAAGAACACTAAAGATCCAACTCGGTTAAGGTTTGATAATTATCCTTTGTTAAATTAGCACAACCGTTAAACTCATAGCTCCCTGTGCACCAACAACTAAACACTGTTCAATATCTGCAGTTTTTGAAGGCCCTGCTATAAAAACGCCAAAAGTTCTTTCTCTTTTTGAAGTTAAAGCATACGCTTGGTGTAAATGTTGGCAAATAGCTGTTTTGTCTAAAACAATTACTAAATCATTGGCTATAAAAGGTAATACTCTTATTGGAAATTGAGTTTCTGAAA
>NZ_FZNT01000021.1 GCF_900188235.1 Lutibacter agarilyticus | reverse complement strand
ATTCATAAAACAAAAGAAGAAGTAGATGAATTGTTTCAAGAACATTTAGGAACCACACCAAGTGGTGGAAATCCTGAATATTTAACCAATGAAGCAAGAAAACATTTAAGAGGTAAGTTTTTAGAAGCCGATGTAGCTATTACCGGCGTTAATTTTGCGATTGCAGAAACAGGAGGGATAGTTGTTTGTACCAATGAAGGGAATGCCGATATGGGATCGCATTTAGCACCCATACATATTGCGTGTATGGGAATTGAAAAAATTATTCCGAAGGAAGAACATTTAGGTGTTTTTTTACGTTTGTTAGCACGAAGTGCCACAGGACAACCAATAACAACCTACTCGTCGCATTTCAACAAACCTGCTGAAGGTCATGAAATGCACATTGTGATTGTTGATAACGGAAGAACAGAACAATTAAGCAGAGAAGATTTTAGATCATCGTTACACTGTATTCGTTGTGGAGCTTGTATGAATACCTGCCCGATTTACAGACGAAGTGGAGGTCATAGTTATGATGCAACAATACCAGGACCCATTGGTTCTATTTTATCACCAGGAAAAGATTTAACAAAACACAGTTCGTTGCCTTTTGCATCTACATTATGTGGTTCGTGTTCTAATGTTTGTCCGGTTAAAATCAACATTCATGAACAGTTGTATAAATGGCGTCAAATAATTGTAAAAGACGAGCCACAGCCACTAATTAAAAAAACAATTTTAAAAATAGCAGGAGTGGTATTGTCCAATCCAACACTCTATAGCATAGCCGGTAAATCAGCACGATTTATGTTAAAACATGCGCCACGATTTATGGTGTATTCAAAATTAAATACTTGGGGAAATGCTAGAGATCTTCCTGAAGTAAAGAATGAGAATTTTGATGAGTGGTATAAACTAAAAAGAAAAAACAATGGGTAAAGCTGAAATATTAAAATCGATCAAAGAAAATAAACCAGATTTGTTACCATTGCCTGAAATAGATGTAACTAATTTTATTGAAAATATAAATCTATTAGCAGCTTTTAAAGAGAAAGTAGTGGGAGTTGGAGGTTCTGTAATAGACTTATCTTCAAAAAGTGAAATAGACGGATCTTTAAGATTGAAATACCCAAATGCAGCTAAAATAATAGACTGTTCGCAAGAAACTTCTTTAGGAAGTGTTTTAATTTCAGAAATTAAAGAACCACACAAGTTAGAAGATGTAGATCTAGCAATTATAAAAGGAGAATTTGGAGTAGCAGAAAACGGAGCCGTATGGATTTCAGAAACTCAATTTCCAATAAGAGTATTACCTTTTATAGCCAATGATTTAGTAATTGTTTTAGACAAAACAGCTATTTGCCAACATTTACAC
>NZ_FZNT01000016.1 GCF_900188235.1 Lutibacter agarilyticus | reverse complement strand
CCCAATTTTAAGCCACGCAACCCATGACAACTTTTATGTAAACCTACTTTATGCGGAAATGAAGCGCCAATATCAGTTTTACCCAATACTTTCACAATAAATTCACACAATTCATAAGCGTTGTTACGCACTTTTACAACTTCAGGTGTTTGTTCTAAAATATCAAAATGATGTTTTACATGGTAAATACAACTTCCTGATGGCCCAACTATATAATCGTATTCTTTAAAATTTTCTACAAAAACCTGGCAAGCACCTTTTGAATCTTCCTCGTATCCTGAATTTCCTAAAGGTTGACCGCAACACGTTTGTCCTGTTGGATAATATACATCAACTCCTAGTTTTTCTAATAATTCCAAGGTAGCAATGGCTACTTGTGGATATAGTTGATTGATATAACACGGTATAAATAATCCTACTTTCATTTGGTTGTTTCTTTTTTTCTTTTAATGAATTATTTATTAAAAGAACTTTATAAAGATTCTCTTTGTGTGATTTTTGTTGGTATGTAACATTGCATTTTTTCACCCTCATTTAAATTTATAAATTCAGCTGCTTTCATCCCCATAGCCTTAAAATCTGTTGAAACTACAGAAATACCTTTGTAAACAAATTTTTTCATTGGAGTTTCATTATAGGATAAGAAACCAACATCAATTCCTGGTTCAAATTCTTGCTCACGACATTGTTCTAAAAACTTACCCAAAACTCTATCACTCACACTTATATAGGCTGCATTTTTTTCAATTTTTATTTTTTTTTCATCTATTATTACTTTATATTTAAAATTGAACGTATCCCCAAATTTTTTAAAATAGTTAACCGTTTCTATGGAATGATGGGTGTATGATGGGTAGATAAACTGTATACTTTTATATTTTCTAAATAACTCATGAGATTCTTTTAGGCAGTTATAAAATGAAGCTCCAAAATCTTGAAAAACAAAATTATTTTCAACTTTAGAGTGTATATTCCAATCTAACAATAACAATTTATCATTGTCTATTTTGGAAATAAAAGTCGGCACATCCTTATGATCCATATTCATTACAATGTATTTGTAATATTTTCCTTTACTAATATTTAAAATCGATTTAAATTCATCAATATTATTGTGATGAAACTTAAGATCTACAATAACATTTTTAGCTAAATTATCAATAAACGAACCGTATAAAACTTCTTTATAAGATTTAAAGGTGTCTAACAATAATAAAACTCTTCTAACATTACTAGTTACATAATACCCTTTACCTCGTGCCGAATTTATGATTCCATCTGTTTTTAATATCGTATAACTCTTAAAAACAGTATCCCTTGACACTCCGTGTGTTTTGCTCAAATTATTTACAGAAGGTAATAAATCACCGACCAATAAGTCTTTTTTTGAAATTGAATTTACAATTGAATTTACAATCTGCTGATACATAGGGATATCACTACGTTCAATAATATTTAATGTAATTTGATTCATTCTTGTTTACTTTATTATGAATACCTGAACTATAATACTTACAGTAAATCAACTAGTAATTAGAGGTTTAAAAAAGAATACTCACTATAAAAACAATTTACAGCAATCTATTTTTTGATATTTTAAAGTCTATCATACATTTATTACCAACCTATTAACTTACATCAACAAAAATAGAAGCCTTTATGAAATTGTTTAGGGATGTATGTTTTTTATAAAAGGTTATATGATTTTAAGGTGCTAAATAACAATCTCGATATGCGCTGTGAGATTTAAATGCTTTAACAAAAAAATAGAACCTTATATTTCACTTTATAAACAATCCTAAAAATTTTCAGCTGTTTTTTTATCGTTCTTCAAAAATAAAAACATATCACCCTTGTTCATAACCATCTATCCTTTACTAAAAAATGTAATATTAATAATTTTACAAAAAGATATTGAAGTTATAAATAAGAACAATAGGATTATAATCTTATCTATTTAAAACTTAACAATAACTCATTAGATTTTAATAACATCTTTAAAGAAATGTTATACAATACGTTTATTAATTATAATAATATCATTTTAATCATGAAAAGACAAATTTATACATTCTTATTATTTACCGTGTTAGTAACAATGAGTTCTTCGATTACAGCTCAGAAAACAAAAGCATTAAAACAACCAAACATAATTTTTTATCTGGCCGACGATCAAGATAAATATGATTACGGTTGCTATGGGAATGATAAAATTAATACACCTGCAGTTAACCGCCTTGCAAAAGAAGGGCTTGTATTTGAAAATGCCTATACAGGTCAATCTATATGTGCTCCAAGCCGTACACAATTATATACCGGAAATTACCCTTTAAAAAATGGTGTATTCTTAAACCATATTCAAGCAAAAAACACACAAGTTGGCATTAGTAAATATTTAGAGACCTTGGGATATGATGTTATTCTCGCAGGAAAAAGTCATGTTAAACCAAAGGAAGTTTTTGATTGGACTCATGAATGGAGACCCGTACACAAAGAAGAACAGGTAAGGCCGTACGCACCTATAGACGAAATTGAAAACTATTTCGAGTCAGCTGATAAGCCATTCTGTATGTTTATCTCTTCAGACTTACCACATTCTCCTTATTATGATGTTGTTGGTAAAACCGCTGACGACCTTAAATTTTATCCTTTCAATGAAACTGATAAAGATAAAAATTATAAAGTTAAGGAAACAGCTGGTTATTATAGAAATGTAGAAGAAGACAATAACCAATTAGAAAGAGTCTTAAAATTAGTTGATAAATACCTTGATGAAAATACTATCTTTATTTATAGTGCAGACCATGGTAAAACTGGAAAATTCACGGTTTACGATCGTGGTTTAAATGTGCCTTTTGTTGTGCGTTGGCCGGGAGTAATTAAACCCGAGACACGTTCTAATGTTATGATTCACTATACAGATGTGTTACCTACTTTTGTTGAAATTGCAGGAGGTAAAACTCCTAAAAATATTGATGGAAAAAGTTTTCTTCCTTCTTTAAAAGGTTCAAAAAAAGCAATTCATGAATATGTTTACGGAGTTCAAAGTAATCAAAATATTCTAAGCGCTTCTGTATTCCCATCAAGAATGATACGAAGCAAAAAATACAAGTATATAAGAAATTTCAATTCTATTGAAGTTGTTGAAAAAAATTATGGAGACAATCAATATGTGAATGCATTTTTGAAGAGAGGTGCTGAAAAATTTAAGGATACTCCATATGAAGAATTGTATGATATCGAAAATGATCCTTTTGAAATGTTAAATCTGGCAAAAAAACCAACGTTTCAAAAGATTAAGAAAGAGCTAATAAAAGATTTATATATATGGATGAATGACCAAGAAGATTTTCTTGTTGAAGATAATTACATGCCTATTCTTAAACCTGCTAATAATCGTTTAGACATATCATCAAAATTTATTAAAGTACCTACGGAACTAGAAAACACTTTAAACGATGAGGATTATCTTATTCTTCATTATTAATAAAAAAACAGTCTCTGAAATACTTTTTACAGTAGTGTATTTCAAAAAAAAAATATGAACCAATGAAAAAAATATTTTTAACTTTTATACTTGCTGGATTGTTTTCCTGCAATGCCCAAAATAAAACGAAACAACCAAATGTTATCTTCTTTTTAGTAGATGATTTTGGTTGGATGGACACAAGTTATCAAGGAAGTCAATTTTACGAAACTCCTAATATTGACAAACTTGCACATGAAGGTATGCGTTTCAATCAAGCCTATTCCGCACATCCGCGTTGTGTCCCGTCTAGATTTGCAATGATTACTGGAAAATATCCTGCAAGAGAAGGAATTCCTGGAAAAGGAGGTCAAGATTCTGGCAAACTAAAATCTTCGGAATTTGGTATTGCAAAAGCTTTTAAACAGGAAGGTTATGTCACTTTTTTTGCTGGAAAATGGCATTTAGCTTCTGATGAAGTTTATCCTGAAGATGAAGGATTTGATTATAATTTTGGAGGTGGCCACGCGGGTGCACCAAAAAGTTATTTCTACCCATATAATACAATAAAAAATAATAAAAGTGGTAATGGTAAAGAAAAAAATATTGAAGGATTAGATGATGCCGTTGAAGGCGAATATTTGTCTGATCATTTAACTCGTAAGACGGTAAATTTCATCAAAGAAAACAAAGATAAACCTTTCTTTGTGTACTTATCACATTATGGTGTTCATACTCCTTTTGAAGGAAAAAAAGAACTTGAAAAAATTTATGAACAGAAACTAAAGGAAAATCCAGTTCCTGAAGGCCCTGAATTTGCAACTATTTGGAAAAACACTGGTGAAACTAAATTATATCAAGATAATGTAACGTACGCTGCAATGATTCAAAGTATTGATGAAAGTTTAGGAAAACTGAATGCTGTATTAAAAGAATTAAATTTAGACGAAAATACCATTATTGTTTTCACATCAGATCACGGTGGATTATCTAATAGAGGCAATAACAGACCAATTGCAACTTCAAACCTACCGTTAAGGGCTGGAAAAGGTCATAATTACGAAGGTGGTATTCGTGTGCCAATGTTTGTGAAATGGCCTGGAGTTACTAAAGAAAATTCAACAACTGATGTTGTGATTACTGGAACAGATTATTACCCAACTTTAGTAGACATGGCAAATTTAGCTCCTCAACCTCAACAGTATATAGACGGCGTAAGTTTTAGCGAAGTTCTAAAGGGTAACAAAATTGAAAATGAAGAAAGAGCTATTTTTTGGCACTCACCAATTCCTAGACCAATTAATACCGGTGACACTTCAAATACAACTGTTAGAAAAGGTGATTATAAATTACTCGATTTTTATGAAGATGGCTATGTAGAATTATATAATATTAAAAATGATCTAGGAGAAACTACTAACCTTGCCGAATCAATGCCAGAAAAAACCAAAGAACTTAAACAATTAATTGTAGACTGGAGAAAAAAAGTAAATGCTTACGTAAAGCATAACAAAAAAAATTAGCGGTTTCTTGTATTAGATTTCTCACATCATTATTTAATTAAAAATTTATAAGCACAACAGTTTAGTATTGGAAACTGTTTGAATTGAATAATTAAATGAATTCGTCGAAAGTAGTGTTAGAATTAATTTCTTATTTCCAACATAAAGGAACAGATGATTAGAAACGTACTGAAATTTCAAAAAAACTGTTTAAAACAAGCCCATTATTTAACATTGGGTTGTTTGCAGTAATAATTATATTAGTTGCACTTTATACAATTTTCTGGAAGTAAAATTAAAAAATATGAATGAACATAAGATAGGAATAGGAATTGATCTTGGAGGAACGGCAATAAAATATGGATTGGTTGACTCTGAAGGGAAGGCGTATTGGAATTCAAAAAAGCCATCAAATGCGAAATCATCCTCAAAAGAAGTTTTGAAAAATATATTAAATGCGTGTGAAGAATGTATTGAAAAAGCCAAGGAATTGGGACTTGAGGTTGAATCAATTGGAATTGGAACACCAGGACTAATTAAAAACCGTGATATAGTTCTAGGGGAAACAAAAAATATAAAAAATTGGAAAGGTACCGCTATAGCATCATTTATCTCAACACAGTTAAAACTCTCAACTTATGTAGGTAATGATGCAGATATGATGGGGCTAGGTGAATTTAAATTTACAGAAGGGAGTAATAAAGATGTAGTTGTGTTTATTACTTTAGGCACTGGAATAGGAGGTGCTATTTTTATTGATGGAAAACTATTTCAAGGCCAATTTGGTTTGTGTGGAGAACTAGGAGCTTTTCCTTTAGTTGTGAATGATGCAATTTTTGCTTGGGAAGATAAAGCCTCTACATCAGCACTAATCAATATGTATAAAGCAGCTAAAAGCATTAATGAATTGGATGTTTCAATAGATGGGAAGCATATTATCTCAAAGTATATGGAAGGTGAATCAGAGGCTATTGAAGCATTAGGGAAATCTACTGATTATGTAGCAATGGGAATTGCGGGATTCGTAAATGTTTTCAACCCTAAAAAAGTTGTGATAGGTGGGGGAATATCAGAAGCAGGAGAATTCTATTTTGATATCATAAATCAAAAGGTTCAAAAATATGTAATGAAAGAATGTTTTGAGAATGTGAAAATTGTAAAAGCTGAATTAGGGAATAAAGCAGGATTTATAGGTGCTGGGGTATTTGGGTTAGAAAGTAAAGTTTGTTAATGTCAAAATAGTTTGATTCCGCTAATTATTAATCAACATAAATTAATTTTTTTCATTTATGCCTTATGGTATATTTGAATTTTAGATTATCTTCTTTTATCTTTTGAGTTAACGTCAAAGGTGATGAGGTTGAACATAGAACGCATTCGACTTCGGACTCTTTTTCCGTAGCGGGTTTCTAGTTCCCTAGTATTTAGGTTGGTGGTGATGTGGGTTTTTGAATGACTATGACCTTGACTATGACTAAAACTATGACTAAGACTTTGACTGGTTTGGGTAAATAAATCGTATCGTGATAGTAAGATTTCTCCTAGTACATTGCAGTCTTTTGCATAATGAACTCCGATAGGTTCTACACCTAAATCGTCAAAACAGTAGTTTTTTGTTTGGTTATATTGTACCAGGGTTTCAAATCCGGATGCATTGAAGCTGAATACGATGTTGCGTGTTGGAATGATTTCGTAAGTGGTTTTGTGTGGTGCTAAATGCAGTAGTAATTGCATTAGCGATGTTTTACCACACCCTACAGGACCCGAAAGTAATATTCCTTTGCTGGTGTCGATTCCCATTTGTGCGCAGCTGTAATGGTCTTGAATGAAGTATGAGCATAGTTTGAAGAGCAAAGCTTCGTCTTCTTTGTAGATTCTGAAGTTTTTTCCGAATAGCATATGACCTTTGATGTTGAGGTAGGTTTTTATTTTTTCGAAATCGTAGTGTATGGTATTGTTTCGGATTTCTCCGATTTGGAATTTGGAGGTTCCTTCTGTTTTTATGTGTGGTGTTGAGTTCATAGTGGTTTTTTTGGTTATTTAATTATTCTTATTCATTTTTTACTCATCCCTTTCTTATTTTTTATTGGAAATCGTGATGTGCTTCGCAGTTGCTTGTCCAAAAAACGAATCAAAAAAGGACTGGACTTCCTATATTAGACTGGACATAAAGATGCGAGATTTAGAGTTACATAAATTAACTTTGAATTATGAAAAGACAACACAGGAATTACAGTA
>NZ_FZNT01000019.1 GCF_900188235.1 Lutibacter agarilyticus | reverse complement strand
AACGGACTTGTTTTAAATAATTCCTTTGTAATTTCAATTGCTTTTTCATCATCTTTTCCTTTATGCTGAATTAAACTAACAATTATAATTACAACCATTGTTAATACAGCCGTTAACCCCATTTGATCCATCCAAGGCATTGCTGTAGCTTTAAATGCAACTGCAATTGGGATAGAAGATAAAGCACCAATAATTGCAGCCTTGTTTGTTGTTTTCTTCCAGAATAAACCTAGCATAAATACAGCTAAAATACCCGGAGAAACAATCCCTGTATATTCTTGAATAAACTGGAATGCTTGGTCGATACCTCCTAAAAGTGGCGCCATAATACACGCAATTAATAAAGCCACACCTGCTGATAATCTTCCAACGTTTACTGTTTGTTTATCACTTGCATTTTTATTGATGTATTGTTTGTAAATATCCATTGTAAAAATGGTTGATGTTGAATTCAACATAGAAGCTAAAGACGATACAATTGCTGCTGCTAAAGCTGCAAATGCCAATCCTTTCATACCAGTTGGTAAAAATTGTAATAACCAAGGGTATGCTCTATCTGCTTGTTCTAATGATGGTAAGTTTTTCAACCCAGCAGCACCTAAACGAGCCATAATTTCAGGGTCGTTTACCATAACATACGCTGCAATTCCAGGAATTACAACAATCACAGGAATAATTAATTTTAAACCTGCAGCTAATAAAATACCTTTTTGAGATTCTTTTAATGATTTGGCTGCTAGTGTTCTTTGAATAATGTATTGGTTGAAACCCCAATAATATAAGTTTGCTACCCAAAGTCCACCAACTAAAACACCAATTCCTGGTAAGTTTTTAAATTCAGGATTTCCTTCTTCTAAAATCATAGCAAAACGATCTGGTGCTGCTGCATAAACCGTTTTAAGTCCTTCAATAACACCTTGTCCGTCAGACACTGTATTTAAGGCTAAATAAGTGGTTACTAAACCTCCTAAAACTAAAAACACAACTTGAATCACATCGGTCCAAGCAACTGCTGAAAGTCCACCGTATAAAGAATATGCTGCGGCAAATAAACCTAAACCTATAACCCCATACACCATTGGAATTCCAATGATTGTTTCTAAGGCTAAAGAACCTAAATACAATACCGATGCTAAATTCACAAATACATATAAAGCAATCCAGAAAACCGCTAAAATTGTCTTCAAATTTGTTGAAAATCGTTTTTCTACAAACTCAGGAATGGTATACAATCCTTTTTCAATAAATATTGGTAGAAAATACTTTCCTACTATAATTAAAGTCAATGCTGCCATCCACTCATAAGAAGCAATTGCCAAACCAAGTGCAAAACCTGAACCCGACATTCCTATAAATTGTTCTGCGGAAATATTTGCAGCAATTAGACTTGCTCCAATAGCCCACCAAGGTAAACTTTTACTTGCTAAGAAGTAATCTTCTGCATTTTTTTCATGTCCTTTTTTATCTCTGGAAACCCATAATCCTACACCTAAAATAAGTACTGCATAGGCTACGAAAATGAGGTAATCCCAAAATCCAAAAT
>NZ_FZNT01000020.1 GCF_900188235.1 Lutibacter agarilyticus | reverse complement strand
ATCTTCTGAATTCCTATGGAAAAGATCCCCAGTCAAGTTAGGAATGACGGTATTTTGGTTATTAGCTATTTGATATTAGCATTTAACAGTCAACTGTCATACTGAACACACCCCTAACCCCCTCTCAAGAGGGGAATGGATTAGAATTTCAATGTAAAAGATTACCACGTCGCTAACGCTCCTCGTAATGACAGCCCTACGTGTATTTTGAACTCTCAATAATGATATTAACAACTAAAAAAAACACTTCGACAAGCTCTGTGTGATATTACTCCTTCTAGTGATCGTTTATAACGAGTGCCTTCATATAAATTGGAGGTGAATTGTAGCATTTGTAACGCGGATTATAAATAATTTAAGGAAAAGATCCTCAATCAACACTTCGACTTCGCTGAGTACAAGGTTGGGAATGACGGTATTTTGGTTTCAACAAATTGTCATACTGAACAACGTGAAGTAACTCATTATTTTAACTTCAATACTTACACACCCCTAGCCCCTCATTTCGGCTATGCTCAATACACCGCTCAAAATGGGACAGAACGTTAAGAAGCAGTCTGGTAGACTACTTTAGTGATAGGGCCAGATGGCGCGACGGAAAATGCATGACAGAACGTTAAGAAAATGTTCTGTGAACATTTTTAGTGATAGGGCCAGATGGCGGGCGGGTGAAAATAAGTATAAAACTCCAATGTGAAAGATTCCCTATCAAGTTGGGAATGACGTTTTTTTTGGGTTTTTAGATATTCGCTATTCGTAATCAACTTTCATACTGAACAAAGTGAAGTGTATTGTTATTAAAATGATACTTTTTTCCATTGATGAAAAAAGTATCCAAAAAAATCTAGTCTGATTTTATTTTTCTGCAAGCCTACTTAAAAAATTCTACCCACCATTTCCAGACCGCTGCGCTCTTTGGAAAACCCATCGTCAAACGCTACATTTTTTAATTGTTTACAACGAAAAATCAAATAGGACAACTATTTGCTACTTGTTTATTTTTAGTTGTATGTCTTTTTTGAGGATTGTATTTTAAAGAAATATGCAGAAGATTAGATTATTGCTTCTTTTCATCAATGAACTGCAAAACACATTACAATTTCAAATAAAGAATTGAAAAGGAATGAGTAAAAGAATAATATATATAGACCTTCAAAGGAAAAGATTCCCAATCAAGTTGGGAATGACGTTTTTTTTTTGGGTTTTTAGATATTGGCTTTTCGTAATCAACTTTCATACTGAACAAAGTAAAGTGTCTTGTCATTAAATTGATACTTTTTTTACTCACTTTTTTTAATTGTTTTTTATGTGTTCGTGATGTACTTCGCAGTTCATTGATGAAAAAAGTATCCAAAAAAATCTAG
>NZ_FZNT01000022.1 GCF_900188235.1 Lutibacter agarilyticus | reverse complement strand
TGGACTTCCTATATTAGACTGGACATAAAGATGCGAGATTTAGAGTTACATAAATTAACTTTGAATTATGAAAAGACAACACAGGAATTACAGTACATCATTTAAACAAAAGGCAGTAGAATTAAGCTATGCACGGGGTAGTGTTAAACAAATATGTGAGGAGTTAGATATTCCATATTCGGTATTACATCGTTGGAGAAGTGAGTCAAAAGATTATGGCAAGAACAGTTTTCCAGGTCGCGGCAAGCCAAAATTAACAGATGAGCAGAGAGAAATAGCGTTATTAAAGCGTCAATTAAAAGATGTTTCAGAAGAAAATGAGATATTAAAAAAGGCAGTGAGCATCTTCTCCAAGAGCGACAAGAAAAATTCAGGTTTATAAAACACCATAAATTTAAGTTTTCAGTTGAGAAGATGTGTAAAGTATTAAAAGTTAGTACAAGTGGTTATTATAATTGGTTAAAGGCTAAGGTATCAAAACTATGGTTATATAATCAAAAGCTATCAACATTCATTACTACTATTTTTAAAGATAGTTTTGAAAGTTATGGTGCTCCAAGAATAAAAGTAGCATTAGAAAAGTTAGGGCATTTTATTTCTAAGCCAAGAGTAGCCAGAATTATGAAGGCTAATGGATTATTTGCTAGAAGAAAGCGAAAATTTAAAGTAACCACAGATAGCAATCATAAATACCCTGTAGCTGCTAATATTTTAAATCAAAACTTTGAAGTTTTTAGAAAGAATCAAGTATGGGTGTCAGATATCACTTATATCGAAACTAAGCAAGGCTGGATGTATTTAACGGTCATTATAGATTTGTTTAATAGAAAAATAGTTGGATGGTCTATGAGTGATAATTTAACAACAAAGGATACTATAATACCTGCATGGAATATGGCTGTTAAATCTAATGTAATTATAGAAGAACTTATTTTTCATTCTGATAGAGGGGTTCAGTATGCTAGTTATCGCTTTACAGATATTATTAAAAGCTACGATGGTTTGGTGATACAATCTATGAGTAGAAAGGGGAATTGTTGGGATAATGCTGTTGCAGAATCCTTCTTTAAAAGCTTAAAAACCGAATGGGTTTATAAACATACATACAATTATAGATCACAAGCTGAATTATCAATCTTCAGTTGGATTGAAACTTGGTATAATAAAAGGAGGATACACTCAACTTTAGGGTATAAAACTATTAATGAATTTGAAATAGAAATGTATAATCAAAATGTAGCGGCTTAAGTCTCGCAATTAATTGTACAGTTTTTTGTTGTAGGTCCA